>CAZNDO010000016.1:0-86276 GCA_964571855.1 uncultured Gemmatimonadota bacterium
CCCGCCGGGGTCACCGCCGCGAACCCGGGCTCGATCCCCGACCCTCCGGCCTGTCCGCCTGCGAGGCTCGCCCACCCGATCCGGCCTCGCGCGCGGTCGCTTTGCCTGGTGTGTCACAGTGCGGCGGAGCCGGGTGTACCCGGAGCACAACCCGGTTCCCGGAGGTCGCCGTGCATCCGCTCCACTTCGCCGCGCTCGTGCTGACGGTCCTCGGCTTCGCCGTTCCCGCGGCCGCGGTCGTGTCGCGGGTCGTATTCATGGACAAGTTCGGGTACCAGTCCTGACCGAACTGTCCGAGCGCCCGGCGGGCGCTCTCCACGCTCGAGGCCGAGCATCCGGGGCGCTTCGTCGTCATCGAGTGGCATGTGACGCAGACGCTGTCGAACGCGTCGGCCATCGGACGGCGGGACTGGTACGGGCTCTTCGGGACGCCCACCACCGTGTTTGACGGGATCAACGCGTATGTCGGGAGCGCGGACGTGGAGGCGCAGTACCGGAGCCGGCTCGTGGCCCGGATGGACGTGGGCGCGGTGCTGTCGCTCGAGACCACGGCCACGACGGGCGGCGTGCGGGGGAACACCGCCACCGTGAACGTGACCGTGACGCCGGCGCCGGGGGAGACGGTGCCTTCGCCGGAGCAGTGCGTCGTGCGGGTCGCGCTGTTCGAGGAGGGCGTGATCCAGTGCTGCGACACGGAAGGCGGTAGCGTCTTCCCGCACGTCGGCCGGTTCCTCAGCGCGGGGGTGGCGCTGGATCTCGCGTCGGGGCCGCAGGTGGTGACGGAGGAGATCCCGCTCGGGAGCTGGCAGCTCGCGAACCTGCGCGCGGTGGCGTTCGTGCAGCGGAGCACGGATCGCGAGGTGCTGAACGCGTCGCCCGCGGTGCCGGTGCAGCCCGTGTCGGTGGACACGCTCACGTGGGGGAGGATCAAGGCGCTGCATCGTTGACGGTTCGCTCGTGGTAGAGTGCGCGCCGTCCGCCCGCCGCCGCATCCCCTCGAAGCCCCCGGAGGAAGCCATGGTTCGCATCCGCCCGCTCGCCGTCCTCGTCGCGTGCGCCGCCTGCCTCGCCCTCTCCGCGCCCGCCGCCCTCGCCATGTCCAGCGGCGGCGACGACGACGACGCGGAGGGCGCGTCCGCCCAGGAGTCGTCCCCCGAGGACGAGGGCGTCGCCGCCTACGCGCGCGGCATGGAGCTCGTGAAGGAGGGGCGCTACGCCGAGGCGCTCGAGCGATTCCGCGCGGCGGTGAAGAAGGACAAGAAGAACCCCGAGTACCTGAACATGCTCGCGTACACGCAGCGCAAGAACGGCAACCTGGACGACGCGTTCGAGACGTACGCGAAGGCGCTGCAGGCGAAGCCGAAGTTCCCGCAGGCGCGCGAGTACCTCGGCGAGGCGCACCTGCAGGCGCTGCTGCTGCAGATCGACGTGCTGCGCGGCTACGGCGCCGACGGGAAGAAGGAGCTGGACGCGCTCGTCGCCGCGCTGCAGGAGGCGGCGAAGACGCTGCAGGCCGAGCCCATGGGCGGCGTCACGCCCGCGCCCGACAAGAAGGGCTGGTAGCCGCGGGCGGCGCGCCGGCGCGGGCGGCGGGGCAGGTCATGGCGGAGTCGCTTCCCTTCGCGGCGTGGACGTGCGCGGTGTGCGGCGCGGCGAACGAGACGCCGGTGGATCCGGCGCTCGGCGCCGTGCAGCGCTTCACGGAGGACTGCGCCACCTGCTGCCGCCCGAACCTGCTCACCGTCACCGCGCGCGGCGAGGACGAGGTGGAGGCGACGTCGGAGTTCGACGAGTAGCGCGCTTGCGCGCCGTCCCGCCGCCGAGCGCGCGCCAGCGCGGGCAGGTCACCACGTGGTCGTTCACCATGCCCGTGGCCTGCATGAACGCGTAGCAGATCGTGGGCCCCACGAACGTGAAGCCGGCCTTGCGGAGCGCCTTGCTCATCGCGCGGGACTCCTCCGTCTCGGCCGGGACCTCCTTCAGGGACTCCCGCCGCTCCTGCCGCGGCGCGCCGCCCACGAAGCTCCACAGGAAGTCCGCGAACGACTCCCCGCGCGCCGCGAGCGCGGCGTACGCCCGCGCGTTCTTCACCACGCCTTCCACCTTGAGCCGATTGCGCACGATACCCTCGTCCTTCAGGGCGCGCTCCACCTTCGCGCTCGTCCAGCGCGCGAGCTTCGCCGGATCGAAGCCGTCGAACACGCGGCGGTAGTTCGCCCGCTTGCGCAGGATCGTGATCCACGCCAACCCCGCCTGCGCGCCCTCCAGGCAGAGGAACTCGAAGAGGAGGCGGTCGTCCCGCACGGGAACGCCCCACTCCTCGTCGTGGTACGCCACGTACAGGGGATCGGTGCCCGCCCAGGGGCAGCGGCCGGCGGCGGATCGGGTGGGCGTCATCGGTTCGTCTCCGCGGCGCGGCGCGCCAGCGCCGCCCGCACGTCGGGGTGATCGGGGAAGAGCCGCGCCGCCTCGGCGCGCCGCGCGTCCGCCTCGGCGGTCCGGCCGAGCGCATCCAGCGCGTCCGCCGTGAGCATGAGGATGGACGGCTGCTCCGCGCGCCGCGGCAGGAACGGGTCCAGCAGCTCCAGGACCTCCGCCGGCCGGCCGTGGCGGCTCGCGAGCACGGCGAGGAATACCACGGGCGGGAGCGACGCGGGGCGGAGCGCGTGCGCCTCCGCGAACGCGGCCCGCGCCTCGTCCGCGCGGCCGGTGGCGAACGCGGCGCGCCCGAGCCGCTCCAGGACCTCGCCGCGCGGGACGCGCGGATCGCGTGCGGAGAGCGCGAGCGCGCGGGCGAACGCGTCGCGCGCCGCCCCGGCGCGGCCGGCCGCCTCGTGCGCCAGGCCCAGGCTGAACCACCCCGGGCCCGTGTCGGGCAGCGCGTGCACGACGCGCTCGAAGTGCGCCGCCGCCTCGTCCGCGCGGCCCTGCTTCAGCGCGCGTGTGCCGAGCACGAAGTCGTTCTGCCCCGCGGACAGCGGCAGCTCGGCGAAGCGCGCGTCCGCCGCCGCCGGGCTCGCGTTCACGGAGATCCACGCGAGCGTGTGGAACGCGGCGAGCGCGGCCAGGACGCCGCGCGCGCGCGGGGCGAGGAGATCGCGCGTGAGCGCCGCGCCCACCACGGCGAGCGGGAACGCGCCCGCCGCCAGCACGTCCCAGTCCCGCGGCGCGCCGAGCGCGGGGGAGAAGAGCGCCTGCGCGGCAAGGAACGATGCGGCGGCCACGCCCCAGCCGGCGGCCTCCGGGGCCACGCGTCGCCGCCGCACCGCGACGAACGCGCCCGCCAGCGCGAGCGGCAGCGCCACCGGCACGAGCAGGAGCTGGAGCCACGTGAACTCCGCGAGCCGCGCCATCGAGAACAGCGGCGCCGCAACCGCCGTGGGATCCGCGGACGGCTCCACGTACCGGCCCGCCCGCGTCAGGATTCCGAGGTATCCCGCGAAGGACGGTGCGTCCGGCAACCCGCCGAAAACGAGCGGCCACGCGACGGTTGCCAGCACCACTGCCCCCGCGATCTCCGCGACCGGCACGAGCCGCCCCCGGCCACGACGCAACACGATCTGCCTTGCCGCCGCCCAGGCAACCACGGGGACCAGCACGACCGTGGATACGTGCAGGAACAGCGCGATCCCGAACGCAACCAGGCCCGGCGCGAGGAACGCCGGCCGTGCGAAGGCGGGCGTCAGCGCGACCAGGCATGCGATCCACGCCACCGCGACCGCGGGGTAGTGTTCCACGTATCCGAAGCCGAGCTGCATCGCCCCGGTGGTCGCGCCGAGCGCGAGCGCCCAGCCCCCGGCGCCGAGGCGCCGGTCCGCGAGCGCGAGCAGCAGCACGATCGCCGCGCCGCACAGCACGCCCCACGCCTCGAACACGCGCGCGGGCTCGACCTCCCGCCGTGCCGCCGCTCCGTGCAGCGCGATGTCCACGAGATGCGCCCCCGGCTGCCGCTCCGAGAACACGGCCGCCGCGTTTGCCGGATCCAGGATCACCGTTCCGTCGCCCAGGAGATGCGACCGGTCGCGCAGCGTCCACGCGAGCGCGACGAACACGATGGCGAGCACCGCGAGTCCCGCGCGCGCCGGCGGCCGGGGCGGACGCGCCGCGAGTACGCCGATCGCCGCGGCGAGCAACGCGGCCGCGACCACGCGCCCGGCGTCCAGGTACCGCAGGAAGTGCAGGCCCCACGCCTCGCCGCCTGCAGCGGCCGCCAGGGCGTGCACGCCCACGAACGCGGCGGCGAGGAGGACGAGGCCGATCACCCGCCGCGACCTCAGCCCGCGGCCGCGCGCGCCAACTCCTCCACGCGCTTGCGCTCGGCGCGCGTCAGGAACGCGACCGCGACGAGGATGAACGCCATGGAGATCCAGTCCCGCGCGGACGGCAGGCGTGAGCCGAAGAACACGTGCGTGAGCAGCGTGGCCGCGGTGCCCGCGAGGAGCGACGTGAGCCGGTTCACCAGCCCGGCGAACGTGGCGGTTCGGCCCTGGAACATGAACAGGAAGACGGAGAAGAACGCCACGAGCCCGTACGGGATCCCCGACAGCATCGCCGACCACGTGGGCTCCGCGAGCGCGCCGCGGAACTCCGCGATGCGCGGGTCCGCCGCGTTCGACGAAACGACCCACGCGCCCAGCAGCACCATGGTGGCGCCGGCCGCGATCTGCTCGATGGAGAAGAACCCCTTGTTGTCCTGCGGCACGCCCTTCGCGCGCGTGTTCTTGAAGTAGTTCATCAGGTAGATGCGCACGGAGTACGCCGCGATGTAGGACCCCAGGATGGTCATGGCCGCGGCGGAGCCGAGGAAGTCGAAGCTGCCGCGCGCGTCGTCCGGGTTCACGCCGAGCGCCGGGCCGAGGTCGATGCCCGACGCGCGCAGCGCGCCCACGACCGGCAGCAACGCCACGTGGGCCGCCACCGCAAAGATGGCGAACACGACCGCCCAGTTCTCCTCGGCGTACACGCGCTTCCGCAGGATGCCCTGCGCGATCTGGATCGCGTCCACCGCGCGGCTGATCACGATCACGCTGCCGCGCATGATCACCATGGCCACCATCACGGAGATCGGCAGCGTGTACATCAGCGTGGTGGTGGGGATCACGATGGCCGTGCACACGCCCGACGGCACGATGTACGCCGCCTCCACCGGCACGTTCCACGGACCCACGCGCACGGTGCGGTTCGACTTCAGCCGGATCCACCCGAGCGCGAAGATCAGGATGAACACGAACACGCTGGAGCCGATCGTGTTGTTCACGAGGAACGCCATGTCGGAGAGCTTCGGGTCGCGCACGTCCAGGAAGTACTTCACGATCACGCCGGTGGCGACGTACGACAGGAAGTACCCCGCGCACAGCTGCAGCAGGGCGGCGGTGGAGCCGGCGGCGGCCCGGAACATCGGAGTCCTCCCGGAAAAGCGGCCCCGGATCGTAGCAGCGGACGTCCCGTGGCGGCGGGCCACTCGCCCGATTGCGCCCCCCCGGAGCATTGACGGTCCAGACTTCGTTCAGTACCGTGGGCAAGAGTTCACATAGCTGCACAATGGTCTACCCACCTGTCGGCCTTTGGCCGAGCGAACCCCCGGAGAAGCCTCCCCATGCCCCGACGCCTCGCGTTCGCCCTGATCGCGGTGATTCTTCTCGGTCCCCGGCCCGCGTGGGCGGACGACGGAGCCGCGTCCCCGGATGCCCCGGACGCCGCCGAGCTCGCCCGCCGGATCGAGGTGCTCGCGGCCGAACTGGAGGACCTGAAGCTCGGTCCCGTGGCCGGGGCACCGGAGTCGCGCCACGGGTTCGGTCCCGCCGCCTCGAAGGTGTACGCGGCCGACCCGGGCGTCTCGATCGGGGGCTACGGCGAGATGCTGTACGAGAACTTCGCGCGGGAGGACGAGTCCGGCGCCGAGGCCGGCAGCCGCGACCGCATCGACTTCCTGCGCCAGATCGTCTACGTGGGCTACAAGTACGACGCGCGGCTGCTGTTCAACTCCGAGATCGAGTTCGAGCACGCCACCACGGGGCAGGCGGGCAGCGTCTCGGTGGAGTTCGCCTACATCGATGCCCTGCTGGATCCCGCGGTCAACGCGCGGGCCGGCATGCTCCTCGTGCCGATGGGGTTCGTGAACGAGCTGCACGAGCCGCCCGTGTTCCTCGGCGCGCGCCGGCCGGAGAGCGAGCGCGTCATCGTGCCCTCCACGTGGCGCGCGAACGGCGCCGGCGTGTTCGGCGAGCCCGCGCCGGGCCTCACGTATCGCGCGTATCTCGTGGAGAGTCTGTACGCGGACGGCTTCGGCGCCGGCGGGCTCCGCGGCGGCCGGCAGAGCGGCTCCGAGAGCCTGGCGGAGGATTTCGCGTTCGTGGTGCGGGCGGACTTCGAGCGCCGGGGCGCGCTCGTCGGCGGGTCGGTGTTCCGCGGCGCCACGGCCCAGGGCGAGCGGACCTCGTCGGGCGCGGCGTTCGACGCGGCCACCACGGTGTGGGAGGCGCACGCCCAGCTCCGCTGGCGCGGCGCGCAGCTGCGCGCGCTCGTGGCGGGCGCGGCCGTGGACGAGGCGGCCCTCGTGAACGACTTCCTCGGGATCGCGCCGGGCAGCAATGACTCGGTGGGCTCGGAGATGCTCGGCTGGTACGTGGAGGGCGGATACGACGTGCTGACGTGGCTCCGCCCGGGATCGCCCTACAAGCTGACGCCGTACCTGCGGCACGAGGAGCTGGACACGCAGGCGGAGGTCCCGGACGGCTTCGGGGCGAACCCGCGGAACGACCGCAGCATCCTCACGGCGGGCGCGGCCTTCCATCCGCACCCGCAGGTCGTGGTGAAGACGGACTGGCAGCACAACACGAACGGCCTGGAGACGGGAGTGGACCAGTGGAACGTCGCGCTCGGCTATCTGTTCTGATCGCGGTGGCGGCGAGCCTCGCCGCCGCGCCCGCCGGCGCGAAGCTGCTGCGCACGCGCGACGACGCCCTGCGCGCGGTGTACGGGGACGGCGCGCGGCTCGCCTCGCGCACCGCGTTCCTCACCGCCCCGCAGGCGGAGGCCGTACGGCAGGCGGCGCGCGCGCCGTTCGACCTGGCGCGCGTGACCTACTGGGAGGCCAGCCGCGGCGACTCGCTGCTCGGGCGCGCGTACCTGGACACGCACGCCGTGCGCAGCCTCTCCGAGACCGTCCTGGTGGCGGTGGATCCGGACGGCGCGGTGCACGCGGTCGAGGTGCTGGCGTTCCACGAGCCGGAGGACTACCTGCCGCCGCCGGCCTGGCTGCGCACGCTCGTGTCGCACACGCTGGAGGATCGCCTGCGGCCGGGGCAGGACGTGGACGGCATCACCGGCGCCACGCTCAGCGTCCGCGCCGCCACCGACGCCGTCCGTCGCGCCCTCGCGCTGGAGCACGTGCTGCACGGGGACGCCCCGTGAAGTACATGATGAACGGCGGATACGGCGCGCACCCGCTCATGCGGCTCACGCTCGGGTGCACATTGCTGTTCGTGGCCGGCCTCTGGGCCACGAACGTCTTCCTGTTCGTCACGCGGATGGGCTTCACGCCGGAGTCGATCGCGCGCTACTACCTTGGTTCGGAAGCGGAGTTCCTGCCGCCGCGCACCGCTGGCTCCATGCTCGAGGTCACGCACGCGCACCTGGCCATGATGGCGATGGTGCTCCTCCTCGTCACCCACCTCGCGATCTTCCTGCCGTGGTCCATGCGCGTGCGGATCCTCCTGGTGCTGGGCACGTTCGGCAGCGCCCTCCTGCAGGAGGGCAGCGGCTGGCTCGTGCGCTTCGTGCACCCCGCCTTCGCGTGGCTGAAGATCGGGTCCTTCCTCGGATTGCAGGCGGGGCTCCTGATCCTGGTCGTCGGCCTCGCCCGGCACCTCGCGACGGGCCCGGGTCGGGCCTCCGGCGGTCCCGATCCCGCGGCCGGCGCCCGGCCCCTTGCGCCCCAAACGGATGTCTAGTACCTTGGCGCCTCGCCACGGCACGGACCGCCGGGCCACGCGGGGGTGGGGATGGACGCGGAGCGGCTGCTCTCCCGGATCCGGGCGGACCGGCGCTACGAGGACCAGATGGTCCACGTGGAGCGGATCCCCGCGCGCGAGGCCCGCTTCGCGGATCCGGCGGCGCCCCTCCCGGAGCCCCTGGCGGACGCGCTCCGCCGGCTCGGCGTGGAGCGCCTGTACGCCCACCAGGCCCGCTGCCTGGACGAGTCCCGCGCCGGCCGGCACGTGGCCGTGGTCACCGGCACCGCCTCCGGAAAGACCCTGGCGTACACGCTTCCCGTCCTGGAGACCCTGCTGCGCGAGCCGGACGCGGCGGTCCTCCTGCTGTACCCCACGAAGGCCCTGGCCCAGGACCAGCTCCGCGGGCTGATCCGTCTGGCGGACGCGTCCCCGGCGGTGCGCGCCGTGGTCCGCGCCGGCACCTACGACGGGGACACGCCCTCCGCCACCCGCCGCAAGCTCCGGGACGAGGCGAACCTCCTGCTCACGAACCCGGACATGCTGCACTCCGGGATCCTGCCGTACCACGCGAAGTGGTCGCGCGTGCTGTCGAAGCTGCGGTACGTGGTCATCGACGAGATCCACGCGTATCGCGGCATCTTCGGCTCGAACGTCGCGAACGTGCTGCGCCGCCTCGTGCGGCTCGCGCGGCACTACGGCGCGGACCCGGTGTTCCTGCTCGGCTCCGCCACCGTGGCGAACCCGCGGGAGTTCGCGGAGCGCCTCGTGGGGGACCACGTGGTCGTCGTGGACGAGGACGGCTCGCCGCGCGGGCCGAAGCGCTTCGTGCTGTGGAACCCGCCGTGGGTGGACGAGGCGAAGATGGGCCGGCGCGGCGCGAACGTGGAGGCGCACCGGCTCTTCGTGGAGCTGGTGAAGGACCGCGTGCCCACCATCTGCTTCTCCAAGGCGCGCGTCACGGCGGAGCTGATCCACCGCTACGCGCAGGAGGCGCTCACGCGCGAGGCGCCGGAGCTGGTCTCCCGCGTGCGCGCGTACCGCGGCGGGTACCTGCCGGCGGAGCGCCGCGCCATCGAGAAGGCGCTCTTCTCCGGGGACCTGCTCGGCGTGTCGTCGACGAACGCGCTGGAGCTGGGCATCGACGTCGGCTCGCTGGACGCGTCCCTCGTGGTGGGCTTCCCCGGCACCATCGCGTCCTTGCACCAGCAGGCCGGCCGCTCCGGCCGCGGGCGGGAGGAGGCTGTCACCTTCTTCGTGGCGGGGAACGATCCCGTGGATCAGTACCTCGCGCGGCACCCGTCGTGGCTGTTCGCGCAGACGCCGGAGAGCGCCGTGATCGACCCGGAGAACCCGTACATCCTCTCCGGCCACCTGGAGTGCGCGGCGTTCGAGCTGCCGCTCTCGCCGTCGGACGTGCAGGACTTCGGCGAGACGGCGGGGGATCTGGTGCGCCTCCTGGACGACGCGGGCCGCACGCGGCGCGTGGACGGCATGAGCTACTGGGCCAACACGGACTTCCCGTCGCGAAGCGTCGGGCTCCGGCACATGTCCCAGGACACCTACACCATCGTGGAGGTGGCGAAGGACACGGGCGACGCGTCGGCCTTCCGCCCGCGGACGGGACCCGCGTTCGAGGCGCCCGCGCGCGGGGACGCCCGGGTGATGGGGAACGTGGATGCCATCTCGGCCCTGGAGCTGCTGTACCCGGAGGCGGTGTACCTGCACGAGGGCGAGACCTTCGTGGTGCGGCACCTGGATCTGGAGGGGAAGACCGCGTACGTGGAACGCCGCGAGGTGGACTACTACACCACGCCGGTCGTGGAGCAGCACCTCCTCCTGAACGGCACGCGCGAGACCGGCGCCTTCGCCGGTGCGGACACGGGCCTGGGGGACGCCTCGGTCACGTGGTTCACGTCGTTCTTCAAGAAGATCCGGTTCATGTCGGTGGATTCCATCGGCTGGGGGAACCTGGACCTGCCCAAGCAGACGATCGACACGGTCACCTTCTGGTTCGTGCTCCCGGACGCGGTGCGCGCGGCCGTGAAGCGCGCCGGGAAGAACCCCACGGAGGGCCTGGCCGGCCTGCGGAACCTGCTGATCAGCGTGCTGCCGCTGTGGGCCATGTGCGACCGCTCGGACATCGGCGGCGTGGTGGACAGCCGCAACCTGGGGAAGGCCGCGGTCTTCCTGTACGACCGGCATCCCGGCGGGCTCGGCTTCGTGGAGCACGCGTTCCGGCGCCCGGCCGAGGTGTTCGCGGCCGCGCACGCGCTCGTGGCGGAATGCCCGTGCGACGCGGGCTGTCCGTCCTGCGTGGGGCTGCCGGTGCTCCGCCCCGCGCAGCACCAGGATCCGGAAGTCGGCGGCGCGTGGCCCATCCCGGACAAGGAGGCGGCGCGCCTCATCCTGGAGGGGGTCGTCGCGACGCACGGCTCGCCCGCCTGCGGCGCTGCCGTCCCGGAGCGCGCGGGAGCGGCGGCGTCGTGACGCCGGTGTCAGGTCTCACGGAAGGCATCCGCGCCATCGTGCGCGCGCGGGCCGCGGCGCGCCTGCCGGCGCACGCCGCGCGGCCCTTCCCCGGCTCGCGTTCCGGCGGGGAGTCCGGCTTCCCTTGTGCCGCATCGGGGTCGACCTCCGCGGTCGGCCCGCCGGTGGCAGGCGCCGAGCCGGGTCCGGACGGTCTCCTGGACGTGCGGCGTCACGCGGGCGAGCTGCTGCCCGGCGTGGATCTCGCCGCGGAGATGCGGGACGCGCTGGCCACGCTCGGCGCCACGGCCGCCGAGGAGCTGCCGAAGGGACTGCGGCCCGCGCGCGGCGTCGCGCTGGAGGATCTGGCCGTCCTGGACCTGGAGACCACCGGTTTCTGGGGATGCCCCGTGCTGCTCGCGGGGCTCCTGCACGTGGAGGACGGGGAGCTGGTCACGCGGCAGATCGTGGCCACGGACTACCCGGCGGAGGGCCCGCTGGTCGCGGCCACGCTCGCGGCGCTCGCGCCGCGCCGCCTGCTCGTCACGTTCAACGGCAAGTCCTACGACGTGCCGTGCCTGCGGGAGCGCTGCGTCGTGCACCGCGTGCCGGACGACGTCACCGCGCGACTCGCGCACGTGGACATCCTGCATCCCGCGCGCCGGCACTGGAAGGGCCGCTTCGAGAACTGCCGTCTCACCACGCTGGAACGGCGCGTCGTGGGCTTCACGCGCGTGGGCGACGTTCCCAGCCACGAGGTGCCGGAGCGCTTCCACCGCTTCATCGCCACGCGGGACCCGGCGCAGCTCGCCCCGGTGCTGCACCACGGACGCGTGGACCTGCTCACCACCGCGCGCCTCTTCGCGCGGCTGGCCGCCGCCGCCCGGGACACGCCGGCGGACTGACCCGCGTTGTCGGATGTCCGGTTTCGCGCCCGTTCGGCGCGTCTTCCTTCCACACGCCCGCAACCCGCGGGAAGAAGGAGGGGGACATGCCGTCCGTGAAGGCCCAGTGCATCGTGTGCCGGCGCGCCGCGTTGCTCACCTGCGTCACGAACTTCGCCGGGGTCGGCCCCGGCCACTCCGCGCTCGCCCTGGACGGGTACGTATACACGTTCGAGCGCGTCTCCGGCGCGTGGCTCGTGCCCGGCGGGAGCGCCTGGCTGCAGATCCCCGTGAAGGACTACCTCGCGGCGAACACGCACCGCCCGGTGATCGTCCAGGAGCTGGACGCGGCGCGGGCCGACGCGACCGCCATGCGGGAGTACATCGTGGAGTCGGATCTGGCCGACGCGGACTACGGCTCGAGCGGCGTCTGCAGCCAGCAGGCGGCCTCCGCGCTGGGCGCCGGACTGGACGCGCGCATCGATCCGATCGGTCTGAACTCGCCGTACCGCATCTACCGGCACCTCAAGCACACGGGCGCCGTGTCACGCTCGTACCACACGTTCCCGGGCCGGGGTGCGGCGATGGTGGGGAAGAACGTCCTGCTCGGCTACCTGTACTCGCCGGAGTGCGAGCGGCACGAGAGCGCGCCGCCCATCCTCGCCTGGTAGCGGCGGCGCGCAGGGGCGCACAGGATGTGCGCCCCGCGCCGTCCGGTCCGAGGCAAGGGCCCCGGCCGCCCCGGGAAGTTCGCCACTTCCGGGATGCGACACTACGCGTGCTTCAGGAACGTGCCGGCCGAGAGCTCCGCCATCGCCTCCTTCAGCTGCTCGCGCGTGTTCATCACGATCGGCCCGTGCCACGCCACCGGCTCGCGCAGCGGCTGCCCGGACACCAGCAGGAAGCGGATGCCCTCTTCGCCCGCCTGCACGGTGACCTCGTCGCCGCGGTCGAACAGTACGAGCGAGCGGTTGTCCGCCTCGTGCGCCACCGCCACGGGCTCCTCCGTGAGCGCGCGCCCGTCCGCGCCCACCAGTTCCGTCATCGGCGCCGCCGGCGCGGACGCGCCCGCGAACCTCCCGGATCCGGCGAACACGTACGCGAACGCGTGCCGCGACGTCTCCACCTTCAGCGTCTTCCGGCGGCCCGCCGGCACCGACACGTCCAGGTAGCTCGGATCCGCCGCGATGCCCGTGACCGGCCCCCGCACGCCGAACGCGTGCCCGCAGATCACGCGGACGTGCGTGCCGTCGTCCTCGGTCACCTCCGGGATCTCCGCGGAGCCGATGTCCTGGTACCGCGGCGCCGTCATCTTCAACGACGACGGCAGGTTCGCCCACAGCTGGAAGCCGTGCATCCGCCCGCGATCGTCGCCCTTCGGCATCTCCTGGTGGATGATGCCCGAGCCCGCGGTCATCCACTGGATGTCGCCGGGGCCCACGGCCCCCGCGTTGCCCAGGCTGTCCGCGTGGTTCACGGTGCCGGCGAGCACGTACGTGATCGTCTCGATCCCGCGGTGCGGATGCCACGGGAACCCCGCCTCGTACTCCGCGGGGCGGTCCCCGCGGAAGTCGTCGAGCAGGAGGAACGGATCGAACTCGGTGGTGGCGCCGAAGCCGAACGCGCGGCGCAGGTGCACTCCCGCGCCCTCCAGGGTGGGCTTCGCGTGCACGATCTCCTTCACGGGTCGGATGGACATCTCGCCTCCTCGGTGCGGAGCGGGCTTCCCGCCCGGCTCCCTCGCTGCCCCTCGGATGCGTGCCCGCGGCGGCGGGATTCCGCGGCGCGTCAGCCCGCCGCGTGGAACGCCGCGATCCGGTCCCACGCCTCGCGCGCCGTCTCCGCCCAGTGGAACAGCTCCAGGTCCGACGGGGAGATCATCCCCTCCTCCGCGAGCACGTCGAACCGGACCGCGCGCTCCCAGAATTCGCGCCCGAAGAGGATGACCGGGATGCGCTGCACCTTGCCGGTCTGGATGAGCGTGAGCGCCTCGAACAGCTCGTCGCACGTGCCGAAGCCGCCGGGGAAGGCCACCAGCGCCTTCGCCCGCATGAGGAAGTGCATCTTGCGGATCGCGAAGTAGCGGAACTGGAAGCACAGCTCCGACGTGATGTAGGGGTTCGGGGCCTGCTCGTGCGGGAGCACGATGTTGAGCCCCACGCTCTTCGCGGCCGCGTCGTGCGCGCCGCGGTTCGCCGCCTCCATGATGCCGGGGCCGCCGCCGGTCACGATGACGTACTCGCAGCGCCCCTCCACCTGGCACGTGGTGGACACGATGCGGCTCAGCTCGCGCGCCTCGTCGTAGTAGCGCGCGTTGTGCGCGGCGCGGCGCGCCCGGTCCCGGCGCGCGGCCGCCGCGGGGTCGTCCGGCCGCCGCGCGGCGTCCGCCTCCGCCGCCGCGAGCTCCGCGCGCGCGACCGCCGGCTCCGGGATCCGCGCGCTCCCGAACACCACGATCGTGGACGCGATCCCGTGCTCGCGCTGCACGAGGTCCGGCTTCTCGAACTCCAGGAGCAGGCGCACGCCGCGCAGTTCGTCGCGGTTCAGGAAGGCGTGGTCCTCGTACGCCTTGACGTAGGAAGGCGAGTCGAGGAGCGGGTTGCCGGTGGCCATGGATCCTCCGTGCGAACGGGGCAGCGGTCGTTCGACTTCCGGGACGCGACACTAGCGCGGGGAGGCCGCCCGCTCAATGCGCCGGCTCCGGCGGCCGTGCTAGAGTCTCGCGCCCCCGGACCGCCGGAAGGCGGCGGCCGGTCTCCCGCACGGAGGCCCCCTTGATCAAGATCCCGCAGCCCGCCATGGCGCTGAACGCCGACGACGTGCCCGGTCCCGACTACAAGATGTGGAACACGCGCAAGGTCACGCGCAAGGACGACGCGCGCTGGCTCATGAAGAACGTGGCGTCGGTGGCGCGCTCCACCTCCACCGGCCGCCTCAAGGCGCTCGTGATCAACTGCCATGCCTCGGCCGCCAGCCTCGGGCTCGGCACGGGCATCAGCCGCGGCAACACCGAGGTCTTCGACGAGCTCAAGGGACTGGTGGACGAGATCTACATCGTGGCGTGCCAGGTGGCGTACATCAACGGCCCGGGCACCGGCACGGACGGGAACCTGTTCACGTGCGCCGTCGCGAAGAACTCGGGCGCGAGCGTGTACGCGTCCACCGCGTCGCAGAACACGGGGATCTGGCCGGCGATCCCGTTCGGCTACATCGACGGGTTCGAGGGCAAGGTCTACAAGTACAAGCCCGACGGCTCCGTGGAGCTCACCGGCCTTTGACGCTCCGCCGGTACGACCTCGCGTGCACCGTGGATCCGTACCGCGACGGCTGGACCCTGCACGACTTCCTGGTGCACCGGTTCCGGTACCATCCGGAGCCGCTGTGGTCGACGCGTCTCGCCGAGGGGGCCGTGCTCGTGAACGGCGAGACGGCCGACGGGGCACGCGTCGTGCATGCCGGCGACCGGATCGACTACCACGTGTGGCACGAGGAACCGCCGGTCGACTTCTCGTACGCCGTGCTGCACGAGGACGACGCCGTGCTGGCGGTGGCCAAGTCCGGCAACCTCCCGGTGCACGCCGGCGGGAAGTACATCCGGCACACGCTGATCGCGGAGCTCCGTGAGCGTTGGGGGAGCGAGCTGCGCCTCTCGCACCGGCTGGATCGGGAGACGTCGGGGGTCGTGGTGCTCGCGAAAACGCGCGCCGCGGCCCGCGCCCTGGAGCGGGAGTTCCACGGGCGTCGCGTGGCCAAGACGTACCTGGCGCTGCTCCGCGGCGCCGTGCCGGCGGAGGTGACGGTGGACGCCCCGATCGGCCGGGAGGATCCGTCGGGCGTGTCCTCCTTCCGGTGTGTCGATCCGGAGCACGGCAAGCCGGCGCGGACCCGGTTCGTGCCGGTCGCGTCCGGCCCGGGGCCCGCCGCCCCGGCCGCCACGCCGCGCCCGGCCACGCTCGTCCTCGTCATGCCCGAGTCCGGGCGGACCAACCAGATCCGGGTCCACGCCGCGCACCTGGGCCGTCCGGTCGTCGGGGACAAGATCTACGGCGTCCCGCGTGCGCTCACGGAGCGCTTCGTCACGGCGGGGGAGACGGCGGAGATCCTGGCCGCCGCCGGTGCGCCGCGCCACCTGCTGCACTGCCTCCGGCTGGCCCTGCGCCACCCGGACGGGCGCCTCCTCGAGCTCACGGCCCCGCCGCCGCCGGATTTCGCCGATTCCTGGGGAGGCCCCCTGCCCGACTTCGGGGTATCTTTGCCCCGAATAGGCCTTCAAACCCCGCGGGAGCCCCCTCCCGGTCCACCTCGTCCCGAGGAACTCGCCGTGAAGACGCTGGAGCGGATCGACCCCCGCACCCTGATCGAGGAGATGAGGGCGCAGCACGCGCACTGGGAGAAGATCAAGGACCTGATCGACTCCATGATCGACATGATGCTGAACTACCGGCAGAGCGGGCACCCCGGCGGTTCCCGCTCCAAGGTCCACCTCCTGGTGACCACCCTCCTGGGCGGCATCATGCGCTGGGACATCCGCCACCCGGAGAAGCCCTTCGGCGACCGCTTCATCCTCGTGGCCGGGCACACGGTGCCGCTGGTGTACGCCACGCTCACCGTGTTCTGCCACGCCCTGCGGCTCAAGTACGCGAAGACCGGGGATCCGAAGTACCTCATCCCCGATCCCGAGCACCGCTCCATGATGTGGGAGGACCTGCTGCGGCTCCGCCGCAACAAGGGGCTCGCGGGCCACGCGGAGATGGAGGGGAAGACCCTCTTCTTCAAGTTCAACACGGGGCCGTCCGGGCACGGCTCGCCGGCGGCGGCGGGCGAGGCCATGGCGCTCAAGCGCGCGGGCGCGGCCGACGTGCGCGTGTTCGCGTTCGAGGGCGAGGGCGGGCTCACCACGGGCGCGTCGCACGAGACACGCAACACGGCGTGGGGGCTGGGTCTCTCGAATCTCGTGTACGTGGTGGACTGGAACGACGAGGGCATCGACCCGCGCCGCTGCTCCAGCGTGGTGTACGGCGGGCCGCAGGACTGGTTCGGCGCGGCGGGCTGGAAGGTGGTCGGCGCGCAGAGCGGGAGCGACTGGGAGGACGTCTCGCGCGCGCTCGCCGAGGGCGTGCACGGCGCGAACCCGCTGGCGACGCCGGTGTGCGTGTGGGGCCGCACGCTGAAGGGCCGCGGCTACGCGGTGACCGGCTACAAGTCGCACGGCACCCCGCTGCCGACGAACAGCGAGGGCTACTGGAAGGGCCGGCAGGAGTTCACCGACAAGCACGGGATCGCGTTCGAGGGGCAGGGGCAGCCGGCGCCGGCGGATCCGGCGGCGCTGAAGGCGCAGGTGGCCGAGAACCTGCAGCGCGCGCTCTCGCTCTTCGAGAAGGATCCCGCGCTGCTGGACTACCTGGCGGACCGGCTCGTGGAGCTCGGGGAGTCCGTGCCGGAGCGCGCGGAGGGCGCCGCCTTCGACACGGAGCGGACGCCGTTCAAGGACCCCGCGTTCTGGGACTTCCGCGCGTACCCGGAGTCGATGTGGGCGAAGCCGGGGGACAAGAAGCCGAACCGCGCCGGACTCTCCGAGTGGGCGGCGTACGTGAACTCGCTCGGCCGGAAGAAGTACGGCCGGCCGCTCTTCCTCGCGATGGCGGCGGACCTGGCGGACTCCACGAACATCTCGGGGTTCGCGAAGGGCTTCGGGGACATGGAAGGCTGGGGCTGGTACGAGCGGGCCACGAACCCGGACGGCGCGCTCCTGCCGCAGCAGATCACCGAGTTCGCCAACTCGGGCGTCACCGTGGGCCTGGCCTGCGTGAACCTGCACCCGAGACCCTACGAGGAATTCAACGGGTTCTACGGCGCGTGCTCCACCTACGGCTCGTTCAGCTACCTGAAGTACGGCCCCATGCGGCTGTTCAGCCAGGTGGCGCAGGACTCGGAGATCCGCGTGGGCAAGGTGCTGTGGATCGCCGGGCACTCCGGGCCGGAGACGGCGGAGGACTCCCGGACGCACTTCGGCATCTTCGCGCCGGGCGTGACGGATCTCTTCCCGGAGGGTCACGTGTGCAACGTGCACCCGTGGGAGCACAACGAGGTGCCGGTCGTGCTGGGCGCGGCGTTCGCGTCGGACTTCCCGATCGTGGCGCTGCACCTCACGCGGCCCGCCGTGACGATCCCGGATCGCGCCGCGCTCGGGATGGCGTCGCACTTCGACGCGGCGAAGGGCGCGTACCTCATCCGGGATTTCGATCCCGCGCGGCCGCCGGCCGGCACCGTGCTGGTGCAGGGCACGATGTCCACGGTGAACCTCGTGAAGACGCTGCCGGAGATCGCGAAGGCGGGGCTGAACGTCCGCATCGTGGCGGCCATCAGCCCGCAGCTCTTCGCGAAGCAGCCGCGCGAGTACCGCGACCGCATCCTGCCGGCGTCCGCGCAGCTGGACTGCATGATGGTGTCCAACCGGTCGCGGCGGCTCATGTGGGATTGGCTCCGCAACCCGGCGACGGACGAATACGCGCTCACGTCCGACTGGGACGACCGGTGGCGCACCGGCGGCTCGGTGGACGAGGTCATGGCCGAGGCGCGGCTGTCCCCGGCGGACATCCTGGCCGGCATCGAGCGGTTCGTGCGCGAGCGCCCCGCACGCATCGCGCGCGCGCGGGCGGCGCTGGACGCGCTGGGTGGCTGACATGCCGCGGCGCTTCCCCTTCCGCGGGTGGCGTCGGGCGGTCGGCGCGGCTTGGGTGGGCGCGGCGGCGCTGGCGGGCGCCGCCGGCTGCGCGCCCGCGGGCGAGGTGCCGGGGAAGGACGCGGCCGCGGCGGAGGCGGCAATGGACGGCGAGTACGAGCGGCTCCGCGACGCGCTCGTGGACGGGCCGCTCGCGCGGGACATCACGGACCCGCACGTGCTCGCGGCGATGCGGTCGGTCCGGCGGCACCGCTTCGTCCCGGAGAGCCTGCGCGAGCACGCGTACGAGAACCGCGCGCTGCCCATCGGCGAGGACCAGACCATCTCGCAGCCCTCCGTGGTGGCGCTGATGACGCAGCTCCTGGACCTGGAGCGCGGGGACCGCGTGCTCGAGGTCGGCACGGGGTCCGGCTACCAGGCCGCGGTGCTCGCGGAGCTCGGCGGCGACGTCTACTCCATCGAGATCCTGGAGCCGCTCGCCCGGCGGGCGGCGGCCACGCTGGCGGAGCTCGGGTACGGCCGGGTGCACCTCCGGGTCGGCGACGGCTACCGCGGCTGGCCCGAGGCGGCCCCGTTCCAGGGGATCCTGGTGACCTGTGCGCCGGACCACATCCCGCCGCCCCTGCAGGAGCAGCTGGCCGAGGGCGGGCGTCTCGTCATCCCGGTGGGACCGCGGGGTGACCAGGAGCTGGTCGTGGTGGTGAAGGAGGGCGGCAAGCTCGTCCGGCGCGACGTGGTCCCCGTGCGCTTCGTCCCGATGACCGGCCCGGGGGTGGAGGGGAACTGACCCTCCCCCTTCCCGCACGACCGCCGCGGCGATATCATCCCTGCATTCCAGTCCGCTCCCGACGCCCGCCACGGAGGAGTCTCCGGATGCACCCGTCCACCCGCCTCGTCGGCGAAGGCCTCACGTTCGACGACGTGCTGCTCGTCCCCGGTCCGTCCTCGGTGCATCCGAAGGACGTGGACCTGCGCACGAAGCTCACGGCCGACATCACGCTGAACATCCCCGTCCTCTCCGCCGCCATGGACACGGTCACCGAGTCCGGTCTCGCGAAGGCGCTCGCGCAGGAGGGAGGCCTCGGCGTCGTGCACCGGAACATGACGCCCGAGCGCCAGGCCGAGGAGGTGGACAAGGTCAAGCGCTCCGAGAGCGGCATGATCCTGGATCCCATCACGCTGCCGCCGGATCGGCTGGTCGCCGAGGCGGAGTCGCTCATGAGCCGGTACAAGATCTCCGGGCTTCCCGTGACGCTGGAGGACGGGAAGCTGGTCGGCATCCTCACGAACCGGGACCTGCGCTTCCTGCAGCGCCACGACGTGCCGATCGCCGACGTGATGAAGAAGGAGGGGCTGGTCACCGCGCCCGTCGGCACCAGCCTGGAGGACGCGAAGCGCATCCTGCACGAGAACCGGATCGAGAAGCTGCCGGTCGTGGATGCGCAGGGCCGGCTGCGCGGCCTCATCACGATCAAGGACATCCTGAAGCGCCAGCGCCACCCGGACGCGTGCAAGGACGCGCACGGGCGCCTCCGCGTGGGCGCCGCGGTCGGGACCGGCGCGGATCTCGAGGATCGCGTGACCCGGCTGGTCGCGGCGAAGGTGGACGCCATCTTCATCGACACGGCGCACGGCCACGCCGAGGCGGTGTCGGACGCCGTCCTGCGCGTGAAGCGCGTGGCCCCGGACGTTCCGGTCGTGGCGGGGAACGTGGCCACGGCGGAAGGCGCCGAGGCGCTCGTGCGCGCGGGGGCGCAGGCGGTGAAGGTGGGCGTGGGCCCGGGCGCCATCTGCACGACGCGCGTGGTCGCGGGCGTCGGCGTGCCGCAGCTCACCGCGGTGATGGACGCGGCCGCCGCGTGCCGGCGCGCGGGCATCCCGGTCATCGCCGACGGCGGCATCAAGTACTCGGGCGACGTCGTGAAGGCCCTGGCGGCGGGAGCCTCCAGCGTGATGATCGGCAGCATGTTCGCCGGCACCGAGGAGAGCCCCGGGGACATCGTGCTGTACCAGGGCCGGAGCTACAAGACGGTGCGCGGCATGGGCTCGGTGAGCGCCATGCAGGAGGGGAGCGCGGACCGCTACTTCCAGGGCGACGTGTCCGAGGCGCGCAAGCTCGTGCCGGAGGGCATCGAGGGCCGGATCCCGTACCGCGGCTCGCTCTCGGACACCGTGTACCAGCTCATGGGCGGCCTGCGCGCGGGCATGGGCTACACCGGCGCGGCGAACCTGGACGAGCTCTGGACGAAGGCGCGCTTCATCCGCATCACGAGCGCGGGGCTCCGGGAGAGCCACCCGCACGACGTGGAGATCACGAAGGAGGCCCCGAACTACGCGCGCACCTGACGCGCGCGCCGCGCCCGGAACGCGGAAGGGGTCCCGCCGCGGCGGGACCCCTTCGCGTTTCTCCGGAGCTTGCGCGGGACCGCACCCGCTCGCGGCGCCGGAACGGCTAGCGGTAGAGCGCCTTGACCGCGCCCCACGTGTTCTGCTCGACCGAGACGGCGCAGGACACGTCCGCATCGATCAGCAGCTGCGCGTCGCACACGCCGTCGTTGAAGGAGGAGCCGGGGCACAGCGGAGCGGACGTCGTGCCGTAGTCGAAGCTGTGGTTCGCGCGATCGATCGGGTAGCAGGTGCCGCAGGCCGGGGCCTCCGCACCCACGCCCGCCGGGTGGTCGGACGCCACCGCGGCCGGGTTCGACGCGCCCGCACCGAACGTGACCGCCACGGCGAACGTGCGGTCGGGGACCGGGATGCCGCCGAAGTCGGTGCTGTTCCAGCCCGTCACCGGCAGGAACGCCTGCGAGGCGATCGCCGCGCCGGTGGGGCACTGCGACGCGTCCGCGTCGAACACGTCGATCGTGCCGGTGAAGGAGTAGCCGGACGGCGCGCCGGTGTAGAAGTAGGACCACACCGCGCCCACGCCGGTGGTGTAGCCGATCGTGCAGCAGCTGGTGAACGAGACGCCGAACTGCGCGCTGGGCGCGAACCCGCTCCAGATCCAGATCCAGCCGGTGCAGATGTTGTAGTACTGCAGTGTGCACGAGGACGAGCCGCGCCAGATGTCGGCGCGGTCCGTGTCGGAGAGTCTCTGGCTCGACTTCTCGAGCGCGAACGCGGGTGACGCGAGCAGCGTGGCGACGAACGTCGCCGCGAGGAGAATTCGAAGCGAAGACTTCATGACCGAACCTCCATGTCCGGAGCGGGAAGGTCCGGCGGGTCCGGCCGCCCTGGAGGCGGAGCGCGGGCACGCGCGGAGCGGTTCCTTCCTCATCGACCGAATCTCGCACCGGCTTGACGATTCCGGAAGGGCCGGGGGACGACAAATGTGCAAGAAGCGCGAAATCAAGCGGTTGGCCGGGGCGGCGGCGGGCCCCGAGGGACCGGGAACGGTGCAACCGCTTCGCGGGGGGCGTTCGGGGGCGGCCAGGCCGGAGGGCAATGCCCCCCGGTTGGTTGCCGGCGAGCTTCCGACGACTCGCGAACCGCGCGACGCGGTTCCGCCCGGTGGGGCGGTTTCGCGCGCGGCTCGACGCTTCGCGAGTTCACCGCGCGCACGCGCGGCGCCGTTCGTGCGACACGCGCGGCGCGAGTGCATCGCCGGCGTGGTGCGCACACACCGGCGCACGCCGCGGTCGCTTGACGCTTCGGCATCCGTTTCCCTATCATGGGTTCGTCGGCGTGAGCCGACGACGGGAATCGGGCCCTGCAGTGCACGACGTGGGTCGCGATAAAATTGAACCGAATGACTCGCCCAAGGGAGCTCTACATCCGGTTGGGACGTCCACGGCCTTCGCGGCATGAGGACTGAACGGACCGTGCGAGCACCCACTTGGAGTCCACGGGTCAAGCGTCGCGGCTCCGGACGTCACGGCGGGGCACCGATCCCGAAAGGGCGCGCTCTGCGCGCCCTTTCTCCGTTCCGGGCGTCGTGCTGAACGCGGGCGCGCACGCGCGAGTCGCCGCATGGCGCGAGGCGGAGGCCCGGGACGGCGTGCCCGAGACGGTGCGATCGTTCGTGCGCGATGCGGCGTCGCCGCGGGGCAGCGCGCTCCTCTTGCACGGCGCCGGCGGCTCGCCCGCGGACTTCCACTTCCTGGCCACGGATCTCGCCCGGCACGGCATCTCGTCCGTGTGTCCGCTGCTTCCCGGGCACGGGCGGGGGGACGCGGGCCTCGCCGCGCTCCGCTTCGACCCGCTCGCGCGTCGCGCCCTCGAGGCGTACGACGCGCTCGCGGCGGCCGACCCCGCGCCCAAGCCGTATCTCGTGGGGCAGTCCGTGGGCGCGGTGCTCGGCGCGCACGTCGCCGCGGAGCGGGCGCCCGCCGGTCTCGTCGCGCTGGCCCCCGCGCTGCGGCCCTACGTGCTGCGCCGCCTGGGCATGCTGCTGCTGGGGTTCCTCGTCCGGCCGCGCGTCGCCCTGCACACGCTGCGCTGGCAGACCGACGTGCGCCGCGGCATCCGCGCCACCGCGGCTCGCCTCGGCGAGGTGCGTTGCCCCCTGCTCGTTCTCCACTCGCGCGACGACGACAGCGTCTCGGCGCGCGGGGCGCGCGAACTCCTGGAGGCCGCGGCGTCGGAGCGCAAGGAACTGCGGTGGCTGGACGGGCAGGGACACGTGCTGTCCACCGCGCCGGACCGGGAGCGGGTGTTCGGACCCGTGCGCGAGTTCCTCGCCGCGTCTACTGAGGCAGGTCGAAGCGGAACGTAGGATCGACCTCGCGCAGGCGTGTCACCGCCGCCTCGAGGCGGGCGCGCGCCGCCGCCGACGGCTCGTGATGCCAGGACCAGTAGGCGTCCAGGAAGTCGTCGCGCGCGGTTGCCGCCGCATCCGCGGGAGCGCCGTCGGGCGCGGCGGCCGCATCCTCGGGAGCGACCCCGGCCAGGGCGGCGAAGCTCCCGTCCCGAAGGCGCTCGTACAGATGGAAGTACTCCCCGCGCATGTGGAACAGGACGTCCACCCAGCGCTCGAAGTCCTCCGAGAGCAGCTGCAGGATGCGGGCGAACACGCGCGAACCGGCCGGTGCGCGCTCCTGGAACAACGCGGCCCAGCGGTAGTACTCTTTGCCGCGCCCGATCCGGTCCCGGGCACCCGCGTCGAAGTCGCGGCGACCTTCCCGCGCCACGTACGGCGTGTCCACGAACAGGCCGGTGGAGACGAGCAGGTGATCCGCGCTCGCACGGTACACGCGGCACTTCTCGCGCGGGTCCCGCACGTCTTGGACCCGGCGGAACACGTCCACGCCGCCCCCGGTCGGGGCGGCGGTGAATCCGGGGGAGCGCACCAGTCCGGCGAGCAGCTCCACGAGGTAGACGTTCACGTCCTCGTCGTACCGGCCGGTGTTCGACTCGAACCCGCAGTCGATCCGGGACCGGAGCAGCGAGTCCAGCACGAAGTACGTCGTGCGTTCGCGGGGCTCGCCCGGACGCGAGAGGTCGAAGTACGGGTGGTCCATCGCCATCCCTCCCGTGCTCACCGCGCGAACAGCACTGCAAGGTCGGTGCCAGACCGTCCGGAGCGCGGGGATTGCGAATCCTGCCCCGGATCAACCAAGAATCGGCCTTCCGGTTCCCCGGACGCCGGGCCCGCAAGGGCCCCCCGGCGGGAAACGACCGGCCGGGTGTGGCGTTCTGCACGGGCGCGCGCCTGCGGGAGCGTTTCGTGACGGAGTTCACGAGCGGCCCGGGGGCGGTGCGCATCGGCTTCGCGCAGACCCGGCCGGTCTTCGGGCAGCGGGCGGCGAACCTCGAGGCGGCGGCTCGCCTCGTGGACGCGGCCGTCGCGTTCGACGTCCTCGTGCTTCCGGAGCTCTTCTCCACGGGGTACCTGTTCCTGTCCCGCGAGGAGGTGGGCGCGGCGGGCGAGGACACGGGCGGGCCCACGGTGACCTTCCTGCGCGACACGGCGCGGCGGCGCGGCGCCTGGCTCTGCGGGGGTTTCGCGGAACGGGCGGGCCGGGCGCTCTACAACGCGGCCGCCCTGGCCGGCCCCGGCGGCGAGCTGCACGTCTACCGGAAGGTGCATCTCTTCGATCGCGAGACGGAGGTGTTCGATCCGGGCGACCGGCCGTTCCACGCGATCCCCGTGCGCGCCGGCGGCGTGGACTTCCGCGCGGGGATGATGATCTGCTTCGACTGGCTCTTCCCCGAGGCCGCGCGCTGTCTCGCGCTCGACGGCGCGGACGTCCTCCTGCACCCGTCCAATCTGGTGCTGCCGTTCTGCCAGGACGCGATGTCCACGCGCTGCCTGGAGAACCGCGTGTTCGCCGTGACCGCGAACCGCAGCGGCGAGGACGTGCGCGGCGCCGAGCGCCTGGCATTCACCGGCTCCAGCCAGATCACCGGTCCGCGCGGCGACATCCTCGTGCGCGCGGCCAGCGCCGGCGAGTGCGTGGAGGTCGTGACGATCGACCCGCTGCGCGCGCGCGACAAGCGGGTCACCGCGCGCAACGACCTGCTCGGGAGCCGGCGTCCCGACGTGTACGGGGCGCTCGCGGAGTAGACGGCGCGGCAGGCCGACCCCGCGGGGGGCGCGACAGCCAGGGGTCCGCACCCGCCGCGACGTGTCCACGGGCGACGACACCGTGACGCCGGACGTTGTCGCGATCCATGTGCTTGGTGCCGGGTCGGTTGCGCGACGGATCGCCCTGCGGGTGTCGCCGCTGGTTGCCGTCTGTCGTCGCGCGCGGATCACGTCGTGCTGCGGAAGAACGCGCGAGGGGCGGCGTGGAGCGCGGTTCCGGGCGGATCCGTCGATGTCCGGCGCTTCGGCCCGGTCATTGCAATGGTGCGCGCGCGGGAGATGAGCGGAAGCGGAAGCGGAAGGGACGAAGGGCGGGCCGCACGCTTCGGCGTCGGGTCCGCGGGGACTGGACCGGCGGCCCGCCCCTTCGTCCGAGTCGCCCCGGGGGAGGGCGTTGGCCAGGCCCTTCCCCGTTGCAGAGAGCCGGGAGCGTTCCGCGAGGAGATTCCTCGAACCGACAGGCGTAGCCGGGGAGATGCGCCGATCGGTTGGAACGCTCCCGGCCGTACTTCCCGGGAACACCGCCACCCGCGCCACCACCACCCAGGAGCACGCACACGGCGCAGGTCCGCGGGACACTCGGGAACCGCCGCGGGGTCGTGGGGCGAGTCACGCGCCGGGCGGGTGTGCGATGCGCGTTCCTCCGTCCCCGACCCTTGCTCCGGCGGCGTCGCGGAGGGGCCGTAGCCATGGATGGCGGAGGCCCCGGAGCGCCGAGGCCCAGGGCGCGCATGGATGCGCGCCCGCGCCGTCCGGTCCGGAGCAAGGGTCGGGGACGGAGGAACGCGCATCGCGCACCCGGCCCGGCGCGTGACTCGCCCCGCGACCCCGCGGCGGTTCCCGAATGTCCCGCGGACCTATGCCGCGTGCGCGCGACGTTCGAACGCCGCGTGCAGCAACGCGCGGAGGGACTCGCGCGTGAGGTTGCGGGTGAGCTGCCCGCCCTTCGCGTGCGACACGGTGCCGGTCTCCTCGGAGACCACCACCACGTCGCAGTCGGCCTCCTCGGTGATCCCGATGGCGGCGCGGTGGCGCGTGCCGAGCGCGCGGGAGAGGCGCGGATCCTGCGTGAGGGGGAGGATGCACCCCGCGGCCACGATCTGGTCGCCCTGCACGATGACGGCGCCGTCGTGCAGGGGGCTGCGAGTCTGGAAGATGGAGATGAGCAGTTCCTCGCTCGGGCGGGCGTACAGCGGCGTGCCGGTCTCGATCACGCCCTTCAGCCCGGCCTGGCCGAGCACCACGATGAGCGCGCCCGTGCGCGCCTCGGCCAGCTCGAACACCGCGTTGACCAGGAGGTCCACGGCCTCCTGCGCCTCGCCGCGCGTCACGAACGGCCGCACGATCGGGTGCTGTCCCAGCTTGGACAGCGCGCGGCGGAGCTCCGGCTGGAACACGATGAGGAAGCCGATGAGCCAGATCGTCTTCAGGCTGCCGATGATCCAGCTCAGCGCGTGCAACCCGAGGAACCCGGACAGGAACCCCGCGCCGATGATCACGAGGAGTCCGAGGAACATCGTGACGGCGCGCGTGGAGCGGATGAACATGTAGAGCTTGTAGAAGAGGACCGTCACGATCCCCACGTCCAGGATGTCCAGGACCCAGTGGATGCCGAGCAGGCTCACGGCGCGCCTCCGGCTCCGCCGGCGCGCGGCGCGCGCAGCACGGCCTCGGTCACGGACACGGCGCGGCGGTTCTCGCGCACGTCGTGCACGCGCAGCAGCGTGGCGCCGCCGAGCACGGCGAGCACGCTGGTGGCCAGCGTGCCCTCCAGCCGGTCGGCGGTGGACGGCGCGTGGTGCGGCGCCAGGAAGGACTTGCGCGATGCGCCCACCAGCACCGGACGCCCGGCGGACAGGTACTCCGGCAGCCGGCGCAGGATCTCCAGGTTGTGCTCCGCGGTCTTCGCGAAGCCCAGCCCCGGATCCAGGATGATGCGCGTCCGGAGGACGCCGGCGCGCACCGCGCGCTCCATGGCCTCCTCCAGCGAGCGGAGGCTCTCGCGGACCACGTCGTCGTAGTCCGTCAGGGAGCGCATGGTCCGCGGTTCGCCGCGCGAGTGCATGAGGACGAGGCCGGCCCCGCGCTCCGCGCAGACGGCGGCCAACTCCGGATCGCGGCGGAGGCCGGAGACGTCGTTCACGAGGGAAGCGCCGGCCGCCAGCGCCCTCGCCGCCACCTCCGCCTTCACGGTATCCACGGACACGGGGACGCCGAGCGCCGCCACCGGCCCGAGCACCGGCTCGAGTCGCGCCCACTCCTCGCGGGCGGAAACGGGGGCGGCGCCGGGGCGCGTGGACTCGCCGCCCACGTCCAAGGCGTCGGCGCCCGCATCCACCATGACGCGCGCGGCGGCAATGGCGGACGCCGCATCCGGATGGCGGTCGCCGTCGTGGAAGGAGTCCGGCGTGAGGTTCAGGATGCCGACGAGCCGCGTACGCCGCACGGGATCGCGGCGGGGGACCAGGTCCCCGAGCCCCGCCGGCTCCTCCGCGGCGGCGAAGGCCGGGAACGACGCGGGAGGGCAGGGGGATTCGGGGACGGTCACGCGGTCTCCACGCTCCTCAGTTCGTCGCTTCTCAGTTCGCCGAGGGGCTCTCTCCGACGGGACGTCCGGACGGGGAAGCGCCCTCGCCGCGCGCGACCACGTTGGGCAGCGGGGAGCGCGCCACCAGCAGGCGCACCTCCTCCTCGTCCAGCGTCTCGCGCTCCAGCAGCGCCATGGCCAGCGAGTCCAGCACGTCGCGGTTCGCGGAGAGGATCTCGCGGGCCGTCTTGCGACCCTGCTCCACGAGGCCGCGGACCTCCTCGTCGATGGCCTCCGCGGTCTCCTCGCTCACGTGCCGCTGGTCCACGATCTCCCGTCCCAGGAACACCTGCTCGTCGCCGCGCCCGAGCGCGATGGGGCCCAGCCGGTCCGTCATGCCCCACTCGCAGACCATGCGGCGCGCCAGGTTCGTGGCCATGTCGATGTCGCCCTTCGCGCCCGTGGTCACCTCGGAGAACACCAGCTCCTCCGCCACGCGCCCGCCCATCGTGATGGCGATCCGTCCCTGGCAGAAGCCCTTCGTGGGGTTGTGCCGCTCGTCGACGGGGAGCTGGTAGGTGAGGCCCAGCGCGCGCCCGCGCGGCACGATGGTGACCTTCTCCACGGGATCCGCGCCGGGGATCTTCATGGCCACGAGCGCGTGTCCCGCCTCGTGGTAGGCCACGACCTCCTTCTCCTTCTCGTTCAGGATCAGGCTCTTCCGCTCGGCGCCCATGGCCACCTTGTCCTTGGCGTCCAGCAGGTCGATCATGGTCACGCGGTCCCGGTTGCGGCGCGCGGCCAGGAGCGCCGCCTCGTTCATCACGTTCGCCAGGTCCGCGCCGGAGAAGCCGGGCGTGCCGCGCGCGATCTTGTCCAGGTCCGCGCTCTCGTCCAGCGGGATGGGCCGCGCGTGCACGCGCAGGATGCCGAGGCGGCCGCGCACGTCCGGCATGTCCACCACGATCTGCCGGTCGAAGCGGCCCGGGCGCAGCAGCGCGGGATCCAGCACGTCCGGGCGGTTCGTGGCGGCGATGAGGATCACGCCGTCCGAGCTGTCGAAGCCGTCCATCTCCACCAGCAGCTGGTTCAGGGTCTGCTCCCGCTCGTCGTGGCCGCCGCCGAGCCCGGCGCCGCGATGCCGGCCCACGGCGTCGATCTCGTCGATGAAGATGATGCACGGCGCGTTCTTGCGGCCCTGCTCGAACAGGTCCCGCACGCGCGAGGCGCCGACGCCCACGAACATCTCCACGAAGTCCGAACCGGACATGGAGAAGAACGGCACGCCGGCCTCGCCGGCCACCGCCTTCGCCAGGAGCGTCTTGCCCGTGCCGGGCGACCCGAGCAGCAGGGCGCCCTTCGGGATCTTGCCGCCGAGCTTCTGGAACTTCCCGGGATCGCGCAGGAACTCGATGATCTCCTGCAGCTCCTGCTTCGCCTCGGTGGCGCCGGCCACGTCCTCGAACGTGATCTTCGGCCGGTCCCCGCCGGTGAGCAGCCGCGCGCGGCTCTTGCCGAACGTGAACGCGCGGTTCCCGCCGCTCTGCATCTGTCGCATGATGAAGATCCAGATGCCCAGGATGAGCAGTATGGGCAGCCACGCGAACAGGATCTGCGTCCAGTTCGTGCCCGGCAGGCCCACGCTCACGCGCGCGCCGGGGTTCTTGTCCAGGATGCGCTGCGTGAGCCCGTCCTCCTGCGAGGGCACGTACACCTGGAAGCGCGTGTACGCCTGGCTCACGCCCTGCAGCTCGGTCATGGCGGGGGAGAGCAGCTCGCCGCGGACATCCTGGTCCACGATCTTGATCTGCTTGATGTTCCCCGCGTCCACCTGCCGCAGGAACTCCGTGTACACGATCTGCATCTCGCGGCCCTGATCGTTGTACACGGTGTGGAACACGATCAGGAACAGCAGGATGAGCACGGCCCAGAAGGCCATGGTCTTCGTGGCGCGGCCGTAGCGGGGCGGCTCCCGGCGCGGCTTGCCGCCCGAGGGCCCCTCGCCCTGCGGATCGCCGGGCTCCTTGCGGTCGGTCATCGGCCATCCTCCGGCCCGTTCGGCAGGTCCAGGTTCGGCAGGTCGTCGGCGTCGAGCACCGTGATGTACGGGAGGTTGCGGAAGCGCTGCGCGTAGTCCAGGCCGTATCCCACCACGAACTTGTCCGGGATGCGGAAGCCCACGTAGTCCACGGGGACGTGCACCTTCCTCCGCTCGTGCTTGTCCAGCAGGGTAACCACGCGCAGGGACGCGGGGTTCCGCGCCAGCAGCAGTTCCCGGAGGTAGTCCAGCGTCAGCCCCGAGTCCACGATGTCCTCCACCACGAGCACGTGCCGGCCCTCCACGTTCAACCCGAGGTCCGACAGGATGCGCACGACCCCGGACGACTCCGTCCGGTCCTCGTAGCTGGACACCACCATGAAGTCCATCTCGCAGGGAACGTCGATGCGGCGCACCAGATCGGCCAGGAAGATGAACCCGCCCTTCAGGATGTTCACCAGGATGGGGGCCTTGCCCGCGTAGTCGCGCGAGATCTCCCGTCCGAGCTCCGTCACGCGGGCCCGGATGGTCTCCTCGTCGAAGAGGACCGTTCCGATGGGTTCCATCGTCGCTTCCGGAGAGATGTTCATTCCCGTTCCGCCTCCGCCAGCCACGGCAGGCCGCCGAGGATCTCGATCCGCAGCGCCGTTCGTGTACGCTCCGTGATCCGCGCCCGATCGTCCACCCGGAACCCCGGGATCCAGACGATCCCGGATGCGTCGACGACGACCGGGACCGCGTCCCGGAGGCGGCGCGGGATCTTCCGATCCACCATCAGGTCCTGGACCTTCACGGTGCCGCCGAGGCCCCGCGGCCGGTACCGGTCCCCGGGCCGACGTCCCCGCACGTGCAGCGGCGGACGGACCTCCGCGGCGTCCAGCCAGGCCACCGCGCGGCCCACGCCCCCGTCCGCATCATCGGGCGGCGGCGACACCGTCTCCACCCGCACGCTCGCGCCGATCTCGTCGAGGCGGAGGACGCCGGGAACGGCGAGGTGCCGGCTGGCCAGCGCGGCTGCGGTCCCGGCGGGTCTCCCGCCGGCCTGGGCCGGCCCGGGACCCGCGAGGACCACCACCTCCGCCCGCGTCACCGCCACGCGGACCCCTCCCGGGAGGTCGGCAGCGGCGTTTTCCCCGGCCTTCCAGGCCCGCACGAGACGATCCAGCGCCTCGTAGCCCGGGTCGGCCGCGGGGGAGATGCTGCGGACCGCATTCCTCAGGATGGTGGACAGGACGATGCGATGATAGGGGCGTCCCGCGGCCCCAGCAAGGACCAATTCCCCCGGTCCGCCGGAGCGCCGGAGCGCAACCAGGCCTTCCGACGCCGTCCGGGCGAGGAAGTCGTCCACGTCCGCCAGCAACGTGGCCGTCCGACCCGCCGCGCGCGCGAGCCCGGGGTTCTCGCGCCGGAGTGCGGGCAGCACGTCCCGGCGCAGTCGCGACCGGAGGTTCGACCCGTCGTCGTTCGTGGGGTCGTTCCGGAACGGCAGCCCGCGCGCCGCGAGGTACGCGAGCACGTCCGCGCGCGTGCACTCCAGCAGGGGCCGGACCACACCGTCCTCGCGGCGCGGCCGCGGCAGCGAGAGCCCGCGCGGCCCGGCGCCGCGCAGCCACTGCGCCAGCATCGTCTCCAGGCGGTCGTCCGCGTGGTGCGCCACGCACACGGTGGCGTCGAGCGCCCGGGCGATGCGCGCGAGGAAGTCGTACCGGACCTCGCGCGCGCGCCGCTCGGCGCCGCGGTGGGGGAAGCCGCCGCGGGCGTCCCAGTCCACGCGCTCCTCCCGCCACGCGAAGCCGTGCTCGCGCGCGTGCGCGCGCGCGAAGTCGGCATCCGCCGCGGAGGAGGGGCGAAGCGCGTGGTCCAGGTGGGCGGCCACGGGCTCCACGCCGAGCTCCCGCAGCGCGTGCAGGAGCGCGGTGGAGTCCGCCCCGCCGGAGTAGCCCACCACGACCGCACGACCAGCGGGCAGCAGCGCATCCCGGAGGAGCGTCTCGCGCACGATGCGGACCAGGACTTCGCGGCTCATGGGCGCCCCGCGGCCCGGGGCGTGAGGGCCGGCACGAGGATCCGGCCGTGCTGCCGGGAACCCGCGGCCGGGGGCCCGGTGGCCGGAGGACTGGAGGCCGCCGAAGGGTGATCGGCGCCAAGCGGCCCCGCGATGGGGTAGCGGTGCAGGGATTCGAACCCCGGACACGCGGATTATGATTCCGCTGCTCTAACCAACTGAGCTACACCGCCCCGGAATTCCGACCGGGGAAGGTACGGAAGCGCCCAGGGGGTGTCAAGAACGCGGCCCTCGCAAGGGTCCGGCGGCCGCGCGGCCTTGCTCGTTCGTCTCCTCGGAGTGCGCTTTCCGTCGGGTGGACCGCGTCGCGGAGCTTCCGTCGTGGAGTCGAAAGACGCCCCCTTCCCGACCTGACACTCCCGGGCCGTCCCAGATCCGGGGCCAGGTGATTGGGTCGGAGGTCCGGACGCGGTCACCACCCGCGAATGCCCGGAACACCGGGCGAGGGCGCCGGAGCCTGGACGGCGAAGCCGTGTCGGCTCCGAAGGCGGGATGCGCAGGCGGGTTGCAGCGCCCTCGGGAACGAGTCGGGCGCGTTGCGTTCCGGAACTCCGGGGCGTCACGCCGTCCTCGTGCGAGCCACTTTCCCCACGGTCTTCCGGAACGTCAACCGACGCCGCCCGCGTGCGCCCGCGTGAGCCCGCGGACGCGGCGGCGCCGGAACCGGGCCGGTGGTGGCGGGTTGCGGAGGCGGCTGGTAGACTGCCGCCCCTTCGAATCCTCCGGGAAAGGAACCGCTCTCGTGGCATTCCCTTCCGCCCGCCCGGCCGCGCCGGGGCGCGCGATGCTCCGCGCCACGCTCCCCATCGCCCTCGCCGCCGCCGGGATCGCGGGCTGCGGCACGCGGGACGACGACACGCTCGGCATTTCGCTGATCGAGGACCGGGGCGATCGCAAGGCCGTCCGGTTCGTCACGCTCGCCGCGGACTCCGGCGCCGCGTTCCAGTCCGCCACGCAGGCCGGCGATCCGGCCACGGCGCCCACCCTGCTCGTGACGGCCCGACCGGGCTACCTTGCGCGCGCCCTGCTGCGCTTCCCGAACTCGGTGCTGCCCGGCGGCGCCGTCGTCATCGACAGCGCCACGGTCGTGCTCCCGTACCGGGACGGCTTCGGGGACACGTCCTTCTCGCTCGCCGTGCATCGCGTGCTGGAGGACTGGGCCGAGACCACGGAGCCGCCGGACTCGTTCCCCGCCTACGACGCGGTGCCCGCGGTCACCCTGGACGTGCCCTTCTCCGACGCGGCGCTCGACACGTTCACGCTGACCCTCACGGCGCTCGCGCAGGCGTGGTCCGACGACACCACGACGAACTTCGGCGTGGCGCTCCTGCCGTCGCCCGGCGAGACCGGCGAGCTGGAGCCGGACGCGCGCGAGTCCACGACGCCGCCGCGGCTGGTCGTGCACTGGACGGCATCCGGCGCGGACTCCTCGCGCAACGCCACGCCGTCCGCCGATGTCTATTCGCTCGGCACCACTCCCGGTTTCGTCCCGCTGTCGGACCAGCCGCGTCGCGTCACGGTGGCGCGCGGCGTGGCCGCCCGCTCCTTCCTCCGCTTCCCCTGGGAGGATCCCGGAGTGCGGGCCACGATCCACCGTGCCGAGCTCACGTTGCACGGCGACGCGTCGCTCTCCGCCGCGAGCGGCTTCGCGGTGGGCGTGCGCCGTGTGCTCGCCGAGCCGTGGAACGGTTTCGACACCGGGGTGGATCCCACGATCCTCGGCATCCAGACCGTCGTGGCGGACCAGGACTCGCTCGTGCTCGACGTGACCCAGGTGGTCATCGATCTGCTCGACGTGCAGAACCACGGTTTCGAGATCCGCGCCGCGGATGAGCGCCCGGACACGGACTACCTGCGCTTCCACGGCTGGGACACCGAGACGCCGGCTCTCGCGCCCACGCTGCGCGTGTGGTGGACGCCGGGCGACGCGCCGGGGGAGGCACCGTGAGCCGCCGCGCCACGGGAGCCGCGCTGCTCGCGGCGTCCATCGCGATCGGCGTCGCGTCGCCCGGCCGCGCCGCGTCGCGCTACTCGCTGCGCGGCGAGGGCGAGCCCGTGCTGCCGTTCACGTCCGCCGTGCGCGCGATGGGCGGGGCCGAGGCCGCGTCCGCCTCGCCCGGCCTCGCCACGAACCCGGCCACGCTGGCGCTCGCGCCGAGCACGCGCTTCCACGGTTCCTGGCTCACGGACTGGGTGCGCACCGAGGAGACGCTGCCGGCGGGCGTCGCCGTGCGCAAGGAATACGAGGGGTACGTGCCGAACCTCGGGCTCGTGTTCCTGGCGCCCGGCCGCGTGCGCGTGGGCACCGGGCTCCTCGTCGACCGGCGCATCGACGGCCGCATCGTCCAGGATGCCGAGACCCCGGACGGCCGGCCCTACCGGCAGGTGTTCGAGGCCTCCGGCAACCTGCTGCGCATCCCGCTCCTCGTCGCTCGCGACTTCGGACCCGTGCAACTCGGCGCGGGGATGGACTTCGTTCTCGCGAACTCGGAGATCCGGTGGCGCAACGACTTCCCGGACGGCACGTCGTTCCTGGACAGCAACGACCGCGACGAGACCGGTGCGTGGGGGCCGGCGTGGCGCGCCGGCGCGCGGCTGCCGCTGGGCGACCGCGCGGCCGTGGGCGCGTGGGGGCTCTGGCCGCGGGACCTCTCCGGCAGTCGCCGCCTCGAGAACGAGGATCCGCAGGACACCACGTCCGCGTCGAAGCTGGACTTCGAGGCGGAGACCGCCGCGCGCGTCGGTGCCGGCATCGAGGCGTCGCCCGCGGCGGGCTGGCGCGTCGCCGCGGACTGGACGCACGAGTCCTGGGAGGACGTGGATTCGCCGCGCGCCGTGGGCACGTTCACGGACGTGGACCGCGTGTCCGCCGGCGTGGAGTGGACCGGCGGATCCGGGTCCGGGCTGCGGCAGCCCGTGCGCGCGGGGTTCCGCACGGAGCCGCTGCACACCCTGGATGCGAACGGGCGGGAGATCCGTGAGACCGCGCTCAGCGCGGGCACCGGCTTCGTGTTCGCGGACGGTCGCGGCCAGTTCGACTGGTTCCTCGAGTACGGTTGGCGCGGGAAGAAGGACGAGAGCGAGTACCACGAGCAGTTCGTGCGGCTCGGCGTCACGCTGACGGGCTTCGAGGAGTGGAGCGGCCGCCGCCCGCCCGAGCCCGAGGACGAGGACTGGTAGGAGACGCGGGAGGCCGCCGGTCGCCCGGCGGCCTCCGCGGTCCCGTCCGGATCGCGACCGGCTACTGCACCGCCGGCCGATCCCCCTCGATCCGCCACGGGATCCCCCACGCCACGTTGTCGTACGGCGCGACGTCGTCGAACAGCGTCCCCTCGGACAGCACGTCCACCACGAGGTGCCGCGGTCCGGCCACGTGGCTCGCGAGGAAGCGGCCGGAGAACGTGCCGTCGCCGTTGCTCGTGAGCTGCATGCGGGCGCGGCGGTGCCGCAGGTGCAGGTACACCTGGTCGGACGCATCGCCCGTGTCCACGGTCACCAGGACCTCCTCGCCGGCCGGGATCGCGAGCAGGTCGTTCACGCGCACGAGATCGGTCACGTTCGTCACGGTCTCGTCCACGGCGCCGGCCTGGATGCGCACGGAGCGGATCGCGCGCGTGGTGCCCGGCGACTCGATCGACACGCCGGACAGCGCGATCAGCCGCCAGCCGCGGTTGCGTTCGCCGGTGCGGCGGGAGCGCTCCAGCAGGAGCCGCCGCACGCCCAGGTCCTCGAAGTCCTTCTCGTAGTGCGTGGCCATGCTGTCCGCACACGCCCACAGGTGCAGGATGCCGGTGGCGTCCCAGCGGACCGTGACGTCCGCGCGGGCCGGCTCGCCCGCGGGCTGCTCGATCTCGATGCTCACGGAGCGGTCCAGCGAGAGCAGCTCCCGCCGCCAGCCGGTCGTCGCGATGGGGGCGGTGGCGATCGAACCGTCGCCGTCGTCCCAGTAGAGGACGTCGGCGTCGGCGAGCGGCGCCTCCTCGTCCAGCACGACGTACTCGATCGCGGCCTGCTCGGTGTCGTCACCCGCGGAGGGCGACGTGTCCGAGTCGAAGCACCCGTTCAGGAACAGCAGCGACCCGGCGAACGCGGTCGCGGCGAGGGATCGATGGGCTCGCATGATGGGATCTCCTTGGCTGCCGCCGGCCGCTCTCGGGATGGCGCCCCCCGGACCTCTCCGCGACCGAGGCCGGCAGCGACGGATCGCGGCGCGGGCCCGGGGGTGACTGCGCCGGGGGTACGCAGGCGGCGTGCCAGCGGGCGACCGCTCGGCGGAACCGACGTGAGCGCAAGCACTTGTGCGGATCGAAGGCCGGCCGCGCCCCGGTGTGGCGCCGGGGGGCGGTGCACGCGGGCGTTCACCCGTGTGCGCCGCGGGGCAGGTGCGGGTCAGGGCTCCCGGAGGAACGGCGTCACGTCGTCCAGCCGCGCGGCGGAGTCCGCGGGCGCAGGCCCGGCGTCGTCGTCCGGCTCGCGGGCCGCGGCGCGGAGCGCCTCCGTCCAGCCGGCCTCGAGCGCCGACGTGGTGAGACGCGTCGCCTCGAAGACCGCGTCGCGGAACGGCGTGCCGCGCACGACCTCCCGCATGATCCGCTCCGGCGCCTGCGTTCCGGCCGCGAACGCGAGGTGGTCCACGAGCGAGCGCGCGAGCAGCGGGCCCTCGGGCGTGCGGAAGATCGAAGGGTCGAGCATCCGCGCGTAGGTCGGGACGCCGTCCCGGCGGAGCAGGGCGCGGAACCGCTGGTCCAGGTCCGGCGTGCCCGGGTGCACCGCCGCATGCACGAAGCCCTCCACGAACCAGCGCGGCGCGGCCGGGGCCGCGGGCGCGAGACGCACGAGACCCACCCAGCGCAGGGCCTCGCGCAACCCGGCCTCGCGCGTCAGCGCGGCGCTGCGTCCCGGCATCTCGAGGTACAGCAGGTCGGAGCCGCGGATGGAGCCGGTGACGAGCACGTGCAGCATCTCGCCGGTCGCGCGCTCCAGGCTTCCGTGATCCGGGAGCACGTGGATACGCAACGGCTTCAGCTTCAGGGAGAGCCGCTCCTGCATGCGCGCCGAGAACCCGCTCGCCAGATCGAACACCTCCTGTGCCGCCTTCTCCTCGCCGGGCGGGTACCGGAGCGTGATGTCGTTCCCCGCGATCTCCGGCCAGTCGTCCGTGGGCACGGGCGCCGCGGGCGCGAAGCGCGCGCCGCCGCCGAACAGGAGCGCGAGCCCGGCCATCCAGGCCGCCCACGGCGCCGCGCCCGCCACCGCGGCCGCCGGCCGCGGGACGCCGAACGCCCGCAGCCCCGCGTACGATCCGGCGGCCGCGAGCCAGACGAACGGGTTCGTCAGCGCGAGCGCAGCCCGCCCGAGCGGTCCCTCCGCGCCGGCGAACGCGCCCAGGTTCACCGGCGGGTCCGGCTGCCCGGTGCCGATCGCGAGCCCCGCCTTCACGAGCAGCCCCAGCGAGACCGGCAGGGATGCCCACGCGGTCACGGCGAGGACACGGGCGAACGATGGCCGGGGGCGCGCCGGCAGCAGGAGCACCCACGCGAGCACCGCCGTAGCCACCATGGCGATCACCGGCAGCAGGAGCGAGGCCGTGCGGAACGCCTGGTGGAGGTTCGCGCGGAGCTCGGTCTCCGGGAGCAGCGTGCGGTCCAGCATCGCGGGCACGACGTACGGGAACGCCTTGCGGACGGCGACCTCCACGTACGCGAGCGTGCAGCCGGTGAGCAGCACCAGCGGCAGCACGAAGCGCGGCTGGTCTTCCAGCCCGCGGAAGAACCGCGCGAGCCGCGACGCCGCGGCGGGAGGGGACGCGGCGTCCGCTCCGCTCAAGCGCCGACCTCCACCAGCTCCTTCGCCGCCGGCGTGAGGTTCTCGAAGCCTCCGTCCGCCACGAGCACGGTGTCCTCGATGCGCACGCCGCCCACGCCGGGCACGTACACGCCGGGCTCGATCGTGAACGCCATGCCGGACTCCAGCACGATGGTGCTGGCGTCGTTCAGCCCGCCGCCGTCGTGCACGTCCAGGCCGATGGAGTGGCCGGTGCCGTGGATGAAGCGGCCGGCGAACTCCGACGCGTCCACCACGTCCGCCGCCGCGCGGTGCACGTCCCGGCCCGGGACCCCGGGCCGCGTCGCCGCGAGCGCGTTCGCCTGCGCGCGCTGCACCACGCCGTACATGGCGCGTTGCGCGTCGCTGGCGCGGCCGAACACCCACGTGCGCGTGATGTCGGAGCAGTAGTCGTCCAGCTTCGCGCCGAAATCCGCCAGCACGAAGTCGCCGCGCGCCAGGCGCACGTCGCCCGGCGAGTAGTGCGGTTCCGCCGCGCCCTTCCCGAAGGCCACGATGGTGGGGAACGCGGGCTGCGCGCCGTGCGCCTGCATCGCGTTCGCGATCCAGCCGGACAGCTCGCGCTCGGTCATGCCCTCGCGCAGCGCGCCCGGCAGCGCGTCGGCGACCTCGGCCACGAGCCGGCACGCCCGCCGGATCCGCGCGGCCTCCTCCGCGTCCTTCGTGAGCCGCGCGCGCGTGATCGCCGGCTCCACGTCCACGATCGTCGCGTCGGGCAGCAGCTCGCCGAGCAGCTTCACCTTCGACCACGGGACCGCCGGCGCGTTCACGCCGATGCGACGCGCGGGGCCCAGCACGGTCTTCAGCACCTCGCGGAACGCGGCCTGCGTGGCGAAGGCGAGGACGTCCGCGTCGGGCGCGGTGCGCGCGCTCTCCTCCTCCAGGCGCGACACGACGAGCGACGGGTGCGCGTCCGGGAACAGCACCGCCGCGCAGCCCTCGTAGCCGCCGCGCGACACGCCCGAGACGTAGCGGAACGTGGAGTCCGTGAAGTTCGCGCTGCCGTTCAGGAGCGCCACGGCGTCCACGGCGGTGCCGGGATCGAGCGCGGCGAAGATGCGGTCGGAACGGGTCTTCATTTCCCCTCCCCGGGTGCGGGGAACGCGGCGGCGAAGCGCCGTCGCGTCTCGTCCATGGTGTCGGCGCCGAAGCGCTCCAGGAACGCCGCGGCGATCTCGAAGCACACCACCGCCTCGGCGATGACGCTCGCGGCCGGCAGCGCGCAGATGTCGCTGCGCTCGTACGCGGCCTCCTCGGCCTCCTTCGTGCGCAGGTCCACCGAGCGGAGCCGCCTGCCCAGCGTGGAGATCGGCTTCTTCGCGCCGCGCACGACGAGCGTCTCGCCGTTCGTCATCCCGCCCTCCAGGCCGCCGGCGCGGTTCGAGCCCCGGCGGAAGCCGCGCCGGGGCGTCCCGGCGAGCGCGGGATCCCAGAAGATCTCGTCGTGCACGGCGGACCCGCGCTGCGTCGCCACGCGGAACGCGTGCCCGATCTCCACGCCCTTCACCGCCTGGATGCCCAGGACCGCGGCGGCCAGCCGCGCGTCGAGGCGGTCCTCGCGCCGGAAGCACGAGCCCAGCCCGGCCGGCAGCCCCGCCACGCGCACCTCGAAGATCCCGCCGACCGTGTCGCCGTCGCGCTTCGCCGCGTCGATGCTCGCCTTCATCGCCGCCTCCGCGCGCGCGTCCGGGCACGCGACCTCGCTCGCGTCGCGCCGTGCCACGAGATCCGCGAGCGGCAGATCCTCCGGCACGTCCGCGTCCACGCCGCCCAGGTGCACCACGAAGCCGGCCGCCTCGATGCCGAACTCGGCCAGCAGGCCTTTCGCGAACGCTCCCGCGGCGGTGCGCGCGGCCGTCTCCCGCGCGCTCGCGCGCTCCAGCACCGGGCGGCAGTCGTCCGTGTCCCACTTCAGCGCGCCGGCGAGATCCGCGTGCCCCGGGCGCGGCCGGTGCAGCGGCGGCGACTCGTCCAGGCGCGCGTCGCGATTCGCGATCCGCAGCGCGAGCGGCGAGCCGATGGCGCGCCCGCGCAGCACGCCGGTCAGCACTTCCACCCGGTCCGTCTCGATCTTCTGCCGGCCGCCGCGCCCGTAGCCGCCCTGCCGGCGCCGGAGCATGTCGTCCGCCAGCGCCACGGGCAGCGCGAACCCGGACGGCAGCCCCTCGATCTGCACGATGAGGCACGTGCCATGGCTCTCGCCTGCGGTCGTGTAGGTCAGCCGGCTCATGCGGCGCCGTCCCGCGCGCGCACCGCCGCCACGAAGGCGCGGATTCGCTCCGGATCCTTCGCGCCGGGCGACTCCTCCACGCCGGTCGAAACGTCCACGCCCCAGGGCGACGCCTCGACCAGCGCCCGGTCCACGTTGTCCGGCGTGAGGCCCCCGGCCAGGATCAACCGGCCGAGCCTCCCGGCACGTGCGGCGAGTCGCCAATCGAACGTTCGTCCGGTCCCGCCGGGCGCGTCGGGCGAATAGGCGTCGAGCAGGAAGGTGTCGACCCCGGCATCCCGGATCGTGTCCAGGACGTCCTCGTCCCGCGCCCGGAACGCGCGCAGGACCTTGGGGCCGAAGAGGTCCCCGAGCAGGGGGTCGGGTGGCGAGTGCACCTGCACGCGGTCCACCTCGGAGCCGGCCACCGCCCGCGCGATCTCGGCGGGCGACTCGTCCACGAACACGCCGACGCGCAGGACGTGCGGCGGCAGGGTCCGGCCGATGCGACGGGCATCCTCCGGCGTCACGCGGCGCGGGCTGGGCGTGAGGATGAACCCCACGGCGTCCGCGCCCGCGTCGGCCGCGGCGCGCGCGTCGGCGAGGCGGGTGATCCCGCAGATCTTGATCCAACGTCGCGGCTGGGTCATGCGGCCCCCGGGGGCAGGGCGGGAGCCTAGAGGGGGTGCCGGACGGTGTCAAACCGCCGCGCGACGCCCGCGGCAACGCCGGGCCGGCGCGGATCTTAACCCTGCATCGGGAATTGCCGATGGCCGAGGCAGCGCGGAAACCACCCGGAACCCGGGATGCCCATGACGTTGCGGTCAGCACGGATCCTGCTCGTCGAACCGGACCACGAGGCCCGGCTCGTCCTGGACCGCTTCCTGGAGCGCGCCGGGCACGAGGTGGCGAGCGTCGAGGACGTGGACGACGCGCGCCGCCTGCTCGAGGACGGGCTGCTTCCCGACGTGATCGTGACCGGCGGGGCCCGCGGCGAAGGGCTTCGCGAGCTGGCGCCGGGAGCCGCGCACCTGCCGATCCCGACGTCCGCCGCGGTGGACGGCGCCGGCGGCGGGCCGGACGCCGCGCCGACCCGCGATGCCGACGAGCTGGCCCGGCGCGTCGAGGAGATCCTGCTCGATGCCCGCCCGGCGCCGACGCCGGATCCCGCGAGCGCCTGCCTGGACCTCGTCCGCCGCCTGGCCAGCGTCCTGCCGAGCCTGCGCTCCACCGAGGCGCGCTGCGATGTCGTGACGGAAGCCTTCGACGCGTACTTCGGCGTGCGCGGATCGCTCGTGGTCCGGCGCGACGCCAGGAGCGGCCACTGGGTGGAGGCGGCGCAGGGCCTGGACGCCGGCCTCGCGCAGGCGGCGTCGGCGGAGCTGGCCCGGCGTACGCGCGGGCGCGGCCTGCGCCCGTTCCTCACGCGAGTCGCGCACGACGGTGCGCTCCACGAACTGGCCGGCTTCGCCGTGCAGTCCGGCGCCGAGGAGACCGACCTGGCGCTGGTGCTGCGCGATCCCCCGCCGCCGGGCGCGCTGCGCGAGACGTTCGTGAGCCTGGTCGGCAGCGCCCTGCGCGCCGCGATGGCGAGTGACGAGCTGGATCGCACGCGCGCGCTGCTGGAGGCGCGCACGCGCAGCCTGCGCAGCCTGCACGAGATGTCGCACGCGTTCACGCGCGTGGGCTCGCGAGGCCTGCTCGGGCGGGAGATCCTGCGCGCGACGCACCGGGAGCTGCAGATGCCGCGCTCCGCGCTGTTCCTGCGTCGTGATGCGAACGACTCCATGCTCTCCGCGCTCGCGATGGAAGGACTGCCGGCGCAGGCGCTGGAACGCATCGGGCTCAACGCGCAGCACGGAGTGGGCGCGTACTGCTTCCAGCAGGCGGGTGTCACGCGTCTCACCGCGATCCCGCCCGACGGGGTGGCGCTGCGCGAGCTGCAGCGCCTGGGCGATGCCGGATTGCAGTGGGCGATGCCGCTCCGCTCGGAGGGCACGGGCCTCGGGCTCCTGTTCTTCGGGAACCGGGAGGACGCGGCCGACCTGGACATCCGCGAGTCGCAGGCGCTCGAGTCCCTCGCCGAGGCGGCATCGAGCTCGCTGCGGTGCCTGCAGCGCGACGAGAGCCTGCGCGACGTGGCCCTCGCCTCCACCCTCGGCCTCGTGGCCGCGCTCGAGCTGCGGCACCCCGCGGACCGCGGCCACGCCCTGCGGGTCGCGCGCGGCGCGGTGCTCGTCGGACGCGCCCTCGGCCTCGGCGCCCGGGAGCTGCGGGATCTGGCGCTCGCCGGCCTCCTGCACGACGTGGGCAAGCTGGCCGTTCCCGGGGACCCCCGTCGCGGCCCGGAGGCGGATCCGCGCCGGCTCCGCATGCACCCGCTGCTCGGCTCGCGGATCCTGTCGCGATGCCGGCCCTCGCCGGGGGTCCTGCAGGGCGTGGAGCAGCACCACGAGCGTATCGACGGCCACGGCTTCCCTTACGGGCTGCGTGGCGACAGCATCCACGTCTTCGGGCGGATCCTGGCCGTCGCGGACTGCTGGGACCGGTGGCGCGCGTCGGACGGGGGGACCGACCCCGAACGCTCGCTGGCGCGCCTGGAAGCCGGCGCCGGCCTGTTGTTCGATCCCGCGGTCGTGACGGTCTTCTGCGCCGAGGTCGTCCGCGGCGCCTCCACCGAGGCCGCCGGCGGCGAGGAGTGGTTCGAGGAGGTCCTGACGGCCCCCTGACCGCGGTCCGGCCTCCCCGGCGCGGATCGGACCGGACCGGCCGCCGACCCCGCGGAGGGGTTCCAGGCCCCACCTTCAGGCCGGTCGCCGCCCGTCCGATAGAACCATCGGAGCTCCCGCGGGCAACCGCATCGTCCCTCCTGCCGGACCGGTCATGGCTCGCATCCTCGTCGTCGACGATGTTCGATTCATCTCGCAGATGATCGCCGGCGTCTTCGAACGCATCGGCCACGCCGTGGACACCGCCGCCGACGGCGAGGAGGCCCTCAAGAAGGCCCTCGCCATGATCCCCGACCTGATCGTGATGGACGTGGCGATGCCGAAGCTCGATGGCCTCGAGGTGACCCGTCGCCTCCGCGCCAACGACCGGTGCCGGGACATCCCGGTCCTCCTGGTCACGTCCCGGGCCGATGCCGGCACGCTGACCGCGGCGGCGCAGGCCGGGGTGGACGATCACCTTGCGAAGCCCTTCGAGGCTACCGCGCTGCTCGCCAAGTCCACCCGGTTGCTGGGCGGCTATCCGATCACGTTCGATCTCGAGCTGCACGGCGAGGTTGCCGTCGTGACCGCGCTGCCGGAGGAAATCGGGGCATCCGCGGTGGACCAGATCCGGCCCGCGCTCGAGCACGCGCGCTCCGCGTCCTTCGGCTGCGTGCTGCTGGACCTCACGCGTGTCGAGCGCGTGGACTCGCAGGTGGCCGACGCCATCCTGAGCTTCGAGGAGGAGTTCCGGATGGAGGGCGGATCGCTCGACCTCGTGAAGCCGAAGGCGGGACTGGGCGTTCGGCAGTTCCTCGGTCTGGTGACGCCGCGCCTGCGGATCCACGACGACGTGGCCACCGCGCGCAAGGCGCTGGGGCTCCCGGAGCACGGGGTCGGGCAGTCGATCCCGCCGCCGCGTCGCCCCGTGAGCCGCCCCGCGGCGCCCGCGCCGGCGCCGCAGGCCGCCGGAGGCGGAAGCGGCGCGGCGGCGCCGGTGACGGTCGCCGCCGCGCCACCCCGTCCGGCCGCCACGGCCGCCGCCGCGAAAGCCCCGGCTCCGGCTCCGCCCCCGGCCGCAGCTCCGGCGACCGTTCCCGCCACCGCCCCGCCGGCGGCCGAGGCCGCGCGCCGCGCACCCGCGCGCCCGGGGGAGGCCCCGCACGCGGCCGTGACGCGGACCGGGGCGGCCCGCGGCGTCGTCGTCGAGTCCCATCCGCAGGCCACGATCTTCCGGATCTCGCGGACGAGCCTGGACGACGAGGTGCTCACACTGCTCCACGAGGAGGCGGTTCGCGCGCCGCGCGCGATGCTGCTCGAGCTGACCGCGATGGACGCCATGGACGCCGACCACGCGCGCGCGGTGGGCGACGTGGCGGCCGAACTGGCCGCCGCCGGTGGCTCCCTGCGCGTGGTGAACCCGCGCCCCGGCGTGGAGGCGGCGCTTGCCGCGGCCGGCTTCGCCTCGATCGTGCTGCGGACGCGCCGCGGCTAGCGTCGCCTCCCTAGAACAGCTTCTTCTTGATCTTCACGCCCTGGATCACGTCCTCGATGCGCAGCGCATCCACCACGTCCATGCCGTCGGTGACCTTCCCGAAGATCGTGTAGCGGCCGTCGAGGTGCCGCTGCGGGGAGTGGGTCACGAAGAACTGGCAGCCGCCGGTGTCCTTGCCCGCGTGCGCCATCCCGACCATCCCGCGCTCGAAGGCGAGCGGGCTGACCTCGCACCGGATGGAGTAGCCGGGGTTGCCCCAGCCGTTGCCGATCGGGCACCCGCCCTGTGCGACGAAGTTCGGGACGACGCGGTGGAACGTGAGCCCGTCGTAGAAGCCGCTCTCGGCGAGCTTCACGAAGTTCTGCACCGTGTACGGGGCCTCCCGGTGCAGCAGCTCGATCTCGAACGACCCGCGACTCGTGGTGACGGTGGCGCTGTAGCGGCCGGGGCGCGACTTGACGAAGTCCTCGTCCAGGGGCACGGCGGCGCCGGGTAGCGGACCGCGCGGCGCGATCTCCGGGCGTGGCTCCCCGAGCTTCTCCAGGGACTTCGCCGCCTCCTCGCGCACATACCAGTCGGCGTCCTTCGCCAGCTCGCGCAGCGTCGCCTTGGACTGGTCGCCGGGTAAGTTCCCGAGCGCCTCCGCCACGGCCATCCGGAGGTCCGGCTGCTTCTTCGCCTCCGGGTCGTTCTTCAGGATGCCCGCCAGGATGGTCGGCGTCTCGCGGAGATGCTGCTCCTTCGCCTCCGGCTCCGACGGGTTCATCTCGCCCAGCGCGTGCACCGCGGCCGCGGTCAGGGCCCAGTGCGTGGACGAGAGGGACACCAGCAGGTTCGGTCGCGGCCACGGATTCGCGGCGTCCCACGCCCCCAACTGGTACGCGGCGTCCACGCGCTCCGAGATCGGGGCATCCGGGTTGACCAGCCGCCCGTTCATGTAGAACGACACGCCGCCGCGCCACGTGCCGAGCGGGAGACCGTCCGGCATGCGTCGGGACGCTTCCGAGAACGACTCGTACGCGCGGCGCACCACGTAGGGGCTCTTGTCGCCGCAGGCCAGGAAGTGCTCCTGCACCGACGCGGCGCGGTCCTCCTGGCCCACCCCGAACATCGCCAGCACGCCCCCGCGGACCTCCGGCTCGGTGTCCTTGAGGAGGGCGAACGCGAGGTCGTCGCGCTTGTAGTGGTACGGGATGTTCTCCAGCGCCGCGGCGACCGCCGCGCGCACGTGGACGTTCGCGTCCTTCCCGAGGACGCCGAGCCCCGGGATCGCGTCCAGGGACTTGGTCCGGCCCAGGGCCGCGGCCACGTTCGCCCGGACGCGCCAGTCCGGATCGGCGAGCAGCTTCTCGAGCGCGGCGATCGCGCCCGCATCCTCGATGTCGCCCACGGCCTTGCTGGCGGCGAGCCGCACGTCCGGCGAGGCGTCCGCGAGGAGCGCGCGGACCGGCTCCGCGAGGTCGCGCGCCTTCAGCCGTCCGGCCGCCCACGCGGCGCTCGCGCGCACCGCCGGATCCGGGTCCGCAAGCAGCGGACGCAGGTTCACCGCGGCGACGCTGTCCGCCGTGGCGGCGAGCGCCACCGCGGCCTCCGCCCGCAGCGCCGGCTCCGGGTCCGCGAGGAACGGCAGCACGGCCTCCGCCGCGCCCTCGCCGCGCAGGCGACCGAGCGTCCGGATCGCCTCCGCCCGCAGCGGAACGGGGGCGTTCGATCCCGCGATGCGGCGCACGCCGTCGCGGGCGGCGGCATCGCCGAGCAGGCCGAGCGCGAAGGCCGCCTCGCGCCGCACCTCGCCGTCCCCGTCCTCCAGCGCGGCGAGCAGCGCCGGAACGCCCTCGGCGTAGCCGATCCGGCCCATGGCGCGCGCCGCGGCGGCGCGGATCCCGGCATCGCGGTCCTTCAGCAGGGTGGCGAGCCGGCCGTCGCCGAGCGAGCGGCGGTCCTCCAGCTCGTGGATGCCCCGGAGCGTGCCCGCGTCCGCGGCGTGGGCCCGGCCCCCGGGCGCGGACAGGATCAGGGCGGCGGCGAGCACGACGGGCACGAGAGGACGGCGAGCGGCGATCATCGGATCTTCTCCCTCGGGTACGGAGCGGGGTTCCTGGATGCGACGGAGACTACATCGACCCCGTCGACTCGGGCGCCTTCTCGGCGAGGAGCGGCGCGATGTCCTTCTCGAACACCTCGCGCGGCTGCAGGCCGACGTAGCGCTTGCGGACGCGTCCGGCGCGATCCACGAGGAACGCCGTCGGGATGCTCCGGATCCCGCCGTACGCGTTCACGACGCCGGCGTCGCCCATGACCAGCTTGTACGCGATGGGCTGCTTGCGCGTGAAGTCGCGCACGGTCTCGAGCCCGCTGCGACCGCCCGCGTCCCGGTCCACGGAGATGCCCACGATCTCCAGGCCGGCGTCCTTGTGGGCCGCGTACATCTCGTTGAGGTGTGGGATCCCGGCGCGGCACGGACCGCACCACGTGGCCCAGAAGTCCAGGAGGACCACTTTGCCCTTCAGGTCCTCGAGCGAGAGGGAGCCGCCGGTCACGGACGACAGCGTGAACGGAGGCGCGTCCGGATACGTGACCGGGGCCGGCGGCGTTCCCGCGGCCGGTGCGCCGGCGGCCGGCGCGCGCACGGCGTCGCGCGAGCCCTCCGGCTGGGCGGCGTCGGCCCCCGGCTCGCCGGAGCAGGCGGCGAGGGCGGCGAGCCCGGCGAGGAGGACGGGCAGCGAGGAACCGCGGCGGCGATGCGTCATGGACGACTCCCGGGAAAGGCCTCGCCGCGCTCGCGGGCGGGGCCGGTCGAGGTGGCTCGGGCGAGGACGCGCTCCAGCGCCGCGAGTACGTACCGGATTTCGGCTTCCGTGGTCGTGCGACCGAGCGAGAACCGGATGGATCCGGCGGCCTGGGGACGGGATCGTCCCATGGCCAGCAGGACGTGGGAAGGCTCCGTCGCGCCCGCGTTGCAGGCGGCGCCGGTGGACACCGCCACGCCCTCGAGATCCAGGGCGACGAGCAGCGTCTCCCCGTCCACGCCGGCGAAGGAGACGTTGCTGGTGTTCGGCAGCCGCGCCGCCTCCGCGCCGTTGGCCCGGCTTCCGGGAGCCGCGGACAGGACGCCGCGTTCCAGGCGGTCCCGCAGTTCCGCCAGCCGGGTCGTCTCCGCGGGCAGCTCCGCCACGGCCTCCTCGGCCGCCTGGGCAAACCCCACCATCCCGGGAAGGTTCTCCGTGCCCGGGCGCAGCCGGCGTTCCTGGCCGCCGCCGGTCACCTGGGCCGCCAGGGCCTGCCCGCGTCGGACCAGGAGCGCCCCGATCCCCTTCGGGCCGCCGATCTTGTGCGCCGAGACGGAGACGTAGTCCACGGGCAGATCCGCGAAGCGGAACGGGAGCTTGCCGAAGTACTGCACGGCGTCCACGTGGAAGGGCACGCCCGCGGCGCGGCACGCCTCGCCGATCCGCCGGATCGGGTTCAGGACCCCCGTCTCGTTGTTCGCGGCCATGATCGAGACCAGGGCCGTGTCCGGACGGATCGCGGCCTGCACGGCGGCGGGGTCCACGACGCCGTCCGCACCCACGCCGACCACGGTCGCGTGAGCGGTCCCGGCGGCCTCCAGCGCGTGCACGGTGTGGAGCACCGCCTCGTGCTCCGTGGCCGCGGTGACCACGTGGCGCCGCTCGCCGGCCAGGGAACCCCTCAGGACCAGGTTGTCCGCTTCCGTGCCGCCCGACGTGAACACCACCTCCTCCGGCGCGCAGCCGGCCGCGTCCGCCAGCCGCCGCCGGGACTCCTCGCGGAGCCGGGCCGCGGCCCGACCGTAACCGTGCAGGCTGGAGGGGTTTCCGGGGTCGCCGGCGAGAGACGCGCCCATGGCGGCGGCCGCCCCGGGGCGCACGGGGGTCGTGGCGTTGTGGTCCAGGTAGACGCGCATGGGAGGAAGGGTGCCATGGCGGGCGCGGCCGGGTCCACCGGCGGCCGGATCCGCGGGGAGCGGCCGGTCTCTTTTTTGCACCGGCCGGGGTCTTTTCGTCACCGCCCCGGATACGGTAGGATTCTTTTGGGAGAACCGCGCCGAGAAGACACCGAGGGCCCCTGTCTTGACGAGTTCCGCGATCACCCGCGCTGTCGAATACCTTGCCGCGTGCGAGGTTCCCGCGGTGCGCCTGCACGCCGCGCGCACGCTGGGAAGCCCGCGCCGCTTCGGCGCCGTGCGCGCGCTGCGCGCGGAGGCGGAGCGCGACATGTTCGCGCGCGACGTCCGCGAGCTCTTCCTCTCGCCGTATGTGCAAGCATCGCGCACGGGGCGCCTGCGCGGACCGGCGGCCGACGTGCTCGGTCGCGTGCTTTCCTGCAATGCATCCGTGGCGCTGGATGCCCTGCTGGCCCGCGGTTGCAATGACCCGGGTCGCGCGGTGGACCGCGTGCTGCGCGGGATGCTCTCGCGCGCGCACGACCGCGGCTTCTTCTTCGAGCCGCGGCAGGAGTCGGACGCGCACCGCCTCGCGGGCCGTCCGCAGGAGGTCTGCTTCCTCCCGGTCACGGCGGCGTACTGCCGGTACCTCGTGGGCTACGGCCAGGGCCGCGACCCGCGGGTCCGCCGCGCGTTCGAGTGGATCCTGGAGTACCAGGAGGCGGACGGCACCTGGCGCGCGCCGCCGAAGGAGTGCCGGGACGGCACCGAGAGCTACACCCGCACGCGCCTGGTGGCGGAGGCGGTGGCGGAACTCCCCGCGACCGCGCTGAAGCGGTGGGCGGGGGAGCGGCGGCGGCTCGCCACCGGCTGGGCGGACCGGATCCTGGCCACCTGCGACGAGCCGGACGCGGTGCTGCCGTCCCCGAACCTGACGCCCGACCGGCGCGGCAGCCGGGACCCCGCCGCCGCGGACGAGAGCCTGAAGGGCCGGCTCCTGTACTTCCCGCTCGAGGATCTCTGGCTTGCCCTGCGGCTGGGCGCCTCGCCCCGGCACGCGAACCTCGCCCCCTGGATCACTTGGGTGCAGGAGTCCCAGCAGCCCGACGGCTCGTGGCGGCTGCGGAACCCCGGCCTCCGCGAACGGCTTCTCCTCTCCGATCCGAACGGCCGCCTCCGCGCGGAGGCCCTCTTCCTCTCCGACGAGTGGATCACGCTGCGCGCGGCGCAGATCCTCCGCATGGCGCGGCGCGCGGCCCGGTCCTCGCGGTCCGGGGTTCCGGAGAGCGTCGCGGCGGCGTAGATTCGGACCGCCAACCCCGCTTCCGGAGGGGACCATGCCCATCGAGGCCACCGGCTACGGGCTTCGCGTACACCTGCCGATCCGCTACGACGATGCCGTGCGGCGCATCACCGAGAGCCTCGCCGAGGAGGGCTTCGGCGTGCTCACGGAGATCGACGTGAAAGCCACGCTGCAGCGGAAGCTGGGCGAGGGCTTCCGGCGCTACGTGATCCTGGGCGCGTGCAATCCGCAGCTCGCGCACCGCGCGCTCGGCGCGGAACTGGAGATCGGCCTGCTGCTCCCGTGCAACGTGGTCGTGTACGAGGAGAACGAGGACGGCTGCGTGGTCGCCGCCGTGGATCCGGACGCCATGCTCGGTGTGGTGGGGTCCGAGGGTCTCGCCGGCGTGGCCGCGGAGGCGAAGGCCCGCATCGTCCGCGCGCTGGAGCGGATCGCGGCGTGAACCGCCGCACGTGACGCTCGGCCTCCTGGCCGCCGGCGGGGTGTGCGTCCTCGCCGGCGCGGCGACGGTGGCAATCCATCCGGATCCCGTGGCGGCCGCGCCCTGGGCCGCGCCGGGGGTACTGCTGATGACCGCGGGGTGGGCCGCCGGGGTGCGCGCGGCATCCCGGAGCGGGTGCGCGCGGGACCTCGTGCTCGTTCTCGCCGTCGCCGCCGCGGCGCGCCTCCTGCTTCTCGTGCCCGCGACGCCGCTGTCGGACGACCTCTACCGCTACCTCTGGGAAGGGCGCGCGGGCAACGCGGGGTTCGATCCCTTCGTGCACGCGCCCGACGCGCCGGAGCTGGCCGCGCTGGCCGATCCGGTGATCCGGCCGCGGGTCAACCACCCGGACATCCCCACGATCTACCCGCCCGTCGCGCAGATCCTCTTCCGCGCGCAGGCCGCGCTCGCTTACGCGCCGATCACGCCCCGCGTCACGGCGGCGCTGGCGGACCTCGCGTCGGTACTGCTGCTCGCGGCGCTCCTTCGCGGCCGCGGTCGTCCCGCGGCGCTCGCCGGGGTGTTCGCGTGGTGTCCGCTCGCGATCCTGGAGGGCGCGGGCGGCGGGCATGTGGACGCGGCCGGCGTCGCGCTGCTGCTCGCGGCGCTCCTCGCCGCGGAGCGCGCGCGGGCCGGACCCGCCGGGACGCTCCTCGCCCTGTCCGCGCTCATGAAGCCCATGGCGGTACTGCTCGTCCCGCGGCTGCTCGCGACGGGACCGATGCGGCGACGCCTCGCCTTCGTCGCCGGGGCGGCGCTCGCGTCGCTCGCCTGCGTGCCGTACCTGGATGCGGGCGCGTCGCTCCTCACGGGGCTGCGCACGTACGCGGAGCACTGGCGGTTCCACGACGCCCTGTACACGCCCCTGACGGCCGCGGGCATGGCCCCGCGCACGGCGCGGCTCGCCCTGGCCGGCGCCACCGCCGCCGTCGCGTTCGCGGTGGTCCGCCGGCCGCGCGATCCCCTCGCGGCCGCCGGCATCGCGCTGGCCGCGGCCCTCGCGCTGTCGCCCACGGTCCACCCGTGGTACGGCGTGTGGCTCGTGCCGCTTCTCCCGTTCCTGCCGCGCACCGTGCGCCCGGCGGCGGCCGCGCTCGTCACGCTGCTTCCGCTCGCGTACGTGACGCCGTGGCGCCGCGCGGTCACGGGATCCTGGGACGAACCGCTGTGGCCGCGCGCGATCACCTGGACCGTCGTGGCGCTGACGCTGGCCTTCGGGCTCCTCCGTCGCGGGCTTCCGTCCGCCGCCGGCCGCCGCGCCTAGGCTCGCCGGAGCGCCTCCCGCAGGATCGTGCCGAGGATCTTGCGCGATGCGCCGATCGTGCCGGCGACCGTCCCGCTGATCTTCGATCGCCCCACGCGGCGGCGGTAGCTCACCGGGACCTCCGCGCAGCGGAGCCCGCGGCGGGCGGCCTTCACCTGCATCTCGACGGTCCAGCCGAAGTCGCGGTCGCGCATGTCCAGCGACGCGAGCGCGCCGGCGCGGATGGCGCGGAACGGGCCGAGGTCCGTGAAGCGGACGCCGAAGAAGCGGCGGATCAACGTGGTGGCGAGGGCGTTGCCGAAGCGCGCGTGCGGCAGCAGGGCGCCGCGCTCCCGCCGGCCGAGCGTGCGGCTCCCGATGACCAGGTCCGCGCGCCCCTCGAGCAGCGGCGCGAGCACGTCGGCCAGCTCCTCTGGCCGGTCGGAGAAGTCGGCGTCCACGAACGCCACGATGTCGGGCGCGTCGCACGCCGCGATCCCGGCCAGGCACGCCGCGCCGTACCCTCGCTCCGGCTCGGTCACCACGCGGGCGCCGTGCTCCCGCGCCACCCGGGCCGTCGCGTCCGCGGAACCGTTGTCCACCACCACGATCTCGCGCACGAGCGTCCGGGGCAGCGCGCGCAGCACGAGCGGGAGCGAGCGCTCCTCGTTCAGCGCGGGGATCACCACGGAGACGCGCGGCGACGCCGCGCTCCCGGGCGGCGCCCCCGTCACGGCACGGGGCGGCGCGGCCACGGGCCGACCGACTGGAGGCCCACCCAGAGGTAGCCGGAGAGGAACAGCGCGACAAACGGGGCCGCCCCGAGCAGTCCCCGGTCCAGCACGAAGCCGAGGATCCACGCGAAGTACGCGCCGAGCAGCAGCTCCGCCCACGCCGTGCCGCTGCGCATCCCGCGGTACAGCTTCCCGCGCGGCGTGTCGTGCCGCGAGCGGATGTCGTACTTCGGGGTGCGGTGGAAGGGTGACGGCCCGCCGAACAGTCCTTCGAGGACGGCGCGCGTGTTGTTCACGGACAGCCCGATGGCCACCGCCATCACCGCCGGGAAGTACCGCCACTGCCGCGCCAGGCTCCTCCCGGCGCCGGTGGTGGCGACCGCGTAGAACCACACGACGGATCCCGTGGCGAAGAGGAAGAGCGGCAGCTCGACGGCCAGCCGCGTCCCCAGCTCCGCCGCGTAGCGAACCAGCACCGCCGGGTACGCGCACACCGACAGCGCGAGCACGAGCGCGTACGTGGCGTTGTGCACGAGATGCACCGAGGTCTCGACCTTGCGCGCGAACGGCAGCCGCGACGCCCAGATGCGGGGGAGGATCCGTCGCGCCACCTGCATCGATCCCTTCACCCAGCGGAACTGCTGGCTCTTGACGGCCCGCATGTCCACCGGCAGCTCCGCCGCGCACGTCACGTGCTGCAGGTACTCGAACCGCCACCCGGCGAGCTGCGCGCGGTACGAGAGATCCAGGTCCTCGGTGAGGGTGTCGTCCCGCCAGCCGCCCGCGTCCTCGATGCAGGAGCGTCGCCAGACGCCCGCCGTCCCGTTGAAGTTGAAGAACAGGCCGTTCTTCGCCCGGGCCTCGTGCTCCACCACGAAATGCCCGTCCAGCGTGATCCCCTGCACGCGCGAGAGCAGCGACCAGTCCGCGTTCAGGTGCTCCCAGCGGACCTGCACCATGCCCACCCGCGGGTCGGTGAAGCGCGGCACGATGCGCTGCAGCAGGGAGGGCTCCGGCACGAAGTCCGCGTCCAGGATGAGGATCAACTCGCCCTTCGCGCGCTGCAGCCCCCACGCGAGCGCGCCGGCCTTGTAGCCGCGGCGGTCGGGCCGGCGCAGGTGGCGGATGTCCACCCCCTGCGCGGACAGCCGCTCCACGTCCTCGCGCGCGGCATCCACGGTGGCGTCCGTGGAGTCGTCCAGGACCTGGATCTCCAGGAGCTCGCGGGGGTAGTCCAGGGCGGCGGCGGCGCGGATCAGGCGCCGGACGACGTACAGCTCGTTGTACACGGGAAGCTGGACGGTCACGCGCGGGAGCCGCTCCGGGAGCGGCGCCTCCGGCAGCGGTTGCCGCCGCGCGCGCCGGTACAGCCGGAGCACCCACAGCCGCCGCAGCCCGAGCAGCGCGAACACCGACCAGAGGCCGAAGTAGACGCCGATCAGGCTCTTCTCGAGGAGGGAGAGGGTGACGTCCAAGGGCTGTCGCTCACGGGGCGATGAGGGACGACGGGGCGAGAGCCGCCGCGGGAACGTGCGGAACGGTGCGCGGGCGGCCGCGCGCACGATAGGGAGCGTCGCGGGGCGTCGTCAAGGTTCCTTGACCACCCCCCGCGCCGACGATAGCTTGTCGGTCCCGGCGCCCGACCCCCCGGATCCCGAATCCCCGGCGCCGGCTCCCTCATCCCACGAGCAGCCGATGAGCCCGGACGACAGCCCCGCCGATCGCGACGCGGCGCTCGTCCGGCGCGCGCGGGACGGGGACGAGGCGGCCTTCGCGGAGCTCGTCGAGCGGCACCAGGGACGCGTGTACCAGCATGCGTCCCGGCTGATGGGCAATGCCCAGGACGCGGAGGAGGTCCTGCAGGACACGTTCGTGCAGGTCTTCCGGAACCTGGACCGCTTCGAGGAGCGGTCCAAGTTCTCCACCTGGGTGTACCGCATCGCCACGAACGAGGCGCTCATGCGGCTGCGCCGCGTGAGCCGCCAGCGCGAGGTGGCGCTCGAGGACCTTCCGGCGGCTGCCGTCGATCGCGCCAGCGAGGAGCTGCGCGCGTTCGCCCGGTCGCCGCTGGATCACGTGATGGACCGGGAGGTCCGCGAGGCGTTGCAGCGCGCGCTGTCGGAGCTGCCGGAGGAGTACCGGGTGGTGTTCGTGCTGCGCGACGTGGACGAGTTGACCAACGCGGAGGCGGCCGAGATCCTCGGACTGACCGTCGCCGCGGTGAAGTCGCGGCTGCACCGGGCGCGTCTCTTCCTGCGGGACCGGATCGCCGGATTCGTCGGCGGACGGCAGGGACGCGCCGCGGTGGAGGAGGAGCCCACCGGATGAGCGATCCCTGCGGAGGGCACGAGGAGTGCCGGCGGCTCCGGGAGCTCCTCTCGGACTACGTGGACCAGGATCTCCGCGAGGCGATCCTGAAGGAGCTGGACCGGCACCTGGAGATGTGTCCGGATTGCCACGTGCAGGTGGACAGCGTGCGCCAGGTGATCCGCCTGTACCGGGAATCGTCGCAGGAGGCCATCCCCTACGACGTGCGCATCCGGCTGTTGGACGTGATCCGCCGCGCGCGATGCGGCGGGGACGAGAGCGGAACGGACTGAACCGTCAATGCGTTCCCGGGAAGGGCCGGGGCGACGAACGCGAAGGGAGAACCGATGAGCAACGCGATGGCCGTCACCGATGCGAACTTCGAGCAGGAGGTGCTGGGGGGGAAGGTCCCGGTGGTCGTTGACTTCTGGGCGGAGTGGTGCGGCCCGTGCCGCCTCATCGGCCCGCTCCTCGACGAGCTCGCCGGCGAGTACTCCGGCCGCGTCAAGGTGACGAAGCTCAACGTGGACGAGAACCCGTCCACGTCGATGAAGTACGGCGTGCGCTCCATCCCCACGCTCCTGTTCTTCAAGGACGGGGAGGTCGTCGACCGGCTGATCGGCGCGGTGCCGAAGGCGGAGCTGAAGAAGAAGTTCGAGGCGGCGCTGTAGCGCCGTCCGTCGGGCGCGGAACCACGGGAGGAGGGGGCCGAACCGGCTCCCTCCTCCCGTGTTATGGTGACCGGCACTCGTCACCCTCCAGGAGAGAGCGCGCGATGATCCGCCTTCCCCGCATGCTGCCGCGCGTCCCCGCGACGCTGGCGGCGCTTTGCCTCGCCGTCCCGGGCCTGGCCGTCCCCGCGCCCGCGCACGCGGACGGTCTCGTGCGTGCCCGCGTCGTGGTCGACGCCACCGATCCGGCTGCCGTCAAGGTCCGCCAGGAACTGCAATGGAACGCCGAGGGCGGCACGCCCCGCACGGAGCTGGCGTTCCACCTGGCGCCCGGCGTCGAGGTCACGGCCGCGCAGTCCGAGGGGACCGCCCTCCGGTTCCGCGGCGAAGCGGCCGCGGGCGGCGCCACCAAGCGCTGGGTCGTGAACCTGGCCGTTCCCCTGGCGCCGGGCGCCTCGCGGCCCCTGGTCGTGGAGACGCGCGTGCCCGCCGACGGCACGCCGGGCATGTACTGCGGCGCGAAGGGCGGGTACCTGCTGCCGGGCTCCGGCTGGTTCGCCTCGCTGGGCCCGGACGTCCTGGAGATCCCGCCGCACGTGACGGAGTTCGTCCTGCCCGCGGGCTGGGACGGGATCGCGTGCGGAACGCGCGCCGCCGGCGACGCGAAGTGGACCGCCACGCCGGGCCGCCCGTACGCCGTGTGGGGGGCGTACCGGAGCGTGGAGGCGTCGGCCGGCAAGCAGTCGTTCGTCGTGTGGCGGCGCGAAGGGAGCGGGGAGGCCCCGCGCCTCGCGCGGATCGCCGAGCTGATCGATGCGGTCGGCATCGCGGTCGGGGACGCGCCGGGCTCCGGCGCGTGGAAACTCGTCGACGTCGGACGCGGCGTCGCCGCCGGCGGGCAGCGCACGCTGTTCTGGGACGAGCGCGCCGTCGCGGCGGCGAGCGGGGACGACGTCCTCGGCGTCGAGCGCGACCTCGCGTCCGGCATCGGCATCGCGCACTGGCAGGAGGCGCTGCGGTTCACGGGGGAGCAGTCCGCGTTCCTGGGCGGCGGATTGTCGCGCTACCTCGGGGATGCCGCGCTCGTGGCCCTGGACTCCTCGGGCGACGAGGCGTGGCGCGTGGACGCGCGCATCATCGGCCCGCGCCGCGCGGCGTTCCTCGCCGGGCTCGCGAAGGACCGCGCGCTCGCGGGCCTGTCGCCCTTCGCGGCGGACGCGCCGCGGGTCCTGGACACGCGCGGCGCCCTCGTGGCGCACATGTTCGCCGAGGCATGCCCCACGCGGCCGCTCTGGCTGCGGGTCCTGTACGGGCAGCGACGGGACCGCCAGGGCGGGACGCTCACGATCACGGAGTTCCTCGCCGCGCTGGACGAGAGGTTCCGCAACCAGCACCGTTTCCTCGCGCCGTACCTTGCCGGCACGGACCTTCCGGACTACGTCCTGGCGGGCCACGAAGCTTCGGACTTCGGGTCCGGGGATCGCCTGAAGATCGACGTGGCGAACCGGGGCACCGCGACCGGCTGGGCGGAGGTGGCCACGTACACCGTGGATGGCCGGATGCTGCGCAGCACGCGTCTCCTCGTGGGCCCGGGCGAGACGCGGAGCGTGCTCATGGGGGATGCATCACGGATCGGCCGGATCCGGTTGGAGCCCCGCGGCACCGCCCTGCAGTCCGCGGTGGGGAGCGAGGACGTGTCGCTCACGCCCTCCGCGGGCGCCACCGCCGAGTCGCACGTGCCCGCATTCCCGTTCGCGCCGGAAGGGTCCGGGATGCGGAAGGTGGAGAACCTCACGCTCGCCCTCGACGGCATCGAGATCCGGGGCTTCTCCGGGCTGCTCCAGTCCTGGGAGACGCACCACGGCCCCAGCGGCGCCGTGCTCCTGGGCAAGGCCACCGTGGAGGTCCATCCCGGCGGGCCCTTCGCGGAGGCGTTCCGCGCGAAGATGGGCCGCGAGACGCTCACGTTCAGCGCGGAGGATCTCTTCCTCCGCTTCCCCGTCGCGGCCTGGGAGAAGATCCGGCCCGCGCTCGGGGCGGCCGAACCCGAGCCGCTGCCGGCCGCCGTCGCCGGTCGCCGGCAGTTCGTGTACGAGCACAGCTTTCCCACGCGCTTCGCGGAGGGCGCGCTCGCGCAGGTGCCGCCGCCGGGCGGCGCGCTCGTGGTGTTCGGACTCGGAGGGGAGGAGTGGCGCGGCTACTCGCGCGAGCCGTTGCCGAACGGCAAGGTCGTCGTGCGGCTTTGGGACCACCTGCGCGGCACTCCCATCTGGGAGGCCACGCTCTGAGCCGACCGCGCGTGCCCGCGCGGGATCGCGCGCGGGCCGCGCGTCGCGGCGCGGCCGCGCGGACGGGGGCCTTCCTTCCCGCCGCGATCCTCGCCGCCGTCTCCCTCGGGACCGGCTGCGGCGCCCCGGCGTCCTATCCGGGCGATCTCGTCCCCGCATCCCTGGCGCCGGCGGCGCCCGCCGATGCCGCGCCCGACGCCCCGGTCGTCCTGCAGGCCGCGGACGTGGAGCGCCTCCCCTCCGGCCTCGCCCTCATCCGCGCGGACCGCGCCCGCGCGGCGCCGGCGTTCTCCCTGGCCGACGAGTCCGGAGTCGTGCACACGCCGGAGAGCCTCCGCGGCCGCGTGGTGCGGCTGGAGATGTGGGCGACGTGGTGCGCCACCTGCCGCGCGGACTTCCCGCACCTGCAGCGCCAGCACGAGACGTGGGCGGAGCGCGGGGTCGTCGTGCTCGGCGTGTGCCGCGAGTCGAAGCGCGAGGACTTCGAGCAGGCGGTGCGGAAGGAGTGGCGCACGTTTCCGGTGGTGGACGCGAATGACGCGCGCGACTTCCCGTTCCCGGTGGGGGCGTTCCCCACCAGCGTCGTGCTGGACGCGGAGGGACGCGTGCGCGCGTTCTGGCAGGGGTGGCGCCCGCCCGAGGTCGTGGAGGAGGTTCTCGCGCGGCTCGTGGACGAGGCGTCGTGAGCGCCCCGGCGTCCCCGGGACGGCGCGGCCGCGGCGCGCTCCTGTTCGCCTTCCTGGCGATCACCGTGGCCGTGATCAACCTGGCCGGCTGGTTCGTGGTGGACCGCGTCTCCAGGGCCTTGGAGGCCGAGACCGCCCTTCGGCTCGTGGCGGTCGCGTCCGCGGCGATCGGGGAGGCCACCGAGGAGCTCCTGCTCCGCCCCGAAGTGGCCGGCGACGCCTTCGTCACGGCCACGCTCCGCGGCGCCGCCGCCCGCAACGACCTGGATGACGTGCTGCTGTACGACGCGTCGGGCGCGCTGCTGTTCGACCTGGAAGGCGCGGACCTCGGTCCCGCGAACCCCTACGCCGCGGTGCACGCGCCGTCCTTCGCCGCCGCCGCCGCGGGCTCGGCCGCGGCGTCGCCGGCTCGCGACGTCTCCGGACTCGCGTTCCGCTCCGCGTACGCGCCCGTGCACGACGCGGACGGCACCGTCGGGGCCGTGCTCGGCGTGGCCGCGGGCGGCGGGTTCCTCGCCCGGCTGCCCGCGCTGCGGCGCACGCTGTGGCTCGTGTCCGCCGGCTCGGCCGCGCTCGTGGCCGCGCTGGGCGCCCTGCTCTTCGGGATGGACCGCCGGCTCGCGGCCACGGAACGCGCGCTCGCGCGCTCGGAGACGCTGGGCGCGATGGGGATGATGGCGGCCGGCGTGGCGCACGAGGTCCGCAACCCGCTCGCGATCATCGCGGGCACGGCGGAGCGGCTGCGCAAGAGGTACGGCGCCGGCGCGGACGATCCCCTGTTCGGGTTCATTCCCGAGGAGGTGGACCGCCTGAACACCATCCTCGAGGGCTACCTGCGCTTCGCCCGCGACGAGCCGCTGCGCCTCGCGGACGTGGATCTGGCGCGCGTGGTGGACCGCTCGCTCGAGCTCGTGGCGCAGGAGTGGGCGCCGCGCGGCGTCGCCTTCGAGCGCCGCGGCGCCGCCGGCCCGCTCGCCGTGTCCGGCGACCCGCAGCGTCTCATGCAGGTCCTGCTGAACGTGCTGATCAACGCGGCCCAGGCCATGCCCGGCGGCGGCGCCGTGGGGGTGGAGTTGGCCCGCGAGGGCGCCGCCGTCCTCGTGTGCGTGACGGACGCGGGGACCGGCTTCGACCCGCGCGCGCTGGCCGGCGCGTTCCAGCCCTTCTTCACCACGAAGGAGCACGGGTCGGGACTGGGACTGGCCATGGCGAAGCGGATCATGGAAGGTCATGGCGGGTCGATCGAGGTGGCGAACCGGCCCGAGGGCGGCGCGCGCGTGACGCTGCGCCTGCCGGCCCGCGCGCAGGGAGGGGAGTGATGGCGTCCATCCTGGTCGTGGACGACGAGCCGAAGATCGCCCTGCTCCTCGCGGGCGAGCTGGAGGACGCCGGCCACGAGGTCCTGACCGCGCACGACGGGGAGCGCGCGCGCGATCTCCTGAGGACGAAGCGCCTCGACGTGGTGCTGACCGACCTGCGGCTCGGTCCGGTGGACGGGCTGGCGGTGCTGCGCGCGGCGAAGGCGGCGGATCCCTCCGTCGTCGTGATCCTGATGACCGCGTACGCGTCGGTCAACACGGCGGTCACCGCGATGAAGGAAGGCGCGGTGGACTACCTGGAGAAGCCGGTCAACCTGGAGAAGCTGCGCCTCGTGCTGGAGCGCGCGCTGGAGTCGCGCCGGCTCGCCGCGGAGAACACGCGGCTGCGCGAGCGCGTGGGCCGCGGCGACGTGGGCGCCGCCGGGATGGTGCGCGGGAAGAGCGCGGCGATGCGCCGCGTGCTCGCGCTCGTGGAGAAGGTGGCGGCCACGGACGCCACCGTGCTGCTGACCGGCGCCAGCGGCACGGGCAAGGAGGTGGTGGCGCGCGCCATCCACGAGCTGTCGGCGCGGCGCGCCGAGCCGCTGGTCACGGTGAACTGCGCGGCGCTCGCGGAGACGTTGCTGGAGTCCGAGCTGTTCGGCCACGAGAAGGGCGCGTTCACCGACGCGCACGAGCGCCGGCTCGGCTGGTTCGAGGTGGCGCGCGGGGGCACCATCTTCCTGGACGAGATCGCCGAGATGCGCCCGTCCACGCAGGCCAAGCTGCTGCGCGTGCTGGAGGACCGCCGCTTCCATCGCCTCGGCGGCTCGCAGGTGATCGAGGCGAACGCGCGCGTCCTCGCCGCCACGAACCGCGACCTCCCGCGCGAGATCGCCGCCGGGCGCTTCCGCGAGGACCTCTTCTACCGGTTGAACGTGTTCCCCATCGAGCTGCCGCCGCTGCGCGAGCGGCGCGAGGATCTCGCGGAGCTCATCCCGCATTTCCTGCGCCGCGCCGGGTACGCGGGTCCCGGGCCGGACGATGCCGCCCGGCGCGCGCTGGAGGCCTACGACTGGCCGGGCAACCTGCGTGAGCTGCGCAACGTGCTGGAGCGTGCCGCCATCCTGGCCGGGAGCGGACCGATCACCGCGGAAGACGTGCACGTGCCGGCGCGCGCGCGCGCGGCGTCGTCGCCGGCGGGGCCGCCGGCCGGCGCGGAGTCCGCGCCCCCGTCGCATCCCGCGGGCGCGGCGGCCGCGGGGGCCACGCTGTCCGAGGCCGAGGCGCGGATGATCCGCGAGGCGCTGGAGCGCGCGGGCGGCAACAAGTCGAAGGCGGCGCGCATCCTGGGGATCACGCGGCGGGCGCTGTACGGGCGGATGGAGCGTTACGGCATCGACCCGGGGGCGTGACGCGCCGATTCCCGGGGTGGCCCCCGGGAGCCACAGTTGTCCCGCGGGGGACACCAGGCCGCCGGACCCCGGCGGCCGGCCGGGAGGGAATCGTGGAACTGATGCGTTGCCAACGACTTGGGTGGTGCGCTCCCGCGCCCCGAGCCGGCACGCGGCCTGCATCCTCCGGGGGCACCACCCCCGCCGGAAGGAACCGGACCATGGCCCGCATCCCGCACCCCGGCCCCCGGATCACCCTGATCTGCCTCGTGCTCGTGGCGCTCGCCGCAGGCTTCGCGCCGGCCGCGCACGCGCAGGGCGGCGGCAACCGCGTGGAGGAGGAGCTGCAGCGCACGGACGAGGTCCTCGCGCGTGCGGCCGACCTCGTGCGCGAGAGCGACTCCGCGCGCGCGCGCGACCTCCTGGAGCAGGCCTTCCGGATCCAGGCGGAGGCGCGCGGCCACTTCGGGAACGGCCGCATGCTGCAGGCCGGCCGGCTCACGCTGGAAGCGCGCGCGCTCGGCGCCCGCGCGGCCACGCTGGCGCGCGACGACGGCGCGTCGCGCACGCGGGCCGAGCGCGAGCTGGAGCGCGCGATCCGCGAGATCGGGCACGCGCGCGAACGGCTCGCGACGGGCGCGTCGCGCGAGGCTGACGCTCTGCTGGACCAGGCCGCGGGACTGGCGGAGCGCGCGCGCGGTGCGTTCGGGGAGCAGCAGTACGAGGCGTCGCTGCGGCTCGCCGTGGCATCGCAGCGGCTCGTGGCGCAGGCGCTCGTGCTGGGCGGTGCGAACGCCGGGCGTCGGCTGGACCGGGAGCTGGAGCGGACCGACCTGCTGCTCGAGCGCGTGGGGACGATCGTGCACGAGTCCGGCGACGCGGCGGCCGGCGCGCTGCTGGAGAGCGCGCACGCCATGCAGCGTCGCGCCCACGAGGCGGCCCGGGACGGGCATCCGCGCGAGGCGATGGTGCGCACGCGCGAGGCCCGCGACCTCGCGAACCGCGCCCGCGCGTCGCTCGGCGGGGCGGAGGACCACGCCGCGGTGGAGGCGGCGGTCGCGGCCACGGACGCGGCGCTCGCCCGCGCGGCCGATCTGGTGCGCGCCTCCGACAGCCGGGCGGCCGCGACGCTGCTGGAGCGGGCGCAGGACCACCAGTCCCGCGCGCACGCCGCGCTGGACGCGGGCGACCTCCGGCGGGCCATGGCCCAGACGCGGGTGGCGCGGAACCTCGCGCTGCGCGCGCTGCAGCTGGTGGACCGCGGGGAGTCCTGATGCGCGGCGCGCGGGCGGCGGCGTTCGCCTTCGTGCTGTCCCTGGCGGCGGCGGCGCGCGGCGCGGGCGCGCCGGCGGATTCCGCGGCGACGGCGCCGGCGACGGCCGCGGATCCGGTGGAGCGGCACTGCGGCGAGCTCGCGGCGGCGCTGGAGCGCCTGGCCGCGGAGCATCGCGCCGCCGCGGCCGCGGACTCCCTGCTGGTGGTGGAAGCGGAGGAGATCGCGCGCGTGGCGGACGAGATCCTCGCCGAGGGCGATGCGGTGCTCGCGCGCGACCTCCTGACCGAGGCCCTGGCGCTGCTCGCGCCGGAGCGGGCCGCCCCGTGAGGCGGCGCACGGCGGCCCGCGTGGCCGCGCGTCGCCCCGCGAGGCCCCGCGCGCTCGCGGCGATCGCCGCCGCGTCGGTCATCCCCGCCGTCGCGCTCGCCGCCCCGCTCGAGGTCGTGCCGCGCGTGGGTGCGGACTTCGAGCACTTCGGCCAGACCTACCGGGTCACCGCGGACGCGGACACGGTCACGCTCGTGGACGACTACGGCACCTCCGCGGGCCTTCTCCTGCGCACGCCGGGCATCGGCGCGGACCGGTTCGAGGCCGACGCCGAACTGTACGCGGGCCACTCCACGCGCCGGGCGCGTGTGCGTGTGGAAGGGAGGGCGAAGCGCGGGGCGACGGTGTGGGACGTGCGCCAGGAGGCGGTCTACCTGGCGTTCACGGACGGCGGCGACTACACCGTCTCCGGCGACCGTTTCGAGGAGCGGCTGACCGCGGCGTGGGAGCGGCGCATGACGGGGCCGTGGTCCGTGCGCCTGGGCGGCCGCTTCGACGGGACCTGGTACGAGACGCAGGACCCGTACAACCTCACGGCGTGGACGACCGAGCCGCGCGCGGATCTGGCGCTGGACTTCGGCGCGTTCAGCCGCGCCGGCGCCGGCTACCGCTTCGCGCGCCGGGACGTGCCGGACTCCGCGTCGCTCGGGTTCGACCGGCACACGGGCGTGCTGTCGCTCTCGTGGGCCCCGGGGGCGGATACCGTGCTGGACATCCTCGGCACGCTGGAGCGGCGGCGCTACGACGAGGGCAGCGCGCGCGAGAGCTCGCGGGAGGGGCGCACGGACCTGCGGTTCGAGTTCGGCCTGACGGACGCCGTGACGTGCCGCGTGCAGCACGAGAACGAGATCGTGCGCTACGACGAGCCGGACGAGCTGGACTTCGACTCGGACTGGGGACGCACCGGGCTGCAGCTCACGGTGCACCGCACCGCGGCGCTGGATCTCTCGATCATGCCGCTGCACGCGTTCCTGTCCGGGGCCACGTCGCCGGAGGAGGAGTACCACGAGCTGGGCGTCGAGCTGGGCGTGGACTGGCGCTTCGGGCGGCGCGGCTGGGTCTCCGTGACGAACGAGATCGGCCGTCGCGACTACCGAGTGGACGCCCCGGCGGAGGAGCCGGACCTCGCCGCGGACGTCCTCCCGGACGACGCGAGCGCCACCGCCTCGTCCGACTACACCTACGACCGCCTCACGCTCCTCCTCGGCGCCGAGCCGTGGCCGGGCGTGGCCGCGAACCTGTTCGTGCACTGGCAGCCGGAGGATCACGCGGTGAGCCGGCACGACAACGAGACGCGCATCGTCTCGGGGGGGCTCACGTACTCGTTCTGAGCGGCCCGGGGGAAACGAGGAGGGCGGAGCCTCGCGGCCCCGCCCTCCCGTGCGAATCGTTCGCCGCGTCCTAGAGGAAGCGGAACGAACCCATGATCGAGATGACGCTGTTCGTCACCTCCGTGTCCGAGCCCTCCACGTCGGCCGTGTTCGTCAGGCCGCGCGTGTAGCGCACGTCGATGCCCAGGTTCTGGAAGTCCACGCCCGCGCCGACCACGACGCCCACGTCCACCGGCTTCGTGTAGTCCTTCGTGTCAACCTCGCCCGCGCCGGCCACGTCCGCCTTGGACGAGGCGTTGAACGCGAGGGACGGCCCCACGAAGATCGAGGGGTGCGCGGGGGACTGGTTCATGAACCCGAGCTTCGCAAGCACGGGGACCTCGATGTAGTTCAGCTTGTACGAGCTCGTGCCCGTGTCGTCGCTCTGCTCCGCGCCCTTCATCATGAAGAGGGCCTCGGGCTGGATCTGGAGGTTCGGCAGCACGGGGAACCCGACGTAACCGCCCAGCGCCAGGCCCGTGCGGGCGTCCAGCGACGGATCGGAGTCCGGATCCGTGGACTGGTTCGCGATGTTCACGCCGCCCTTGATGCCGGCCTCGACGGGGCCCATGGCCGTGGCCAGGCCGAAGGTCCCCAGGACGAGAACCGCCGCCAGGGCCACGCTGATTTCGCGCTTCATTCGCCTCTCCTTGCCAGGATTGGAACTGCGCGCCCGGTGGCGGCAGCCGCGCATGGAAACGGCAAGTTCACGCCTCCCCTTTAGCCCCCTTGTGGTTCGCAGATTGTGGACGGCGGGCCGGGCGCCATCGGGGTGCCGGCCAAGGCATTGCAGGGCAACGCCTTATGCCCGGATGGGGCGGAGCCGGCAGGGGCCGAATGCACCGGGCGGGGGTGGAAATCCGGGGGCGCCACAATCTGCGAACCACCATGGTAGATTGCGGGGTGATGCGACGGCGTCCGCGGTACGGGTTCGTGTACGGGCTGCTGGTGGCCCTGATCGTGGCGCAGGGCACCTGGTGGGTCATCTACCAGACCCGCGAGGGGCGCCGGCACGAGGAGGCCGAGAACCGGCGGTTGGACCTCGAACGGGCGCTCGTGGAGGCCCGGCTCGCGCCGCCGGCGGCCGGGGACCCCGACCGGCTTCGCGCGGAGCACCCCGACATCGCGATCGTTCCCGGCCCGGACGGGCCGCGCGCCGTCGTGTCGCCCGCGGTCCGGGAGGCGCTGCGGAACGACTCCGCGCGCCGGCAGCGGATGTTCCTGTTCGAGGGCTCCTTCTTCCTGGGGCTGCTGGCGGCGGGCACGCTCGTGCTCGTGTTCGCGCAGCGCGCGGAGGATCGCTTCCGGCGATCCCGCGAGGTGTTCCTCGCCGGCATCACGCACGAGTTCCGGACGCCGCTGGCCAGCCTCCGGCTGTGGGCGGAGACGCTGCAGCGGGACGACCTGGACGACGAGGCCCGCGGGCGCATCCGCGCGCGGCTGCTCGAGGACGCGGTGCGCATGGAGTCGCTCGTGGCGCAGGTGCTGGCGGCCGGGCGCGGCGGGGAGCTGGACCCGCGCCTGTTCGAGCCCCTCGACGCGGGCCGCGAGGCGAAGGACGTCCTCCGGGAGATGGAGGGCTACCTGCGCTCCCGGCAGGCGACCGTGACCGCCACGCTGCCCGAGGGGCTGGAGTTCCTCGGGCAGCGCGAGGCGTTCGCGACGGCGCTGCGGAATCTCGTGCAGAATGCCGCGAAGTACGCGCCGGCCCCGTCCACCACGGACGTCCGCTTGACGCGGGACGGGAAGTGGCTTCGACTCGCGGTGACGGACCGCGGGCCGGGCATCGCGGCGAAGGACCGCGAGCGGATCTTCGAGGCGTTCACGCGCCTGGACGACAACGAGCCCGATCCCGGGACCAGCACGCACGGCGCGGGGTTGGGTCTCTTCCTGGTGAAACGGAACGTCGAGGCGATGCGCGGGCGCGTGGAACTGGACTCCGAGCCGGGACGCGGGGCCACGTTCACGCTGGTGCTGCCGGCGCGGGGGGACGCGTGAAGGCGCGCGGGCCGGTGCGGAGGGACGCTTGAAGAAGCGGATCCTGGTGGTCGAGGACGACGTGCCGCTGGCGGAGGGGCTCCGGATGAACCTGGAGCTCGACGGCTACGAGGCCATCGTGTGCCGCTCCGCCGAGCACGCGGAGACGGTCTGGCGCGGCGGCGGCGTGGAGTTCGTGCTGCTGGATGTCGGGCTGCCGGGCGAGGACGGCTTCGCGTTCTGCCGCCGCATCCGCGCGGCGGGCGATCGCGTGCCCATCCTGTTCCTCACCGCGCGCGACTCCGACGACGACCGCATCCGCGGCCTCGAGGAGGGCGGGGACGACTACCTGACGAAGCCGTTCCACCTCGGCGAGCTGCTCGCGCGCATCAAGGGCATCTTCCGGCGGGAGGAGTGGGCGCGCACGCAGGCCGTGGCGACCGCGATCCAGGTGGGGCCGAACCTCGTGGACCTGGCCGCGCGCACGGTGACCGGGCCGGGCGGCACGCACGAGCTGCGCGAGAAGGAGGCGCTCATCCTGCGCGTGCTCGCTGAGCGCGCCGGCGAGGCGGTGGATCGCCACACCATCCTGGATCGCGTGTGGGGCTACGACGCGTTCCCCACCACCCGCACCGTGGACAACTTCTTCGTGCGGCTGCGCCGCATCCTGGAGGAGGACCCGGCGGCGCCGCGCCACCTGCTCACGGTGCGTGGCGTGGGGTACCGGCTGGTCCCCGGCGCGGGGGAGCCCCCCTCGCCGGACGACGCGCCGCCGCACGAGGAGTGACGTCCCGCGGCACCGGCTCGGCACTTGACGACGCCGCCCGCCCCGCGTTTCCCTCACGGCCCGTCGCATCCATCCGGAGGTTCCCGATGCGCCTGCCCGTGCGCCGCCTCGCGCTGACCCTGCTCCCCGCGTTCGCCCTCTCCGACTGCGCCACCGTCGGCCAGCTGAACATCGTGTCCGAGCAGCAGGAGCTGCAGATGGGCGCGCAGTTCGCCGACCAGCTCCAGACGGAGCTGACGTTCATCGACGACCCGGAGGTCGTGGGGTACATCGACTCCCTCGGCCAGTCCATCGCCCGCGTGTCGCAGCGCAGCGACATCCCGTACACGTTCCGCGTCGTCAACACGGACGAGGTGAACGCCTTCGCCGTGCCCGGCGGGTACCTGTACGTGAACCGCGGCCTCATCGAGGCCGCGGACACGGAGAGCGAGCTGGCCGGAGTGCTCGGCCACGAGATCGGGCACGTGGTGGGCCGGCACAGCGCGCGCCAGATGACGCAGCAGTACGGGCTCTCCGCCATCGCCGCCCTGATCCTCGGGGACAACCCGTCCATGCTCACGCAGGTCGCCGCGCAGATCGCCGCCACCGGCGCGATCACGTCGTACAGCCGCGGCATGGAGAGCGAGGCGGACACGTACGGCGTGCAGGAGCTGTACGACGCGGGGATCGACCCGTCCGGTCTGGCCACCTTCTTCGACAAGCTCGTGGAGATGCGCGGCGGCGCCGGCGGCTCGAAGCTGGAGCAGTTCTTCTCCACGCACCCGGACCCGGGCGCCCGCGCGGGCGCGGTGCGCGCGCAGATCGCGGCGCTGCCGGCCAAGCCCGGCCTGCGCAAGGACTCGACCAAGTTCCAGGCGATCAAGGCGAAGGTGAAGAAGATGCCGCCGGCGCCGGCGGCGAGCGGGGACTGAGCGCGCCGCGCATGCGAAGGGCCCTCCGCCGTCCGGCGAAGGGCCCCGACCGCCGTCGCCCGGGGGTGAGGGGGCGATCGGCAGGTTCCGCAGGCGCGGATCGCGCCTACTTCGACTCCAGCTTCTCCACCTTCTGCTGCAGCTTCTTCACCTGCTCCCGCAGCTCGTCGATCGCGCGCTGCGCGCCCTCGTCCGCCTGCATGCGGAACGCGTGCACGCGACGGCGCATGTCGTCCCGGTCCTCCGGCGTCCACTGCAGGTCGAAGTCCGGCATGCCGCGGCCCTCGCCGCCGAACCACGCAAGGCCCTCGCGCACCTCCAGCTCCACCTTGCCGGAGCGCGTCTTGCGGTCCCGCAGCCACGTGACCTCCACCTGGGTCGGCTCGTCGTGCGCGCCCACCGCGCGGCGCAGGTCCGCCGGATCCGCGATCGCCTCGTCGTCCACCTTCACGATCACGTCGCCGGCCTGCAGTCCGAGCTTCTTGGCCGGGCTGTCGTCCACGACCTCGGCCACGAGCGCGCCGCCGTCCTTCGCGCCGAAGTACGCGCCCAGCTCGCCGGTCAGCGGCTGCGTGGACACGCCGAGCCAGCCGCGCTCCCGGCCCAGCCGCATCTCTTGGACGTGCTCGCGCAGGCGGTCGCGGCGCGGGCGATCGGAAGAGTCGTCATCCGCCGCGCCGATGCGCTCGCGCATCATCGGCCCGCGGCCCGGGCGCTGCGGCGCCGCGGCCAGGGCCACGTCGGCGGTGCGCGACTTCCCGTCGCGCAGGTAGGTCACCTTCACCGTGTCGCCCGCCTTCGCGCCGCGCACCGCGTCGCGCAGGTCGGACGGCGTCCCCACGGACGCGTCGCCGAACTTCGTGATGATGTCGCCGTTCGAGAGTCCGGCCTTCGCGGCGGGGCTGTCGTCCTCCACCTGCGAGAGCAGGACGCCCGTGTCCGGCGCCAGATCCAGCGCCTCCGCCAGCCCGCCCTCGATCCGCTGCATCCGCACGCCCAGGTATCCCGCCTCCGCCTCGTCCCCCGGCGCCGCGGGCGCCGTCATGGGCGCCGCCGCGAGCAGGGTGGCCGCGGCGTACATCGCAAGCTTCGTCATGGTCCGTCCTTTCGAACCCGGTTCGATCCTTCGGCCTGCCGGCCCGCCCAGGAAACCCGCTGCCTGCCCGAAAGTTCGAGGATTAGAATCCGCGGATGCTCGGCTGCGCCCCGCCCCCGCCGGAACCGCCCTCGCCGCCGCTCGCCCTGGCGACGTGGGAGCGCGTTCCCCTCGGCGGGGGCACGCCCGCCGCACCGGCCCTCGTGGCCGCGGCGGATGGCGCATTCCTTCTGGCGTGGGAGAGCCGCGACGACGCCGGCTGCGAGCTCCGCATCGCGCGGCGCGCCGCGGACGGCCGCTGGAGCGAACCGGCGCGCCTGGACGACGACCCCGCGTCCTCGCCGCTGGAGCCGCAGCTCGCCGCCGGCCCTGCCGGGCGCGTGGTCGCCGCATGGCAATCCGGCGACGACGGCGTCCGCATCCGCATCTCCCCGGACGGCGGGGCCACGTGGCGGCCGTCCGTGGCCGCGGCCGACGGCGGGCCGGCCTCGCTGCCGGCGGTGGCAGTGGACTCCCGCGGGCGGGCCGTCGTGGCCTGGGAGGATCGCCGCGACGGTGACCGGGACGTGCGCGTCCGCATCGTCGGGGACGACCACGGGGCTCCCGGCGCCGGCGCGTCCCTTCGCGCGGACTCGGACCGCGCCGGCGCCGCCAGCTCCTTCCACCCGCGCCTCGCCGTGCCGGCCCCGGACGTGCTCCTCGTGCTGTGGTGGGACGACCGCTCCGGCCTCTCGGACCTGTTCGTGCGCCGCTCCACCGACGGCGGCGCGGCGTGGGACGGTCCGGAGCTTCGACTGGACCCGGGCCCGCCGGGCGCGTCGGCCAGCCACGCCGCCCGCTTCGTGGAGGCGGGGCCGAACGCGGTGGAGGTGGCCTGGGAGGAGATCGACCGGGCGGAGGACGCCCGCGTGTACCGTCGCCGCAGCGCGGACCACGGCGCCACGTGGGAAGCGGCGCAGGAGTCCGCCGCCGGCCTCCCCGATCCCGCGGAGGTCCGCGCGGTGTCGGCGGCCGGGGACACGCTGCTCGTGCGGGTGCGCCCCGGCCCGGACGGGCCGGAGCTTGCCGCGCTGCTTCGCCGCCAAGTCCGCTAGATCGCGAGGAGCAGGCCGCCCAGCGCCAGCACCAGCCCGCCGATCACGAGCAGCGGGAGCGCCACGACCACGAGCAGCGGCAGGCCCACGAGCGCCAGCGGCAGCAGGACCACCAGCCCGACCAGGGCCGCCACCAGGGACAGCGGGAAGAAGAGGACGGCGAGGAGCGCGCCGACGAGCCAGAACGCCAGCCGGAAGGGCCACAGCAGCAACGCGAACACCAGCTTCACGCAGAGCAGGCCGACCACGACCAGGGCGAGCAGGGCCATGAGCTCGAACATCGGGGATCCCTCCGGGAAAGGGACACCCGGACTACGGAAACCCCCACGCCCGGGTTGCGGGCAGGCTACCCTCCCGGCATGGACGCTCCCCTCGACCGCGCGAAGCTGCTGAAGGAGCTGGGGTTCGGTCACCCGGAAGCGGCGGAAGCCGCGCTCTCGGTGCTGATCGCCGCGGGGCTCACGAACGCCCGGAAGAAGGCGGTGGCGGCGTCGAAGCGGTCGCGGGTGGAGGAGGCGCTCGAAGCCGTGCTCGTCCGCCGCTGCACGCGCTGCGCCGACCTCCCGCCGGCCGACGGCTTCGTGGCCGTGCCGGTGGAGGACCCGTCGTTCTGCGACTTCTGCGGCGGCTCGTCGAACCGGGCCGCGCTCCGCCGCGCCGCGGACGCCTGCCGCGAGGCCGGCATCGCCCGGGTGCTCGTCGTGGGCGGGGCGCCCGGGGTCCACGCCGCCCTGCGCGCCCTGTGGCCGCCCGACCTCGAGCTGCGCATCGTGGGGGGCACGGACCGCCACACCCTGTCCGAGGCGGGGGCGAACCTGGGGTGGGCTCACGCGGTGCTGATCTGGGCGCCCACCGTGCTCGCCCACCGCGTGAGCGAGCTGTACACGAAGCCGCGCCGGGACCACGTGGTCATGGTGCACCGCCGCGGCGTGGAAGCGCTCGCGGACGCGCTGGCCCGCTTCGCCGCGGGCCGCTAGAGTGACCGCCCGGAGGTCCGCATGAGCTTCGTCGCCCCGCGGGACGTGCTGACGGTCGAGATCAAGGACGCGGTGGGCATCGTCACGCTCAACCGTCCGGAAGCGCTGAACGCGGTCACGCCGGAGCTGGCGCACGCGCTGGCGGACACGCTCGCGGCCACGCCCACGGACGGCAGCATCCGCGCGCTCATGATCACCGGCGCCGGCAAGGCGTTCTGCGCGGGCGGCGACATCCGCGCCATGTCCGCGGCGCTGGACGCGGACCCGAAGGCGTTCTTCCTCGAGCTGACCGAGCAGCTCCACCGCATCACGTGGTCGCTCCTGCACGCGAAGGTCCCCACGATCGCCGCGGTGCACGGTCCGGCCGTGGGCTTCGGCGTGGGGCTGGCGCTCTCGTGCGACCTCGTGATCGCGTCGGAGCGCGCCACCTTCCTCATGGCGCACGGCCAGGTGGGGCAGATCCCCGACGGCGGCGGCTGGTACATGCTGCCGCGCGTGGTGGGTCGCAAGCGCGCGCTGGAGATGTACCTCATGCGCCGGGAACTGGACGCCGAGCGCGCGCAGGAGTGGGGCATCGTCACCGAGATCCTCCCGGCCGCGAACTTCCGGGAGGTGGCCGCCGGGTTCGCGCGGGAGATCGCGGCCGGTCCCACGCTCGCGTACGTGCACGCGAAGCGCCGCCTCGGCGAGGGCTGGAGCCAGGAGCTGCAGCCGTACCTCGAGGAGCAGCGGCGCACGATCGTGGAGCTCGGCGGCAGCGACGACTTCCGCGAGGGCGTGCGCGCGTTCCTGGAGCGGCGGCGCCCGCAGTTCCGCGGGCGCTGACGGCCCGCGGCGCCGTGCGCCGGCTACGCCTCGTCCAGCGCCGCCCCCAGCCGCTCGAGACCGCCGCGCAGCTTCGGCTCGTCGATGCCGAATCCCACGCGGATGCTCCCGGGCACGCCGAAGAACTCGCCCTCCGCCACCGCCACGCCGCGCTCGCGCAGGATGCGCTCCGCGAAGGCGCGCGTGTCCGGCACGCGATGCAGCCGGACGAAGCCCACGAGCCCGCCGGCCGGGCGCACCCACGACACGTCCGCGCGCGACGCGATCCACGCGTCCACGATCGCGCGCCCCGCGCCGGCGCGCCGGCGCGCGGCGGCGAGCAGTTCCGTCCGCCGCGCGAGCACGCGCCGCGCCGCCGCCTGCGACGGCGACGACGCGTTCACCGCCAGGTAGAACGACAGCTCGCGCACCGGCCGCAGCACCGCGGGGTCCGCGATCACCCAGCCGATGCGCAGTCCGCCGAACCCGTACACCTTCGTGAGGCTTCCTGTCGTGACGAAGCGCGGCGAGATGCGGTGCCCGGGCGTCGCGTCCACGAAGTCCAGATAGACCTCGTCCAGCAGCACGTGGAAGTCGTGCGCCTCGGCGAGCGCGGCCAGTCCCGCGAGGAACTCCCCGTCCAGGTCCGCGCCGGTGGGGTTGTGCAGCCGGGTCAACGCCACGGCGCGCACCGGCGGCCCCGGACGCTCCAGCGCCGCGCGCACGTCGTCCAGGCGCGGCTGCCAGCCGTCCTCGGCGCGCCGCGGCAACCGCTCCACCACCGCGCCGTGGAACCGCGGGATCTCCGCGAGCACGGGATACGTGGGCGTCTCCACGAGCGCGCGATCGCCCGGGCCGGCCATCGCCGTGAGGGCCGCGTAGTTCGCCAGGCTCGTCCCGTCGGACACGAGGACACCGTCCTCGCGGGCGCCGTAGGCGGCGGCCACCGCCTCGCGCAGCGCCGCGTAGCCGAAGCGATCGCCCAAAGACGCGCTGCGGCCGGCGGGCAGGTCGTCCGGCGCGGCGAAGAACTCCGCCTCCGCGGCCGGGCCGGGCGAGGGCGTGCCGCTCGTGCCCAGGTGCCAGGCCGCGCCCTCGCGCGCCTTCGCCCAGTGCATGAACTCGAACGGTGTCGGATTGCGCACGATGCGGCATTCTACGCCCGGTGCGCGATCCCACGCATCGCGAATCCGCGGCGTGCGCCCCGGCATCGGAGAGGGCGAATCGCGCGAGGCAACGGACCTGCAGCGAAGGAGCGAGCCCGTGAAGGTGTCGATCAAGTTCTGCCGCGAATGACGGTATGACCCCATCGCCGCCGGTCTGGCGGCCGCGATCGAGAAGGAGTTCGGCGCGAAGTCCGAGTTGATCCCCGGTTCGGGCGGCGTGTTCGACGTGACGGTGGACGGCACGCTGGTGTACTCCAAGGACGCCACCGGCCGGCACATCCGCGACGACGAGGAGGTCCTCGCCCTGATCCGGGCGCTGCGGGACTCGTGACGGGGCCGGCGCCCCGTTGGGGATTCGCGCGCTCCGCGGCCTTCCGGCGTGGCCCGCGCGCCGCGCGTGAAGTACCCTCCGGGGTTGGGCTGCCGTCACGCCCCGGGAGGATCCGTTGTCGTCCGCCGACCGCATCACGCTGCTCTTCACGGCCGACCTCCACGGCCGCGTCGGCCCCGTGGACCCCGTCACCGGCGCGCCGTTCCCCGGCGGGATCGCGCGCGCGGCCACGCTGCTGGCGGACGCCAAGCGCCGCTGCCCGGAGGCCATCTACCTGGACCTCGGCGACCTCGTGCAGGGCACGCCCATGGCCACCCTGCACGCCCGCGAGCGGCCGGGCACCCCGCACCCCATGGTCCGCATCCTGGACCGGCTCGGCTGCCGGGCGATGGTCGTGGGCAACCACGACTTCAACTTCGGCCTGCCGTTCCTGGAGTCCATGCGCCAGGCCGCCGGGTTCCCGGTGCTCGGCGCGAACGTGCTGGGCCCCGGCGGGAAGCCGTACCTGGACCCGTACGTGGGGTTCCGGCGCGGCGGGCGCCGCGTGGCGATCCTCGGCATCACGAGCCCGCAGGTGCCGCGCTGGGAGGAGCCCTGGAACTTCGAGGGGCTCACGTTCCGGGACGCGGTGGAGACCGTGCGCGCCTGGGTGCCGCGGCTGCGCGCGAAGTACGACGCGATCGTCGTGGCCGCGCACATGGGCTGGGAGGGCGTGACCGACGGCGGCCTGGAGGATCCGGTCCCGCCCGAGAACGACGTGGCGCGCCTCGTGGACGAGGTGGAGGGGCTGGACGCCGTGCTGATGGGCCATACCCACCGCTTCGACGAGCGCCGCGGCGCCACCGGCACGCTCGCCGTGCAGGCCGGCTGGGGCGGGCTCGCGCTCGGGGAGCTGGTGCTGGAGTGGCAGCCGGATGCACTCCGCCCGGCCGCGTCCTTCGAGGTCCACCGCGCGGGGCCGTCCGTGAAGCCGGACTTCGAGGTGATGGAGCTCGCGCGCGAGGCCACGGCGCACGCGGAGGCGCGCATCGCGCAGCCGATCGGCCGCGCGGCGGCGGCGTTCCGCGTGGAGGACGCGCGCTACCGCGACAACCCGATCCTCACGCTCTTCCACCGCGCGCAGCGGGACGCCTGTGCCACGGACCTCAGCGCCGCCGCCCTCTTCCGCGCGACCGAGGGACTGGCCGCGGGCCCGATCACGGAGCGCGACCTCTTCCGCATCTACCCCTACGAGAACGACCTCACCGTGGTGGAACTGACGGTGGAGCAGGTGCGCGCGTACCTGGAGGAGTCCGCGCTGGCGTTCGCGGGCCCCGCCGTGAACGGCGAGCGCCCGCCGATCCACCCGCGCTTCGGCCTGTACAATCAGGACTCGCTGTCCGGTTGCGAGTACGTGATCGACCCCGCGCGACCGGCCGGATCCCGCATCGTTTCGTTGACATTCGGCGGCGCGGAGCGGCCGGCCGACGCGCGCCTCACGATGTCCCTGCCGAGCTATCGCGCGCAGGGCGGCGGCGGTTATCTCGCGCTCCGCCACGCCCGCACCGTGCAGCGCACGGGCCGCGAACTCCGCGGCATCCTGAAGGACTACATCCAGCGCCGCGGGACGATCGAGCCGGACGTGGCGGACAACTGGAGCGTCGTGGGAGCGTAGCGTCCGTGACGCGTCAGCTCACGACCACTTGTCCGGAACGCTCGCCGGGGCGTAGCGGTCCAGGTAGTCCAGCGCGTCGTCCGGCGTGGGCGCCACGTGCAAGAGCGCGCGGTGCTCCGGCTTCGCGAACTGCCCCTCGATGATGCGGTCCAGGAACGCCGTGAACGGGTCCCAGAAGCCGTGGATGTTCACGAGGCACAGCGGGCGCGTGTGCAGTTCCAGCTGGCGGGCGGTGAGGTTCTCCGAGACCTCCTCCAGCGTGCCGAAGCCGCCGGGCAGGGCCACGAAGCCGTCGGAGTCCCGCAGCATCACCGAGCGGCGCTCCTGCAGGTTCGCCGTGACCACGACCTCGTCGGCCTTGCCGAAGCGCAGGCCGCGCTCGTCGAACGTCCGCGGGATGACCGACAGGACGCGACCGCCCGCCGCCTTCACGGACTCCGCCAGCGCCCGCATGGGGCCGGTGTTCCCGCCGCCGTAGACCAGGTTGTTCTTGCGCTCCCCGATGAGCCGGCCCAGCCGCTCCGCCGCCTCGAAGTAGGCGCGGTCGACCCGGTCCGACGAGGCGCAGTACACGCAGACGTTCATGTCGACTCCCGAAGGGCGCTCGTTCCGTGGGGCGTCCCAGGATATCCCAAAGGATCGGATTCGCCAAAGGGCGGCTGGATCACGGGGCCCGACCTGCGCGAAAGTCCGCAAGGGACGGCGAAGGGAGCCCGCCGCTGCCCGTTCCGGCCGATCCGGGCCGGGCCGGCCTCCCGCGCCCCCCGGCCGGTTCCGCCGATTCGCGCCAACGAAACGGCCGCGCCGGACGTCCGAAGGTCGACTGCACGGAAGGAGCCCCGATGGTCACGTCCGCCCCTGGAATCCCGGACACCGCCGGCCCCGTCGCGGTCACGTCCTCCGGGGACGCGTTCCTGGTGGAGCGCGCCCGCCGGGGGGACCTGGAGGCCTTCGAGGCCCTGTACCGCATGCACGCGGGCCGCGTGCACGCGGTCTGTCTCCGGCTGGCCGCCGACGAGACGCGCGCGGCCGAGGCCGTGCAGGAGGTCTTCGTGAAGGCCTGGAAGGCGCTGCCCCGCTTCGAAGGCCGCTCCGCGCTGTCCACCTGGCTGCACCGGATGGCGGTCAACGCGGTGCTGGACTCCCGCCGCGCCACCCTGCGCCGCGGCGAGGTGGCGCTGGAGCCGGACGACTCCCCGGCGGCGCTCCCGCGGCCCGGCATGGGCGCGCGCGTGGAGGCGGGCGTGGACCTGGAGCGGGCGATCGCCGCGCTGCCCGAGGCGGCGCGCGTGACCTTCGTCCTGCACGACGTGGAGGGATACCGCCACCGGGAGATCGCCGAGATGACCGGCGCCCCGGAGGGAACATGCCGCGCGCGGCTGCACCAGGCGCGGCGGCTGCTGCGCGAGCGCCTGAGCGCGTAGCGGAAAGGAGAGGGCCGTGAGCGACCGCGAACTTCTGAGCCGGTACCTGGACGGCGAGCTGGGCGAGGACGAGCGGCGCGCGCTGGAGGCGCGCCTCGCCACGGACGCCGCGCTCGCGCGGGAGCTGGATGCGCTGCGCGCGCTGGTCTCCGCCGCCGGCGCCCTGCCGCGCGCGGTGGATCCGCCGCCCGCGGCGTGGTCCGCCATCCGCGCGCGCCTCGAGACGGGCGGCGCCCGCCCGGCGTCCCGCGGCGTGCCCTGGCTCGCGGCCGCCGCCGTGGCGCTCGTGGTCCTCGCCGGCGGCTTCCTCCTGGGCCGCCTGGACGCGGGGCGGACGACCGCGCCGCCGATCGCGCAGGCGCCCGACGTCCCGGCCGTCCGTGACGACAGCGTCGCCGCACCGGAGGACCCCGCGGATGCCGTGTTCGCCGCGCGGGACGCCGTCGTGGCGGGCGGCGATCCGGAGAGCGACGACGTGCTGCGCCGGAACCTGGAGATCATCGACCAGGCCGTGCACCGGCTCCACGCGGCGCTCGAGGAGGACCCGTCGAACGCCAGCCTGCAGCGGCTCCTGAACGCGGAGTACAAGCGACGGGGCGCGCTGCTGCGCCGCGCCGCGCAAGACGCCACGATGCGCACCTGATCCGGAGGAGACGAGCGATGCGAACGAGGATTGCATGGTGGACGGCGGCGGCGGCGGGGCTCGCGCTCGCGACCGGCGCCGCGGCGGGCCCGGTGGACGAGACGATCCCCTGCGGCAAGGACGGCACGGTCTCCGTGTCCAACGTGTCGGGGTCGATCCGGATCGAGACGCACGACGCGGCCGAGGTCCGCGTGACCGGCACGATCGACGACAAGGTGGAGGACGTGCGCGTGGAGTCGCGCGGCGAGGACGTGTCCATCGAGGTCGTGCTGCCGCGCCGCATCCGCGGCGACGGCGGCGACGCGGACCTCGTGATCCGCGTGCCGCGCGGCGCGGACGTGGAGGTGGAGACAGTGTCCGCGCCCATCGAGGCCGCGGGGACCTGGGGCGACGTGGAGCTCGAGAGCGTGAGCGGCGACGTGGAGGTCCGCGACGCGAAGGGCGAGGTGCGCGCGAGCACCGTGAGCGGCGCGATCGACCTCGCGGCCATCGACGGCGAGATCGAGGCGGAGTCCGTGAGCGGCGTGATCACCATCGCGCCGAACGGCGCGCCGATCACCGCGGAGACCACGAGCGGTCGCATCCGGATCGAGAAGGGCACGGTCTCCACGCTCTCGTGCACGTCCGTGTCGGGCGAGATCGACGTGAAGGTGGCCGCCGTGAAGGGCGGCTCGCCGGAGATCGACCTCGAGAACTTCTCCGGCAGCGTCCTGCTCGTGATGCCCGGGAGCGTCGGCGCGGAGGTATCCGTGGAGACCTTCAGCGGCGGCATCGAGACGGACTTCGGCGGGCGCGTCCGCCACGAGAAGATGGGCCCGGGCGCGTCGCTCGAGGAGTCCTGGGGCGACGGCGGCGTGGCGATCTCGCTGAGCACGTTCTCCGGCAGCGTGGAGCTGCGCGACGCCGGCAAGCGGAAGGCCGAGAAGGAGTAGCCGGAACGAGCGCGGCGGGCGCTCCCGCGAGGGGAACGCCCGCCGCCGTCCCGTCCGGTGGCCGCCGGGCCGCTACTTGACCTCGAGCAGCTCCACGTCGAACACGAGCGTGGCGTCCGGCGGGATCACGCCGCCCGCGCCGCGCTTCCCGTACGCCAGGTCGCCGGGGATCACGAGCAGCCGCTTCTCGCCGACCTTCATCTGCGTGAACGCCATGTCCCAGCCCTTGATCACGCGGCCCACGCCGATCTGCGTCTCGAACGGCGAGCCCCGGTCCACGCTGGAGTCGAACTTGGTGCCGTCCAGCAGGTAGCCCGTGTAGTGCGCCACGATCGTCTGTCCGGCCTTCGGGACCGCGCCGGTGCCGGGCTGGCGCACGAAGTACTCCAGGCCGCTGTCGCCCTTCTGCATCTTGGCGGGGTCCACGCCCAGCGTCTGGAAGAGCTTCCCCATCTCCGCCTTGTCCTTCCCGGCCCGGTAGGCCTTCATCCGCTCGGGGAGCTCGTCCTTCTTCGCGAACTCCTTCTTCCAGTCGAAGGCCTCCGCCTCCGCGCCGGTCCGCACGATGCGCACCTTCGTCATCAGGATGTCGTCCACCGGCGTGGAGTTCTCGCCGCCCTTCATGGGCACCGCGGCCATGGACTGCGCCGCGTCCAGGCCGGAGACGACCTTGCCGAACACGGAGTGCCGGTCGTTCAGGTGCGGCGTGGGGCCGAGTGTGATGAAGAACTGGCTGCCGTTCGTGTTCGGGCCGGAGTTCGCCATGGAGAGCAGGCCCGCCGTGTCGTGGCGGAGGCTGGCGTCGAACTCGTCGCCGAAGCTGTAGCCGGGGCCGCCGCGGCCGTTGCCGAGCGGGCAGCCGCCCTGCACCATGAAGCCGGCGATGCAGCGGTGGAACTTCAGCCCGTCGTAGAACGGGCGCTTCACCATCGCGCCGGTCTGCGGGTCCTTCCACTCCATCTCGCCGGTGACGAGCCCCACGAAGTTCGCCACGGTCACCGGCGCCTTGTCGTACGCGAGGCGCGCGACGATCGTGCCCTTCGTGGTCTCGAACACGGCGTAGAGGCCGGGGTCCTTCGTGGCGTCCTTCACGGCGGGGCTCTCCTGGGCGCGGGAGGAAACGGTAAACCCGGCCGCCACCGCGCCCAGGGCAAGAAGCGCGACCAGCACGCGTCGCGCGGAAAGCGTTTTCGTCATCGCAGGTCCCTCGGGTCCGGGTTACGTGGCTCGTGGAGGAGGGGTCAAAGGAGCGCGATTGTACGCGCGAACGCGGGGGAGCGCCACGCCGGGGGTCAGCGCTCCACGATCAGGCCGGGGCCTTCCGTCACCACGCCCACGGCGGCGGCCGCCGGAGTTTCCAACTCCTTGAGGCGGCTCAAGATACGGTCCTTTCCGGCCGGCGGCGCCGCGAACAGGAGCCCCCCGGAGGTCTGGGCGTCGGCCAGGAGGAGGCGGTCCACGTCCGTGAGGCCGTCCCCCCAGGTGGTGTCCGCCGCGGCCGCGGCCAGGTTCTTCCGGGTCCCTCCCGGCACCACGCCGTCCGCGGCGAGCGCGCGGGCCCCCTCCAGCAGCGGGATCCCGCGCATCGAGATCCGGGCGCCCACGCCGCCGGCGCGCAGCATCTCGCCGAGGTGGCCCAGGAGCCCGTAGCCCGTGATGTCCGTGGCCGCGGTGGCGCCGCCGTCGAGCATGACGCGGCACGCGTCCCGGTTCAGCGTGGCCATCACGCGCACCGCCTCGGCCAGGTCCGCGGCGCTCCGCCGTCCCTGCTTCAACGCCGTGGTGAGGATCCCGGTTCCCAGCGGCTTCGTGAGGAAGAGCACGTCCCCCGGCCTCGCGCCGCCCTTGCGCAGGATGCGCGCGGGGTCGATCCGTCCGATCACCGCAAGCCCGTACTTCGGCTCCGGGTCGTCCACGGTGTGCCCGCCCACGATCGCCACGCCGGCCTCCAGCGCCTTCGCCTCGCCGCCCACGAGGATGTCGCCCAGCACGGAGAGCGGCAGCTCCTTCGACGCCGCCGGGAACGTCACCACGTTGAGCGCGGCGAAGGGCTCGCCGCCCATCGCGTACACGTCCGAGATGGAGTTCGCGGCCGCGATCTCGCCGTACGTGCGCGGGTCGTCCACGATGGGCGTGAAGAAGTCCACCGTCAGGATGATCGCCAGATCATCCCGCACCCGGTAGACGCCGGCGTCGTCCGGGTGGGATGTGCCCACGAGGACCTCCGGCGGCTGGTGGGGCTGTAGACGGCGCAGGACCTGCGTCGCGAGATCGGCGGAGCCGATCTTCGACGCTCAACCCGCGCAGTGCGAGAAGGCGGTCAGCCGGACTTCCGTCACGTCAGTCTCCGGAGGGGATCGGCACCGGCGGTTCCTCCCGGCTCTCGGGAGTGGTGCCGATCGGAAGGTCGCCCATGCGCGTGGACGCGTCGGGGAGCGCCGGCAGGGTCACCGTGCCCTCGCTGCCGCCCAGCACGAACGCCGCGCTGCGCGGGACCACCGCGTCGCCCCGCTCCGGCCGCTCGTACACGAGCTCGGCCGTTCCCGCGGGGCCGCGGCGGAACCCGATGCGCTCGCGCGCGCCGGGCCGGAGCACGATCTCCCACGGGCGCATCCCCGCGGACGTGCGCACGCCGAGCACGTCCACCGGCGCGGCGCCCCGGTTGAACAGCTCGAGGCCCGCGTCGTTCCAGAGCGCGTCGAGCTCCGCGCTCCGCGTGGTGCCCGGACAGAGCGGGAGGCAGGTCTCGCTGGGGAGCAGCACGTCCGCCAGCGCGAGGAAGCGGTGGTCGTACGCCAGGAGGAGCCCGGTCGTGTGCTGGTCCTGGCCGCGGCGCGGCAGGCGGACGAGCACGCGCCGTCCGAGGTAGCGGCGCAGGAGCGGGTCCGCGGCGACGGGATCGCGGCCGATCAGCTCGCGGCCCCACCGGGCGAGGCGATCGCGCCAGCCCGGATGCGCGGTCCGCCAGAGTTGCGCGTCACGGCGGCGGCGGGACTCGGGCGTCTCCAGGGAGGCCGGGCGGACCAGCGCCTTCAGCCGGGCCGCGGCGTCGTGGTCCAGGAGCCGGCTGGACTCCACGCACCCGCCCACGAGGCGCGGCTCGTCGTACACGATCTCGACGCCGCCGGGCACCACGTGGAGCACGCCGGAGACCCAGTCGCCCTGCTCCAGCCGCGCCTGGATCCGCTCGCCGTCGAACAGCCGCAGCGGCGCCGAGGCCCCCGCGCTTCCCGTGAACGGCCACCCGGGCATCCCGTCCCTCCGCGCCGGCCGGATCTTCGGCTGCGCCTAGACGGACTGTCAACGCGCGGCGCGTCAGGATGCGGGGAGGAAGAGGTGGAGCGTCTCGGCGGGGGACGGATCGGCGGAACGCATCGCGTGGCGCGATCCCGCCGGGATGTGGACGGACTGGCCCGGCCCCAGCCGGTGCAGCACGTCGTCCACGCGGAACTCCACCCGTCCGCGGAGGACGATGGTCACCTGGTCGACGGAGTGGACGTGGGCGAGGCGGTACCCCGCGGGGGCGCCGTCCGAGAGCACGATCAGGGTGCGCCGGCCGGAGAGGAGGCGCCGCTGCACGTGCGCGTCGAGCCCGGCATCCTCGCGGTTCCAGGGAGCCACCCGGGCCGTCCGGGCATGCACGTCGCGGCGGCTCACCTGGGGGTCTCCTCGGAGCGGGGTCTCGCTCCAGGGATCGGCCGCGCCGCGTCGTTTCTTGATATGGTGGCGCGCTTGGCCACTGCCTGAGGAAGGTGCGAATGTCCCGCGTCTCCCGGTTGCGGATCGTGTGCGCCCTCGCGGCCGCCTCGGCATGCGCCGCGTGCTCCGCCGTGGGCACCGACGCGCCGCGCGTGGACGAGGCGCCCGGCTTCGACGTCGCCATGTACGACGCGGCGGATCGCGACGCGCTGGAGCTGTCCGTCACCGACGAACAGGTGGTGGGCGACGGGGACGCCGCCGCGCTCCGCGTGCGCTTCTCCTTCGTGGCGTATCGCGGGTACCCGGATCCGGCGGACGTGCGGCGCGCCACGGGCACGCTGTTCCTCCCGCTGGACGAGGACGGCCGGCCGCGCGCCGGCCGTTCCGGCGAGGTCCTCCTCGCGGAGTTCCCGCCGGGATCGTCGCGCTCGGGGTTCGATCTCCTCGGCGGGCTCGGGCACGAGCCCGCGGTGGCGCTGGGGATGGCGGCGTGCGTGGTGGACATCCGCGGGCCCGTGGTGAGCGACCTCGCCTCCTTCGCGAACCAGGACGATCCCGGCGGCCGCGGGTTCACGGGCGAGGACCAGTTCGGCCACGCGATGCTCCGCTCCTACGCGCTCACCGGGGACCTCACGCTGCTGTGGGAGCAGCGCGTGGCGTCGGCTTGGCTGCGCGCGGTCCGCGCCACCGACCGCCTCGTGGCCGAGCGGCTCGGCACGCGGCGCAACCGCTTCGTGCTCGCCGGGGAACGGTGGGGCGCGCTCGGCGCGGTGCAGGCGGCGGCGGTCGATGCCGGCGTCGCCGCTGTCGTGCTGTGCGGGTGGCCGCTGGATCTCACGGATCAGCACTTCGTGCGCTGGCGCCGCTGGGAGCGCGACGCGGGCATCGACCCGCTCGCGAACCTCCGGCCCACGGCATGGAGCGATTCGCGCGATCTGCTGTCGTTCCTCACGTCGAGCTGGGCCGATCCGGATCCGGGTTGCCCTTCGTGCGAGGGCAGCGGCGCGCGCTGGCGCGCGCAGTTCGACCCGCTCGCGTTGAAGCGCGGACCGCTGGAGCGCGTGCCGTTGTGGGTCGTGGTCGGGGACTCGGATCCGGACGTCCCGCTGGACCTGCTCGCGCGCGCGTCCGCGCCGCTCGACCGGCTGGCCGTGCTTCCGCCGCCCGCCGGCGCGCCCTCCACCGTCCCGCGCGGCCCCTTCGCCGAGCCGCGGGACCATCCCTTCGACGACGTGCTGTACCTGCGCGGCTCGCCGTCCACGCTCGCGCACCCGGAGGTGGCCGCAAACGTCACGGCGTGGCTGCAGCGCCTCGCCGGCCACCGCGACCTCCCGCACACGCGCGTGCTGGAGGAGATCTCGGAGGGCTTCGTGGAGGTGACGGTCGTCGCCGCGGAGGGCAACGCCACCGTCACCGGCGTGGAGGTCCTCGTGCTGGACATCGGCCCGCTGGACGGGTCGGACTTCATGCACGCGCTGCACGCGCGCCGTCCCGCGAACCCGGCGTGGCGCGCGGTGGAGCCCCTGTACGCGGGCCACGACCGCGCGGTGAGCGGCCGGTTCTCCACCGCGCGGTGGCGCGCGCGCTTCCCCTTCGAGCCGGACCGCAACCAGGCGTACTACGTGGTCGTGCGCACGCGCGTCGGCGCCGTGACGGCCGCGCACTCGCTGCCCGCGCGCGTCCTGTGGAACCTCGGGGACCCGGCGCTGGGCCCGGCCCGCTTGTAGGCTGTCACGTTCCGCAAGAATCCGCGCCGTCTGCCGAGCGCGTCGCCGCGCCGCGCGGCCGCGCGCGTGTTTCTCCTTGAGAATCCGCGCCCGGCCTCGGTAAGGTTGGGCTGGTCGCGCGCACGCGGGGAACCACCAAGCCATCCTGCCACCGGAACGGGAATGAGACCCAAGATCGGCGTGGTCCAGTTCTCCGCCGTCAGCCTGGAAGGGGACGGGCACGCCCTGGCGTGCGGGATCACCTACGAGATCGCGCGCCGTCTCTCGTCGCTCGGCGGCCTGGACGCGAACGCCATCCTGCTCGGCCCGCCGGACCGCGCGGACGAGCTGGCCGGCGCGTCGGACGCCCGCTCCCTCGAGAACGCCACCGGCCTCACCGTTCCCGGCATCGGCGCGCGCTACGAATCGGACTACATCGTGCTCGGGCAGGTGCGCGTGACGGACGGGCTGCTCCTGGAGTACCGCGTGTTCGAGGCCGTCACCGGCCGCCAGCTCCGCGAGGGCTGCGTGAACGGGCTGCGCACGTCGGTGTGCCGCCTGCTGGACGAGCTGGCGGAGGAGACGCGCCGGTCCATCGGCTCGCTCGAGGAGGAGGAGGCGCCCGAGCCGGAGCCGGTGCTGGACCACCTGGACTTCGAGTCGTTCACCGAGTACTGCCGCGCCCGCGAGCACGAGGGCACGCCGCGCGCGCGCGAGCACCTGGCGCACGCGCTGGAGCTGGAACCGTCGTTCCGCGTGGCGCTGGTGGAGTACGTGTCCGCGTCGTACGCGGCGGACGAGCTGGGCAGGTCCCTGCCGCTCCTGGACGCGTACCTCGCGCGGCACGGCGACGACCAGGAGATCCTCATCGCCGCGGGGAACCTGTGCCTGGCCTTCCACCGCGTGGACGAGGGCGTGGCGTACGCGCGCCGCGCGCTCGGCAACCGCCCCGCCGACGTGGAGCCGAACGTGATCATGGCGCGCTTCCTCTTCGCGCGGGAGCTGCCGTCGGAGGCGCGCGCGCACCTGGACGCGGCGCTCGCGTCGGAGGACGCGTCGCCGGACGCGCTGTACTGCCTGGGCCGGTACTTCCTGGACCTCTCGGACTTCTACCGCGCGCGGGACTACTTCGAGGCGTGCCTCGGCGCGGACGCCGGGTACTGGGTGGCGTTGCGGGACCTGCAGTGCTGCTACTACGAGCTGGGGGACTTCGCGAAGGGCATCGAGGCGTGCGAGCAGCTCCTGGAGTCCGACCCGGCGGACGCCGGCAGCCAGTACAACCTCGGCCTCATCTACCAGCGCCTCGGCCGGACCACGCTCGCGGCGAAGTTCTTCGAGGAGGCCGTGCGCCGGGACCCGGAGTTCACGAAGGCCATCTACATGCTCGGGGAGCACGCGTTCGCCGCCGGCCGGTTCGAGGAGGCGCTGGGCCGCTACCGGGACGCGCTGGCCACGTCGCCGCACGCCGCCGAGTCGCTCGGCCGCATCGGGGACTGCCAGGCCGCCCTGGGCCGCCCGCGCGAGGCGCACCGCTCCTACGGGCGGGCGCGCTCCGCGGACCCGCTGTGGGACAACGCGCGCTTCCGCCTGTACGAGGGTCTCGCGCTCGCCGAGGACGGGGACCTGGAAGGCGCCCGCCGCGAGCTGGCGAAGGCCACCGAACTGGACGACTCCTTCGCCGCCGCATGGAACGAGCTGGCGTGGGTCCTGGTGCGGTCCGGCCGCGCCGAGGAGGCGCTGGACGTGATCCGCCGCGCCGCCGAGATCGCTCCCGAGGACCCCGGAGTCCTGGCCAACCTGCTGGCCGCCGCGGCCCGGCTCCCGCTGCGCCCGCGCTTCAGCCGCCGCGTCCGGCGGATCGTGCGGGACGCCCGCAACCGCATGGAGGCGCTGGCGATCCGCGGCGTCGTGCCGGAGGAGAGCGCGGCGCGGCGCGTGCGCGCGCGTTTCGGATCCTTGACCTGGTACGCGGTTCGAGGGTAACCCTCCCCGGGGGTTGTGCCCCCGTCCGTGAGGAGGGTTCGATGGCACCGCCGCGCGAAGTCATGCCCGTCGACGTGCTCTTCGTGGGAGCCGGTCCCGCCAGCCTGGCCGGCGCCTACCACCTGATGACGCTCGTGGAACGGCACAACGCCCGCGTGGAGGCCGAGGGGAAGGGCGAGAAGCTCGCGCCCGAGGTGGCCGTGGTGGAGAAGGGCAAGGCGCTCGGCGCCCACGCCATCTCCGGCGCGGTGCTGGACCCGCGCTCCCTGAAGGAGCTGATGCCGGACTTCCTCGAGCAGGGCTTCCCGTTCGAGTCGAAGGTGGAAGGCGAGGACGTCCTCTTCCTCACGGGCACCGGCAGCTTCCGCCTGCCGATCACGCCGCCGCCCCTGCAGAATCACGGCAACTACATCGTCAGCATCTCGAAGCTGGTGCGCTGGCTCGGCGAGAAGGTGGAGGCGAAGGGCGCGTTCATCCTGCCCGAGTTCGCGGGCCGCGAGCTGCTGTTCGACGGCGACCGCGTGACCGGCGTGCGCGCCACCGACCGCGGCGTGGACAAGCACGGCCAGCCGCGGGGCAACTTCCAGCCCGGCCCGGACATCCAGGCGAAGGTCACGATCCTCGGCGAGGGGCCGCGCGGCTCGCTCGCGAAGACGCTGATCGCGCGCCGCCGCCTGGACGCCGGCACGAACCCGCAGGTGTACGCCACCGGCGTGAAGGAGACGTGGAAGCTCGCGCCGGGCCGCTTCCCGAAGGGGAAGGTCGTCCACACGATGGGCTTCCCGCTGGACGCCGGCACCTTCGGCGGCGGCTTCGCCTACGGCTGCGAGGGCGACGTGCTCTCGCTGGGATTCGTCACCGCGCTGGACAGCTGGCACCCCGAGAACAGCCCGCACGCGGAGCTGCAGCGCTTCAAGACGCATCCGGTCGTGCGCGGCTGGCTCGAGGGCGGCACCGTGATCTCGTACGGCGCGAAGGCCATCCCGGAGGGCGGCTGGTTCGCGCGCCCGCGCCCGTTCACCGACGGGGCGCTCCTGATCGGCGACACCGGCGGCTTCCTGAACTCGATGCGGCTGAAGGGCATCCACCTCGCCATCAAGACCGGCATGCAGGCCGCGGAGACCGTGTTCGACGCGCTCCTCGCGGACGACTTCTCGGAGAAGCGCCTCGCCGGCTTCGACGACAAGGTGAAGGCGTCGTGGGTGAAGGACGAGCTGTGGGGCGTGCGGAACTTCCACCAGGCGATGGCGGGGAACTTCTACGCCGGGCTGCTCCGCACCGGGTTCCAGATGGCGTTCGGCGGGCTGGATCCGCTGGGCGGCCGGCTGCCCGGCGAGGCCGGCCACCGCCGCATGCGCAAGCTCTCCGAGATCCCCGCCGGCGAGCGGCATCGCCCGCGCGCGACGTACGACAACGAGAAGCTCTTCGACCGGCTCACCAACGTGTTCCAGTCCGGCACGATGCACGGCGAGGACCAGCCGTCGCACCTGCTCGTGGCGGACACGAACATCTGCCGCACGCGCTGCACCGAGGAGTACGGCAACCCCTGCCAGCACTTCTGCCCCGCGGCCGTGTACGAGATGGTGGACGCGCCGGACGGCAGGAAGGACCTGCGGATCAACGCGTCGAACTGCGTGCACTGCAAGACGTGCGACATCGCGGATCCGTACGAGATCATCACGTGGGTCACGCCCGAGGGCGGGGACGGTCCGGCGTACAAGGACCTGTAGGCGATGCAGATCGACCCGGCGGCGCTGGCCCAGCCCGACCGCTACAAGCTGCTCATCGGCGCCGTGGTGCCGCGGCCGATCGCCGTGGTGTCCACGCGCTCGGTGGACGGCCGGTTCAACGTGGCCCCGTTCTCGTTCTTCAACGGCATCGGTTCCGATCCCCTGATGCTGCTCTTCTGCCCCGCGAACAAGGCGGACGGCGGCGAGAAGGACTCGCTGCGCAACGCGAAGCCGGAGTCCGAGGGCGGGACGGGCGAGTTCGTGGTGAACGTGGCCACGGAGGCGATCCTGGACCGCATCGTCGGGGCCGCGGAACCGCTGCCGGAGGACGAGAGCGAGTTCGAGCTCACCGGCCTGACGCCGGCCGAAAGCGTGCGCGTGAAGGCGCCGCGGGTGCTGGAGTCGCCCGTCTCCTTCGAGTGCGAGACCTGGCAGGTCATCCGCACGAACCCCGGCCGCCGTGCCGGCGGCAACATCGTCATCGGGCGCGTGGTGTGGATCCACGTGCAGGACGACCTGATCGACGAGCGCCTTCGCATCGATCCGGAGAAGCTCGCCGCAGTCGGCCGGATGGGCGGCCTGGGCTATGCGCTCACGCGCCAACGCGTGGAGCTGCCGGCCGGACGCGCGGCGATCGGGCAGCGGGTGATTCCCGAGCGGTGATGCTCGCCGGGCGGCGCG
>CAZNDO010000017.1:0-83787 GCA_964571855.1 uncultured Gemmatimonadota bacterium
CGGCTCGGCCGGGAAGCTCGGGGCGTCGCCGTCCATCAGCTCGGCCAGCAGCCGGGCCGTCCCGGGCGCGGTCTTCAGCCCCGTCATCTGGTGGCCGGTGGCCAGCCAGAGGTTCGGCACGCGCCGCGTGCGCCCGATGGCCGGCATGCCGTCGGGGAGGCAGGGGCGCAGCCCGCGCCATGTCTCGCGCACCTCGGGCGCCTCGGGCAGCGCCAGCATCCCGCGGGCGCCGCGCAGGATGGCGTCCACGCGGCGGCGATTCACGGAGAGATCGCCGTCCACCAGCTCCAGCGTGCCGGACAGGCGCAGCGCATCGGCGTGCGGGTTCACCGCGATCTTCCGCTCGGTGAGGTACAGCGCGCACCGCGGGTGCGGCTCGCGGCGCGGGAGGACGAGCGAGTAGCCCTTCCCGCCCAGCATCGGGAGCGGCAGGCCCAGCGTGCGCGCCAGCGCTCCCGACCACGCGCCGGCCGCGAGCACGAAGTCGCGCGCGGCGAACCGCCCGCGCGACGTGTGCACGGCGGCGAGGGATCCGCCGGCCCGTTCGGCGCCGTCCACGTCGGCGCCCTCCACGAACGAGACGCCGGCCGCGCGCGCCTCGTCCGCCAGCACGAGCACGGCGTCGTGCGGCTCGCAGCGCGCATCCCCCGGATAGAACACGGCGCCGACCGCATCGCCGCGCAGCGCCGGCTCGCGTGCGCGCAGCTCGTCGCGCGTCCACACCGCGGAATCGATCCCGAACCCCGCCACGAGCTCGGCACCCGCGCGACCCGCCGCCAGTCCCTTGGCGGTCTCGTACACGCACACGAGCCCGTTGCGCTCGAACCCGAAGGGGCGCGCCGCGCGCGCGGCGATCTCCTCCCACGCGTCCAGGCTCCAGCGCGCCATCGCCACGAGGGCGGCGGCGTTGCGGACGAAGGTGGAACGGCGGGTGGCCCAGAGGAACCGCACCAGCCACGCGGCCAGCGCCGGATCCGCCCGCGGCTGGATGTGGAAGGGGCTCTCGGGGTCCAGGAGCCACTTCGAGGCTTGTCCCGCGAGGCCCGGCGCGGCCAGCGGCAGCGCGATGGAGGCCGTGAGCCACCCCGCGTTGCCGGACGAGCAGGCGCCGCCGATCCGGTCCCGATCCAGCACGACCACCGTCCGCCCGCGCCGCGCCAGCTCCGCCGCGCACGCGACGCCGACGACGCCGCCGCCCAGGACGACGACGTCGTTCGCACGGGATTCCGTCACGGTGACCATGCGACCGGCGATGCTACCACCGCGCGCGCGGATCGGGCAGCGGGAACGAACGCGGGCCCGGAGGAATCCTCCGGGCCCGCGACGGAACACGACACGATCGGGACGGCGACGCTACCGCACGAGCACGGCGCGCGCCGTCCGCACCGTCGTCTCGCCGTCCGCGCGGATCACGGCGCGCGCGAAGTACGCGCCGCTGGCGGTCACGCCGGCCGCATCCCGCGGCGCGAGCACGTGCCGCCCCGCCCCGAGGCTGCCGGCGAAGAGGTCGCCCACCGCGCGTCCGCGCACGTCGTACAGCACGGCCTCCACCTGCGCCGCGGCCGGAAGCTCCAGCGCGAACTCCAGTCGATCCCGCGCGCCGCTCGCGGCGAAGCGCAGCGCCGACGGCCCCGCCGCGGGAATCGGTTCCACGCCCGTGGAGCTGGGGATCACGATGCGGACCGCGTCCGCCTCGTACAGCACGTTCGCCTGGCCCGCCAGCGGCGCCCCGTTCCAGGTCACCGCCGCGAACGTGCCCACGCGCGACCCGCAGGTCAGGACGGTGAACACCGTGCCCGGCGTGCCCGTGAACGCGGGCGTCGTGCGCAGGGCGAGCGTGCCGCCGAGCGTGGCGGCGCCGGTCACGACGAGGAGGTCGGATCCGCCCGGACCGCCGGCCCCCAGGTCCGCGCCGTACGCGCTCGACGCGTTCAGGGTGGCGCTCCCGTCGACGACGATGGTGCCGAGGATGTCCGGCGCGGCGTGCGGCTCGAGGGCGCCGGACGAGAACATGCCGGTCGCGAGGTCCAGCACGCCGTAGCCCTCCACCGTCCCGCCCGGCGGGACGAGCACGGTCGTGGCCTCCGCCGTGCCGCCTTCCAGCCACGTGGTCCCGCGGCAATCCAGGGTGCCCGTGGCCAGCCGGCCGCCGCTGCGCAGGAAGAGCTGCCCCGTGCCGGCGTACACGGTGACGAGCGCCGGGTTCACGCCGGTCTGGAGCACCTCGAGGACGGCGTTGTCCTCCACGGCCAGGTTGCCGGCGCCGCCCGCGCCTCCGAAATTCCCGCCGATCCACACGTTGTTCCGCGTGCGGAGGATCGAGCCGGCGCCGCGCGCCACGACGTCCCCGAACCCGCCCGCCGCCACGCCGACCTGCAGGAAGCCCACGTCGACCAGCGAGCCGTCGAGCACGTTCAGCGTGCCGGAGCCGGCGTTGCCCACGTGCAGCGCGCCGCCCGAGGACAGCACCGCACCGTCGTCCACCTCCAGGAGTCCCGTGGTGCCCGCGACGTCCGCGACGATCGTGCTGCCCGCGCCCATCGGGAACACCGTGCCCGCGCCGGTGACGAACATCCGGCCCGTGCCCGTGTTGCCCACGCGGAGCTGCGCGAGCGCGCTGGACGTGGACGGCGCCACGTTGGTCCCGCCGTTGCTGATCCACAGCTCGGGCGTCCCGGTGGTGCTGCCCACGGCAAGCGACTGGCCCGCCGGCCATTCGAGCTGCCCGCCGGCCACGCGGGTCACGCCGCCCTGCAGGTCCAGCGGCGTCCCCGACGTGGGATGCACGCGGATGCCGCCGTTCGCCGTGAACGTGCCGCCCTGCCGCACGCGCAGGAAGCTCTGCTTGTCCACGACGTTGTCGGGGTCGCCGATGTACGTGAGCCCGGCCGCGGTCACCCACGCGCGGTCGTTCACGGTGAGTTCGCCGTGCCCCGCCTCCGGCCCGAAGCCGTTGTGCCCGATACGCAGCACGTCCTGCGCGTTCAGGAACGACGTCCCGAGCGAGGCCACCGGCCCGATGTTCACGTACCCGTTGGACGTCACGCTGCGCCCGATCATGACCGGTCCCGCACAGGTGATGTTGCCGCCGTTCGTGGCGAAGAGGTTCGCCGTGCCCGCAGCCCCCACGGTCATGCCGTTCGTGCCCACGATGAGCTGGCTGTACCGCGTGGGGACCGTGGAGAAGCCGGCCACGGTCACCGTGGCCGCCGCGCTGGAGAGCGTGGCGATCTCGAAGGGCCAGCTGCTGCCCACCTGGTCCGCGTAGTACCGGGAGCCGCCGAAGATGTTCAGCTCGCTGATGCCGTCGTGGCCGATGTGGTCGCCGAACGAGGGCGCCTGCGGGTTGTTGATCCCCTTGGAGTGCATCCACACGCCGGTCGTGGTGGGACCGTTGTTCGTGAGGGTCACGATGCTGAGCATCCCGAACCCGCCGAGGTGCAGGTAGTCCGTCGTCACCAGCCCGCCCTTGAGGGTGAGGGTGTGCGCGTTGCTCGGGAGCTGGACGTTCATGCCGCCGGTGGTATGCGGCCCCGCGAAGAGCCAGGAGGGGTTCCCCTGCCCGACGACCAGCATCAGGCTGTTCGGCACGCCGGCCGGGAACGTGGCCGTGTAGGTGGTGGCCGTCTCGAAGCGGAAGTGGTCCGCGGCGCCGGGGATGGCGGCGGGATTCCACTTGGTGGGGTCGTCCACCGAGCCGGTAGCGCCGAGCCAGTTGAAGTGGGCGGCCTGCGCCGGGCCGGCCGCGAGGCCCGCCAGCAGGAGAAGGCCCGGGACCACGAGGGCCCGCAGCCGGGGAAGGGGCTTCAGGGTGCGCATCGTCGCCTCCGGACGAAGGGGGTCAGTCCCTCCTACGTCCGGCCGCATCCCCCCGAACACGACGCGGGCCCGGGGTCTCCCCCGGGCCCGCGCTTCCTGCCCCGGATCGTGCGATCCGGATCAGTCGCCGCGCAGGAGCACCATCTTGCGCGTGTCGCGCGTGTCGTCCGTCTCCAGCCGGTAGAAGTACACGCCGGCGGCCGCGGCCCGGCCGTCATCCGACCGGCCGTCCCAGGTCCGCTCGTGCTCGCCCGGCGTCAGCGCCTGGTCCACGAGCGTGGCGACCTTGCGGCCGGTCACGTCCACGACCGTGAGCTTGACGGGCGATTCGTGCCCCAGCGTGAAGCGGATCTGCGTGCGCTGCCGGAACGGGTTCGGCTCCGCCGGCGCCAGCGCGCTGCGCACGCTGAGCCCCGGCGTGGTCACCTCGACCGGTCCGTACCGCACCTCGCCGCCGGCCATGTCCACCGCGCCCACCATGTAGTAGTAGCGCATGCCCGGGCGGGTGGACGAGTCGACCCACTGGTACGGACTGTGGCCCGTGATCAGGGACTCCGTGAGGCGCGCGTACGAGCCGTTGACCTCGTCCGAGCGGTACACGTGGAAGCCCTGGTGGTTCACCTCCAGCGCCGTCGCCCAGGACAGGACAACGCCCGACGAGCGGAGCGCCGGCGTGGCCGTGAGCCCGGAGAGCTGCACGGCCGTGGGGGCCACGTCCACGCGGACGCAGAAGAAGCCCTCCACGTCGTCCGTGGTCGACGGCGTGTTGTTGATGTCCACGTCGCCGGTGAAGTAGGCGTACACGGCGCCCGTGCCGTCACGGTCGGACAGCGTGAGCGCGCTGATGCCCGTGAAGCTGCGCAGGATGCTCGTGGGCTCGATGAAGCCGTCGCCGTCCAGATCGACCGGCTGGTTCTCGCGCAGGATCATCCGGTCGTTGACGAACAGCGTGCCGCGGGCGATCGAGTCCACGGTGGACCAGATGAACGCCAGGTCGCCGTCCTCGTTCATGTACGCGTGCTCGATGGACCCGGTGATCGTCTGCCCGTCGAGCGTCTGGCCTTCCTGGTACGAGATCAGGCCGTTGCGCACGATGAACTCGTCGCTCGCCGTGGCCGCGTCCGTGTCGCCCGTGAAGAACCAGTGGCCCGTCTCCGTGATGCCGGTGAAGTCGAAGTTGATCCACTTCTCCGTGCCGTTGCCGCCGACGATCAGCGGAACGACGTTGCCCTCGCGGACGAGCGTGCCGCCGAGCACGAGGCCGGCGCCGTCCACGACCATCGCGGCGTCCGCGCTCGTGGCACCGGTGAGCTGGACCTCCGCGATATAGTGGTTGGCCTGCGCCGAGAAGCGGTAGTCGAACGACACCGTGGTGCCGGTGCCGAGCGCCACCGGGAGGCCGGGCAGGACGTCCCCGCCCATGAACTCCGGAACCGCCGCCACACCGACGAACAGCCCGCGGTTCGACGTGGACCCGCCCTGCGAGGTGGCGGTGCCGCCCACGAAGTACGGGATCCCGTTCGCGGAGATGCCCGGCCGGCTGCCGAAGCGCCACCACAGGCCCGGGGTGTGGGGGAACGGATCGCCTTCCACCATGATCGGGGTGTCGTTCAGCCACACCGAGTCGAAGCTCCCGACCGGACCGCCGGTGCCCGTGCAGCTGTAGGCCACGGAACCGTCATCGGCGAGGCCGTAGAAGGACTCGTACGCGGTCTGCACGAGCGGACCGAACGTCCCCTCCGTGCGCATGATCGCGCCGGGCCCGCCGGCCGCATTGCCCCAGATGTGGCTCAGTGTGACGCTGCCGTCCGTGGAGTTGATGTTGACCGCGTACCCGCCCACGTGGTTCACGGCCGTGTTGTTCAGCGAGTTCACGAAGTGGCCGACCCCCGCGCCGGGGAGAGGGTCGCCCTCGCGCAGGAGCGCGGTGGCGGTCTCGGCCGAAGCGCTCCCGGCGTGCAGGAGGGCGAGAAGCGACATGGTCGCGAGCGGGGCGCCCGCGATTCGTACCCATGAGTTCATGTTCGTCCACCTCCGTGCGGCCGCGCACCCCGGAGGGAGGCCGAAGCGGACGAAGCTCGGGCGCGTGCCGGGGGAGCGCCGCTGTCCGGAGACTACCGACCCGCGGGAGGCCGGGTCAACGCGGCAGCGCGGGCCCGCAACATCTCCCGCTCGGGGGCGTTCCCGGCCAGGGCCGCGGCCCGCTCGTACTCGGCCCGCGCCTCGTCGGTCCGGCCGAGCTTCTCGAGCAGGTCCCCGCGGACCGTCGGCAGGAGGTGGTAGCTGGCGAGCGCCGGCTCCCCGGCCAGAGCGTCCACGAGCGCCAGGCCGGCCGCGGGTCCCGACGCCATGGCCACGGCGACCGCCCGGTTGAGCTCCACCACCGGGGACGGGGTGAGTCGCGCGAGGGCCGCGTACAGGGCGGCGATCCGGGACCAGTCCGTCCCGGCGGCGGTGCGGGCGCGCGCGTGGCACGCGGCGATGGCGGCCTGCAGCACGTAGGGTCCGGGCGAACCCAGGGCCTCCGCCCGGGCGAGGGCGTCCAGGCCGCGGCGGATCAGGAGCTGATCCCAGCGCCCCCGGTTCTGGTCCAGGAGCAGGATGGGCTCGCCCGACGGTCCGGTCCGCGCGCGCAGCCGCGACGCCTGGATCTCCATGAGCGCCACGAGCCCATGGACCTCGGGCTCCGCCGGCGCCAGCCCGGCCAGGATGCGCCCCAGCCGCAGCGCTTCCTCGCACAGCGCGGGGCGGATCCAGTCGTCGCCCGCGGTGGCGGAGTACCCCTCGTTGAACACGAGGTAGATCACCTCGAGCACGGACGCCAACCGCGCGGCCAGCTCGGGGCCGCGCGGCACCTCGTAGGGCACCTTCGCGTCCGCGAGCGTCCGCTTCGCGCGCACGATGCGCTGCGCCACCGTGGACTCCGGCACCAGGAACGCGCGCGCGATCTCGGGCGTCGTGAGCCCGCCCAGCATGCGGAGCGTGAGCGCCACGCGCGCCTCCGCCGACAGCACGGGATGGCACGCGGTGAAGACGAGCCGGAGGAGATCGTCGCCCACGGGATCGTCCAGCGCGGCGTCCACGTCGGGCGCCGTGGCCGTTTCGCGCACCTCGATCTCGCGGGCGAGCTCCTCGTGCTTGCGGTCCATGCGCGCGTGGCGCCGCAGGCGGTCGATGGCGCGGTTCCGCGCCGCGGCCATCAGCCAGGCGCCGGGCCGGTCCGGCACGCCCTGCGCCGGCCACTGTTCCAGCGCGGCGAGGAACGCGTCCTGCGCCAGCTCCTCGGCGAGGCCCACGTCGCGGACCATGCGCGCGACCGCGGCGGTGATCCGCGCGGACTCGATGCGCCAGACGGCTTCGACGGTGCGGTGGATGTCCTCGGCCATGACGGCCGCCGATCACAACACACGCCCCGGCCCGGCGCAACGGGCCCCCGCGCGGTCGCCACGCCCGCGTCGCGCGGTCCTCCCGCGGCCGCGCGGCGGCCGCCGCTACTTCCCGCGTTCGATCCGCGCGCGCAACTCGTCCTCCTGCGCGCGCAGCTCGGGAGTGAACTCGTCGCCGAAGTCGTCCGCCTCGAACACGGGACGGATCTCGATTTCCGAGGGGCCTTCCATCGGGTTGGGGCAGCGCTTCACCCACTCCACGGCCTCCTCCATCGAGGCCACGCGCCACAGCCAGAACCCCGCCACGAGCTCCTTCGTCTCGGTGAACGGGCCGTCGACCACGGTGCGGCTCGCGCCCGAGAAGCGGACCCGCTTGCCTTTCGCGCTGGGGTGCAGCCCCTCGCCGGCCAGCATGATGCCGGCGTTCACGAGCTCCTCGTTGAACTTCCCCATCGCGGTCAGCAGTTCTTCCCTGGGCATCACGCCGGCCTCCGACTCCGCCGTCGCCTTGACCATGACCATCACGCGCATCGCTCGCCTCCCGGGGCGTCGCCCCCCTGTGTGGTCCGTTGTCCCGCCCTACACCCGGACGTCGCGCGAGGACACCACGAATCGACATCCCGCGTCGCCGGGAGGGCCTTCCACGGAGAAGGGGATCTGGCGCTCCGCAACCCACGACCCGGCGCGAGGCGTTCGCGGGGACGCGGCTCAGGCGGCGCCGAGGAGCGAAGGGCCGCCGGCCGCTTCGTAGGCGCTTCGCGCCGCGCCGATCCCCGCGTCCATCGCGCGGAGGACGGCCGGCATCCCCGTGTGGCCGGCCAGGGGCGCGAGCCAGGGGTCCACATCCACGATGACCCGCGGGTGGAAGCCGTGCCCCACCACCTCGTGCAGCACCGAGACCGCGAGATCGGTCTCCCCCACCTTCGCGAGGTTGCGCACGAGGTAGAAGCGACCCTCGGGATCCCGGAAGGTCGACGAGAGGAGCGCGCGACACTCCGCGACGCAGCGCGCGCGGTCGCCGTCCCGGGCCGCGCGTCCCGCGGCCACGACGTGCCGCTCCAGTCCGGGCATCGCGGCCGGATCCACCTCGGCCACGCCGGGCACCGAGGACTCGGGACGCCCGAGCGCGTACAGCGACAGGCGCGTCGCGTACTTCATGTCCTCGTCGTCGTACTCGATGGCCTTCTCCCAGTCGCCGCGGAGCTGGTAGGTGTAGTGGACGCTCGTTCGCACGGACGGGTCCAGGTGCCGTGCGCGCCGGTCGGCCGCGAGGGACGCGTCCAGCAGTCCGCAGAACCGGCAGGTGAGCACGAGGCCGGCGAAGAGCTGCGGGTCGTTCGCGCGCTTCTTCGCGCGCTCGAGCAGCCGCACCATCGCGTCCCGCGAACGGCCCAGCTCCTCCACCTCGAGGAACGTGTACAGGTTGTGCGCCACCGACAGGTCCGGGTCCAGGTCCAGGGCGTGGCGGAAGGCCTCCTGCGCGCGTTCGAAGTTCACGTTCGCGTCGCCGCCCTGCGAGTACTTCGCCATCACGCGGTGCGCGCGGCCCAGCTTCGCCCACGCGGGCGCCCATCCGGGATCGAGCGCGAGACACTCGCGATACAGCCCGCACGCCTCGGGAAGCGTGCGGCGCTGGCTCGCGAGCTGGTTCGCGCGCAGGTACAGCTCGTACGCGCGGCCGCTGTTCGGGCGGCGACGGGCGACGCCGGCGCGCGCCGGATCGCCCGCGTCGACCGGCAGGGTTTCCACGATGTCGCGGGCGAGGTCGTCCTGCAGGCGGAAGATGTCGTCCAGCGCGCCCTGCGACGTGTGCGCGCGTAGCACCCGGCCGGTGCGCGCCTCGAGCAGCTGGGACGTGACGCGCACCTGGCCGCCGGCCGGGAGGATCGTGCCCGTCAGAACGGCGTCGGAGGCGGTCTCGCGGGCGAACGCCGCGGCGTCGTCCACCGCGGGGCCCGGGGAGACCACGACGGAGTCCAGCGACGAGAGCGAGGCGACGAGCGCGTCGGGAAGGCTGAACGCGAGGAAGTCGATCTGCGGATCGGGCCGGAGCAGGCGGAACGGGAGCACCACGACGCGCGTGTACGCGTCCGCTCCCGCGCCGGCGGCCGCTTCCGCCCGCGCCGGCGCCCGCAGCGTCACGTCCTCGAGATCCTCGAGCATCGCGTGCGAAGAGGCGTACCGCTCCCCGATCGGGCGCGCGAGCGCCCGCCGGATGATCCGGTCCAGCTTCGCCAGCTCCGGCACGGCCGGCAGCGCGGGGGCACGGCCGCGCACCGCATCCTCCATCACCTCGCGGATGGTCGAGCCCGCGAGCGCGGGCCGGCCGGTGAGCATCTCGTAGAGGAGTGCGCCGGCGGCGAAGAGGTCGGTGGGCGGGCCGATCCCGTCCCCGGCCCACTGCTCGGGCGCCATGTAGCGCGGCGTGCCCACCGCCTGTCCCGCGCGCGTGATCGCGGTCTCCGCCATGGGGTCGCCGCCCGGCGGCGGGCGGGACAGCCCGAAGTCCAGGATCTTCGCGCCGTGCGCCGTCAGGATCACGTTCGCCGGCTTGAGATCCCGGTGCACGAGGCCCGCGTCATGGATCGCGGCCAGGGCCCGGACGATCTCGCGCGCCGTGGCCAGCGCCTCTCCCGGCGGCATGGCCCCGCGCGCGAGGCGCTGCGCGAGGGACTCGCCCTCCAGGAACTCCATCGCGAGGAACAGCTCGCCCGAGTCCTCCACGACGTCGAAGACCTGGCACACGTTCGGGTGGGCCACGGAGGCGGCGGAACGCGCCTCCCGCCACAGCCGCTTCCGCATGCGCTCGTCCGCGCGCTCCGTGCGCACGCGCTTGAGCGCCACGCGCCGGCCGAGGCGCAGGTCCCGGGCCGCCCAGACCTCGCCCATGCCGCCCTCCCCGAGGCGGCGCTCGATCTCGTAGTGGGACACCCGGCGTCCGATCATGGCGGCGGACTCTACCACCGGGGCCGCGGCGGCGGCGCGCCCCGCTTGCTTCCCGACCTATCGATAGGTAGGCTGCCCCCATGACCGCCCCCGCCCCGGACACCCGGACCGCCCTGCTGGACCTGGCCCAGGAGCTGGCCCAGACGCGCGGGCTGAACGCGTTCAGCTTCCAGGATCTCGCGCGGGGCGTGGGGATCCGCACCGCCAGCGTGCACCATCACTTCCCCACGAAGGCGGACCTGGCCCGCGAGCTGCTGGCCCGCTACCGGGATCGGTTCCGCGCGCGCCTCGGGGATCTCGAGCGCCGCGCCCGCAGTCCGCGCCGGCGTCTGGACCTCTTCTGCGGCCTGTTCCTGGACACGCTGCGCGAAGGGAACCGGCTGTGCCTGTGCGGCATGCTGGCCACCGAGTTCACCACGCTGCCCGAGCCCGCGCGCGCCGAGGTGCGCGCCTTCTACGACGAGACCGAGGCGTGGCTGGCCGGGGTCCTCGAGGAAGGCCGGCGGTCGCGCGCGTTCCGGCTGCACGGTCCCGCGCCCCAGATGGCGGCGTCGCTGCTCGCCACTCTGGAGGGCGCCATGATCTCCGCACGCACGTTCGGCGACGAGCGGCGTCTCGCGCGCGCCGCGAAGTGGGCGGTGGCCTCGCTGGCCGCGCCCGCGCGTCCGCGCGGATCCTGAACCCCGCCGGCCCCGTCGACGGCGGAGCGGACCCGTCCCGCGGGACGCCGTCCGGGAGGCGACGGGACTCGAACGGATCCGCGCCCGGCCCCCGCCGGGGCGGAGCCCGGAGGTGCGCACTCATGGGACGTAGAATCGCGTGGACGGGGCTCGTGGGCTTCGCGGTCCTCGCGGCCGCCTGGACCGCGACGCCGGCCGCCGGGGCGGACGGGACGCCGAGCCCGGAACGCCAGAAGGTGTACGCCGAGATCGAAGCCGCCTTCGGCTTCGTGCCGGGGTTCCTGAAGACGATCCCGGACATCTCGCTCGCGCACGAGTGGAACACGCTCCGCACCGTGCAGATGGAGCCCGGCGCGATCCCGAACAAGTACCGGGAGCTGATCGGTCTGGCGGTGGCGGCGGCGAGCGGCTGCGAGTACTGCGCCTACTTCCACACGCAGTTCGCGAGGCTCAACGGCGCCACGGACGCCGAGATCGAGGACGCCGTGCACTTCGCGAAGTCCAACAAGGGCTGGAGCACCTACCTGCACGGCATGCAGTACGACCTCGACGAGTTCCGGAAGGACGTGGATCGCATCTGCGCGCACGCGAAGGCGCAGGCATCCGCCGCCGCGAAGTGACGCCGGGGCCCTCGCCCCCCCCCGGGGCGAGGGCCTATACTGCCGCCGCACCTCGGCAAGGTCCTCATCGCCGCAGCACGCCGGCCCCTGATCCGGAGGTCTCGCATGAGACGCACGTGCTGGTTCCTGTTCGCACTCTCCGTCCTCGCCATGCTCCTCGGCGCCGTGTCCCGGTTCGGCCCGCAGCCGCTGTTCGCCGGCATCGGCGCCGGAACGTTCTGGAAGGCCGCCATGGCCTTCCTGGCCTACGCCGTGACCCTGCGGCTCCTGGCCCCGGACGCCCGGCCCGCGTGACCCCGGGGCGCCGGAGACCTCCCGGCGCCCCTTCGTCGGCGTTGTTATTCCATAATGCTTGACTTCTGGAATGATCCGGCGTAGGTTCCGTGCATGGCGACGACCCCGAAGCGCGGAGCGCGCCCCCGCCACACCCGGCGAAGCGGCCGCGCCGCCCTGCAGGCGCTGGCCTCCCCCGCGCGCCAGGAGCTGCTGGCGGCGCTGGACGGCCGCGCCTCGGTGCGGGAGCTGGCGGCGCGGCTGGGCCGCTCGCGGCAGGCCCTGCACTACCACGTGGCGGTGCTGGAGAAGGCGGGACTCATCCGCGCCGCGGAGTGGCGCGGCGAGGGGCGCGACCGCGAAGCCGTGTACGAGGCCGTGGCGGATGCCCTGACCGTGGGCGCGCACGCCATCTCGCGCACGGAGCTGGACGCCGGCGAACGCGCGGCGCGCGCCATGCTCCGGCTCACCGGCCGGGAGCTGGCCCGCGCGCTGCCCGAGCTCCGCGCCATCGGGACGCCGGGGGTCCGGGAGCTGATGGCCCTGCGCGGCAAGGCGCGGCTCACGCCCGCGAAGCTGGCGCGCGCGAACGCCCTGATCGACGAGTTGCTGGCCCTCTTCGGCCAGCCGCCGCCGGATGAGGACGCGAAGCTCTACGCCCTCACGCTCGTGCTCACCCCGTCCCGCGACGCGTCGACGTCCGGGCCCCCGCGCCGGCGTCCCGCGCGCCGGAGGAGGAATCGATGAACCCCGGTCCGCTGGACCATCTCGTGGCGTTCCTGCTCGTCGTGGCGTTCCCGGTATACGGGGCGCTCACGTACCCGAAGCTCGTGGCCGCCGTGCGCGCGGGCCGCAAGGATGCGCGCGTGAACGAGTACCGCTGGACCGCCGCCATCCAGTGGGCGCTCGTCGCCCTCACGCTCACGGTGTGGCTGGGTGCGGGCCGCTCCCTCCCCGCACTGGGGCTCACCGTGCCCGGGGACGCGCGCACGCTCGTCGGCGCCGCGCTCGCCGCGCTCGGCCTCGGCCTCCTCGCGGCGCAGTGGGCGCAGATCCGCCGCGCGGACGACTCCGGGCGCGCGCAGTACCGCGAGGCCCTGCGCAACGTGCAGGAGATGATGCCGCACACCGGGGAGGAGGGGCGCTGGTTCCGCGTGCTCTCCGTGACCGCGGGCATCTGCGAGGAGATCCTGTTCCGCGGCTTCCTCATCGCGTACTTCGGCGCGTACGTCGGCGTCTGGCCGGCCGTGGCCCTGAGTGCCGTTGCATTCGGATTCGGGCACTTCTACCAGGGCGCGGCAGGCGTGGTGAAGACCGGGCTCGTCGGCGCCGTGGCCGGCGCGCTGTACGCCGGCACCGGCTCCCTCCTGTGGCCCATGCTGCTGCACGCGGCGGTGGACCTCCAGGCGGGAGCCATCGCGCTGCGCGTCCTGCCGGAGGCGCCGCCTCCCGCGCCCGCCGCGTGGCACTCCTGACCGTTTCCTGACGACACCATGACCTCCCGGTGGGGCGACCCGCCGCTCCCCGGGAGGACACTGGCCTCCCGCACTCCGCCGGAGGTCCCATGAGCCTGCGCCCCGTCGCCTGCCTGATCCCGTCCGCCCTTCTCGCGGCCGCCGCCCCGGTCGCCGCCGCCACCTTCACGAAGGTCACGTCCGGCGTCGTGGTCCAGGACGCCTCCGAATCCACGGGCGGCGCCTGGGAGGACTTCGACGCGGACGGCGACCCCGACCTGTTCGTCTCCTGCGGCAACCTGGCGGCGGCGAACAACCGGCTGTACCGGAACGACTTCGGCCTCTTCTTCGCGCTCGTCCCGGGCCCGGTGGCCGCGGACGGCACGCCGTCCATCGGCGGCGCGTGGGGCGACATGGACGGCGACGGCGACCCCGACCTGCACGTGTCGAACCGGCAGGGCGTGGACAACCTCCTGTACCGCAACGACGGCGCGGGCGCCTTCGCCCCCGTCACCACCGGCGGCCCCGTCACTTCCGGCGGGAACTCGAACTCCGCCTCCTGGGTGGACATCGACCTCGACGGCGACCTCGATCTCTTCGTGATCGAGTTCAACGAGACGAACCACCACTGGCGCAACGACGGCGGCGTCTTCACGGCGGTCACCACCGGTCCGCACGTGACCGAGACCTCGTTCTCCATCAGCGGCGTGTGGAGCGACTACGACCGCGACGGCGACTCCGACCTGTACGTGGCGAACGGCGGCAACCAGCACAACGCCCTGTACCGCAACGACGGCGGCACGTTCGTGAACGTGACCGCCGCCGCCCAGCTCCAGCACGGCGGCAACACGATCGGCGCGAGCTGGGGCGACTGGGACAACGACGGCTGGTCCGACCTCCTCGCCGCCAACACGCTCGGGCAGAACGAGGTGCTGTACCGCAACCTCGGCGACGGCACGTTCGAGCGCATCCTGACCGGGCCCGTCGTCACCGCCGGCGGCAACTCCGTCGGCAGCGCGTTCGGGGACGTCGACAACGACGGCGACCTCGACCTCTTCGTAGGGAACGACGGCACGGACAACGCCCTCTTCCGCAACGACGGCGGCGGCGCATTCACACGGATCACCACCGGCGCGATCGTCACGGACGGCGGCCAGACCTTCGGCGTCTCCCTCGCCGACTGGAACTCCGACGGCTGGCTGGACGCCTTCGCGGCGAACCGGCTGGACGAGGACGACTTCCTGTACACGAACGACGGCGGCGCGAACCGGTGGCTGGAGGTGGCGCTGACCGGCACCGTGTCGAACCGCACGGGGATCGGCACGCGCGTGGAGGCGTACGCCACCATCGGCGGGGTCCCGGTGCGGCAGATGCGCGAGCGCCAGTCGCAGAGCGGCTACAACAGCGCGGCCGACCCGCGGCTGCACTTCGGCCTCGGCGACGCGGCCACGGTGGACTCGCTGGTGGTGGCGTGGCCGTCCGGGCTCGTGGAGACGCTGCGCGACGTGGCGGTGGACCAGGTCCTCGCCCTCGTGGAGGGTGCCACCCTGACCGGCGCGCCGGAAGCGGCATCCGCTCCGCTCGGCGCCCTGCGCGTGGCGCCGAACCCCGCGCGCGGCGACGCCGCGATCCGCTGGTCCGCGCCGGGCGGCGACACGGTGGCCGTGCGCATCTTCGACCTGCGCGGCCGCCTCGTGCGTTCCCTCGCCCCGTCCGCGCACGAGGCGGTGTGGGACGGCCGCGACGACGCCGGCCGCGCGGTGGCCGCCGGCACGTACTTCGCGGTGGCGACCGGTCGCGAGCGCACCGGGATCGCGCGGATGACGCGGTTGCGCTGAGCGGTCAGCGGCGGAGGCGGTAGCCCAGCTTCCGCACGGTGAGGATGTGCCGCGGGCGGGCAGGGTCCTCCTCCAGCTTGCGGCGCAGCTCGCCCACGTGGGTGTCCACGGTGCGGGATTCCACCGTGGCGGGGTAGCCGAACACGCGCTCCAGCAGCTCGGTGCGGGACACGACGTTGCCGCGCCGGTCGTACAGCTCCAGCAGCAGCGCGAACTCCTTCGGCGTGAGCGCAACGGCGGCGCCGCGGGCGCGGACGCTGCGCGTGCCGCGGTTGATCTCCACGGCGCCGAAGCGCTCCCACGCCTCCTCCGGGTCGGCGGCCGCGGGCGCGCCGCCGCCGCGGCGCAGCAGCGCCTGCACGCGCGCCAGCAGCTCGAGCAGGCTGAACGGCTTCGTGACGTAGTCGTCCGCGCCCCACTTCAGCCCGCGCACGCGGTCCATCTCCTCGCCGCGCGCGGTCAGCATCAGCACGGGCACGGCGCAGCCGTCGGCGCGCAGCCGGCGCAGCACCTCGTAGCCGTCCGGCGCGGGGATCATGATGTCCAGGATGACGAGGGCGTAGCGGCCGGACCGGGCCTCGGTGAGCGCCGCCTCGCCGTCCGCGACCGCGTGCACCTCGTGCCCCTCGAACTCCAGGTTCGTGCGCAGGCCGTGCGCCAGCTCCGCGTTGTCCTCCACCACGAGGATCCGCGTCATGGCGCGGCGCCCTCCGCCGGCGTCGCGGGAATCCGCAGCACGAAGCGGGCCCCGCCCCCTTCCCGCTCTTCCACGGACGCGGTCCCGTGGTGCAGCGCCGCGATGTCCTTCACCACCGCCAGTCCGAGCCCGGAGCCCGCGGTCGCCGAACCGCGGTCCCGATCCAGGCGGAAGAACCGCTCCCACACGCGCTCGCGCTCCGCGACCGGAACGCCGGGACCGTGATCCTCCACCGCCAGCGCCACGTCCGCCCCCGCGCGCGCCGCGACGAGCACGATCTCCTGGCCCTTCGGCCCGTACTTCACCGCGTTGTCCAGGAGGTTGGACACGGCCTGCCGCAGGAGGAACGCGTCCGCGTGCACGCGAAGCCCCGGCGCGGCCCGGCAGCGCAGGTCCATCCCGCGCGCGGCGGCGAACGCGCGGAAGGACGCCGCCGTATCCTCGGCGAGTGCGCCGACATCCACCGGGCGCAGCTCCGCCGTGAGCGCGCCGCGGCCCGCGCGCGACGCGAGCAGCACGTTGTCCACGAGGTGCGTGAGCCGCTCGCTCTCGCGCTCCGCCACCTCCAGCGCGTGGTCGCGCTCCGCGGCGTCGCGCACGCGGCCCAGGCGCACCGTCTCCGCGGACAGCCGGATGTTCGCGAGCGGCGTGCGCAGCTCGTGCGAGACGCTGGCCAGGAAGTCCTCGCGCAGCCGGGCGGTGGCGGCCTCGCGGCGGAGCTGGACGAGGGCGAACGCCAGCAGCGCGACCGCCAGCGCCAGCAGCGCCAGCATCCACGGCAACGTGGACGGCGGCACGCCGCCCGCCACGAGCGCGGGCGCGGCACCGGGATCGATGCGCACGCGCGCCACCATCCCGTCCAGCACGGGCGGCGCGGCCTCGTGCGCGGTGAAGTCCCCGGCGAGCGGCCCGGGCTCGCCCGCGAGCAGCGACCCGTCGGTCCCCTCCAGCCGCCACCGGAGCCAGGCCGGCGCCGCGTCACCGTGCAGCAGGAACCGGGGGAGCACGGGCGCCACCGCCACGATGCCCAGCAGCTCCTCCCGCAGCGCGTCCGGCTCGAAGCGGAAGATCCACGCCGCCGCGGGCGCGCCGTCCGCGGCACGGACAAGCCAGTACGCGAAGCGGAGGTCCTCCCGCAGCACCGCGCCCCAGTCCGGCCCGCTCCCCGCGGCGTCCCGGGCGCGATCGCCCAGCGTCCGGACGATCGCCGCGTCCTCCCCGGCCGTCCCCGACGTCCCCGCCGCATCCCCCGCCAGCGGCACGCGCCGGATCTCCCGGACCGCCGCCAGCGCGTCGCGACCCCGGGGCGGCGCCGTCCGCTCCAGCTCCCGCGGGTCCACGGCCGGCCCCGCGCCGGACGCCTCCAGGTTCACCGCCTGCCCCGCCAGCGCCACGCAGGTGTAGGCCCCGAAGCGCACCTGCAGCCGCTCCACCAGCCCGGTGGCCCCCACCTGGGCATAGTTCGCCAGGGCCTGCCGGGCCACCTCGCGGTGGGATCGCTCGGCCCGGAACGCGGCGAAGGCAAGGACCACGGCCACGGCCAGGAGCAGCCCGAGCCACGCGGCCAGGAGGCGTGAGCCGTGGAGGAAGCGGGCCATGGCGACGATCCCGTGGTTCGGGTGGCCTGCCGCGCGGCACCGCGGCCCGGTGGGTTGCGCAGCCACGGTAGCGAACGCCGGCCGGCTCGGCAATCGGGCGGGCGATCCTGACGAAGATCAGTGCGCGCGGCACGATTTCGACGGCCGCACCGGTTGACCCCCCGCCGTTCCGTTCCTATTGTGCATATGCACACAATCACCGAGGTCACGTGCCGTGCCCAGACCGCCGAAGCCCCGCCGCTGCCGCACCTTCCACGGGGACCGCGTCTTCAAGCCGCGCAGCATCCCCATGACGGACCTCGCCGTCGTCCCGCTCGGGCTGGACGAACTGGAGGCGATGCGGCTGTGCGACCTCGTGGGGCTGGACCAGGAGACCGCGGGTGGCCGCATGAAGGTCTCCCGCGGCACGGTGCAGCGGCTGTTGCAGTCCGGACGGGCGAAGGTCCTCTCCGCCCTCGTGGACTCGCAGGCCCTGGTGATCGGAGGGGGGAGCCATCATGAAGGTCTGCATCCCCACGCTTGACGGCCGCGGGCTGGAAGCCACCGTGGCCAGCCACTTCGGGAGCGCGCCCGTCTTCACGCTCGTGGACGTGGAGACCCGCCGCACGCACATCCTGGCGAACGAAGAGACCCACGGGGACCACACCGGCTGCCACTCGTCCGGGCGGTTGCATCGCCTGGGCGTGGACGCGGTCCTGTGCCGCGGCATGGGGCGGCAGGCGTTCACGCGCCTCGCCGAGGACGGCATCGCCGTGTTCGTGGTGCACGACGCGGACGTGACGGCGGCCATGGACGCCCTTTGCACCGGCCGCGCCCGGCTGCTCACGGCCGAGCAGGCCTGCGGCGGCGGGCACGGACACGGTTGCGGGGACGCGGCGAACCGCGGCCTCCCGCACGAGGTCGGCCGCTAGGGTCGCTCCCGGCTCGCGTCCCGCGCCGGTCGACCGCCGTGCGCGGCGCGTGGTATGGATCGGTCTCGACGCGCCGGGAACCCCGAGCCCCTCGGGCGTGTACCTCCGGCGACCTCATCCCCGGGAGCAGCAAGACATGGCGAAGAAGATCATCGCCGTCGTGGGCGCCACCGGCGCCCAGGGCGGAGGGCTCGTGCGCGCGATCCTCGCGGACCGGGACGGCGGGTTCGCCGTTCGCGCCCTCACGCGGAACCCGGGCTCGGACAAGGCGAAGGCCCTTTCCGCCGCCGGCGCCGAGGTCGTGGCCGCGGACCTGGACGATCCCGACAGCCTGAAGCGCGCCTTCCGCGGCGCGCACGGCGCGTTCTGCGTCACGAACTTCTGGGAGCACTTCTCCCCGGACAAGGAACTGGCGCAGGCGAAGAACATGGCGGATGCGGCGAAGGCGGAGAAGGTGGCGCACGTCATCTGGTCCACGCTGGAGGACACGCGCAAGCTCTCGCCGCTCACGGACGCGCACATCCCCACGCTGCACGGCAAGTACAAGGTCCCGCACTTCGACGCGAAGGGGGAGGCGGACGCGCACTTCGCGGCGTCGGGCGTGCCCACCACGTTCCTGCTCACGTCGTTCTACTGGGAGAACTTCGTCTTCTTCGGAATGAACCCGAAGCCGGACGCGGAAGGCACGCTGGTCTTCGCGCTGCCGATGGACGACGCGAAGCTCCCGGGCATCGCGGTCGAGGACATCGGGAAGTGCGCGTACGCCATCTTCCGGCAGGGGCCGTCCGGGTTCGCCGGGAAGTACGTGGGCATCGCCGGGGACCACGTGACGGGCAGCGAGATGGCGGCCGCCATGTCCAAGGCGTTCGGCCGCACGGTCCGCTGCAACGCGGTGCCGCCGGAGGTCTACCGCTCGTTCGGATTCCCGGGCGCGGACGATCTCGGCAACATGTTCCAGTACAAGCGGGACTTCAACGCGCAGTTCACGGGCGCGCGCCGGCTGGAGGTGGCGCGCTCGCTGAACCCGGACATGCTCACGTTCGAGGCGTGGCTCGAGGCGAACAAGGACCGGATCCCGCGCGAGTAGCCGCCGCCGCGATCAGTCCAGACGCAGCGTCAGCTCCACGAGCCGCTCCCCCCGCCGCACGGTGAGGGGGAGCGGCGTCCCGCGCAGCGCCTCCACGCGCGCGACGGTCTTGAATCCGGGCGGGCGTCACTGCAGAATCGGCACTCCCCCGCGACCGCTGCCACGGCATCCTGCTCCGTGGAGGCAGAACATGGATCGGCGCGAGTTCCTGGCGAAGGCGGGCGTGGTGGCCACGTGGGCCGCGGTGGCGGTGCGCGTGGGCGGTTGCGGCGACGACGGGGACGGCAACCCCATGGACGGCGACGACGGGGACGTGACCGGGTCCGTCGCGAGCAGCTCCGGCCACACGCACGCGGTCTCCATCTCGGCGGCGCAGATCGACGCGGCGAACGCGGTCACCCTCACGCTGTCGAACTCGGCCGGGCACGTGCATGAGGTGTCGCTGACCGCGGATCAGGTCATGGACATCGGCGCCGGAGCGCGGGTGACCGCGGTCAGCACGAACGACAGCGGCCACACGCACGCGGTCACGTTCAACTGACGTCGCGTCCGGCGCGCGCCACCTCGAACGTGATGCGACCGAGCTGCCGGCCGTCCACGACCTGATCGATCGCGAGCGGCGTCCAGTCGAAGGCCGATCCCGCCGGAACGGTCACGCGCACGAGGACCTCGGCGTCGTCGTCCGCGTCGAGCCGGAGACGCAGCGGCCGCCGGCGCAGCTCGCCGAGCGTCCACGTGCCGGACGCCCCGGCGAGCCGCGCGGCGTCCATGGCCACGTGCGCCCCGTCCGGCAGGCCCGACCCGAACCGCAGCTCGTGCTGCGCCGGTCCCTCGGGCATCCCGCGCAGCCGCATGCGGAAGCGCGCGTCCTCGCCCGGGACCGGCGCGCGCCGCTGCCGGCTGAGCATCCGCAGCCGCCCCGAACCCCGGAGGAAGGCGAGATATTCCTCCGTCGACGCCTCCGCGTGCGGGAGCCCGTTCCCCTCGGCCTCGTCCGCGATCCCCGCGATCCAGCTCAGCGGCCCGCCCGGGATGTCCGCGGGAAGCGACCACGGCTTCGAGACCTTCACGCCCCCGGAGGGGACGCCGTCCACGGCCATGCGGCCAAGCGGCCGCCAGAACCGCGGGTGCAGGAACGGGGACGGCTCCGACCACCACAGCGCAACCTCCACGTCCTGGACCTCGGGCGTCCGGTTCCGCACGCGAACGCGCACGCTGCCCCCGGGCGACGCATCGGCGGGTGCGAACGCCTGGTGGCGCATCTCGGGATGGTCGAACGGTGGCGGCGGCGGACCCGGGCGCGGGACGAGGATGTCCGGGCAGAGGAACTTGTAGAAACGGTGGGCGCGATCGTTCAGTTCCGTCAGCTCGTCCATCAGGAGCACGCGCGCCGCGGAAGGAAGCTCCAGCGCGGCCTTCGCAAGATCCGGCTGCGGGCCGATCCGATGCGTGGCCTCCTCCTCGTAGTACGGGTCCTCCGGGCGGAACGTCTGCGGCCAGCCGAAGTCCTCGTTCCGCAGGAGATCCCGCAGCGCCTGCGGCTCGGCGGGCGGACCCTCCGCCGCGCCGTCCACGCCGAGACGGCGTTTGTGCGCGGCCTGGAGCAGCGCCACCACTCCCCCGACGATGGCGGTGGCCGCGGACGTGGCCGAGAACCAGCGCGCCACCACCTCCGTGGCCGGGCAGCCCGGGTTCAGGACCGCCCCGCCCAGGCCCGGTTCCCGCGAGCACGCCGTGACCTCCGCGGACGCGGACGCGTGGCAGTCCACCCGGGGCCCGTAGTTCGTGCCGTGGATGGCCTGACCATCCGATTCGCGCCAGCGCACACGCGTGGCGCCGTCGTCCCCCAGGGTGCCCCCGCCCACGACGATGGCGCCGGAGTCGTCGGCGGACGGGTCCCAGTCGAAGTACTCGCCGTCCGGATCGACTCCCTTGAAGGAACCCCCCAGGCTGCCCAGGCCGTTCCCGGCCGGTTCCACCACGGCGATGCCGCGGCCGACGGCCACCTGGATGGCGCGGAAGACGTCCGGGTTGATCTCGACGGGGAACGACTTGGGCTCCCTCGACGTGGGCGCCATGCTCCACTCGCCGGCCGCCGGGAGGAAGGCCTCGTGCTCGAGCACGAGCACGTCGCCCGCCACGAGCCCCTCGCCGGCGCCGGGCGTGTCGCCGAGCGCGCGGTCGATGGCCTCGCCCATGCTCGCCTCGTCCGGCACGGCGCTGAACGCAAGGCGCGCGCCGTACGCGATCCCGCGCGTCCCTTCCTCTCCGGACGACCCGAACGGCCGCGCTCCGATCACGCCGAGCGCCGCCGTGCCGTGGCGGTACGCGGTCTCGCTGCTCCCGGCGGGCATCGCGGGCATCGCGGTGTCCGCCAGGAACTCCACGTGCTGCAGCGACTCGTGCGGATCGTACGCGGTGTCGCAGACGCACACGCGCACGCCGGCGCCGTCGGTCTCGCTCCACAAGGCGGCCGGGCCCACGCCCACGGGCGATTCCGCGAGGTAGTCCTGCTGCGCCTGGTAGTCCGTCGCGACCGGCGAGCAAGGACGCGTGGGCAGCGCGAGCACGGCCTGCTCCACATCCGATCGGGCCCGCAGCCGCGCCAGCAGGTCGCGCACGTCGTCCACGTCCGCGGGCAGCCGGACGCGGAGGAACCGATCCAGGCTGCGGCCACCCCCCGGACGAGCGAGCGGATGACCCTGCGCGATCAGGCGGCGCGCGAAGCGCGGGAAGCTCATGCGGGGCACGGCGCCCTGCGGGAGCAGCCGGGCGAAGCGCACGAAGGGCGCCCCATCCTCCAGAAGCCCCTGGCCGCCCTGCTCCAGGACGGAGTCCCCCTCCGCGAGCTTCACGATCAGCTCGACCGGGATGCGGCGTGCGGGGCTCACGGGTACCACCAGGGCGGTTCCTGCGTCTTGCCCTCGGTGCTGCCGCCCTCGGGCTTCGCGGAGACGACCACGCGCGTGACCGCGGGGATCGACACGCGGTCGAACCGGTCCTTCGAGTGGTCGCCGTCCGTGCTCTCCACGAGTTCCCACGCCTGGACCTCGAACGCGTCCCCGAACCAGAACTCGAACTTCTTGTCGGTCCGGTACAGCCCGTCGGTCCCGGGCGCCTGCGTCGACTTCGCCGTGAACCCGCCCGGTCCTTGCCAGTACGAGATCACCGCACGCACGCGCTCCATGTCCGGGTGGAGCTGCCGTCCGCGCTTGCAGACGTCCGAGACCTCCCCGGGACCGACCACGGCATCGGAGCCGCCGCAACCGTCGGCGACCTTCCTGTTGGGGAACAGCCAGAACGCCTCGTCCGGATCCAGCGGCGTCGGCGACTTCGCCAGGTCCTTCCAGCTCCCCACGATGTTGATCCAGACGAAGGGATCGCCGTCCGCCAGCCGGCTGGAGTAGACGACGGCGCCCGTGGCGTCGTACAGGGCGAGGCTGTCGAGCACGTAGTCCACGTCGGGGAAGTTCCCCACCTGCACGAGGAACCCCGTCCAGAAGTAGGACGAGTCCTCCGACACCGTCCCCGCGTGATGGAAGCGGTTGTTGGTGGGGGCCCAGGTGGCCGCGTCCACGTGCTCGAGCACGAGGTTCGCGGCGCCGGTCGTCGTCGGCGCGGGCTCCCCCGTCACCGGAGTGACGGGCGACGGGCGCCAGGGCCATCGCCACAGGACGATGACGAGCACGATGATCAGGATCGGACAGAACCAACGGCAGAACCAGCGTCCGCTCATCGCTTCCTCCCGCGACTCACTGCCAGTCGCCCACGGCCACGAACGGACCCCAAGTATAGGGGTGCGCGTGCCCGGATTTCGACCTCTGCTTCGCGAGCATCTCCCGCGAGGCCTCCCGCACCGCCTGTGCCGTCGCGAGCCCGCGCGACCAGTGCGCGTCGTACACGTGTTGCATCCAGTCGCGCGTGGCCTCGTCATCCACGTCCCAGAGGCTCAGCAGGAGCGTGTGGACGCCGGCCAGCTCGAACGCGCGGCGCAGCCCCAGCACGCCCTCGCCGCGCCGGATCTCCCCGAGCCCGGTGTCGCACGCGGAGAGCACGGCCCACCGCGTTCCGGCGAGGTCCGACGTGGCGATTTCCTCCGCGGTCAGCACCCCGTCGTCCGGACCCTCCCGTCCGTTCGCGCCGGCAAGGGCCAGGCCGGACAGCGGCCACCGCCGGCCGCCGCCGGCCGGCGTGCGCACGACCGCCCCGATCCCGCGCGTGCCGGGCCGCGCCGCGTCCGGGGCGCCGTCCAGGAAGAAGCCGTGCGTGGCCAGGTGCACCACCTCGCGGCCCTTCGCCCGCGCGATCACCGCGGACTCCGTGGCCTCGACACCGGCGAGAACCACCGGGGCGCCGAGTTCCGCCGCGGGCCAGGCGGCGCGCAGCGCGCGCACCTCCTCGCGCGTGCCGGGGAGCGGCTCGAAGCGCGGCAGGCGGCCGGCCGGGCGCGTGCCTTCGCCGTACGCCACATCCCCCACGAAGAGCGCGCCGTTCACGGGACGATCCGGCCACGGCCGCAGGAGATCGCGCTCCGCCGAGAGCTGGTGGAAGCACGGGCCCGTCTCCACCAGCCACGCATCCCCCGCGGCCGGGAGCGCCGCGAAGTTCACGAGGTGCAGCGAGCCGTCCGGCACGAGGATCACGGTGTCCGCGCCCGACACGCGCGGCGCCACCTTGTCCCACACGCTCGCCCGCAACGCGGCGCCGGCCGCGCGACATGCGCGCGCCGCCTCGGGGCCCGCGTCCGCCGCCCCGCGCTCGACGGACGCGCGCCACGCCGCCACGGCCGCGTCCACGCGGGCCGCGTCGTCGAGGTCCACGAGCTGCGGCCTCGCGCCCGCGGTGGCCACCCATGCCGCGTACCGTGCCGGCGCCCGCCCGTCGGCGCGGAGACGGACGAACGCCACCAGACCCGCGCGCGGCGGGATGGCCGCCAGCGCGGCGTCGCCGCCGATCTCCGGTCCGCTCCCGGACCCGGCCGCCCGGCGGGCGATCGCCCGTTCCGCGCGGTCGCGCCGCTCCACGGCGGCGTCGATCCGCGCGCGATGCGCGGCCTCGGCCACTCCCTCTCCGGGTCCCGCGACCAGCCGCTGGGCGAGCTCGCGGCTCGCGGCGCGCAGCTCCCGCAGCAGCCCGGGATCGGACGCCGCCGCGCGCCGGCGACGCAGCGTGTCCAGCACGAGCGCGCGCGAGCGAACGAGGGCGTCGAAGACGCGCGCGTCCGCCGCGGGATCGGGGCGCGCGCCCAGGCGGAACCGGTGCGCCTGATCCAGCCCGCCGCCGCGGACGTCCGCGAAGCGGACCGCTTCCCCCTCGGGCAGGAGATCGATGGTCAGCTCGGCGTGCGCGCGCGCGACGGTCTCGGACCGCAGCGCCGCCGCCAGCGCCGCCGCGTCGTTCCCCGCGCCCGCCTCCGCGCGGGCGATCGCCTCGCACGCCTCGGCCACCCGGGGATTCGCCGGTCCCACGGTCCGCTCGAAGATCCCGAGCGCCTCGGTGGCCGCCGCGCGGGCCTTCCCGAACCGCGCCGCCTCCGTCTCCGCGCGCGCCAGTTGCAGGAGGGCGCTGCCCAGGAACACGCTCTGCGTGCCGCGCCGGCGGATCTCCACGAGACGCGTCAGCTCGCGGACCGCCAGGTCCACCTGGCCGCGTTCCAGGTCCACCTGCCCCAGCCGCTCGAGGGACGCGGTGGTCTGCACGTGCTGCTCGCCCAGCCTCGCCTTGCGCACCGCGAGGGTCCGCTCGAGGAGGGCGCGCGCCTCGTCGGCGCGCCCCGCCGCGAGCAGCACGTCCGCCAGGTTCATGCGCGTCGACGCCACGGTCAGCCCGTCCTCGCCCTCCTCCTCGATCTGCGCGGCGCACACCTCGCGCAGGATCTCCTCCGCGCGCTCGTGCCGGCCGAGCGCGGACTGCACCAGGGCGAGGTTGTTGCGGCACGAGAGCGCGAGCGGATCGCCGGGGGGAAGGGACGCCAGCGCGGCCTCGTACTCGTCGCGCGCGGCGGCGTACTCGTCCAGCTGGAGCAGCGTTCCGGCGAGCCCGTTGTGCGCCCACGCCACGAGCGGATGCTGCGGCGCGGCGTTCCCCAGGACCTCGAGGCACTTCGCGTACACCTCGCGCGCCCGCTCGAAGTCGGCGCCCTCGCCGATGAGCCGCCCGTAGTTGTACAGCGTCTTCGCGTACGTCACCGGATCGCCCGCCGCGTCGATCGGCAGCACGCGCTCGAAGACCGCGGACGCCTCCTCCAGGAGGTCGCGGTCCACGTACAGGTTCGCGAGGATCTTGAACGACAGGGCGCGCGCCGCCTCGGGCGAGCCGGCCACGTCGTGCAGCGCCACGGCGCGCTCCGCCTCGCGACGCGCGGACTCGAAGTCCCCGGCGCGGTGGTAGGCCTGGGCGAGGCGGCTCGTGGCGGTGGCGGCGCGGGTGCGATCGCCGGTGGCCGCGGTGCGGCGCGCGAGCTGCAGCGCGAGGTCCACGGCGTCCTCGCCGCCGCCCTTCACGGCGATGTCCACCATCTCCTGCAGGACCTCCAGCGCGAACTCCTCGTCCCCGCCCGCACCGGCGCGACTCCACAGCGCGCGCGCCCGGTCGCGGGCCTCCGCGAGCTGCCCGCCCCGGTGCAGCGACCGCACGGCGTCCAGCTCCGCGCGCGCGGCGTCGTCCACGGCGGGCGCCGGCGCGGCCGCGAGGGCCAGGAGGAGCACGAGCGCGAGGTTGCGCATCACGCCTCAGGGAACGGGGTTGTCCAGCTCCACGCGCCAGGTCCACGGGCCGTCGCGATCCGACGCATCGCGGATCCGCTCGAACACGCGCTCCAGGGGAGTGGCCGCGCGCACCGGCTCCCCACCCGTCCCCTTCACGACCCCGCCGATGCCGCGCACCCTGCGCGCCACCTGCTCCAGATCCGCGGGCGTGACCTCCACCGGGACACCGGCCGCGGCCTCCGGCACGTCCGCGATCGCCGCCTCCAGCGACTCCAGCCGCTCCGTGGACGCGATCACGTACACGCGCTCGCGGCCGCCCGCGCTCGTGACCGCCCAGCTGGCCGCCGCGCCGTCCAGGCGGCCGGGCAGGCGGTGCGTCGCGCCGGCGGGAAGCGGGTTGTGCGCATCGGTCCCGCTCAGCGGGAACAGGAGGTGCACCTGCCCGGCATCGTCCTCGTTCAGCACGTACGCCCACACGTCCCGGCTGCCGCGCAGATCCAGGTTCAGCAGGTCCCCGGGACGGACGGATCCGCCGCTGGCCAGCTCGGCCGTCCCGGCGTCGCGCGTGCGCAGGAGCGCCGCGGTGACGTCGAGCGGCGGCGGCGCAAGGGAGCGCCACACGAGCACGCCGGTCAGCACCGCCGCCGCGCCGATCGCGACCGGCGCCGCCCAGCGACGCGCGAGCGAGCGCACGGGCGACACGCCGACGGACGCCGCGAGCGACCGCTCCATCTCGCCCGCGCTCCGGTACCGCTCCGCCGGGTCCCGCGCGAGGGCGCGCTCCACCACGGCCACGAACGCGGCCGGCGCGTCGGGCCGCGCGTCCCGCAGCGGCGTGAACTCGCCGCGGCGGTGACGGTCGCGCAGCTCGCGCGGCGACGTGGCATCCACCGGGTACCTCCCGGACACCAGCCGGTACAGCAGCACGCCCACCGCGTACAGGTCCGCGGCGGTGGCGCCCCGCTCGCCTTCGAACACCTCGGGCGCCAGGTACCGCGACGTACCCACGAACGCCTCGTGGTCCGGCAGCGACTCCACGCGGCGCGCGTCCACGGTGGTGCTGAAGTCCATGAGCACGATGCGCCCGCCCTCCTCGCGCATCACGTTCGCGGCCTTCACGTCGCGATGCACGAGTCCGGCCGCGTGGACGGCAGCGAGCGCCTTCAGGACTTCCACCCCGATCGCCACCGCCTCACGCGGACCGAACGTGCCGCGCTCCTCGAGGCACTGCTCGAGGGTGCGCCCCTGCACGAGCTCCATCCAGATCCCGACACGCCCGTCGCGGACGCGCGCGCCGTGCACCACCACCACGTTCGGATGCCGGATGCGCGCGAGCCCCTGCGCCTCGCGGAGCAGCGCCTGCGGGTCCGTGCCGCAGGTGCCCTTGAGGATCTTCAGCGCGACGTCCTTCTTCAGGTCCGGGTCGCGGGCGCGGTACACCTCGCCGCAGCCGCCGTGGCCGATGCGGTCCAGGATCTCGAGCGAGCCCCACGCGCGCAGGCGTTCGCCGGATCCTCCCTCGTCCGCGCGGGCCGGGGTGGCCGCGGGCTGCATGCGCTCCGTGGAGTCGAAGCCCAGCGGATCGCGCTGGATGGCGCCGAGCCGCTCGAGGACGCGCAGGTTCGCGATGAGCCGGCCGTCGTCCGTGTCGTCGATCTCCGCGTTCCAGTCCACGGGTTGCGCGTCCGCCACGGCGCCGGCGATGCGCTCCAGGCGATCCGGTGCCATCATGACCCCTCCCCGTCGTTCATCTCCGCGGCCAGCGTGACCAGGCCGCGCGTGACCAGCATGCGCGCCGCGTCCGGCGACGGGAGGCCCAGCGCCTCGGCGAGCTGCGCGTACGCGTAGCCCATCTCCAGGCGCAGGACCACCGCCTCGCGCTGCGCGGCGGTCAGCTTCTCCAGGGCGCGCTCGTAGCGCTCCAGCATCTCCGCGCGGATCACGCGCTCCAGGGGCGAGAGCTGCGGGGAGGCGTGCTCGTCGGACAGCGGCGCGGACTCGGGCTGCCGGCGCGTGCGGCGCACGTGGTCGCGGATCTGGTTCAGCACGGCGCGACGCAGGTAGACGAGCAGGGCGCCCTCGTGCCGGGACTCGAACGCCGGCAGGTGGCGCAGGGAGCGCACCAGCGTGTTCTGCACGAGGTCGTCCGTGTCCACGAGGTCGCGCGCGGCCGCGGGGAGGCGGCCGGTGGCCCAGCGCTGGAGCATGGGCACCATGCGCCGGAGCAGCCGCTCGCGCGCGGCGTCGTCGCCGTCGCGGATGAGTTCCAGCAGGCTGGCCGTGGACTCCATCCCGCTCCTCGCGTCCGGCCTGGACAGGGGACGACCGGTGTGCGGCGGCGACCCTGGGGGGCTGGCCGCCGGTGCAGCGTGGAGATCCGGGACCGAGGGTAGCGCCCAAAGCCGGAGCGCCGCAACCATCCGCGATGCCATGGGTTTCGTCCTCCCTGCCCGACCCAACGCCATCCGTCCGGGAACCGAACGCCGCGGGGGACGTCCGGAGGGTGCACGTTGCGGCCCCGGAACATCCGGGGCACACTCGACGCCCTTGCGCCCGGTCCCCGGCGCCCGAGGAGCCCGTGAGCAGCCAGCCGTCCGACACCCGAGCCGAACGCGTCCGCCGTGCCCGCGCGAGCGACGTCACCAGTTCCGGCGTCCTCGGCGACGCCGCGGCCAGCCTGCGCCTGGCGTGCTTCGTCTGGATCGGGCTCTGGGGCTTCGGCCTCTTCATGAACCTCGTGGTGGGGCCGCTCATCTCCCCAGGACAGCCCATGGACGACGCCTGGCCCTGGCCGGCGGCGCCCGTGGCCTTCGCCCTGATCGCGGTCTCCGCCGGCCTGGTGGCGCTCACGCGCGAGAGGAACCTCCCCTCCACCCAGCTCCTGGATCTGGCGCTCGGCTACGAGGTGCTGCTGGCGTTCGGGATCGGGCTCGTGAACCAGTGGACGCCGAACACGGTGGGGCTGTCCTGGATCTGCGTGATGATCCTGGTGCACCCGCTCATCGTGCCGGCCACCACGGGGCGCGCGTTCCTGGCCGGCGTGATCGCGGCGAGCATGGATCCCGTGGGGCTGGCCATCACGGCGGCGCGCGGCGTGGAGGTGCCGCCGGTGTCCACCATCGTGTGGACGTACCTGCCGAACTACATCTGCGCGGTGCTGGCAGTGCTGCCGGCGCGCGTGCGCTACCGTCTGGAGCAGAGCCGCCAGGTGGAGAGGGAGCTCGGCAGCTACCGCCTGGGCGAACTCATCGGCAAGGGCGGCATGGGCGAGGTGTACCGCGCGGAGCACCGCATGCTGGCGCGGCCGGCCGCGGTGAAGCTGGTGCGGCCGGAGCTGCTGGGCGCGTCGGACCTGTCGCGGCGGCAGCGACTGGCCGCGCGCTTCGAGCGCGAGGCGCAGGTGACCGCGAAGCTCCGCTCGCCGCACACCGTGAGCGTGTACGACTACGGCATCACGGACGACGGCACGTTCTACTACGTGATGGAACTGCTGGAAGGCGTGACGCTGGAGACGCTGGTGCAGGAGTACGGCCCGGCGCCGGCGGCGCGCGCCGTGCACATCCTGGCGCAGGTCTGCGACTCGCTCGCCGAGGCGCACGAGGCGGGACTGGTGCACCGCGACATCAAGCCCGCGAACGTGTACCTGTGCCGGTACGGCCGGCGCGCGGACTTCGTGAAGGTGCTGGACTTCGGCCTGGCGAAGCCGATGGACCGCGACGACGACACCGCGAGCACGGCGGGCGCGTCCATCACGCAGGGCTTCGCGCTGGCCGGGACCCCCGCGTTCATGGCGCCGGAGCAGGCCATGGGCGGCGAGATGGGTCCCTACACGGACATCTACGCCGTGGGCTGCGTGGCGTACTGGCTCCTGACCGGACAGCTCGTGTTCGGCGGGCGCAGCGCCATGGAGATCATCGCGCACCATGCGAAGGACCGCGCGCCGGCGCCGTCGGCGGCCACCGAGCTGGAGGTGCCGGCGGCGCTGGATGACGTGATCATGCAGTGCCTGGAGAAGGACCCGGCGAAGCGCCCGCGCAGCGCGGAGGAGCTGGCCCGCTGCCTGCGGGCGGCGTGTCCGGAGGAGTGGGGCCGGGAGCGGGCGTGGCGGTGGTGGGAGCGGCACCGGCCGGAGGCTTGACACCCGACCGGCCGGTCGGCTACTTTGTCCACCAAGCGAACAAAGTCCGTTCCGGAGGAATGCCCATGATGCCGAGCGGCCGATCGGGCTGGGCCGTGGCGGCGGCCCTGGCCGCCTTCGGGGCGACCGGCTGCGAGCGCGACACCGGCGGCCTGGGCCCGGCCCCCGTGGACACCGACCCCGCGGTCTTCCTCGACGACTTCGCGGACGGCGTCATCTTCCAGCCGTTCCTCGACACGAAGGTGGACGTGGCCGCCCGCGATCTCGAGCAGCGGCAGCGCGGCACGGCTTCCCTTCGGATCACCGTCCCCGGTCCGGGAGACGACACCGGACTCTACGCCGGAGGCGCCTTCACCGCGGAGCAGGAGCGCGATCTCACGTCCTACAACGCGCTCACCTTCTGGGCGAAGGGCAGCCGGACGGCCACCCTGGACGTGGCCGGGCTGGGGAACGACAACACGGGCACATCCCGCTACACGGCCACCCGCTCCGCCATCCCCTTGACCACGGAGTGGACGAAGATCGTCCTCCCCGTCCCGCTGCCGGATCGGCACGGGCTGGAGCGCGGGCTGTTCTTTTTCGCCGAGGGGTTCGAGCAGGACCAGGGCTACACGCTGTGGTTCGACGAGGTGCAGTTCGAGAACCTCGCCGCGGTGACGAACCCGCGGCCCACGCTCCTCCCCGCCACGCGCTCCGTGTTCGTGGGCCAGACGGTGGCCATGCAGGACACGCGCACGACGTTCGCCGTGGACGGCTCCGACGTGACCGTGTTCCACACGCCCTCCTACTTCACGTTCCTCTCGTCGGACGAGAGCGTGGCGCAGGTCGTGGGCGACGAGGTGCGCATCGTGGGCGGGGGAACCGCCATCATCACCGCGCGGCTCGGTGACGTCGTCGCGGGCGGCCGCGTGACGCTGAACTCCTCCGCGCCGCCGCCGGACACCGCGCCCACGCCCGCCGTCCCCGCCGCCGACGTGATCTCGCTGTTCAGCAACGCGTACGTCGATCGCCCGGTGGACACGTGGTCCACGTCCTGGGACACGGCCGACGTCACCGATCTCTCGATCGCGGGCGACGACCTCAAGGCCTACACGGGGCTCGGGTTCGCCGGCATCGAGTTCGCCACGCCCACGATCGACGCGTCGGCGATGACCCACTTCCACGTGGACGTCTGGGCGCCGGACGGCTTCTTCATCAAGCTCAAGCTCGTGGACTTCGGCGCGGACGGCCGCTTCGGGGGCGGCAACGACACGGAGTCCGCGGAGATCGGTTTCCTGATTGCCAACGGGGAGTGGGTCGGGTTCGATATCCCCCTGAGCAGCTTCACCGGTCTCGGGGCGCGGGCGCACCTCGCGCAGTGGATCCTGCTGGGGAACCCGAGCGTCCTGTACGTGGACAACGTCTACTTCCACAGGTGATTCGGCGAAAGGCACGATGCCCCGACGCGTACCGCCCCGTCCGAAACGTGCGCCCGGGTCCGGCCGACCTCGTCCCCTCGCGGATTCCGTCCTCCGGCTGATCTGGGAGAGGCGGCGGATCTCGCGGGCCGACATCGCGCGCGAGGCCGTGCTCTCCCGTTCCACCGTGTCCGACATCGTGGGCGGCCTGCTCCCCGGCGGTCTCGTGGCGGAGGTCGGCGCGGGGGCGTCCCGCGGCGGCCGGCGCCCGATCGTCCTGGAGTTCCAGGACGACCACTGCGCCATCCTCGGCATCGAGATGGGCGCGGCCCACGTCGCGGTGGCGCTGACCGACCTGCGCGGGAGGATCCTCGCATGGTCGGAACGCCGCCATCCCGTCCGCTCCGACCCGAAGGGAACGCGCGCCCTGCTCGCGGAGCTGTGCGACGAGTGCCTGGAGGCCGGCGGGTGCGAGCGGCAGCGGCTGCTCGGGATCGGCGTGGCCGTCCCGAGCCCGGTGCACCCGTCGCACCCCGAGCGGCTCTCCGAGGTCGTGCTCCCCGCCTGGAAGGGACAGAGCCGGCTGGAGTCGCTGCGGGACCGCTACGGCGTCCCGCTCCTCGTCGACAACGACGCCAACCTCGGCGCGCTCGCGGAGCAGTGGTGGGGCGCGGGGCGCGGCGTGTCGGACTTCGCGTACATCAAGATCGCCACCGGCCTCGGCTCCGGGCACGTGATCGACGGGCGCGTGTACCGCGGCGCCACCGGCGTCGCCGGGGAGATCGGGCACGTGGCCATCGATCCGCACGGCGCCCCGTGCGTGTGCGGGTTGCGGGGCTGCCTCGCCACGCTCGTCGGCGCCGCCGCGCTGGAGGCCCGGGCGCGCACCCTCCTCGTGCAGTACCCGGACAGCCGGCTCCTGGCCGGCTCGATCAACGTGGACGCGATCGAGGACGCCGCACTCACCGGGGATCCGCTCGCCCTGCACGTGGTCCGGGAGGCGGCCGAGCACCTCGGCATCGCCATCGCGGGCATGCTGAACCTCATGAACCCCAGCCTCGTGATCCTCGGCGGCGGGCTCTCGCGCGTGCGGGAACTCCTGCTCGCGCCGGTCCGCGAGACCACGCGCCGCCGCACGCTCGTCAGCTCGCTCGCGGCCTCGCAGATCCGGATCAGCGAGCTCGGCACGCGCGCGATCGCGCTGGGCGCGGCCACGCTGGTCCTGGACGCCGCTCTCGCGGACCCGCGGCTGTTCCCCGATCCGGGCCGCCGGACCGGGACGCGATGATGCGGCCGGCCTCGCCCGGCCGGGCCGCGGCCGTCGCGCGGGCGTGCGCGCTGGCGCTCGGGGTCGCCGGCTGCTCCCCCGAGCGGACGCCGCCGCCGCCCGGGATCCTGGTGGTGTCGCAGGAGCAGGCGGCCGCCTGGTCGCGGAACTTCAACCCGCTCACCACCGCCGCCGCGCCGCGCTGGCCCACGATGGCGGGCGTGTACGAGCCCCTCTTCGTGTTCAACAGCGTACAGGCCGAGCAGGTGCCGTGGCTGGGCGTGGCCGCGGAGTGGGCCGAAGGGAACCGCGTCCTGAGGATCGCCACGCGCCGGGGCGTGCAGTGGTCGGACGGCGCGCCGTTCACGGCCCACGATGTGGCGTACACGTTCGATCTCCTGCGCCGCCGGCCCGCGCTGGACCGGCGCGGCGTCTGGTCGTTCCTGGAGGACGTGACGGCGCCGTCCGACACGACCGTGTCGTTCCGGTTCAAGCGGGTGTTCGTCCCGGGATTCGGCGAGGTGGCCGCGCAGCCCATCGTGCCGCGTCACGTCTGGGAGAAGGTGGAGGATCCCGTGACGTTCGCGAACGAGTCCCCGGTCGGCACGGGCCCGTTCACCGAGGTGCGCGTCTTCCGGCCGCAGGTGTACGAACTCGGACGGAATCCGCACTACTGGCAGGCGGGCCGCCCCCTCGTGGAGGCGCTGCGCTTCCCCGCGTACCCGGCGAACGACCGCGCGAACCTGGGGCTGGTGTTCGACGAGGTGGACTGGGCCGGGAACTTCATCCCCGCGATCGACCGCGTGTTCGTGGAGCGCGACCCGGAGCACCACCGCTACTGGTTCCCGCTCACGGGGAGCACCGTGTTCCTGTACGCGAACACCACGCGCCCCCCGTTAGACGACGTGCGCGTGCGCGAGGCGCTGAGCCGCGGCATCGACCGGGAACTGCTCGTGGACGTGGCCCTGCACCGGTACTCCCGCCCCGCCGACGCCACCGGGCTGAGCGACGCGTACGCCGCGTGGCGCCGGGACGACATCGCGGCCGCCGCGACGTGGACCGTCCACGATCCCGGTGCGGCCGCGGCGCTCCTGGACAGCGCGGGCTTCGCGCGCGGGCCCGACGGGATCCGCCGCGACCGGGACGGCCGCGCCTGGAAGTACGAGATCCTCACCGTCTCCGGATGGTCGGACTGGGTGCGCGCGGCGCAGGTCATCGCCCGCGGGTTCCGCGAGCTCGGCATCGACGCATCCGTGCGCACGTACGACTTCGGGGCCTGGTTCCAGGCGGTGCAGGAGGGCCAGTTCGACCTCACGATCGGCTGGTCCAACGAGGGCCCCACGCCGTACGTCTTCTACCGCTGCCTCATGTCCGCCGGCACGGTGAAGCCCGTCGGGGAGACCGCCGGCGCGAACTGGCACCGGTACGCGAGCGTCGCGGCGGACTCCGTGCTCGCCGCGTTCGAGCGCGAGGTGGACGTCGCGCGCCAGCACGAGCTCGCCGCCGAGCTGCAGCGCACGTTCGCCCGGGAGATCCCGGCGATCCCGCTGTATCCGAACCCGTCGTGGGCGGAGTACAACACGCGCCGCTTCGAGGGCTTCCCCTCGGCGGCGGATCCGTACGCGGACCCGTCCCCGAACAAGTTCGACCGCGGCGAGATCCTCCTCGTCCTCACATCGCTGCGGCCGCGGTAGGGGGAACCGGATGCGCCATCTCCTCCAGAGGCTGGGCTTCTACCTGATCGCGGGCTGGACCGCCGTCACGCTCAACTTCTTCCTCCCGCGGCTCATGCCGGGCGACCCTGCCACGGCGCTCTTCGCCCGGTTCCGCGGCCGGCTGGGTCCCGAGGCCCTCGACGCGCTGCGCGAGACGTTCGGCCTCACCGACGCCCCGCTCCTGTCGCAGTACCTGACGTACCTGGCGCACATCCTGCGGGGCGACCTCGGCATCTCGGTCGCGTACTTCCCGGCGCCGGTGGCCTCGGTGCTCGGCACGGGGCTGCTCTGGACGGCGTTCCTCGCGGGGTCGGCGCTGCTCATCAGCTTCGCGCTGGGCACCGTCCTCGGCATCGTGGCCGCCTGGTGGCGACGCGGCTGGGTGGACACGTGGCTGCCGTCCGCGCTCGTGTTCGTGGGAGCGTTCCCCTACTTCTGGCTGGCCATGGTCGCCCTCTACGTCCTGGGGTTCACGGCCGGCCTCTTCCCGCTGGGGCACGCGTACGGGGAGGAGTCCGTGCCCGCGTTCACGGCGGCGTTCGCGCTCGACGTGCTGCGGCACGCCGCGCTCCCCGTGGGCACGGTGGTCGTGGCCACGCTGGGCGGATGGCTCCTCACCATGCGGAACACCATGGTCACCGTGCTCGGCTCGGATTACGTGAACCTGGCCCGGGCGAAGGGGCTGCCCACGTCCCGCGTGGTCCTCCGCTATGCCGCGCGCAACGCGCTGCTGCCCAGCGTCACGGGGTTCGGCATGGCGCTGGGGTTCGTCCTCGGCGGATCGCTGCTCACGGAGATCGTGTTCTCCTACCCGGGCCAGGGCTACCTGCTGGTCCAGGCCGTGCGCAACCAGGACTACCCGCTGATGCAGGGCATCTTCCTCGTCATCACGCTGGCCGTGCTGGGCGCCAACTTCCTCGTGGATCTGGTGTACCTGCGGCTGGATCCGCGCACGCGGGAGTCCGGGTCGTGAGCGCCGCCGCCGAGATCCGCGGCGCGGGCCTGGCCGCGTGGGGGCGGGCCATCCGCCGCGATCGCAAGGCCACGATCGGCGCGGCCATCCTCGCCGTGTTCCTCGCGCTGGCCGTCGCCGGGCCGTGGTTCGTGGGCGATCCGGACGCGCTGGTCGGCGTGCCGCTGCAGCCCCCGTCCGCCGCGCACTGGCTCGGCACCACCGGCCAGGGGCAGGACGTCCTCGCCCAGCTCGTGGTGGGCACGCGCACCTCCCTGGCCATCGGGTTCGGCGTGGGCCTCGCCGTGGTTCTCATCGGGGCGCTGATCGGGGTCGCCGCCGGCTACTTCGGCGGGCGCGTGGACGCCGTGCTGTCCCTGCTGTTCAACGTGTTCCTCGTCCTGCCCGGATTGCCGCTGGCCATCGTGATCGCCGCGTACCTCCCGTCCGGGCCGCTCACGCTCGCGCTGGTGCTCGTGGTGACGGGCTGGGCGTGGAACGCGCGCGTGCTCCGCGCGCAGACGCTGGCGGTGCGCCGCCGCGACTTCGTGGCCGCGGCCGTGGTGTCCGGGGAGTCCCACGTCCGCATCGTGACGCGCGAGATCCTCCCCACGCTCACGTCGCTCCTCGTGTCCCAGGTGATCGGCAGCACGGTGTACGCCATCGGCGCGCAGGTGGGCCTGGAGTTCCTCGGGCTCGGCGACGTCGCGGCCGTCACCTGGGGCACGAACCTGTACTGGGCGCAGAACGACTCCGCGCTCCTCACGCGCGCGTGGTGGACGTTCGCTCCCACCGGCGCCTGCGTGGCGCTCGTGGGGTTCGGGCTCACGCTCCTGAACTCCGGCTTCGACGAGATCTCCAACCCCCGGCTGCAGCTGGAGCGCGCATGGCGCGAGCACCTCGGGCGACACGGCACGTCGCCGGGGCGCTCCACGCCGGTGGTGAGCCGCCATGCCTGAGCCCCTGCTCTCCATCCGCGACCTCTCCGTGGACTACGTCACGGACCGCGGTCCCGTGCGCGCCCTCGACGGCGTGTCGCTGACCGTGGCGCGCGGCGAGACGCTGGGCATCGCCGGCGAGTCGGGCAGCGGCAAGTCCACGCTGGCGCAGGCGCTGCTGCGGATCCTCCCGCCGCCCGCCGTCATCTCCTCCGGCGAGGTGCGGTTCGAGGGCGTGGACATCCTGACCATGGACGAGGCGGGCCTGCGCGCCCTGCGCTGGCGGCGGATCGCCATGGTGTTCCAGAGCGCGATGGACTCGCTGAACCCCGTGATCCCGGTCGGCGAGCAGATCGTGGACACGCTCCGCGCGCACGGCGCCGCCGACCCGCGCGAGGCGACGCGGCGCGCGGCCGAGCTGCTGGGGATGGTGGACATCGCGGCCGACCGCCTGCGCGCCTATCCGCATCAGCTGTCGGGCGGCATGCGGCAGCGCGTGGGCATCGCCCTCGCGCTCGCGCTGGACCCGGCGCTGCTCATCCTGGACGAGCCCACCACGGCGCTCGACGTCATCGTGGAGCGGGACATCCTGGATCGCATCCGGGACCTGCAGGGCCGGCTGGGGTTCGCCGTGCTCTTCATCACGCACGATCTCGCGCGCATGCTGCAGGTGTCCGACCGCGTCGCCGTCTTCTACGCGGCCCGCCTCGCGGAGATCGGTCCGGTGGAGTCGCTGCGGCGGACGCCGCGCCACCCGTACACGGAGGGACTGCTGCGCGCCTTCCCGTCCGTGCACGGGGACTCGTCCCCGGACAGCATCCCCGGCGCGCCGCCGAGCCTCATGTCACCGCCCGCGGGATGCCGCTTCCACCCGCGCTGTCCGCGCGTGGTGGACCGCTGCCGCACGGACACTCCCCGCGCCGTGACCTCCGCCGGCGGGCACGTGGCCTGGTGCCACCTCGCGGACGTCCCGCCTCACAGCGAGAAGTGCAGGTAGGTCCGCACCTCCCACTCGCTCCCGTTGGCGGACACCGCCGTCGGATCGCAGACCGGCACGCCGTAGGCGTCCTCCACCAGGGCCGGGCAGAACCTCGGCGAGTTCTCGTCCAGGGACCGCCACATCCCGCGGACGCCGACGCGCGTCTGCGGATGTGCGAACCAGCGCGGCGCGCCGAGCGTGTGCGATAGGTCGGCCATCAGCTGCGCCGGGAACGTGAGGTTGAAGTCCCGGTGGTAGTCGTACGGGCCCCAGTCGTTGAACTTCGCATACGCCGCGAGCGCCTCGGCCTTCCACGTGATCCGCACGCCGGCACCGGCGCGACGGACCAGGCGCGGGCTGTCGCCGGGCGGCTCGGTCGTCCCCGCGTACATCTGCAGGATGGAGCGGAGGTCCGGGCCGGCCGCGGACACGATGCGCGCGGTCACCTCCCACAGGTCACGCGCCGGCGTGGATGTGGGGAACGCGAACGTGGTCCGCCCGTCGCCGAGGATGCCGATGGCCGCGTCCTGCGAGGTCTCGAACTCACGCACGACGAACCCCAGGCTGGCCGCGAAGCCCGCGTCCTCCCGCACGTCGTTGTCCCAGGCCCACATCCACGTGGCCGGCGTGGGATCGTAGGCGAGGAGCAGCTCCGCCGCGGTCATCTCGCGGTTCGCGCGCACCGCGAAGGGATCGTCCAGCACGTTGCGCAGCCGTCCCGGCGCCGGCGCGTCGGCCGGCATCGGCCCCACGATGGGCTTCTGCCACAGGAAGTTCGGCGCCACCTGGAAGCGCCCGAGGTTCCACGCCAGCCCGGTGAGCACATTCGTCTGGTTCCCGGATCCGCTGTCCTCGAGCCGCCACCCGGTGAACGTGATGGTCTCGGTGGGCCCGCCGTCCGCCACGAGGCCCATGTACGCGCCCTGCGCGTACCAGTTCCAACGCCCCTGCTGCCACGTGAGCTTCGCTTTCGCGCCGAACGCGTCCGACGTGCGCACCGTGTCCCGCAGGACGCGAACGCCGGACGGGGTCTCCTCCGCGAGGTCGAACGTGTCGCCCACCTTCGTGTCCCCGGACCAGATGCCGCCGGTCTCCAGGCCGATCGGCCCCCGGCGGCCCGCGAACTGCAGCGTGGCCTTGCGCGTCTTCGGGAGCGGCACCGCGATCGAGCTGACCACCGAGGACTGCCGCGCCACGTCCTCCTGGTAGATCCCGGTGACGTCGAGCGGGCCCACGCGCCGGCCGTACTTCAGGAGCACCGCCGGGTTCGCGCCCCACCACAGCTCCGGACCGATCGCGAGCGCCGCGCCCGACAGGCTCCGCTTCCCGTGCATCTCCACGCCGAGCGGCGCCTCGCCGTTGTACGTGTCGATGTTCCCGCCGTAGTTCGCCTCGCGGTACAGCCCGAAGAAGTCCCCGTCGTACCCCCAGTGGTAGTGGCCGGTGCGGTAGAACCCCTCCAGCGAGAACCAGCGATCGTCCCAGGAGACGCCGGCGCGGTACACCTTCACGCGCTCGATGTCCCGCAGCTCCAGCGAGTCCCCGTCGGCCACCACCGTCCGCGGCCGTCCGCGGTTCTCGTAGAAGATCTCGTCGATGGGGTTCTCGGGAACGCGGCCGAGCACGTTGACCGAGAGCGTGCCCGTGACGTTCTGCGACGGCGCCGCCTCGACGTCGATGAAGAACGACTGCATCTGGTCGAAGCCGCGGAACGCCGGCACCGCGGAGCCCGGAGCGGGATCCTGCGGCGTGGTCGTCTTCCGGCCGCCCGTGTTGATCGTCTCGAACACCAGGCGCAGCCCGGTGATGCGCGCCCGCGCGGCGGACTCCCCGAGCAGCACGGCGCGGTCGCCCCGCGCCCGCAGCGCGGCGTCGGCCGAGCGGATGGACGCGAAGTGGCGGCGCACCGCCGGCAGGTCCGTCCCCGGCGCGTACGGATCCAGCCGGAAGGCGTCCTGCAGCACGTAGTACGCGGCGCGCGGGTACACGTCGTACAGGCCGCGCGCGTCCGGGCGACCCTTCGCCGTGATCCCCCACCACTCCTCGTTCATGTTGTTGTCGCCTTCCACGTAGTCTTCCACGTAGCCGCCGTTCGGCCAGGAGGCGTTCGTGTCGTGCACGTCCAGCCGCTCCTCCTGCCGGAACTTCCACCAGCCGTCGCTCCATTGGAAGACCAGTCCGCCGATGCAGTTCCCGGCCCGCCCCTTCCCGGCGGACTGCTCGTAGATCTCCTGCCACTGCCCCAGGAGGTAGCGGCTCTGCATCGCCTGGTCCTCGCGCATCTCCCGCGCGTTCCAGGCATCGGCGCCGAACTCCGTGAACAGCACGGGAAGGCCCAGCTTCTCCTTCACCACGTCGTAGAGATCGCGCGCGGAGATGCCGCGGTAGCAGTTCGTGCCGAACACGTCGAGGTCGGGGCACTCCTTCGCGATGATGTCGATGTACTGGACGTCCCCGTTCGCGATGGCCACCGGCCGGTCGGGGTCGCGCCGCTTCACCTCGCGGGCGACCTCCCCGAACAGCGAGTACAGGAACGTGGCGCGGGCGGCGTCCCGCTCCCCCTCCGGGAGCGCCTCGATCTCGAAGGAGCTCCAGGAGAGTCCGTAGTTGTTCTCGTTCCCGAGCAGCCACATCAGCACGCCGGGCGTGCCGCGGAAGTCGTCCACGAGCTGCAGGATCTCGGCCTTCACCGCCTCGCGGAGCCGCGGATCCGAGTAGTCGGTCTGCGGGTACCACACGCCGTCCAGCGTGAACCCGTAGCGCGCCATCGGGTGGTTCACGACCGTCCAGATGCCCCAGCGGTCGTGGATGTACCGCACCCAGCGCGGCGGCACGCCGGCGTACTGGCGGAGCGCGTTCACGCCCATGTCGCGCAGCAGCGGCATCTCGCGCTCCAGCGCGTCGACGATGACGTCGTCGGGCTGGGTCCAGAGGCTGTACGCGTAGTTCTGCCCGATCGGGACGTAGTCCCAGTTCACTCCGAGGACCATGAAGTCCCGCCCGTCCACGACGAGCCGTTCGCCGGACGCGTCGGACACGACGCGCACGACGGAGCCGGCGGGACCGGCGCCGGGGTCAGCGGCGGCAACGCCGGTCCCCGCCGCGGCGAACCCCAGCGCCGCCAGCGCGGCCGCCACCGCCGCGCGGATCATGGACGCCTCCCGTGCGGCAGCTCCAGCACGGCCTCGTCGATGGTCCCGTTCGAGATCACGTCGCGGTACCAGAAGGCGCTGTCCTTGGGCAGCCGCTCCTGCGTGGCGAAGTCCACCCACCACAGGCCGAAGCGCTTCTGGTAGCCGAATCCCCACTCGAAGTTGTCCATGAGCGACCAGGCGAAGTAGCCGTCCACCGGAACGCCGTCGCCGCGGGCGCGCAGCACGGCGCCGAGGTGGGCGCGAAGGTACTCCACCCGTCGCGAGTCGGCGATGCGGCCGGTCGCATCCGGCGCGTCGCCGTAGGCGGCGCCGTTCTCCGTGATGAGGATCCGCGGCGGGGCGTAGTCCCTCTGCACGCGGACCAGGAGGTCGTGGAGCCCCTGCGGGTGGACCTCCCAGCCCATGTCGGTCAGCTCCTCCTTCGGCGCCATGGGCACGCCGGCGAAGCCGCCGTCCTTCCCCGCGCGCATCACCGCGCGGCTGTAGTAGTTGATCCCCAGGAAGTCCGTCGGCGCGCCGATGACCTCCATGTCCCCCGGGTGCGCGAACGGCATGGCGGCGGACGCGAGGTGTCCGCGGCGCACGCGGTCCCGCACGGCGTCCTCGGGATACGATCCCCGGTAGAGCGGGTCCAGGTACCAGCGGTTGAAGAACCCGTCGAAGTTCCGGGCGGCATCCGCGTCCGCCGCGCTCGCGGACGCGGGGTACGACGGCGTGAGGTTCAGGACGATGCCCACCTGCGCCTCCCGGACCCGCGCGCGCAGCCGCTCCACCGCGCGGCCGTGCGAGAGGAGGACATGGTGGGCCACCACCAGGGACTCCGCGGGATCGCGATGCCCGGGCGCATGCTCGCCGGTCTCGTGGCCCAGCGTGGCGATGCACCACGGCTCGTTGTGCGTGACCCAGTGATCCACGCGGTCGCCGAGTCGTTCGGCCACCACGTCGGCGTATTCCGCGAACGCATCCACGGTCTCGCGCGCCGCCCATCCCCCGCGGTCCTGCAGCGCCTGGGGAAGGTCCCAGTGGTACAGCGTGACCAGCGGGCGGATCCCGGAGGCGAGCAGCGCGTCCACGAGGGAGTCGTAGAAGTCCAGGCCGGCCGGATTCACCGCGCCGCGCCCGTCCGGAATCACGCGCGGCCACGCGATCGAGAAGCGGTACGCGTTCGCCCCGAGCCATCGCAGGAGCTCCGCGTCGGCGGACCAGCGGTGGTAGTGGTCGCAGGCGACCGAGGCATCCGACCCGTCGGCGATCCGCCCGGGCGTGCGGGCGAACCGGTCCCAGATGGACTCCCCGCGTCCGCCCTCGTCGAAGGCGCCCTCGATCTGGTGGGCGGACGTGGCCGTCCCCCACAGGAAGTCGCTCGGAAACGCGTTCCGGTTCGTCACCGCTCGGCTCCTTCCGGGTAGAGATGGCAGCGCACCGATCCGCCCGCCAGGTCCCTCGGGCGGGGATCCTCGGTGCGGCACCGGTCCAGGATGTCGGGGCAGCGGGGCGCGAACGGGCAGCCCGCCGTCTCCCCCAGCTCCGCGCGAACCGGCGCCGGCAGCCCCGGCGCCGGAGCGCGCCGTTCCGCATCGGCGATGGCGGCGAGCAGCGCGCGCGTGTACGGATGGGCCGGCCGCGCGATCAGCGCGTCCGGCGCGCCCTCCTCCACGATGCGGCCGCGGAAGAGCACGAGCACGCGGTCCGCCAGGTAGCGCGCGGACGCGAGATCGTGCGTGATGAGAAGGATGGAGAGGCCCCGCTCCCGCTTGAGCGACGCCAGGAGCTTCAGGATCCCCATGCGGATGGACACGTCGAGCATGGACGTGGGCTCGTCCGCCACCAGGATCTCGGGCTCCACCGCCAGGGCGCGCGCGATCGCCACGCGCTGGCGCTGCCCGCCGGAGAGCTCGTAGGGGCGACGCGTGATGAACTCCTCCGCGGGCTCGAGGCCCACGGTGCGGAGCAGTCGGAGCGCCGCTTCCCGCGCCTCGTCCCGGCCTCCGGTCACGTGGCCGTGCCGGCGGAGCGGGCGGACGAGGTGGTGCTCCACGTCATGGGCGGGATTCAGCGATCCGAAGGGATCCTGGAACACCATCTGGACCCGCCGGCGGTACGCGAGGGAGGCGCCGCGCCGCTCCCGCGCCAGCAGGTCCTGCCCGTCGAGCCGGATCTCGCCGCCGTCGGGGTGGTCGAGGCGCAGCAGCAGTCGGGCGATGGTGCTCTTCCCGCTGCCCGACTCCCCGACCAGCGCCACCGCCTCCCCGCGGCGGACGCGGAAGGAGACGTCGCGGACCGCGGTGACGGGAGCGATCCGGCGCAGGAACCCGTTGCCGGCAAAGGACTTGTGGAGGCCGCGAACGTCCAGGAGATCGGCAGGGGCTGCCGCCGGCAGAGCGGGCATCTCTCGGATTCCTCCGTGCGGAAACCACTTTGTTCGCCTGCCGAACATAGTGTAGGATCCTCCGGACGGTGTCAAGAAAGAGCGGCTCCCGCGGGGACCCGACCTTGGCACCCGCATCGCCGGCCCGGAAGGACCGGACGATCGTGCCACCGAGAGGAGACACGGTAATGAGGAATCGCAACAGCGTGGTGTGCTCCCTGGTCGCCGCCTCGTCGCTCGTGCTGTTCGGGGCGCCGGAGCCCGCTGCCGCGCAGCTGCTCAACCCCGGGTTCGAGAGTCCGGACGCGTCCGGCGGGGACGTGGCCGGGACGGCGGACTGGAACTCCTTCAACTTCGTGTTCACGACGGCCGCGATCTCGCGCAGCGGCAGCCAGTCCCTGAAGACGTTCGGGCCGTTCGGTCCGGGCGGCGGCTCGGGCTGCGTGCAGCGGGTCCCGGCCGCGCCGGGTCAGACGTGGGTGGGCGAGATCTACGCGATGAACGCCTCGTTCGACCCGCTGGATGCCGTGGACTTCGGCGTGTACAAGATCGAGTTCCTGGACGCGGGCGGGAACCTCGCCGCGGGTGGCCTCTTCGGCGTCGACGTCTTCGAGTCCGTTCAGTTCAACGCGTCGTTCGGCACGGACACGTGGACCCTGCTCGGGGTGGGCACGGCCGCGGCCCCGCCCAACACGGCGTGGGCGCAGGCCGTGATCGTGAAGGTGGACCTCGACGGCGCCAACGGCGGCTCGATCTTCTGGGATGACGCCTCGCTCCGTCAGCCGACGGTGGCGGTGGAGTCCTCGTCGTTCGGGCGCATCAAGCAGCTGTTCCGCTAGACGTCCCGACGACGGCGGTCCGGGCCCCCGCAGCGGGGCCCGGCCGCGACGGGATCCCGATCGTGCGGACGAAGGAGCGAGACGAGATGAGAACGGTTCTCCCCGGTTCCTGCCTCGCGGTGTTCCTGGCGGCGGCCGCCCTCGCGCCCGCCCCGGCCGCCGCGCAGAACCTCCTGGTCAACCCCGGATTCGAGTCCGGGTACGCCGGCTGGACCACGTTCGGCAACGGCGTGCAGCTCTCCGCGGCGTCGGGTGACTTCATCATCCGCACGGGTGCGGAGGCCTCCAAGATCTACGGCGAGTTCACCGGCTGCCCCATCCCCAGCTTCGACGTGGGCGGGTACTTCCAGTCCTTCACTCCGGTCGCGGGACGGGACTACGAGTTCAGCGGCTACGCGCGGGTGTCCTCCGACGACCCCATGCTCGGCACCGTCACCTGCCAGAAGAACCGGTGCGTGGCGAAGATCGCGTTCTTCAACGCGGCGAGCGGCGGCACGGAGATCTCCTCGAACGAGATCGTCATCGGCGACGGCAACACCCCGCTGAACCAGTGGGTGCCCTTCGCGGTCACGGCCCCGGTGCCGCCGGGCGCGCTGCGCATGGAGGCGCTGATCCTCTTCCTGCAGCCGGCGTGCGACGAGGGCGCCGTGTTCGTGGACGACCTCTTCCTCGCGTCGCGCGTGCCGGTCACCACGCCGAACCTCCTCGTGAACCCCAGCTTCGACACGAACCTGAGCGGCTGGACGGCGTTCGGCAACGCGCTGTACGAGGGGCGCGGGAACACGCTCCCGCAGTTCGCGTTCGCGCGGCGCACTCCCCCCGGCGCGATGAAGATGTACTCCACGTTCGTGCTGGGTTCGGACTCCGGCGTGTACCAGGGCTTCGCGGCGACCCCCGGCTCGGAGTGGGAGATGACGCTGCACTCCCTGAACGCCTGCGCCGAGGATCCCATCGACGGCACGAGCGACAGCTACGCCACGGCGAAGATCTCGTTCCTGGACGGCTCCTTCCCCGCCGTCGAGATCGGCTCCGCCGAGAAGGTGATCGTGAACGCGGCCTCGCCCAAGGGCACGTGGGTGAAGCACCGCATCGTGGCGCAGGCCCCGGTGGGCACGTTCACCGTCCGCGCGTACGTGCTGTTCATCTCGCCGTCGCTGCTGCCGCAGGACGCGTGCTTCATCGACGACGTCTCGCTCCGGCAGACGGTCATCACCGGCGTGGACGTCGTGGAGCCGGCCCTCGTCCCGGAGCTGAAGCAGAACGTGCCGAACCCGTTCCGCGGTTCCACGCGGATCGAGTTCGTGCTGCCGCGCACGGAGGGCGTGGACCTGGCGGTGTACGACGTGGCCGGTCGCCGCGTCACCACGCTCGTCGATCGCCCGCTCGAGGCCGGCGCGCACACGGTGACCTGGGACGGCCGGCTGCCCGACGGCGCCGCCGCCGCGGCCGGCGTGTACCAGTACGTCCTGCGCACCTCGGAGGGGCAGACCTCCCGGCGGATGATGCACCTGAAGTAGGAACAAGCCCCCGCGAAGGGTGCAGGCGGCCGCGTCCGGGTTCCGGGCGCGGCCGCTCCGTTTCCGGGGCGCCCGGCCCGCGGGCACCCGGCTAACGCAGCAGGGTCATCTTCCGGAGCGAAGTGCCGTCGGCCGTGAGCAGCCGGTAGAAGTAGGTGCCGGCCGCGAGCCGCCGGCCGGCGTCGTCGCGACCGTCCCACGCGACACGGTGGCTGCCGGCCGGCCGCGCGCCCGCCACGAGCGTGCGCACCTTGCGCCCGGCCACATCGAAGATCGACAGCTCCGCCACGCCTTCGCGCGCGAGCTCGAAGAGGATGTCGGTGCCCGGCGAGAAGGGATTGGGCTCATTGCGGAGCCCCGCCGGCGGGCCGGCCGCCGTGACGGGCGCCGCCGTCGGGTCGGGGCCGTAGCCGAAGTCGAGAGCCGGCGCGATCTCCTCGCACGCCAGCGCGCGCGCGAAGATGTCCGGGGTCCCGGTGCCGTCCGGGTCGAACGTGGGCACGAGCCCCGCGGGCAGCGAAGCCGCGTCCACGCGCACCTCGTAGTCCCCGCCGAGCAACGCCGGGAACTGGTACGTGCCGCCCGTTCCCGTGGTCGTGGTGGCCACGACGAGCCCGAGGGCCGGGTCGAAGAGCCGCACGGTGACGCCGACCAGCCCCGCCTCGCCCCCGTCCGGCACGCCGTCGCCGTCCGCGTCGTTCCACACGCGCCCGGAGATCGCCGCGGTCTGGCGCGTGAACGCCCAGCGATCCGTGCGGAAGGTCACGTCGGCGCCGCTGAGGCTCACCACGGAGATCACGACGACGATCAGTTGCCCGTTCCCGCCGGCCGACACCGGCCGCGGATCGAAGATGCCGTTGCCGCCGAAGTGGAAGGAGTTGTCGTCGAAGAAGCTCGCGAGGGGGATGGTCACGCGCTGCCAGCCGCCGCCCGCGATCGCGCCGGGGCCGGAAGGACCGACAACGAGGTTGTACTGGAACTCGTCGTCGCCGCCGTTCGGCGTCCCGGGGATGGAGTTGTTCCCGTCGTCGTCGTCCTGCAGGTTGATCTCCAGGCGGTAGCTCTGCCCGGGGTCCGGGTTGATCCACAGCGTGAAGTGCGTGGCGTCGGAGACGTTCATGGGGTTGCCGCGGCCGAAGCCGCCGAAGAACCCCGGCGTGCCGCCGGAGCCCCAGCCGGTCTGGAGCGACACGTCGCAGCCCTGGAGAGGCGGCAGGTCCGTGAAGTTCGCGCCGATCCCGCCGCCGCCGACCGAGCCGCCGAACGAGAACCAGTTGTTGCCGAAGGGATTCCCGTGCTCCATCCCGTCGAAGAGCGTGGTGCACGCGCCGAGGTCCACGCCCGGCTCCTGGTACACGCGCACCCAGTCCACGATCAGGTGCTGCGGGAACACGGTGGTGCCGTCCGGCGGACCCGGGAGGTTCCCGCCGACCGCCATGTTGAGCAGCAAGTGGAAGCGCTCGTCGAAGGGAGCCGGGTACGGCCCGCCCGTGGAGTACCAGTTCTTCTGCTCCGCGTACTGGAAGCCGTCCACGTACCAGCGGATCGAGCAGTCGTCCCACTCCAGCGCGAACACGTGGAAGTCGTCGTGGAAGGTGCCGGAGGGCAGCGTGTACGAGTTCGACGTGAACGTGTTCGCCGGGTACGTGCCGCCGTAGTGGAGCGTGCCGAAGACGTTCGCCGGCTGGTGGCCGAGGTACTCGAGGATGTCGATCTCGCCGCTCGCGGCCCAGGTTCCGTACACCGCATCGGTCGGGAGCATCCACAGTGCCGGCCACAGCCCCCGCCCGATGGGCATCTTCGCCCGCATCTCGATGCGCGCGTGCGTCCAGTCCCCGCGGTTCAGCGTGCGGAGCCGGGCGGACGTGTAGCTCGCCCCGCCGAAGTTCTCCTGCTTGGCCGTGATCGTGAGGAGGCCGCCACCCAGGGTGGCGTTCTCGGCGCGGTAGTACTGGAGCTCGTTGTTCCCCCAGCCGCACAGCGACGGGCAGCCCGTGCCGATCTGGGGCTCCCACTTGGACGTGTCGAGCTGCGTGCCGTCGAACTCGTCCGACCACACCAGCTCCCAGTCCGCCCGCGCGGGGGCGGCGGAAGCGAGGGCGAGGGCGGCGACGGCGGCAGCGGGAACGACGAGCCGCGGTCCGAGGTGCAGGAACATGCGATGCCTCCGGCGGGCGGGCGAAGGTCCGGGGGAAGAACCGGGGGGATTATACACTTCGTGCGGCCTGCGAACAAAGTGTCGCGAGGGAGCAGGCGGCGGCGAGCCGGGGCAAGGTCAACCCGGTCCCCCGCCGGCCCCTTTCCATGACTCACCGGGAAGAAGCGGTGCGAGCCTCGTGAGGACGTACTCGGCGGCCGCTCCGGGATCCCAGGTCGTACCGGTGGCGAGCAGCGGTCCGATGTCCCCTTGGAACACGCGGTCCTCGAGCTTCTCGTGCAGGTTCCGCTCGAACTCCGCGCGAGAGACGCGCAGGCCGTCGTTTTCGAGGTACCGCAGGAAGCAACGGACGAGTCTTCCGGCGTCCACGTCGAGCGAGCGGGCCAGCGCCCAGAGGTCGAACAGGTCCCGGCCCTTCCTGCGTTGATACAGGGCACGCAGCTTCGTGCCAAGGAGCTCGTCGAGCTCGAAGGTGGTGACGTCGGCGCGCCCGCTCCACCAGCGACTGGGAACCTCGAATGGGCGGCGGGCGAGGCCCAGCACCGACATGTGTTCGCGGGAGTTGATCTCCACCTTGAGCCGCTTCGTCTGGACGGGCGCGATCTCGGTCAGGAAGCCGTAGTGGAGCGTGACGCGCCCGTGCCCCTGCTTCCAACGCGGCGTTCCGAGCCACGGATCGAGTCGTTCGTGGACTGCATCCAGGACCGCTCCGATGGGACCTGGCTCGACCTGGACGAGATCGATGTCCTCCGAGTACCGCGCCGGCGAGTCGAGGAAGAGCTTGTGCAGCGCGGTCCCGCCCCGGAAGGCGACCACCCGCTGCAGCACCTCGGCGGAGTACAGCTCGACGAGCGCTCGCGAAAGGACAAGATCCTGCTCGACGTGCTCGTCGAGCGCCCACGGTGCCCTCACGCGCCACTCGGTGATGAAGGCGCGTTGGATCAACCGTCCACCTCGACTCGCTCGTTGACGACCACGCGCCAGCGTCGATCGATGGGGCACCCCTTCCCCGGTCGACCCGGTCGGAGCACCGTGCTCCTGGGGGCCGCGCGCGCGACCAGCTCCGAAAGGGCCTTCGTCCGCTCACAGGCGCCGATGAGGTCGAGGACGTATCCGAGTCGCTGCGCGTGCACGAGTTCGCCATTCGCGGTGGCCGCCTCGGCGAGCCGACGGGCGTCGAGCCTCTCCGCAAGGTCCGCGAGGATCGTGGCCACGTTCCCGAGCCCCCCTGCCGAAGGCGCGTAGCGCAGGAGATCGATCGCGGTCGCCTCCGGCGTGGAGACCCGCATGCTGCTGGTTTCGGTCTTCAGCCGCACGGTCGGAGTGCGCTCGAGATGGCGCTTGCCCAGGAACCTGATCCGCGTTCTTCCCGCCACGACGACTCTGGCGGCCTGCTTCGTGACGACCTGGAACTCCTGAGGCTGCTGGTGTGCGGCGCCATACAAGCCCGCGGCGGACAGCCCCCCGACGTAGTAGCTCTTGCCGAGGTGGCGCATGAGGTCGTCGATGAACCAGGAGGGCGGCGGAGCTCCGGCGGACCGGTACTCCACAGGAACGATGACATAGAAGCCGCGCTTCGGGACGGCGAGCCGTCCCCGGGCGGACAGTCTCAGCACCGCCTTCTTGAGCATGACGGCGCTCGTTCCGAGCGCGGCGAGTGCGTCGGCGCGATCGAACGTGTAGCGCCCCGCAGCCTGCAGGTCGTCCACCCGTTCGCTCAGCGATCGGTATCCGGGCCGGCGACTCCGCACAGGCGCCTCCGCGAACGTCGGCGAACGCAGAACGTACCCCATTTGGGGCCTTTCTGCAATCGATGTGGACACGTTCGTTGGCGGCATGATCCGGACTCCCCAAGTGTCAATCGAGTGATCCGCGGAGAACCTCGCGTTCGCGGAACGTCCCGCGACGCGGCCGTTCTTCTCGAACAGGATCGGGTCGGCCCCTAGACCGACAAGGCCCGTCTCGCCCGCCGCGGCCCGGCCCGCAGCAGCGCTTCCTTGTCCACCTTCCGCATCCGCTTGATCCGCGCCTCCAGCCGCAGCGCCGCTTCACGCGTGGGAACGCCGACGGTGAGCACGAGCTGCAGCGGTCCGCGGCCGCGCAGGTACTTCGCGCCGCGCGGGCTGCCGGACGCATGCTCGGCGACGCGTCGCGGCACGTCCTTGGCGATGCCCGTGTACAGGGAGCCGTCCCGGCAGCGGAGGATGTAGACGCTCCACCCGGTGCGCGGATGCTGCACGGGGCGGGAGCGCGCGGACGGCGGCATCCCGTGACCCTAGCAGGCCGTTCCGCTACGGGCTACGGCCCGGGCGGGAGCCCCGCCGCGCCCCCGGACGCGGCGGGGCCATGTGAGGCTGATTCGTACAATCACCTCACAACGATCATCCGGCGCCCGACGCTCGCCCCCGCCCCTTCGAGTCGGTAGAAGTAGACGCCGTTCGAGACCGCCCGACCGTCGTCCCCGGTGCCGTCCCATTGCACTTCGTGGCGACCCGCTGCCGTCCGCGCGTCGACCAACCGGCGCACCGCGCGCCCGGCCACGTCGTAGACAGTCAGCCGGGTCGTCGCGGCCGCGGGACTCGACCAGGCGATCACGGTCGAGGCGCGGAAGGGGTTGGGCCGGTTCTGCTCGAGGGTCAGCGCCGGCGCCGTGAACGCGCCGGCAACCGACGTCGGGTTGGAGGTCTCGACCGTCAGCACCGCGATCCCGCGGCCGATCACGCTCATCCAGAGCTCGTAGCCACCGGGGAGCGACTTCACCTCCATGTCGACGAGCGGACCATCGGGGAAGTCCGTGAACGAACCCGGGGTCTGCGGGAAGACCTGGGCGATCGCGCCGTCCCACGAGAAGAGCCCCCGCCCCTCCGCGGGGAAGGCGCTGTCGTAGGTCATCCACACCTTTCCGTCCGGTGACACCTGTTCCGGGTAGACGTAGTCCCCCGGGAACGGCCACCCCAGGTGGCTCTGCCACACTTCGTGCGTGCCGGTCGTCGGGTCGACGCGATAGAGCAACCCTCCGTTCGCGCCGGTCCCGGCTACCCAGCATGCGCCATCCCCGGCCACCGCGAGGCCCTCGAAGAACGAGGTCAACTCCGGGAAGTCCTCGACCCCGCGCGAGAAGCTGTAGCTCCCGTCGGTCCGGAGGATCCTCCATCCCTCGTTGGCCCACACGGTGCCCGGGCGCGACGGATCGACCTGCAGCCTGCCGCTCCACCCGCCGGTGTCGATCTGGTTGAACGCGCCCCCCTCGAAGATCCCCAGGCCGCCGTAGTGCCCCATGCCCCACAGCCGCCCGAGCGAGTCCTCGACGTACGCCTCCATCTGGTCGAATCCGCCCGGGATCTCGTTCCAGGTCGTCCCGTCGTACTCGTGGGTGAATGTGTTGATCGGGTTGGCCACGACCTGGCCGTTCGAAGCCCGGACGTGGACGGCCTCGCTCTGCGGCGCGCCGGGCCAGGGCCACGGTTCCGTCAGCCCGTACCCCAGTTGATTGACGAAGCCGGTCCACCGCTCCCCGTCGAACCTCACCATTCCGCCCACACCGGGGGATGCGTTCGCGGTCGCGTACACGTCGCCGGTCGCGGCGTCGATCGCAAGGTCCTGGTTGAAGAGATCGAACTGGCTCGTGTTGGTGATGCGGTAGCGCTGCCAGGATCCGGTGATCGCGTCGCGTCGCACCGCGCCTCCCGTGCCCTGCCCGCACAGCCAGATGTTGCCCTCGGCGTCGATGTCCAGGTCCTCGATGAAGCCGCTGTGCGGCACCGGCCCGAGGTCGGTCCACGCCGTGCCGTTGAACCGGTACAGGTTCCCGTATCCGTTCACGACGAGCGCCTGCAGGTTGCCGAATGCCCGCAGCGCGGCGATCCCGACCTGCGGGTGCATGGGCGGCAATGGGGGCGTGATCCAGGTCCCGTCCGGCCGGATGCAGTCGAGCGTCTCCTCGCCCTGGATGCCGATCCACCGTTGCATCCAGAGATTCCCCTTGTCGTCGACCGAATCGAGCGACACCAGATGCGACGGATTGCCGGAGGTCGCCGGGAAGCTGTCCCAGGTCTGCGTGATGCTGTTCCAGCGCTCCATGGGCGAGAAGCCCTCGCCGGACGCCCAGAGGTAGTACCCCCCGCCGGTCCTCGCCTGGGCCGCGATCTTGAGGCCGCCATGCCCGTCGATGTGGACCCAGGTGTCGGTGCCCGGGTCGTAGCGGGTCAAGCCGCCCCCGGCCCAGGCCGACCCGCTAGCGGAAATCCAGAGGGTGCCGTCCGGGGCAAGCGAGATGTCCTGCGTCACGCCTCCCGGCAATGCCGAGTTCCCCGGGCCGTACCTCACGAGCGAACCAGGGCCCGCGGCCAGGTTCATCCTGAGCACGCCGCGCCAGGTCCCCAGCCACAGATTCCCCTGGCCGTCTTCCACGATGTCGTTCACGCGCGCGACCCCGACCTCGTACTCGCTCCCGATCACCGGGTAGTCGACGTTCGAGACGTTCATCCACCGGTTCTCCGCCTGGATGAACTTCGCGACCCCGCCCTCCTCCTGGAGCGCGTCATACCCGCCGATCCACGGATCGCCGTCCGGCCCGATCCAGATCGCATGGTTGAAGTCCCCCTGGATCCCGGTATTCCCGGGGCGGTAGTAGCGCCAAGCGAAGGAATCGGCGGCGACCGACTGGGTGGCAGCCGTGACGAGTAGTGCAGCACAGGAAAACGCGCGGTACGGATCTCTCATCGTGTCTTCCCCGTCACTCGAGCTGGGTGGAATGCCAGCCAACGCCGGGAGTGCGCCGACGCCTGACGGCAACGCCCGGGGTGATCACTCCTGGACCCGTGCACAGCGCCGCACAATACCTGATGGATGGATCCGGAACTACGGACGGCGGCGCGACGGCGGAGATACCGGGCAGGGAAGGCAGCCTGTCATGCGGTGTCAGCGATACAGCGCCTTGACACGACCCCATCGCGCCACCGCCACCGCCTCCCCGGCGCCCGTGGCTGCTCCCTGCCGGAACCGGTAGTAGGTGACCTCGGCCCGCGCATTCGCCGCCCCCGTCACGTCGCCGATGTGGATTCGGTTCAGGCCAAGCGCAAGCCCCGTGGGGTCCGAGGAGATCAGGGCGCCGTCCACGAAGTACTCGAGCGTGGAGGGCGGGGTCCACTCCATCCGGTAGTCGTGGAACTGGGTGTTGTCGTACGCGGTGGTGAGAACCGTGCCCACGACGTTCCGGATCGCACCGGGCAAGATCCCCAGCTGCCAGAGCGAGACCCCGTCCCCGAATCCAACCGCGAAGCCACCGCCGATGAACGCGCCTCCGTCGTGCTCCGACTCCAGGACCCGTGCCCGGAACTCGATGACGAGAGGCTCGGATGGGGACACACTCCCGCCCCGCGCGTAGAACGAGGTGGTCCCGCCGGCCGCACCGAGTTCATAGGGCATGGTGTCCACCGAGAGGACGCCCCCGGCAGCGCTCCACGTGGGAGACTCCGCGGCCGGCACGCCCGAAGTGGAGTAGGTCCAACCTTGCGCCGACGGCAGGGACGCGAAGTCGAGGCTGACATCCGTGGCGTGCGCCTGACCGGACAGCAGGGTGAGGGCGAGCAGCGCACCGGCGACTGCGCCGCCCGGTTGATGGGAATTCAAGGTCCAGCTCCTGGACACTGGGAACGGCTAGAGGATCCCTGGGATCAGGGACCGGCAAGTCTGCGATGGCGAGCCCTGCCGGATCAAGGGAGGTGGCGTGGCGGCATGGTCGTCACCGCAGCCGGCCGTTCCGCCACGCCCGCCTCGGCGGCGGAGGTTGTACGCGCTCCAGGCGGTGCGCGGGCGCTCCCCTGAGCGCGCGTGGGAGCCGGATCTCGGCATCGGCTACTAGCCGCCCGACCTATCGCCGGCTCGCTCGAACCGCACGATCGTGGCGAACCACTCGTCCTGATACTCCCCCAGGAACCTCTGCCGATCCTCGGGCGGCCACGACCGCAAGATCCCTCGCATCGAGTCCGAGATGGCGTGGGACAGCGGTCGCAGCTCGCGGTCGAAGGTCACGACCACGGGTGCCGCGTTCGCGTCCACGATGGCCTGGATCCGCGTGGAGTCACCCGCACCGGTCACGATGAAGCTCGCAATCCGAAGCCGCTCGATCTCGAGAAGGTCCATGAAGCGCTGCTCGAACCGGGGGAGGACGACACGTACGAGGGAGGAGTCCGGCACCGGCGAGTCCGCGCCGACCAACGAGTCCACGGATGCGCCCGAGAAGTGGCGTTCGTCCAGCAGGAAGATCGTGGCGCCCTGATACGCTTTGCCGTTGTTCGTGCCGGCGGCGATCACCTCATCCTTGCCGTCGGCGTCGAGATCGAACGACTGGACGTCGTAGATCACGCCCCAGTTGTAGTAGGCCCCCAGGATCGTCCCGTCCTCACGGTACGCGGTCAACGACGACGGGAACCACATGCTGTGGAGGCGCAACGCGACGACTTCCGGGCTGCCGTCGCCGTCGAGATCGGCGGTGTGGAAGCGCGACACCGTCATGGATCCGGGGACGCCCATCTCCTTCCCGAAGATCCGACGGGTTGCGCCCGAGTCCGCGGCGCGCTTCCAGATCGACTCTCCGGTCAGGAAGTCCCGCGCGTGGACGACGCCGCCTTCGGGGCCATCCCCCTTCAGCCCGTAAAGCAGTGTGCGGCGGCCCGTCCACGGTGCTTCCCCGAAGACCTCGACGGTGGCGTCGTGCGCCTCGGACCAGAGCGTGCCGAACGGCGGCGCTTGTACGGAGATCGTGCGACCACTGGTGACCACGTACGCCATGCGCCCGCGCATCGCCGGCAGGAGGAGAAGCACGGCGACAGCCACGGCCAGGAGCATCGCAAGCAAGAGGAGCCACCACGGCCACCGGCCGCGCCCCTCGGGCACGAAGAGCTCCCCTTCGGGACGCTGACGACTCACGCGACCCCTCAGGGTCTCCCTTGCCCACTCCAGATCCCGCGAGCAGTCGCCACAGAGGCCCAGGTGGGCCGCCTCGCCCGGTGTTGGCACGCGCCCTTCGGCCATCGCCGCCACGGCGTCGGACGAGAGGTGGCGGAGATTGGCCGCCAGCACGAGCGACCGCTGGTCCCTGGTCCAGGCCAGGAGCCTCGCGCAGTCACCGCAGCCGGCCACGTGAGTCTCCAGCTCCGTGGCCTGGTCCGCCGCAAGCTCACCCTCGAGGTAATCGAGGATCACACCGTCGCAGTGCAACCGCTCGGGAGGCCCGGGGTCAGGAGGCAAGGCGGTACGCCCCCTTCAGGCAACGATGGACCTGCATGCGAAGGGCCCCCACGGTCTTCCCCCACTGCTTGGCCAGTTCCTCGTAGGGCTCGCCATGGAACATGCGCTGGACGAGGAGCTTCGGACAGTCCGGCATCTCCCTCCCCAGCCGGCTCAGGATCCCGATGACCTGGATCCTGGCCAGCACGGACTCGGGCGCCGCATCAGGAAGCAGGCCGGCGTAACCTCGCTCCGCCCGACGGCGCCGCTCCTCCCGGCGGTACATCCTGACGTAGGTGTGGAAAACCGTGCGTCCGACGTATGCCTGGATCTCGCGCCCGCCGGGCCGCTCCATCCTACGGAACGCTGCCGACCGCCAGATGGCCGCTTCGGCCTCGCTCGCCACGTCGTCACGGTCGAACCCCTCGTGGCTTCTCCACACGTAGGTCCGCGCCGCCGCGACGCATAGCCGGTGGATCTCCTCGATCGTGGTCGGGAAAAGGTCATCGCCACCTGCAGCGTCGTCGATCGACAGGACGCACCTCCCGCCAGGGTCCCCTCCGCCCGGACATCGGCGACCGAGCCTAGATCCGCGTCCGGAGCCGGACAAGCCGGATCCTGCAACTTTGTCTGTGACAGTTCCTCGCCTGCGCGCCTCTTCCCTGTCAGGTGGTGCGGAACGACAGAAGGACAGCACGACGCCAACGCTGCGCGTCGGCCTCGGATTCCGCCCTCCCGCCTCTCCCCGGCACCGTCGAGCGGGGTGCGAGGCCCTCGGTTCGACGGAGTACCTTCGTGTCGAGAGACCGGAAGGGACAGGACATGGTTCATAAGACGACTTCCAGGATGGCGCTCGCGGTGGCGCTCCTCCTCCTGGGGGGCTCTCGTGGCACCGCGGCGAGCTGGCAGACCTGGCTCCATGACGACTTCGACGTGCTCGACTCCGGTCGCTGGAACGCGGCCGGGACCGGCTCCGTCGCTGCTGTGGGTGGTCAGCTGCAGATCGGAAGCGGCCCCGCGATCGGCAGCGGCGAACAGGTGGAATCGGTGGCCAGTTTCAACCTGGCGTCCTGCAACTACGCCCTGACGATCCGGTGCCGTCCGCAGACGCCGCTCGTCGACCGCAATGACAGCGCCAACTGGGGCTTCATGCACACCGAGGATCCGGCGTACTCCCTGCTCCACTTCAAGCTGCTCACGTGCTATCCGCCGGACCCGGAGTGGTACGCGGAGGTCACCGATCAGGTGGCCTCGAAGACCCTGCACCGTCGGGTGCTGGGGAACTCCGGTTGGGAGCCGATGACCGAGTACCGGATCGAGGTGGTGGACGGTGTCGCGACGTTCTTCGTGGACGGCGACGTCGTGTTCGTTCACGGGTGCCCACCGCTCCCGCCTGGTGACTACCGGATCCACCTGAACAAGACGTCTCCCGGCGCGGATCGCTACCTGTACGTGGACTCCGTGCATCTCGAGTTCGACGCGGAGGACCCGGACTGCGCCGTGGCGCGACCGACCATCCTGATGTCCTCGGATCGGTCCGCGAACGGTAGCCACGACATCTGGGCGATGGAGCCGGACGGGCTCTGGCTTCGCCCGCTGACGGACACCCCGTCCGTGGATGAGTGGTATCCCCGGATCTCACCGGAGGGCCGCCGGATCCTCGCGACCTCGAGGGACTCGAGCCTCGGCAGCCGCGGGAACGGCCGGCTCTACCTGATGGACGCCGACGGCGGCAACCGGCGCGAGATCTTCACGAACGTCCCGAACAAGTCGCCGCTCGCGGCGGCGTGGTCGGCGGACGGAACGCGAATCCTCCTCGGGGTCCACCTGGGCCCGGACGACGAGCGCCACGACCTCTGGAGCTACGAGTTGCTGCCGAACGGCGATGCCGCGGACCCCGTTCCGCTCACGGCTCAGGCGGAGATCTCCCAGGCAGCCGCGCCGCACGTGTCCCCGGATGGATCTCTCGTCGCGTTCTCCGGCGGCGAGGTCGGGGCGCGCGCCGGGCTGCATGTCGTGGACACGGCCGGGGGACACCAGTACACGATGCACGTGGCCTCCGGGGATCCGACCGTGAACCTGCAGTTCCCGCGCTGGTCGTCCGACGGGCAGAGCCTCGTGGCTCAGGCGGAGTTCCCCGGAGGTACGCACCAGGTCCGCCTGGTGGCCTATCCCGGCGGTGCCCAGGACACGGTGACGGCCGGTACGGGCCACAATCACCCCACGTTTCGTTCCGACGTCTCGATCCTCTTCGGCTCGGCGTGGGCCGGTACGCCCGACGTCTGGGGGATCGACGCCGACGGGACGAACGCCGCACCGATCCTCGTTGATCCGGCCAGCGACCAGATGCCCGAGTACGGAGCGCTGGTGCTGCTTCCGGACGAGGTCCCCACCGCGGCGCCCGATGCGGCAGCGAGCATCGTGGACCCGGCCGGAGAGCTTGTCGTGTACCCGAACCCCAATGGCAGCCGCGAATTCGAGGTGCGGTACGCCGCGCCGCGTGGCGGCCCCGTGCATCTGGACGTGTTTGACGTCGCGGGCCGCAGGATCCGCTCGTTGGGATCGCGCGCCTCGGCCGGCCTCGTGCGCTGGGACGGTACCGACGGCGACGGGCGCCGTGTCACGGCAGGCGTGTACTTCATCCGGCTTCGGGCCGACGGGGGCACGCGAGCGAAGCGGGTCGTCATCGTGAACTGAGCGGCGACACGACTGCCGCAGGGAGTCCCGGGCGGCCCGGGATCGCGAGGGGGACGCGCTTCTTGTCGCGCCATCCATCTCGCGCCCGGGCCGCCCGCGTGGCACGGCCGTCACGGGGGTGGGCCGGTCCACCACGGCCCACGACCGGTTCGAGAGAAGCGGCGTGAACGAGGTTTGCCGGAGGCGGGTCCGTTCCCTAGAATCCCGGCAGCGTGATCGTCCGACCCGTCCCCTGGACCCCAAGGAGCACCCATGGTCCGGTCCTTCCTGCTCGGCCTGCTCGCGGCGGCCCTCCCCGCCCTGACCCACGCCCAGTCCGTCCAGGCCCCGCGCCTGCACGTGCTGGAGAACGGCCTGCGGATCCTCACCGTGGAGGACCACTCCGTTCCCCTCGTGACCGTGACGTGGAGCGCGCACGTGGGCGACAGCGCCGAGCCGCCGGACTTCGTGGGCAACTCGCACTACCTGGAGCATCTCCTGCTCTTCCGCGGCACGGAGAAGCACCCGAAGAACGCCATCGGCGAGTGGGTAGCGGGCCGCGGCGGCTACCTCAACGGCCACACGTGGTACGACTACACCACCTTCGAGATCATGTGCGCACCGTCCGACCTGGACGAGGCGCTCGCTCGGCACCGCGAGATGATGTTCCACGCGGCGTTCTCCGGCGAGGACTTCGAGCTGGAGAAGAAGGCGGTGTTCGAGGAGCTGCGCTCGTCGCTGGATCAGCCGTACGGGTATCTCTGGCTCACGTCACCCTACAAGATGTACCCGGGCGAGACGTACTACTCGCGCTCCACGATCGGCACGATCGAGAGCGTGCAGGCCGCCACCGTGCAGCGCGTGCGCAAGTACTACAAGGACTACTACGTCCCCAGCAACATGACGGTGGCGATCGTGGGGGACATCGACACGGACGAGGCCGTGGCGAAGGCGCGCGCGCAGTTCGCCTCCTACCCCGCCGGCAAGGCGCCGGCGCCGCGCTACCAGCCCATGGGCATGAAGCCCGGCATCACCGTGGTCACCGAGGAACGCGACCAGGGCAAGGCGTACTTCGTGCTCGCGTTCGAGGGACCGGACGCGGCGTCGCCGGACTGGTTCCCCTACGTGGTGCTGACCGCCTATCTCGCGAACGGCAACACCGCGCTGCTGCGCGACGAGCTGGTGACGCAGCGGGAGCTGCTGGACGAGCTGTCCATGGACGCCCTCCCGCGGAAGTACCCGTCGGGTTGGCAGTCGTTCGACGGCGAGGGGGAGCCGGGGAAGATCGCGGAGGCCGTGGGCGCCATGTGGGAGCTGGCGGCGGAGGTGGCCGCCGGGCGCGTCACGGACGAGGACGTGGAGCTGGCGCGCCAGCGTCTCGTGGCCGCGCACGGCGTGCAGTGCGACGACCAGTACAACGTGGCGTCCCGGCTCGTGGAAGCGGACGCGCACGGGGACTACCGGCTGTTCTCGGAGTTCCCGGAGCGGCTGGCGCAGGTGACGCGCGCGGATGTGCGGGCCGTGGCGCGCAAGTACCTCACGCCGGACCACTTCTTCCTGATGGCCAGCTTCCCGAAGGACGGCACGCCGGAGGGCTTCGAGGACGCCATCCGCGCGACCGGCGAGGAGACGGGCGGCGGTGCGGACCTCACGTCCACGGTGCTGGCCTCCGGAGCCACGTTGATCCACGAGTCGCGGCCGGGGGCGTCGGTGGAGAGCTTCACCGTGGCGGTGCAGGCCGGCGACCGCGACGGCGACGCGGCCGGGCTGGCCAGCGCCGTGGCGCGGCTGATGACGCGGCAGACCAAGTCCATGGACAAGGACGAACTGCAGGACTACCTGGACCGCAACGCGTTCCGGCTGGCTTCGTGGACCACGGCGGACGGCGCGTTCTTCTCCGTGCAATGCCCGGCGGGATCCTCCGAGGAGGCAGCGAAGCTCCTCGTGGACGTGCTCACCGCGCCCGCGTTCCCCGAGGACGAGTGGGAGGCGCTGCGTACGGAGATCCTGGCGGAGATCGGCCGGGCCGTGGACCAGCCCGCGACGGTCGCGCGCGACGCGCTGCAGACCGCGATCTTCGGCGGCACGCCGTACGGGCGCTCCATGGAGGACGAGCGCGCGGCCGTGGCGGAGCTGACCACGAAGGACCTCGCGGCGTTCTGGAAGGAGCGGTACCGCGCGGGCGCGATGGCCGTGTGCTTCTGCGGCGACGCGGGCGCGGAGGATGTGGCCGAGGCGCTGGCCGGATTGGCGAAGGTGAAGGGCAACGCGCCGGCACGCGCGGAGATCGAAGGCGACCGCCCCGAGGGCGAAGAGCACCTTGCGAAGCCCATGGCCGGCAAGACGCAGGCGAACCTGTACGTGGCGTGGCCCGCTCCCGCGCTCGGCACGGACGACTGGGTGCGCTGGGCGCTCGCCGAGAAGGCGATCGGCGGCGACCTCGCGGGCCGGCTGTGGAAGCTGCGCCAGGACGAAGGGCTGGCCTACAGCGTGTGGATGGAAGGCTGGGCGCGGCGGGACTTCCCCATCACCTACGTGTACATGGCCACCGCCGCGGAGCAGCGCGAGAAGGCGCTGGCGGCGATCCACCGCGAGGTGAAGAAGGCCGCGGCGGGACTCACCGAGGAGGAGTTGGCGCGCGTGAAGGTCTCGTTCCTGGCCACGATCAACCGCCTGGACCGGACCGCGCAGCGGCGCTCGAACCGGATGGCGGACTGGTGGAGCCTGGGCCTGCCCGTGGACTGGCGCACGCGGATGGCGGAGGTCGTGCAGGAGACGACGCTCGCGGACGTGAACCGCGTGGTGGCGAGCGTGGTGGATCCCGCGCGGTACCACTTCGTGGAGGCGGGGACGGTGCCGGAGGTTGCCGGCGGCGGCAGCGGGGCGGGAGCGGGGGCGGGAGGGCGGTGAGGCGGCGCGCCATCGTAGAACGGCGCGCTACCCGACGAAGCGTCAGGTCCCGAACTGGACCGCGAGGTACCGGTCCACCGCCGCCGCGTCGCTCGCATGGAGGTCATCGAGCCGTTCCATGAGCTGATCCGCGACGGCCACGCCCCTGGCCGGCTTCTTCAGGACCTTGATCGAGGGGCCGAGCCGTCGCGGACCGGCGAGAGTCGGAAGCGTGCCGATTCCGAGGCTCCCGCCGGGGTCGCGGAGTTCGATGCCTTGCACGTGCGCCGTGACCGAGTTGTACGTCTCGTTGCTGACGACGAGCCACGGCGTGGCGCTGCCGCACACGGACCACACCGACAGGCGAGGCACGGGGGACGGCCGGCCGTCGGCGGCCACGTCACGAGGCGCCCGGAAGACCTTCGCCAAGGACGCCATCCGGCCCGGGAGCTGCAGCTGGACCGCAAGGAGGTCCAGGGCGCCGAAGCCGCGACGGCATCCCTGCCCCGAGAAGAACCGCTCATCCACCCTCCCGGACCGGGCCGGAAGGCGGCTTGCCTCGCGGGTGGCGATGAGCGTCGCGGTGATGGGCCGCGTCGTGTCGAATGGGCGACCACGCTCCGCGTGGTAGATCCCCGCGTCGTCGAGAAAGCACGCGAACGGGAAGCGGACCTGGGCCGTGCTGCCGAGCGAGGACGAGATGACCGTCACCAGGCCGGTGTCGCGCGTGTACTCCTCCGAGCTCACCCCGAACGCGAAGTGGCGCAGCCCGGAGCGCGGTTCACCGGGCAGGTCGATCCCGATCTCGTAGACGTCTCCTCGCATCCCAACCGGTCCTCCTGCACGCTCGGGCCGTGCGATCCGGAGACTCCTGCGTGGCTCTTGCCCTGCCGCCCAGTCGCGAGCGAAGTGTACCGCGTCGGAAAGAGCAGTGCGCACGTCGCTGACCGGCGCAGGACGGACGCAGCGAGGTCCGAGGGGAGTTCAGAGCTTGGCGTTCTTCCGTCCGAGATCGCGATCGCGTGCCCGCCTGCCCGCGAGGAACGAGCTCGTCAAGCCCAGCACAGCGGTCGTTCCGAGGATGCCGCCCGCAGCGTCGTGCCCCTCGAGGACGAGGATGAACGAGAGCGTCCCGAAGAGCACGGCAAGGACGAACGCCATGAATTGGCCCCGGCGTTCGTTGGCCGCGTTGCCGGGGATCACAACGGCCTCGATCCGCCTGCGGTGGGCGGCCTGGTCCTCGGCCATGCGGAGAATCCGTTCGGCCGCGCCAGGGAGGATCTCTTCGTACCGCCGGAGCATCTCCGGCGACGGAATCGGACCCTGGTAGGCTTCAGCCTTCGTGGTGACGCGCGTCTCGGCCCGGGGAGTGGCGGACCCGCTACCTTGCCCGGGGTTGGGCATGAGGGCCCTGGGACATCGCGAGTCGCAGGTCATCCCCGACGACACCCCAGTCCGAGGCGATGGCCGCAGCGTCCGCGCGGTCTCCGTCCGACCAATCGTTGTAGCTGTGCTGCGACAGGGTGGCGCCGAGGTCGAACACCCGGGCAACGCCGGTCAGGAAGGATGGCCGGGCAAACAGGAAGTCGGTGCAGCTCACGCGGACTCCGGATGGCAAGGCTGGAGACTCCTCGGGGAGTTTGGGCCCGTCCGCGGGCCGTGAGGCTCCGTGGACCGAACGGTAGAGCACTCTAGGTCGAGCCCGCAGGCCCGTCAACGGCCCGGCCGGAGCGGACGTGTCGCAACTTGTTGGGGATCAGGGAGTTCCATCTTTTGGAGACCGTACGCACGTCCATGTCCACAAGGTCGTTCGGAGCGGCAAGGCCGTCAGTTCTTCCGCTCCGCCTCGCGCCAGGAACGTGCCATGCGCTCCAGGTCGTCCACGATTGCGAGCCAGTCGTGCAGCGTGGCCGGGTCGAAATCCGCACGCCGTGACGCGATGGATCGGGTGCTGCTCCATGTCGTTCCTACCTCAGCGGCTCGATCCTCACACAGGACGGATCTCCCAGCAGCGGTACATGCTACGGACTCCCTCCCGCAATCCGCTTCCAGACTTTGTCGCCTACATCAGCAGCCGCTTGCGGGAAGTTCCGGATCGGGTCCACACGACCGCTGAAGGTCACGTTCCCTTCGAGTCCGCAGAAGCACTTGCCGCACGCCTCGGTCAGCTTGCCGCTGCGGATCCGTTCGCGAAGCGGATGGGGCTCATTGAGGACTTCGTGCACGCTCTTCCGCTTCACGGAGTCCTCGGTCGGCAGGATGGCACAGATCGACACACGGCCGTCGTGCCCCAGGGAGATCCGCTCGCACGCTACCAGGCAGTAGAACTTGTTCACGAGGCCGTCGTAGCTCGGTCGGCCGGCGGCGCGGTTCCGGAAGTAGCGGCCGATCCAACGCAGGAGTTCGCCGGCGTTGGTCGCCAACCCGAACTCCCGGGCCCGGCCCACGGCGCGCCGGAGGGTCCGCTCCAGTTCGGGCACTTCTTCCGGGATCAGGAGCAGTTCCGGCTTCCCGACCTTCGCCGTGAGAGGCGGGTAGTTCGGGGCGTCGGTGACCGGCTGGAAACCGACGGACGTGAACCCGTGCTCGGCCGCCAGGGGCACCAGCTCGTCCACCCGGCGGAAGTTCAGCCGGGTGATCACCGCCCTCAGGTTCCGCCGGGTGCGGCGCAGGCGCGCCAGCGCGGCCAGCGTCTCCCGGGCCATCCGGTTCGCGTGCGGGCTGTTGCGGATCGCGTTGTGCTCTTCGGGAACGACGGAGTCCAGCGACAGGTCGATCTCCGCCACGTGCTGGTCCAGAACGGCCAGACGGGCGTCATCGAACGCGCGGGGAACCGATCCGCTCGTGATGGTGGAGACCCGGAGCCCGGCGCGCGCGAAGCCGATAAGCACTTCCGAAATGTCCCGCCGGACGAAGGGCTCCCCACCGCCGACGAACACACCCTGCACGCCTTCTCGGGCGATGTCATCCGCCAGGACCCGCAACTCCTCGGTCGTCCAGTCCTTGTGGTGATCCAGGGACCGGCACTCGCACATCAGGCAGTCCAGCGGGCAGCGGCCGGTCACGTTCAGGTCGACGACCCGGATTCGCGTCCGGCCGGCGCGGTAGTCGCGGATGGTGGCGAGGTTCTCGGCCACCGCGGCAAGAAGTCCCATTCCCGATGTCCCCTCCGGCAGTCGATGCGAGGCGCATCCTACGTTACATTGGTCTCCGACTCAACGGGGGCGCGCATGCATCGGGGATTGAAGACGGGGCGTGCGGTGCGCGTCGTGTGCGGCGCCGGGGTGTTCCTCGCCGCCGCGGCCGGGGCCGGGGCGACGTACTACGGGAAGGGTCCTCTGCCCCTGGCGTCCGATGCCGCCCGGTTCGGGGGATCGGCCGTCGCCCGACTGCTGTACGCCGGAGACCTCCGGCAGGCCCGGACGCTCTCCGCGGCGTACGTCGTTGGGGTTCCGCGGTCGTCGCCGGGGGCTCCCGCGGAAACCTGGGCGGCGGCGGCCCGAACCGCGCCCCGGCTGGCCTTCGACGCGCGCAGCGCCGGCCTGGTCAGCCTCCCGTCCCATGCCTTCGTCTACGAGTCACCGGACAGCCCGTTCCTGGCGAGGCTTCGCGAGGACCAGGGCTTGGACGAGGTGATCGCCGGGCACTCCGATGAGTACGAGGCGCAGCTCGCCCTCGGGCGGTGGGCAGGAACGCGCTTCCCCCACCGGATGGATGTGCGCCCCCCGGATTATCCCTGGTTCGACCCCGTGCTCCTGCTTGATGCCTCCGCCCGGGGCGAAGCCTACTGGTGCGAGATCGCCGCGCGCCTGACGGTGTACGCCGCCGCGTCCGTGGGATGGCCCGCCCGGATTGCCGTGGTCTCGCGCGTCGGGGGCTCGCCCTACGACCACGCCGTCGCGGAGCTGTGGTCCAACCAGTTCCGGAAGTGGTACGTCCTCGACACGGACTACAACCACGTGTTCGAGGTGGAAGGACGCCCGCTGTCCGCCTTCGAGCTGTGCCACGCGGGGCCGGAGCTTGCGGCGGCGGGGAAGCTCTCCCTGCGGCGATTCGCTCCGGTCAAGGAAGGTGTGGATCCGACGCGGGACCAGATCCCTTACTTCGCCTACGTCCACGTGGACCTCCGGAACGACTGGCTCTCCAGGCGCCTCCGCCCCGGAAGTCCCGCCGGCGGGGACCGGAACACCCTCTGGACCCGCCGGGAGGGCACGCCGGACCTCCTGACGTTCCGGCAACGGGAGGACGAACAGGACGCATTCGACTGGCCCGTGAACTCCGTGGAGCTCCGCGCGCTCGCCGCCACGGACTCTCCCGGTGGGTCGGTGACGATCCGCCTGGGCTTCCGCGCGTACGCCCCGTACTTCGAGGGATTCGCCCTGTCCGTGGACCACGGGGACTGGGCACGAGTGGACGGTGCGGTCCGGGAGGTCGTCCTCGCCCCCGGTACCCACGAGGTGGCGGCGCGGGTGCTCACGCGCGGGGGACCAGGCCCTCCCGCCTCGGTTCGACTGGAGGTCCGCCCGGGGTCATGACGTCGGCGGGAACCTCGGGGAAGGGCGGTTCCCACCCACCGTGCGCGGGCGGTCGAGCGGCCGGGTCCATCGCCGGATTGGCCTCGCCCAGGTGCCACTGCCGCCAGAAGTTCGTGGTCTTGTCCACGTGGCAGTCGTCGCACCGGGGTGGTCCCTGACGGTTGTTCTCCCGTCGGAGGCGGTAGGCAGGTCCGTTCCAGATCTCCTCCACGTCCTGCTTCAGGACGGTGCCCAGCGCCTCCCTGGGTGACCACTCGTTGCAGCACGGAAAGACATCGCCGTTGAAGTTGACGGCCATGAACTGCCAGAGGTAGTGGCAGCGTGATCCGATGTCCCGGTGGATCCGGTGGCCCCCACGCCACGCCGTCCCCACCGGCTTCCACTTCGCCTCGAGCCCCTTCGGAGTGTAGATCTCGATGACCGAGAAGTCCGCCTCATAGGACTCCGCCAGCGCCTGGGCCGCGGGCACCTCGTGCTCGTTGTACCGGTGCACGATCATCTTCCACGTGATCCGCGGGTTCCGGGCCTTGCGGGAGCGCTGGACGGCACGAAGCGTGTCCAGGTTCCGGAGGACGGTGGCGAGCTTCCCGCGGCGCCGGAAGATCTCGTACGTGCGCTGCGAAGCGCCGTCGATGGACAGCTGCAGCCGGTTCAGGTCGGAAGACACGAGCCGCTCGGCAAGGTCGCGGTCGAAGTGCTCCACGGAGAAGTTCGACTGGACGAGCACGTCGATGCGGCGGCGCCTGGCGAGGGCGATGATGTCGCAGAGATCCGGGTTCAGGAACGGTTCTCCCCACATGGAGAGATTCAGGTGCACGGCCGCCGGGAATCGGTCCAACACCTCGCGCGCGGCATCGAGCGTGAGGAAGCCGCGGGGGATTCCCGGCTCCCGGAAGGTCGTGGCGCAGAGCGGGCAGCGGAGATTGCAGGCGTTGCCCGGCTCCAGGGCGATGGCGAAGGGGCGGCCCATCACGACGGGGTTGCGGAGGAGGCGTTCCTGGAGCTGGACCAGGCGCTTGTTGAGGAGGCGGAGAGGGTACGGCCACGGGTGCGGCATGCGCGGGCGGTCCGGGACTGGGGGTGCAACGCGTGATGTGGGAGGCAGGATACTCGAGCACGCCGATGGTTGGAACGCCGGCGTTGACCTCGGACCGTGGGGACGGCTGGCGCCCCCACGGTCGCGAGGGGCGATCTACCGCGTCACGAGCATGCTGCGGCTCCGTTCGAGTCCTGCGGCGGCCACGCGACAGACATAGACGCCGCTCGCAAGGGGGTGCCCGTGCTCATCCACGGCATCGAATCGCACGTCGTGCCAGCCTGCCGGCTGATCCGTAAGGGTCCGGGTCCACACCCGTCGTCCGCGTACGTCGAACACGGAGAGCACGACGTCCGACGCGCGAGCGAGCCCGAAGCGAAGGGTGGTCGTTGCCCGGAACGGATTGGGAGCGTTGGGGAGAAGTGCCATGGCGGCTGTCGCGAGCAGGTCCTGTGCGCTCGTGGATCCCGCGACGAAGGCCTCCGGCGAGGGAGGGCTCTCGTTGCCGTGCACGTCAACGGCAGTCACGACGTAGTGATACGCCACTCCCGGGATGGGACTCGCGTCCACGAAGACGGTGTCTGTCGTCGCCCCCAGGAAGGACTGGCTATCCGGAACGACCCCTGGTTGCTTCGAGCGATACACCGCGTAGTCCCGGAGGTCGGCCGCGATGGAAGGCACCCAGGCGAGCCGCACGCCCGCCGGGACGCTCCGCTCCGCCTCGAGCATCGATGGCGCCACAGGCGCCAGATTGTCGACGGAGTAGCCGCTGTCCGGATCCGACGGCCAGAAGGTCCCGGCGCTCGTCGTGTGCGCAATGACCAGGAAGTAGTGCATGGCCGGCGACGCCGCCGTGGAGTCGCTTCGGGTCTCGACCGTGTAGCTGTACGCGGGAAAGTAGATCGCGTCCTGCTCCCCGATCCACTCCCAGTAGAAGTCCCCGCGTGGAGTCGACTGGATCCACGTCGCCGAACCACGGAACCCCTGGCGGAGATCCGTCGGGTCAACAAGGCGCCCGGTCACCGTGCCCCCCGCACCCGCCTCCACGGGGCGGGTGGCACGCCAGATCGAGTAGTGCTCAATGGCGCGATCGTCCACGTCCCTCTGGCTCGCCAGCCAATCGAGAGCGACCTTGCCCCCTTCGTCGCCCCGGACATCCGCCGCCAGGTCGATCGTCGGTTCGGGGCGGCCCCAGTAGCCGTGGCGCGGTTCGATACGCTGCGCGAAGACGTCGCGCGCGACGTTGGATCGACCGTCGTCCCACGCCACGATGGCCCCGCCCGTCCCGTCCAGGACGATGCTGGGTGTGTGCTGGGCGTAGGGCGCCGCACACACTGACACGTAGGTTGAACCACCGATCCACCCGACTCTCCCCGTGGCGTCCACATGGCTGGCGCGGATGTCCGAGGCTCCCGTGGCATCGTACTCCCACGTGACGTAGGCGCCACCCTGGCCATCAGCGACGATCGCAGGCCACATGTCGTAGGGGTATCCGGTGTCGCTCAGGAGCACTCCCTGGGTCTCCCACTGGGGCACTCCGGACTCGTTAACCCGCTGGACATAGATGTCCGGATACGAGTTCGTGGTGCGTGTGTCCTCCCACGCGATGATCGCGCCGCCCGCCGCATCGGTCACGGTCACGGGATTCCGCTGATCGTATTGGGCGGAACACACGGCGACCCCATTGGCGGCCCACTGCGACAGGCCGCTCGCATCGAATCGGTCGCCGTAGATGTCCAGCGGCCCGCTGCGACGGTCCTCCCAGAAGAAGATCGCTCCTCCCACACCGTCCGCGAGAACCTGGGGATGCCACTGGTCATTGCTCGCTACGCAGACGGCTACACCGTTCGCCGCCCACATCGGGGAGCCCGCCGCATTGACCCGTCTCGCATAGACGTCCAGCCCTGATCGGTAGTCCTCCCAGACGACGATCGATCCGCCCGACCCGTCCGGCGCCACCTTCGCGCCCCGCTGCTCGCCACCCGACAGGCACACGGCCACGCCGTTGGAAGTCCATGAAGGCACGCCGTCCTGGCCCAATCGTGCAGCGTAGATGTCGGCGTTGCCGCTGCGCGTGTCTTCCCACGCGAGGAGGAACCCGCTTCCGCCATCTCCAAAGAGCGCCGGGTTCGTCTGCTCTCCGGCAGCTGTACACACCGGAACTCCATCGCTGATCCACATCGGCACGCCGTCCCCGCCTAGACGTTGTGCATAGATGTCGTTTGTGCCGTTCCGGTAGTCGTGCCACGCGATCACGGCGCCGCCCGCCCCGTCGGACACGGCCACGACGCTATCCTGCTGGTTCGTCGCGAGGCACACGGGCACGCCGTTCGTCGCCCAGAGCGGCTCTCCCAGCGCCGTCACGCGCTGTGCGAAGATGTCCCAGTGGCTGCCATTGCGGAAGTCTCTCCAGATGACGATCGCGCCTCCGGCCCCGTCACTGACCGACTTCGCGGACTGCTGGTCGCCGGCTGCGCGCCCGAGCCCCGTCCCGTTGAACACCCATTCCGCATCTGCAACCGTCGTTATCGCGCACGCCACAATCACTGCAATGGCCACTGTCGCCACTCGCATGGCACACTCTCCTGTCGGCCCGCCACGGACCACCTGAACGCGTACGTGCGGCGCCAGATTACTTGGGCGTGTCTTCGGGCGCCATGTCTGTCTGCCGAATTCTGATGCGCTCAGTCCTGACAATTGTCAGACCCGCGTACCGGCGACATCTGCGTCCGGAGTCTGCAAGAGCGAGATCTCTTCGAGTGGCGTCTCCGCGGCTCTCGCGGGCACTGGGGTCGCCATGGCATCCGCTGGCGCTTCCCGCTCGCGATCGTCTTCCTGGTCTCCTCCCAACAACGCGTGGACGTGCGAGATCGCCTTCGTCCAGTCGAACCGATGCTGGACCCACTCCCGCCCGGCCGCGCCAAGGCGGGCCCGCCGGGTCCCGTCGGCCAGCAACGCGACGATCGCCTGATCCAGCGGCGACGGCCCGCTGCAGTCCACGACCATCCCCGTCTCCCCCGCCCGCATCGTCTCCGCCGTCCCCCCCGACGCCCCCGCCACCACCGCCTTCCCGCACGCCTGCGCCTCCAGGAGCACGATCCCGAAGCCCTCGATGTCCCGCCCGACGGTCCGGTTCGGCAGCACGAAGAGGTCGCACTGCTGGTGGCACCGGAGCAAGGTGTCGTCGTCCACGTCGCCGAGGAACTGCACGTTCGCGCCCAGTCCCAGGCTCCGCGTGAGCGCCATCAGGCTCTCCCGCTCCTCCCCGTCGCCGACGATCGCGTACAGCACATCCGGGAACCGCTCCCGGACCTTGGGCAGCGCGCGGATCAGCATGTCGTGGCCCTTGCGCTTCTGGAGGCGGCCGACGGTCAGGATCACCGGGCCGTCCCAGCCGAGGCGCCAGCGGAGCGCCGGGTCCCGCGGGGCGGGAACGAACCGGGACGCGTCCACGCCCGGGTGCAGCACGTGGAGCTTCCGCGACGGCATCCTCCACGTCGCCGCCACGAGGCGCGCCGTGTTCTCGCTGTTGCAGATCAGCCGCTCGGCGCCCGTGAACACGTGGTGGACCATCCAGCTCAGCTCGCGGCTCGTGGCGGCGGTCTCCGCGTCCTCGCCGTGGACGAAGCAGTCGTACGGCGGGCCTCCGGCGAAGCGGAGCACACGGGCCGCCCATCCCTCGGGAAGGCAGCGGGCGCAGTGGATCCGGGTCACGTCCTCGCGGCGGACGAGATGGCGGAGCGTGCGCACGGTGCGCTCGTAGTACCGCAGCGCCGAGAGGTTCCGCAGATCCCAGCGGTCGGAGTGCAGTGGGAAGCGCCGCACGTCGAGGTCGTGCGCGGCGTCGAACGCCTGCTGGTCCGGGTGCGTGCCCACGGCCAGGACGTACCGGTCACGCGGCAGTCGGCTGTAGAGGTCGAAGAACCAACGGCCGCTGCCGCCCTTCGCGGGCGGGAAGTTCTCGCTGAGCAACAGGGTCTTCATGGCGCCCCCTTGCGGCTGGACGGCGATGAGGAAGCGACGCCGTCCGTAAGTCAGCCGCCGCGCCGGGGGCGCGACCTGCGAGGAGCCGCGACGACCGCCGAGGCCGGCACCGGGGCCGGACGGGGTCGCCGTGGCTGCGACGGGGGGATCGTGGGGGGGGCGGGCCCTCCACATCAAGCGGATTGTTACCTGGGCCGATGACTTTCTGCAGTGCGGCGCAAGGCCCGCCGCGGGGTCAGGGCCCCGCGACGAGTCGGCTGGCCGGAAGGCGCGACTCCCGCAGCAGGAGGTCGCCGGCGGCCCGGACCGACCGTCCCTCCAACCCCAGGAGCAGGAACGCCGCATGGGACCGGTACGCGAATCCACGGATCCCTGCCCCGGACAGGGACTCCAGCTTCCCGGCGAGCTCCTCCGCTTCCCTCCCCCGCTGCAGGCTCTGGTCGAACACGAGCGCCAGCGCGTCCGGCTGGCCGTCGAGGATCCCGTTCACCTCGGCCGCGAAGACGTACGCGCAGCCGCGGCGCCCCCGAAGCTCCTGCAGCCGGAGGCCGGTGTCCGGGTCCAGGAACACGTGCCCCTTCCATGCCCGGGCCGGCTCGAAGAAAGCGTGCCGATCCGTGCGGGGCTCGAGGGCCGCAGTGGACAGCAGCGGAACGCCCAGTAATCGCGAGAACGCCGTCGCATCGTCCGGTGTCACCGGCTCCGTGAACATCGGGTGCGCCGCCCAGGCGCCCAGCGGAGCAAGCCATCGCAGCAGGCTCTGCTTGACGATGTCGTACGAGTCGCCGAAGTAGCGGACGTGCACGGCCGTCCCCGCTATGCCGGCTTCCAGCCGGTCGCGCGGCGCAGCACTGCATCCGCCAGTTCGTCCCTTTCCGCCGCCTCGGGCAGGTCGGACAGGGAGCGGCGGATGCTGGCCCGGAGGGCCTCCCGCAGACGGGCGTCCGCCCGCCAGTCCGCGAGGTCCTCGCGCTCCAGGTGGAGGGCCACGTCGTTGACCATGGCCACGAGCGCCGTCTCCTCGATCCCTGGCGTGCACCGGGCGAAAAGCGGCCACAGCTCGAGGCCAAGCCGCGTGAGTCCCCGCAGGTGCCGCGTGCTGGCCTCGGGATCGGCCGCCAGCGGACGCGTGGGTGCGTCGCCCCGGAGGGGCTTGGCCCGGTCGGGACGGGACTCCACGCGGCTGCGCACGAACGCCTCGGTGGCCGGATCGAGGAACGTCACCCAGCAACCCTTCAGGCCACGCGTGAGGAGCACGCGGTAGGTGTTCTTCACGAGGCGGAGGAACTCGTCGTCCCCCTTTGCCCTGTTGACCTTCGTGTCCTTGCTCGCCGTTCGGTCCCCGATCCACTCTCCGCGGACGGGGTCGTACCGCAGATCCCTGCCGACGATGACGCCCACGTAGTCGAACTCGAAGCCCTGGGCCGTGTACACGCAGCCGACCTGCCCGAGGCCGTTCGGGTCCGTCGCCCAGAAGTTGGACTTCGGGATGCCCTTCGGCAGCCTCGTCGTCTCGGATCGGGCGTTCCAGGGACGGCGCCAGTCACCCACCTGCACGTCCTCCACGAGCCTCCCGGCCTTCAGCTCCTTCGCCCACGGCCAGCAGAACCCGGCCACCAGCCGCGACGGCTCACCTGCGGCATCCCTCTCGCGCACCATGCGATCGAGTTCCTCCACCGAGGGGACGATCCGGAAGTCGAACTCGTTCGCGTCGTTCCACATGACATGCGGAGTGCGGTGGATTCCGAGCGTGTTGTCCACCCAGCCGATGAACGCCTCGGATCCCTTGCAGCGGAACTGCACATCCAGCTCGAACTCCTTGACCGGCAGCCCGCGCGCCGCGGCCGCGTCCCGGATCAGCTGCGAGCTGCCCACCTCGCCGGGGCGCACGACCTGGATGTCGTCGAGGAAGAAGACCGGCACGCGGGCTGCGTCGAGCAGCTCGTCCACCTGCCTTCCTGCTGGCCGGCTCGAGCGCTTGTGGAAGCGGTCCCCGCTGGACTCGCGGATACGATGCGCCTCGTCGCAGATCAGCACGTCGATGGAGCCGGGCGGCGCGCTCTCGAAGCTGTTGAAGTACTTGAAGACGCTCCGCGCGCGTGGCCCCACCGTTCTCTTCAGGTTCTCCGTGAACGCCTTCGAGCCCGTCGCGTGGAACGTGCTGTAGTCCGTGCGGCCGAGCGCGGCCAGGAGGTTCGCCGCGATCACCGACTTCCCCGTCCCGGGGCCGCCGCGAACCAGCACGACCTGCCGCCCGCCGTGGTATCCCTGGCGGACCATGGCCAGGATCGAGTTGAAGACCACGAGCTGCTCGTCCAGCAGCGTGTAGGCGCGGTTCCCCTCGATCATCGTGGCCACGTGCTTCATCAGCGCCTTGCTCGGGCGATGCGTGCCGTTCGCCACGCGGTCCAGCACGTGCCCGGGATCGCCCCGCCCCACGCGGCGGCGGAGCTGCTCGGCCAGCTCGCCCACCTCCGCGCCGAAGAAGAGCGGCGCGCGGTCCACGGCGTCCCGGTAGCGCGGGTCCAGGAGCTCCGCGCCGTCGGATCGCGCCGCGTTGTGCAGATAGGAGCACGCGCCCAGCGCCACCGGGTTCGTCCCCCGGAAGGCGGAGTGCATGTCCTCGAGGTACGTGCGGTACTGGAAGACCTGCGCGCTCGGGTGAAGGACCTCCCGCTGCGCGCCCGCCACCCACGTGACCACGCAGTCCGGGACGTCCGAGGGCTCGGCGCGCTCCCACTGCTTCAGCTCCACGATGTGCGCGCCGTCCCGGCCGTCATCGTCCTGGCCGAGCACCATGCAGTCCAGCCGGCACGAGCTCATGGGGAGCTGGTACTCGAGGATGACGTTCGTGCGCTCCAGGCTGCCGGCCTGCAGGACCTGGCTCATGGCGCGGAGCGAGTTCCGCCAGGAGCCGACCTCGGCGGGGCCGGGGCGGTAGCGGTACGCATCCTGGAAGGCGGACTCCAGCTTCCCGGCGATCGCGTTGTGGATCGCGTCCTGGACGAAGTGCGAGGTCGGGCCGGCGTAGAGCTGCACGGATCAAAGCTCCGTGTACTTGGTCGAGCGCCCTTTCGCCTTCTCCACGGGGTACTTCCGCTCGTTCTCCTCGATCTTCGCGGCGATGGCCTCGGCGAGGTCGATCCCCTGGGAGTGCGCGAGCAGGAGCGCATAGATGCCGACGTCGGCGAGCTCCTCGGCCATCTTGCGGCGCTTCTCTCCGTCCGGCGGGGCGGTTCCGTCCACGTCCCACTGGAAGAGTTCCAGAAGCTCCCCGGCTTCGATGGCGATGGACGCGGCGAGGTTGCGGGGCGTGTGGAAGCGCGACCAGTCGCGGGCGTCGCGGAAGGCGAGGATGCGCGTGGTCAAGGCGTGGAGATCCGTCATCGTGTCACCTACCTCTGCGAGAGCTGCCGAGCAGACCGCCGGAGAGGGGGCGGCGTCAAGTCTGCTGTTCGTTCCTCGCGCCGGGCTATCGAGCGGAACTCTGATGCGCCTCCCTCAGAAGCTCGCGCAACATCGCCTCGTGCTTCTTCAGGTCGTTCTTCGTGATTCGGATCCGGTATCGGCCCCATCGGGAGTCGTAGTCCATGACGTCGACTCCCGCCTGATCGAGCTTCCCATCGAGTTCTTCCGTGTTCTCCAAGCGGATCTCGACGCGCAGCCACTCCCTCTTGGGGCGAAAGATGACGAAGTTCCGCGGCTCACCCCGCTTCGCCAATCCGATGTAGAACTTGTTGTACTTCAGATCCAGCTCCGGATCGAGTGTCCTGACGATCTCGAGCAGCTCGTCCGTGAGCGCGAGGGTCGTCTTGCCGGAGCGCTTCTCCCAGTACGCTCTGTCGGTGACTGCCTGGGCTTCTTCATCGTCGTCCACGAGCCCAAGGCGGGTCTCGTCCATGACCTTGGTGAAGAGCAGCGACACGGACTCACCGAGCCGGAACGCGGCTAGCTGGATTGCCACGAGAGGTATAGAGCCGTTAAAGAGGCTGATCACGTTCAGGAACCTGCTCGTGATGTCTTCGGCCACGATGACGGCGGTATGCTCGTACTGCGGATACCTCTTCCGCTCGATGTCCCAATACTCGATCGTTCTGATGATGTGCGACTCGTCGGTGGCGCCAAGCTGAATCTCGACCTCGAATCTCCGATTCGCCTCCGCGTCTTGGAACAGAAGATCAAGGCGCCCCGCTCTCGGATGGATCCGCTCTCTATCCTTCAGCACCACGTCTCCCAGTCCCAGAAGGCTCGGATCCTCCGCGATCCTGTCCTGGAGCCACTTCTCCGTGAACTCCGAGTGGTTCTTCAGCAGCAGACGATCCGGCTTCACATAGCTCAAGCTCATTCGCTTCGCTCTCCTCTTTTCCGCTCCTAACGCCAACCTCTGTGAACCGTTCCACGCCTCGCCGGCCTCGGGATGCCCTCGGGTCACGTCAGGCGGCGAGCCAAGTCTCTACCAGCCGCAAGAGCGAATCGCACGACATCATCCACGGCGCCCACCCTCCACCGCTCCGCATCGGCGAGCGGGTACTTGTCAAGATCGAACTTGAGGCGTCGCATCTGTGGACCTAGATTGACCGGGTGCCCTAGAGCACTTTCGATGTCGGACACTTGATCCCGAAGGCGTGCAAAGAGATCCTTCGAGTGCCGGTACTCACCTTCGGGGGCCAGCGTGAAGTCCAACCGCAGGTAGTACTTCCGACACTCGACCGTCAGCCGCAGATCTTGGTGGAGAAAGGGCGTGAGCTCCACGAAAGAGTCCCCCCTTCGCACTTTCGTGCCCTGCACGCCACGCAGAGCCCGCTCCACGGCGTCCAGGAACGGACGCACGGGGGACCAGTCAGGCAACTCCTTTTGGTACTTCGCCGCGGGAGGAGCGACAGTCACGTCGGGTTCCATGGGTCCTTCTTCAGTCAGCGCCCGTGGCGCGATGTGCTTGTCCACGAAGCGGCGCAGGTCCGCGAGTGCTTTCGGATCTCGAATCTCGTGACCTATATCGATCGACCGCTCGTCGGACACCCACGTCATGTTCATGGAGGTGACCACGGCCCAGGTCTCATTCATGTAGAGTTTGGCATGGAGATAGGGCACGGCGATTGGATCGATCCCGAGATCGAAGAGATCGTCCCCACCGTCCGGCGCATCGTCGCGGACGTACCAGCGGAAGCGAACTCGTCGTGCGAGAGCGTCTTCGATGCAGTTGCGCATCTTGTCCCAGCGATCGATCCAGTTGAACGGCGACACCACGATCACCTCTCGACTTGCGTCATCGATCAGCGACATGACGCGCGAGGCGATCTCGCGTGGCGGGATCATCCGGAACATCTTCCCCCCCCGACTCATGGCTCAGACTCATCCAGCTCAGCCGCGGCTATCCGACGACCCTTCCGACGATCGGGGCGCCGTTCTCTCCCCGAACCGCTCCACCACATCGAACCACCCCGCCAGCTCCCCCGCCCCCGGCGCCAGTTCGTACGGGTGGTGATGGCACGCCCGGCTGAGCGCCGCCCACGCATGGGTCACGTCCGCCGCCAGCTCCCTCGGCTCCAGCAGCCTCTGCAGGCAGATGAGCTGCTGGCGGAACGGCAGTTCCGTCATCGCCGCCCGGCCGTTCGCCCAGTACTCGCGCAGCGACGTCTCCAGCGCCTGGCGCGCCAGCAGCGCCGCGGCCCGCGGCCATAACCCGCGAGTCTCGTCCGCCGGATGCTCCAGCAGCTCACGCGCCAGACGCAGCAGGTCGCCGGGGCGCAGGTCGTCCTTCATCGGATCTCCAGCACGGTCTTGGCCAGTTTCTCCACGTCGCGGATCAACTGCATCAGCTCCGCGCCCACCACGCCGTGCGCGCCGCGGTTGCAGGCCATGAAGGCGTCGCCGAAGGAGCGCTCCTTCGCGTTGATCCAGCGCATGACGTCGCCGCCGCGCTCGCCGTCGTCGAAGATCGCCAGCGCGGCCAGCTTCGTGAGCGTCTGCGCGCCGATCAGCGCCTTCTCCACGGCCTGGTGCGCCTCCCCGCGCCCGATCCGCCGGCGACGCACCGTCTCCATGCACGCCGCCTCCAGCGCCTCGCGGCACAGGCCGGGGATCACGCGCCGCGACGCGTCCGGCGGCAGCCCGTCCATGTACGCCAGCGCCAGCGCGTCCTCGATGTAGCGCCGCACCGGGTCCATCGCGCGGCGCACCTCCACCACCGATCCCTCGCGCCGCGTCACCTCCATCACGTTCGCGTCGATGTCCAGGCGCCGCACGGCCTCGGGCAGCCGGTCGTCGTGCGTGAACACGAGGACCTGCCGCTCCTTCGCCGTCTCCTCCAGCACGCGCGCCAGGCCATCCACGCGGGCGGGGTCCATGGACTGCACGGGGTCGTCGATCACCACGAAGCGGAACGGGCTCTCGGCCAGGGTGGCGCGCGGGATGAAGAGGCTCAGCGCCAGCGAGTTCAGCTCGCCCTGGCTCATCACGCCGAGCGCGGCGCACTCCTCGCCGTCCACGCTCACGGACAGCTCCACCCTGCGCCGCTTCCCCGATCCGCCCAGGCGCACCGCGCCGAGTTCCACGTTGCTCTGCATGCGGAGCTGCTCCCAGATGCGGATGGCCTGCGCGGCGATGGGCTCGAAGCGCTCGTCGCGCATGTCCTCGGCGGTCTTCTTCAGCCAGTTCTCGGCTTCCTTCAGATCCGGCACCGACTCGCCCTGGCCCAGCGCACGGCGCGCGCGCGGCAGCCACTCCGCCAGCTCGCTGGCGACGGGACGCCACACGTCCTCGCGCCGCGCGATCTGCTCGCTCGCCGCCGCGCGCAGCGCCGCCACCGCGTCCCGCAGCGCGGGCGCGGCCGCCTCCATGCCGTCCGCCGCCTCGCGCGCATCCTTCGCCGCCGCCGCCGCGTTCCACGGTTTCAGCGCCGCGTCCACCGCGGCGAGCGCATCGTCCAGCCCCAGCCCCGCGGCCTTCTCCAGCACGCGCCGATCCGGCGGCGCGAACGCGCGCAGCGCGCCCGCGGCCCCCTCCACCGCGCGGCGCAGCGACGCCACCTCGCGCGACGTCCTCCGCAACCGCTCCGCCTCCGCGGTCTGCCGCTCCGTCCAGGCGTCGTCCAGCACGCCCTCGGTCCCGCACACGGGGCAGTCCGCCACGCCGTGCTTCGCGCGGAACTCCAGCGCGCTCTGAAGCAGCGACGCCAGATCGTCCGCCCGCCCCACCAGCGTGGCCGCGGCCTCTTCCAGGCGCGCCGACGCATCGCGCAGCGCCCCCGCCGCCTTCGTCACCGCGGCCGGATCGGGCGCCGCCAGCGCGGCCACCCGCCGCAGCGTCTCCACCTCGCCCGCGTTCCCCTCCGCGCTCCCGCCGGTGAGGATCTCGCCGACCTCGTCCAGCCCCCAGTCCTTGCGGGCGAGCGCCTTCACCGCGCGCCGCGCGCGGTCGTCGTCCACCGCCGCCAGCTTCTCCGCGATCCCGCGCCGCTCGTTCTCCGCCTCCTTGCGCGCCTTCTCGCGCCGCGTGCGCTCCTGCCGCAGCAGCTCCTGCGCATCGTTCGCGGCGTTCAGCCCGAGGATGGCGGCCAGCGCGTCGTACAGCTTCGAGGGTCCCTCATCCAGCATGGACCCCAGCTCGTTGTACGAAAGCACCGGGCGATACGACTCCACGGCGGTCACCCAGCCGAGATCGCCCACGCTGCCGCGCGGCCGGCCGTGGATCTGCGCCCACGTCTCGCCGTCGTCGCAGTCCGCAACGTCCTTGGCCCAGGTGCGGCGGATCGTGCACGCGCCGCGCTCGCCCTCGAGCGCGAACTCCGCGGACACCTCGGTGTCCGGGTGGTGCAGGTTGCGCCAGCCGTCGCCCCACTCCTTCGGGCGGTCGTACCAGCGGTGCGCCCTCCCGGTGAGCAACAGCTCCAGCCCGTCCGCGAAGCTGGACTTGCCGCAGCCGTTGCGGCCGACGATGAGCGTGAGACCCGGGCCCGGCGTGAGGTCCAGGCGGGCTTTGCGGCCCACGCCGCGGAAGCCCTCCACCTCGATCGCACGGAGGAAGGCCGGCCCGGCGGCAGTCGGCGCGGCGTGGTCGTCCTCGCCGGCCGGGCGCGCCGGCTTCGCCGCGCCCCCGTCCAGGCAGGCGGTCAGGGACGCCGGTCCCTCCAGCGCGGCCAGGACCAGCACCGCCCACCCGTCCTCGGCCCCGGTCTCCTTCTCCAGACGCTTGAGCACGAGGGAGCGCAGGTTCCGGTCCACGATCCATCTCCGGGCGCGGGGCTCCGGAGTATGCGCCGGGGACGCGGGCAGCGTCACCCCGAAACCATCAGGGATGCGCGGGCACCATCCCGTTGCCCGCGTCCGCCAGGATGCTCTCGTAGTTGCGATAGAGGATGCGGTCCAGCTGCACCCCCGTCACGCCCTCGGGCCGGGCCACGCCCTCGATCAGCTCGCGCTGCAGCACGGCGTAGCTCTTCGGGCTGATCTGCACGTCCGCCGGCGGGTGCACGCCCACGGCCTCGAGGATCCCCAGGAGCCGGACGTCCAGCGCGATGACGTCCGTCACCACGCCCAGCTCGGCGAGGAGATCGCGCGCGCCCTTGAGCTTCACGTACGCGAGGTCCACGGACACGCGCGCCGCGCGCAGCTCGTCCCCCGGCAGCGCCGCGATGCGCTCCAGGTACCCCTTCGGCCCGCCCGCCACGCCGGCCAGGAACGCCAGGTTCCGCGTGAGCGCCGCGGTCTTCCGGCAGCGCGTGATCTCCGCCGCCGCATACCGCACGCCGTGCGCGCGCAGCACCGCGTGGATGGCGCGGCGCCGTCCGGCGTCGTCCAGCGCGCGCAACCGCTCGAACCGCAGCTCCCGCTGCGCCTCCTCCGACGCCGCCAGCCGCGGCTGCGACGCCGACCCGCCCACCACCGCCACCTGGTAGACCACGTGCTTCCAGATGGCGTCGTCGTCCATGTCCCGCCACGCCCCCGGCCGCGGGAAGAAGGGCTCGGTCCGCTCGCGGTACTTCCGCACGGCGCGGCGCAGGGCGGCGCGCGCGGGCTCCCCGATCCAGTTCCGGTTCATGACTTCCTCCCTCGCCGGCGCTTGGGGGCCGGCGCGTCGTGGGCTTGCTTCAGGCGTTCGGTGCTGTCGCGGAGGATCCCGATCTGGCGGGCGAGGCCGTCGCGCATCGAGGCCACGCGATCCAGGATCTTCTGGCCGCCGTTGCGCACGGAGCCGGCGAGGCGGCGGATGACCTCCAGGCCCTCGGCCTGCTTCTCCACGGCGGAGATGGCGCCCTCGAGGGCGTCGAGGTCCGCCGCCCGCTCGTCGTCGAGCCCGGCCGACGCCGCGGCGCACAGGGCGCGCGCCACCTCGAGCCCGGCGATCAGCCACACGTCGGTGCCGGGATCCTCGGCGTCCCACACGACCACTACGTCGCTGCCGAAGCGGGCGAAGGACTCCACGCCGTCGGGCGCCACGCGCGCGGAGTACACGAAGAGCCCCACCTGCGCCTCGCGGTTCTCGCGCGCGGTGGCGATCTCCGCCAGGGCGTCCGCGAGGGAGACGTTCCCGCGCTCCTTCGCCTCCACCACGATCCGCGCGCCCGCGGCCACGTGCTCGGGACCCAGGGTGACCACCGCGTCGCCTACCTTGCAGCGCGGGATGCGCCCCGCGGTGGTGCCCGCGGCCTCGGCCACGTCGCCGGACCTCGTGGCGCGGTCCCGCACGAAGGCGTGCACGGCGGCCTCGAAGTCGTGGCCGTGGCGCGTGGACCGCGCGGCCTCCTTCTTCCGGGCGTCGAGCGTGAGAAGGGTCTCGCGCACCTCCGCGCGGAACTTCGCGGACTCCTCCCGCTCCCCGTCCAGCACGCGGAGGATCTCGCGCTTGAGCCGCGCGAGGGCGGAGCCGTCGTCGTTCAGGCTGAATTCCCGGACGACCTCGGCCATGCGCTCGCGGAGGTCCTTGCCGAGAGCGCCGTTGTTCTCGGTGACCTGGCGGATGAGACGCGTCAGGGCGCCGTCCTCGTTGTCGAGGGAGAACTCCCCGAGGAAGCTGTCCCGCTGCTCGCGGAGGAGCTCCGCCACCGCGGACGCGAGGGTGGTGGGGAGGCCCGCCAGGGCGCTTCCCTGCCCCACGTGCCGGTCCAGCGTGAGGGCCAGGGCGGAGTCCGCGCCGCCCACCTGCCGGCGGAGGAGCTGCTCCAGCTCGCCGTCCTTGCGAACGAGGCGGTCCACGCGCTCCGGGAAGCGGCCGTTCTCCGGGTCGAAGTAGTCGTGCAGCGTGGAGGCCACGTGCGCGGCCACGGTCTCGCGGTGCTCGCGCAGCGCGGCGGCGAGCCGCTCCAGCACGCGCTCCCCCTCCGCGCGCACGTGGTCCGCGTCGATGCGGCCCTGGGCCTGCCGTAACGCGAGGACGCCGATGCGCAGCGCATCCAGCGCGAAGTCGTGGCGGGCGCGGCCCTCCTCGTGCTGCTCCAGCTCGGCGCGGACGTCGCGGTCGATCACGTGCAGCACCAGCTCCAGCTCGACGAGGTCGGCCGGCGGGCGGATCGGCAGCGGGGCATTCGCGGGCGTCATCGCGGATCCTCCTCGCACGGGAGCCGGGAGCGGTGCTCGCCCACGACGTCGCGCAGCGGACGGTGGTCGTTCAGCGGAAGGTCCAGGTGGTGCGGCCCGGCGGCGGTGCGCCACTCGATGCGCAGCGCGTGCGCGCGCGCGTCCGGCCCGGCGCCGTCCCAGGAGATCGACGCGTCCAGCACGCCCGCGAGCGAGCGCACCCACGCCAGCAGCCGCTCGCGGTCCAGCGGCGTGAGCGCGCGCACGGTGCAGTGCGGCGGGAAGCGGTCCGGGGGCCGCGGCTCGGCGTGCGCGGCGCGGCGCGCCTGGATGCGCACCTCCTCCGCGCGATCCACGCGGCGGCGATGCCGGCGGCGCCACGCCGCGCGCAGCTCCTGCGCCACGAGCTTGCGCAGCCGCTTCGGGCCGCGCGGGAGGCCGGCGTGGTCCAGCACCTCGGGGAGCGGCGGCACGAGACGCAGGACGTCGCGGCGCAGCTCCGGGGACGCGAAGGACGGGTAGTCCTCGATCAGGGCGTGCAGCGTCCCCGTGCCGAGCCCCGCGATGAGGCGGCCCGTGAAGCCCTCCGCGTCCTCGGGGGCGAGGCACGCGAGGAGGTAGTCTGCGTGGACGGCGGGCGAAGCGACCGTGCGCAGCTCGCCGTCCGCGGGATCGAACGCGTCGGTGTGCCACGCGAGGAAGGCGGAGCACGTGCGGTTCGGGTCCGACAGCTCCGCGAACCCGAGCACCGTGGGGAACACGGCGGCGACGTCCGAGAGCTCGTCCGGCCAGAGGAGGACCGCGGCCCAGTCCCACGAGCAGCGCTCGATGGTGAGGCCGGTGCGGCGCGGGGCGCCGGCGTCCCCGGGGTGCGTGCACTCCACGCCCCAGAGGACGTCGCCGGCGGGGCGGTGCGGGTCCGCGCGGTCGAAGTCCGGGGAGTCCGCGAAGGTCTCGAGGTCCTCGAGGACCGCGCGGATGTGGTCCGCCTCCGCGCGGTCGGCCGGGCCGCCGAACGCGCGGGCGAAGGCGTCCACGCGGTCCATGCGCTCGCGGAGGCGCGCGCGCAGCGCGGGGCCAGGGCGGAGGAGGACGGCCAGCGCGCGGGTCCAGGCGCGGTCGGCGGCGGGGTGCAGGACGGCCACGCGGGTGCCGCGGTCGTGGCCGATGCGCAGGGCGGCGCGGAACTCGTCCAGGCGCGCGGCGGCCGAGGGGTCGAGGGCGCGGAGGGCGTCCGGGTCGGGGAGGCCGAGGGAGTCGGCCGGGCCGACGTAGCGCAGCGCGGGGGTCTCGGGCATGGGGGGCGACCTCGCGGACCGGGGGACAAGGGTTCTTGCGATCCGGGGAGGCAGTAGTGCAGGGGGCGTGCCAGGGCGGGGGCGGCGGCGGGAGGGCGCTTTGGGTCGGTTGGAGGCGGCCTGGAACCGGATTGCGGGCGAATCGAGGGTGAAAGCGGCCGCGGCGACCACAAGGTCCTTTGTGCCTGGACCAAGTTCTGTTATCCTGCGCCCATGCGGATCCTCTTCGCCTGGGTGGGCGCCACGGACCTGAACGCGTCGCGCGGGACGCTGGGTGACCAGCCGGGCCCCATCCGCGCCGTCGTGGAGGCGCGGCCGTTCGACCGGATCGTGCTCCTGTCGAATTACAAGAAGGGCGAGTCGAAGGACTACGTGGCGTGGCTGGAGAAGCTCACGAAGGCGCCGGTGTCAGTGGACATGCGCGTGCTCACGTCACCCACGGACTTCGCGGAGATCCACGACGCGGTGGTGGACGTGGTGGGCCGCGCGCTGCGCGACGCCGTGAAGGCCGGCGCCACCGTCGAGCCCGTCTTCCACCTCAGCCCCGGCACGCCGGCGATGGCCGCGGTGTGGATCATCCTCGCGAAGACCCGCTTCGCCGCGGAGCTGGTGGAGTCCTCCCTGCAGGCCGGCGTGCGGACGGTCTCCTTCCCCTTCGAGATGTCCGCGGAGTACCTGCCGGATCTGTTGCGCAAGCCGGACGCGGAGCTGGAGAGGTTGCAGCGCGGGCTGCCGCCCGAGGCGCCGGGCTTCACGGACATCGTGCACCGCAGCCCCGAGATGAAGAAGGTGGTGGCGCAGGCGCGGAAGATCGCGGTGCGCTCCGTGGGCGTGCTGATCGAGGGCGAGTCCGGCACCGGCAAGGAGCTTTTCGCGCGGGCCATCCACGAGGCCAGCCCCCGGGCCGGGAAGCGCTTCGTGCCGGTGAACTGCGGGGCGATCCCCGCGGAGCTGGTGGACGCGGAGTTCTTCGGGCATGTCGCCGGCGCGTTCACGGGCGCGGACCGGGCGCGGCGGGGGCACTTCGAGGAGGCGAACGCCGGGACGCTCTTCCTGGACGAGATCGGCGAGCTGCCGGTGGCCGCGCAGGTGAAGCTCCTGCGCGTGCTGCAGGACGGCAAGGTGATGCCGGTGGGGTCGTCGAAGGCCGTGCCCGTGGACGTCCGCGTGGTGGCGGCCACGAACCGGAACCTCCAGGCCGAGGTGGCCGCGGGGAAGTTCCGGACAGACCTGTACCACCGGATCGCCGTGGGGTGCCTGGTGCTGCCGCCGCTAAGGGAGCGGCGGGGAGATCTGGGGCTATTGATCGATCACCTGCTGGACCAGATCAACCAGGAGGCCGCGGGGCAGCCGGGGTACCGGGAGAAGCGGCTGAGCGCCGGAGCGCGGAACGTGCTGATGGCGCAGCCGTGGCCCGGGAACGTGCGGGAGCTGCGGAACGTGCTGGCGCGGGTGTCCCTGTGGGCGGAGGGGGAGGTCGTCGGGACCGAGGACGTGCGGGCGGCGCTGGGGACGGCGCGGGAGGTCGCGGGGGCGGTGCTGGGGCGGCCGCTCGGGGGCGGGTTCAAGGTGCAGGAGGTGATGGCGGAGGTGGCGCGGCACTATCTGGAGCGGGCGCTCGAGGAGGCCGGGGGGAATCGGACGCGGGCGGCGGAGCTGGTGGGGTTGGCGAGCTATCAGACGTTCGTGAACTGGTCGGCGAAGTACCGCGCCGCTACAGCGCGATGAACTCCGAACTCCAAATAGACTCAGAAGCAATGACGCTAGACTAATTCGCCATCAACCAGCACCTGCCGTAAGGCTCCTCTCGTCCGTTCATACACCGTTCCAGAATGCCTACGTACTCCGACGGTATCGTCGCACGATGCGCGTCGATGACGCGCATTAGAAACCTACGCACATCGACATCCTCCGCAATCCACCGCACCTGCGTGTTCCTCGCGGCATGCCGCGCGATCAGCGTCGCCTGCTCCGGCGTGAACACATCGTACCGCTGCAGCTCTGCGATGAGATCGTGCGTGGACTCGAATGACTCGCTGGCAGCCAGTCGCCTGATCAACTGGGACTTGGGTATATCTGACGGAATCTTGATATCCGCAAAATGCCGTGCTAGGAAGGTAGCCAGGCTTCTGTGAGCCGCCCCCGTTCTTCGTACCACCTTCTATGAGAGCCCCGTCGTGAGCGAG
>CAZNDO010000018.1:0-74513 GCA_964571855.1 uncultured Gemmatimonadota bacterium
AAGCGGGACTTGTCCGCGTCCACCGCCACCGCGCGGCGGATCACGCGCAGGAGCACCGTGCGCAGCCTGCGGGTCTCGGCCGCCGTCAGCGCGGACGCGCGGCGCCTGGGGTCGATGCGGGACTGGTAGAGCACCTCGTCCGCGATCCAGTTGCCGACACCGGCCGCGAATCCCTGGTCCAGGAGCACGGCCTTCACGGGCGCGGCGCGCGCGCGGAGCGCCCGCGTGAACTCCGCCGGCGCCGGCGGCGACAGCAGCGGGTCGAAGCCCAGGCGCGCCACCGGCGGCTCGTTCTCCGGATCCTCGCGCAGGCGGATCCGGCCGAGGCGGCGCTTGTCCGTCACGACCAGCTCGCCGCCGTCCTCCAGCCGAAGATGCAACTTCGCGAAGCGCGGCGGCCACGCCGCGTCCTCCCGGCGCGGACTGGACACGAGGACGAGCGGCGCGGCGTCGCGCGCGCGAAGCCCGCCCGCCATGCCGAAGTGGATCAGGGGATGCGGCGGCCGGTCCAGCTCCAGCCACCAGTGCTTCCCGCGGCGCCGCACGGCGCGCACGGTGCGCCCCGCGAGCTTGCGCGCCACCGTGGACGGCGCCACACCCTCGAACACGATGCGATCCTCCGCGCACGTCGCCCGCACGATCCTCCGCCCGCACGCAACACGCTCGGCCAGCCTGCGTGACGCCTCCACCTCCGGCAGCTCCGGCATCGCCCCTCCTTCCGCGCCCGCGTCCACCGGCCGCGCGTTCCCGTGGGCGCCGGCCGATGCTAGGATGCCGGATCCGGGGACGCCGATGAACCACGAGATTCCGAGCGACACCGCCGCCCAGTCGCCGCCCATCCGCGCGGAGCTGCTGGCCCACGTCCGCGAGGCGGTGGACGCGCTGGAGACCCTGGCCGACGCGCCGGGCTCCGCCGCGCGCGCCACGGAGCTCTTGCGCGCCACCCGCGAGGCCCTGGCCTCCCTCGTGCAGGCCCGCGCCGCCGCGGACGAGTCCGCCGCCGGGCGCATCCACGCCGCCCGTGCGCTCCTGCACCGCATCCTCGAGGCGGCCTCGCGCCGGAACGTGCGCCTCGCCTTCGCCGCCTCCCCGTACGCGGAGGAGTGGACCGACCTCGTGATCGAGGCCGTCCGCGTGTCCGACTACACGGTAGGCCCGCTGTTCTTCGACCGGGCGCGCGCGCTGGGCGACCGCACGCTCTTCCTGCTCGCCCCGGACCGCAAGGACGTGCGCGTCTCCTGGAAGCAGGCGGAGGCGCGGGTGCTGGAGATCGGCCGCGCGCTCCTGGCGCTGCGCGCCCGTGCCGAGGTGGACGCCGCCGCGCCGGTGGCGCTCCTCGGCGCGAACTCCCCCGAGATCGCGCTGTTCGACCTGGCGTGCCTGGTCACGGGGACCGTGAACGTGCCGGTGCCCGCGAACCTCCCGCCGGCGCAGGCGGCGGAGATCCTGGCCGCGGCGAAGCCCGGCGCCCTGTTCCTCGGCGACGAGGCGGCCCGCCGCGCGTGGAACGACGTGCCCGTCCGGCGCGTGCACTGGCTCACTCACCGCATGGAAGGCGCCCCCGGCCCGGCGTCCTTCGCGGACTTCCTGGCGCTGGGCGCCGGCTCGTCGGACGACGAGGTCCGCAACGCCGCCGCGGCCGTGCGCTCCGGCGACCTCGCCACCGTCATGTACACGTCCGGCACCACGGGCCACCCCAAGGGCGTCCCGTTCACGCACGGGAACCTCGTGACGAAGCGCTTCGCGCGCGCCGCCGCGTGGCCGGACCTCGGCGAGGGCGACGTCTTCCTCTGCTACCTGCCGCTGTACCACACGTTCGGCCGCTGGCTGGAGATGCTGGGGTGCGTGTTCTGGGGCGCGATGTACGCGTTCGTGGAGGACGTCTCGGTGGACTCGCTGCTGTTCTCGTTCCAGCGCGTCCGGCCCACCACGTTCATCAGCGTCCCGAAGAAGTGGATCCAGATCGCGGAGTCCGTGGCGCCGCTGTCCGCGGATGCCGACGCGGACCGCGAGACCTCCCACCGTCTCGCCCGCGCGCTGGTGGAGGCCACGGGCGGCCGGCTCAAGCGCGGGCTCTCCGCCGCGGGATACCTCCCGCCCGCCGTCTTCCGCCGGTTCCACGCCGCGGGGATCGAGCTGCACTCCGGCTTCGGCATGACCGAGGCGACCGGCGGCATCACGATGACGCCGCCGGGGGACTACCGGGACGACTCGATCGGCGTGCCGCTCCCCGGCGTCGAGACGAAGGTGGCGGAGGACGGCGAGCTGCTCATCCGCGGCCCCTACGTGACGCCGCCCGCCGCGGACGAGCCGGAGCGCGTGGACGGCTGGCTCGCCACGGGCGACATCGTGACGAAGGACGCCACCGACCACCTGCGCATCATCGACCGCAAGAAGGAGATCTTCAAGAACGTCCAGGGCGAGACGATCTCGCCGCGCCGCGTGGAGCGCCTGTTCGAGGACTTCGACGCGGTGGAGCGCGTGCTGCTGGTGGGCGACGGCCGCGAGTACTGCACCGTCCTCATCGTCCCGAGCGCGGAGCTGCGCGAGGCGTACGGCCGCGACGCCGCCGGCCCCACGCTGGACGCGCCGGAGCTGCGCGAGATCTTCGCCCCGGTCGTCTCCACGGTGAACCGCTTCCTCGCCCCGTACGAGCGCCTCGTGGACTTCGCCGTGCTCGCGCGGGACCTGGACGCGGAACGCGGCGAGCTCACCGCGAAGGGCACGCCGCGCCGCAAGCTCGTGGCCGAGCGGTTCCGCGATGCGATCGAGCCCATGTACTCCCGCGAGACGCTGACCCTCCCGGTGGGCGACCTCACGGTGGTCGTGCCGAACTGGTTCCTGCGGCAGACCGGCATCCATGCGCGCGAGCTGCGCTCCTCCGCGAACGGGCTGGAGATCGCCACGTCGGGCCGGCGCCTCCCGATCCGGCGCACGGACGGCGGCGTGCTCGTGGGCGACCTGGAGTACGCGAGCGAGCGGGACGAGCTGCTGCTCGGCGAGATCTTCGGGCGCGCCGAGCTGTGGGTGGGCAACGACGCCGTGCGCCGCTTCGCCGGCCCCGGCATCGAGCACTGGTGGCGGCGCGGGCGGCGGTTCAAGGTGAGCACGCGCCTCGTGGCGCGCCCGCTGGCCGCGCCGGAGGACGCCGCGTCCCTCCCCACGGCGGTGGCGTCGGACCACGGGCTGGACGCCGGCATCCTGCACGAGCTGGCGTGCCGGCTGCGCCATCCGGACGCGGCCGAGCGGCGCGCCACCGTGGAGTCGCTGCGCGAGTCCCTCTCCGGCGACCGTCCCGAGATCGACGCGCTCGTGCACGACGTGCTCGCGTCCGGGCTGGCCGATCCCGGCATCCGCGGGGAGTCTCTACGCGCGATCCTGCCCGTGGCGTCCGCGGACGAGCTGGACGCCCTGGTGGCGCGGCACCTGGAGGACCCGGCCTTCCTGGACGAGCGCGACGTCTCCGTGGCGGCCGGCGCCCCGCTCCGGCCGGACCAGCTCGATCGCCTCGTGGCCCGCGTGCACGCGCTGGGCAGCGAGGACCGGACGGACCGGGACCGCGTGGACCGCCTCGTGCGCTGGATCGTGCGGCACGCCACCGAGCACCGGGACAGCCACCTGCAGGTGCGCTCCGCGCTCGCGTGGCTGGCGGACGAGGCGCCGCGCGACGATCTGCGCGCCCGCTTCCGCGAGTGGCTCGGCGAGCTGGTGCGCGAGTTCCGCGCGCGTCTCCCGGTCACGGCCCCCGCGGAGGGCGTGTCCTGGGAGGACGTGGTCCGCTTCGACGGGGACCTGGATCCGGGCCACCGCGCCCGCATCCTCGGCGCCGTCTCCACCACGCCGCTCCTCGTGGAGGCGCGCACGCTGCTCGGCCCCGAGGCGGTGCCGAAGCTCGTCCCGCTGCAGCCCGGCGCCGTGCGCATCTCCTACCTCGGGCGCGGCACGAGCCGCACCGTGCACCTCCTGGAGTGGACCGATCCCGGCGGCGACGCGTTCGAGGGCGTGCGCTTCGAGTGCATCCTCAAGGTGAACGACGACCTCTCCTGGGAGGACGTGCAGAAGGAGCTGCGGCTTGCCGTGCGCATCCGCTCCACGTACGCGCGCGCGATCGTGAAGACCCACGGCGGCGGCTACCGGGACTTCGGGCTGTGGACCGAGGAGTACGTGCCCGGGCTCACGCTGGACCGTCTCGTGGATTCCCTCGCGCGCGAGCGCATGCGCGCGATGCACGGCCCCGCGGGGCGGCTGCCGGAGGTGTGGCCGTTCCTCGTGTCGTCGTGCGTGTCGCTGATGGTGGACTTCTGGCGAAGGTCCGGACGGCGCGAGCGGCTCGCGCACCCGAACCCCGCGAAGGTGGTGCTGCCCGAGCACGACTGGCAGATCGGCGGGCGCCTCGTGTCGGTGGCGGACCGCGTGCCGTGCACCCGACTCACCGACGTCCTGGATTCCGTGCACCGCTTCATCGTGCGCCCCCTGGAGGAGCGGCACGCGGACACGCCGCTGCCGCCGTCGTGGTCGCCGCTGTTCGCGGCCGCGCTGGAGGTGCTCGGCGAGCGCGAGGGAGTGGAGGCGCTGGAGGCGGAGGCGCCGTGGATGCGGCCCGCCGCGGACCTGCCCGGCCCGACGCCGGAGCTGGGGCCGCCCGGCCGGCAGCTCGGCGCCGCTGCGCTGCGCTTCGTGTCGTCCGTGAAGCGGCGCGGCTTCCTCCCCACGCGCATCCGCACCGCGGCGCGCCGCTGGCGCCGCTGGGCGCAGCTGAACCCGCACGCCACGCTCGAGGCGCAGGCCGACACGCTGGAGCAGTTCGAGGACGCGTACGGGCTGGCGGAGCTGGAGTCGGAGCGGCCGGGATCGCGGCTGCAGCTCTTCCGGCACACCGCGTTCCGCGGGGCCGGTGCGCCCGTGGTGGCCGCGCTCGACGATCTCGTCACGCGCCTGTTGACGGGTGAGACGACGCGCGACGGCGCGCGCGCCGAGGTGGCGCAGCTCCGCGAGAAGCTCCCGCTGGACGACCGCGGCGAGTTCTTCCTCGCGCGCCTGCTGTACCCGCACGTGGACCCGCGCGGCCGCGCCGTGCTGCTGCGCGAGGAGGATCCGCGCGGTGGGCCGGTGGCCGGCGTGGAGGTGGAGCACCGCGACCCGGACGGCGAGATCTTCCGCATCCGCCGCCCCGCGAACCCGAACGAGACGAACGCGCTCATCCGCATCTTCCGCGCGTCGAACTTCCGGCGCGTGCCCACGTCGCCGGAGCACGATCTCCTCGTGGTGACCGAGGAGAGCGGCCGCGTCATCGGCGGGCTCATCTACCGCCGGCCCAGCGTCACCTACGCCGTGCTGGAGTGGATCGTGGTGTCGCGCCACCGGCGCGGCCGCCACATCGGCACCGTGCTGATGGTGGACTTCCTGGAGCGGCTCAAGGTGCAGGGCGTGAAGGCGGTCTCCACGGGCTTCTTCCGGCCCGGCTTCTTCGCGCGCTTCGGCTTCGGGCTGGATCCACGCTACGCCGGAATCGTGAGGATCCTCTCCGAAACCGCGTCCGGCGAGTTCGCGGCCCCCTCAGTCGCGGCAGCGATGGGACCGATACCGGACGAGGAGGGCCGAACCGCCTGATGGATCCGAGACCCTGGCACGCCCGCTACGACGAGGGCGTGCCCGCCTCCATCCCCGACGACGTGCCCTCCGTCCCGGAGCTGCTCCGGGAAGGGGCGCGGCGCTTCCCGGACCGCGCGGCCGTCCGCTTCATGAACTGCCGGATGACGTGGCGCGAACTGGACGAGGCGGTGGACCGCTTCGCCGGCGGGCTCGCCGCGCTCGGCGTCGCGCCCGGCGACCGCGTGGCGATCCAGCTCCCGAACCTGCCGCAGACGGTGATCGCGTTCCTGGGGACGCTGCGCGCGGGCGGCGTGGCCGTGATGACGAACCCGCTGGCGATGCCGCCGGAGATCGAGCGGCAGTGGACGGACGCGGGCTGTCGCGCGGCGGTCGTGGCGGACTTCCTGTGGCCGAAGCTGGACCCCATGCGCTCCCGGCTGCCCGTGCGCGACTGGATCGTGGCCGGAATCGCGGAGTACCTGCGCTTCCCGCTGAAGCAGCTCGCGCCGATGAAGCTGAAGCGCGCGGAGCCGCCGCTCACCGCGGACGTGCCGCGCGAGCCGCACGTGCACGCGTTCCGCCGCCTCGTGGCGGGCGCCGCGCGCACGACGGCCCCGATGCCCGCGCTCGAGGACCTCGCCGCGCTGCAGTACACGGGCGGCACCACCGGCGCCTCGAAGGGCGCCATGCTCACGCACGCGAACCTCGCGCGGCAGGCGCGCCAGCTCATGGCGTGGATGCCGGAGCTCGTGCCCGGCGAGGAGGTGTTCCTGGCCGCGCTGCCGTACTTCCACGTGTTCGGCCTCACGGTGGCCATGGTGCTCCCGGTAGCGCTCTCCGCCACGATGATCGTGGAGGCGAACCCCCGCGAGACGGCGCGGCTCATCGACGCCGTGAACCGGCACCGCGTGACGATCTTCCCGGTGGTCCCGGCGCTGGTGAACGCCATGTCCGCGCACGAGCGCGCGACGACGCTGGAGGTGGGCTCGCTCAAGCTGTGCGTGTCCGGCTCGGCGCCGCTCCCGGAGGAGACGCTGCGCCGCTTCGAGGAGATCACCGGCGGGCGCATCGTGGAGGGCTTCGGGCTGACCGAGGCGTCGCCCGTGACGCACGTGAACCCCACGCGCGGCCCGCGCAAGGTCAACCACATCGGCATGCCGCTGCCGTCCACGGACTGCCGGCTCGTGTCCGTGGACGACGGAGTCACGGAGGTGCCCGCGGGCGCGGAGGGCGAGCTGCTGCTGCGCGGCCCGCAGGTGATGCGCGGCTACTGGAACCGCCCGGAGGAGTCCGCGGAGGCGCTGCGCGACGGCTGGCTGCACACGGGCGACCTGGCGACCATGGACGCGGACGGGTACTTCCGCATCTGCGGCCGCAAGAAGGACATGATCGTGGTGGGCGGCTTCAAGGTGTACCCGGACGAGGTGGACCGCGTGCTCGCCGAGCACCCCGACGTGGTGGAGGCCGCCACGATCGGCGTGCCCGACGACCAGCGCGGCGAGATCGTGAAGTCCTTCGTGGTCTTGCGCGAGGGGACGAACGCGGAGGCGGAGGCGCTGCGTACCTTCTGCCGCGAACGCCTCGCCGCCTACAAGGTCCCGCGCGAGGTGGAGGTGCGCGACGCCCTCCCCAAGAGCACGATCCTCAAGATCCTCCGGCGCCAGCTCGTGGAGGAGGAGCTGCGCAAGCGCGGTCGGACGGCGACCGCGTAGCGGCGCGCCTGATCACGCCACCTCGGTCTCCGGGTGCATCGGCGCCGGGACGGCCGCTTCCTGCACCAAGAGCGAGCGGCGCCACGCGTCGCTGCGGAAGCGGAAGACCAGCGGCACGGACAGGGCCGCCACCCACACCACGCAGGCCAGCCACCCGCCCTCCACGCCCATGCCCAGCCGCACCACGAGCAGCCAGGCGAGCGGCACGAAGACGAGCCACGCGGCGGCCGTGGCCACCCACATCACGTAGCGCGTGTCCCCCGCACCACGCAAGGCGCTGCCGAGCACGACCTGGATGGCGTCCCCGAGCTGGAACAGGGCGGCCCACCGCATCACGCTCGCGCCGAGGCCGCGGACGCCGGCATCGCCGGTGAAGAGCCCGAACAGCTCCCCGCCGAAAACGAAGAACACGGCGCCCAGCGCGCCCATGTACACGCCGGCGATCCGCAGGCTGGTCCAGCCGGCGCGCGCGGCGGATGCCGGATCCTTCGCACCCAGGTACTGCCCCACGAGCGTCTGCGCGGCGGTGCCCACGGCGAATCCCGGCATGAACGACGTGCGGATCAGCGTGATCGCGATCACGTTCGTGGCCGCCTGCGCGGAGTCCAGCCGCGCGATGCCGAGCGTGAACAGCGTCCACGCGGTGATGTCGAACATCCAGTGCAGCCCCGCGGGGGCGCCCACGCGGAAGAGGTCGCGCGCGTCCGCCAACGAGCTGCGCCGGAAGTGCAGCGGCGCGGGGAGGCCGCGGATCCGGCGCATCTCGGACGCCAGGCCCAGCAGGATCCACTGCGCCGCGGTGGCGATCACCGTGGCCCACGCCAGCCCGGCGACGCCGAGCGGCGGGATGCCGAGCGGGGCGAAGCCGAGGACGAACGCCGCATCCAGGATCACGTTCAGGGCGTTCGCCACCAGGGCCACGACCATGGGCGTGATCGTGTCGCCGATGCCGCGGAAGTAGCACTCCTGCACGCGGCTCAGGAAGACCGGGCCCGTGCCGAGGATGCGGATCGTCCAGTAGGTCGTGGCCGCGGGCACCATGTCGGCGGCGATCCCGAGCGTCTCGAACATCGGGCCGCCCACGAGCGCGAGGGGTGCGAGCAGGAGCGAGCACGCGACCGCCGCGTGCAGCCCCGCCGTCCCGTAGCGGGCCGCACGGTCCGGCTGGTTCGCGCCGGTGTGCTGCGCCACGAACGTTTGCACGATCTCCAGCGTGCCCATGAAGAAGGCGTAGAACGCCCACAGGAGCGTCCCGCAGAACCCCACGGCGCCCTGCTCGGTGGTCCCCAGTCGCCCCGCGAAGTACGTGTCCGCCGCCAGCATCAGCGACAGGGACACGGTGCTGACCACGACCGGCCAGGCCAGCACGAGCACCTCGCGCGTCCGTCCGCGGAGGACGGGCGGCGGGAGCGTGGTCTCGGGAAGCAGCGGGGCGCTCACGGGGAACCTCCGTGCACCGGTTTTCCTTGCGGTGCGCAAAACGGCACAGCATACATTACCCCGTGGGCGGTGAGCACCTCGGTCGGCCCCCTCGACCCCGTCCGCGCCCCCGGAGCCCCGGCACCACGCCGGGAGTCCACCCTCCTCCCGCCGGCACGGGACGGGCAGGGCGGAGCCGCCGGGAGCGCCCGGAGGTCGATCGGCGCCGGATCATCCGCGAGGGGACGAAAACCCCCTCCAGAAGCCAGCCCGAATCACCGATTGGAGACTGAAAAGTCTCCTTTCATCCGCGCCCGGGTGGGGGCGCGGGAGACCGGGAACCGGGAGGTTCCGGAGGTGCGCCGATGAGAGTCCACGCCGGATGGATGCTCGTGCCCGCCGTCGCCTTGCTCGCGGCGGGTTGCTCGGATGACGAGAAGATCGTCTACCGCGATCGCGACCTGTTCAACCCGCCGCCTGACGCCGCGTCCGGCTTCCTGGGCTACTACGACTCCGCCACGAAGACCACGACCTGCGGGAACTGCCACGCGGGCGAGCAGGCGGACTGGGAGGCCACGAAGCACGCCGACGCGTACGACACGCTCGTGCAGTCCGGCCACGCGCAGGACTTCTGCTTCGAGTGCCACACGGTGAGCGACGCCGGCAACGACGTGGACACGCCGGCCGGCTGGAACGTGGTGCAGGACGGCGCGTACCACGACGTGCAGTGCGAGAGCTGTCACGGGCCGGGCAACGAGCACGTGCAGGATCCGGGCGCGTCCCAGCCCATCGCCAGCCTGGCGGTGGCGGACGACCTCTCCACCGGCTGCGCGGAGTGCCACTCCGGCACGCACCATCCCTTCGCCGAGGAGTGGCTGCAGTCCGGGCACTCCATGGTGATCGAGAGCGCGGCGGGGAATGCCTCGTGCCAGGGCTGCCACCGCGGCCAGGGCGTGCTGGCAGCGTGGGGCGTGGACGCCACGTACCTCGAGGAGGACAGCTCCGAGCACCTCCCGGTGACCTGCGGCGTCTGCCACGATCCGCACGACAAGACCTACGAGCACCAGCTCCGCTTCCCCGTGAACACGCGGGATCCGGAGCTGCATCTGTGCGCCCGCTGCCACGACCGTCGCAGCGTGCCGAGCGCCACGTCCTCGCACGGGCTCGAGCCGCACTCCCCGGAGACGGCGCTGCTCTTGGGCGAAGCGGGCTGGTTCCCGCCGGGCGCGGACATCAACCCGGGCCAGATCGTGGCGTCGCACGGCTCGGACGGGAACCCGAAGCTCTGCGCCACTTGCCATGTGGCGCGCTTCACGGTGGCCGACGCCGTCACGGGTGCGTTCACGTTCCAGGCCACCGGGCACCTGTTCACGGCCATCCCGTGCGTGGACGGCTCGGGCATCCCGACCACGGGAGACTGCGACTACAACACCACGGACCGTTCGTTCGCGGCCTGCGCCACCGCCGGCTGCCACACGAGCGAAACGTCGGCGGCGGCGGCGCTCACGGGGGCCACGTTCGGCATCCAGGCGTGGTCGGACGATCTGCTCGCGCTGCTCACGACCGTGGATCCGAACCTGGACGCGGCGGGCGGAGAGATCGATCCCACGCTCACCACGTTCACCGTGGCCGAGGGAGCGTTCTTCAATTACAACCTCGCGAACCACGGCGGCGGCATCCACGCGGCCACCGTGCACAACCCGTTCCTCATCGAGGCGCTGCTCGTCGCGAGCATCGCCGAGGTCGAGGACACGTACGGGCTGTCCGCCGGGCGCGGCGTGGACTACCGCGCGGAGCTGGACCGCATCCTGGGCCGCTCGGGACGGTAGGCCGTGTTCCTCCCCGTCGCGACGATCCGGCTCGTCGCGGCCGCACTGCTGTTGACCGCCGTCGGGGCGGGACCCGCGCACGCGGGTCCCGCCTGGCGGCTCCGCGTGGACGCCGCCGCGCGCACCTTCGCGTTCCGCGGCGTGGAGCTGGACAGCATCCGCACCACCCAGGCCGTCCGCGGCCCCTTCGGCGGGCTGCAGACGCCGGACGGCTACGCCGTCACGTGCCCGCCCGGATCCGCGTGGTGCTACTTCTTCCGCGCGGGGGACGAGGAGCGCACGAGCCCCGTCACCGGGACCATGGACCTGCGTGCGTGGGATCTCGGGCCGCGCGGCCTGTCCGTGCGCGTGCGCGCGCGCGGCGCGGGAGCATTCGACCGCCCGTCCGCGTGGGCGGACACGCGCCCCGCGGTGCGCTTCCAGGAGGCGTACGCGGACTGGACGCGCCGCGGCGTCGGTGTGCGCGCGGGACGGCTGCGGCAGATCACGCGGCTCGGATCGTCCGGCTGGGACGGCGGCCGCGCCGAGGCGCGCGCGCTGGACGGCCTCGTGCGCGCGAGCGCATGGGGTGGCTGGGGCTTGGCCGGGCCCACGGACCTTCCGGCCACGAACGGGTCGCTGGATCCCTTGGAGGAGTTCACGCCGCGGCAGCGGCCGGTGCTGTTCGGCGCGGAGCTGGGCGCCGGACGGCGCGCGATGGACGCCCGCATGCTGTACGAGCGGCTCGTGGACACGCGCGCGGACGACTTCGTGTCCGAGCGCATCGGCGCCGAGCTCGCCGTGCGTCCCGGCGGCGGCGTCACGCTCGCCACCGGCTCGGACTGGGATCTCGCCGCGGGCGCGTGGGGCAACGCCGAGGCGTCGCTGCGCTGGCAGCCGCCGCGCGGCATGGAGAACGTGACCACGGGCGTGCGCCGCTACCGTCCGCGGTTCGACCTCTGGTACGTCTGGACCGCATTCAGCCCCGTGGGCTACACGGCGTACTTCATGGAAGGCGCCGCGCGTCCCGACCCGCGCCTTCGCGTGTCGGTGCGCGGCGAGACGTGGGACTTCGAGGGAACGGACGCGGACTCGCCGCTGTTCCGCGGCGAGAGCGACGGCTGGCGCTGGAGCGCCGAGGCCGCATGGGATGCGGACCGGCACTGGCGCCTGCGCGCGCGCGCCCACGAGGAGTTCGGCCCCGGCGCCGCCGCCACGAGCTTCGACGGGGAAGCCGGCTGGGAGCACGGCGCGTGGGACGTGGCGGTTTCCGCCGGCTGGCTGGAGCGGCCGCTGGAGCTGCGGTACAACGATGTCACGCTCACGTCGTACGGCGTGCGCGGGAGCTGGGCGGCGCGGCCCGAAGTGTCGGTGCACGCCGAGGTGCGCGCGTTCGACGAGGAGCGGGACCGCCCGGACGCCGCGGCCGTGGACGGCACGCACGTGCGCGCGTCCGTCGGCATGTCGTTCCTGCTGGGCTCGTCCTCGCCGCGCGGCACGCTGCCCGACGCGGTGCGCGCGATCCCGCCGCGGAGGGTCACGCCGTGAGGCGAAGCGTCGTCGTGCTCGCGCTGCTCGCGTTCGCCGCCGCCGGGAACGCGCGGGCCCAGGAGATCGCGGCGCCGGCCGCGCCCATCGCGGGCAGCCACCTGACGTTCGACCACGCGCTGCACGAGGACATCGCGTGCGAGGACTGCCACGGCGACGCGCCGGCCGCCGGAGTCCCGGTGCAGCGACCCGATCCCGCGGTGTGCATGGACTGCCATGGCGACGGGAACGACCATCTCGAGCAGGCCGCGTCCGAGTGCGCCACGTGCCATCGCCCGTTGGCCCAGGCCACGCGGCTCACCGCCGCGGAGGTCGCCGCGTTGCCGGCGCCGCGGTCCCACGCCGATCCGTCGTTCCTGGAGGGCGGCCACGGGCGCGCGGCATGCCCGGCCGACGGCTCCGGGACGCCGGCCAGCTGCGGCGTGTGCCACACGCAGCAGAGTTGCGAGGTCTGCCACGTGGCCACGCCCGAGGTGGCCTCGGGACTGCTCCGGGCCGGCGCGGCGCACCTCGCCGGGCCGCCGTTCGCGCGCAAGCGGCCGGCCTCGCACGAGGACGGGTGGGCGCGCGCGCACGGGCACGAGGCCTCGGCGGATCCGCGCTCCTGCGCCGGCTGCCACGCGCAGGAGGACTGCCTGCACTGCCACCTCCCGGACGCGGCCGCCGCGCCGGGGAACGCGGTGCACCCGCCCGATTTCCTCGCGCGGCATCCGGCCGCCGCCTGGTCGCGGGAGACCTCCTGTGCGGACTGCCACGATCCGCGCGGCTTCTGCGCGTCCTGCCACGAGGAGGCGGGGCTCACCGCCCAGCGTCCCAGCCTGGGCTCCGGCTTCCACGACGGCGCGAACTTCCTGCTGGGCCACGGCGATGCGGCCCGCCGCGGCCTGGACACGTGCGTGACCTGCCACGACGAGAACGACTGCCTCAAGTGCCACTCCGACCGCACCGGCCGCGGCTTCAGCCCGCACGGCCCGGACTTCGACGCGGAGCGGCTCTCCCGCACGGCTGCACAGATGTGCACGGTGTGCCACGGCGGGGTCATCCCGAAGCGCTGATCGCATCCGCCGGACGCAAGGAGCGCCCCGGCCCGCGAGGGACCGGGGCGCTCGTGGGTCCGGGCCGCGGCGCGTCTCAGATCACGCGCACGGCGAGCCGCGCGGAGTCCGCGGCGCCGCCGAACGGCGCGCCCTCCACGAACAGGTGGTAGACGCCCGGCTTCCTCAGGAACGCCGCCTGCTCCGGCGTGAGCCGGACGGTGAACGTGCGCGACTGTCCCGCGGCCAGCCGGTCCTCGGCGCGGCCGCGCAGCTTGTCGAGCACCCCGGCCTTCCCCAGCACGATCTCGTTCCAGCGCGAGTCGAGCACGCGGAGCCGCAGCTGCCCGTCGCCGAGCTTCGGCGCCGTCGCGATGCGCACGTCCGCGCCCGTGCCGTTCGTCACGGTCACGGTCAGGGTGAGCGTCCCGCCCGCGCGCAGCTCGGTGCGGTCCGCCGACACGGTCACGGTGACGCCGGACGCATCCTTGTCCTCCGGGGAGCGGTACCGGCGGTCCACCGCGGACCTCTCGGCCTCTTCCGGGGAGGCCGCCTCGTCGCGCAGGACGCCCAGGCTGCGCCCGGCGTGGCCGCGCGGATCGGGGCGACCGAGCGGAGCGACGGACGCGGGCGGCGCCGCCATGGACTTCATCATCTCGGCGCCCGCCCTCTCCTGCCGGCCCTCGAACGAGCCCGCCTCGCCGAACACGCCCTCGAAGCTCACGCCCTCGGGCATCTCCACGGGGACGCGCACGCGCTTCGGCCGCCCGTCGGACACGACCAGCTTCTCCTCCACCGCCACGAAGCTCGTGTACGGCGTGACCAGGTGGTGCGCCAGCCCGATGGACTCGATCTCGGCGCGAACCGCCGCGTTCGTCTGCGAGCGGTCGGAGCGCTGGAGGTCGGCGATGCGCGCCCGAGCCCACAGCGTGCCCACGGCCGGGTTGCCGGACGGGCCGCGCGGCAGGTCCAGCTCCACGCGCGTCTTCCACGGTCGGCCGGCGATGCGGCCGCGCACCTCGAGCCACCCGTCACCGCGCCCGTCGTAGCGCGCGTGCACCGCAAGGGGCTGCCCGCCGAACACGTCGGGCACCTGCTCGGGGTAGCGGTCCGTCACGTCCACGCCGTGCCACACGAGCTCCACGTCCGTGAGGTACGGGTTGCGGATGCGCTCGTAGAAGCGGTCCACGGACTGCGCCATCGAGCTGCCGCCGAGGAAGTACTGCGCCTCGCCGCGTCCCTCCAGCGCCAGGCCGTCCAGCAGCTCGCGGTTCACGGAGCTGCCCACGCCGAACGAGAAGAGCCGCGCGTTGCCGATGGCGGCGCGCACGGCGTCCAGGATCTCGGCCTCGTTCCCGATGTAGCCGTCGGTGAGGAACATCACGATGCGCAGCCGCTTCGGATCGTGCGGGAAGTCCAGCGCGGCCTTGATCCCCTCGATCATCATCGTGCCGCCCTCGCCCTGGAGCTGCTCCAGGTACGCGAGGCCGCGCTTGACGTTCGCCGGCGTGGCCTCGATCGGCGCGCGGGCGAGGCCGGACGCGCGCTCGGAGAAGCGGATGATCTGGAACGTGTCGCCCGGGTTCACGTTCGTCAGCGCGCGCCGCACCAGCCCCTTCGCCGCGGCGATCGGCTCGCCGGACATGGAGCCGGAGCAGTCCAGCACGAAGATCATCTCCTTCGCGGTCAGGTCCGCCGCGCGGAGGTCCAGCTTCGGGTGCACCAGCACGGAGACGTAGCCGTCGGTGCCGTCGTGGTACGCCAGCACGCCCGTGTCGGCGCCGGCGCCCTTCGCCTTCGCCTTCAGCACGAAGTCCTTGTTCGGGCGCGTGTCCAGCGGGTGCAGCGTGATCACCGCGCGGCGCGGTCCCTTGCGGCGCACGTCCACGCGATGCGTGGGGCTGGACCAGTCCTCCACCGGGATGCCGGCGTCCCAGTCCACCGTGATCTCGAGGTCGTGGCGGGACTGCACGTGCGGCGGCAGGAACGGGGGGTTCTCGAGGCGCGAAGGGTCGGGGTCGTCCGGGCGCGGAGGCGGCGCCAGGAAGTCGCCGCCCGCCGGCACGATGTCGCCGCGCGTGCCCGGCGGGTTGAACCGCGGACCCACGACGGTGGGGAGCACCATCTCCCAGGAGCCGGCGTCGTACGGGAGCTGCTCCACGTAGGTCAGCGTCACGTCGATCTCGTTCCCGGGGAGGATGTTGGCCACGGACTGCGTGAACACGTTCGTGCGCTCCTGCTCCAGCAGCGCGGCCACGTGGCCGGCGTTGCGCGCGTCCTCGTACAGGCGCCGCGCCTCCGCGCGCCGCTCGATGATGCCGGCGATCGTGCGGTCGCCCACGCGCATCTCGAACTCGTTCACCGCGGAGTCCACCGGCAGCGGGAACACGTAGACGGCCTCGATGGTCTCGTCGCTCGGGTTGGCGAACGTCTGGGTCACGCGCACGCGCGCCACCGGGCCGGAGACGTCGGCGTGCACCTTCGTGTGCTTCAGCGGGAAGTCGACGACGCGGCCGTCGATCTCGGCGCGCAGGCACCCCGTGCCGGGAAGGGGAGGCGGCTCGGGCGGCGTGGCGGGGGCGGCGGCCGGCGCGGCCGCGAGGCCGATCCCGACCAGCAGCGCCCGCGGGAAATCGCGCAGGGCAGGCATGGCGGCTCCTTCGAGGGGTCCGGGCCCCGCGGGGAGCCTCCTCCCCGCGCGCGCCCGTGACCGGTTCGAAGGGGATACCTCGAAGGCCCCGCGCCTATTCCGGGCTCTGGGGGGAATGACGGCAAACGCCATCCGGGCCTAGACTTGCGGCGTGGAATGCCGCGAGCCCTTCCGGGGTAGGGAGTGAGGATGCGCGAACTCGCCAGGGATCCCGCGGAAGAGCCCACGGACGGCGAGCTCGTGCGGCTCGCGAAGCGCGGGGACCGGCACGCGTTCGGCCGCCTCGTGCGCCGGCACCAGCCGCGCGTGTTCGCGCTGGGCCTGCGCTGGCTGCGCAACGCGGACGACGCGGACGACCTGGTGCAGGAGACGTTCGTGCGCGCATGGCAGGGGCTGGCCCGGTTCGACGAGTCGCGGCCGTTCGCCCCGTGGGTGGTCACGATCGCGGTGAACCGCGCGAAGACGCGGCTGGCGCGGGCGCGGCCGCTGGACGAGGTGGACGAGTCCGTGCCGTGGACCGGACCGTCGCCGGAGGAGGGCGCGGAGCGAGCGCTGCTCGCCCGCGCGGTGCACGCGGCGGTGGACGCGCTGCCGGAGGAGCAGCGGATCGTGCTGCACCTGCGGGCCGTGGAGGACCTGTCGTACCGCGAGATCGCGGAGGCGCTGGGGATCCCGGCGGGAACGGTGATGTCGAGACTGTCGCGGGCGCGGGAAGCGCTGCGGAAGTCGCTCGGAGGGGCTGCGCCATGAAGACCGACTGCCGGGACATCGAGGCGCTGCTTTCGCCCTACGCGGACGGCGAGCTGGACGCCGCGGACGCCGCGCGGGTGGAGAGCCACCTGGCGGAGTGCGCTGCGTGCCGGGAGACGCTGGCCGCGTGGCGCGAGGCCGAGGCCGCGTTCGCTTCCATGCGGGTGGAACGTTCCGATGTGGAGTGGGAGCGCCTGGCGCGCCGCGTGGACGATGCGATCGACGCGTCCGGGACGGCGGAGGCCGGCGGCCGCGTGGCGGCGGCGCCGCAGGCCGCGGGCGCACGGACGCCGGAGCGGCGCCGCGTGCACCCCTGGCTCTGGGGAAGCAGCGGCGTGCTCATGGCCGCGGCGTTGGTGCTGCTCTTCTGGCCCTGGATCACCTCGGAGGACGGCGACATGCAGACCCGGACGATGCTCCCGCCCGCGAGCCGGCCGCCCGCGGTGGCCGGGAACGAGGGCGCGGAACGCGACGACGCGCGTGCCGGTGCGCCGGCGGAGCAGGGCGGCGCCGGCGCGGACATCCCCGTGGCGCAAGGCGACGCGAAGGCGCCGGGCACGCGTGGCGTGGACATCCGCCGCGTGGCGATCGAGCAGGAGGCGAAGGCGAAGGACGAGCTGAGCGCGTCGCTGTCGAAGGAGGCGCGGGACGAATCGGGGGCGCCGGGGACGCCGCCGGCAGAGGCAACGAGGGCCCTGGGGTACCTGACGTCGCCCGCCCCGGCCCCGAAGAGCGCGGAAGAGATGGCGCCGGCGCCGGTCGAGGCGAGGAAGTCGCTGGCCGTCCCGCCACCGGCCTCCCGCGCGCGGGACGGGGACAAGGCCGAGTCGGCGTTCCGGCAGGAGCCGGACGTCCTGCTCGAGGACGCCGTCCGGAGCGCGCCGGACTCCGCGTTCGTTCCCGTGCAGCGCGCGGCGCAGCAGGCGCTGGACTCCGGCGAGCCCGCCGCGCTGGAGCGCGCCGCGTCGACCCTCGCGGCGTTCACGCTCGCCTGGCCGGAGGATCCGCGTCGTGCGGACGCGCTCGCGCAGCGCGTGCGCGTCCTCGCGGCGCTCGCCGTCCACGATCCGGGGCGGTGGTGCGCGGGGCTGGCCGAGGCGCGCACGCAGTGGCGCGAGGCCGCGGGCGACGCCGCACCGTTCCCGGAGCCCGAACCGGCCGAAGCGGTGTGTCCGTGAGGCCGCCCGCGATCCTCGCCGCGCTTGTCGTGCTCGCCGCCGGCGATACGCGCGCGCAGATCCGCACCCAGGACTTCGACGGACCGGACGGCTCCCCCTGGCCGGCGCCGTGGTTCGCGGGGACGCCGCACGTGACGTTGCAGGACCTTTCCGGCAACCGCGGCCGCATCAACGGCGACCCGCAGCACGTGGCCCGCATGATCCTCCCCGGCTTCGCCGAGACCGACGTGGAGGTGGAGATCACGGTGGAGTTCGAGGACGTGGCCTTCCAGGGCTTCGGCCTGTACGTGCGCCAGAACGGCGGCTATCTGCAGGACACCATCCCCTTCGGCCAGGGCTACGCCACGTTCCTCAAGGGCAACTGGGCGTGGCCGGAGGATCTGGGACTCTGGACCGAGACGAACGGCGTGGAGACCCAGTACCTCTTCGGGCTCAACCCGATCGCCGGCGGACTGCAGAACGGCGTGCCGTACCGCGTGCGCTTCCGTGTGGAGCAGGACACTCCGGCGCAGACGCTCGTGCAGGCGAAGGTGTGGGAGGTGGGTGATCCGGAGCCCGTCGCGTGGACGATCGAGGCGCTGAACGGGGAGGCTGTGCTGCAGAACACGGCCGGGAGCTTCGCCATCGACCTCTACAACCACTCCGGCACCGGGCACCTGTTCGTGGACGATCTGGTGATCCACCGGCTACCGCTCGGGACGTCGGCGCCGGTGGCCGCCGCGGCGGCGCCGTCCCTCTCCGTGCACCCGAACCCGATGACCACCTCCTGCCGCGTCTCCTTCGCGGGCGGCGGCGGCGCCCCGGTCACGATGCGGGTGTTCGACGTGGCCGGCCGCCTCCGCGCGACCCGCCGCGCCGCGCCGGGCGAGAGCGCACTCACGTGGACCGGCACCGATGACTCGGGCGCCCCGCTCCCGGGCGGCGTGTACTTCCTGCGGGCCGGCTCGGGAAACGGCGCCTCGCGATCGGAACGGGTCGTCCTGCGCCGGTGACGGGAGGGCGGCGCCCTGCGGGGGCCCGCCGCGGCCATTGGCACTTTCGCCGCGGATCCCGGCGTTGAGGGGTGTGGCACGAGCACCCACCCTGAACCGCGAGGCTTCCCATGGATTTCCACGGCATCCGCAGGACCCTGCCGCTCCCCGCCGCCCTGATCGCCCTGATCGCGCTGGCGCCTTCCGCGCGGGCCGAGGGCACCGCGGTGGACTTCACGTTCTCCGGCGGCGTCTTCAACCCCACCGAGAACAACCTCGACGAGGTGATCCCCGGCGTCGGCTCCGTCACCGCGAAGCACGGGGCCGGCAACGCGCTCGGCGCACGGCTGGACATCTGGCTGAACGACCACTTCGCCCTCGAGGGGACCGGCACGTTCATGACCGGCTCGTCCCTCGAGGGGCAGGCATTCGGCGTCCCGGGCAGCGTGGACGCGTCCTTCTTCTACGGCAGCGCGCGCGGCGTGCTGGGCATCGGCGGGCGAGCGCGCCTGCTCCTGAGCGGCGGCGTCGGCCTCGCGAGCAGCAGCTACGACACGCGCGGGATCGAGGACGGCAGCATCACCGTGGGCGTGGTGGGGATCGGCGCGCTGATCCCGCTGGGGAACGCCGTCTCCCTGCGCCTCGACGTGGACAATTACATGTACAACATGTACTGGGAGTTCGACGGGCTGCAGAGCGAGGAACGGCTGCAGCGGGACGTCGTGGCGATGGCGGGGCTGACGTTCCACACGGGACGGTAGCAGCGTCGCGTCCCGGAGGCCGTGCGAGCTTCCGGGACGCACGGCCTCGAGGGGGTTACGTTCGCGGCTTCGCGCCCCCGAGGTAGCTCTGCGGCGCGGCGTTGAACATCGCCGACGCCCCCTTCGCCACGCTCAGGGTCGTCCACTGCGCTCCCGCGAAGTGCCGCGCGAGCAGCACGATCTGGCCCGCGTGGTACGCGTAGTGACTGATCTGCCGGTTCACGGCCTGCACCACCGTGTGCGGCTCGCCGCGGATGGTCACCGTGCGGTCCAGATCCGCGTCCGTCAGGGCCTCCAGCGTGGCGAAGAGGATGCCCCAGCCTTCCTCCCAGCGCCGCAGCAAGGACGCGCGGTCGTCCGCCGCGTCCAGCTCGAACTCCGTGTCGCGGCGCCGGTCGGGCTTCTCGCCGTCCGTGGTCAGGAAGTCCCGCCAGCGGGAGCGCAGGTTGCCGGCCATGTGCTTCACGACGATCGCGATCGGGTTCGTCTCCGGTCCCGGCGCGGCGAGGAACTGCTCGTCCGACACCTGCGCCATCGCGCGGTCCGCCAGCGCCTTCGTGCGGCGGAACTCGCGGAGCACGTCCTCGCGCCAGCCCTTCGCGTCCATGCCCGTCAGCCCCGCACGTCCGCGGCGGTCTCCACGAGATCCGGGTACAGCGGGTGCTCCGCGGCCAGCGCCTCCACGTCCTTGCGGATGGCCGCCTTCGCGGCGTCGTCCTCGTGCTCGTTCGCCAGCGTCCGCGCGATGAGCTTCGCGATGCGGACCATCGCGTCCTTCCCCATCCCGCGCGTGGTGACGGCCGGCGTCCCGATGCGCACGCCGCTGGTCAAAGTCGGCGGCTTCGGGTCGAACGGGATGGCGTTCTTGTTCACCGTGATGCCCACCTCGCCCAGCAGCCGCTCCGCCTTCTTCCCGGAGATGCCCTTCGGCGTCATGTCCACGAGCATGAGGTGGTTGTCCGTGCCGCCGGACACGAGCCGCAGCCCCTCCGCCTGCAGCGCCTCGGCCAGCGCCGCCGCGTTCTCCACCACGCGCCGCGCGTAGTCCTTGAACTCCGGCCGCAGCGCCTCGCCGAAACACACGGCCTTCGCCGCGATCATGTGCATCAACGGCCCGCCCTGCATGCCGGGAAAGTTCGTCTTGTCGATGGCAGCGGCGTGCGCCTCCTTGCACAGGATGAACCCGGAGCGCGGGCCGCGCAGCGTCTTGTGCGCGGTACTGGTCACGATGTCCGCGTGCGGCACCGGCGACGGATGCACCCCGCCGGCCACCAGCCCCGCGAAGTGCGCCATGTCCACGAGGAAGAGCGCGCCCACCTCGTCCGCGATGGACCGGAACGCCGCGAAGTCCCACGTGCGCGGGTACGCCGACGCGCCCGCCACGATCATCTTCGGCCGGTGCTCCTTCGCCAGCGCGCGCACCTTGTCCAGGTCGATGCGCTCGGTCTCCGGCTCCACCTCGTACGCCGACACCTCGAAGAAGCGGCCGGAGAAGTTCACCGGGTGGCCGTGCGTGAGGTGGCCGCCGTGCGCCAGCGACAGCCCGAGGATGCGATCCTTCGGCTCCAGCACCGCGAAGTACGCGGTCATGTTCGCGGTGGATCCGGAGTGCGGCTGCACGTTCGCGTGGTCCGCGCCGAACAGCTTCTTGGCGCGCACGCGGGCCGTGTCCTCCGCCTTGTCCACCTCCTCGCAGCCGCCATAGTACCGCTTGCCGGGATACCCCTCGGCGTACTTGTTCGTGAGCGGCGAACCCATGGCCTCCAGGACCGCGCGGCTCACGAAGTTCTCCGAGGCGATCAGCTCCAGCCCCTCGTTCTGCCGGCGGATCTCGCCCTGCACGATGCGGAACAGATCGGGGTCGGACTTGGCCAGCGATTCGAAGCGGGACATCGGGTCCTCCCTCCTACCGTTCGGCCTTGCGCCGCGCGAGTTCCGTGAGCCGCGGCAGGCCGTCTTCCAGGAGCGTTTCCAGGCGATCGAACGTGGTGCGGTACGCGGCGGGCGGGCCGCCGAAGGGGTCGGCCACCGCCGCGTCCGGGCCGTTCGCGCCGGACAGCTCGCCCAGCAGCATGGTCTTCGTGTCCGCCAGCGGCTGGATGCTCAGCACCTTCGAGCGGTGCGCCGGCTCCATCACCAGCACCAGGTCCGCCGCCTCCAGGAGCTCCGGCGTGAGGCGGCCGCTCCGGAAGCGCTCCAGCTCCAGCCCGTTCTCCCGGGCGACGAGCCGCGCGCCGTCCGAGGCCCGGCCGCCCGCGTCGGCGTTCGTTCCCGCGGAGGATACCGCGAACTCGCCCGGCGCCGCGCGGTCCAGCAGGCGCCGCGCGAGGATCTCCGCCAGGGGGCTCCGGCAGGAGTTGCCCGTGCACACGAAGAGGATCCTGAACGCCATGGCGCTCCTCGGCGCATCCGCGCCCGGTGTTTCGCTCAGCGCGTGACCAGCTCGTCCGGATCCAGCGCCACCAGGCCGGGACGCAGGATCACGCCGTCGGGGCCCGTGCAGTCCACCACCGTGGACGGGCGGTCCGAGACGGGCGGCCCGCCGTCCAGGGCCAGGTCCACGCCGTCGCCGAACACCTCGAGCACCGCTTCCACGCGCGTGAGCGGGGCGTCGCCCGGGAGGTTCGCGCTGGGCGCGGCGAGCGCGGCGCGCATCTCGCGCAGGATGGCGGCGAGCCAGGGGTCGTCCGGGATGCGCACGGCCACGGTGCGGCCGCCCGCCGTGACCTCCTCGGGCAGCCCCTCCGCGGCCGGCAGCACGAGCGTCAACGCGCCCGGCCAGTGCCGCGCGCCGAGCGCGCGCGCGAGCGGGCCCAGGTGCGACGTGACCGCGCGCACGCCGATCCAGTCCGGCGCGACCAGCGCGAAGGGCTTGCCGGGCGGGCGCACCTTCAGCTTCACGAGCTTGTGCAGCGCGTCCGGGCGGTTCACGCTGGCGAGGAGTCCGTAGACGGTGTCGGTGCGCATGGCCACGACGCCGCCGCCCTTGAGGACGGTGGCGGTCTGGCGCACGAGATCGGGATCCGGGGCGGCGGGATCGACGCGGAGGATGTCGGTCAAGTTCGGGACGCTCCTACTTTCCGGCCAGCTCGTTCTTGTAGTTGTCCAGCTTCGCGCGCAGCGCGTCGTCGGACAGCGCGAGGATCTCCACGGCGAGGATGGCCGCGTTCTTCGCGCCGGCGGGGCCGATGGCCATGGTGGCCACGGGCACGCCCGGGGGCATCTGCACGATCGCGTGCAGGCTGTCCACGCCGCGCATCGGCGAGCCGTCCAGCGGCACGCCGATCACGGGCAGCGTGGTGTGCGCCGCCACGACGCCGGGCAGCGCGGCGGCCATGCCCGCGGCGCAGATGAGCACGCGGACGCCGCGGTCCCGCGCGCCGGCGGCGAGATCGCGCGTCTTCTCCGGCTGCCGGTGCGCGGACGACACGACGAACTCGTGCGAGACGTCGAAGCGATCGAGGTTGTCCATGCACCCCTTCATCGCCTCGCGGTCGCTCTCCGAGCCCACGAGGATCAGGACCTTCGGGTTCATCGGGCCTCCTGCAGGTTGCCGGCGAGGGCGCGGGCGCCGATGTCCCGCCGGTGGTGCATGCCGTCGAATCGGATGGTGGCCAGCGCACGATACGCGGCCGTGCGCGCGGCGGCGAGCGTGTCGCCGAGCCCGGTGACCGCGAGCACGCGGCCGCCGGCGGTCACGACGTCCTTGCCCGCGAGCGCGGTGCCCGCGTGGAAGACGAGGGCGTCGCCGCGGTCGTCGTCCACATCCAGCCCTTCGATGCGCCGTCCCTTCTCCGCGGTCTGCGGGTAGCCGCGCGAGGCGGCCACGACCGTGAGGGCGGCGCGGGTGGAGGGCGCGATGGTCGGCGTGGACGCGAGCTCGCCGCGGGCGGTGGCCGCGAGGTAGCCCAGCGCGTTCTCGCCGAGCAGCGGCAGGACGACCTGGGTCTCGGGGTCGCCGAAGCGCACGTTGTACTCGAGGACTTTCGGGCCGTCCTTCGTGAGCATGAGCCCGGCGTAGAGGACGCCGCGGTAGGGGACGCCGTCCGCGGCGAGAAGACGTGCGACCGGGCGGAGGCACGTGTCCACCGCGGACGCGAGGGCGGCGCCGGTGAGGTTCGGATACGGCGCGTACGCGCCCATGCCGCCGGTGTTCGGGCCCTGGTCGCCGTCGAAGGCGCGCTTGTGGTCCTGGCTGGGGACGAGGGGGCGGATCTCCTCCCCGTCGACGAGCGCCATCAGGGAGACCTCCTCCCCCTCGAGCCACTCCTCGAGGACCACGACCTGCCCGGCCGCGCCGAAGGCGCGGCCTTCCACGGAGGCCCGGACGGCGGCGATGGCTTCGTCCTTCGAGGCCGCCATGACCACGCCCTTGCCGGCGGCAAGCCCGTCGGCCTTCACGGCGACCCGGTCCCCGAGCCAGGCGAGGGCCTTGGCGGCCTCGGTGACGCTGCGGACCGTGGCAGACCGGGCCGTGGGGACGCCGGCGCGCTCCATGACGGCCTTCGCGTGGGCCTTGCTGCCCTCGAGGCGGGCGCCGGCGGCGCCGGGGCCGAACACGGCGAAGCCCTCGGCGCGGAGCGCGTCGGCGACGCCGGCCACGAGGGGGGCTTCCGGGCCGATCAGGACGAGGTCGACGGAGCGGTCCCGGGCGAGGGCGGCCACCGCGGCGGGGTCGACGGGGTCGAGGGGGACGTTCTCCGCGATCCGGGCGGTCCCGGCGTTCCCGGGGGCCACGAGGCAGTCCCGGGCCGCCTGGCCCTGGGACGCGGCCCAGGCCAGCGCGTGCTCCCGCCCGCCGCTGCCGAGGATGAGGACGTTCATGGGACGGCTCCGAGGGATGCGGTACCGGGCGCCGGAGTGGCCCGGAACACCCAAAGGTGCCGCATACGGGCCCGGGCGTCGAGGCCGGAGCGCCATCCCCGGAGGCGCCTCCGGGGGGCGGTGGCCGGCTGTCCACGTGCGGCGCGACGGCGAGCGCACCTTCCTCGAGCTCCATGATGATCCGGCCGCGAGGCAGAGCGGACGCGGCGACGGCGCATCGGCTCGCGCACCATTGACGAACGGACGACCTGCGACTAAAGCAACAACACCCCTGGGTCGGTACTTCCTCCCGAGGAGGTCGACCATGCGCATCGCGTGCCGCTGTCTGCCGCTTCGCAGCTTGCTGCCACTTGCCGTCGTCCTCTGTTCGGCTGCCGCCGCCTTCGCAAGCGACCCTGCGCCCCCGCCGGATTCCCTCCGCACCACGGATGCGTTCCGGGAAGCAATCCTCTCCGTGCCGCCCGGCGACTCCCGAACGAACCTCTACTACGCGTTGATGGAGCGGATCGAGTCCGGCGCGCTTCCCGTGGAGGCCGGGCCCGCACTGGACGATCTCGTCGGCTTCCTGGTCGCCGCCCTGGACGATCCCGTGGAGGCGGCGGTCGTCCGGTACCGGATCGCGACCTTCCTCACCACCCACCCCCATCCGGCCGCGCGGGATGCCCTGCGGAGGGCGGCCCTGGACACGTCCGACCGGCTCCACGACCGGGCGCGGGCCGCCCTCGTGGCCCTCCGCGACGATGCGGCGCTGGACCTGCTCCTCGACGAAGCCCGACGCACGCGGACGCACGACGCCCGCGAGACGTTCCGCATGATCGGCGAGTTCGGCGCCGCGCGCGCGATCAAGCCTCTCCGGCGCATGATCGCCGGCGGGAAGCTGGAGCAGGAGATGGCGGACGCCATGGCGGACTTCGAGCGCGAGCACGGGCGCCCTCCGGAGTCCGAGCGCCTCCGGCAGCGGGCCGCGACCACCGCGCGGAGCTACCGCGAGCACGCGCGACGCGCGCTGCGGGACGTCGAATTCCACGTGAAGACCGGAATGGTGATGCCGTTCGGCCTGGACGACGGGGCTCGGGCATCCCTCGCGCGCGAGGGATTCGTGATCCTCCCGGAGCTGAAGAACGAGCTCTACGAGCACCTGGGCTCCGAGTACCCCTATGTCACCGTCGATGTCGTGTTCCACGCCTTCCTGCTGCTCGCTCGCGCGTCCTTCGATGACTTGGAGCGCCTCGTCCTGGCGCCGAAGCTGACGGAGTTCGCGCGCGGCATGACGGAGGCCTGTCTCGCGGGGAAGGACCGCGTCCCCTCCCCCGACGACCGGGGGCTCGTGGACCTGAACGCGGCGACGTTCGCCGTCGTGCTCGCCGCCCTGGAGGGCGGCCAGATCCCCGAGGGTGCCCTGGATGGAAGCGCCGTCGTCGCCGCGGCCCGGGAGGAACTCGACGCCATACGCACGCACTCGGCGGTCCTGCCTTCGGCCCTCTTCGAGAGAGAGGAGGACTTCACGAAGTACACGCCCCGCGGACGCCACGGCGAGAGCGCGGATCTCATGCGGTACTTCCAGGCGATGCTGTACCTGGGTCGAATGGGGTTCCGCGCGGAGAGCGCATCGGAGACCCGGCGCGCGCTCCTCCTCCTGGACGTCCTGGAGCGGAACCCGAAGCTCCGGCAGCAGTGGTCGGAGATCGACACCCTCCTCGGCATGTTCTTCGGGCCGCTGGATGACGCCGGCGTCCGGGAGTACGAGGCGCTGCTTCGCGAGGTGGCCGAGGATTCGTCCGAAGGAGTCGCGATCGGTGTCCTGCGCGATCCGTCGCGGTTCGAGGCGTTCCGCGACGCCGCGCTGGCGCTTCCGGTTCCCCGGGTGATGTCGGATGTGCCTTCTGAGACGGATCGCGCGGGGAGCCGCGGCTTCCGCGTCCTCGGGCAACGCTACTCGCGCGGGGCGGACGTCTTCCAGCAGTGGATGGAGGGGGCGCAGGCCCTCCCTTCGGGTCTGCACATCGCCTCGGCGCTGCTCGGCTCGCGCGAGGCCGAGCGCATCCTCGTGGCGGAGGGACGGCGCGCGACCGCGGATGTGGTGACCCTGCCGCCGCCGGCCGAGGATCCCCTCGGCTCCCTTCCCGACGGGTACCTCCACTGCTTCGAGCCGCTCTTCGAGGAGGCCTCCGGTCGCCCGGAGTTCATGAGCGGCCCCGTGTGGGAGCGCCGGCTGGTCAACTCCTCGCTCGGCGGGTGGGCGGAGGTCGTCCACGCGACGATGCTGTACGTGAAGGATGCCAACGAGTACGCAGGCATGTCCGCGATGCTGGACCGCTTCCACGGCTGCGTGGACCCGTATCCGGAGTTCTACATCCGCCTCGCCGGCCTCACGGACCGGTTCGTATCCGCGCTGGAGCGTTGCGGGTTGTTCGATCGGCTGGATGAGGAGGTAGCCCCGCTCCGAGAGCGCGCGGCCGCGTTGGATCGGGGGCTCGACCAGTACGAGGAACGAACCCGGCTCAAGGAGGCGGGCATTCGCGCCACGCGGGAGATGTACGCCGAGCTCCGCGACATCCTCCCGGACCTGGCGGCAATCGCACAGAAGGAACTCCGGGGCGAGGGGCAGTCCTTGGAAGACGGCGTGTTCCTCAAGGGGCTGCATCGAAAGTTCAAGCGGCTGGCGTTCAACTGGTCCAGCTCGGATCACCACCGCGAGTCCATGGCGCTGATCACCGATCCCGCCACCGACTACTACTCGGAGCGATGCCTCCAGGTCGGCATCGGCCGGCCCCTCGTGATGTACGTGGCCGTCCCGTTCGGGGACCGAACATACGTGTGCCGCGGCCCCGTCTACTCCTACTACGAGTTCTCGCGACCGATCACGGAACGCCTCGATGACGAGACCTGGCGTCGCCTGTGCCGCGAACTTGAGCCCGACCTCCTCCCGTGGTTCGGGCGTTTCCCGGAGATCGGACTGACTCGCGCGGCGACCAGCGCGGAGCTCGAGGCGCTGCTGGACGTCGAAGGGCCGGACGGTCGGAATATCAGCGGCGGATCTTCTCCGTGGCGCGGGCAGGTTTTCGACGATCCGACGGTAGCCTTCGAGGGTGTGAGGATCCGGGACGGGGATCTGAAGTTGCTGATCCGCATGGCGGATCGAGACTCGATCGACATGAGGGTACGGCGCTTCGCGCTCCGGAAACTACGCGACTTCGGGACGCGGCACGAGGTCCTGGACGCATACCGGCGCCAGCTCGAGCTGGCCGGCCCGCTGTCGCTGAGTCCGTTCCCGTGCAACCTCTTCCACGTGTGTGCCTACAACGCCGTCGACGGGCTCGGATACTGCGGGCTCGCCGCGCTCCCGGAACTGGACCGTGCGGAGGCGATGCTCGAGAAGACCCTGCACCCCCGGGAGGCAAAGCCGGGGAGCGGACCGGAAGTGCTGGCCAGTCAGTACCGGAACGCGCTTTCGGAAGCACGAGCCCGGATCGCCCGCTTCCCGGGCGGATTCGACCGCTCGCGCGACGGCGAGCGTCGCTTCTGACGAACCGAACGACCCGCGAGGCACCCGAGCGCAACCCGTGGAACGTCGATCCCCAGGGAACCCGGGAAGCGTATTCTCCGTAGAGCAACGATCCGCCTGCGAGCGACGGGCCCGGGCGCCGGCGCATCGGGAAGGGAGATCCTGTGCAGACCATCCAACAGCAGGCGCGAGCCGCGGGATTCCTCTACCTCGCGCTCGCGGTCACCGCCCCCATCGGACTGCTGTATGTGCCGGGCAAGCTGATCGTCCCGCGCGACGCGGCGGCGACCGCCGAGAACCTCCGGGCATCCGAGGGGCTGCTGCGTCTCGGCATCGCGAGCGAGCTGTTCCACCAGGTCATGGTCGTGTTCCTCGTGCTGGCGCTCTATCGCCTGTTCAAGCCCGTCAGCGAGACGCTCGCGAAGCAGCTCGTGGTCCTCGGCGCCCTGGTCTCGGTCCCGATCATGTTCGTCAACGTGCTGAACGAGCTTGCCGCCATCGTCCTCGCGAAGGGCGGCGGCTTCCTGACGCCGTTCGAGCAGCCCCAGCGCGACGCCCTGGCGTACCTGTTCCTCCACCTGCACGGCCAGGGGATCAAGGTGACCTCGATCTTCTGGGGGCTGTGGCTGTTCCCGTTCGGGCTGCTGGTCATCCGCTCGGGGTTCATTCCCCCCGTCCTCGGGGCGCTTCTCCTCGTCGCGGGCGCGGCCTACCTCGTCGACTCCTTCGTCCGCCTGATCGTGCCCTCGGTGGCGCCGGCGGTCACGAAGGTCACCGACCTGCTCGTGATCGCGGAGGTCCCGATCATCCTCTGGCTCGTGATCCGGGGGGCGAGCCCGCGCCCGGACGCGACCACGTAGTGTGTCGGCCCCGATGACGCAGGACCTCTACGGTCCCTTCGTCTCCCGGAGCGGATCCCCCAGGATCGGCCTCCCGCCCAACGCCGTCGCGGCCCCGTAACCGAGAATCGCGAGCAGGAGCACGAGCGGAACGAGCGCGCGATCGGCGTACCAGGATGCGAGGTCGAACGAGGGCACGACGCCGCCCATGACGAGCGCGAAGAACGACGCGACCACCGCGGCGAGCAGGCCGAAGCGCATGAGAACGAGGGTTCCCGCGGACGTCAGGACGGCCCCGAGGACGGCCAGGGGCCAGCCCTCGGAGGGAGCGGCGCCGAACGCGCCGCTGGCGACGTGGATCAGGATCGTGAGCGCCACGGCGGCCCAGGTCCGGCGCAGGAGCAGGCGCAGCACGAGCAGGACGACCAGTGTCCTCAGGACGTCCAGCACGCAGATCGAGCCGGCGTAGGAGAGATTGCAGCCCGTGTTCGCGAGGCTGGTGAGCGACGCGAGCATCCCCGGCGCCAGGAGCGTGGGAACCCGCGTGAGCCCGAAGTGGGCACCGCCGAGCGTGACCAGCACCCCGAGGGCGACGAGGACCGATCCGGCGGCGCCGCCGATCAGGAGGTCGCGTCCGACCAGCGGGTCCCGTGCCCTCCCCGAGACCAGCCGCGCCCACCCGACGAGCATCCTCGGCCACAACCTCCGCACATAGGGCTCGAGCGCCATGTAGCCGAGCCACATGGACACGCCGTGGATCAGGGAGTGTCCGAACGCGCGGCCGGCCAGCCAATCCCACGCGGCGCCGATAAGACCGACCTCCGGGAGCTTCGTGGTGAAGACGGCTTCGAGGATGTTCATGAGGAAGACGAAGACACCGATCCGGGTGGCGCTTCGCCAGTCCCCGCGTCCGAGGCCCAGGTTCCGCATGGCGAAGACGACGCTGGCCACGAACGGCACGGCGACGAAGAGCAGGAGGTCGATCCACGCGGTGGGCCCGGGCCGCTCCGGGGCCCGCGGGTCCACCGGGGCGGTCGTGGCTCCCCAGTCGTGGACGATCGTGAAGTGGGCCAGGCGCCCGCGCGACGCCCCGGCCTGCACGGTGACGGTCTCGTCGCCCAGCCACGGCACGGGGCCGGTCCAGGCGGCGGCCGAGTCGCACATCGCCGGCACGGGGCGGACCAGCGCGGCGGGCACGAAGGTCGCGGGGTCCAGCGCCGCGGCCGCGAACAGGGCGGACCAATCGGGCCCGCCCTCCGGGGCGCGAACCGTGTCGGGCGGGACGGCGCGAAGCCCCAGCAGGCGGCCCTCCGGATCCAGGAGGACCGCAGCCTCGCCGGCGGCGAAGTGCGGCGGATCGCCCACGCTGACGATCTCGTCGTGGACGCCCACCGCCTCGATCAGTCCCGGGCTCCACCGGCGCCAGAAGAACACCGTGCTGCTGGTCGCCGCGGGTTCCGCGCGGCTCTCGCGCAGGTGCTTGAGTTGTTCCGGGTACTGGGCGAACCCCTCGGCCGAGTGCGGCGGCAGCTCCGCGAAGCTCCCGGTCCGCGCGAGGATGTCCGCCGCGCGCACCGAGAGGACCGGCGTGGGCTCCTGCAACGGACGGAACTCGGGACCGATCGCGCTCGCCCAGACCCCGATCGCGGCGACCGCGGCCGCCACCCAGGCGAAGGCGACCGCCGGGGACATCCGGCCGCGCTCGCCCGCATTCGCGACCAGCTCGGGCGACGGCGTCTCCCCCGCGGCAAGCGCCGCGGCCAGCGGATCCCCGCCGGGTAGCGCGCCGAGCACCGCGTACGCGGAAGGCGGGCGAAGCTCGGGGTCCCGTTCGAGACAGTGGAGGATCACGCGCTCCACCGCCGGATCGATGTCGCGCGCCGCGTCCGAGGGCGTGGTGACCGAGCCGGACTCGTGCATGCGCCGCAGCTCGTTTACGTTCCCCGTCGGGAAGGCGCGCTTCCCCGTGAACAGCTCGTACAGGACGAGACCCAGCGAATACAGGTCGCTGCGCACCGAGACTCGCCCGCCCGCGAGCTGCTCGGGCGCCATGTACGACGGGGTGCCGGCGATCTCTCCCGAGCGGGCCAGCTCGTCGGCGAGGCCGGCGAGGCCGAAGTCCGTGATGCGGGCCCGGCCGCGGCCGTCGATCATCACGTTCGCGGGCTTGAGGTCGCGGTGCAGCATCCCGGCTTCGTGCGCGGCGGCAAGTCCCAGGCAGATCTGCCGGGCGATCTCGATCGCCTTGTCCGAGGTGGGTCGGCCCATGCGGCGGAGGACGGCCGCGAGATCCTCGCCGTCGATGTACTCCATCGACAGGAACACGTGCCCGTCGATCTCGCCGATGTCGTAGACGCGGCACACGTTCGGATGGGCGATCTGCCGGGCGACCCGCACCTCGGATCGGAAGCGCGCCAGCTCCGCGGTGCTCCGGGACACGGCCTCCGGCAGGAACTTCAGCGCGACCGACTGCCCGAGCTCGAGATCGTCGGCCCGGTAGACCTCGCCCATCCCGCCGCGCCCGAGGAGGGCGACGGTGCGGTAGCGGGTGCCCAGGCGGGTCCCGGGCTCGAACCGCCCGTGGACACCGGAGGAGGACGGGGGCGCGACCGGACGGGCCGCCGCGCCGCGGGTCGGAGCCTGGGAGGTGACGGGCTCCGCGGCGGCGGCCACGGCCGCGCCGCAGCCGGGACAGAACCGGGCCGCCTCGGGGATCGCGTGCGCGCAGTGCGTGCAGAACGGCATGGGGGCGGAGACTAGTGGCCCGCGGGTTGCCGCACCAGATCTTCCGCGCGGGTCGCGCGCGGTGACGGGCCCCCCGGCCTCAGCCTTCCGAGGCCAGGTCCCGCAGCGCCTCGAGTTCCGCCACTCGGTTCGTGCTGAGGGCGACGAGCAGCGTGCGGAAGTCAGTCATGGGGGTGTCGCGCGTCGCGGCCGGCGCGGCGCATCTCCTCGGCCAGGCGCTGCAGCTCCATGGCCGCCAGGATGCGCTCCTCGGGCGTCTTGCGCAGGTTCCGCCGGAGGAGCGTGAGGTCGAGGTCCCGCTTGTACGCCTCGACGACCGGATCGCGTTCCTCGGGAGCTCCCATGCCTACGGCCCCGCTTCCGCATCCGGCAGCAGCGGCCTTGCCGCATCCGCCGCCGCCCCGATGCCCTCGGCCGCCCCGCGCCGCAGCCGCACGTCCTCGTCGGTGACCCACGCGATGTCCAGCAGCCCGCCGCGCCGCTGCCCGGTGCGGAGGTAGTTCGCCTCGTCCAGGCTCCGGCTCCACCCGTCCAGCCACTGCTCCAGCTCGCGGCGCAGCGCCTCGTCGCCCTCGAAGTGGACGATCAGGTCGATGTCGCTGTCCGCCTCCGCCGTTCCGCTCTTCGTGTTCCCGGCCAGGTACACCTGCCGCACGGGCCAGCGGTCCCGGTCGATCTCCGCCGCCAGGCGCTGCGCCATGTACTCGCGCCAGGACGAGGCGTGGTGCGAATCCGCCGCGCCGTGCCCGTTCCCGCCGCGCACGCCGGGCGCCGCCACGAAGACGGCCACCGCCTTGTCCAGCTCCCCGTTCATGAGCACGCTGAGCGTCTTCCCGCCGAGCGTGGCCGGCACGTCGATCACCTTCACCACGTGCTCCAGGTCCGCGAACTCCGGCAGCAGCTCCGTGAGCACGCTGCGCGAGCCCGTGAGGAACCGCTCGTCCAGGACGTTGCCCGGCTCGTCCGGGTACAGCGGCAGGTACCGGATCCCCGCTTCCACCAGATCCTGGAAGAAGTGCGTGCCGAACGACAGGTCCGGCATGTACCCCTCGCGCCGCCGCGCGATCTCGGCCAGCAGCGCCGTGTTGTTGATGTCCGAGTACGTGACGGACACGCCCAGCCGCACGTCGCCGCGGCTGCCCCACCGCCCGGGGCCGAGCAGGATGAACTGCCGCTTCGGCAGCATGGCGTTCAGCCGCCCCACGGCCCGCCCCACGCGCAGGAACGCCTCGTGGTCCGGCAGCCCCGCGTACTCCTCCGGGTCCACGTACACCACGTGCGTCACGTTCGTGGCCGAGCCGTTGGACACGTGCCGGTTCGCGGTGAACAGCGTCTCCTCCCGGCGCAGCGTGCGCGGGATGGGCGCCGGCTGCGGCGAGAGCGAGTAGCTCTGCGGCCGGCATTGCAACAGGTACAGGTGCTCCCCGTCGGACGCGAACTCGATGTCCACCGGACCGCCGAGCTTCTTCTCCAGCAATTGCAACAGGCCGCGGATCTGCGCCACGAACGGCGTCTCGGCCACGAGCCCGTCGAACGTGACGATCCACGTGCCCGTCTCGAAGTTCGATCCCAGCCCCAGGGGCCGCACGAGCCGCCCGTCCTCGAACCGGGACACGAGCCGGCGGATCTCCGGGTACTCCCGCCCGCACGTGCGCAGCATCGCCTCGAAGTCCGCGGTCTCGAAGGTCCCGGTCTCCAGGTCGATCGCGTCCACCTTGCTCGGCGCGTACCGGACGATCTCCTCCGGCGTGATGTTCGCGCGGATGCCGGGCTGCCCCGGCGCCAGCAGCACGGGATAGTCGTCCCCCAGCCGGTCCACGGCCCGCGTGCCCAGCCCCGGGACCAGCCGGATCAGCCCGTCGGAGCGGCGGATGCGCGGCGACCACCGGAAGTCGTTGTTGCTGAAGGCCACGCCGGCGAACGCGGGCAGGAAGTACCGCCCCACCTGCTTGCCCACGACCTCCTGGATCATGATGCCCATCTCCTCGTGCACGTCGAGGAGGTCGCGCTCCGCGCGGTACTGGATGGGATCGGGGCTGAAGATGGACGCGTACACCTCGGCGATGGCGTCCTGCAGCGCCTCCAGCCGCACGCGCTTGGACCCCCGGTTCGCCAGGAACAGGCTCTTGTACTTCCCGGAGAACGCGGCCTCGGTGCCGTCCTCCAGCAGGCTGGAGCTGCGCACGATCAGCGGCCGCTGCCCCAGGTCGTCCAGCGCGAGCGACAGCCCGCGGATCACGTCCGGCGGGAAGTGCGAGTTCTTGAAGAGCTGGATGACGTGCGGGTAGTCCTGCCGGATCTGGTCGATGTCCTGGTACTTCCGGTCGTACAGGTCCTCGAGGTTGTTGTAGCGGATGAAGTCCAGCTGCGCGTCCGACGCCACGTACCAGGTCCGCGGCACGCGCACGTCCGCGAAGAGGTCGTCCGTGGCGTGCCGCGCGAGCTGCATGGCCACGAACAGCCCGGAGCTCTTGCCTCCGAGCTTCCCGCGGCTGCGCGGCGTGGCGATGATGCGCGGCGCGATGTCGCAGAAGTCCCCCACGCGCACGGCGTCGCGCGCGGCGGCGATGAACTCGGTGCGCTCGGAGAAGAACCGCCGCAGGAGCGCCACGCGCAGCTGCGTCTGCGAGGAGGGCGACAGCGTGCTCTCGTCCACCCCGGTCCGCCGGAACCGGTCCAGCGCCTCGGTGATGTCCGCGAGCGAGCTGTCCAGCCGCTCCAGCGCGCCGGCCAGGTCCGCGCTCTTGTCCTCCTGGATCCACTGCTGGATCCGCTTGAGGATCTCGGCCTCCGAGAGGTGCTCCTCCGCCACGTCGAACGTGCGCTTGACCAGGGAGTCCACCTCCACGTGCCGCTGCCGGGCGGACGGCCGGTTCTCGGTGGACGACCCGGATGCGCCCGTGGGATCCGGCGCGAACTCCCGCAGCAGCTCCGGCGCGCCGGGCACGCCGTGCCAGCAGAGGTAGTTGATCATCTTGCGGGTCATGCGGAGCAGCAGCGCCTGGTCCGTGCGCCGCAGGAAGTCCAGGATGACGCGCCAGTCCCGGCCCGGGCTGCCCGTCACGTCCGCGAGGTGCGCGTCCTCCTTGATGCGCTCCGCGCGCGCGCGGTGCGAGAGGCGCAGCCCGGTGAGCTTCGCGAGCGCGCCGAGCAGCCGGCGCTCGCCCTCCACGAACGGCCCGTCCGCGTCTCCCGGACGCTCCTCCGTGTAGTACACGGAGATCTCGCCCACGGGATAGCCGTCCACGTCCAGCGGCGCGCTGAGCCCCCACGGCCCGGCGCGGAAGCCGGGCGACTCGTAGCTCTTCCCCTCGAGCGCGATGCGGCAGTGGCAGACGTCCGAGTGGCGCCAGCCGCCGGGAATGGCGGCGGCCAGCGCCAGCAGCATCTCCTCGATGGGACGACGGCGCCGGGACAGGATCTCCTCGGCGCGGTACAGGCAGGCGAGCTCCTGCTCGCGCTTGCCCAGCTCGTCCCGGAGACGATCCGCATCGGAACGGACGCCCAACGGATCCTCCCCCGGCCTCCCGCGGCCGATCAGACCCAGCCGCGCTCCCGGCACGCCTCGGCCACGCGCGTGATGCCGATGACGTACGCCGCGTCGCGCATGAACAGCTTCTCGCGCTGCGCCAGATCGTACGCGGAGTGGAACGCCGCCGTCATCTTCGTGTCCAGCTTCGTCAGCACCTCGTCCCGGCCCCAGAAGTAGTTCATGTTGCTCTGGACCTGCTCGAAGTAGCTGCAGGTGACCCCGCCGGCATTCGCCAGGAAGTCCGGGATGACCATGATGCCGCGGCCCTTGATGACCTCGTCCGCCTCCAGCGTGGTCGGCCCGTTCGCGCCCTCCGCGATCAGCTTCACGGTGGGCTTGATGGCGTTCACGTTGTCGGCGTGGATCTGGTTCTCGTACGCGGCCGGGATGAGGATGTCCACCTCCTGCTCCAGCCACGCATCCGCCGGCAGCAGCTCGTAGCCCGCGTCCCGGGCCTTCTGCTTGTCGATGCCGCCGAACCGGTCCGTGATGGACACGAGCTGGTCCATGTCGATGCCGTCGCGCTTGCGGAACGTGTAGGCGCGCTTGTCGCCCTGGTCCCAGCACGCCACGGCCACGACCTTGCCGCCCAGCTCCTGGTACAGCCGGATGGCGTACTGCGCCACGTTGCCGAAGCCCTGCACGCTGGCCACGGTGCCCGCCGCCTTCTTGCCCATCGCGGCCAGGGCCTCGCGCACGGTGTAGATCACGCCGTAGCCCGTGGCCTCCACGCGCCCGAGCGACCCGCCCAGCGCCACCGGCTTGCCGGTGATGAAGCCGGGCGCGTGGGTGCCGGTGATGGCCTCGTATTCGTCCAGCATCCAGATCATGTGCCGGGCGGACGTCATCACGTCCGGCGCCGGGACGTCGGACTCGGGGCCCACGTTCCGCACGATCTGGCGCACCCACTTCCGGCAGATCTGCTCCTGCTCCCGGTCGCTCAGCTCGTGCGGGTCGCAGATCACGCCGCCCTTGGCGCCGCCGAGGGGGATGTCCGCGAGCGCGCACTTCCAGGTCATCCACATCGAGAGGGCCCGGACCGTGTCCAGGGTCTCCTGGGGGTGGAAGCGGATGCCGCCCTTGCACGGCCCGCGCGCGTCGTTGTGCTGGACGCGGAACCCCTTGAAGACGCGGCGGCTGCCGTCGTCCATCTTGATCGGCATGAGGAACGAGTACTCGCGCAGCGGCTCCCGCAGGAGCGCGCGCGTGGCGTCGTCCAGCCCGATCAGGTTGGCGACGCGGTCGAACTGACCCTGGGCCACGTGGAAGGCGTTGAACGGCTTCACCGGCCCGGCGGTGGTGGTGGCGGTCATCGGAAGACCTCTCCTTCGAGTGGACGCTGCCTGGCGCGTCCGAGGCCCACCAATCTACCGCGGGTCCGGGGCGGGGAGGAAGGGATCCCGGACGGAAGGGGAACGGCCCGGAAACGGGCCTGGAGAGGCCCCTGGGGCCCGCCGGACCTAGAACCGCCACCCCGCCGACGCGTGGATCTGCGTGGTCTTCTCCGCCGCCCCCCGGCTCCGCTCCACGGACGCCAGCACCAGCCAGGACCGCCCGACCGCGACGTCGGTGTCCAGGGACACCCAGGTCAGGCGCGTGTCGGCCCCCGTGGCCGCTGCGTGCTCCCGCCGCTCGCCGAGCGACGCTCCCACGTGCGCCCGGTTCGTCACGTTCATCCCCACGGTCCCCGACAGCAGCCAGCCGTCCGTGCGATCGGAGGTGTACCGCGTTGTCCGCGTGCTGCCCGTCAGGCTGCGGAAGCGCGCGGTGCCGGCGCGACCGCGCAGCGTGTACGCGTTCGTGCCGCCGGAGGAACCGCCGCCTGCGCGGCGGAAGTCCGCCGCCACGGACGCGCGTCGCGCCGGGCGGTACTCCAGGCCGCTCCAGTAGCCGTTGCGGTAGGCGTCGTCGAAGTCCGTCTCCGGGGTCACGAGGTTGCGGTACAGCCGCACGTTGCGCCGCGTGTCCGCCCCGCCGTCCACGGACCACTTGTCCGCGAAGCGCCAGCGGGCGTTCACGAGCGCGCTCGTCGCCGTGACCGCGTCCTCCCCCGCCTTCCGCTTCCACCCGCGGGCCAGGTCCACTTCCTGCACGGCGAACGCCTCCAGCTTCCCGCCCGACATCCGGCCCTGCAGCGCGAAGTACTCGCGGTCGATCGTGGACCCCGCGTACGAGCCCACGGCCGCCAGCGTGAGCCGCCACAGGCCGGCCCGTCCGCCGCTGCCGCCGCGCTCGATCCACACGCCGTGCTCGCGGATGTCCGTGGACGTCCCGAAGGAGCGCGGGTCCGGCTGGTACCCGAAGAACCCGCCGGTCCCCCAGCGCTCGCCGCGCCACTCGGCCATGACGCCGTCGAACACGCCGACCGAACTGAGCGACGTGGACACCTGCCGCCCGAGGGCCGCGTGCGCGCCGCCGGTGGGGCGGCCGTACTCCGCGAGCAGCCGGTACACGCGCGTGCGCCCGGTGTCCTCGTCCGGCCGGTAGGTGCGGCGCGCGCGCGCGTCCACGGACACGCGCCACTCCCCCGCCACGCGTCCGTCCGCGCGCACGTCCACGCCCGGCTCGGAGTACCCGCGATCCAGGGACGACCCGTCCACGAGCCCCAGGTACCGCACGTCGATGCGGCCGCGGAGCGGTCGGTCCCGCCGCGACGTCCGCGGCTTCGCCTCGGGCTTCGGCGCCTCGTCCACCACGGGCTCGCCCGCGCGCACGGGGCGGAAGGTGACGGCATCGCCCACGCGGATCTCCGCGTCCGGCTCCACGCGCCGGCAGGACGCGCGTTTGGACGACAGCGCGGTCACCTCGAGCCACGTCACGAGCAGTCCCTCGCGGCGCACCTCGACCACCTCGCCCTTCGCCAGACCGGCCTCCGTGCCGGCGTCCACGTACACCGTGGTGGTCGTGACATAGCTGACGGCGGCGCGAACGGTCTCCGCCGCGCGGGACGGGACCGCCGTGGCGAGCAGCACGGCGAGGGCGAGAGCGACGGCGCGCGGCATCAGTGCCTCCCGTCCGGATGGCAGCGGTAGCAGGCCGCGCTGTTGTACGCGTACCCGGGTTCGCCGCGGTGCTTGTTGTCCACCTCGCTGCGATTCGAGTGCTCGTGGCACAGGATGCACTCGAACACGGCGTAGTTCGCGGGCGCCACGTGGCAGTCCGCGCAAGCGGACCACTTCCCGCGATGCGTGCCGCTGTTGATCGGGAAGTAGCGGCCGTCGTGGTCGAACGTGGCGCCGTACCAGCCGGACGTGCCGTGGCAGTCGGCGCAGGACGTGGGGAACCCCGTGCCGGCGTGCGGCGGGTTCGTCGTGGCGTCGTACTCGCCGCGATGGCAGCCCACGCACTCGGGGGAGAGCGGTCCGATGGGTCCCGTGCCGTGGCAGGCCGCGCACTCGGCGCCGGCGTGCCGCCCCGTGAGCGCGAACCCGGTGACCGCATGGTCGAACGACGCGCCGTCCCAGCTCGCCGTCCCGTGGCAGCGTGCGCAGTCCGTGGGAAAGCCCACGGAGGCATGCGCCGGCGCCGTCGTGGCGTCGTAGTCCGCGCGGTGGCAGCTCACGCACTCCGCGGACACGCGCGCCGGCGGACCCTCGCCGTGGCACGACGCGCACTGCACGCCGATGTGCGCACCGGTGAGCGGGAACGCGGTGGCGGAGTGGTCGAACGTGCCGCCCGCGAAGGACGACGTGGAGTGGCACCGCGCACAGTCCGTGGAGTACCCGCCCGCCACGTGGTCCGGGTTCTTCGCCGCCTGGTAATCCGCCAGGTGGCAGCCCTCGCACGTCTCCGCCGTCCCCGCGAAGCGCATGGCGCTCCCCGCCTGCGGCCGGTGGCAGGCCGCGCAGTCCGTGGTCAGGTGCGCGCCGGTCAGCGGGAACCGGCCGAGGCGATGCTGCCGCACGGCCTCCGCGCGATCGATGAAGTCCCGCGTGGTGTGGCAGCGCGCGCAATCGATCCCCATCTCGCCCCGGTGCACGTCCTGGTGGCAGTCCGCGCAGCGGCTCCCGGACGTCTCCGCGAACTCCAGCGACGTGTGGCACAGGAGGCACGGCACGTCCTTGTGCGAGCCGTCCAGCGGAAAGCCGAACCGCGAGTGGTCGAACTCCGCGGTCGGCTTCGCCGGCGTCCACGACTCAGCCCGGTGGCACAGCGCGCAGTCCTGCTTGAAGGAACCGTGCGGGTTCGGCGTGGCCACCTGCGGCGTGACGGCCGCGGACGGCTCCGCGCCGCGGGCCGCCACGGGCAGGATCGCCATGACGAGAAGCACGGGCAGATGACGGAGCATCACGACCTCCCGTCCGGGTGGCAGCGGTAGCACGCCGCGCTGTTGTAGGAGTACCCGGACTCCCCCTGGTGGTCCCGATCCACCTTCGCACGGTCGGAGTGCTGGTGACACAGGATGCACTCGAAGACCGAGTAGTTCGTGGGCGACACGTGGCAGTCCGCGCACGTGGACCACTCGCCGCGGTGCCGGCCGCTGTAGATCGGGAAGTACAGACCGTCGTGATCGAACGTGGCGCCGTCCCAGCCGGTCGTGCCGTGGCAGGCCGCGCAGTCCGTGGGGAACCCGGCGCCCGCGTGCGGCGGGCTCGTGGTGGCGTCGTACTCCGGGCGGTGACAATCCACGCACTCCGGCGACAGTGATCCGATCGGGCCCGTGCCGTGGCACGCGGCGCACTCGGCGGCGGCGTGCCGGCCGGTCAACGGGAAACCGGTGGAGGCGTGATCGAACGACGCGCCGTCCCAGCTCGCCGTCCCGTGGCAGGTGACGCAGTCCGTGGGGAATCCCACCGACGCGTGGCTCGGGGACGTCGTGCCGTCGTAGTCGGCGCGGTGGCACCCCACGCACTCCAGCGGCGGCGGGCCGGAGCCGCCGTGGCATTGCGCGCACGTCGCGATCAGGTGCGCGCCCGTCAGCGGGAATCCGGTGGTGGAGTGGTTGAACGTGGCGCCCGGCCACCCGGAGGTCCCGTGGCACGAGGCGCAATCCGTGGAGAAGCCCACCGCCGCATGGTTCGGATCCGTGCTCGCGTCGTACTCGCCGCGATGGCAGTCCACGCACTCCGGCGAGATCGACCCGATCGGCCCCGTGCCGTGGCAGGCCGCGCACTCCGGCCCCAGGTGGCGGCCGGTGAGAGGGAAGCCGGTGGACGCGTGATCGAACGACGCCCCGTCCCAGCTCGCCGTCCCGTGGCACGTCACGCAGTCGGTGGGAAAACCCACGGACGCGTGGCTCGGGGCGGTGGTGCCGTCGTAGTCCGCGCGGTGGCAGCCCACGCACTCGGACGGCGGCGCGCTGCCCGTCGCGCCGCCATGGCAGTCCGCGCACGACGTCACGACGTGCGCGCCGGTCAGCGGGAAGCCCGTCCCGGCGTGGTCGAACGTGGCCGTTCCCCATGCGACGGTGGAGTGGCAGGACGCGCAGTCCGTGGGGAAGCCGACCGCGGCATGCGGCGGGTCGAGCGTGGCGTCGTAGTCCGCGCGGTGGCAGCTCGCGCACTCGGCGGACACCGGTCCCGGCGGGCCCTCGCCGTGGCACGCCGCGCACTGCACGCTCGTGTGCGCCCCGGTCAGCGGGAACGCAGTGGCGGAGTGATCGAATGTTCCGCCCGCGAACGACGACGTGGAGTGGCAGGCCGCACAGTCCGTGGAGAAGCCGCCGGCCACGTGGTCCGGGGACTTCGCCGCCTGGTAGTCCGCCATGTGGCAGCCTTCGCAGGTCTCCGACGTCCCCGCGAACCGCATGGCGCTCCCGGCCTGCGGCCGGTGGCACGCGGCGCAGTCCGTGGTCAGGTGCGCGCCGGTGAGGGGGAAGCGTCCCAGGCGGTGCTTGCGCACGGCCTCCGCGCGGTCGATGAAGTCCCGCGTGTCGTGGCAGCGAGCGCAGTCCATGCCCATCTCGCCGCGGTGCACGTCCTGGTGGCAGTCCGCGCACCGGCTCCCCGACGTCTCGGCGAACTCCAGCGACGTATGGCACAGGAGGCACGGAACGTCCTTGTGCGAACCGTCCAGCGGGAAGCCGGTCTTCGAGTGATCGAAGTCCGTGGGGCTCTTCGCCGGCGTCCACGACTCGGCCCGGTGGCAAAGCGCGCAGTCCTGCTTGAAGGAACCGTGCGGGTTCGGCGTGGCCACCTGCGGCTTCGCGGGTGCGGACCCGGACGCCGCGGCGCCCTCCCCGGCAGCGGACGAAGCCGCCGGCATCGCGGCGAGCGCGAGCGCCCCGGCTTGGACGGACAGGCGGAAGAGCAGGCGGACCGCGGGCGGGCGGCGGATCATGGCGAACCTCATCCGGGGGATCCGGTGGACTGCGGGGTCCCGGCCACGTGGCAGGCCTCGCACGCGGTGGGCGCTCCCACCCACACCGCGCCGCGCTTCCCGTCCGGCAGGGTCCCCTCGGCGTGGCAGGCCGCACACGCCACCTTCGCGTGGGCGCCGGCCAGCGGGAACTTCGTCTTCTCGTGATCGAAGCGGACGGCCGGCCGGAACGTGTCCGCGCCGTGGCAGACGCTGCACTCGTCCCCGCCCTTGCGCTTCGCGAACTGGCCGCCGTGCGGGTCCTCGTGGCAGTCCCGGCAGGCACGCGCCTTCTCCTGGAACGACAGATCCGGCCACGCCTTCGCGGTCCCGAGCAGCGTGGACTCCGGGTGCTTCGTCTCCAGGCCCTGGTGGCACAGGAAGCACGGCACGGCCGCGTGCGCGCCCTCCAGCGGGAACTCGTACGCCGCGTGCGCCGCCGGGTCCACGCGGGAGGGCGCGAACGCCGCCGGATCGTGGCAGGCAAGGCACTTGTCGTCGGTGGCCCCGAGCGCCTCGCGATGCGGGTCCGCGTGGCAGTCCACGCACTGCATGGTCTGGAACCGCAGCAGCACGCCGGCGGTCCCGATGCGCTTCGCGTCCGGCAGGGGCGGCAGGTGCGCGCGCTGCGGTCCGTGGCACGCCTCGCACGCCGCCTTCTCGTGCGCGCCCTGCAGCGGGAAGCGCAGCGCCGCGTGGTCCGCCACCGTGAACTTCGCGGGGCGGAACGTGGTCACGTCGTGGCAGCTCTCGCAGCGCCCGCCGTCGGCGCGACGCGCGAGCTGCCCGCCGTGCGCGTCCGCGTGGCAGTCCGCGCACTTCGCGAACGCGGGCCGGAACCGGAAGGGCACCGCCGGGTCCTTCGAGGCGTGGCACTCCCGGCACGCGACCGCGCGGTGCTTCCCTTCCAGCGCGTACTTCGCCTTCGCGTGCCGCGTCACGTCGAACGTGGACGGCACGAAGCCCTCCACGCGGTGGCACGATTCGCAGTCCACGGCCGCGCCGGCGAGCGTGGCCTCGCCGCGGTGCGGATCCGCGTGGCAGTCCACGCACTTCGCGAATGCCGGCAGCACGTCGTAGCCGTCCTTGTGGCACTTCGCGCACTCCAGCGCGCGGTGCTTCCCGCGCAGCGGGTAGCGCGTCTTCTCGTGGTCGAACGCGCCCTGCACCACCTGCTTCCAGTCCGCGGTGGTGTGGCACTCCGTGCAGTTCGCGCCGAAGCGGTCCTTGTGCGGATCGGCGTGGCAGGAGAGGCACTGCGTCTCCAGGCCCAGCCGGGAGTCGTCCGCCACCCGGCCCTTGCGCTTCGCGAGGGCCGCGGACTTGCGCAACTCCGGGCGGTGGCACTTCGCGCACTCCAGGGACGCGTGCTTCCCGTCCAGCGCCCACCCGGTCTTCGCATGGTCGAAGGCGTCGTCGCCCGCCCACTCCACGAGCGGGAAGTCCACGCCGCCGTGCTCCACGTGGCACTCGGCGCAGGCGCCGGCCGCATCGCGCGCGTGGAAGCCGCGCCCGGCCTCGCGCAGCGCGGCGATCTCGCCGTGGCAGGAGAGGCACTGCGCGTCCACGCCCTTCTCCTTGATGCCGTGGCAGGCCAGGCAGTTCTTCACGCCCTCCAGGTCCGCGTGCGCGCGCGACAGCGGCCCCGGGGAGATCTGGCCCCGGGTCGGAGCGGCGGGCAGGAGGAAGGACACGGCCAACGTCATGACGATCGTCCGGAGCGGGCCGCCGCGCCGTCTACGCGGGAGCACCGGCTTTCGCCTCCTCGAGCGGAATGGCCTTCGTGACCATGCGGATGCCCGCCTTCTCCAGGAACGCGGCCGGCGGCTCGCCGCCGATGCGCACGATCACGTCGTCGTTGGGGAGGGTGAGGACCTTGCCGCCGGCCTCGATCTCCACGGCGTCCGCGCGGATGGCCTTCACCGCGCTTTCGCGCAGGATCCGCACCTTCCCGTTGCGCTCGGCCTCCGCCAGCTTCTGCCGGTTGCGCTCCTTCGCGCGGTCGAAGTCCGCCTTGCGGTGGCTGAGCACGACCTCGGTGCCCTCCTGGTTCGCGAGGCCCAGCGCGGACTCCAGCGCGCTGTCCCCGCCGCCGACCACGAGCACCTTCCGGCCCTTGAATTCCTCCATCTCCACGATGTCGTAGAAGACCTTCTCGGTCTCCTCCCCCGGCACGCCGAGGCGGCGCGGCGTGCCGCGCCGGCCGAGCGCCAGGATCACGCGGCGCGCGCGCACCTCGAACCCCTGGCCGCGCACGGCGATGGACGCCCCTTCGCGCGCCACCTCCTCCACGCGCCGGTTCGACAGCACCGTGAGGCCGCTCTGCTCCACCATCGCCTCCCACACGGCGAGGAGCGTCTCCTTCGAGGCGTCCGCCACCCAAAGGTCCCCGTACAGCGGCACCTTGATCGGCTCCGCGAGCAGCAGCTTGTGGCGCGGGTACTTGCGGATCGTGTCGGCCAGGCTGCCCTGATCCAGGATCACGAAGTCCAGTCCCGCCTTGCGGGCGGTGAGCGCGGCGCTCAGCCCGGCCGGGCCGGAGCCCACGATCGCGAGGTCGTGCACGCTGCCGCACGCGCCGGTCCCGCACGCCTGCAGCTCGCGCGCCGCGTTCTCCGCGGCCACGCGGCCCTCGTTGATGGCGTTCTTGATGAGCCCGCGCCCGCCGAGCTCGCCCACGATGTACACGCCCGGCACGTTCGACTGGAAGTCCGCCTTCAGATCCGGCACGGTCACGCGGTGCACGGCCGCGCCCGTGGCGATCACGATGCCGCCCACCGGGCACGCCTCCGCGCACTTCCCGTGTCCCTTGCAGCGATCCTTCTCCACGATGGCCAGCTTGCCCTCGAGGCGGATGGCGCCGGGCTCGGGGCACACGGGGACGCAACAGCCGCAGCCCACGCACACGTCCGCGCGGACAATGGCGTGCGGGGCCGCATCGTCGGCCGGCGCGGCGGCCGGGTCCGGGGCGGCCTCCACCTCGGCGGCGGCGATCTCGAACACCTGCATCGGGACGTCGCAACCGGGGCAGCGCGAGGCGCCCGCGGGGACCTCGCCGCCGCACCGGGGGCACGCGGTGCGCGGCCCGCCGCCCTTGCGGCGGATCTGCCACGCCATGAGCGCCGCGGTGAGGACGGCGAAGGCGACCGTCGCGAGGACGCCGGAGTTCATCAGCGCAGCCACGTGTCGCTGAACAGGATCGCCACCGCCACGTGCACCGCCACCGCGAGGAACGCCATGATCGCGAAGGGCATGTGGAACGCGTGCCACAACCGGAACACGCGGTTCGTGGCATCCAGGATGCGGATTTGCTGGCCGAGCGCCATCTCGCGGCGCGCGAGACGGGTGACCTTCCGCACCTCGCGCGCGTCGAACCTCCGCTTCGACGTGCGCATGCCCGCCTCGAGGCGATGCACGGCACGGCGACGATCGAGGTCGTCGCGCAGCATGCGCCCGAGGGCACGCACCACGCCGCCCCGGGGCGCCACGTCCACCGGCTTCAGCAGCTCGAGGATCTCGCGCGGGTCCAGGCCGGTGGACTCCACCAGCGTGCCGAGGATCTCGCGGCGCTCCGCGGAGACCTGCTCGCGCGTGAGCTCCAGCCCGGCCCGCCCGCGCGGGATGCGCACGTACAGGTACCGGCCCACCACGCCCGAGCACGCCACCACGAGCATCGAGAAGTACCCGAGCCCGATGAGCCCCTCGAACCGGAACCCCGCGTGCACCGCGCCCGCCAGCGGCATCAGCACGCCGGCCACGATGTGCGCGTCCAGCCAGCGCGGGATGGGGCCGAGGAACGTGGCGGACGAGAGGCGCTTCCGCACCGGGTAGAGCCACAGGAAGGCGAACAGCGCGAAGGCCAGGAGGCCGGCGGACTGCCCCACGTACCCCGTGGGACCCAGCCACTCGTGCCAGGGATTGCGGAGCCGCTCCCCGAACGGCAGGGCGTAGTACGAAGCCCCCGCCGCCGCCACGAGCAGCAACGGGAACACGCCGACGAGCACCGCGCGCGGCACGAAGGGCGGCGCGACGGAGCGGACGGCCGGGGACGCCGGCTCGGTTGCCTTGGCCGGCTTCCCCGGCGCCGCACTTGCCCGCGGCGCCGCCAGTTCGGTGGTGGCCATGCCCGTCGTCCCGTCCTCCCGTCGATGCAGGAACGTCCTCCCGCGTGTGCATTCTGCGACCACGCGGTGCGCAAAGAGGGCCCGGTCCCCCCCTTCGCGCCGGGCGGGATGTGGTGCCGCGACTCCGGAATTCCCCGAAAAGGGGGTTAGTTATCCAGCACGCGGCGGAGATCGACGAGGCGCCGAGCGAAGTACGGATCTTCGAGTTCGGTCACGATCACGCCGCGGCTCAGGGATGCATGCAAGAACCGGTCCCGTCCGAGCATCACCCCCACGTGGCTCACGCGGGAGCCGATGCGGAAGAAGACGAGGTCGCCGGCGCGGGCTTCGTCCCGTTCGATGGAGCGGCCCTCGCGGCTCTGCGCCCACGTCGTGCGCGGCAACTCCACGCCCAGCTCGTCCATCACGGACTGCACGAGGGCGGAGCAGTCCACGCCGCGTCCGTCCGTCCCGCCGTGGCGGTACGGAGTGCCGAGCCAGTTCGACGCGGCGTCCTCCAGCATCCGCGCCCGCCACGCGTCCGGATCGGGCGAGTCCTGGAGCTCGGTGAGCGGCCCGGGACCGCGCGCCGGCGCCGGCCCGGCCATGGGCCCCACCGGGGAAACGGGATCGGGATACACCGGCGCGCGGAACGCGGGGCGCGGGCCGCAGCCGGCCAGGAGCGCCGCCGCAAGCGTCGCGGCGAGGAGGCGGCCGCCCGAGCGGGCGCGGACGCGCCTCACGGCGGCGGCCCCGCCAGGCGCGCCGCGAACAGCTCGCGCACGCGCTTCGGGTTCGCCTTCCCGCCGCTGGACTTCATGGCCTGCCCCACGAGGAAGCCGAGCACCTTCTCCTCCCCGGCGCGCACCTGCGCAGCCTGGTCCGGGTGCCGCGCCACCACGTCGTCCACGATCGCGGCGAGCGCGGCATCATCCGACACCTGCGTGAGCCCCTCCGCCTCCACGATCTCGCGCGGCGCGCGGCCGGTCTCGCGCATCCTCTCGAAGACCGTCTTCGCGGCGCTCCCGGACACGGTGCCGTCCCGCACGAGCGCCAGCAGCTCCCCGAGCGACGCGCCGGTCACCCCCACGTCCGCCACGCGCGTCCCCTCGTCCTTCAACAGCCGCAGCACCTCGCCCATCGTCCAGTTCGCGGCGAGCTTCCCGTCGCCGCACGCGCGCGCGGCCTCCTCGAAGGTGTCGGCCACGTCGCGGCGCTCCGTGAGGACGGCCGCGTCGTACGCCGGCAACCCCCACTCCGCGGCGAACCGCGCCCGCCGCGCGAGCGGCAGCTCCGGCAGCGCCGCGCGCGCCGCGTCCACGTCCGCCGGGGCCAACTCCAGCGGCGGCAGATCCGGCTCCGGGAAGTAGCGGTAGTCCGGCGCGTCCTCCTTGGAGCGCATCATGCGCACGTCGCCGGCCCCGTCGTCCCACAGCATCGTGGCGGCCTCGATCCGCCCGCCGCCCTCCCGCACGGACGCCTGCCGCGCCGCCTCCCGCGCGATCGCGCGCTCCACCATGCGGATGCTGTTCAGGTTCTTCACCTCGGTCTTCGTGCCGAGCGCGGCGTCGCCCGCGCGGCGCACGGAGACGTTCGCGTCGCAGCGGAGGTTCCCGCGGCTCATCTCCCCGTCGGACACGCCGAGCCAGCGCACCGTGCGCCGCAGGGACTCCAGCACGGCGCCCGCCTCCTCGGGGCGCCGGAGCGCCGGCTCCGTCACGATCTCGAGCAGCGGCGTGCCGCAGCGGTTCAGGTCCAGCCGCGTGTCCCCGCCCGCGCCGGTCTCGTCGTGCAGCGACTTCCCAGCGTCCTCCTCCAGGTGCACGCGCACGAGCGGCACCGCGCGCTCCTCGCCGTCCCGCGCGAAGGGGATGGCGCCGCCCACGCCGAGCGGCGCCTCGTACTGCGAGATCTGGTAGCCCTTCGGCAGGTCCGGGTAGAAGTAGTTCTTCCGCGCGAAGACCGAGCGCGAAGGCACGCGGCACCCGAGCGCGAGCACCGTGCGCAGCGACAGCTCCACCGCGCGCGCGTTCAGCACCGGCAGCGCACCCGGCAGCCCCAGGCACACCGCGCACACGTTCGTGTTCGGCGGGTCGCCGAAGCGCCGCGGGCACGCGCAGAAGCACTTCGACTCGGTGTCGAGCTGCACGTGGATCTCAAGCCCGATCACGGTCTCCCAGGTCATCGCGCCGCCTCGAACGCGGCCGCGGCGCGCAGCAGCAGGTCCTCGCGCCACGCGGGCGCCTGGATCTGCAGACCCACCGGGAAGCCCTCGCGGTCCGTCCCGCACGGGACGGAGATCGCGGGGATGCCGGCCAGGCTGGCCGGGATCGTCATGGCGTCGGTGAGGTACATCGCGAGGGGATCATCCGTTCGCGCGCCGCGGGCGAAGGGTCCGGTGGGCGCCACCGGCGACAGCAGGAGGTCGGCGTGCGCGAAGGCGTCGCGGTAGTCGCGCGCCAGGTGGGCCCGCGCCTTCGAAGCGCGCCCGTAGAAGCGATCGTGGTACCCGGACGAGAGGCAGAACGTGCCCATGAGGATGCGCCGTTTCACCTCGGCGCCGAAGCCCTCGTCGCGCGTGCGCGTGTACAGGTCATCCAGATCGCGCGGGGCGGCGGCGCGGTGGCCGTAGCGCACGCCGTCGTAGCGCGCCAGGTTCGACGACGCTTCGGCGCTCGCCAGCACGTAGTACGCCGCGATCCCGTAGCGCGCGTGCGGGAGGCGCGCCTCCACGCGCGCGGCGCCCAGCCGCTCGAACACGGCGGCGGCCTCCTCCACGCGCGCGCGGACGTCCTCCGCCACGCCCTCGCCGAGCAGCTCCGGCACGACGCCCACGCGCAAGCCCCGCACATCCGTGGCGGCGAGGTCCCCGATCGGCTCCACCGGCGTCGCGCGACACGTGGCGTCCGCGGGGTCGCCGCCCGCGATCGTCTCGTACAGCCGCGCCACTCCCGCCACGTCCGCCGCCACCGGCCCGATCTGGTCCAGCGAGGATGCGAACGCCACGAGCCCGGACCGCGACACCCGTCCCCACGTGGGCTTCAGCCCCACCACGCCGCACCACGCCGCAGGGAGGCGCACCGAGCCGCCGGTGTCGCTGCCGAGCGCGAGCACGGCCATCCCGTCGGCCACCGCCACGCACGATCCCCCGGACGATCCGCCGGGGACGCGCGCCGGATCGCGCGGGTGCGCCGCCGCGCCGAACGCGGAGTGCTCGTTGGAGCTGCCCATGGCGAACTCGTCGAGGTTCGTCTTGCCGAGGATCACCGCGCCGGCGGCGCGAAGCCGGCCCACGACCGTGGCGTCCACCGGGGAGCGGTAGCCCGCGAGGATGCGCGAAGCGCAGGTCGTCGGGAGGTCGCGGGTGACGAGGTTGTCCTTCAGCGCGATCGGCACGCCGTCCAGCGGCCCGAGCGCGCGCCCCGCCGCGCGGCGCGCATCCGAAGCCGCCGCCTGCGCCCTCGCCCCGGCCTCGTCCACGTGCAGGAAGGCGCGCAGCTCCCCGTTGCGGGCGGCGATCCGCGCCAGACATCGCTCGGTGAGGGCCGTGGACGTGAGCGCGCCGCCGGCGAGATCCGCGAGCACCCCGCTCACGCCGCGGGCTCCGCGTCGATCACGGGCGGGACGACGAACGTGCCGCCGGCCGGATCCGCGCCCGGCGCCTGCGCGAGCACGTCGTCCCGCGGCAGCCCGGGCCGCGCCGCGTCCGCGCGCAGCATGCCCGGCGACGCGTCGCGCTCGCCGGGATCCGGCTCTTCGTCGATGTCCTTGAGCAGCTCCACGTAATCCAGGATCCGCACGAGCTGGGCGGACAGCTCCCGCTCCTCGTCGGGCGTGAGCGCCAGCTTCGCCAGCCGTGCGACCCGCGCGATCTCGTCCCGCGAAACCACCGCCCCTCCCCTGCGCAACCGGCGCACGCGTGGATGCCGCGCGGAGGATACCCCGATTCGCGGCGGGGACGGGATGATCCGATGCGGGTGGTCCGGCGGGTGGCGCGACCTACCGGGCGGGCTGCACGACCACGCGGATGGTCACCTTCGGCGGGACCCAGGACCGGGACGCCAGGCTGCCCGCGACCTTCCAGAGATGCGCGCGCAGCGACGGATCCGGGGCGGTCTCGCCGCCGCAGAGGATGCGGTAGATGGACTCGCGGTCCAGCTCCTGGGCCGGGGAGGTGGTGCTCCCCAGGAGAAGCAGCGGCCCGGCGCCGGGGCCCGGAGTGCCGAGCAGGCGCATGGGGGACGCCGCGGCGGGCGCGAAGGAGACGAGAAGCAGCGCGAGGGCGGACGCGGCGGCGGCGAGGGAGCGTGCGGACATTCCGGCAGGGCCTCCGAAGGGGATCGGCGATTCGGCGGGGGTACGACGAAGCCGACTACTCTCCCAACGATCGTCCGGAACGTCCAGCCGCTTGATCAGGATTTGCGAGGATCGCGCGTTTCGTGGCGGACGCGGCGGGAAGATCCGCGGGGGCCGCCGCCCAGGCCGCGGCGAACGCCTCGCGCAGCGGACCCTCGGCGGCCACCGCCAGCCGCGCCGCGAGCTCCGGCTCGTGCTCGAAGGGGAACGCCAGCGCCGCCAGCTCCGGATTCCACGCCTCCCCGTGCGGCAGCTCCAGGACCGCGCCATCCGAGATCCGCCGCTCGCCGCCGGTCTCGCGGATCACCGCCGGCGTCCGCCCCGGTGCGAACGCCGCCATCGCGAGCCGCGCGCCGGGCCGCCACGGGATCTTCACCGGCTCGCGCGCGGAATCCGGCACTTCCCCGGCCCGCCCGGCCACGCGCCACGCGTAGGCGAACGCGCCGGAGTCGTCCACCGCTTCCACGTAGAACACGGCGCCCGGGAGGGGCGCCGTGCGCTCGTCCACGAGGGTCACGCGCACGTCGCGCGTGGAGGCCAGATCGGCGCAACCCGGCGACGCCGCCAGCGCCAGCGCCGACCCGGCCGCGGCGATCAGGCGACCGTGACGTCCTTGCACAGGTAGACGTCCTGGATGGCGTGCAGCAGCGCGATGCCTTCCTTGCGCGGCTTCTGGAACGCCTTCCGTCCGGAGATGAGCCCCATGCCGCCCGCGCGCTTGTTCACGACGGCCGTCATCACGGCCTGCTGCAGGTCGTTCTGGCCGGACGCCCCGCCGGAGTTGATCAGCCCGATGCGCCCCATGTAGCAGTTCGCCACCTGGTAGCGGCACAGGTCGATCGGGTGGTCCGACGTCAACTCCGAGTAGACCTTCGGGTGCGTCTTGCCGAACTTCAGCGCGTTGTAGCCGCCGTTGTTCTCCGGCAGCTTCTGCTTGATGATGTCCGCCTCCAGCGTGACCCCGAGGTGGTTCGCCTGCCCGGTGAGGTCCGCGGCGGCGTGGTAGTCCACGCCGTCCTTCTTGAAGCCGGAGTTCCGCAGGTAGCACCACAGGATCGTGATCATGCCGAGCTCGTGCGCCACGTGGAACGCGTCGGAGATCTCCTGCAGCTGCCGCGTGGCCTCGTCCGACCCCCAGTAGATCGTGGCGCCCACGCCCACGCAGCCCATGTCGAAGGCCTGGCGAACGTTCCCGAACAGCACCTGGTCGTGCTTGTTCGGGTAGGTGAGCAGCTCGTTGTGGTTGAACTTCAGGATGAACGGGATCCGGTGCGCGTACTTGCGGGCGGTCATGCCCAGGACGCCGAGCGTGGACGCCACGCCGTTGCACCCGCCCTCCAGGGCGAGCTGCACGATGTTCTCGGGATCGAAGTAGTCCGGGTTCGGCGCGAAGGAGGCGCCGGCCGAGTGCTCGATGCCCTGGTCCACCGGCAGGATGGACACGTACCCGGTGCCGGCCAGCCGCCCGTGGTTCAGGAGCTGCTGGTAGGCGCGGTTCACCTGGACGGGCCGGTCCGTATGGAGGAACACACGATCGACGAAGTCCGGCCCGGGAACATGGAGGCGCTCCTTCGGGATGGTGCGGCAGGTGTGGTCCAGGAGGGGGGCGTCGGCGCCGAGGCGCTCGCGGATGGTCTCCACGGTGGGTTTGTCGGTGACCTGCACGGCCATTTCGGACTCCTTTCGGGGTTGCGGAGCGCATCTTAGCACTGCCGGGCCGGGCCAGCGGACGCGCGCGTCCGGTCCGCGGGGCCCCGCCATCGCTGCGCCGGCGGCACAGGCTCACCCTGATCAGGGGGAGACTGTGTGTCTTCTTTGGACAGACCCCCCTCGGGGGGCTCGCCCGCCTTCCGGCCGGCCTGCTACGATGCCCCGATGATGCACCGAGGACTTTTCCCAGCCAACCCTCGCCTCGCCCGCAACGCGGCGTGGCTCGCGCTGTGTGGCGCGGTGCTGCTGCCGCTCGCGTGCGCGCCGGGTCCGGCGCTCCGGGGTTCCGGGGCCCCGCCGCTTCGCGTGCTGGTGGCGGCGGCGTCCACGCCGCTCCTCCCGGGGCTGGCCGGAGACGTGGAGCGGGACCTCGCGCGCGGGATCGCGGCGGGGCTCGGGCGCGAGGCGTTGTTCGTTCCCTGCACAGCGGGGGATCCGCTGGAGCCCCTGCAGGCGGGCGGCGTGGACCTGGTCGCCACCGGGTTCGAGGCGGCCGGCGATGCCCCGGACGGGGTGGTCTACTCCCTGCCCTACCGGCACGAGGACGCTCCCGTGGTCCTCGCCCTCAAGGCAGACGACCCCGTGCTCCGGCGCCGCGTGAACGAGATGATCGTGTCCCGGGCCTTCGCCGCGGGCGACCGGGTGCACCGCGACGATCTGGAGGGCATCCGGAAGCGGGGCTCGCTGCGACTGCTGGCGCTGCCGCACGTGGGCTCCTTCTTCCTGCAGGACGGTGCGCCGCGGGGCTTCGAGTACGAGCTGCTGCACCGCTTCGCGGAGGAGCAGGGGCTGGCGCTCGAGATCGTGAGCCCGAGGACGCCCGAGGAGCTGACGGAGTGGCTGCTGGCCGGGCGCGGGGACGTCCTGGCCGCGAACCCCGAGGCGCCGCTGGCCGCGAACGCCCGCATCGCCTCCACGCGCGCGGTCGCGCGGGTGGAGATGGTGGTGGCCGCCCGGGACGACGATCCGCGCCCGGTGCGCGAGATGGGCGATCTGGCCGGGCGCACGCTGGTGGCGCGCCGTGGCGGGGCCGAGGCCGCGCTGGCCACGCAGCTGGCCGACGCGGTGGAAGGGCTGACCCTGGAGTGGGCCGACGGGGCGATCGGGTCCACCGCGCTGATCGCCGGCGTGGGCGAGGGACGCTACGACCTGGCGCTCGTCCCTTCGCACCTGGTCACCGTGGAGCGGCACGCGGGTCGCCGCGTGGACGCGGCGCTGCGGCTCGAGAACGCGGATCTCGTGTGGAGCGTCCGGGCGTCGAGTCCGAAGCTGCGCACCGCGCTGGACGCGTACCTGGCCCGCGCGTACCGCGGCGCCGAGTACAACGTGCTCTGGCGGAAGTACTTCCGCAACGGGCAGGCCGTGGCGCGCGCCGTGCAGCGGCCGGGCCGGCTCTCCCCGTGGGACGGCGAGGTCCGGCACTGGGCGGCCGTGCACGATCTGGACTGGCGGCTCGTGGTGGCGCTCATGCACCAGGAGTCCCGCTTCCAGCCCGAGGTGGTGAGCCCGTCCGGCGCGGCCGGCCTCATGCAGATCGTGCCCGAGACCGCCACCGAGCTGGACCTCGTGGATCTGCACGATCCCGAGGAGTCCATCCGCGCCGGCACGCGCTACCTGCGCTGGCTGCTGGAGCTGTACGACGAGGACCTTTCGCTCGTGACGCGGCTGCGCTTCGCGCTGGCCAGCTACAACGCGGGCCCCGGCCACGTGGCGGATGCGCGGAAGCTGGCAGCCACGATCGGGCTGGATCCGGACCGCTGGTACGACCACGTGGAGCGCGCCATGCTGCTGCTGGAGCAGCCCGAGTACTACGCGAACGCGCGGTGCGGCTACTGCCGCGGGTCGGAGACGGTGCGCTACGTGCGGGAGATCGACCGCCGGTACCGGCTGTACGTGCAGTTCGTGCCTCAGGACGCGCCGGAGTCCTCCCCGGACTCGGGCGCCCTGGCGGCGCTTCCGGCCGCGCCGGCCGCCCCGTTGCCGCCGGCCTGATCCCGCGGCACCACCTCCAGCACCTCGATGGCCGCCGCCACGTTCCCGAACGGCGGCATCACGTACACGCCCTGCACCATCGGCATGGCCTCAAGCAGCGCCTCGCGCGCGATCTCGATCCCGGCGGCGCGCGCGTCCTCGGCGGACTCGGCGCGGGCCAGCCGCTCGAGGATGCGCTCCGGGACCTCCATGCCGGGGACCTCGTTCGTGAGGAACTCGGCGTTGCGATAGCTGCGCAGCGGGAGGATGCCCACGAGCAGCGGGATCCGGCAGTGCTCCGTGCGCCGGATGAACCGCTCCAGGACGCGCACGTCGTACACGGGCTGCGTCATCACGTACTCGGCGCCGGCCTCCACCTTGTACTCGAAGCGGCGGATCTCCTCGTCCAGGTTCACGGCGGCGGGGTTCGCGCCCACGCCCAGGTGCAGGGCCGTGCGCTGGTCGATGGGGTTGCCCACGAGATCCTGCGCCCGGTTCAGCCGGCTCGCGATCTGCAGGAGACCGATGGAGTCCACGTCGAACACCGCGGTGGCCGACGGGTAGTCCCCCAGCTTCGGCGGGTCCCCGGTGACGATGAGCACGTTGCCCACGCCGAGCGCGCCCATCCCCAGGAGATCGGACTGCATGCCGAGCAGGTTCCGGTCCCGGCAGCAGTAGTGCAGGATGGTCTCCATCCCCACCTTCGCGGAGGCGAGGACGGCCAGCGCGAGCGAGCTCATGCGCGCGGACGCTCGCGGCCCGTCCGGGATGTTCACCGCATCCACGCCGGCGGCCCTCAGCTTCTCGATACGCGCGAGCGCCTTGGCCGGGTCCGGGCTCTTCGGCGGCGAGATCTCCACCGAGCACACGAACCGCCCGGCCGCGATCTTCGCGCCGAGGCCGGATTTCCGCTCGCGCGGCAGCGGCTCGGCCGCCGGCGCGGGTTCGGCCGTGGCGACCTTCGGGGGCGGCTTCGGGGCGCGGTAGTCCTCCGGCCGCTGCGCGCGCAGCGCCGCCTTCACCGCGCGGATGTGATCCGGCGTGGTGCCGCAGCAGCCGCCGATGATCCGCACGCCGGCGCGCAGGAAGCGGCGCGCGTACTTGGCGAAGTACTCCGGCGAGGACAGGTACATGTACCGGCCCTCGACGAGCCGGGGCATCCCGGCGTTCGGCATCACGGCGAGCGGCCGGTCCGTGGCCTCCCGCATGCGCTCGATGGCGGCCAGCATGGGCTGCGGGCCCACCGAGCAGTTCAAGCCCACCGCGTCGGCGCCCCACTCGGAGAGGCGGACGGCGATCTTGTCCGGGGCGTCGCCGAACGCGGAGTGCTCCTCGTCGGACACGCTCATCATGGCCACGACCGGCCGGTCGCTCACCTCGCGGACGGCGCGGATGGCCTCGCGCATCTCCTCCAGGCGGCGGATGGTCTCGAGGACGAAGAAGTCCACGCCGCCCTCCGCCAGCGCCTCGGCCTGCGCGCGGAAGACCGCGCGGGCCTCGTCGTAGGCGATGCGGCCGAGGGGCTCGATGGGAACGCCCAGGGGGCCCATGGACCCCGCCACGAGCACGTCCTCCCCCGCCTCGGCGCGGGCCAGGGCCACGCCGGCACGGTTGATCTCCGCCACCCGGGCACCCAGCCCGTGGGGCTCCAGCTTGAAGACGTTCGCCCCGAAGGTGTTGGTCTCGACGAAGTCCGCGCCGGCCTCGACGTACTCCCGGTGGACCTCCCGCACGAGCTCCGGCTCGGCGAGATTCAGCTCGTCGAAGCAACGGTTGATGAAGATCCCCTTGGAGTAGAGGCGCGTGCCCATGGCCCCGTCGCCCACGACGGCGCCGCGCGCGATCCTCTCCAGAAGGCCTTCCGCCACGGCGTCTCCCCGGCTGCGGTGGCGGACCACCATAGAGCAAAACGCCGCGGCCCGGGGGGGTGATCCGGAACCGCGGCGCGCTGTCTCCCGACTGCTCTTCTCTTCGGAGGTGGAGCGTGGCTGCGCTTCCGCGCTCCGAATGTGTGTACCCCGGGACCGCGGCCGGGTTCCCGGGGATCGCCGGGGTTCCGGGGTCGGGCGGGGTCAGGTCCCCTCCGGCCGGCCGGTCGTCAGCGGCGGACCAGCACCCGGGCGACCGCCGTGGCCCCGGAGGCGGTCTCCGCCCGGAGGAAGTACACGCCGGGGGCGACCGGTCGGCCGGCAGCGTCGCGGCCGTCCCAGGCCACTTCCCCCGGCCCGCGGTCGTACCGCCCCCGGGCGAGGGTGGCCACGCGGCGGCCGGCGGCGTCGTGCACGGTGAAGTGGACGGCGGCGGCCTCCGGCAGCGCGAACGACAGCCGCGTGCCGGCGGCGGTCGGATTCGGGGCCGCCGTCAGGGTCATCCGCGACGGGTGCGCGGCCGGATCGTCCTCCCGCGCGGCCGGGGCCGGCGCCCGCTCGCGGACCTCGAACTCGTACAGGTGCGCCTCGTACGCCGCGAAGGAATCGGTGATGCGCCCGCCCCGGATGGCGAGCGCGCGATCCTCGTGCACGACGACGGCGCGACCGTGGGGCCGCCGCGGGAGTTCGAACGTCACGTCCCCCGCGAAGCCGTTGCGCGACACGGCCACGAGCAGCGCGCTCCGGCCCGGGCCCTGCAGCACGCGGAAGTCCACCTCCGGCTCGCTGCACGACGCGCCCGGCAGGTCGGTCCCCACGAGGTACGGCGTGAGCGCCGCCACCTCCGACACGACCTGTCGGGTGATCGGCCAGTTCTCCTCTCCTCCGCCCAGCGCGTGGTACCAGGTCCACCCGGCCCAGAAGATCCCCGTGGCCCCGTGCACCACGCTGGCCCACGCCTCCCAGCGCGCCTCCTTGAGCGGGATGCCCTTGTGCGCCTGGACGATCATCCACAGCGGCTGCCCCGGGAGGTTCAGCTCCGAAAGGAAGAGGTCCGCCGCGGTGACCAGCCGATCCATCGGGCAGTCGGGATAGCCGAGCACGTTGAACGCGGTGCACGTTCCCGGCCCGGCCGGGTACGGGTAGCTCGCGAACATCACGACGTCCGTGGCGGTGGCGTAGGAGCCCACGTCCTGCTTCCAGTGCTCCAGGCTGCTGTCCGCCTGCGCGGGGGCATGGTTCATCGCGACCAGCGCGGACGGCGCGGCGGCGCGGAGTTGCGGATAGGTGTCGCGGACGTGCGCCTCGTCGATGTCGCCGATCATGTCGCGGCTGATCGTCCACGACGGCTCATCCCGATTCGCGAACGCCACGACGCGCCCGGGATGCGCGGCGGCGCAGTCCAGCAGCGCGTCCAGCTCCGCCGTCTCGTACATCCGCTGATCCACCTCCAGCTCCGGCGTGCCGGGATCGTCCCAGTTCCACGTGTCCCCCGAGCCCACCAGCAGGTGCCACCCGCCCGCCTCGGCGGCCGCCAGCACGGCGGCGCAGGACGGCGTGGTGTCCGCGTACGCGATCTCGATGTCCCAGACGAAGTTCGCGCCGGACTCCGCGATGCGCGCCTCCCAGTCCGGATACCGCGGGCTGCCGAGATCCACGAGGCCCACCGGGAAGACCGGGGCGCCGTCGATCTCGAGCAGACCATCCGGGCGGATGGACGCCCCCTGCGCCGGGAATGCCGATGCCACCGCCACGGCCACCACGATGGCGGCGCGCGGAACGCGGGGAGACGACCGGGACATGGCGGCGACTCCGGCGGGGGATGGGGTCGCGGGATGCGGCGCGGGGATCGCGCGTCGAGGCCCGGATGGTAGGACGCGCCCGCGGGCGGGATCAACCCCGGGACACCGGACGGACGAAGGGGCCCCGAGGCCCCGGAGCGGCATCGACCCACCCGTCGCCGCTTGGCCGAGCCCCGGCAGCCCCCCGCCGTTTACGGACTCGGAGCCGTCTCTCCCAGTACCGGAGGCCTTCGGGGTCTCCGAACCAGGACCGCACCACCCGTCACCACACCACGAGCGGCCCCGAGTCACACCTGTGGAACGCGCGCTCCTCCCTACCTCCGCCAGAGGGTCCCGGTGCGGCGGCCGGGACGCCCGTCCGCGCCGTTCTCCGGGAACATCAGCTTCTCCACGTCCTCCAGTTCGGTGGCCAGCCGCCGCAGGCGCCGCGGGGTCACCTCTCCCCGCTCCAGCGCGTCCAGCAGGCGACCCGCGCCGGCCAGCGGCACGCGGCGCAGCGTCTCGCGGCCCCGGCGCGTGAGGTCCGTGGGGACCTTCCGCCGGTCCTCCGCGCTGCGGACGCGGGAGATGAGACCGAGTTCCGTGAGCCGCTCGAAGCGGCTCTGCATGGTGGGCACCGAGACGCCCAGCTTGCGCGCCAGCTCCACCATCGTGGCCCCCGGGTCCCCCTCCAGCAACCGGAGCACGAGCAGCAGCGGCGGGGACAGCCTCTGCCGCCGCAGCGTGCGCCGGTAGTCCTCGCGCCGGTCGCCCAGGCGCTCCACCCCGTTCACGATATGGATAATCTCGTTTCTCATACGGTATGGGATTATCCGCACTTCATAGTATGGCGCAACAAAAAAAGCGGGCCGGAGGACGAAAATCCTCCGGCCCGCCGGCGCGCCCGTTCCGCGGGTGGGCTCAGGGCGCCACGGTGATCCTCGCCGCCGCCGTGCGGCCCGCCGCCTCCAGGCGCGCGAAGTACACGCCCGCGGCCACGGGGCGGCCCGCCTCGTCGCGGCCGTCCCACGACAGCTCCGCCGCCCCCGTGGCGGACGTCCGGGAGCCCAGCTCCCGCACGCTTCGCCCCGCCGCGTCCACGATGCGCGCGGACGCCGCCGCGCCGGCCGGCAGGCGGGCCGCGAGCAGGACCGGCGACCCGCGCCGCACCGGATTCGGCCGCGCCGGCCCGAGCGACACCACGGGCGCCTCCTGCGGCGCCGCCGGCACCGCGACGGCCGCGGCATTCGCCGCCGCCGGCGCCGCGCCGTCGTCCTCGAGCAGCTCCATCACGTACAGGCCACCCCCGATGTCGGACGCCACGAAGAGCCCCGGCGAGTCCGGGTAGTACGGGAACACGCCCCAGCAGCCCGCGAACGCCGGGATGTCGCCGCGCGGGAACGTGTCGTACCAGGCCACTTCCCGCATGTCCGCCGGGTCCGACACGTCCACGATCCGCACGCCCGCCGTGTACCAGGACACGTAGGCCAGCCGCCCCTTCACGTGGACGTTGTGCGGGATGCAGTACCGGCCGTTCGGCGGCTGCCACAGCCCGGCGAACTGCGGCGCGGCCGGATCCGAGATGTCCCACGCGCGCAGGCTGGCGCCGGAGCGCTCGTCCGTGGTGAGCACGTGCACGCCGTCGCCGACCGGCCACGCGTTGTGCGTGAAGGCGCCCGGGTACGGCCCCACCTGGCCGAGGATCGCCGGCGTGGCCGGCGTGGAGACGTCCAGGAGGAAGAGTCGCGTCGCGTTGATGGCGGACACGTACGCCACGCCGTCCGCGGCGTAGACGTCGTGGGCGTACGCGCCGTCCCATCGCCCCGCCACCGTGGGCGCGGCCGGCGGCGCGAGATCCAGGATGAGGATGCCGCCCGTGCGGTCCCGCCCGGCGATGTACGCGCGCGCCGCCGCCTCGTCGATGTACAGGTTGTGCGCCGTGGTGAAGCCGCCCACCGTGGCGGCCGGCTGCGGCGCGGACGGGTCCGCGATGTTCACGACCTGCAGCCCGCCCCCGGCCTCGTTCACGACGTACATGTACGAACCGTACGTCTTGATGTCCCGCCAGGCGGAGCCGGGCCCGGGAACGAACGACACCTCCACGGGCCGCCGGCGGTCCGTGATGTCGATCACCGCCACGCCGTCGTACGCGCCGAGCAGCGCGTACTCCCGCCCGTCGGGCGCGGTCCAGCCCCAGATGTCGCTGTAGCTCGAGTGCTGGTCGAGGACCCCGTGGAGGGCGACGTTCTCCGCCGGGAAGCGCTCGGCACGGACCTCGGACGGCCCGGCGGACGCGGGAACGGGAAACACGACGGCGCCCAGTGCGGCGGCGCCGAGAACAGCCGGCCGGAACATCGATGCCTCCGATCCGCGGAAACGAAGGGGACCCGCCCCACGGCGGGGCGGGTCCCGGGACTTTCCCGTCGGAGGCGGGCGATCGCAACCGCCCGCGCGCCCGGACCTACCGGATCACGAGGATTTTACGAGTCCGCTCCTCCGCGCCGGCGCGAACCCGGAGGAAGTACACCCCGGCCGCTCCCGGCCGCCCGTCGCTGCCGCCGCCATCCCAGACCAGCCGGTGGCGGCCGGCCTCCATCGCCCCGTCCGCCAGGGTGGCCACCCGGCGCCCCAGGACGTCGTGGATCTCGGCCACGACGCGCTCCCGCGCGGGCAGCGCGAGGTCCAGCGCCGCCGACTCGCCGGCGCGCAGGGGGTTCGGGAACGGCGCGGACAGCGCGAACCGGTGCACGCCGCCGTCCAGGACCGGCACCCCGGTGGGAACCGTGTCCGGACCGTCGTAGATCATGAAGTCGTCGATCAGCGCCTCGGTGATGGATCCGTCCGCCGTGTCGCGCGCGGTGAACTGGAACCGCGTGAGGTTCGACGGCGTGATCAGGGACAGCAGCGGGACGTCCACGTTCAGCCAGCCGTCCGTGGAGGAGGTCTGCTCGTGCAGGACGACCCACGAGCCGCCGCCGTTCGTGGACACCCGAACGGTGAAGACGTCCGTGGACGGATTGCTGAGGATGCCGCTCGTGTACCACAGGCGGAACGTGACATGCGGGTCCGCGGCGCCGGCGAGCGCGAAGCTGGGCGAGAGGAGCACGGTCTCCCCGCCGTCCACGTCGTTCGAGCCCACCGTGACCCCGGCCGACGCGCCGGTGACCCAGCACAGCGTGCCCCCGCCGGGCGTGAAGTCGTCCCCGGGCTGCACGACCTGCGTGCCGGAGAGCGTCTGCTGCGGGTCCGCCCGCTCCCAGGCCCCGCTGGACACCGTCCCGGAGACCGACCAGCCCGGGTACGGATCCTGGAACGTGTCGGCCACGATGGCGGGGTTCAGCGGGAAGTCCATCGTCAGCGACCCGCCGACGTTCACGTCCACCGTGCCCTCCATCGGGTTGAAGCCGAAGGCGTCGGCGCGGATGCCGTACATGCCGGCCGGGATCGCGTTGTGGTCGTAGACCCCGGAGGCGTCCGAGGCCTTCACGAGGGGTGTTCCCACGACCGTCACCTGCGCGTTCTGGATCGGCAGCGACGTGAGCGCCTCCGTGACGGTGCCCGACACCGCGCCCGAGGGCAGCAGCGTGAGCTCCACGTCCAGCGGCGTGACGATGCTGGAGACGATCGTGGCCGGCACCAGCTCGGTCTCGTACCCGAACGCGCTCACCTCCAGCGTGACCGCGCCGGGCAGGTCGTCGAGCGAGTACGCGCCCGCGGCGTCGCTCTGGACGGACACGCCGGTCTCCACCACCTCGACCGTGGCCCCCGCGATCTTGACCGCGGGCTCGGACGCGCGCCGCACCTCGCCGGCCACGGTGCCGAGCGCGCCCTTGAACTCCAGGACGTACAGCCCGTTCGAGATGTCCGAGGCCAGCAGCAGGTCCGGGTTCGTCACGAAGAAGGGGAACGCGCCCCAGCAGCCGTCGTACGTGCTTCCGTCGTCCGCCGCCCACGTGTCGTACGCGCCCACTTCCACGAGATCGAAAGGATCGGACACGTCCACGATCTTCACGCCGAGCGTGTAGTAGGAGATGTACGCGTAGTCGCCCTCGATGTGCGTGTTGTGCGGGATCGTGGTGTTGTTCGGCCGGTACGAGTCCGTCTGCTGCAGGGTGGGCAGCGTGGAGAGGTCCCACATGCGGCAGGAGGAGGCGCTGGTCTCGTCCGTGGTCATCACGTACAGCCCGTCCGGCGTGGGCCACGCGTTGTGCGTGAACGCCGCCGGATAGCCCTCCGCGGTGCCGAGCGGCGGCGGGATGCTCGCCGGGTTCGTCACGTCCAGCACGTACAGGCGGTCCACGTTGATCGCGCTGCCGAAGAGCCGGCCGTTCTGCACCTGCACGTCGTGGAAGTACGCGGTCTCCCAGCTCCCGATCTCCACCGGGGCCGTCGGGTTCGCCAGGCTCAGGATGCGCGTGCCGCCGATCCCGATGTTCGAGCCCGCGGTGTACAGCCGTCCCGTGGTCGTATCGATGTACAGGTTGTGGGCGCGGCTGAACCCGCCCGCCGTGTAGGCGCCGGCCGCCACCGGGCTCTCCGGGTTCGACAGGTCGACGATGGCGATGCCGCCGGACGTCTCGTTCGTGACGTACGCGTAGTGCCCGTAGGTCTTGATGTCGCGCCACGTGGACGTGGCCCCCGGCAGGAAGCCCGTCTCGTACGGCGCGCCCGGATCGGACACGTTGATGACGGCGAGGCCGGTGGTGCACCCGAGCAGCGCGTACTCGGCGCCGTTCGGGGCGGTGTAGCCCCACACGTCGTTGTACGCCGGGTGGTCGTCCACGCGGGCGTGGAAGATCACGTTGAACGTGGGACCCGCCTGGGTGGCGCCGGCGAGGAGCAGGAGGAGGAGCGCGGACGGGGGGAGGTGGCGAGCGGACATCGGCGGTCTCCGTGCGGGGGGCGTCCGGGGAAGGCGGCCGGCGCCGCCTCCCCCGTGGGCCGGTTCATCGTGGGTCAGTCGATGCGGACCATCTTGCGGGTCCGGAGCTCGTCCTTCGTCTCGAGGCGGTAGAAGTACACGCCGGCCGCGGCGCGGCGGCGGCCGATGTCCTGCCCGTCCCACTCCACGCGGTGCGCGCCGGCCTCGAGCACGCCGTCCACCAGCGTGGCCACGCGGGCGCCGCGCACGTCGAACACGGACAGGCGCACCGCCTCCTTCGCCGGGATCGCGAAGTCGATGGTGGTGGCGCCGGGGAACGGGTTCGGCCGGTTCTGCGCGAGGTCCAGGCGCAGCCGCGGCGCGAACGTCTCCACGCCGGTGGCGCCGGGCGCCGCGTCGTACAGCGTGAAGTCGTCCAGCGCGCCCTCGACCACCTGGCCCGGATCCGGGTCCTCGGCGGTGAAGCGGAAGCGCACCTGATCCAGCGCGCCGAGGTGCGGCGTGAGATCGATGTCGATCGGCTGCCAGAAGTTCTCGTGCGCCGTGGTGCTCTCCAGCAGCGTCCAGCTGGACCCGCCGTCGTCGGACACGTGCACCTGCCACGCGTCCAGCGCGTCGTTCACCGCGTACCACCGGTAGTAGAACACGTGCGGCACGGCCATCCCGGTGAGGTCGTACACGGGGGAGAGGAGACGCGTGGCGCCGCCGTCCACGTCGTCCGTGCCGATGTTGAAGCTCGATGCGTTGCCGGTCACGGCGCACTGGTCGTCCGGGTCCAGCGTGTGGTCCAGCTCGGGGTTGTACAGGCCGTTCGAGTAGGTGCCGAACGGCTCGCCGAACACCCAGAACCCGGACGTGGTGGACGCGTCGCTCTGCACCGACCAGCCGGCCGGCGCGGAGAAGTCCTCGTAGTGCGCGCCCGGCGTCAGCGAGTAGTCGTACGTCTGGTTCGTGCTGGCCACCACGGACACCGCGAGCCCCGTGCGCGGCTGGTACGCGTAGCGGACGAGGTCCAGCGCATAGGACGGCGAAGGCACGGTGGGAACGTCGGGGAAGGCGTAGTCCCCGTTCGCGTCCGTGACGGTGGCGAACGGCGTGCCGACGAGCGTGACCTCCACGCCGGCGATCGGGTCGCCGCTGCCGGCCTCGGTGATCGTCCCCGAGATGCCGCCGGACGGGTACTTGGTCAGCACGAAGTCCGTGACGGTGACGCCGTCCGGACCCACGGAGACCGTGGCGGAATCCGGCGCGTGCCCGTAGGCGGAGGCGCGGAGCAGGTGCCCGCCCCCGTGGAACACGGAGAACTTGTACGCGGCCGCGGCGGCCACGGTCTGCTCCAGGTTCAGCCCGTCGTATTCCACCAGGGCGCCCGGCAGCAGCCCGCCGGCCGAGGACGACACCGTGCCCTCCAGGCGGCCGGCGTCGGGCTGGTACTTCAGCAGGAACAGGCCGTACTTCCCGTCGTTCGCGGCGACGACGCCGGACGGCAGGTGCGGGTACACGCCCCAGTTGCCCGGCCCGACGCCGCCGGCATTCGAATCGGGGTACGTGTCCCAGTACCCCATCTCCGTGAGGCTGGCCGGGTTGCTCACGTCGATGATGCGCGTCCCGTACGCGTACCACGACGCCCAGCACTGCGTGCCCTGCACGTGCACGTTGTGGACGGACGCGGCGGGGTTCGGATTGAACGCCGACACGAGCGCGATGGCGCTGGGCGCGCTGCGATCCAGGCACTTCACGTGCCCGCCGCCGGTCTCCTCCGCGATCATCACGTGCACGCCGTCGCCCACGGGCCAGGACGCGTGCACGGAACCCGTGGGATCCAGCCAGCCCGCGCCGAAGTTCACGGGGTTCGTGGAGTCCGTGATGTCGATCATCCGGAAGCGGTCCGCGTTGATGAGGCACGCGTGGACGATGTTCCCCTCGAACGAGATGTCGTGGATGTACTGGTTGTCCCAGCGGCCCACTTCCACGGGGTTGGCGGGGTTCGAGATGTCCAGGATGTTCATCCCGCCGTTCACCATGCCGCCGCCGTAACCGCCCACCACGCACAGCAGCGGCCGCGTGGGATGCGCCTTCAGGTTGTGCACGTTGTCCACGGTGGCGGTGTACGTGTTGACGATGGTGGGATCCGTGGGGTCGGAGATGTCCACGACCTGGATGCCGCCGCCGCCCTCGGTGCCCACGTAGGCGTAGTTGCCCTGCACCGCCATGTCGCGCCAGGTGCTGAACGGCCCCGGGATGTACTTCACGAGCACGGGGTTCACCGGGTCGTCGATGTCCCACCACGCGGTGCCCGTGGTCAGGCCCTGGATCACGTACTCGTGCCCGTCGCTGCCCACGAAGGCCCAGACGTCGTTGTAGCCATCGAACAGGTCGCGGTTCGCCAGCATCACGACGTTGTCGAAGTCGAAGACCTGCGCGGGTGCGGCGGGCGCGAGCGCGGCCACGAGGCCGGCGCACGCCGCGACACGGAGGAACGCACGGACGGGGAGACTGCGGTGCATGGGACCCCCTGGAGGAACGCCGGAAGTGTCAGGACGGACGGGAGCCCGGCCCCCGGGATGGAACGGGGGGAAATCGGGACCGGCTCGAACGAGCGAGTGTATCGCAAGACGCGGCCCGGGCGCGCGTGCGGAGTGGCGAAGTCCGTGCGAACAATACACGACGCGCGGATCTACAATTCGAGGTCAGCGCGTGCCGTCGAGGAACGTCCGGCGAAGCGCGGCGCTCGCCGCGTGCACCTGCTCGAGGAGCTTCGCCTCCGCGTCGCCGAGCACCCGGCCGCGGCGCGTGGCCACCACGCGCGCCACGGAGAGCGCCTTGTCCAGGCGGTACTCGGACCAGCGGCCGTCGCCGCCCCAGCAGAAGCTGGGCACGGCCTTCGGCGAGAAGTCCGCACCGAGGAGGTTGCACGCCACGCCGAGGACCGAGCCGGTGTTGAGGCGCGTGTGGATGGCGGTCTTCGTGTGGTCGCCGATGAGGCTGCCCACGTGGCGCTCGCCGGAGTCGAAGGACTCTCCGGCGAGCGTGAGCCGCACCGGACCGTAGTCGTTCTTCAGGTCGCTCGTGTCGGTGGCGGCGCCGAGGTTGACCCAGGCGCCGAGGTAGGAGTGGCCGAGGAAGCCGTCGTGCTGCTTGTTGGACCAGCCAAGCACGATGCTCCCGTCCACCTCGCCGCCGAGGCGCACGACCGGGCCGATGCTGGAGGCTTCGAGTCGCGTGAGCGGCTTGAGGCGGCACTCCGCGCCGAGCGCGACCGGCCCGGTCACCACCGAGTTGGCCATGATCCGCGTGCGCGGGCCGACCAGGATGGGGCCTTCCGAGGCGTCGAGCACCACGCCCGGGTCCAGGCGCACGCCCTCGCCGAGGCGGATGTGGTCCGGCGCCACGAAGTGCACGCCGTCGAAGGAGTCCTCGTCCGGGCGGCGGATCATGCGGTCGTACTCGGGGAGATCCGCGGCCAGCGCCGCGCGGTTCCGGCCGATGAGGTCCACCAGCGTGCGCGGCCAGGACGCCGCGATCTCTTCGGCCTTGAGGCCGCCCGCGGCGAGCAACCGGCCGGGATCCGCCGACGGGTGCGGGCCGAAGCCGGACCCCGCGGCATCGCGCAGCGCGTCGGCCAGGCGGGCGGAGGCGTCGCCGGCGGTGCGCGCGGCCACGAGACGATCCTCCGAGACGAGGGCGCGCCCGGGGGCGAGCGCGCGGATGGCCTCCGTCACCGCGGGCTCGGGTCGGCCGAGCGCCGCGGCCACGAACAGCACGTCCGCGGCGGGAAGCTGATTCACCGCCTCCCAGTCCCCGCCCTCGCGCTCCGCGTCCGCCACCGCAGCGCGGCACACGAGGGCCAGGGATCGATCCGGGAAGCGGCGCTCCCAGCGCTCGCGGTGCGTCCAGGCGCCGAGGCGGAGCTGCGCCACCGAGCGCGTGAGCGCGAGCGGCTCGAACCAGCCGGCCTGGTCGTCCTCGAAGAGCGCCAGCCACTCCCCGCTCACGGCGCCGCGTCCTCCCGGAGCCGGAGCACGAGGAAGCCGGCGGAGAACCCGGCGCGGGCCGCGTAGTCCGCGAGCGGCTCCTCGGTCACCTTCCCCGCCTTGGACGAGGCGTGCCGGAACAGCACGGGGCCGCCGCCTTCCGGACGGACGGCGAGCCCGGTGTGGACGATCAGGATGCCGTCCTTCCTGCCCGCCCAGAACACGAGGTCGCCGCTCTGCAGGTTGGACGCGGCGGCCGCCACGGACTCGCGCGGGATGATGTGCGCGGAAACCTTGCGCGGGTCGTCCAGGCCGGGGCGCGGCTCGGCGCCGTGGTCGCGCAGGAATGCGGCACGATCGATCGTCCGTTCCACGAGGACGGTGGCGCCCGGGGCGACGGACTGCGTCACGTCCTCCAGGAGCCAGGCGTTGTTCGGGATCCAGTCCCGCGAGGTGTAGTGGTTGCGGTCCGCGTAGCTCACGTTCCCGTCGCGGTATCGGATGCGGTCCAGCGCGGCGAGGAACGGATCGCGCATGGGTACGCTGCGGCCGGAGTCCCGGGTGAGCGCGAGCGCGAGGGACTGCTCCAGGTAGGTCACGCAATCCGCGCGGTCGAAGCACACGCGGGGGTCCGGGTCCGGGCCGCCGGCGTCGCCTTCGCCGAGCGGGCCGTCGGCGTAGGGCGTGCCGAGAAAGAGCGCGCTGGCCTGGACGAAGCGGCCGGCCAGCGTGGGCGCGTCCAGTTTCGCCGCGAGCGCGGGCCAGCGGGCGAGGTCGGTCGGGGCGCTCCGGGCCGGGGCGCCGTGCGAGCCGTCATCCTGCGCGCACGCCGGCAGTGCCGCGGCGAGCACGAGAAACGGGATCCGGAGGGCAAAGGGAACGTTCATCGGCCGCCTCCGCGACAAGGAGCGGAAGATAGGACCGGGGGTGCGGAGTCGCAAGCGAAGGGGACCGGCGGCGCGGCTCAGCGCGCGGCGGCCTTCGGCTCCACGGCGAGCGGCCGGTACTGCCGGGTGGAGCGGACGCGGTACAGCACGTCCTCCAGGCCCCACTTGCCGAGGTCGTCGCACTTCCACAGGACCTCGAACAGCACGAGGAACGGCGCCACGTACTCGCCCTTCGCGAAGACGCGGAGGAACTCCTCCCAGTGCGCCGTCTTCGACGCGCACGGCGCGTCCATGTGGTCCAGCCGGCCGGCCACGTGCACGTTCCAGGCGCAGAGGAACTCCTCGTCCTGGTTCTCGGGGATGCCCCACTCCTGCACGTCGCGCCACTGCAGCAGCAGGCGGTACAGAACCTCGAGCGTGGCCTGCGGGTCGAACGCCCGGACGGGCAGCGAGCCATGGCGCTTGCGCGGGTCGTCGTGGTAGCGCGGCTTGAGGAAATGGTCGTAGCGCAGGTGCAGGCGGACGCCGCCGTTGGAGTACACCTCGATGGAGTCGGCGGGGTTGCGCGGCGTGCGGCTTCCGTAGTCCAGGATGTCGATCATCACGCTGCCCAGCGTGCGCGTCATCGAGAGCTTGGCCGCCACCCGGCGCACGAGCGGGACGGTCCGCTCCGCGAACGGGAAGTCCGGCTGCGCGAACGTCACCTTCATCCCCATCTCCTCCCGCGCCGGGTGGTGCTGCGGGAGGTATCGGCACGGGGGGAGGGGGACTGAACGGGGGGGACTCCGGCGGGGCCGGCGCGGGCCGACCGCAGCGTCCCGGGGGGGTCGGGGTGCCGCGACGTGGCGCGACGGCAGCGGCGGTGGCCCGCCGGCAGCGCACTCGCCGTCTCATACCCTCTCACCTCACGACGGCGTCTCCGGACTCCCGCGCGGCCCTGACATCGTCGAGGAAGCGGGCCATGCCCGGCACCGGCACGTGGTCCGGTACCATGCTCGGGTCATCGAGCAACGGTCGAAGGGTGGCCGCATCAGCAGCCGAAAGTCCGAAAGTGTAGCCGGTGCCCACGGCGAAGATGCCGTGGTTGCTGAGGGTCCAAGCGACCGACCTGACCAGCGACTGTTGGCTGGAGCGCCGCGCCGCAGCCGCACGGTCGACCTCGGCCTGCGAGGGCGGCACGCGTGGGTCGCGTTGGGTGCCGGAGTCGAGCATCTGGCGGAATGGCCGCGTGGCCCCGTGGACGTATATCGCTAGAGTCGCTCCGTCCGCCTCGACCAGCACGCTGTCGACCCGCGAGTCGGAGGAATAGGCTTCGCGCGCGGCCTGCAAGCCACTGAGGCCGCCGCCGTGATCCCAGTACGCATGGGTCGCGGACTGAAGCAACTCGTCGCGCCAGTCCGGCACCGAGGGTTGAGTGCGCCGAAGCGGTGGGAAAAGGACGACGCCGTTCACCCGGAGGGTGTCCGTCCCGACACCGGAGAAGGTGAACGGAGGTTCGAGTCGGATGCCGTAGATGTACAACTCGCCCCAATCGGGCTCCGGCACGAGGACCGACGTCGTGTCAGTGAAGAAACGGGCGTATAACTCGCCCCAATCGGACTCGGGCACGAAGACCGACGTCGTGTCCGCGAAGACACTGGCGGCGACGGCAGTCAGAGCCAGGCAGAGTCCGTTGATGATCGCCGTTCCCCGGCCGCTGGCTGCCGCAAGTGCGCCTTGACGACTCCCAGCGACCCGTCTCCCACGGAGAGTACCACGGCGCAATCACCCACTCTCGTCGGGGACCTGCGCCCCTCTCGCCCCCACTACCGCTCTGCACTCACGCTCGGCCGCAACGGCCCCGCAGTCGCCGGCGTCCCTTGCCGAAGCGCCCGCGCTCCCCTACCCTGCGGGACCTGTCCACCCAGGAGGAGGAAGGCATGAACGCATCCACCCGCCGGGTCCTGCTCGCGTTCCTCGCGACGTCCCTGGCCGCCATGGGCTGCTCCAAGGAGCCGGCGCCGCTTCCCGGCACGGGCGCCGGCGGGGGCGAGCCGGCCGCCGGTTCGCTGCCGCAGGGGCACCCCCCGATTTCCACCCCGCAGGGCGCCCCGGCGCCCACCGGCGAGCGGCCGCTCAAGCCGGACGGCATCGGCAGCCAGCTCGAGCTGGAGCACTGCCTGGCGAAGATCCAGGACCCCGCGCTGAAGGCCCGGTTCGAGGAGGGCTTCCGCGCCTGCTTCACGTCCAACCAGGGGGATCGGGACTACCGGCTGGCCGCGGAGGCGTCGAACGAGATCCTGGAGAAGATGCCGAACTTCGCGCCCGCGTACCGCACGCTCGCGTACGCGCGGCTGAACACCGGCTTCGACATGGAAGGCGCCACGGAGCTGTACGAGAAGGCGCTGGAGGCGGATCCGGAGTACGGCGAGGCGCACTACGCGCTGTCGTTCATGCTCACCACCACGGACGTGGATCGCGGCCGCATCCACTTCGAGAAGGCGATGGCGCTGGGCATCCCGGACGAGCGGGACCTGCGCTCTCGCTTCTACCCCACGGGAACGGGCGAAGCCGGCGGCATGTGACGCGGACCCCGGCGCGCGCGGGACGCGTTCCCGCGCGCGTCACACGGGGTTCGGAACGTCCAGGAACTCGCAGGGGATGCCGAACTCGCGCGTGATCCGCTCGCCCAGCGAGCGCACGCCGAACGTCTCCGTGCGGTAGTGGCCGGCGGCCACGTACGTCACGCGCTCCTCACGCGCCAGCTCCTGCACGTGCTCCTTCACCTCGCCCGTGAGGTACGCGTCCAGCCGCTGCGCGATGGCCTGCCCGAAGTCCGAGACGGCGCCGCCCGAGATCACGCCGATCGTGCGCACGGGATCCGGGCCGAACGCGAAGACCAGCGGCTCCCCGCCCACCACGCCGGCCACGCGCGCGGCCAGCTCGGCGCGCGGCACCGGGACGGGAAAGCGCCCCTTCCGGCCGATCATCGCGCCGCGGTACTCGCCGAACGGCTCCACGTCCGCGAGCCCGAGCGCGCGGGCGAGAAGCGCGTTGTTGCCGTGCTCCTCGTGCGCGTCGAGCACGAGGTGGTAGCAGAGCAGCGTCATGCCGTGCTCGAGCAGGAGCTCCAGGCGCTCCTTGAACGACCCGCGCACGACCTGCGCGCCCGAGTCCCACAGGATCCCGTGGTGGCAGATCACGAGATCGGCGCCGGCCGCGGCGGCGCGGCGGAAGAGCTCCGCCGACGCGGTCACGCCCACGGCCACCTTGCGCACCTCGGCGCGGCCCTCCACCTGGAGGCCCTGCGGCGCGAAGTCCGGGATGGAGCCGGCGGCGAGGAGCTGGTCGAGCCGGGCAACGAGAGTGTCGCGGTCCATGCGGCGCAGCCTAGCACGAGGCGTGGTCGTGCGCTCGCGGCGGTGACGCGCGCGTCCGGTTCGCCTACGATCCCGCGATGATCCCCTCGCGCATGATCGCATCGCCGCTTGCCTGGGCCCTGCTGGCGGGCGCGGCGTGCCTGCTCGTCGCCGCGCTCGGCGGGCCCCCGGACACGTTCTGGACCGTGGACGATGCGGGCAAGGATCTTGTCCTCCGCAACCTCCTGCGCCATCCCGTGCGCGCCACGCTGGACTACCCGGGGCGGGCGCTGGACCCGGAGCTCGCGCTCTTCCCGATGCCGTTGGGCGGATCCGAACCGTACGCCGCGCGGCACGGGGACGCGATCGTGTCGCAGTACGCGGCGCCGTTCGTCTGGCTCACGCTGCCGCTCGCCGCGGCGTGGCCGGCGGGCGCGCGCGCGCTCCTGCCCGCGTTCGGCGCGGCGCTCGCGGTGTTCGTCACGTTCCGGCTGGGTGCGCGGCTGGGCGGCGGCGCCGGGAGCGGGGCGCGCGCGGCGGCACTCGCGCTCGCGGCGACCCCGCTGCTCTTCTACGGCGCGCTCTTCTGGGAGCACACGCTCACGATCGCGCTGGCCGGCGCGGCGTTCCTCGCGCTCACGGACGCGCGCGGGCCGCGGGCGCTCGCCGCGGGGCTCCTCCTCGGGGGCGCGATCCTCCTGCGCGAGGAGCTGGTGCTGCTTGCGGCGGCCGTGGTCGTGGCGGCGGCCGGCGAGGGGCCGCCGTTCCGGGTCGCGCGCGGGGTGGCGCTCGGTGCGGCGGCCGGCCTGGCGGCGCGGCTGGCGTTCCACTTCGTCACGTCGGGCGCGTGGCTCGGCGTGCACGCGGCGTTGAACCGGCCCGACCCGTTCGTGCACGCCGCACGCGCGGTGGAGGGGCTCCTGCTGGGGTCCGGGGCGTCCGGGGCGCCGCCGTGGGCGGCGGCCGCCGCGCTCGCGGCGCTCGCGCTCGGCGCGCGCGGCGGGACGGCGGGTCGCGCGCTCGGCGCGGCCGGCGCCGCTGCGCTGGCCGCACTGGCCGTGCTCGCCTGGTGGCGCTTCCCCGGCGGCGAGGATGCGGCGCTCGCGCTGCGCCACTCGAACAGCGCGCTGGTGGCGCTTCCGTGGGCGCTGGCGGCGCCGTTCCTGCCGGCGCCGCCCCGCGACGCCGCGGCAGCGGACGCGGAGCGCCTCCTCGGACGCGCGGCGCTGGTGTTCCTGGTGCTCTTCGTGACGCTGGTCCCTTCGCGCTCCATCACCGGCGTGCACCCCGGACCGCGGATGCTGCTGCCGCTCCTGCCGCTCGCCGCCGCGGTGGCCGCCGCGCGCCTCGGCGGCAGCCGATTCGGCGTGGCCGCGCTCGCGCCGCTGCTTGCCGTGGGCGCGGCGTGGGCGGGAACCTCCCTGGCGCTCCTGCACGCGAAGCGCACGCTCTCGGGCGACCTGGCCGCGGCGCTGCGCGCCCGACCGGAGACGGTGGTGTGCACGGATCTCTTCTGGATTCCCACGGACATGAGCGCCTTGTGGGACGGGAAGCGCTTCTTCCTCCTGCGCGACGACCGCGACCTCGCGCGCCTGACGGATGCCGCGCGCGCCGCGGGCGAGACCGGCATCCTGGCCGTGATGGCGCCGGGCCGCCTGGAGGCGGATCCCGTGGCGCAGGTCCGCGATCCGGCGCTGCCGGCGTTCTCCGCGGACGTGCACGTGCTGCGGCTGGTGCGGCCGTGAGCATGATCGAGGCGCGCGACCTCACGAAGGTGTACCGCGTGGCGAATCGCCGCGAGGGCGTGCTCGGCGCGCTGCGCGATCTCGTGGACCCGCGCTCGTCGCCGCTGACCGCGGTGGACCGCGTCTCCTTCGCCGTGGCGCCGGGCGAGATGGTGGGCTACATCGGCGCGAACGGCGCGGGCAAGTCCACCACGGTGAAGATGCTCACCGGGATCCTCACGCCGAGCGGCGGCGACGTGCGCGTGAACGGCTTCACGCCGTGGCGCGAGCGCAAGGCGTACACGCGGACCATCGGCGTGGTGTTCGGGCAGCGCACGCAGCTCTGGTGGGACATCGCGGTGGTGGAGTCGTTCAAGCTGCTGAAGCGCATCTACCGCATCGACGACGCCCTGTACGCGCGGCAGATGGAGACCTTCGACGAGCTGCTCGGCGTGTCCGCGTTCCTGCGCCAGCCGGTGCGCACGCTCTCGCTCGGCCAGCGCATGCGCTGCGACCTGGCCGCGGCGCTCCTGCACCGGCCGCCCGTGCTGTTCCTGGACGAGCCCACGATCGGGCTGGATGTGGTGAGCAAGGAGAACATCCGCCGCTTCCTGCGCCGCGTGAACGAGGAGCTCGGCACCACGGTGGTGCTGACCACGCATGATCTGGACGACATCGAGCAGCTCTGCCGGCGGGTCCTCGTGATCGATCGCGGGAAGCTGCTGTTCGACGGCCCGCTCGCCGGCCTGAAGCGGCTGACCGGGGACCTCGCGCGGCTGCGCGTCGAGGTGCGCGGCGAGGGCGGCGAGGCAGCCTTGCGCCGCGCCACGGAGGGGCTGCCCGTGACCTGGGCGCGGCGCGACACGGGCCGGTTCGAAGGCGAGTTCGAGAAGACCGCCGTGCCGGTGGCCGAGGTGGTGCAACGCGTGCTCGCGGGCGCGCCCGTGCACGACCTCTCGGTGCTGGAGCCGCCCGTGGAGGAGGTGGTGCGGAAGATCTACCGCGGCGAGGTGGCGCTGCCCGCGGTGCCGTCGCCCGCGGTGCCGTCGCCCGGGGCGCCGGAGCCCGGAGCCGCCGAGGCGCGGCCGTGACCGCGGCGGCCCTGCTGTACGCGGAGTTCACGCGCGTCACGTTCCTGAAGATGCTGGCGTACCGGCTGCGGTACTACACCGGGATCCTGTCGTACCTGGTGTTCGTGGCCGGGAACACGTTCCTGTTCCGCGCCATCTACGCGGGACTTCCCGAGGGCGCCGCTCCCGGGGGCTTCGACGTGGACGGCGTGGTCACCTACCTGGCCGTGGCGTGGGTGGGCCGCAGCCTCGTCTTCAACAACGTGGACCGCGAGCTGGCCACGCTGGTGACGGAGGGGCACATCGCGCAGACGCTCACGAAGCCGTACGACTTCCAGGTCGCCACCCTCTTCGGCGCGCTCGGCGAGATGCTCTTCCGGCTCGTGCTGTTCACCATCCCGATCGCCTGCGTGGTCTTCCCGCTGTTCGGCGTGGCGGCGCCGCCGTCGCCCGCCGCGGCCGCGGCCGGTGCGCTGTCCTTCCTGCTGGCGTTCGCCGTGAACACGCTGCTGAACTTCCTGGTGGGCACGCTGGCGCTGCGGCTCAAGAGCATCCTCGGCGTCGTGCGCGCCAAGCACGTGCTGTCCGAGCTGCTGAGCGGCGCGATGGTGCCGCTGTCGTTCTTCCCGGACGCGGCGCGCGCGGTGTGCGAGGCGCTGCCCTTCGCCGCGATCGGCTGGGTGCCGGTGACGATCTGGATGGGGCATCGCACGGGGCCCGACGCGGCCACCGCGCTGCTGGGACAGACCGCGTGGGTGGCCGCGCTGTGGTTGGCCGGGGCGTGGGCATGGCGCGCGGGCGTGCGCCGCACGACCGTGCAGGGAGGCTGACGTGGGCCGGCACGCGGGCGTCCTCTTCGCGTACCTGGGGCAGTTCCTGAAGGCGCGGCTGGCGTACCGCGCGGACTTCCTCGTGGACTCCCTCGCCGTGCTCGGCTCCTTCGCGGTCAACCTGGCGTTCCTGGGCGTGATCTACACGAAGATCCGCACGCTGGACGGCTGGACGCTGGAGCAGATGGTGTTCGTGTACGGCTTCTCGCTGGTGCCGCTGGGGCTGTTCAACCTGGTCAGCCCGAACCTGTGGTCCTTCAGCGAGCGTCACCTCGTGGAGGGATGCTTCGACCGCGTGCTGCTCCGCCCGCTGCACCCGGTGTTCCAGATCCTGTTCGAGTCCTTCCACCCCGCGGCGCTGGCCGAGGTGGCCCTCGGCCTCGGGCTGATGGCCACCGCCGCCGCGCGCATGGACCTGACCTTCGCTCCGCTGGACGTGCTGCTCTTCCCCGTCCTCGCCCTCTCCGCGGCCGCGGTCTACCTGGGCGTGTTCCTGCTCCTCACGTCCGTGTCCTTCTGGTTCGAGGACCGCCTGGGCGTGGGCCCGCCCGTCTACAACATGATCCGCTTCGCCCGCTACCCGGTCACGATCTACCACCCGGCCGTGCAGTTCCTGCTCTCGTGGATCATCCCTTTCGCGTTCGCCGCCTTCTACCCCGCCACGCCGTTCCTGGGCGTGCCGACCTACCGCGCGTTCGCGCTCCTGACCCCGTTGATGGGCGCGGCCTGCCTGACCGCCGCCCTCTGGGCCTTCTCCCGCGGCGCGCGGAGGTATGCGAGCACGGGGCACTGAGTCCCGTGACTCACGGGATCGCCTCGGCAGTGACACCGGACTCGGGCGAGCCCGCGGCGCG
>CAZNDO010000019.1:0-69100 GCA_964571855.1 uncultured Gemmatimonadota bacterium
CCGCCCCGGCCGGCCTGCCTCGCGAGACACCCCTCGGACGGCGGGGCCCTCAGGCGATCCGGGCCGCCTCGGCAATCAGATTCAGCATGTCGGCCGGCAGCGGGCTCTCGACCTCGATCGGTTGCCCGTCGAACGGGTGGGCGAACTCCAGGCGTCGGGCGTGGAGGGCCGGCCGGTCCATCATCTTCGCCAGGTCGTCGGCGAGGCGCACCGCTTCGCCCGAGGCGCCGATCAGGGCGCGGCGGCGGCCGCCGTAGGCGGGGTCGCCGATCAGCGGGTGGTTGCGGTGGGCCAGGTGCACGCGGATCTGGTGGGTGCGGCCCGTGTCCAGGCGGACCTCGATGTGCGAGGCGGCCTCGCCCGCGCGCAGCGCGCGCACGTGCGTGCGGGCCTCCTTGCCGCGCGTGACCACGGCCATGCGCTTGTGGTCCCGGAGGTGGCGGCCGATCGGGGCGTCGATGGTGAGGGCGCCGGCGAGGCGGCCCCAGCACACGGCCTCGTACGTGCGGTGGATCTCGCGCGCGGCCAGCGCCCTCGCGAGGCGGCGGTGGGCCTCGTCGTCCTTCGCCACCACGAGGAGGCCGGACGTGCCCTTGTCCAGGCGGTGCACGATGCCGGGCCGCGCGGGCCCGCCGACGGTGGAGAGGCGGCGCCAGCGGTGCAGCAGGGCGTTCACGAGCGTGCCGGTGCGGATGGGTCCGGCCGGATGCGTGCGCATGCCGGCGGGCTTGTCCACGACGGCGAAGCGGTCGTCCTCCCACGCGATGCGGATCGGGAGGTCCTCGGCGGCCAGCGTCTCCGCGGCCAGGACCTCGGACTCCAGCTCCACCGCGTCGCCCTCGGCCACCTCCTGCGAGGGCTTCGCCGGCCGGCCGTTCACGCGCACGCGTCCCGCGCGGATCAGCCGCGCGATCGACGTGCGCGACTCCTCGCCGGCCAGCAGCTCCGCGAGGGCTCGATCAAGCCGCCGGGCCGCGCTCCCCGGCGGGATCCGGAGCGCCCTGCGCGTCCGCGTCATCGGGTGTCCCCTCCTCGGGCATGCCATCCGCGTCCTTGCGGAAGAGGTGCAGCGCCAGGAGCCCCACGCCCACCGACACGCCGATGTCGGCCACGTTGAAGATGGGCCACGAGAACCCGGCCACGCTCAGGTGCAGGAAGTCCACGACCTCGCCGATCCGGATGCGGTCCGCCAGGTTGCCGAGCGCGCCGCCCAGGATCAGCGCCAGCGCCCAGCGCGCGGTGAGGGTGCGCTCCGAGCGCCAGTAGTAGAACAGGATGAACGCGGCCACCACGATGGTGACCGCCACGAACGACCACCGCCCGCCGAGATCCAGCCCGAACGCCGCGCCGTCGTTGTGCACGTAGGTCATGCGGAAGAACGTGCCCAGCACCTCGATGGACTGGCCGCGCCACATGCTGGTGGAGACGAGGTGCTTCGTCCACTGGTCCAGGACGAACACCGCGGCGGTGACCAGGTAGAACCATGCGGGCGCCGCCGCTTCCCCCGCGCGCGGGCGCGCGGGCGTCAGATCCGTCTCAGACACAGGACCGCCGGCTCCCCGTTGATGGTCCACTTCTCCTGCGCGTCCCCGGTTCCGGGGCCCGCCGTGATGCGGTCGGCCTGCGTCTCCGTGCGGATGAGCGCGTCGTGGCGCGCCACGGCGGCGCGCAGCGCGTCCGTCCCCTCGAAGAACACCTCGATCCGGTCCGTGACGCCGAAGTCCGCCTGCCGGCGCATGAACTGGATCTTGTTGATGATCTCGCGCGCGAATCCCTCGTCCTTCAGCGCGTCGTCCAGCTCGAGGTCCAGCGCCACGGACCAGCCGGCCTCGCGCTCCAGCACCCAGCCCGGCGGGTCCACGTGCGACACCACCACCTCGTCCCGGCGCAGCGCGTGCCTCGCGCCGAGCGCCTCCACCTCGGCCGTCCCCCGCCGCTCCAGCTCCGCGATCTCCGCGGGCGCGAGCTTCGCGATGGCCGCGGCCACCGCCTTCATGTCCTTGCCGAAGCGCGGGCCGAGCACGTCGAAGCGCGCCTTCGCGGACAGCTGCAGCGCGGAGGCGTCCCCGGGCTCCACCGCCTTCACGTTCAGCTCGTCCAGGACCACGGGCATCAGTTCGCCGAGCGCCGCCGGATCCCCGGGGCCGGACACGCGCAGCCGGCGCAGCGGCTGGCGCGTCTTCACGTTCGCGCGGTTCCGCCCGGCGCGGCCCAGCCGCACCAGCCGCCGCGCGTCCTCCATGCGGCGCTCCAGCGCGGCGTCCACCGCCGCGGCGTCCACCTGCGGCCACGCGGCCAGGTGCACGCTCTCCGGCGCGTCCGGCCGGGCCGCCTGCAGCGCCTGCCACACGCGCTCCGTGAGGAACGGCGCGAAGGGCGCCATCAACCGCACCACGGTGTCCAGGCACGTGACCAGCGTGGCGTACGCGGCGCGCTTGTCCGCCTCCAGCCCCTTCGCCCAGTAGCGCTCGCGGTTGCGCCGGACGTACCAGTTCGACAGGTCGTCCAGCACGAACTCCTCGATCGTCCGCCCCGCGCGCGAGATCTCCAGCGCGTCCAGGTCCTTCGTGACGGACGCGGTCACGCCGGCCAGGCGCGAGAGGATCCAGCGGTCCATGAGCGGCCGCTGCGCGACGGGCGGCGCCTCCTGCCCCGCCCAGCCGTCCAGGTTCGCGTAGCGCGCGAAGAACGACCAGAGGTTCCGCACCGTGTCCAGGATCTTGCGCGACACCTCGCGGACGCCATCGTGCGAGAAGCGCATCCCGCCGGCGGGGTTGTTCGTGACCGTGAGGAACCAGCGCAGCGCGTCCGCCCCGCCGATGTCCACGGCCTCCCACGGGTCCACCGTGTTCCCGAGGCTCTTGGACATCTTGCGCCCGTCCTCCGCCAGGAGCAGCCCCGTGACCAGGCACGAGCGGTACGCCGCCTCCCCCGTCACCAGCGCCGCGATGGCGTGCAGGCTGTAGAACCACCCGCGCGTCTGGTCCAGCCCCTCGCAGATGAAGTCCGCGGGGAACTGCTGCGCGGAGCGCTCCGCGTTCTCGAACGGCCAGTGCCACTGCGCGAAGGGCATGGCGCCGGAGTCGAACCACACGTCCAGCACCTCGGGAACCCGGCGCATCGTGCCGCCCTTCCCGTCCGGCCACGTCACGTCGTCCACGTACGGGCGGTGCAGGTCCAGGCCGGACTGGTCCTTGCCGGACCGCTCCGACAGCTCCGCCACCGATCCGATCACCTCGAAGTGCTCCGGATCGCGGTCCGACACCCAGATGGGCAGCGGCGTCCCCCAGAAGCGCTCGCGCGAGAGCGCCCAGTCCACGTTGTTCGCGAGCCAGTCCCCGAAGCGGCCGTCGCGGATGTGCTCCGGCACCCAGCGGATGCCGCGGTTCAGCTCCACCATGCGGTCCTTGAGGGCGGTGGTGCGCACGTACCAGGCCTCGCGCGCCACGTACATCAGCGGGTCGTCCCCGCGCCAGTTGAACGGGTACGTGTGCTTGTACGTGGCCTGCCGGAGGAGCAGCCCGCGCTCCTTCAGGTCCCGCGTGATCGGCTTGTCGGCGTCCTTGAACCAGAGCCCGGCGAACGGGCCGGTGTCCGGGCCCAGCACGCCCGCGTCGTCCACGTACGAGAGGCGCGGCAGGTCGTGCCGGCGGCCGGCGGCCAGGTCGTCCGCGCCGAACGCGGGCGCGATGTGCACGATGCCGGTGCCGTCCGTGGTGGTCACGAAGTCCTCCGCGATCACCGTCCACGCGTTCGGGTGCCGCTCCCGCTCCTTCGCGAAGAAATCGAAGAGCGGCACGTACCGTCGCCCGACGAGCGCGCGTCCCGGGAAGCGCTCCAGCACCTCCGCCTCCGCGCCGACGACGGCCTCGCGCAGCGCCTCGGCGAGCACCAGCACCTCGCCGCCCGCGCGCACCTTCGCGTACTCCACCTCGCCGTGCACGGCGAGCGCCGAGTTCCCGGGCAGGGTCCAGGGCGTGGTGGTCCACACGAGGATGCTCGTGCCCGGCTCGTCCTCCAGCCGGAAGCGCAGGAACACGCTGGAGTCCTCCACCTCGCGGTAGCCCAGCGCGATCTCGTGGTCCGAGAGGACGGTGCCCGAGCGCGTGGAGTACGCCACGGTCTTGAAGTCCCGGTACAGCAGGCCCTTGTCGTGGATGCGCTTCAGCAGCGCCCACACGGACTCGATGTACGGGTTCCGGAGCGTGACGTACTCGTCCTCCAGGTCCACCCAGTAGCCGATCCGCTCCGTGAGGTTGCGCCACTGCTCCAGGTACGTGAAGACGGACTCGCGGCAGCGCTTGTTGAACTCCTCGATGCCGATCTTCTCCACGATCTCGCGCTTGTTCGCGATGCCGAAGCGCTTCTCCACCTCCAGCTCCACCGGCAGCCCGTGCGTGTCCCAGCCGCCGCGGCGCAGCACGAAGCGCCCGCGCATCGTCTGGTAGCGCCCCACGAGGTCCTTCACCGTGCGCGCGAGCACGTGGTGCACGCCGGGCTTCCCGTTCGCGGTGGGCGGCCCCTCGAAGAACACGAAGGGCGTCCCGCCCTCCGTGCGCGCGAGGCTCTTGCGGAATACGCCCCGCTCCTTCCACTCGGCGAGCGTGCGCGCCTCGGCCGCCGCGGCCGGGGCGAGGACGTCGTCCACGGGGTACGGGGTGCGCTCGGTGCGGAGCTCCGACGTCACGACGGCCTCCCCAGGACGCCCTGGAGGATGCGGGTCACCTGCGGCACGGCGGCCTCGGCCGCGCGCACCACGTCCTCGTGCGCCAGCGGCGCGGGGGACTCGGGGAACGCGAAGTCCGTCACCACGGACAGCCCCAGCACGCGCAGCCCGCCGTGCACCGCCACCAGGGTCTCCGGCACGGTGGACATGCCCACGAGATCCGCGCCCAGCGTGCGCAGCATGCGCAGCTCCGCGGCGGTCTCGTACTGCGGGCCGGCGACCGCGGCGTACACGCCGCGCCGGAGCGTCACGCCGGCCGCGCGTGCGGCCTCGTCGGCCGCCTTCAGGAGCGCGGCGTCGTACGCGCGCCCGAGATCCGGGAACCGGGGGCCGAGCGTGTCGTCGTTCGGTCCCGCGAGCGGGGTCTCGCCCATCAGGTTCAGGTGGTCCGTGATCGCGACCACGTCGCCCACGTCGAACACGGGGCGCAGCGCCCCGGAGGCGTTCGTGAGCGCGATCCGGGAGGCGCCGAGCGCCCGGGCCACGCGCACGGGGAACGCCGTCCGCGCCGGATCCACGCCTTCGTAGCAGTGCACGCGGCCGCGCACGACCAGGACGCCGGTGCCGCCCACGCGGCCCCACGCGACCCGGTGCCCGTGCCCCGGTACGCCGCCCCGGGGGAAGCCGGGGATCTCGGCGAACGGAACGGACACCTCCTCGACCTCGGCGAGCACGCGCGAGAGCCCGGAGCCGGCCACGACGGCCGCGCCCACCTCCCCGACGCCGCGGCGCCTCAGCGCCTCCGCGGCCTGTCCGATCTCCCGGGCCAGGTCACCCAACGGTCAGCGGCCCTCCGGGGTGTCGTGCTCGCGGCGGACCGCCGGGGACAGGCCGGCGTCCCCGAAGTACGAGCCGAGCGGCGGGTCCGCGGGCGGCGCGGGCGGGGCCGCGAGGTGCGGAGGCGGCGAGTACAAGGGCGAGGTGGCGAAGGACGCGGGCGGCGGCGTCGGCGCGCCCGGCGCGGGGGACGCGGCGGCCGGCCGGGCCGGCCAGGCCTCCTCGCGCCGGAACGGAACGGCGGGCGGCTCCTCCGCCGCCTCCGGCATCGGCTCGCCCGCCACGCCCTCCGGATCGAACCCGGCCACGCTTGCCTCCAGGATCTTCATCTGCGAGCGCAGCAGCGCGCGGAACCGCTCCACGTAGGTCGTGCGCTGGCGGCGAAGGTCGTCGATGGCGGCGCGCAGCCGCCCCGCCTCCTCGCGGGAGCGCAGGAGGATCTTCTCCCCCTCCACCTCCGCGTCCTTGATGAGGATCTGCGCCTCCTTCTCGGCCTGCGCGAGACGGTCGTCCGCCATGCGTCCGGCGGACAGCAGCGAGTCCCGCAGGGACTGCTCCAGCTTGCGGTACTCCTCCACCTGCCGCTCCAGGCGGTCGATCCGCCCCCGCAGCTCCTCCGTCTCGAGGATGGCCTCCTCCAGCCGGTCGGCCACCAGCTCCAGGTACGCGCGGACCTCGGCCTCGTCCAGGCCGCGCATCCCGCGCTTCACGAAGCCGTGCGTGCGAACGTCGACGGGGCCGAGTTTCATCGCGGTTCCTCCGGGGGTCATCCGAGGCGCAGGGCGAGATCCCGCAGGGTGTCCACGAGGAAGCCCTGGATCAGGATCTGCATCACGAGAATGGCGATGAGCGGCGAGAAGTCCAGGCCGGCGAGCGACGGCACGAAGCGGCGGATCCGGTCCAGCAGCGGATCCGTCACCACGACCAGGAACCGCACGATGGGGTTGTACGGATCCGCGTTCACCCACGACACGATCACGCGGCCGATCAGCGCGAACACGTACAGTTGCGCCAGCAGGCTCAGCAGCTTGGCCAGCGCCATCACGAGATTCCCCGCCACGAACATCGACTCCCCCTCACTCGAAGATCGCGCTTCCGACGCGCACGAGCGTGGCCCCTTCCTCCACGGCCTGCTCGAAGTCCGACGACATGCCCATGGACAGCTCCGCGAGGCCCGTCCGCTCCCCGAGCCGGCGGAGCATCGCGAAGGACCCGCGGATCGCCGCGTCGTCGTCCGTGAGCGGCGCCATCGTCATCAGCCCCGCCACCTCGAGGCCGGGCAGCGAGCGCATCGCGGCGATGGCGTCCTCCGCCCCGTCCGGCGCCAGGCCCGTCTTCGTGGCCTCGCCGGACGTGTGCACCTCCACGAACGCCCGCACCGGCCGCCCGCGCGCGGAGCCCAGCTCGGCCAGGCGGCGGGCCAGGGCGAGCGAGTCCACCGACTGGATCAGGTCGAACAGATCCACGGCGCGCCGCGCCTTGTTCCGCTGCAGGTGCCCGATCAGGTGCCAGGATATCCCGGAGGGAAGGTCCGTGGCTTCCCCGATCTTCACGGAAGCCTCCTGGACCCGGTTCTCGCCCAGGATCCGCGCCCCGGCCGCCACCGCCTCCCGCACCGCGGCGAGCGGCCGTCCCTTCGTGACCACGCACAGGGCCACCGCCGCGGGGTCCCGCCCCGCGCGCCGCGCCGCCGCCGCGATGCGCTCCTGCACGCGGGAGAGGCGCCCGGCCACGGAGTCGGCCATCACGGTCACCGCGGCGCGGCACCGACCCCGGAGGCTTCCGCGGGACGCGGGCCGCCCCTCGCCGGCTCGGGCGTCCAGCACCCGCGGCACCGCGCCTCGTACGCGTCCCCGGCGCCGACGAGCACGCGCTCCTCGGCCGCGACCAGGCGCTGCGTGCGGTTCGCGGGAGCGCCGCAGACCATGCAGACGGCCATCGTCTTCGTCACGCTCTCCGCCACGGCCAGCAGCTGCGGGATGGGCTCGAAGGGGCGGCCGCGGTAATCCTGGTCCAGTCCCGCCACGATCACGCGGTGACCGCGGCCCGCCAGCTCCTCCACGACCTCCACGAGGGGCATCCCGAGGAACTGCGCCTCGTCGATGCCGATCACGCGGGTGTCCGCGCGCACGTGCTCCAGGATCTCCGCCGCGGTGTCCACCTCGAGGGAGGGGATGCGCTGTCCGTTGTGCGAGGTGACGTGGTCCCGGCCGTACCGGTCGTCGATGGCCGGCTTGAACGCCAGCACGGTCTGCCGGGCGATGCGCGCGCGGACCAGACGGCGGATCAGCTCCTCCGTCTTCCCGCTGAACATGCTGCCGCAGATGACCTCGAGGGAACCGGCGCCGGCCCTCGCTTCGAGCCCGTTCATCCACCCTCCCGCGGCGAGGACGCCGGCCGTGCGTGGCGCACCGGCGCGGACGCGGCCACCGGCAGGCTAAGACCCGCTGCGGGGAGTGTCAAGCCGACGCGGTCAGGCGGCGCCTTCGCGCACGGACTCCAGCGCGCGCCGCAGGTCCGCGGGCACGTCCTGCAGCTCGAAGGTGTCGCGCCGCGCCACCGCCTGCGCGATCACGATGCGCGCCGACGGCTCCGGGACGCCGCCGCCCTCGCCCGGGACCACGGCGAGGTCGTAGCGCGCGCGGAACGCGTGCGTGCGGATCTCCTCGCACGTCACCGCCACCTGCAGCCGGTCGCGGTAGTGGACGCGCTTGAAGAACTGCCCCTCCACGTGCACGACCGGGAAGACGATGCCGTCCTGCACGTAGCGCCGGTAGCTCCGCTCGCTGCGGTCGGTGACGAAGTCCTCCAGGGCGCAGTGGCAGAAGTGCAGGAGACGCGGGAAGTACACGATGTCGGCCGCATCGATGTCGTTGAAGCGGATCGGGAACTCGCGCGCGTAGGGCGTGACGGGGCGTGGACCGGGCAACGGGCTACCGCAGCACGACGCGCGCGGTGGCGGACGCGCCGTCCGGCGTGGCCGCGCGCAGGAAGTAGATCCCCGGCACGAGCCGCGCGCCGTTCCCGTCCCGCGCGTCCCACGACACGGTGGCCAGGTCCGGATGCGTGCTGCGCACCTCGGCGGTCCCGACGCGGCGCCCCGCCACGTCGTGCACGACCGCGGTGGCGCCGAACACGGACGGCGCGGACAGCCGCGCGTTCACGGCGCCGGAGGCGGGGTTCGGGAAGACGTCCAGCCGCAGATCCCCCGGAGCGGCGCCCGCGAACACCGGCGCGTCCAGCGGCGGCTCGTACCCGATCGACTTCACCTGGTAGATGTGCGACTCGTAGCCGTTGAACGTGTCCGTGATGGCGTGGTTCACGATGGGCAGGTAGCGGTTCTCGTACCGCACCTCGACCCAGTGGCCGGCCACGCCGGGCAGCGTGATCGTGGTCTCGCCCACGAAGCCGTTCCGTCCCGCGGCGAACACCATCATCTCGTCCGACGGGTCCACCTTGCCCAGGACGTCCACGTTCGGGTCCGAGGAGACCACGCCGGGGACGTTCGCCTGGAACAGGATCTCGTCCAGGGCCTCGAACTCGCGGATCACCTGCGCGATCACGGGCCAGTTGTCCTCCCCGTCGCCCTGCGGGTGGAACCACGTCCAGCCCGCCCAGATGAGCCCGGTGGCGCCGTGGATCACGGACTGCGCCGCCTCCCAGCGCGCCTCCTTGAGCGGGATGCCCTTGAACGCCTGCAGGATCATCCACAGCGGCTTTCCCGGGGCGATCGTGTTGCGGTACTCGTCCGCGACCAGGCACAGCCGGTCCATCGAGCAGCTCGGTCCGAAGACGTTGTACTGGCCGCAGGTCCCGGGCCCGTAGGGGTACGGGTAGTTCGCCGACATCACGACGTCCGTGGCCGGCAGGTAGCCGGAGATGTCGGAGCGCCACTGGACGATGTCCGCGGTGAGGTGCGCGTTCGCGAAGTTCATCGCCACCATCTTGGACGACGACATCGCCTTGATCTGCGCGTACGTCTCGTGCACGTGCGCGCTGTCGATGTCCCCCACGATACCGCGCTGGATGGTCCACACCGGCTCGTCGCGGTTCGCGTAGCCCACGAGGCGCCCCCAGAACGGCATGCACTGCTTCACCGCCCAGAGCGAGTCCGGCTGGTACATGGGCTTCGAGACCTCGAGCTCGGGCGTGGATTGGATGTCCCAGTTCCAGGCGTCCGGGGAGCCCACCATCACCCAGTACCCCGCCGCGAGGGACGAGTCCCGGATGGCCTCGCACGTGGGAGTGGAGTCGCTGTACGCGAATCCGTTGTCCCAGACGAAGTTCGCGCGCGAGTCCCGGATGCGCTGGTTCCAGTCCGTCGGGTAGCGGTCGATCCCGAGCTCCAGGAGCCCCACGGGGAACACGCGCTGCCCGTTCACGCGCATGATGCGGTCGGACCCGAAGCTCACCGTCTGCGCGGAAGCGGAGGACACGGCGAGGGCGAGGGGAATGAGGCACGCCGCGGCGCGGCGCGCAAGAACGTCCGACCACCACGACCGGGATGCGCGATTCACGGGGATGTCCTTCGTGGGTTTCCGGCGATGCGACGACGACAAGCGCCAGATCATAAGGCATCGGGGGGTGCCACGGGAACGGGTCCCGGAAGGGAATCGGCGGAGCGGCGAGCGCGGCGTTGAGCGGCGTGTAGCGCTCGGTGAAGTGACGGAGCTCGGCATCGAGGCGTGCGCTCCCGGGGGCCAGCCCCCGGCGATCGGCCCGCAGCGGGGCCGTGGGCGCGGGAACACGAGGGCCGTGCGCTGCATCCGCCCGCCCTGCCCGGCGACGAACAGCGGCTGGACGCCGTGCTCGCACACGCGGATCTCGCGCACCACGACCGAGTCGGACCACCGGAGGTCCGGCGTGCCGCGGCGGGCGTCCACGAAGAGCAACGCGGGGGCCGCGACCGCGACCAGCAACGCGAGCGGAGGAGCACGGAACGGCGAGCCGTGCGGTCTCATGACCGCACCTCCCCGAAGGGAAGCCGCCAGGGGAGCGCATCGCTTCGTCGCCGCGCATTCGCGTGCCGGCACCATGCGCACGGTCCGCGGCATCGCCCAGAGAGATTTGTTGACCTATCGCTCCGGAACGGCCACCTTCCCCGGGTCCCGCATCCGGAGGTCCTTCGCTTGGCCGCCATGCTCCACGCCCCGCACGACCCGGAAGCGCTGGCCGCCGTCCGCCCCCACCCGAAGGGGTCGCGCGCGCACGTGCTGCTCAGCAGCGTCTTCGGCCCCTACGCGCGCGACGACGCGTACGGGAGCCGCGCCCTGAACCCGATGGAGCTCTACCACAACCAGGTCACCCGGGTTCAGCGCGCGTTCTCCGTGCGCGCGCACCACCGCTCGTTCGGGCTCATGCTCATCCAGGCGAACATCAAGGCGCGCTGCGCGCTCCTGGACTTCCCGAGCCGCGAGCGGTTCGTGCAGGAGCTCCGCCGCACCCGCTACGACATCGTGGGCATCGGCTCCATCGTGATGAACGTGGACAAGGTGGAGGAGATGTGCCGGCTGGTGCGGCAGCACCTGCCGGACGCCGTGATCGTGATCGGCGGGCACGTCGCGAACCTCCCGGGCATCGAGACGCGCGTGGATGCGGACCACGTGGTCCGCGGCGAGGGTGTGCGCTGGATGCGCACGTTCCTGGGCGAGGATCCGGCGGCGCCGCTGGAGCACCCGAAGGTCACGGCGGGCTTCAACGTGCGGGCCATGGGCCTTCCCGTCCGGCGCGGGCGCTCCGACCAGCCGGCGGTGCTCATGCCGTCGGTGGGCTGCCCGATGGGCTGCAACTTCTGCTCCACGTCCGCGATGTTCGGCGGCAAGGGCCGCTTCGTGGACTTCTACCCCACCGGCGACGATCTCTTCGACGTGATGCGCGACCTGGAGTCGTCCATGCAGGCGCGCTCGTTCTTCGTCATGGACGAGAACTTCCTCCTGCACCGGCGCCGCGCCTTGCGCCTCCTGGAGCTGATGGAGCACCACGACAAGGCGTGGGCGCTGCACGTGTTCAGCTCCGCGAAGGTCCTCCGGTCCTACACGACCGAGCAGCTCGTGGGTCTCGGCCTCGCGTGGGTGTGGCTGGGCATCGAGGGCGAGGACTCGCACTACGCCAAGGTGCAGGGCGTGGACACCCGCGACCTCGTGCGCTCGCTGCAGGACCACGGCACGAGCGTCCTCGGATCCACGATCATCGGGCTGGAGTCGCACACGCCGGGGAACATCGACGAGGCGATCGACTACGCGGTCAGCCACGACACGGAGTTCCACCAGTTCATGCTGTACACGGCGGTCCCCGGCACGCCGCTGCACGCGGAGCTGCGGGACGCGGGCGCCCTGCTGGACCCCGCGGACTGCCCGCACGCGGACGCGCACGGCCAGCTCCGGTTCAACTTCCGGCACCCGAACATCCCCGCGGGCGAGGAGACCTCCCTCCTGCTGCGCGCGTTCCAGCGCGACTTCATCGTGAACGGACCGAGCGTGCTGCGCATGGCGCGCACGGTCCTGCGCGGCTGGCAGCGCTACAAGGACCATCCGGACCGGCGCATCCGGCGCCGCTTCGCCTGGCAGGCGCGCGAGCTTCCCGTGATGTTCGCGGGCGCGCTCTGGGCGGCGCGAAGGTGGCTGCGCCCGGACCCGGCGCTGGCCGCGCGGCTCTCGAGCGCGCTGGAGGACATCCAGCGGGAGTTCGGCTGGCGGTCCCGGCTGGCGGCGCCGCTGGCCGGCTCGCTCATCCGCTGGACCCTGGCGCGGGAGGAGCGGCGCCTCGCGCGCGGGTGGACCTACGAGCCGCCGACCATCCTGGAGCACAACGCGGCGGCGCTCGAGGCGTCGTGACGCCCCGGCGCGCCGCCGCGCTCCGGACGGACCCGTGCGGGATCAGTGCAGGATGACGATCCGTCCCGACGGGCCCTCGCGTCCGGCCGGCTTCGCGAAGTAGACGCCCGCGCCGACCGGACGGCCCGCGGCGTCGCGCCCGTCCCACGCCGCGTGCAGCGCGTCGTCCGCGGCGGACGACCCCGCCACCCGGCGCACGAGCCGCCCCGCCGCGTCCACGATGTCCACGCTTCCCGCCGCGCCGGCGCCCGCGAGGTCGAGCGCCACGCCCGCCCGCGACGGGTTCGGGACCACGCGCCACTCCGCCGACGGCGGCGCCGCCATGCCCGTCGTGACGGGAGTGGCGGTGGTCCCTTCGTGCACGGTGTACCGGCCGGGAACGGGGATGCCGGGGAGATCCTGCGTCACGTGGCTGCCCGCCGAGCCCGGCCACACGATGCGCACGTCCACGGCCGTGCGGCCGGGGACGCCGAAGTGCGCCTCGATCTGGTTCTGCGAGCTGAAGCCGCCGTGCGCGCAGATCTCGCGGACGCCGAGCAGGTGCGCGGGATCACCGAGGAACCCGGCCTCGTACGCGTACACCTTCGCCCCGATCGCGTCGCGGTTCGAGTAGCCGGCCCCGAGGTCGAACGAGTGGCCGACCGGGCGCAGGTACAGCCAGTCCGCGTCGTTCTCCAGGTTCTCGTACAGGTAGTTGAGGTCCGGCGAGTGCTCGTTCCCGGCGGCGAGATCGAGGTCCCCGTCCCCGTCCACGTCGGCCCAGGCCACGCCGTCCGTGCTCCCCAGCCCGAACTGCGCGCTGGCCGTGAACACGCCGGCGCCTGTGTTCACCCACAGCGTGTTCGGGGCGGCCGAGCCGAAGTCCCCGTTCCCCTGCGCGAGGTCGAGGTCGCCGTCGTTGTCGAAGTCCCCCCACGCGACCGTGTTCGGATCGCCGTTCCCGAACTCGTCCACGCCGGTGAAGTTGCCGGCGCCGTCGTTGAAGTACAGCCGGCTCTGCCCGGCGCCCCAGTTGCCCACGGCGAGATCGAGGTCCCCGTCGTTGTCGGCGTCTCCGAACGCGAGCGACACGGAGTTGCCGAGACCGAACTCGGCACGCTCCGTGAAGGTGCCGTCCCCGTTGTTCACGTACAGGTAGTTCTGCTCCTCCGTGCTGAACCCGCCGTTGCCGGCCGCGAGATCCGGGTCCCCGTCGCCGTCCACGTCGCCCCACACCAGGGTGCACGTCTGGCCGACGCCGAACTGCGCGGACTCGGTCCACGTGCCGTCGCCCTCGTTCCGGTACAGGGTGTTCTGTTCCGCGGTGCCGAGGATCCCGTGCCCCACCGCGATGTCGAGGTCGCCGTCGAGGTCGTAGTCCGCCCAGGCCAGCGCCATCGACAGGCCGGTGCCGAACTGGTTCTGCCCCATGAACGAGTTGCCGCCTTGGTTGAGGATGAGGCGGTTGTTGTGCAGGCGGTTGGCCACCGCCATGTCGCGGTCCCCGTCGTTGTCCGCATCCGCCCAGGCCAGGGCGAACGTGTGCCGGGTCCCGAACGCGGCCTGCTCCGTGAACGAGAGGCCGCCGTCGTTGATGTAGAGGAAGTTCTGCTGGTTGTTCACGTTCCCGACGGCAAGATCCTGGTCGCCGTCCCCGTCCGAGTCGGCGAAGGCCACGCAGATGGTGGCGCTGGCGCCGAAGCGGAGGTGTTCGGTGAACGCGGGCGGGCCGCCGGCCGTGGCCGGCGAGGCGGACACCGCCAGCGCGGCCAGGATCCACGGGAGTGCGACGGCGGCGGTGTCCGGTCGCCGCGACCGGGCCGATGAGCAACGCGACATGATGCCCTCTCGATCGCTCCGAAGCGGGTCGGCGCCGCCCGGGACCTCCGGTGCGGGACACGACCACATTCATTGCGGACAACAGTATCGCCCGAACCGCGCCGGCCGGCACGGAGGTGACTGCCGGTTTTACAGCCATTTACGTGGATTCCGTCACTCCCGTTCATGACGTTTCCGCAACTCGAACACCCATCGGACCGGCGCACCCCATCGAGGGCGGCGCCCGCGGCAATTGACGTCCCCCCGCCAGCGAGGCTAACGTTGTCGGCAACGACACTCCGACCAACGGAGGATCCGATCCGTGCCTCGTCGGCCCCGCGTCCCCACCGCGCCCCCGCCCGCCCTGCCGGCGGGGATGACCGGGATCTGGCTCGCCCTGCGCGCCGAGGCCGCCCGGACCGGGCGCGGCGCCCTGGCCCGGCGCCTCGGGGTCTCCACCCACACGCTGCAGCGCATCCTCGTGGACGGCGCCGTGCCGCGCTTCGAGTCCGCGTCCGTTCGCCAGGTGCGGTCGTGGACCCGCACGCTCGCGCGGCTCGCGCGGCAGCTCGGCCATGACCCGCGCGCATGGGTGGAGGCCGCGGGCATCCGCTGGGATCCCGACGCGGTGCCCGGCCCGGAGCACGCCGCGCCGGTTCGCCGCGCCGGCCGGCCGGCCCGCACGCACCCCGCGACCCTCATCGCCATCGCCCCGCCCCGCCTCGGCACGCCGGCCGATCCGGCCATCCTCGTGCCGCTGGCCCGGCAGCTCGTGCGCGCGGTGCATCCGGAGGCCGAGCCGGAGACCCGCGTCCTGCCCCTGCCGCGCGCGCTCGCCGCGCTCGACGCGACGGCCCCCGTTGCGATCCCCCTGGCGGTGGGCGTCCTGGACTGCGCCGCGCTGCGCGCGCGCGGATGCACGGTGCTCGAGCTGCCGGGCTTCCGCGTGGGCGTTCGCGCGCTGCACGTCACGCCGGACGACATCATGCCGGCGCCCTGGGCACGGGTGCCGCGCCGCGGCGCGGCGTTCGTCGTCGCCGCGGGGGACGCGGCGGAGACCTGGCTGCGGGCGCACCGCGGCGCCGCGGACGCCGACGTGCACCCGCTGCCCGAGGATGCGGCATCGATCGAGGACACGCTCGCCGCAGTGCGCGAGGGGAGCGCGACGCGGCGCGACGGCGCCGCCTACCTCGTCGCGGACGAGACGACCTGCCGCGCGATGTTGCGAGCCCCGCTTCCGCCGGACGACGATGCTCCCGCGTTCCCGCTCGCGTTCGCGACGCCGGCCGCGCACCCCGCGGCGCCCCGCCTCGCCGCCGCCTGGCCGGCGGAGATCCTCGGCTCCGCCCGCGCGGCCACGGCGTCCGCCTACGCCGCGATCCTGCGCGCGGCGCGCCATCGCCTGGCGGACTTCCCCGCCGCGGACGACGTGTTCCGCCGCGTGCTCGCGCGCGATCTGCTCCACGCCTTCCTGCGCGACGCCGGCCTCTCCCCGCACGACCCGCCGCCCACCGCCGACGCCTGGGACGGGCCGGTCGCCCGCGCCGGCGCCCTGCTGCCCGGCGCGTGGTCGGCAACGCTGGAGTCCCTCGCGGCCGCCGCGGGAGCCCCCCGGCCGCCGGCTCCGCACCGCCACTGCCTGTCCTGTGCCACGTCGCTCCGGGAGCACGCCGGCCCGAACCCGCGGTACTGCCGCTACTGCTCCGACGAGTCCGGCCGCCTCCGCCCGCGGGAGGAGGTGCACGAGATCCTGGCAACGTGGATGCTGGGCTGGCAGGACGGACTGACTCCCGAGGCCGCCCGCGACCGCGCCGCCCGCTTCATGACCACGATGCCCGCCTGGTCCGCCAGCTGACGCGCGGTGGGGCGGGGCGCAGGACCGGGCCGCGGCTCAGGCGCCGACCTCCAGCGTCCCCCGCAGCATGTCCATCCCGCAGGTGAACGCGAACGTTCCCGCCTCCGCCGGGGAGAACTCCACGACCGTCTCCTTCCCGGGGGGCAGGTCCGTCGCGGGAACGCCCATCGCCGGGATCATGATCTGCGCGGCGCAGTGCGACGTGGACTCCTGCACGAAGACCATCTTCACGGGAACGCCCGCCTGCAGCCGGATCCGGTCCGGCGTGTACCCCGTGTCGCGCACGACGACGCGCACCACCTGGTACCCCTCCACCTTCATCGGCACGGCCGCCGGCGCGCCGCCCGCGGCCGCGCCGACCTCGCCGCCGGGGGAGGCCGGGGGCGGCGGGCTCTTCTCCGGGGCGCCGCAGCCGGCGCCGGCGAGCACCACCCACATCGCGAACGGGATCAGGATGCGCTTCATGTCACTCCTCCTCGGTTTCGGACCTCCGGACGACTCCGGCGCCCGGGGCCTCAGGACGGGATCCCCTTCAGCTCCGTGCGCCGCTTCCACACCTTGTAGATCGCGGGGTACACCAGCAGCTCCAGCAGGAACGATGTCATCAGGCCGCCGATCATCGGCGCGGCGATGCGCTTCATCACGTCCGCGCCCGCGGACGTGGCCCACAGGATCGGGAGCAGGCCCATGAACGCGGTGGCCACCGTCATCAGCTTGGGGCGGACGCGCTTCACCGCGCCGTGCACGATGGCCTCGTCCAGCTCCGCCACGGACCGCAGGCGCCCGTCGCGGCGCGCCCGGTCGTAGGACAGATCCAGGAACAGCAGCATGAACACGCCGGTCTCGGCGTCCAGGCCGAGCAGCGCGATCATGCCCACCCACGCGGCGATCGACACGTTGTAGTCCAGCAGGTGGAACAGCCAGATCGCGCCGATCGCGGAGAACGGCACGGCCAGCAGCACGACCGACGTCTTGAACACGGAGCGCGTGTTCGCGTACAGCAGCAGGAAGATCAGGAGCAGCGTGATCGGCACCACGAGCTTCAGGCGCTCGTTCACGCGCATCATGTTCTCGTACTGGCCGCTCCACTGCAGGACGACGCCCGGCGGCACCTCCAGGCCCTCGCGGACCAGTCCCTTCGCCTCCTCCACCCAGCCGCCCACGTCGCGCCCGGTGATGTCCACGTACACGTACCCGGCCAGGAAGCCGTCCTCGTCCCGGATCATCGCGGGGCCGCTCACGACGTCCAGCGCCGCGAGCTGGGCCAGCGGCACCTGCGCGCCCGACGGCGTGGCGACGAGCACGCGCCCCAGCCGCTCCGGGTCGTCCCGCAGCTCGCGCGGGTAGCGCACGTTGATCGGGTAGCGGGCGCGGCCCTCCAGCACCGTGCCCACGTTCTCCCCGCCGATCGCCGCGAGGATCACCTCGTGCAGGTCGTCCACGCTCAGGCCGTGCCGCGCCAGGCGCTCGCGATCGGGAACGATGTCCAGGAAGTACCCGCCGGTCACGCGCTCCGCGAACACGCTGCGCGTCCCCGGGACGTCCGCCAGCATCGCCTCCAGCCGGGCGCCGATGCGCTCGATCTCCGCGAGGTCGTCGCCCAGGACCTTGATCCCCACCGGCGTGCGCACGCCGGTCGTGAGCATGTCGATGCGCGCCTTGATGGGCATGGTCCAGGCGTTCGTGACACCCGGGATGCGCAGGGCCCGGTCCATCTCGTTCACCAGCTCCTCCCACGAGATCCGGTCGGGCCAGATCGGGCGGAGCAGATCCCGCAGCCACCCGGGCGCCCACCCGGAGTACCACCGCTCCTTGCCGCGCCACTCGGACGGCGGGCGCAGCACCACCGTCGTCTCCATCATCGAGAGCGGCGCGGGATCCGTGGACGTGTCGGCGCGGCCGGCCTTGCCGAAGACGCGCTCCACCTCCGGGAAGGACTTGAGCACCCGGTCCTGCGTCTCCATCAGCTCCTGCGCCTGCGCCACCGAGATGCCGGGCAGCGTGGTGGGCATGTACAGGATCGTCCCCTCGTTCAACGGCGGCATGAACTCCGTGCCGAGCCGGAAGTACGCGGGCACGCTCACCGCGACGAGCGCGGCCGCCACCGCGATCACCGTCTTCGGCCGCCGCAGCACGAATCGGCACGCCGGCTCGTACACGCGGAAGAGCGTCCGGCTGACCGGGTGCTTCTCCTCGGCGTGGTACGTGCCCACGAGGAGCGCGCTCGCGGCCTTCGCCAGGAACCGGGGGCGGAACCGGAACGGATCCATCCGCGTGAACATCATCCGGAGCGCGGGATCCAGCGTGGCCGCGAGGACGGCCGCCAGCGCCATGGTCAGCGTCTTGGACCAGGCCAGCGGCTTGAACAGCCGTCCCTCCTGGTCCACGAGCACGAACACGGGGAGGAACGACACCGCCACGACGAGCAGCGAGAAGAAGACGGCCGGGCCCACCTCCTTCATGGCCTCCAGCCGGACGGCGTGGTAGTCCCCCTTGCGCCCGCCGGCCTCCCACTCGTGCAGCTTGTTGTACGCGTTCTCCACCTCCACGATGGCCCCGTCCACGAGCACGCCGATGGAGATGGCGATGCCCGCGAGCGACATGATGTTCACGGTCACGCCGAAGTGGTGCAGCGGGATGAACGCCAGGAGTACGGACACCGGGATCGTCAGGATGGGCACGATGGCCGACGGCACGTGCCACAGGAACACGAGGATCACGAGCGACACGATGATCATCTCGATCTTCAGCTCGTGCGTGAGCGTGTGGATGGCGCGCTCGATCAGGTCCGCCCGGTCGTACGTGGTCACGATGCGGACGCCCGCGGGCAGGGACGGCTCGATCTCGTGCAGCTTCTCCTTCACGCGCTCGATCACGTTCAGCGCGTTCTCGCCGTGCCGCATGACGACGATGCCGCCCACGTGGTCGCCTTCGCCGTCGAGGTCCGCGATGCCGCGCCGGATCTCCGGCCCGATCTCCACGCGCGCCACGTCCCGCAGCAGGACGGGCACCCCTCCGGCGCCGGTGCTGAGCACCGCGGCCTCCAGGTCCGCCGTGGAACGGACGTAGCCGCGGCCGCGCACCATGTACTCCGTGCCGCCCCACTCGAGCAGGCGTCCACCCACCTCGTCGTTCGCGGCGCGGACCGCCTCCACCACGCGGGCGAGGGGAATGCCGTACGCGGCCAGGCGGTTCGGGTCCACGGTGACCTGGTACTGCCGGACGAACCCGCCGACCGACGCCACCTCGGCCACGCCGGGCACGGACTGGACGGCGTAGCGCAGCGTCCAGTCCTGGTACGAGCGGAGCTCCTCGAGCGAGTGCGTCCCGGAGTCGTCCACCAGCGCGTACTGGAAGACCCAGCCCACGCCCGTGGCGTCCGGTCCGAGCTCCGTGCGCACGCCGGCGGGCAGGCGCGGCTGGATCTTCGAGAGGTACTCCAGCACGCGCGAACGCGCCCAGTACGGGTCCGTGCCGTCCTCGAAGATCACGTAAACGTACGAGAACCCGAAGTCCGACAGGCCGCGGATGGCCTTCACGCCGGGAGCCCCGAGCAGCGCGGTGACGATGGGGTACGTCACCTGGTCCTCGAGGATGTCCGGGGAACGGTCCCACCGCGAGTAGATGATCACCTGCGTGTCGGAGAGGTCCGGCAGCGCGTCCAGGCGGATGGTCTCGAGCGTGTGCACGGCGTACGCGCACGCCACCGCGGTCAGCGCGAGGACGAGGAACCGGTTCTTCGCCGACAGCTCGATGACGCGGCGGATCACGGGTGGCCCCCGTGGGCGTTGCCCGCGCCGTCGGCACCCGCGAGCACCGCGCGGATGCGCGACTCGGAGTCCAGCAGGAAGTTCGCCCGGACCACCACCGCCTCGCCCTCGGCCACGCCGGACAGGACCTGCGCGCGGCCGTCCCCGCGGATCCCCACCGCCACCTCGCGCGGCGTGAACGTGCCGGGCTCGGTCTCCACGAAGACGATGCGGCGCGTGCCCGTGTCCAGGATCGCGTCGTCGGGGATCACCACGCCGGTCGCGGCCTGCGCGCGGATCTCCACGTCCGCGAACATGTCGGGGCGCAGCGCGAGATCCGGGTTCGGGAGCTCCACGCGCACGCGCAGCGTGCGCGTGGCGGGGTCCAGCGTGGGATAGACGTAGGAGACACGCGTCTCGCGGCGGAACGCCGGGTCGTACGGCAGCGTCACGACGGCCGCCGCGCCGTGCGCGACCAGCGGCGCCTCGTACTCGTACACGTCCGCCTCCACCCACACGCGCGAGAGGTCCGCGATGACGAACAGCGTGGTGCCCGGCTCGACGCGCGCGCCGGCGGCGATCCCCTTGCCCGTGACGTAGCCGGACGCCTTCGCCTCCAGCGTCACGGAGTGCTGCGGGACGCCGGAACGCTCGATGGCCTCGAGCAGCGACTCCGGGACGTCGTACAGCAGGAGACGCGCCCGGGCGGCGTCCACGAGCTCGCGCGCCCCGCGCCGGGCCTCCTCCAGCGGGGAGTCCTCCAGGCGCCGCGCGGCGTCGCGCGCGCGCAGGTACTCCTCCTGGCTCGCGAGCAGCTCCGGGGAGTACAACCGGAGCAGCGGGTCGCCCGCGCGCACGGACTGGCCGGTGAAGGAGACGTACAGCTCCTCCACCCAGCCGGACACGCGCGTGTTCACCTGGTGGAGCCGCGTCTCGTCGGCGCGCACGACGCCCACGGCCCGCACGTCCCGGACGACCGTGTCGCGCACGGCGATGGAGGTGCGCACGCCCGCCAGGCGCAGCGCCTCCTCCGAGGCGCGGACCACGCTGTACCCCGCGGGAGCGGCCCCCGTGCCTCCCTCCTCCCGGACCTTCACCAGGTCCATGTGGCAGATCGGGCACTGGCCCGGGCGGTCGGACACGTAGGACGGGTGCATCGGGCACTGCCAGCGCTCCGCCGCGGCCGGCTCGGCCGCCGCCGCGGGGGCCTCCTCCGGCACGGGCACGAGGCTCATGTTGCAGATGGGGCAGTCGCCCGGGTGGTCCGAGACGTAGGTGGGGTGCATGGGGCAGTGGTACATCGCGCCCCCGGCATCGCCGCCGCCGCAGCCCGCGAGTCCCGCGATCGCGACGAGGACCAGACCGAGGATCAGGAACCGCAGCCGGCCGTTCATGGAGTGTCCCCCCCGGCGTCCGCCGCCGGATGCAGCAGGAAGTCCAGCGCCGCCCACGCGGCGTAGCGCTCCGCCTCGCGGCGCGCGAGACCGGCGCGCGCGTCGAGCCAGAGATCGAAGTCCTCGAGCACGGTGGAGAAGTCCGCGCGCCGCCCCAGGTACGCGGCGCGCGCCGCGTCGAACGCGAGGAGCGTCTGCGGCACGAGCGAATCCTCGTAGCGCGCCACCTGCTCGTCCGCGAGCAGGAGCTCCGCGTGCCGCCGCTCGGCTTCCGCGCGCGCCGCGGCCCGCGCGTCCCGCGCCTCCTCCAGGGCGGCGTCGCGTTCCGCCGCCGCCGCCCGCGCGAGCGGCCGCTGCTTCGCGCCCTGCCATACCGGGAGCTCCACGCCCACGCGGAACGTCACGACGGGATCCAGGTCGCCCCGCAGTCCCACGCCCGCGCCGGCCATGAAGTCCGGGCGCGTCTCCAGGCGCGCGGCGCGGAGCGCCGCTTCGGCCGCCGTCACCGTGGCCGCGCGCACGGCCACCTCGGCCGAGGCGCCCTCGGCCGCGCCATCTCCCGGCCGCGCGGGTGCCGGCGGACGCGGCAGTTCCACGACCTCGCCGAGCGGCGCGTCCCCCGGGCGATCCAGGAGCCGGTTCAGTTCCGCCACGGCCGCCGCGCGCGCCGCGGCGAGATCCGCGCGCCGCTCCTCGAGACGGGACGCCACGACGCGCACGCGGACCACTGCCTCCTGGTCCATCTCCCCCATCTCCAGGTGGTGCGATGCGGTCGCGGCCAGCACCTCGGTGAGGTCCCGGCTCGCGTCCAGCAGCACGCGCTCGCGGTCGATCGCATAGACGCGCGCGTACGCCTGCCGCACGTCCCGCACGACCTCGCGCGCCGCGGCGTCCCGCTCCGCGCGCCGCACGTCCGTGCGCGCCGCGGCCGCCGTCCGCCGCGCGCCGCGCTTCCCCGGGAACGGCAGCCCCTGCGAGAGCTGCGGACCGATCATCGACATCGGCTCCTCGCCGACGGTCCAGTCCGGGAAGCCCGCGTCCTGCAGCATCACCTCGAGAACCGGATCGGGGAGCGCCCCGGCCGGGCGCTCCGCCTCGCGGGCCGCCGTCACCTCCGCCACACGCGCGGCGAGACGTGGCGAGCGCGCGAGGGCCTCGGCCACGAGCGCCTCCACGGGCGGCGCACCCGCCGGGACGGTCGGCTCCTGGGAACGGACCACGGCGGGAAGCGTCAGGCTTCCCGCGAGAACGGCGAGCACCCCGACCCGGGGCGTACGCCCGATGCGCATGACAGCGTCTCCTTCCCGTTCGTGGACCCGCGGCGCGATCCGCCCGGAAGCGCGCACACGACGACGAGCGCGCACGACGCCGAGGCGTCGCGCGCGACGATCACGAAGGGAAGGGGATCAGCAGAGGAGGACGCCGAGCATCCGGAACAGGGGAAGCTTCGGGACCGGCGCGGGCGCTCCGGTGCGGAGCGAAGCGACGGCGCCCGGGTCCGCGAGAGCCACCGGAGCGGTGGAGGGCGGGAGGAGCGCGGCGTGCATCACGGGCGCGACCGGCGCGAGCTCCGCGGACGCCGACGCGAGCACCACGTTCTCGCGCTGCGGGCAGCCGCAGTCGTCGTCCGGAACGGGCGAGCGCGCGGGCGCCGGCGGCTCCGCGTCCTTCGCCCGGCAGCACGGGCTGGCTGCGGGGGATTCCGGCGCCGCGGCCACGACCGGCGGCGCGTCGTGCCCCCTCACGAGGCAGCAGCACAGCCCTCCCGGACCCAGCGGCACGGCCACCGCAAGGGCGGCCGCAAGGCGAAGGAGGCGGGCGGGCAGTGAGGGGCGACGCATCGCTAGCTCCGGAGGGGTCCGGTACCGGGACTCCGCAAAGTCCCAATATCGGCGACCCCGGGCTCCGGGTCAACCGGTGCCCGCCCCCCGGGGGTGCGCCTTCCCCCCGGCCGAAGCCTACACGGCCGCGTGCGCCGAGCGCAGGAGGAGCAGCAATCCGGCCGCGAGCAGCGCGGATGCCGGGATGGTGAGGAGCCACGCCCACACGATGCGCCCCGCGATCCCCCACTGCACGCCGGAGAGCTTCGTCGTGGAGCCCACCCCCACGATGGCGCCGGTGATGGTGTGCGTGGTGGACACCGGGATGCCGCCGTGGGTGGCGATGAACAGCGTGACGGCGCCGGCGGTCTCCGCGCAGAAGCCGCCGACCGGCCGGAGCTTCGTCATCTTCATCCCCATCGTCTTCACGATGCGCCACCCGCCGAGCATGGTGCCCAGGGCCATGGCCGCGTGGCACGACAGGATGATCCACAGCGTGTGCGGGTCGGTCAGCGACAGCTTCGTGTCGGGATCCAGCGATCCCGCGGCCACCAGCAGCGCCACGATCACGCCCATCGTCTTCTGCGCGTCGTTCCCGCCGTGCCCCAGCGAGTACAGGCACGCGGAGAGGAGCTGCCCCCGGCGGAACACGCGATCCACCTGGGCCGGGCGCCAGCGGCGGAAGATCCAGTACACGGTGACCATGAGCACGAAGCCGAGCACGGCGCCGAGGATGGGCGCCAGCGGGATGAACTGCATGGTCTTGATGATCTTGTCCCAGCGCAGCACGGACCAGCCCGCGTGCGCCACGCCGGCCCCGGCCACGCCGCCGATCAGCGCGTGCGACGAGCTCGTGGGGAGCCCCCACCACCACGTGAGGAGGTCCCAGATGATGGCGCCCAGCAGTCCGGCGAGCACCACGTAGACGTACGCGGGGTCCGCCGCCTCGATCCGCACGATCTTCGCGATCGTGTCCGCGACCTCCGGCGCGAAGACGAACATGGCCACGAAGTTGAAGAAGGCCGCCCACACCACGGCCTGGCCGGGGCGGAGCACGCGGGTGGACACGATCGTGGCGATGGAGTTCGCGGCGTCGTGGAAGCCGTTGATGACGTCGAACGCCAGGGCCACGACGACCGTGGCGATGACGACGATCCAGATGACGTCCATCTCAGGAGTGCTCGAGCGTGACGCCTTCGATCACGTTCGCGACGTCCTCGCACCGGTCCGTGGCCGCCTCCAGCAGCTCGTAGATCTCCTTCCACTGGATGATCTTGACCGGGTCCGTCTCCTTCTTGAACAGGTTCGCGAGCGAGTGCCGCAGCACCGCGTCCGCCTCGTTCTCCAGCCGGTTCACCTCCACGCACTTCGCGCGGATCAGGGCGGGGTGGCTCATGTCCCTCAGCCCCTTCACGGCCTCCTCCAGGGTCTGCGAGGAGCGGACGAGCACGTCCGCCAGGTCCTGCACGCCCTGCCACATGCGGTCCACCTCGTACAGCTCGATGCGATCGGCGGCGGCGTCCACGAGATCCACCACGTCGTCCATGCGGGAGATGAGCTGGTGGATGTGGTTGCGGTCCAGCGGGGTGATGAACGTCTTGTGCAGCGCCTCCACGCACTGGTGCGTGATGACGTCGGCCTCGTGCTCCAGCTCGGCGATGCGCCGTACCTTCGGGTGGAGGTTCGCCCCGGTGGCGACGAGCGAGGCGAGCTCCTGCGCCCCGAGGACGATGATGGCGGCGTGGCGGTCGAAGAAGTCGAAGAATCCGACCTCGCGCGGCAGGATCCGGTTGAGCATGGGTCTCTTTCCCCCGCAGGGGTTCGGGGAGTCCGGCGGGAAACCGGGGCAGACTATCCCGATCCCCGGCCGCGGGAAAGGGCCGACCGCCTCCCGCGGATCCGGGCGCCGGGGCGCCGGGGCGCGGAAGGTAGCGGCCGCCCCCGCCAGGGCGGGGGCGGCCGCGGGAAGGGCGCGGTCCGGGGATGCGGTTATCTGAGGAGTACGCCCTTCGTCGTGCGGGACTCGCCGCCGGAGACGAGCCGGAAGAAGTAGATGCCGCTGGCCGCGTCCGCGCCGCGATCGTCGCGGCCGTTCCAGGTCAGTGTCGTGCGGCCGGACGGGGCGTCCCCGTCCAGCAGCGTCTTCACCACGCGGCCCGTCACGTCCACCACGAGCAGGCGCACCGGGCGCTCCTCGCCCAGCGCGAACGTCACGCGCGTGGCGGCGCCGAACGGGTTCGGCTCCGCCCCGGACAGCTCGAACGTCGCGCGATCGATCGCGGGCTCGCCGGCCGCGGTGGCTCCCGCATGCGGCGACCGGATCGCGAAGAACGCGGCGTCACCCGCGCCCGGCGCGTGCAGGCGGACCCGCGCACTGGACGCCACCGGCGCGGCGTTCGCGTCGAAGGAGAAGTTGAACAGCGCCTGGTACGGGATGGGGTTCGTCGCGCCCGCGCCCCCGTAGCTCCCGGTGGCCCACGTGATCCGTCCGTCGGCCAGGGTCATCGTCCACTCGTTCCCGGCGTCGAGGTCGATGTCGCGGAAGGACGCGCTCGTCACGTTCGCCGCGCCCACCGGGACCTCGAACCGCCCGATGCCGCGCGCGCAGGACTGGTTGTACACCACGTACTCGTAGTGCCAGGTCCCGCCGCCGAGATCGGTCACGCGGTTCGCCACGACGACGGTCCCGTCGTCCGCGGCCACGTCCTTCGAGTCCGTCTGCCCGCCCCACGCGAGGATGGCGGGGCCCGGGTTCGCGAGCACGCCGCCGCCGACATCCGGGAAGAGCCATGCCGTGCCGTTCCACGTGGGGATGCACTCCCGCCACCCGTAGTTGTTGGCGCGGTTCACGTCGTCCATGACCCAGTACACGCCCTCGTAGAAGTAGCGCGCCCCGGCCACGAGCAGATCGCTCTCCCGCACCTCCAGGCGGTGCTGCACGCCGTTCAGGCCGGAGCCGTCGTTGCTGCGCACGCAGTCCACCGGCGTGCCGTCGAACCAGCTGCCGAGGCACTCCCACACGGCCGTGTGCGGGTTCACCTCCGCGCGCGGGCCGAGCCAGTACTGCGATCCGTTGTTGGCGATGGAGTAGGTGTCGGAGCAGCCCACGTTGAGCGTGCCGCCGCCGCCGCCGATGCAGCCGAGGTCGCACTGGTTGCTCGCGAGCGCGTAGAAGCCGTGCTTCGTCCAGCTCCGCCCGATCTGCTCGAAGCGGCCGTTCTTCTCGCGGAACATCGCCAGGCCGATGAACGGGTGGTTCTCCGCCATCGGCGCGTACCACGGGACGTTCACGCTGCCGTTGTTGCACGACGTGGTGTTGAACGACAGGCCCAGCGTGCCCGTGGGATAGGTGCCGATGCGGCCGAGGTCGTCCAGCCCGTAGACCTCCTGCAGCAGCACGTCGATGCCGGTCACCGCCGCGGCCGGCGGCGGCGGCGCCGGCGCCGACTCGCGGCGCAGCAGCTCCGTCCCCCACGAGAACTCGACGGCGCCCACCCAGTCGCCCGCCGCCTCCGGGCGGCCGATCGCCCGCGCGAACTCCGGCGCGACGACCAGGTCGCCGGCCATGACCACCAGCCGCTCGCCATCCGGGAGGAACACGGGGGTGGCGCTGCGGATCTCGAACGGACCGAGCCTCGCGAAGCCCCGCTCGTGGAGCGAGCCGGGCCGCAGCACCAGGTCCCGCGGCGCCGCCCCGCGCGCGCTCGCGCGTCCCTCCGATCGCAGCGCGAGCCCGCCGTGATGACCCACGGTGACCCCGGCGGAGAAGCCCGCGAACACGCCGTCCTCGATGCGGAACGTGACGCCGTCCTCCGCACGCACCGCGAACGCGTGCTGCCGCGCGCCGGCGGCGACGAACGCCGTCCGGGTCGCGCCGGCCGTGGTCTCGAGGCGGTCGAACGCGAAGCCGGCGGCGGCCAGCTGGGCGTCCACGATCGTGAGGGTGGTGACGCCTCCCGTGACGCGCCGGATCTCGGTGTCCGCGAGCGCCGGGAGGGCGAGGGGAAGGACCGCGAGCGTTGCGATCCCCGCGAGGAACCCCGTCTGTCGCATGTGGCACCTCCGTGATCCGACGGGATCCGCCGGCGACCGCACGCGGGCCGGGAGCGGGGCGGAATCTCGTGGAACCGGGGGCAACAGGATACTAGAGCACCCAATCCGCTATTTCAAGGGCTGCCGCGCCGCCGCCGGAAGCGCTCAACGTGCTGACGCGCAATGCGTTACGCCATTCCCGGGATCCGGGGCCGGAGTTGTCCGGACCAAAACGCGACGATATACTCCACATTATCCAGCCGGACCCGATCCCCCGGAGTGCGGACGTGACGGCTCGCCTGCCCTTCGCCGCGACCCTCGGCGCCGCGCTCGCGGTGGCGGCGGGCGGGTGCGCGGAGTGGGACCGGTACTGGGCCGAGGATGGCGCCACCGGTCCGGGCTCGACCCGCGACACCACGCCGCCCGTCGTGACGCTGCTCAACCCTTCCGGCCCGGACTCGCTGCAGGCCACGCCGGTCGGCGGCTCCGCGTATCGCATCGTCGCGCAGGCCTCGGACGACGTGGGCGTCGCGCGCGTCCTCGTGTGGATCGACGACGACGCGCCGCGCGAGCTGACCTCCGCCCCGTGGGAAGTGCGGTGGGACACCACGCCGCTGGAGGAGTTGAGCCGGCACCGCGTGCGCGCCACCGCGGAGGACGCGGCCGGGAACGTCGGCAGCAGCGACCCCGCCTTCGCGCAGGTGTTCAACCAGGGTCCCGAGGTCCGCGTGTCCGACCCCGCGGACGGCGCCCTCGTGAAGGGCGTCGTGCCCGTGTCGGTGGACTTCCCCGGCGAGGTGCCGGAGCTCGAGAAGGTGGAGCTGATCGCGGACGTGTGGACCGTGGGGACGATCACCTCGCCGCCGTGGGTCCTGGACCTCGACACCACGACGCTCCCGCCGGGCGCGCACTACCTCGTGGCGAAGGCAACGACGGTGCTCGGCCATGTGGGCGTCAGCGATCCCGTGCGCGTGGAGGTGAACAACGGCGTGCCGGCGGTGTCCGTGCTCTTCCCCGGCGAGGGGCATCGCGTGGCCACGCGCGGCACGCTGGTGCTGCAGGCCGCCGCCTTCGACCCGGAGGAGGGACCGCTCGCGCCCGCGCAGGTCGCCTGGATCTCGGACGCGGACGGCGTTCTCGGCACCGGCACGGAGCTGCGCAAGGCCGGCCTCTCCCCGGGGGATCACGTCCTGGTCGCGCGCGCCACGAACTCGTGGGGCACGTCGGCCGAGGACACCGTGGGCGTGACCGTGCTGGCCGCCCCGACCTACTCGTACGGCGCGGACATCCACTGGCCGCTGTTCGAGGACTTCTTCTGCACGTTCTGCCACCACCCGGCGTCCTCGGAGTACCCCAACAGCGAGCTGGACCTGCGGACGTACGAGTCCCTGATGGCGGGCGGGAAGACCACGATCTACGAGTGCGTGTACCCGTGCCGGCCGGAGTCCAGCCTCGTGTACAACAAGATCGCGGAGGATGTCCCGTGGATCGGGAACCCCATGCCGCCTCCGCCCACGTTCCCGCCGGTGTTCGCGCCGATCGTCGAGCGCCTGCGCGTCTGGATCCTCGAAGGAGCGCCCCCGGATGATGCCGCGGCCTCCCCCTAGCGCCGGCCGGCGTCCCGCGAGAGGCCTCGGGATCGCGGCGGCGCTTGCCGTCCTGCTGGCCGCCGCGCTCGCGCCCCCCGCGCACGCCGCGCGCTGGACGTTCTCCGGCACGGCGAGCCTGCAGTACCGCGACCTCCTGGACGTCCCGGACGACGAGGAGCCGCTCGGCAAGCTCGGCGCGGTGGCGGAGTGGAGCCTGAAGACGCGGGTGGAGGTGTCCGACCGCGTGGCGGCCAGCGCGCGCCTGTGCTCCGCATGCCACGACATCACCTTGAACCACGCGTTCGCCGAGATCCGCCTGGCGCCGCGCGTCACGATGGAGGCGGGACGCATCGAGGTCCCGTTCGGAGACTTCTGGCAGCGGCACGACCCCGCGAGCGATGCGTTCCTGTCGAAGCCCCTGCCCTACGCCATGGGGCACATGCTGCGGTATCAGGCGGACCGCATGAACCTCGGCGTCCTCCCGATGCCGTACGTGGACGAGGGCGTGACCGTTTCCGCGGACTGGTGGTTCCGCGACGCCGTGCAGCTCTGGGTGGCGGCGTGGGGCGTGAACGGGTTGCAGTCGGGCGCCCCGCGCGACTTCACGTTCAAGAACCAGCTCGGCGACGGCGGCTTCAGCGACAACAACGACGAGCCGTCCTGGGGCGGACGCGTGGCGCTGGGATGGAAGGACCTCACCGGCGGCGCGTCGTTCCTGCGCGGGGCGTACGACCCGGACGCGGAGTTCGAGTACACGGTGTGGGGCGTGGACGCGTCCGCGCGCGTCGGCGGCGTGCAGCTGCGCGGGGAGTACGTGGCACGCGAGAACGACGTGCTCGACGCCGCGGGAGCACGGCGCCTCCTGCGCAAGAAGGGATTCCACGTGCAGGCGGAGTCCCCCGCGGTGCGGCACGTGTCGCTCGTGGGCCGCGTGGACGGCCTGCTGCGCCAGGGCCCGCCGCTCGCCACCGTGAACGACGAGTCCACCGGGCTCGTGCGCTGGACCGGCGGCGTGAACGTGGCGCCGGGCCTGGACTGGTCCGTCCGGCTGCAGTTCGAGCACTGGCGCTTCACCGATTTCGTGGAGTCCGACGTGGTCCGCTTCGGCATCCTCACCTCGTACTGAGAGGCGCACCGATGGGCGAAGAACCGGCCGTCCCCCGCCGCACGGTCCTGCTCCCGGTCGCCGCCGTCGCGGCCGTCGTTGCCGCCGCGGCCGCGGGGCTGCCCGCCGTGCCGGACTCCCGCGCGCAGTCCGCCCCCGCGGACTCCACGGAGATGCGGGTGTTCGAAGCGGACCTCGGGCCCGCGTGGATCGACGTGAGCGCCTATCCCCCCGCGCAGCAGAAGGCGTACGCGCTCTTCGCGCAGCGCTGCTGCAAGTGCCACACGCTCGCCCGCCCGGTCAACTCCACGCTCAAGCCCGAGGACTGGGACGCGTACGTGCAGCGCATGAGCCGCAAGCCCGGCTCGGGCATCTCCCCCGCCGACGCCGGGGTGATCCGGGACTTCCTCGTGTTCGACGGGACGCGCCGCGCCCGCAGGTCGGGGATCGACCCCGAGCTGGTGCCGTTCCTGAAGGTCAGCCGCGAGCTTTCCGGCGTGGAGCGGTTCCCCGCGTGCCTGCGCGACATCCGGCCCGCGGAGGACGGCACGCTGCGCGTCCGCGTGGCGGCGGATCCGCGCGCGGACCTGAGCCGGTTCGTCGCCGCCGACGACGGGCAGAAGCTCGTGAAGTGGAGCCGCCGCGCGGCGCACGAGGGTGAGATCGTGCGCGCGGACGCGGCGCGACCCGGGAAGGCGGCGCTCGAGGATGCCGCGGCCCCGGCGTCCGCCGCGGTGGTCGCCGCCGCCACGGATGCGGTGGGCGACGCGGCCGATCCGCGCGAGCGCGTCGAGCGCATCCTGGACTTCCTGGACGAGGAGATGGCGCGCGAGCACCGCCCGGGCACCGCGGACGCCGCCGCCGTCCTGGCCGACCCGCGCGGCGACGCCACCGAGTTCACGCGGCTCTTCGTGGCCATGTGCCGCGCCGCGGGCGTGCCCGCGCGCCCGTGCGCCGGGCTCGTGGCGCGGCGCACGTCGTTCCACGCTTCGGTGTGGGCCGAGGTGCTGCTGGACGGGACGTGGGTGGAGGCCGACCCGTATCTCGGGCAGCTTCCCGCGGACCTCACGCACGTCCGCGTGCAGGGCGCCGCGGCGTCGGGCGCCTGGGACGCGGCGCGCGCCGGCAGCGCCGACCGCCTGCGCCTCCACGTGGACGTGCCGGAGGACGTCCCGGGAGCGGGATAGCCATGGACGACGATCGCCGCGCCCCCGCGCCCTGCCGCGCCGCCTGCCCCGCGGACAAGAACGTCCCGGAATTCCTGCGCGCGATCGCGCGGGGGGACACCGACGAGGCGTGGCGCATCGCATACCGCGACAACCTGTTCCCCGGCGTGCTGGGGTGGATCTGCCCGCGCCCCTGCGAGGCCGCGTGCCGCCTCGCGCGGGACGGCGAGGCGATCCCCGTGTGCGACCTGAAGCGCTGGGTCACGGGTGCGCACGCCCCGCCCGACGACCTGCGCGCGGAGATCGTCGCGGGCGACGGTCCCGCGATCGCCGTGATCGGCGCGGGGCCCTCGGGGCTCGCCGCCGCGCACGATCTCGCATGCGCGGGCGCGCGCGTCACCCTCCTGGATCGCGAGGCGCGTCCCGGGGGCCTGCTCGCCGGGTGCATCCCCGCCTTCCGGCTGCCCCCGTCCGTCGTCCGCGACGACATCCGCCGCGTCCTGGATCTCGGCGTGGCATTCCGCGGCGGCTTCGTCCTGGACGGCCCGGGCGCCATCGCCCGTCTGCGTGCGCAAGGGTTCGCCGCCGTGCTGGTCGCGGTCGGCGCGGGCGACGACGCGGAGCCGGACATCCCCGGCTGGCGCCGCGGGCCGGCGCAGCACACGGCGATCGCGTTCCTGCGCGACGCGGCGAGCGGGGACGCGGCCGTCCGCGCGCGCCGGGTGGTGGTGGTGGGCGGCGGCAACGGCGCGTTCGACACCGCGCGCACGGCCGTCCGCCTCGGCGCGGCGGACGTCCGCGTCGTGTACCGCCGCGACCGCGCCGCGCTGCCCGCATTCGCGCGCGAGGTTGCCGCGGCGGAATCCGAGGGCGTGCGGCTCGTGACGCGCGCCGTCCCCCGCGAGGTCGTGACGGAGGGCGATCGCGTGCGCGGCCTCCGCTGCGCGCCGTCGTGGGACGGCGACGGCGCGACGGATCGCACGGCGCCGCCGGCATTCGACGAGGCGCGCCCATGGATCGAGCCCGCCGACGTGCTGATCTTCGCACTCGGCCAGCGGCCCGGGCCGGCGGCCGGGCGTCTCGACGGGCCGGACGTCTTCCGCGTGCTCTCCGGCGGCGGCACCGTGGTGGACGCGATCGCCGCCGGGCGCCGTGCGGCGCGTGCGCTCGTGGACACCCTCGCCGGCGCCGGGCGATGGAACGCGCCGTTCGCGCTGCGCGTGATCCCGCCCGTGCGCGCGGTGCCCCCGGCCGCGGTCGTCGTTCCCGGCACGCTGCCCGCCGCCGTGGCGCGGCATCACGCCGCGCGCTGTCTTGGGTGCGACCGGCTGCTCGCCCTCGACGCCGCGGCCTGCATCCTGTGCGGGCGCTGCGCGCAGGCGTGCGCGTGGCACGCGCTCACGTGGTCCCGCGCCGACGGGGACGCGTGGCGCCTCTCGATCGACGACGACGCCTGCCGCCGCTGCGGCGCGTGCGTCGAGACCTGCCCTTCGCGGGCCCTCGGATGGAGACCATGGAGCATGCCGAACCGCCTTCGCCCGGTGCACCCCGCGGCGCAGGCAGCCTCTCCCGCCGCGACGTCCTCGGACGCCTCGGCTGGGCGGGCCTGAGCGCGCTGGCGCTGGCCTCCGGCCCGGCGCTGTTCCGCTTCCTCCGCCCCGCCGCCGCGCGCGGCGGCGCGGGGCGCGTGGACGTGGGGGCGCTGCGCGACGTGCCCGCGGGCGCCGTGGTCACGCGCTGGGTGGCGCGGCACGGGCTGTGGGTGGTGCACCGCGAGGGCCGGGTGTTCGCCCTCGAGGCGCGCTGCACGCACCTCGGGTGCACGCCCCGCTGGGAGCCGGACCGCGGCGCGTTCCACTGCCCGTGCCACGGCAGCCGCTTCACGCCGGACGGCGAGGTGCTGAACGGTCCCGCGGTGCAGCCGCTCCCGCGGTTCGCGATCGCGCGCGAGGGCGACGCGCTGCTCGTGGACCGCGCGCGGCGCGCCCCCATGGAGCGCGCGCTGCACGATCCGCGGTTCTGGGTGCCGGGATGACGCGCCCGCGCCGCCCGCTGCGGGACAGCCAGATCGTCCGCTCCGTGTTCCGCGTGGGCATCCCGCGCTCCGCGCGGGAGCGCGTGGCCGCCATCACGTCCAGCGCGATCCTGCACGTGCACCCGCCGCAGGTCTCCGCCGCCTCGCTCCGGCTGCGGCGCACGTTCTGCATGGGCGGGCTGTCGTTCCTCGCGTTCGTGGTCCTCACCGTGACCGGCGTCCTGCTCATGTTCCACTACCGGCCCACCCCCGAGCACGCGTACGCGGACCTCGAGGACCTGATGCACGTGGTCCCCTACGGGCGGCTCCTGCGGAACATGCACCGCTGGGCGGCGCACGCCATGGTGCTCCTCGTGATCGCGCACATGGTGCGGGTGTTCCTCGCCGGCGCGTACCGGCCGCCGCGCGAGTTCAACTGGGTGGTGGGCGTGCTCCTGCTCGCGCTCACGCTCTTCCTGAGCTTCACGGGATACCTGCTCCCCTGGGACCAGCTGGCGTTCTGGGCCGTCACGGTGGGGACGAACATGGGGGCCGCCACGGCGCTGATCGGTCACGCGGGGCCGTTCGCGGTCGTCGGCGAGGACGCGGACGTGCGCGCCCTCCTGCTGGGCGGGCGCTCCGTCGGCGCGCCCGCGCTCCTGCGCTTCTACGTGCTGCATTGCGTCGTCGTGCCGCTGGTCGCCGCCGTGCTGATGGCCGTCCACTTCTACCGGGTGCGCCGCGACGGCGGCGTGGCCGCGCGCTACTGAGGGGACACGCCGTGGCCGGTCCGGAACGCGTGCTGGGAACCGTGACGCCGCCCGCCGGCGCGACCGCCCCGCCCCGTCCGGACCTGGTGCCGGTGTGGCCGAACCTCCTGTTCCGCGAGCTGCTCGTGACGCTGGGGTTCCTGGCGCTCCTCACCGCGCTCTCCCTCGTGGTCGACGCGCCGCTGGAGGATCCCGCGGATCCGTCGCACACGCCGAACCCGGCGAAGGCGCCGTGGTACTTCGTGGGACTGCAGGAGCTGCTGGTGTACTTCGATCCGTGGCTCGCGGGCGCGGCGATCCCCCTGCTGATCGTGTTCGGACTCGCCGCGATCCCGTATGTGGATCCGGGACGCGACGACGTGGGCGTGTACACGTTCCGCCGCCGCCCGCTCGCGGTCACCGTGTTCCTCGCGGGCGTGGCCGGGTGGTTCGCGCTGATCGCCGTGGGGCTGTGGTTCCGCGGACCCGGCTGGAGCTGGACCTGGCCCGGCTCGGCGCCCGCGGGCGCCGCGGCCGAGGCCGCGCGCTCCTTCCCCGCCGCGCTCAGCATCCCGCTCGTCCTCGCGTACGCGGCGCTCGGCGGGTGGTGGATCGTGCGCCGGACCGCCGCGTGGCGCGGCTTCACGGCGGCGCGGCGCTGGACCTTCGCGCTCCTGTTCCTGGCGATGGCCGGGACGCTCGCGAAGATCCTGCTGCACGTGCTCCTCGGCGTGCGCTACGTGGTGCCGCCCGGCGGCGCGGGGTTCGGCCTGTGAGCCCCGCGCTGCGCGCCGCGTTCCCCGTGCTGGTGCTCGCGCTGCTCGGCGTGAGCGCGTGGGCCGCGTGGGACGACGCGTTCCCGCCGTGGCGGCGGTACGCGCGAGAGCTGACGCGGCGCGAGATCGCGCGCCTCGAGACGGAACTGCAGGAGGCGCGGGCCGCCCGCGAGCGCCCGGCGTTCCGCGACGAGCTGGCCCGGCTGGACGCCGCGCTCGCGGCGGCCGGCCACGCGCCGGAACCCGCGCGCGCGGGGGCCCTGCGCGCGGCGTTCGACTCCGCGGAGGCCGCCGCCGAGTCGCTCCGGACCGCGCTGCGCGCGGCGGATGTGCGCGCGCGCGAGCCCGTGGCGGCCGCGCGGCTCGAGGCGGCGCGCGCCCGCTTCGACACGACGCAGGCGGCTTACGCCGCCGCCACCGGCGCGTGGCCGCCCGACACGCTGCGTCTGGCCGCGCTCTGGTCGGCGCGGGACTCCGCGGCGGCGGCCTTCCGCGACGCGGAGGGGCCTGCCGTCACGCTGCGCGCCGAGCTGGAGGCGGCGCGCGGCGAAGCGGCGCGGCTGCGCGGGGAGATGCGGCGGCTCGACGCGCCGCGCGACAGCCTGGAGGCGCTGCGGCGCGCCCTGCTCGATGCGGTGGACGCGCGCGAGGCCCGACTCGCGCGGCTGCGCGCCCTCCCGCCGCGCGTGCGCGAGATCGCGTCCACCGATGGCCGCGAGGTCGCCCGCTGCCCCACGTGCCACGGCACGCTCGAGGATCCCGGCGCCCACCCCGCGCTGGCCGCGGCCCCGCTCCTGCACGACGTCCCCTGCACGATCTGCCACGGCGGGCGGGGGCGCGCGCTCGACGCGGAGCACGCCCATCGCGGCATGCTGTCCGCGCCCTCGCACGGCGCCGGGCCGTACACGCTGCGCGGGCGCATCGCGCGGCTGGCCGAAGCCGACGCGGCCGAGCGCGAGGCCATCCGCGACGAGCTGCGCCGGATCACCGGCGTGGATCCCTTCGAGGAGGGCGTGGCCGGGAGCCCGGCGGAGGCGTGGTCGTCGTGGTGGGCGTCCGCCGAGGCGTGGTTCGAGCCCGGCGACGGCGGCCTCGACGGCGACGCCAGCGCCCTCGCCGCCGCCGGCCTGGACCCCTGGCGGTACACGGCGCGCGGCCGGCCGCTGCGCTACGTGGGCTCGCGCAAGTGCCTCGGCTGCCACGAGACGCTGCACCGCGAGCACAGCCGCCGGTGGGCGGCCACGAAGTTCCGTTCGCTCGAACGCCTCGCCGGCGTGACCGACCCGCGCCCGTGCCTCCCGTGCCACTCCACCGGATGGGATGCGGAGACCGGCGCCTACGCGGAGCCCGGCGTGACCTGCGAGGGATGCCACGGCCCGGGCGAGCGGTACGACGAGATGATGGTCGTGGGCCAGGAGCTCGTGGGACAGGGACGGGAGGTGGAGGGGCGCGCGCTCCTCGCCCACTCCGCGCGTCTCGCGCGCGAAAGCATCAGCCGCCGGCTCGTGCCGGAGGACACCGGGCCGAACAACGTGTGCGTTACGTGCCACCATCCGCGGCAGCATCGCGCGGGGTGCCCGGGCATCCTGGATCGCGATGCCGCGCGCACCGCCGACGGGAGGCTGCCGTGAGGCCGGCGCTTCCGGTAGGGGCGGCATGCGCGGCGACCGCGCTGCTGTTCGCCGCGTGCGATCGCGGCGGACCGCCGCTCCCGGAAGGTGCGCGCCCCGCCGCCTCGCCCGCCGCGGGCACGCCCGCCGCCCCCGACATCCCCGGCCGTTCCGACGAGTTCACGAAGATGGAGGTCCCGCCGGGCCAGCTCACGCGCGCGCTCCCGGTCGGCGACGCGTGGCCCGCGGACGACGGTCCCGCGTACCGGTCGTTGTGCCTGAACTGCCACTCCGTGAGCGGCACCTCGTTCGCGACGGCCGACTGGCGCGAGAGCCTGCACGCGCGTGCGGGCGTGCTCTGCGCGAGTTGCCACGGCACGCACGAAGCGGCGTTCGTCCCGCGCCCGGGACCGGACCGCTGCCTGCTGTGCCACCCGTCGCAGACCGCGGAGTTCCTCGCGTCGCGGCACGGGCCGGACACGTCCGCGGGAATGCGCTGCGTCGCGTGCCACGAGGCCCACGCCACGGACCGCGGACTCGCGCGCGCCACGGACACGTGCCTGGGCTGCCACCTGGACTCCGATCACGTGCAGGGCTTCCCCGCCTCGCGCATGGGGCAGACGCTGGCGCACCGGCCGCTCAAGTCCGACGGCACCATCGCCGCCGCGGACTGCGTCACGTGCCACATGCCGGAGTCCGACCTCCTCGCCACCACCGGCGACTTCCGCAACGACCGCGTCACCCTGCACGACCCGTCCATCACCGTGGCGAAGGAGGCGGACGACCCGTCGTCCCTCACGCGGGAGGCGATCGAGTTCCTCGTGCCGCGCTGCCTCACCTGCCACAGCGAGCGCAACGCGCGCGCCCGGCTGGAGCATTCCGATCCGTGGATCCTGCACTGGACGCCGGTGGGCATGCCGGACGAGGTGCGCCGTCGCCCGCCCGTCGCCGCGAAGGAGGTCCCGTGAGCACGCGACGCCGCTTCCTCGCCGGCTGTGCCGGCTGCGCCGCGGCCTGGGCCGCACATCCCTGGTCCCGCCTCCTCGCGGCCGAGCCGGCGGCGCCGCCGCCCGCGGACCAGTGGACGCGCACCGTGTGCGACCTCTGCGGTCTCGGCGAGCCCGTGTTCCTGCGGACCGAGGGCGGTGCGGTCCGGGCCGTGAAGGGCATCCCGCAGTCGCGCACGGGATTCGGCCGGCTCTGCGCGCGCGCCCGGGCGCTGGTGGACGCCGCGGCGTCGGCCGATCGCGCGCTCGCTCCGCTCGTGCGCAAGGACCCGGCGACGAAGGGGACGCGCGAGGGGCTGGTCGCGGCTTCCTGGGACGAAGCGCTCGCCTTCGCCGCGGAGGGGCTGCGGGCGGCGCGCGCCCGCTGCGGTCCCGGCGCCGTGGCGGTGCTGGCCTCCGACGCGGAGACCTGCGAAACCTACGGGCTGCTGGCGCGGGTCGCGCGCGCGGAGCTGGGCACGGATCATCTCGACACGCTCGCGCGCCGGGATGCGCTGACCGCGTACGACGCCTGCATTGATGCGTACGGCGTCGCCGCGAACGCGGCCACGGTGGAGGACGTGGACGCGGCCGGGCTCCTGGTGCTCGCGGGCGGCGATCTCGCGGACAGCCATCCGGGCCTCTTCGTGCGCGCGCTGGACGCGCGCCGCACGGGACGCGCGAAGGTGGCGTTGATCGACTCGCGGCGCACGCTCGCCTCCGCCATCGCCGACGTGCACGTGAGGCCGCGGCCCGGGCGCGAGGCGGACGTCGTGCGCGCGCTCGCGGACGCGCTGCGCACCGGGCGGGCGCGCGAGGACGTGGCGCCGCTCGCGAAGCTCTGGCGCGACGCGCGCGGCGTCGTCACGCTCGTGGGACCGATGGCGCTCGGCGGCCCCGCGGGCGGCGCGCTGGTGCGCGCGGTCGCCACGCTGCACGCCGCCACGGGGCAGACGGGCGGCACGGGACGCGGCTTCCTCGTGCTTCCGCGCGGGGCGAACGCCACGGCGGTCGTGGCCGCGGGCATCCGTCCCGGCGCGCTCCCCTTCGGACGCCGCCTCGCCGATCCCGCGGGCCGCGCGCGCGTGGCCGCCGCGTGGGGTGTGTCCGCCGACGCCTTCCCGTCGCGGGCGGGGCTCGCGTGCCCGGACTGGCCGGACGCGGTGGCTGCGGGGACCCTGGGCGCGATCGTCACGCTGCGCGCGAACCCGGCGGCGGAGCTGCCCGACGCGTCGGCCTGGCGCGCCGCGCTCGCGTCGGCGTTCACCGTGGCGGCGACCACGCACGTTCCCACGGAGACCACGGCGTTCGCGGACGTCGTGCTTCCGCTCGCGATGGTCGCGGGCGAGACCGCGGGAACGATGATGACCCTGGACCGGCGGTGCCAGCGGCTGGAGCGCGCAGTGGAGACGCCGGGGGAGGTCCGCGACGCGGAGCGGATCCTGGCGGATCTCGCGGGAATCGCGGCGCCCGCGCCCGGCGCGTCGTGGGAGCTCTGGCGGGAGCTGGCCGCGGGCACGCCGTGGGACGTGACCGGTGTCCCCGCGTCCAGGCTGCGCGAGGAGCTGGACGTGCCGTGGCCGTGCCCCGCGGCGGACGCTCCCGGCGCGACGCGCCTGGACATCGCGTCCGCGCACGCCGCGCGCGCCGCCGCCGCGCCGCCCGCGCCGGCCCCCACCGCGGCGCGTCCGCTGCTCCTTCTCGTGGGTCCCTTGCGCGAGCACGCGGGATCGCGCGTGCGCACGGGACGCACCGCGGACCTGCACTACGAGGCGCCATCCCCGCGCCTGGAGATGCACCCCGCGGACGTCTCCCGCGCCGCGCTCACCGACGGCGAGTGGGTCACGCTGGAGTCCGACACGGGCGAAGCCACGGTGCGGTTGTGGGCCACGGACCGCGTCGCGGAGGGCACGCTGTTCCTGCCGGAGCACTTCGGGTTCGCTTCGGACCTGCAAGGCGGAAGCGACGCGCAGGGCGAGCCGGAGGGGTGCGCGATGCTCCTGCTGCCGCGCGACGGGACGATGCCGGTGCCGGTGTCCGTGCGCAAGGCCCGCCGCCGCGACCTCCGCCGCCGCGCGCTCGCGGGTTAGCGCATGTGCACGAGCAGACGTGGTGCGCAACGCGGGGGAGTCCGGCGGAGTATCCAGCCGCGTGGCGGGCGCGCCGATGGACAGACGCATGCCGGGATCCTCCCCGCCTCGGGCGGGCGCGGGATGGTACCAGAGGATCCGGGCGCCGTGCATCAGTCCGCGCGCCCGCCTCCCCGCAGGTGCTGCACGAGCGCCGCGATCTGCGCATCGCCCGGGGCCAGCTCCCGCGCGCGCTCCGCGGCCCGCGCGGCCTCGTCCGTGCGGGATTGCGCCAGCAGCGCGAGCGCGAGGTTGTAGTGCGCGGGGGCGAACGCGTCGTTGCCCTGCACGGCGGCGCGGAAGTGTTCTTCCGCCTCCGCTGCCGCCCCGCGATCCAGGAGCAGGCTGCCGAGCTCGAAGTGCGCCTCCGTCCACGCCGGCGAGAGCGCGAGCGCCTCACGCAGCGAGCGCTCGGCCGACGCGGCATCCCCCTCCAGCGCGGCGGCGGCCGCGAGCGCATAGTGCGCCTGCGCGTGCCACCCCGCGAGGCGCGCCGCCCCCGCCGGCGTGGTCCGCACCGCCAGCGCGGTCTCCAGGTGCGGGCGCGCCTCGCCCGGCCGCCCGAGCCGCACGAGCGCCCGGCCGAGTTCCACGCGCGCCTCCGGGTCCTTCCCGTCCTTCGCCACGACCCGCGCCAGGTACGGCACGGCGCGCGCCGGATCCGCGCCCTCCAGGTGCGTCGCCGCGAGCGTGGCCAGCAGCCGCCGGGACCGGAAGAGCCCCCACTCCTTGCTCCACTGCAGGTGCTCGCGCGCCACCTCGCGCAGCGTCGCGGCCCGGGCGCCGTCCGCCACGGCGCGCGACGCGTCGAACGCCGCGTAGCCGCGCGTGGTGTGCCATTGCACGAAGCCGCTGTGCACGGAGAACGCCAGGAAGACGAGCAGCGCGCCGCCGTACACCATGCCGGCCGGCTTCAGCCGCCCGTCCACCTTCAGCATCCGCTCCAGCGCGCGCACGTCGCGCCGCGCCGCCAGGCGGACGAACACGACGATCGCGTACGCGGCGGAGGCGCCCAGCCCGATGGTGAGGAGGAAGGGCACGGCGTCGTACAGCTGCCGGTACACGACAAGCGTGGCCAGGAACACCACGCCCATGAGGATCTCCTCCCCGGTCGTGAACTGCGCGGGCCGTGCCGGCATCCCGGTGCGCCCGTACGCGGCCAGCCCCAGCGCGACGACCGCGAGCCCGAACGGGACGAGATCGAAGCGTCCGCCCAGCCAGTGCCGCGCGGCGGGCACCAGCACGGCCACGAGGATGGACGCGATGAGCACCACCGCGGTGACCAGCACCGCGCGATCCGACCACAGCCGCCGGATGGCGGGCGCTCCCCACTTGTACTCCAGCGCGTGCTCCGGGCAGGCGCCCACGCAGTCCAGGTCCTTCAGGCAGCGCGGGTTCACGATGGTCCCGTGCTCCCGGATCTCCTCGTGCACGCGCACGCCCGACGTGCACACCGCCGTGCACGTGCCGCACTGCACGCACCGGTCGTTCACGCGGATGCGCCCCGGCGCGAACCGGTCCACCGTGAGGAACAGCGCGCCGTACGGACACCCGTACGTGCAGAACCCGCGCGACCCGAGCACGTACACCACGAGGAACCCGCACACGGCGAACGTGAGCGCGGTGATCCACGGGTCCGGCAGGTTGCGCCAGAAGTTCGTGGTGACCCAGGAGCTGATGCCCTCGAGATCGGTCTGCGTGCGCAGCTCGGGGAAGTCCCGCGCCGCCCACATGCGCGTGATCTGCGGCCAGCCGAACATGTACACGAGCACGAGGGGCGGCACCGCGAGCAGCATCCGCGAGCGGATGGGGCGCACCTTCAGGCCCAGCCTGCGGAGCACCCAGGCGGCGCCGTCCTGCAGCACCATGATGTGGCAGCCCCACGAGCAGAAGAACCGGCCGAAGAGCAGCGTGGCGATCGTGACGGCGAGCATGAGCAGGAACCCCGCCGTGATGATCCCGAGCTCCGCGGTGAACATGACCTCGTGCAGCTCGAGCGGGGCGAGGGTCTTCCCCGCCAGCTTCCAGTGGATCACGTGCACCGCCATCAGCGGGTACACGAGCGCCAGCGTGAGGGCGCGCCACTTCGAGTACTTCGAGCCGGGCAGGGGATCGGGCGGGGTGCGGAGGCCGGGAACGGCGGTGACGAACGGGCCCTTGCGCGGCCCGCGGGCGGCGGACGCCATGGAATCCTCGCGGGGCCGCGGGGCGACGGCCGGCCTGGAGAGGACTACGATGTCGTATTGTGCGCGGCGCGCCCCGCCGGGACAAGGGGCGCGCGGAGGGGAACGCCGTGGAGGTGAGGCTGCGCTACGGGCGCGGCGCGGTGACGCTCCGGCTGCCGGAGGCGAACGTGGCGGGAGTCGTCCGCCCGGTCGACCCGGAGCCGGCCGGCGAGCCCTCCCTCCCGGAGGCGGCGCGGGAGGCCCTGGCCCGGGCGGCCCGCGGGCGGCGGGTCCTGGTGCTGGCGTCGGACGCCACGCGCCCCGCCGTGGCCGACCCGCTGCGCCACGCGGCGCTCGCCCCCCTGGCGGGGGCTGCCGCGGTGGCGGTGCACCTGGCCACCGGATCCCACCGGGCGGACACCCCGGCGAACGCCGCGGCCCTCGCCTCCCTGCGGGACGCCGCGCGCGCCGCCGGCCTCCCGGATCCGCGGGGCGGCGTGCACGACTGCCGCGCCGCCGCCTTCACGGACCACGGCGTCACCGCGCGCGGGACGCCCGTGCGGCTCTCCCGCGTGCTGGACGACGCGGACGTCTTCCTCGTGCTCGCGGACGTGAAGCCGCACTACTTCGCGGGCTACTCCAACCCGCTGAAGTTCTTCCTGCCCGGCGTGGCCGCGTTCGCGACGATCGAGCGCAACCATCGCCTCGCGCTCGAGCTCGACGCCCGCGCGGGCCGGCATCCGTTCCATCCCGACCCGGCGCGGCGCACGAACCCCCTGGCGGAGGACATGCTGGAGGCGTTCGAACGGACGCGCGCCGGTCGCGACGCGTTCGCCCTGGTCACGGTCACCGCGGGCGGCCGCCTGGTCCATGCGGACCTGGGTCCCTTCCCCGCCGCGTGCGCCGGCGCCTTCGCCGCCTCCGATCGGGTCGCGAGCACGGCCGTGGCGCCGCAGCGCCGCGTGGTGGTCTCCGCGGGCGGCGCCCCGCAGGACGCCACGCTGTACCTCGCGCAGCGCGCGCTGGAGCTCACGCGCGATGCGGTGGCCGACGGCGGCGAGGTGCTCCTCCTCGCGTCGTGCGACGACGGCATCGCGGACGGCGCGAGCGCGATGACCAACTTCTACGACGAGCTCCGGCGCCCGCTCCCCGAGGTGCTGCGGCGCATCCGGGAGGGGTACCGCCTGTACCAGCACAAGGCCTTCCGCTTCGCGGAGCTGCTGGGGCGGGTGCGCGCGGTGCACGTGGCCAGCGCGTTGCCCGCGGACGCGCTCACGGCCGTGCACCTCACGCCCGCGCCGGATCCGCAGGCGCTGCTGGACCGCTGGCTCGCGGAGGATCCGGCGGCGCGCGTGCTCTTCCTGGACGAGGGGAACAGGCTGGACGTGCGCGCCGCCTAGGGGCGCGTCCCGCCGGGCGGTTCCATCCCGCGTGCGTCGCGAAGCAGCCGGAGCAGCCGGGCCGCGTAGGCCGGGAAGCCGTGACCGGCGAGGTACGTCGCCCGGGCCGCCGCCTGCGCCTCCCGCCCGCCGCGCTCCGCCAAGGCCGCACGGACCCCATCGGCCACGCGATCGGCCGAGAGTTCGTCCGGCACGCGGACCACGTAGTCCGGCGCTTCCGCCGCGGCCGCCAGGTCCTCCGTGGCCACGGTGGGGAGTCCGGCGCTGATGCAGTCGGTCAGGGCCGCGGAGTACTGGCCGAGACGATAGGTGCGGAGCTGGATGGCCACGTCCGCCGCGCGCAGGAAGTCCCGGTACTCGGCATGCGCGCGGAAGCGGGCCTCCACACGGACGTGATCCGCGACGCCGCCGCGCCGCGCCATCGCGCGCACGTCCTCCGCGTCCACGCACGGTCCCACGAAGTGCAGTTCCGCCGGCACGCCGTCCGCGCGGAGGCGGGCCAGCGCGTCCACGCACTCCGCCCAGCCCTTGTCCCGGTGCACGATCCCGAACGAAACCAGCAGCACCGCCTGCCCGTCCACGCCGAGGCGCGCCCGCGCCTCCCGCCGCGCCGGTCCGGAGAGATCGGCGTCGCTGAACTCCTCGATCGGTGCGGGCGGGATCACCTCGACCCGCGCGTCGAACTCGCGTTCGATCCGCTCCCGCATCGCCCGCGTGTGCACGATCAGGGGATTTGCCAGGCGCACGACCCGGTGCAGGAACGTGGAGGGGGCGCTCCGTTCGTCCGCGATCCACGCATCGATCTCCCCCGCGTGCACGGGGCGCCCGATCGCCTCCTCCGCGAACCGCCCGAACCCGTCCCGGCCGAGACGGGCGATGTAGTAGTACATCAGGCGCGCGTCGTGGAGGATCACGGGGCCGCCGTAAGCCTCGAGGAAGTCGAACATCGCCCGGTGGTCCCGCGAGTTCCCGAGCACGGAGATCACGGCGTCGTACCCGCACGGGAGCAGCGGCACGTCGCGGCAGCGGAGGTCCTCGCCGGAGTAGACGTCCACGGGCACGAGCGCCCGCAGTGCGTCCACGGTGCGTCGCGAGAACGCGGCCACGCCGGACTCCAGCGGCGGGAACGGGGTCAGCACGGCCATCGCTCCGGGCCGCCCGCGACGCCGGCGCGGCCCGGCCGTCCGGTCCAGCACGCTCGCCCAGAAGCGGTCCGCCACGCGGTCCTCCCGGAAGGGCGGCGCCATGGGCGCCTGTCGCGCGGCGAGATCCCGGCGGATCGAGCGGTCGTCCAGCAGGCGCGACAACCTCGCCGCAAGGGCGTCCGCGTCCCCGGGATCGAAGAGGGCGTCCTCCCCTTGCACCAGCTCGCGGTGTGCGTCGCAGTCGGACGCGAGCACCGGGCAGCCGCAGCCTGCCGCCTCCACCACCGGCAGGGAGAACCCCTCGATGCGGGACGGCGCCACCGTGACCGCGGCGCCCCGATACAGCGCCGCGAGCTCCGGGTCGGAGCACTCCACGAACTCGGCCTCGCCGCGCGGGGCCAGCTCCGCGCGCGCCGCCGCGGAGTACCGGCCAACGATCACGAGCCGGGCTTCCGGACCGCCCGCGCCGCGCAAGCGCGCCATCGCGTCCACGACGAGGGCCACGTTCTTGCGCGGGTCCTCCCCGCCCACGACGAGCACGTACGGCGACGCGGACGATCGACCGGGAGCCGCCGCGGGCCCGCCGGACTCGAAGAAGACCGCCCGCACCGCCGCGCCGGTCACGGCCACGCGCTGCTCCGGGACCTCGCAGACCTCGAGCAGCCGCCGTGCGGAGAAGTGCGAGATCGCGAGGAACTGGTCGTGCAGCCCCAGGCACAGCAGACGGCTCCGGTACCGGAGCTCGGTGGCCCGGTCCGTGAGGTATCCCGGCACATCCAGCGGGATGAAGTCGTACACGACCGCCGCGGCGTGCACGCGCGGGTGGCCCAGGAACGGGAACGTGGAACGCGGATCGGCCGTCATGGGCGAGAGCCCCACGAAGATCGCCTGCTCCCCCGCCAGGGGCACGTTGAACCCGGTGCGGATGTCGGGGACCAGGGCGCGGATGCGGTCCGGCACCGGGCCTCTCCCGGGATCCGTCAGCCCGATCAGCCGGAGGCGATCACCGAGGTGCGTGACCGCGCGCCGCAGCAGCGACTCCACATGCCGCCCGATCCCGCGGTCGGCGTAGTGGGGATCCTGCAGGCAGCGCAGATCGAGGAACGCCCGGAGCGCTCCCTCACTCACCGCGGCGGTCCCTCGGGCGACTCCTCCGCGCGGGCGCGCTCGACCGCGCCGGCCTTGCGCCGCACGAGCATCAGCTCCTCGAGCGCGGCCAGCCGGTCCCGGATGTCGAGGAGCAGGCCGCGGGTGTCCAGCGCGGAGAGGGACTCCCCCTCCGGCGGTGTCCAGAGGTACGCGCGCGCCCGCCGCGCCAGCGGTCGGAGCACCGGCTTCACCATTCCGCGGTAGATCGCTCGCAGGACGGGCCGGAACACGGCGCGGATTGCGCCGCCCACCGAGGACGCGAAGGAACCGCTCATCGTTCGGGCCTCCCGGCGCGCCGGCCACGGAGGATGCCGGGCCCGGACGCGGCATGATAGCCACGGCCGCCGTCCCCTGTCACCGACGCGTCGCATCCCGAGACAGTCGCGTGCTAAGCTGGCGCCCGGCGGTCGGGGATCCTCCGGTGCCCGGGCCTTACCTCGCCCCGGGTTGCCCCCCCGGACCCCGGCCGCCGTCCGCGCGCGCTACTCCAGGAACAGAAGTCCCGCCCCGTACGAGATGGAGAGCACGCGACCGGCCAGGAGGTCCGTGCCGAGCAGCAGCCGCGGCCGGTCCGCCAGGCCCAGCGGCCCGAAGATGTCCGCCCGATCCATCACGGCCAGCTGCCCCCGCTCCTGCAGCGTCCGCCCCGCCGCGCGGATCGGTCCCGCCAGGATCGCGATCCCGTGGCCGGCGGGCGCCGCGTCCGGCAGCTCCGCGCCGAGTTCCTTCGCGGCGAGCGTGTTGATCCCGCTGTGACCCGAGCCCGTGTCCAGGAGCGCGGTCACCTCCACGTCCCCGATCCCGGCCGGCAGCAGGATGTGCCCCTGCTCGCGGAGCACGATCGGCACCCCGGTGGCGTCGCCCGGCCGGATCGGGCAGGCGTCCCCCGCGGCCGGGTCGAACAGGGTGACCACCTCCCGCGCGAAGTCGATGCGGACGTCGAAGCGGCGGAGGAAGGGCGCGCCGAGGATCCCGTCGAAGGGCGCGACGCCCGCGGGACCGCGCGGGAGTTCCTGCACCAGCGCGGTCAGGTCATCCACGGAGCGGTCCCCCACCGTCACGCGCCCCGGCGTGACCACCGCATGCTCGCTGCGCCCCGACTCGCCGACCAGCGTGGCGCGCTGCTCCCGCGGCGCGGCCCCGAGCGCGCGGGCAAGGTCCGGAGGGATCACACAGCTTCCCGCGGCCGTGTCCAGGGCGAACGAGCGCGTGATCCCGTCGGCGAGCGTGACCGGCACCAGGATGTGCCCGCGCGGGCTTCGCGTGAACGGGACGCCCGTGGGCGGCCCCGCGCCGGCGGGGAGCGCCGCAACGGCAAGCACCCCGAGAGACGCGAGGGCGCGAAGGGCAGGATGGATCCGTGGACGCATGGAGGGCCTCCGTGAGGGGAACGCGTACCGCCTGCTGCCCAACCGTAGTGCCGCACCGCCGTCCCGCTCTTGAACGGAAGTCGCGCCGGCTCCATATTCGGTGCTGTCCCCCGCACCCGAGGCGCACCGTGCATCGAGCGACCCCTCTCTCCCGTATCGCCGTCCCGCTCCTGGCCGCCCTGCTTCCGTCCCCGGCGCGCGCGGACCTCCTCATCTCCGAGATGTGCGACCCCCGCCTGGACTACGCCGCGGACCGCTTCCTCGAGATCTGGAACTCCGGGCCGGACCCCGTGGACCTCACGGACTGGTCGCTCGTAGCGGTGGGGAACGGCGTGGACATCTTCACGTGGAGCCTGTCCGGCACGATCGCGCCGGGCGACGCCCTTGTGGCGGGCGACGCCACCACGGTGACCGCCTTCCCGGTGGACTTCCCCGCGGAAGCATGGTCCACCGCCAACGGCAACTGGAACGGTCGCGCGGGCGACGGGGCGATGCTGCGTGACCCGTCGCTGGCGATCGTGGACTACGCGGTGGTGGACGGCACCCGCTTCGAGAACCAGGACTACGTGCGCATCGCCGGCGTCACGTCCCCGAACCCCGTGTACACCTCCGCCGAATGGACCGCGATCCCGGTGGACCACCCCACGCAGGCCAGCCCCGGATGGCACGGGGCGCCGCCGGTGCCGGTCCCTTCGATCTCCTCGGTCACGATCGCCCCCATCGCGCCGCTCCCGGCGGACACCGTGCACGTGCAGGCCGTGGTGACCGACGCGGTGGCCACGATCACGTCGGTGGTCCTCGCCTGGGGAACCTCGCCCGCGTCGCTCCCGGATTCGATCCCGATGACGCCGCTCGTCGGCAACGTCTACCGGACCGGCTCGCCCATCCCCGGGCAGTCCCCCGGGACCACGATCCACTTCCGCATCCGCGCCGTGAACGACTCCGGCGGCGCCGCCGCGACCACGATCTACAGCTACTCCATCCCCGTGGCGATCCCGATCGCGGGCGTGCAGGGCACGGGCGCCGCGTCGCCCTACGTGGGGCAGCCCGTCATCACGGGCGGCGTGGTCACCGGCGTCTTCGGCGCGTACGCCGCCCTCCAGGACGGCGCCGGTCCGTGGAGCGGCGTGTGGGTCACGCCCGCCACCCTGCTGGCGCAGGGTGACTCGGTCGTCGTCCGCGGCACGGTGAGCGAGACCCACGCGCCCTTGTTCGACGGCACGACGGTCCTCACGAACATCACCGTCCTGTCGTCGTTACCGGGCGCCGCCGTCCCCGCGCCGGCCGCCGTGACCACCGGCACCGCGTCCGTGGAGGCGTACGAGGGCGTGCTGCTGCAGGTGACGAACGCGCTGTGCACGCAGGCGGACGAGGGCAGCGGCTGGACGGCGGACGACGGCAGCGGCAACTGCGGCGTGGGCCACCTCGGCTTCGCCGCGCCGGTGACGCTGGGCACCGTGTACGACATCCGGGGCGTCCTGCGCGACGCCGCCACGTACGCCCTCGAGCCGCGCGACGCGGGCGACGTGCCGTGGGTGGCGGATCCCACGCCGCCGTCCATCGCGTACGTGTCGCCCGCGGGACCCACCGCCCTGCTCGTGACGTTCACGGAGCCCGTGGAAGCGGTCACGGCCTCCAACGCCGCGAACTACGGCATTCCCGGTCTCACCGTGAACGCGGCCGCGCGCGACAGCGTGTTCCTCGCCCAGGTCCTGCTCGGCGTCAGCCCGATGTCCGAGGGCCCGTACACGCTCACCGTGAGCGGCGTGGAGGACCTCTTCGGCAACGCCGCGTCCGGCGCCGTCCACCCCTTCGCGTACGTGGACTACTTCCCGCCCGCCGGCTACTACGACGCGGCGGCCGGCCTGAGTGGCGAGGCGCTGCGCGCGGCGCTGCACGACATCATCGACGCCCACACGCCCGTGAGCTACGACTTCGCCTGGACCGCCTACTACACCACCGACGACAAGCCCAACGGCAAGGTGTGGGACATCTACTCCGACGTGCCCGGCGGCGTGCCGCCCTACGAGTACACGTTCGGCGTGGACGAAGGCGGCGAGGGCGGCGCCGAGGGGAACGGCTACTCGCGCGAGCACAGCTTCCCGAAGAGCTGGTTCGGCGGCGAGGTGGCGCCCATGTTCACGGATCTCTTCGCGCTGTACCCGTGCGACGCCCACGTGAACGGCAACCGCGGCACGTACCCGTACGGCGAGGTGGACAGTCCCACGTGGGTGTCGCTGAACGGCAGCCGCCGCGGCACGTGCTCCACGCCGGGCTACACCGGCGTGGCGTTCGAGCCCATCGACGCCTACAAGGGCGACCTGGCGCGCACGTACTTCTACATGTCCACGCGGTACTACGGCGAGGACGGCGCGTGGCCCGGCGGCCCGATGACGGACGGCGCGGACCTGCTGCCCTGGGCGAAGGCCATGCTGTTGGCGTGGCACGAGCAGGACCCGGTGAGCCAGAAGGAGATCGAGCGCAACGGGACGATCCACGGCTTCCAGAACAACCGGAACCCGTTCATCGACCACCCGGAGTTCGTGGATGCCGTGTTCGGCGACGCGACCGGCGCGGAGGTAGCCGGCGGCGAGGCCGCGCGGCTGTCGCTGGAAGCGGGCGCGCCGAACCCCTTCGGCCCGTCCACGCAAGTCCGCTTTGCGCTGCCCGCACCGGCGGCGCGCGTGGCGCTGGGCATCTTCGACGTGGCGGGGCGGCGCGTCCGCGCGCTGCACGACGGCCCGCTCGACGCCGGCGCGCACGAGCGCGCGTGGGACGGGCGCAACGATGCCGGGGAGCGCGTGGCCGCGGGAACGTACTTCGTGCGGCTCGTCACGGAGGACCGGACGCTCGTGCGCAAGGCCACCTTGGTCCGCTGAAATCCGCCCCCGCCGTGTCTCGTGCCAAGGTGTCCGCCGATCCGAGGAAGCCGCAACACTCCGGGAGCGGGGTTCGGACTTACTCCATGCACGGAACTCGGGAGCGCGTCGCGCCCTCGCGGACCATCCTGTTCCTCTTCCTCGCCTTCCTCTCGGGCTTCGCGGCGCTCGTCTACCAGGTCCTGTGGCTCAAGGAGCTCGGGCTTCTCTTCGGGAACACCGCGCACGCAGCCGCCACGACGCTCGCGGTGTTCTTCCTGGGTCTCGCCGGCGGCGGCCGCTTCTTCGGCGCGAAGGCCGCGGGCACCCGGCGACCCCTGAGGGCGTACGCGCTGCTGGAGATCGGGATCGCCTCCTCGGCGCTGCTCTACTTCCTGGTGACCCGGCTCTTCCATGCCGTCTACGGCGCGGTCTTCGAGAGCGTGGAGCACAGCCTCCTCCTCTCGACCCTCGTGAAGTTCGTGCTCTCGCTCGGCATCCTCTTCCCGCCCGCGTTCTTCATGGGGGGGACCTTCCCGTACCTGGGGGAGCAGCTCGTGCGGACCCGGGAGGAACTGGGCCGGACCGGGAGTCTCCTGTACGCGGTGAACACGGCCGGGGCCGCCCTCGGCGCGTTCGCGGCCGGGTTCGTCCTCCCGATCCAGCTGGGCTTCCGCGGTTCCTACCTCGTCGCCGTCGCGATCAACGTGGTCGTGGCGGTGGTGGCATGGGGATGGGCCGGTCCGGCGCGCGCGGCTTCCGCCGGCCTCGGCGACGTGGCTCCTCCGGAAGGCGAGCCGCCCCCGGGCGCGCTGCTGCGCAGCCCGCGCCGCATCGCGGGCCTCGCGTTCCTCTCCGGGGCCCTCACGCTGGCGCTCGAGGTGCTGTGGACGCGGATGTTCGCCCAGGTCTTCCAGAACTCCGTGTACTCGTTCTCCGCGATCCTGGTGACGTTCCTCGTGGCGCTCGCGCTCGGCTCGGCGCTCGCGAATGCGCTCTGCCGGCTGCGCACCAGCCCGACCGCGATCCTCGGGGTCCTGCTCGTGCTCTCCGGAGCCCTCGCCGGATCCACCCCCTTCGTGTTCCACGCACTCACCGACGGCCTGCAGTCCATCGACGCCGAGGGCGGCTGGGGCGCCTACGTCGCGGCGATCTTCCGCGGCACGGCCATCGTGATCCTCGTCCCCGGCATCCTCATCGGCAGCGTCTTTCCGTACCTCCTCCGCATCAGCCAGGGGGTCAGCACGGGCGCCGGCCTCACGATCGGCCGGCTCGCGGCGATCAACGGGATCGGCGGCATTCTCGGCTCGCTCGCCGCGGGTTTCCTGCTGCTCGAGGGTCTCGGCCTGTGGGCGAGCATCCAGGTCCTGGCGACGCTCTACTTCCTCGCCCTGCCGATCGCGGTCGACGAGCTCTCGCCCCGGCGTCTCGTTCCCCGGATCGCGCTGGCGCTCGTGGCTCTGGCCGCGCTGGCGGCCGCCGGGCCGTCGCGGCTTCCGGTGATCCGGCTCGATCCGGGGGAGGCCGAACAGTTGCTCGAGGTCTCGGAGAGCGGACATGGCACGGTCGCGGTCATCGCCCGGGGATCGCAGCGCGGGATCAAGGTGGACAACACCTACATGCTCGGCGGCCTCGACGGCTACTTCGCGGAGCGCCGGCAGAGCCAGATCCCCCTGTTCCTCCATCCGGATGCCCGGTCCGTCTTCTTCCTGGGGATGGGCACGGGAACGACGGCGGGAGGCGCCCTCGACTTCCCGGTGCGGGAGGTCGTCGTGTGCGAGCTGCTGCCGAACGTCGTGGCGGCGGCCCGTCGCCACTTCGCGCAGGAGTCGAACGGCCTGTTCGAGGATCCGCGCGTCCGGATCGTCGTGGAGGACGGCCGGCACTTCCTTGCGGGAACGTCGCAGCGGTACGACGTCATCATCAGCGAACTCTTCGTGCCGTGGCACGCCGGGACGGGCACGCTCTACAGCCGGGAGCACTTCCGCATCGCGCGATCGCGCCTCCGTCCGGGCGGCATCTTCGTGCAGTGGCTGCCACTCACCCACATGACCCGTACGGAGTTCGACATCATCGCCCGCACGATGCTGGAGGAGTTCCCCCAGGTCACTCTCTGGCGGGCCAACTTCGTCTCCCACGCGGAGGTCGCGCTCGTGGGCGCCGCGGAGATCGGCGCACTGGACCCGGCGGCCGTGGCGAGGAACGTCGCGCAGGTCATCCCGCGACGCGCGGAGGATCGCGTGACCGACGCCGACGTGGTTCCCTGGGTGCTCTACGCGGGAAACCTCTCGGCGTGCCGCCCCCTCTTCGCGGACGCGCCGGTGAACACCGACGACCGGCCGGTCATCGAGTACGTGGCGCCGAAGGCGGTGCAAAGGGAGCGGAGCGGCGAGGTGCCGTGGCTCACGTCCTTCGAGTTGTCCCGGCTGTTCGGCGAGGTCTTCTCCGCCGTTCCGCCCGGGGAGGATCCGCACCTGGAGGCGCTGTCCCCGGAGCAGATCGCGTACGTGCAGGCCGGGCTGGCGCTCTTCAGGGTCGGCGTGCTCCTCGACGCCAAGCGCGTCGAGGAGGCGCGCGCGGTCTACCGGGAGTTCTTCGGAGTCATCCCCTTCGATCCGTTCCCTTGGCTCAAGTAGCGGCGCCTTCGATGCGCCTACCCCGACCCGTCCGGCACCCGGCGGTTCGGCCGGACCAGCAGCCGCGCGTTGGCGTAGTCGAAGACCACGTTGAACCGGCTCAGGGCGCCGTTCGACAGCACCGCGTCCGCACGCTCGGCCTTCGAGCGGATCTCCGCCGGGACGAACGCGGCCTCGAGGTCCGTCAACACGTGCGGGCCGATCGCCAAGGTCGAGATGGTGCCCCTCCTGCCGTGGATGTCCCCGCTCAACCCGCGCCCCAGGACGACCTCCACGGTCCGGTCCGGCAGCGGGAACTTCATCCCGGGCCTCGTGAGCAGCTCGATCGTCTCGCTCGACGCGCTGTCGATGTAGACCTTCAGCGGCTGCGGCTCCTCGCTCCCCACCGCCACGCGGACCTCGAGGAACGGCCAGTTGCGGTCGTTGAGCGTCAGCGGCAGCGCCGTCCAGCCCTCGCCCGGCGCGAAGGTGCGCGGGTCGTGCAGGGTCAGCGCGAGCCGGTCGTAGTCCAGCTCCACCGCGTGGCGTCCCAGGAGCGTGTACCCGATGACCCCGTCGCTCGAGCCGCGCGCCATCGTCGTGTCCGCGAGGAGGATGACGCGCTGGTTCGCGAAGCGGACGCCACCGACCTGGAGCGACAGCGAGTCCGACACGAACGCGGGGGACGGCGGCCCCCCGCCGGCGCCGGGGATCACGGCCTCGAACAGCCGGACCGTGCCGAGGGAGTCCTTGAGCTCGCTCCGGAACAGGAGAGCGCCTTCGAAGCCCATCCCGCTGTCGAGGATCAGGCGCAAGGGCCGCGAGCCGTTCACCTGGACCGGGACCAGCACCTTGTTGCGCGAGATCGTGAACGGCACGACCGTGGCCGGCGCCGGGGCGGCGGCCGTGGATATCAGAACCACCCCGGCGGCGGCGGCGCAGAAGCCATGGAGGATCACCGGACGTTCCTTCTGCGGGCGAGCCCCCGGACTGTACGAGCGCGCCACCGTCCCGCCTAGAGGGTCCGAAGCGAACGCGCCGCCCCCCGCCGATCAGCCGCCGGTCCCCTGCCCCGACGACTGCAGCCATTCGCGCAGCACGCGCAGCCGTTCCTGCGCGGGCGCGTACGACGGGTCCGTCGCCACCGCCGACTCCAGGTGCTTCACGGCCTCCTCGTACTGCCGCAGGTTGGCCAGCGCCCCCGCGAGGCTCGTCCGCGCCATCGCGTCGCGCGGCTCCAGCTCCACCGCCTGCCGGAACCACCGCGCGGCTTCCTCGTTGCGGCCGCCCCGCATATGGAGGTTGCCGATGCGGACCGCCGCGGCCGCGGACTTCCGGTGCTCGAACGAGCGCGCGAGCGCGGCCGCGGCCTCGTCCTCGCGCCCCAGCGCCTGGAGCGACTCCCCGCGCCGCAGCTCCGCGTCCGCATCCGCCGGGTCGATCTCCAGCGCCTTCGCGTACTCCGCGAGCGCGCCGGCGTGATCGCCGCGGGAGGCCAGCGCGATGCCGATGTTCACGTGGGCCGCCGCTTGCGCCGGATCGAACTGCAGCGAGAGGCGCAACGCCTCGATCCCCTCGTCCACGCGTCCCTGTTCGATGCGCGCCCGGCCGATCCCGAAGTGCGCCTCCGCCGAGATCGGGGTGGCCCGGAGGACCTCCTCGAGCTCCACGACCGCCTCGTCGAAGCGACGCATCTCCACGAGCAGCGAGCCGAGCTTGAACCGCACGTCGGCCCGGTTGGGCCGGTGTTGCAGCACCTCACGATAGTGCGCCACCGCCTCGGTGCCGCGACCGGTCTGCCCGAGCACGTCGCCGAGGGTCACGTGCGCGTCCACGTACCCGGGGTTCGCGCGCAGCGCCTCCTCGAGCTCCTGCACCGCCGCCGCCGTCTGCCCGCTCCGCAGCAGCGCCACCGCGCGATCGGTGTGCCACCAGGCCTCCGCCTCCGCCGACCCGTGGAACGAGTGGCGGCACGCGAGAAGTACGACGACCCACACGGCGACGGCCGCGGTGGCGCGGCCCCAGGCGCCGCGCCGCAGCGCGCCCGCGAGCTGCACGAGACCGAACGCCCCGAAGAGGAAGATCAGCGGCACGAGCGGCGCGCGGAACCGCGCCGCCGCCAGGAACGGGAGGAACGACACGAACGTGGCGAGGATGTACAGCCCGCACGCGACGAGCACGAAGCGCGGGATGTCCGGGAGTCCCTGAGCCGTGGCCGCGGCCGTGGCCGGTGCGCGCGCCTCGGCTGCCTTGCCCTTGCGCCGGGCGGGCGGACGACGCCGCGCGCCGGCGACGAGCGCCCCCGCCCCCACCAGCGAGATCGACAGCACCGACGGGAACCCGGGCAGGAGCCGGAGCGTTCCGCTGCGCGCCTTCTCCACGCGGATCGCCTTGTTGTTCGAGACCTCGTCCGGTCCCCAGAAGAGAAGCGCGCGCCGGACGGTCAGCGACAGGAACTTCCCCGGCTGCCGGCGGATGAACTCCAGCGTCCGGTCCACGAACAGCCGGGACGCGTTTGCGTAGCGGAGCGGCCGATCCCCGCGACCGGGCAGCCCACGCACGATCTCGTCGTAGGCGAACCAGCTCCACGCGGCGCGCGCGCCGAACTCGGGCAGGGCCGGCAGCCGGGAGGAGACGCCGTCGGCCGCCTCGTGGTTGCCCAACAGGAGCGTGATCGCGCCGTTCGAGGCGACGGGAACGAACTCCTTCGCGACGACGGCATTGCGCAGCGTGGCGGGCGCGACGGCGACGAGGGTCCCGGCGAGGTACGCCAGCCCCGAGCGCAGGGCCGTCGCCGGCGGCGCCAGGCGTCGTCCCCCGAGCGCGATCCATAGCGCGCCGACCGGCGCGAAGAGCAGCGCGTTCGTCTGCACGAGCGCGCCGAGACCCACGAACAGCCCGGCCGCGAAGCCGCGCTTCAGGCCGGGGCGCCTCGCCCAGGCGAGCAGCCCGAGGAGCGTGGCGAGGTTCAGCGCGGTGACGAGGACCGGGGCGTGCAACTCCCCCTCGAAGTAGACGAGGGACCAGTACGTCGCGCAGAACCCGGCGAGCACGAGCCCCACCGCCGGCGAGAACACCGCGCGCGCCAGCAGGAATGCGAGCACGACGTTCCCTAGGCCGAGGGCCATCTGGAGGATCCGCGCGCCCAGGTAGCTCTCTCCGGTCAGCGCGTACAGGCCAGCCAGGAAGAACGTGTAGCCCGGAGGCCGGAGGTACGGCACCTCGCGGATCCGCGGGTCCGGCTCGCCATCAGGCGGGGTCCAGTCCCCGGTCAGGAGCGCGCGCGCCCAGTAGTCGTGGAACGCGGCGTCGGCGAGCGGCGCGGCGAAATCCGGCGCGGACACGATCTCGCGCAGGTAGGAGACCCGCAGCAGGGCGCCGGCGAGCAGGACGACGGCGAGGATCACGAGGGGGAGGCGGGAGTTCCTGCGGCCCCGCTTGGCCTGAGGGGTCACGGGCGGCACTCGCTTCGTCGGCATCCGGGCACCCTCGGCACCAGGGGGGGCCCGGCATCGTACCCCACCCGGTCCGGATGTTGGCGCCCTTGAAGCCCGCGCCGAGGGGCGCGATAGTGGGCGTGAAGCCCGTCGCGCGCCGGCCCCCGAGCCGCGGCGGCCCTTGGAGGGACCATGGTTCCCCGAGTGCGACGCGCCGCCATCGCGGCGGCCGTCCTGATTTCCTGCGGCGGGAGCGCTCGCGCCTTCGCCGCCACCGACGCGCGGATCCTCGCCCTCGAGCTGTCCGGCGAGTTGCTTCCGCCCCCGGGCTTGGTCGCCGGGATCGAGGCGGACCTCCTGGCCATCGGGCAGTTCGACCCCTACCTCGCGGGCATCCATGTGCTCCCGTCCTGGGCTCCGGGCCGGCTGTCCGTGGGGCTCACCGACGAGGCGTGGCAGCTGTTCCTCGCCGGGCAGTACCACGGCCTGGACTCCCTCGATGCGCAGTACGGCCCGGCGCAGGTGGAGCCCTCACCGTACGGGGACCTGCTCCTGACGTTTCCCCTGCCCTACCACCCGGTCCTCCTGGCCGGCTTCTACGCGAATGCGGACGGTGTCCAGTGGGCGGAGCCGGATCACGTGTTCGGCGACGGTGACGACATCGTCGCCACGGCGTCGGGCTCGTACACCTTCCAGCACGGCTGGGGGGACTGCAGCGCCGGTTGCTTCGCCTACCACTACTGGGACCTCACGGTGACGGGCGGCGTCGTCCACCTCGACGCGGAGCGCGGCGCCGCCTTCGGCGCGTGCTGCCTCCCCGACGACACGTGCGTGGGCGCCATCCAGCTCGAGTGCGAGGAGCAACCCTGGATCGGGCTCGGCGGCACGTTCGTCGGCGGCAGTTGCACGACGAACCCGTGCGGGACGACAGCGGTGGGCGAGTCCGTGGACCGCGTCGGTTGGGGGAGGCTGAAGAGCCGGTACCGGTAGGCCGGGACCGTGCCCCTTGTGTCTTTCCCCGCCGCTCGCCTGTCATGACAATCCGGCTCTCCTCGCGGAGGATCGGAATGTGGTATCGGAGGCTCGCGCGGAGTAGAGTCCTCCTGTCCCCGTGACGAAGGCCACCTGCTCGAAAGGTCGAGCACGAACAGGAACCAAGTGTGACGACGCCGATGGCGCGAACGGTCGTTGCGGCGATGTGTCTGTGGCTGGGCGCGGGTCCTCCACGCGCGGCGGGTGAGTACATCGATTACGAAGAGCATCCGCACTGGATGGGCGGCTGCGAGACGCCGGGCGTAGCCTACGGCATCGCCGTCTCCGGCACCTACGCGTACGTCACCGACGGACTCGCTGGATTCCATGTGGTCGACGTCACGAGCGACGAACGGCCCGAGATCGTCGGCACCGTGGACACTCCGGGGACCGCTCGAGAAGTGGCGCTCTCCGGCACGATGGCGTATGTCGCCGATGGGGAGTCGGGGCTTCAGGTCATCGACATTGCCGATCCGCTCGCTCCGGAGATCGTGGGAGGCGTCGCTTTCTCCGAGGGCTACGACGTGTGCGTCGCAGGAGGCCACACATACGTGGCCAGCGGGTCCTCGGGCTTCCGAGTGATCGACGTCTCCGATCCGACGAATCCGCAGATTCTCGCGACCGAGGATACGCCGGGGTCCGCGGTATCCCTCGTCACATCGGCGTCGTACGCGTACGTGGCCGATGCGGACTCCGGACTCGCGGTGATCGACATCTCCGATCCGACGGACCCGGACGTCGTCGGGGCCGTGGACCTCCCGGGGAGCGCGATCGGCGTCGCCGTGTCGGAGAAGCTCGCGTACGTGGCGAGCCGCCTGACCGGCGCGCACGACGCGGACGTCGGGGTCCTTCACGTGATCGACGTCGCCGACCCTGCTGCGCCGGTTCTCGTCGGCAGCGTCGGGACGGAGTCCGGAGCGGCCGTGGACCTGGTCGTTCGGGATGGATATGCCTATCTCACCTGTCCCTCCGGCGTCCACATCCTGGATGTCAGGAATCCCGCTGCTCCCGAGGTCATCGCCGTTGCGGGAACGCGCAAGGCGCAGGGAATCGTGATCTCCGGCGACCGTGCCTACGTGGCGGACTGGGACGCCGGTCTGGGCGTGATCGACATCGAGCCTCCCCTGCCCCCGGAGATCCTGGGCCGCGGAGACGCGAACGTGCTCGTGGACGTCGCCGTCTCCGGCAGGTACGCGTACACCACCAGTGAGTCCGGCCTGCTGGTGTACGACATCGAGAGCTCGACGCCCAAGTACGTAAGCAGCCTTCTGACTCCTTCCGGCGGCGTCGCCTTGAGCGGGGATCACGCGTTCCTCGCCGCGGGGTCCAGCGGGCTCCGAGCCGTCGACATCTCGAACCCCGAGGCGCCGCAGCTCGTGGGCAGCCTCGACACGCCGGGGTTCGCTCACGATCTCGACGTCGAGCAAGGCCACGCGTACGTGACGGACGGCGCGGCAGGCCTTCGCGTGATCGACGTGTCGGACCCGACCGATCTTGTGCCAGTCAGCAATGTCGCCACTCCCGGTGAAGCCTGGCGAGTCCTCGTGGTGCCGCCCTACGCGTACGTGACCGCCACCCATTCGGGAGTCCTGGTGATCGACATCGCCGACCCGGCGAATCCGGAGATCGTCGGCGCGGTGGACACGCCGGGCTCGGCGTTGGGCGTCGCGGGCTTTGGCCACTATCTCTGCGTGACGGACTGGCGTGGGTATGGTCTTCACGTCATCGACGTGCAGGACCCGGTCAACCCGGGAATCGCCGGCACTCTGGATCTGCCCCAGTGGGTGAATCACATTACGATTCAGGGCCGCCATGCGTACGTCTCCGGCGTGCACATCTACGTCGTAGACCTCGCGAACCCGGGGCAGCCGCGCTGTATGGGCAGCATCCGATTGCCCGACGGGGGGCCGGAGGGGTTGTTCGCCTCCGGCGATCGTCTCTACGTGCCCGCGTTCAACACCCCGAGCGGGGTCGGCGGGCTCTACGTTCTGCCGCTCCAGCGTGGCGCCGGGACAAGCGCTCCCCTGGAAGTTCCCGCGGGCTCGCCCCGCGTGGACGCGTTCCCGAACCCCGCCTCGCACCGCTTCACGATCCGGTTCCAGACGAGAACGAGCGGCGTCGTACAGACACGGATCCATGACGCGGCGGGCCGCCTGGTCAGCGTTCTGCAGGAAGGTGCGCTCGATCGGGGTGGGCACGAGTTGTCGTGGGACGGGCGAGACGCAAGGGGCCGGCCGGTCGCGAGTGGGGTCTATCTGCTGTGCGTCGCGACTGCCGAGGGCCGGCAGACCCGCCGCCTCGTTGTCGTTCACTGACGCCATGCGGAGCCGGCCCTCTCGCCCGAAGGGACGATCCGCTAACCGATGGCAGTCACGTCGTTTGCGCCACCACCCTGCACGGGGGCGGTGGGAATCGAACCCACGTGCGGCCGGATTCGCAAGGTGTTGGCCTGCCACCACTTAGCGGGCTAACCCCCCGAGGGTGGGCCGGTTACTCCGTACCCTGGCGTACCCTGGAGTCCCCTGGCGTACCCTGGAGTGCTCCCCAGTAGTGGAGAGAAAGTGGAGACGGACCGGCCGCTTTCGAACACGCGCACTTCACTCACCGAGCCAAGACAGGGCCGGGCTACCGCCTCTCCTCGCCGACCGTCTCGGCGGCTTCCAGGTCCTCGGACAGGGCGGCGAAGTCGCGAGCGTAGTAGCCGGTGCCTTTCGCCAAGTCGTTCCGCCTCTCGTTCTGCGGCCGAGCCAACACCTCGCGGAGCCAGGCTGTCTCCGCGTCCGATGCCCAGATCACGTACGTGCACCCGAAGGCGAAGGCTCGCCCCTTGCGAATCGTGCGCGAGGCGTTCTGCACCTGGTGCTGTTGATAGACCAACCGACGCTCCTCCGCGCTGCCAAGCGTGGCCTCACTGAAGTCCACTGACACCTTCCCGAGATCGTAGACTACCTCGATGCGGTGCGACTCGTGATCGACCGCGTCCACGTTGTCACCCGCGGCTCGAAACACCGCCGCGGCCGAGTCCAATCCAGCGCGGTGGTCAGCAGCCGACGCGAAGGCACGGGACGCATTGCGCAGAACTTGGACCCTGGCAGCCTCTTCCGCTGGCAGCTCCGCCTCGGGTTCGCAACGCCGGGGAAGCAGCGGCACGCCGTTCAGCCTCAGCGTGTCTGACCCGACGCCGGAGAAGATGAAGGGCGGCTCCAGGGCAACACCATATGCGTAGACGAAGCCCAGAGTGTCCGCTGGGTCAATGCGGAGGGAATCACCGTCCGGCGGTTCGGGGGCGGCGCGTCCGACACCTGCTGCGCAGAAGGTCAGCGCGAGGATGGCCCAAAGCGGACTTCTCACGGTTCACGGCCCCCACGATACGCCGCCTTCACCTTGCCCCAGGTCTCGGGGCCGAGGGCGGTCGTTCCACACGCTGCGCCGTAGGCACCGATCTGGCCGCAATCTCCGCTCCGGGGAGCCACGCACGGCGACGTGCCGTCCAAGTGCAGGTCGTCGGCCGGTAGGCCGCAGAAGAGCGGATCGGCCGAGAGGTTGCCGGTCTCCCCCTCGAGACCGGACAGGCAACCGCTCCAGTCGCCGCCCGCGTTTCCGAACACATCCGTGCAGGAGACCTCGATGTTCGGCGGGGAGTCGCTGCAGAGGACGCGCGGCTGCTGCGCGACGCTGAACGCCACGATCGTGTTCGCCACGACCACGGCCGCTCCGGGCTGGAGCGCCAAGTCCCCTCCAAGCGTCGTGCCGACGAACGAGCAGCCGCGGATCTCCACAGATCCAGCAACGCGCACGGTGGCACCCGTCAGCGAGGAGCTCACAGCGTTCCGGGACCCGAGGAAGACGCACTCCTCCAGGACGACCGGCCCCGCCCCGCAGGCGAGGACGCCGCCCGAGTTGGCCGCGTGGTGCCGGATGAACCGCGAGCGTCGGATCGTCCCTCGCGCGATCCCCGTGCATGAGCCGTAGCTCGAGGAGCAGTCCTGGAACGTGCAGTCCTCCACGAGCAACTCACTCGCGCTGCTGCTGATGCCCGTTCCTCCGCTGGCCGAGTGGTTGTCGAGGAACGCGGTACGAAGCACGGTGGCGGAACCGCCCGCCAAAGCGAGGGCGCGCCCTCCGGGATCGGAGTCGGAGCCGCACGCCGTCGCCGCCCCTCCGCAGTACTGGAAGGCGCAGTCCTCCACGCTTCCGCCAGCACGCAGCTCGGCGACAGCGCCCAGGCAGGTCCCGTTGCCCACGAACGAGCACCTGACCAGGTCCGCGGCTCCGCCCGCGTAGATGGCCGCCCCATAGTCGGCCCGGTTGTGCGTGAAGACACAATCCGTCGCCGTCAGAACCCCCGACTCGACGAACACACCGGCACCGTGCACTGCGCCGCGGGGGTATCTCCCCTCGATCCGGACGCGCTCGAGCTCCAGCGACGCGCCCAGGCATCGGATCGCGCCGCCGTCGCCGTACTCCCAGGTGTCGAGGTCCACGTTACCCGCCTGGATGATCGAGATTCCCTCGATCCGGGTCGAGGACCCCGGCCCCAGAACCAGCGCCACATGCGGCAGGTACTCGCCGAACTCGCCGCCGAGGACGGCAGCGTCGATCGTCGTGGCCTCGTAGCCATTCACCGACCGGAACGTCAGGCTCTTGGAGCCCACGTCGATCTCGACGTTGTCGAGCCCCGTGAAGACACCGTCGCACAGCTCGATCACGTCCCCGCTGGTGGCGGCATCTACCGCGGCGCCCAGGTGCGGGTAGTCCGCGGTGCCATCCGGGCAGACCCGAAGGGTGGCGGCACCGGCAGTGGCCGCACCCAGGGCGACGCCGAAGGCGACAGCCCCGCAGGCGACGGCGCTCATCGGTACATCCCTTTGATCCGCCCCCAGCTGGTCTGATCAAGCGCCGTCGTCCCGCAGCCCACGCCGAGTGCGCCGATCAAATCACACTCCCCGCTCTGCGGCGGTGCGCACGGCGACGACGCCCGCAGGTGGAAGTCCCCCGTCTCCATGTCACAGAAGAGCGGATCGGCCGAGATGTTGCCCAGGGTACCTTCCAGTCCAGCGATGCACCCCACCCAGTCTCCCGCGAAGTTGCCGTGGATATCCGTGCAGGTCACTTCCAGTTCGCCGGGCGTTCCCGAGCAAAGGACCGGCGTGGCCGGTCGCGCCTCCGTGCCGTTGAACGCCAGAATCGAGTGCTCTATGGAAACGACCGCGCCGGCGCGCACGTCGATCACGCCGCCGGCCGGACTCTGCCGACCCTCGTTCGCCACGAATGTGCAGTGGAGGAGCGTCGCGGATCCGAACGCACGCAGGACCACCCCGCCTTGGATCCGGTTGCCCACGAACGTGCAGTGTTCGAAGCGGGCCGACCCGCCGCACTCGACTGCCGCGCCGCTCATCGCGCCGTAGCTGGCCCGGAAGACCGTGCGCCGGATCTCCGTCGTCCCGAACACAGCAAGAGCGGCCGCGTGGACCTCCGACGAGCAGTCGTCGAACACGCAGTCCTCGATCAGGACGTCGGTCCCCGAGTGAGCGAGAACCCCGCCGTCACTCGAGGTTGCGTTGTCCGAGAAGCGGCACCCAAGGATGGAGGCGCTCCCCCCACGAATGACCAGGGGAGTGCCGGCGGGACCTGCGCCGTCGAGGCACCCGCAGCAGTTCCCGACGAACGAGCAGTCGCGGATGGTCGCGTCCCCGGAGTGCGACACGACGCCCTGCCAGCACGCCGAGTTGCCGCCGAACGAGCAGCGCGTCAGGGACAGCGTAACGTCCTCCGTGTAGATCGCCCCGCCCTCCTGCCGCGATGCGTTGCTCACGAACTCGCAGTCCGTGGCGGTCAAGCTGCCGCCCTGGAGGAAGATGCCGGCCCCACGACGGGCTCCGTCGTAGTGGCGGCCCACGATGCGCACGCGATCGAGCGTCAACGCGCCGCCGACGCAGTGGATCGCCGCACCGTCGCCCCACTCCCCGTTCTCCCACCTTCGAGCAGCACGGATGGTGATCCCTTCGAAGCGCATGCTGGCCGCTCCGACGCTGAACGCGCCGTGAGGGGCGTACTCCTCGAAGATGGGATCCCAGATGGCCGGGAGGATCTCCGTCGCATCCGGCCCGTTGAGAGATCGGATGGTCAGGCTCTTCGTGCCGAGGTCGATCTCGAGGTTGTCCGGTCCGCTGAAGGTGCCGTCGCACAGTTCGAGCACGTCCCCGTCCGCTACGGATTCCACCGCCGTACGGAGGTCCGGGTAGTCGCCAGTACCATCCGGGCACACGTGGAGAGTTGCGGCTTCGACTGCTGATCCCGCCAAGAGCGTCACGATCGCCCGTGCCGCGGCCGTCATCGGTAGGCTCCCTTGACACGGCTCCAGCTCTCGGGCATCAGCGCCGTCGTCCCGCAGGTCGCGGGAAGAGCGCCGATCAGGCCACAGCCCCCACTCCCCTGGGGAGCGCAGGGCGACGCGAAGCGGAGGCTGAGGTTGCCGGCCGCCACGTCGCAGAAGAGTGGGTCTGCGGAGACGTTGCCGCTTGCGTCTTCCAGGCCAGCGATGCAGCCGGTCCAGTCCCCCACTGCGTTTCCGAACACGTCCGTGCAGGAGATCGCCAGGGTCGCGGGCGTCTGCGTGCAGAAGATCGGCGGTGTCGGGGACTCGGAGAAGGCGATGATCGTGCGATGCACCGTGATGTGACTGGCGGTGCTACTGCACTCCAGGGCCGCGCCGCGCACGGTTCCAAAGAACGTGCACCCCTCGATCGTGACGTCTCCCTCGGCGACAACAGCTCCCCCTGGCCCGCCGGTGCTCCCGCTGTAGGCATCGCTCCGTTCGAAGATGCAGTCTTCGATGCGCGTGCTATCGGCTTTGATGTCGGCGGCGCCATCCGCGGCATAGTTGCCGACGAACCGACTGTTGCGTACGGTCGTCACGTTGCCTACGCAGGCACCGAATTGGTGCTCGTTGCCCTCGAACAGGCAGCTGTCCACCAGATCGGCGTCGTACACACAGGAGAACGAGATGTCGACGTTGTCCCTGAACGTACAGCCGGAGATCGCCCGCACGCCGTAGAGCTGGTTGCCCCCTGGATTCACGCTCAAGTCGCACGCATTCCCGCCTCCGCTCTCGAAGACGCAGTCCGTCGCGGATCCCCCACCTGCGTAGGCGGCACCTCCCCACGTGCAGCTGCTGCAGTGCGAGAACCTGCATCGCACCAACTGTACGGATCCCCCACTACCGCAGAGTATCGCGCCCCCGTACCCCTCCGCGTGGATTCCAAGAAACTCGCAGTCGTTGGCGTAGACGGTCCCTCCGTCCGCGGAGATGCCCGCGCCACGACCGCCCGAGAAAGGCCGGAAGGTCGGCCCCTGGATCCTCACGTCATCAAGCCAGATCGCCGCGCCCGGTGCGAACACCGCTCCGCCGTCGTCGTCCCGCATGAAGAAGTTCCGCAGGGTCAGGCCTTCGAACCTCGTGCTCGTGCCGGCGGTCAACAAGAACGCGCGATGCGGCTCGTACCCATCCTCGCCATCGCCGATCTGCCCGTCGAGGATCGTGGCGTCCCGACCGTGCTGAGACCGGATCACGAGGTCCTTCGGCCCCGGTGCGACGTCGACGTTCTCGAGGCCGCTGAACACGCCGTCGCACAACTCGATGACATCGCCACTCGCGGCTGCGGCGACAGCGGCCTGGAGGTTTGGATAGTCGCCGGATCCGTCCGGGCAGACGTGGAGCGTGGCGGCCAACGGCGCGGACGCGGCCAGATGGCCCAGATAGAGCGCGAGGATACAGGCGCGCATGGGCAGGACTCCGCTGCGCGCCGGGTCTGGGGCCTCCGGCCGGAGCGCGTAACCCGAGGCTACACGGGGCCGCAGGGCGGTTCAAGCTGCGGAGAACCTGCCCCTTGAACTGGCCCGCCCCCGAGGACTAGCGTCGCCTCCCCCGGGCTCTGGCCGGTGAACCGACCGAACCTCCGGAAAGCCGCATCGACACTGTGGTCCGCGAGGCCCCCGTGTCCCGGCTGGACCCGGGGCTTCCCTCAGAGTGGTTGAGGCGCGGGCCGTCCACTACGGCCGACGTTCCCCCGGGCGCGCGAGCGCCGTGAAGCGGCTCTCGAGGTCCTTGATGAAGCGGCGCAAGTCCACGGCGGAAACCCCCGCCGGAATCCGCGCATCGTCCCCGATCTGCACCGAGGACAGGATCCACGCGAGTTGCGCCGCGGAGACCCCGCCGTCCTTCCGAGCGGCCAGCGGCAAGCCCTGCTCCGCAGGCCGACCGGCGCGTTCGAGGAAGAAGACGTCCACGAGATCGCGCACCTCGGCCCGCGCCAGGATCGTGCAGAGCTTGTTCGCGAGAATCTCCTCCGCCGAGTCGGGCATGGCGGTGGCACTGCGCTCCTTCGCCGTGTCGCTCTGGGGTTCCTCCCGCCAGCGGGCGAGCAGGTACTCCCAGAACGCCCGCCGCCGCCCGAGGTGGCGGCTCAGGGCATTCCACTGCGCCCAGACCTCCTCCGGCGTGGTGAATCGCCAGACGTCCGGGTCGCGCGCCTCGCGGAGGATCTTCCCGAGCAGCCGGACGCGCTCCGGCTCGGACGCCGTCCTCAGCCGGTGCCGCAGTTCGGCCACCGTCATGGGATCGTCCCAGAGGAAGTACGGGATCGCGTCGTCGCGGTCGAGATCCGTGGAGAGGACCATGGCTCCCGGCCCTCCGGCGGCTCGAGGGCGAGCCGCCGGGCTCACGAGGAAGTGGTGGAGGCGGTGGGAGTTGAACCCACAGAGCGCCAAGAACGCAAGGCCCTGCGGGACAACGACTTATCCGGCTAACCGCCCGACGTGCCGCCGGTTGCGCCGTCTCCTCGCGTCCCCCGGCGTCCACGGGAGTCTACCCGAGTCGTCCCCAGTCGGGGAGAGATTCGGGAGACGGATCACCGCCGCGGAGCTGCCGGCACCCTCCGCCACGTCACATCGATCGTGCCGGACGAGAGCCCACCGAGCCGTGACACGTCCGCCTGGGTCAGCCCCGACTCCTCTGCACCGTCCGCGGCCAACACGAACCCGTACGCCTCGAACCCGCCCTCCACGATCTCCTTCACCACCGTCGTCACGTCGATGACGACCGGGCCGGGCTCCGCGAGATTGACCTCCGCGTGCGACCACAGCTCGGTGTCATACCGAAGGGGGCCCGTGCCGCTCCACGCGGCGGTCACGGGGTAGACGCGGACCGTCAGCGCCCGCGCGACACCCTCCCCCGATCGCTCAAACCGAAGAGTGGCCTTCCGGACAGCAGCGCCCGAAGGGAGGTTCGGGGTCCAGCGGAAGAACACCTGGGCCCCGCCGCGCCCATCCGACGCCGTCGCCACGTCCGTGACAACACGACTCAAACGCTCCGCCGCAACTGGGCCAGCCAGCATGAGCCCCACGCCGATCGCGATGCAGACGAAGTGATATCTCACCGTGGCCCCCCTTCCTCGCCGCGGTATGCGGCCTTCACCTGACTCCACGTCGATGGAACTACGGAAATCGTGCCACACTCTTCCCCGAACGCGCCGATGAGCCCGCAGCCAAGCGAGCCCTCCGGCAAGCACGGCGAACCGGGCGTCAATCCGAACTCGCCGGCCGACGGATCGCACAGCAGCGGATCCACCATGCGGTCCGTCTCCCACGGCGCGTACCCGAACTCATTGAGCCAATAGACGTTGCAGGACATCGTGACCGGACCAGCCCGGTACACGGCACCGTTCCCCGAAGGGTTCGCAAGGAAGACATTGTTCGAGGCCGTGCCCGTCGCTCCGGAAGTGAGATCCAGCGCGGCACCGTATCCGCCCGCAGCCCGGTTGTCGTAGAAGGTGTTTCCACGGATCAGGACTGGACCCGCAGCACGGAGCCCACCCCCGATCCCGTTTCCCCCTGCCGCCGTGTTCCCCCAGAAGAGGCACCCCTCGACTACCTTCGGTGTCGTGGGGAACCCGGAGATGCCGAGCCCCCCGGAACTGCTCCCCCCGCCCACATTGCGTACGAAGCGGCAGTTCCTGACGGTCGAACCGCCGTGGTGGTTCCCGACACTGAGTGCACCCGTCCCAGTGCCCCAACAGTCTTCAAAGGTGCAGTCCTCGATGTGCGAGGACTCCGCGACTCCGCCCGCCACGCCGTCGAGCCACACGGCGAGGCTGCCGCAGGCGCGGAACGTACATCCGAACATCTCGATCCGACCGTTGGAGTGGTAGATGGCTCCGCCCCCGGATGCAAGGCAGTTGACGAAGTCGCAGTGCTCAAGTCGCAGGTCCGTGTTCGCGGCGATTCCTGCTCCCGTGCTGTTCCCGGCGTCCATGTCACGGAAGACACAGTCCCGGAACGTGATCAAGCCCCCGAACGCCGTCAGCACCCCATGCGAATAGTCGCCTGGGCGCACACCCGTGATTGTGAACCCCTCGACGATCGTGTCACCCGACACCAGATACAGCATGTACAGCACATTCGGGATCGGCCCCGCCGCTTGCTGCATATCGATCACTGTCACGCCCGGGCCCCCCTCGGAACGGAGCGTGACGCCGTCCGAGAAGAACACGCAAGCAGTCGTGGCGACACCTGTGGGAGCGCGGGTTTGGGCGTCGGTATAGATCCCGGGAGCCACGAGGACTTCGTCCCCCGCCACGCTGACGTCCATGGCTGCCTGGATCGTCGGGTACTCTGAAGGAACCCGGCGTGTCGTCGCCGCCACGGCGTCGGCGGAGGCCACCGAGGCCACCGCCAGCGCTGCCATGGGCACCCCGAACCAATGACGATCCACCGGTGACCTCACCTGAGTAGGGAGACCTTCCGCGTCTCCAAGAACCCCTTCGGGCCGCGGACCCTGAGGAAGTAGATGCCAGCGGCCAACTCCGCTCCGTCCTGGCTCCGACCGTTCCATTCTACCCGATACCGGCCGGCCGTTCCCAGGTCCTGGCGCGTCGTCCACACGCGCCGTCCCGCCACATCGAAGATCTCGGCCTCATACCGCCCGACGGCTTCCGCTGGCACGGCAAGCGCGACCGCCATCCCGCGCCGGTTCGGATTCGGAAATGGTGCTCCCAGTTCCAGCACCTGCGGGCCTGCTGCCACTGACGCTTCCGCCGAACCGCCCCCCTCAGGTGCCATCCCGTGACGGCCGCCCGCCGCCATCGACGAACTGCCGCCTCCGGGAGCGACCAGCCAACATCCATCGGGTAGAGGTTCTGCCAATGCCAGATCATCCAGGTACCCTTGGAAGTTCACCAGAGCCGAGTCCGGAGCGATCCTGCTTGTGATCTTCGCTACGGTGACCGACGAGGTGTCTGCAAGCAGCGTGTCCGCGAACCAGAAGTTGTTTCGGGCGTCCAGAGTGTCGGTCGCGGTCGGATCGTTCTCAACAATAAAGTTCGTGGATAGAGGATTCACGCTCAGCCGGTTCTGCCCGCGCTCCGAGATCGTCTTTGGCCCCAGCTTCGTCTTGACCGCATCGTCCGTCCTGAGTGCGAACAGTTCGCTGCTTGCTACCAGGGCCTCCAGCGCATTATGCTTGAACCGTATCGCCGCTCCCGTTGGTTCGTGATCCCGGTAGATGTCCACCGCACGCCGGTTTCCCACAACCCGGTTGCACCCAACAGTCACGTCCGCCGACTGCACAAACTCCATGCCCACCTTCTCCCACGCCTGAACCCAGTTTCCGACGATGTCGATGGATCGCTCATTCCCACCGCAGAGCCAGCTCGCGCGGACTCCAACATAGTCGTCTCCCAGGTCCAAGTTCGTACCGGGTCCGAATACGTACGTGTCCTCGATCCAGAGGGTCTGGTCATCGGCGGGCGTTGTCTGGCAGAGCGCCTTCGTGAACCCCAGCGAGATCCCGGTGCCGCCGGAAGCCGTCTCGAGCCCCCCCAAGTCCACAATGGAGTCCAGAATGCTGACCTCCTCGGCGTTGTCCACGTAGATGCCTGTCGTTCCGAGTGAGGCGTGCAATCCAAAACCACGCTCCACGACGCACTCGTTGACGACGGCTCCCGTTCCGACACTTCCCTGGATCCACACGCCGACGTCCGCAAAGGAGTGAATGTGGCTGTCCTCCAGAAGCGTCAGGCTATCCGGATACGACATGAAGATCGGGTTCGCCGCATAGCCCACATCCGCGTACCGCACCTCGCTGCCGGACGCCGACGACGTGAAGAGGATCCCTCCCCAATCGCCCCCGGCGGATGAGTCCGTCACCGCCGTCGGTGACTGGGGCCAGAAGCGCACCACATCTCCTTCGTCGTCGCTACCGTTCGTGAACAGGCGTCCCGAGACGATGAGGTCTACCCTGCCCACCTCCCCAACCGGGGCGTCTTGAAGGGACTGCTTCCGCGCCACTACGTTCGTGCGCACAAGCTCCCACACACCCGGCGTCCTCACGAACCCCGTGTCGGGCGTGCAGCTGCCCGACGTCCAGTATCCCTCGGGAATCCACACGTCCGTGCTATCCAGCAGGACCTGCATGGGAACTGCGGGCGAGAGCATCAGGGGAGCCATTGGATGGCCGGAGCCCGAGAACGAGAGGTGGCTCAGGCTGGGCGCACACGCGTCCCCGATCTCGATGGCCGTCGCCGCGCGCTCGAACGTCGCGTACGCTACGGAGCTGTATGGTTGAAGGCAACCGAAGTACCCGTAGCTGCTCCCCCGGCAGCCCTCTAGCTCGAATCGCATACCCTTCCACCCGATAGCGGTTGGGTCCGAGCTGACGCCATACTCACCAGAGCCCAAGTAGTGTTCCCATCCGTCATCCGCGGTGGTCGTCTGAGGTGCCCCCCGGAATCTGATCCACCCGCTATGAGGGTCCGGTACAGTCCC
>CAZNDO010000020.1:0-66088 GCA_964571855.1 uncultured Gemmatimonadota bacterium
GCGAACGGATGTTGATGGAAGGAGGAGGTTGTCGTGAACGCCGAGAAGCTCACACGGAAGACGCGCGAGGCACTGGAGGCCGCGCACGCCGAGGCGTTGCGGCGGCATCACCAGGAAGTGGACGGGGAGCACCTGCTGCTCGCCCTCCTGGACCAGGAGGACGGCGTGGCCGCGCGCGTGCTGGAGCGGGCAGGCGTGTCCGTGCCCACGCTGCGGGCGCGGCTGGACGGGGAGCTGGGCGGGCGGCCGCGGGTCACGGGCGGCGGGGCGGTGGAGTCCGGCAAGATCCTCGTCACGCAGCGGCTGAACCGGCTGCTCGTGCGCGCCGGGGACGAGGCGGACGCGCTGCACGACGAGTTCGTCTCCGTGGAGCACCTGCTGCTGGCGTTCGTGGAGGAAGGCGTGCAGACGCCGGCGGGCCGCGCGCTGAAGGAGACGGGCGCGGATCGCGAGCGGCTGCTCGCCGCGCTGTCCGCCGTGCGCGGGCACCAGCGCGTCACGAGCGACGCGCCGGAGGCGTCCTACGAGGCGCTGACGAAGTACGGGATGGACCTGGTGGCGCTCGCCCGCAAGGGGAAGCTGGACCCCGTCATCGGCCGCGACGGCGAGATCCGCTCGGTCATCCGCATCCTCTCGCGCAAGACGAAGAACAACCCGGTGCTCATCGGCGAGCCGGGCGTGGGCAAGACGGCCATCGTGGAAGGCCTCGCCCAGCGCATCCTGCGCGGCGACGTGCCCGAGGGCCTCAAGGACCGGACCGTCTTCCAGCTCGACATGACCGCCCTGATGGCGGGCGCGAAGTACCGCGGCGAGTTCGAGGAGCGGTTGAAGGCCGTGCTGCAGGAGATCAAGGCGGCGGAGGGCCGCATCCTGCTGTTCATCGACGAGATGCACACGATCGTGGGCGCCGGCCGCACCGAGGGATCCACGGACGCGGGGAACATGCTCAAGCCCATGCTCGCGCGCGGGGAGCTGCACTGCATCGGCGCCACGACGCTGGACGAGTACCGCAAGCACGTGGAGAAGGACGCCGCGCTGGAGCGCCGCTTCCAGCCCGTCCTGGTGGACGCGCCCTCCGTGGAGGACACCGTCTCCATCCTGCGCGGGTTGAAGGACCGCTTCGAAGTGCACCACGGCGTGCGCATCCAGGACGCGGCGCTGGTGTCGGCGGCCGTCCTGTCGGACCGGTACATCGCGGACCGCTTCCTCCCGGACAAGGCGATCGACCTCGTGGACGAGGCGTGCGCGTCCATCCGGACCGAGATCGACTCGCTCCCGCACGAGCTGGACGAGATCACGCGCAAGGTCATGCGGCTGGAGATCGAGGAGACGGCGCTGAAGAAGGAGAAGGACCCGGCCAGCAAGGAGCGCCTCTCGGACCTGCGGGCGGAGCTCGCGGACCTGAAGACGCGCGCCGGCGCCATGCGCGCGCAGTGGGAGGACGAGAAGGGCGCCATCGCGAAGGTGCGCGCGTTGCGCGAGCGGATCGAGGCGCTGCGGCTGGACATGGAGGCCGCCGAGCGCGCCTACGACCTGAGCAAGGTGGCGGAGCTGCGGCACGGCAAGCTGCCCGGGCTGGAGGCGGAGCTGAAGGCCGAGGAGGCGAAGCTCGCGGCGAAGCAGGGCGAGGGCGCGCTGCTGCGCGAGGAGGTCACGGAGGAGGAGATCGCGGAGGTCGTGTCCCGGTGGACCGGCATCCCCGTGTCGCGCCTGCAGGAGTCCGAGCGGGAGAAGCTCCTGCGGCTCGCCGACGCGCTGCACGCGCGCGTGATCGGGCAGGACGAGGCCGTGCAGGCGGTCGCGGACGCCGTGCTGCGCGCCCGGGCGGGGCTCAAGGACCCGCGGCGCCCGATCGGCTCGTTCCTGTTCCTCGGTCCCACCGGCGTGGGGAAGACGGAGCTGGCGAAGACGCTGGCGGCCACGCTGTTCGACTCCGAGGACGCGCTCGTGCGCATCGACATGAGCGAGTACATGGAGAAGCACGCCGTGTCGCGGCTGATGGGCGCGCCTCCGGGCTACGTGGGGTACGAGGAGGGCGGGCAGCTCACGGAGGCCGTGCGGCGCAAGCCGTACTCGGTGCTGCTGTTCGACGAGGTGGAGAAGGCGCACCCGGACGTCTTCCACGTGCTGCTGCAGCTCCTGGACGACGGTCGCCTCACCGACGCGCAGGGCCGGACCGTGGACTTCAAGAACACGGTGGTGATCCTCACCAGCAACGTGGGCTCGCCGCACCTCCTCGAGGGGATCGACACCGAGGGGAACGTGCGGCCGGGCGTGCGCGAGCGCGTGATGGGCGAGCTGCGGCAGCACTTCCGCCCGGAGTTCCTGAACCGCATCGACGACGTCGTGCTGTTCACGCCGCTCACGCGCGCGGAGATCGAGCGCATCGTGGACCTGCTGCTGGTGGATCTCCGCCGGCGGCTGGAGGAGCGCGGCGCGTCGCTCGCGCTCACGCCGGAGGCGCGCGCCTTCGTCGCGCGCGAGGGCTACGACCCCGTGTACGGCGCGCGTCCGCTGAAGCGCTTCCTGCAGCGCGAGGTGGAGACGCCGCTCGCGCGGAAGGTGCTGGAGGGCGGCGTGGGGGAGGGGAGCGAGGTGGAAGTGGACGTGGCGGACGGGAAGCTGGCGTTCCGCGTGACGGCGGCGGAGGGCGTGAAGCCCTAGGGCCCGGACTCCCGGCGGAGCATGGACCGCATCATCCGGCGCCCATTCTAGGGCAACGGAACCCGGCGAGAAAGCGGCGCCCCGGCCGGGGCCGGGGCGCCGCGTCCTGCGTGCGGGCTCGCGCGTCGATCAGTGCAGGCGCACCACCGCGCGGTGGAAGCCCTTGCCGCCGGCCTCCAGGCGGACGAAGTACGTTCCGCTCGCCACGCGGCGACCCGCTTCGTCACGACCGTCCCAGGTCACCACGTGCCGCCCGGCCGGGCGCACGCCGTTCGCGAGCGCGCGCACGCGGCGGCCCGTCACGTCGTACACCGTGAGCCTCGCCGGACCCGTGTCACGCAGTTCGAAGCGCACGGTCGCGCTCGCGCCGAACGGGTTCGGCTCCACCGGCAGCAGTCGCGTGGCCAGAACCGGCCCGGTCGCACCGTCCGCGCTCGACACGTCGCGCTGCACCTCCAGCAGGTAGTCCGACGTCTCGCCGTCGGCGAACGAGCCCGAGCCGTCCCACGGCGTGCCCACGGGCACCGGCGTGATCGTGAACCGCGACCACACGAAGTCCCATTGCGGGCCGATCGTGAACGGCGGCGGACCCAGTGCGGACAGCGGGCCGCTGAACCCCGGCGGCACCACGAAGTCCACGAGCGCGTGCTCCGGGGCGGATCCCGCCGGGCAGGGCGACGTTCCGCCCCACAGGCCGTCCTGGTTCCAGTCCAGGAGCACGTTCACGAACGCGTCGGTCGCTGTCACGTTCGTCACCTGCAGGTCGAGGTCCTGCCCCCAGGTCGCGGTCCGGCACGTCAGCCCGAGCGGACCCACGGCGCCCGTGCACGGCACCGTGTTGAGGAGCGCGTCGATCGTGTACGCCGGCGGGAACAGGAGGCCCGCATCGCCGTCGAGCTGGCACTCGTCCGCGTCGTACGGCGGGAAGAGCGCGCAGTTGCCGGCGTTGCCTTCGACCTCCACGTCCACCGACGGGCCGAGGAACAGGTTCCCCGTGCTCGCGTGCGCCACGAAGCCGGCCGGCCCGCCGGCGACGCACGTGGGGAAGGCGCCCATCACGCCGGCGGCGGGGTAGGCCAATGCGCCCTCCGGCGCGTCGCCGAAGTCCGAGAACTGCTCCTCCTCCAGGCACAGCAGGTAGTCCGACGTCTCGCCGAACAGGAACACGCCGGAACCGTTCCATCCGGGGCCGACCGGGACGTCGCTGATCGTGAACCGCGTCCACACCGGCCCGGGGACGGGCCCCGCGGTGAACGGCGGCGGCATGAGGCCGGACAGCGGTCCCGCGTACCCGGCGGGGATCAGGAAGTTGATGAGGACGTGCTCGGGTGCCGCGGCGCCCGGGCACATGGACGATCCGCCCCAGGTCCCGCTGTGGTCCCAGTCCATCAGCACGTTCAGGATCGCGGGCGGTCCCGCGCTTGCCACGAGGACGTCCAGGTCCACGCCCCACGTCAGCGTGGCGCACGGCACGCCGAGACACCGGGTGCTGCCGGGGCTGCACGGCACCACGTTGAGCGCGGCGTCGATCGTCCACGCGGGCGGGAACAGCAGACCGGCGTCCCCGTCGTTCCAGCACTCGTCGGCATCATAGGGCGGGAAGAGCGGGCAGTTCCCCGCGTTACCGTCCGTCTCGAAGTCCACGGTCGTACCCAGCCACGCCAGGGCCGTGTTCCCGTGGCGCACGAACGACGAGGGCGCCCCGGTCGCGGTGCACGTGGGGAACATGCCCGGCACGCCGGTGGCCGGGTACGCCACGGCGCCCTCCGGCGCGTCGCCGTACTCGTAGGCCTGCTGCGCCTGCATCGCGGCGATGGCCGCGGCGCAGTCCGGCCTCGGGCCGATGTTCCCGGCGAGGCCGAAGACCTGCGGCGTTCCCGTGCTCGCGAGCAGGGAGCGCAGGACCGACGGCGCCATCGGCGTGGCCGAGAGGTTCGCCAGCCAGTAGCCCTGGCAGCACGCCACCGCCGCGGCCACGTTGGGCGACGCGCTCGACGTCCCGCTGAACGAGGACGTGTACCAGTAGTTCACGCCCATGGCGTTGTACAGCGTGCCGTAGCCGGTGGTGACCACGTTCTCGCCCCAGCCCTGCAGATCGAAGCGCGGTCCGTAGCTGGAGAAGGACAGCCGCTCCAGGTTCCCCTGCGGGTACGTGCCGCCCGGGTAGGCGCCCCCGGCGCCCACGATGATCGCGCCGGAGTCGCCGAACCACGTCAGGAGGCCCGTGTCGACGTTGCCGTTGCCGCCCGCCTCCACCACGTGGATCCCCGCGGCCACCGCGTTCTGGATGGCGGCGTACACGGCGTTGAGGCTCTGGCCGGAGGGCGAATAGTCCGTCCACCACTCCACCGGCACGAACGCGTTGCCCCCGGTGTAGTCCCACTGCTGCTCCAGCAGGATCACGTCGCCGGGGTTCAGGTTCGCCATGGCCACGGCGATCGCGCCCGGCACGTTCCAGCTGGGCGACGGCGCGCCGTAGTACGTGCCGCACGTGAGGATGGATGCGCCGTACGCGCCGCCGATCGTCCCCCAGTTCGGGAACTGGGCGTCCGAGATCAGCTCGCCGAGGACCGCCGTCCCGTGGTTCGTGTCGGAGAAGGGGTCCGCCACGTTCGTGTTGATCTGCGAGCCCGGCGCCTTCGTGAGATCGGCGTGGCTGGTGTTCCAGCTGTATTCGAGATCGCAGATCGTGATGCCCGTGCCGTCGCCCCCGGCCTGCGTCCAGGCGAAGCGGGCGTCGATGCCCGCCGGCGTGGACGACGCCGCGTCGTGGTAGTTCTGCGACGGGTCGTAGTCCGGCGGCAGCGGCAGCGGCATCGGCAGCGGGACGGGCCGCGCGCGGTGGATCCCCGGAAGCGCCTCGAGCCGCGCGGCCAGGGTCCACACGTCGGGCGCGCCGCGCGAGGGGTCGAACGCGAGGCGGTGGATGTTGTTGAGATCGTAGACGGAACGTCCGGTGCGCGCGCGGCCGCGTGCCGCGAGGTCGTCCAGCGTCGCTTCCGGCACGTCGCAGAAGCGTTGCCAAGCGACCTGCGGCACGCCGGCGAGCGCATCGTCCACACCGGACAGCGCGTCGCCCGCGAGATCCACGAGGCGCTCGCCGCGAAGGCGAACGCGCGACTCCGGCGCGAACATGACCTCGATCAGACCGGGCTCGGCGGGATACGGCGGAGTGTCGGCCGGGCGCGCGGGCGCCGGCATGAGAAGTGCGGCCGCGACCGCGACGGCGGTGGCGGCCGGGAGCCGTCGAATGGGGCGTGTGCGAAGCATGTGCGGACCCTCCCGGGCTCGCTCCGGGGGCGCGAGTCCACTTGCCGATGAGCCTAGAAGGATAGGGAGGCGGGAGCCACGACGCCGGTCAGTCCGCGGGCTGACGATTGTCAGCCCGCGGACCCGGCGCTCCGATCAGCGGACGATCGTCATCCGCGCCGCGGGCCGGCGCGCGCCGTCCACGGACCAGCGCGCGAAGTACGTGCCGGCCGCCACGGCGCGGCCGTCGGCGTTGCGGCCGTCCCAGCCCACGATGTGCGTTCCGCGCGGGAGCGGCTGCGCGAGCAGCGACCGCACGTGGCGGCCGGTCACGTCGTACACGGCCACGCGCACGTCGCGGGCCGGCGCATTCAGGGAGAAGCGCAGCGAGGTCTCGGCGCGGAAGGGGTTCGGGCTCGCGACGGCGCCGGATCCCTCGGCCGCAGGCGTCACCACCGGCGCGCCCACCGGCGGTCCGATCGAGTCCGGCATGCCGATGGAGTTCACGAACGCCGCGAGCTGGTCGATCTCCTGCGCGGTGAGGTGCGACGTGACGCCGTGCTCGTCGGCCGGGTTGAACGTGGTGAGCACGGCGACCATCGTCTTCGCCACGTGGTTGTGCAGGTACGGGGCATCCTCCCAGCAGCCCACGAGCGAGGGCGTGTCCAGGCCGCCCGCGGTGGTGCTGTCCGCGGGGTCGCCCGTGCCCACGTCGTGCCTCAGGAACGGCGTCTCGAGGAGCGAGCTGTCCGTGTAGAACGGGCCGGAGTGGCAGGTGGCGCAGCCCACCACGGGGTCGAAGAACAGCACGCGGCCGGCCTCCGCGTCGGGGGTCAGCGACCCGTCGGGCGCCAGGTAGGGCGTGTCCGGCCGGATCCGCTGGGACGAGACGAACGCCGCGAGATCGTCCAGGTCGTCGCTCATCCCGTGGTTCGGATCGCCCAGCCCGGGATTCGGCAGCCCGTCGATCAGGCCCACCCCGCCCAGCAGGTTGCGGATGCTCCACTCGTTGTCCTCGATCTCGTCCGAGCCGGAGGTCCAGCCCAGGGGACCGGTGAAGGTGACGCCGCGCGTGTCCTTCGTGGCACGGATGCGGAGGCCCGTCTGGGTGAGGTCCCAGTTCCGCGCGTCGTTGCGTCCCATCACGTGGCATCCCGTGCACGAGTTCCGGTTCTCGAAGGACATGCGGCCCGTGGACGTGAAGAAGAGGCGCTTCCCGTTCAGGACCCGCGGCGCGAGCGGCTCGGTCGTGGTCGTCGGGTACTCGCCGATCACGGTCTGCGTGTTCGTGTTGATGGCCGTGATGCTCCGGCCGAGCCAGTTCGCCGTGTAGGCCCGCAGGAGATCCGGGTGCGTGACGATCCCGATCGGGGCCGCCCCGGCGGGGAGCACGCCCAGCTCCACCGGGGTCATGATGTCGTCGTCGAGGATGGTGACGTTGTTGCTGTTCAGGTTCGCCACGTAGGCGCGGCCGCTCTTGAAGTCCACCGCGATGGGGCCGCTGACGGGCGTCGTGCCGCCGGAGTACCCGGAGTTCGGCGTCCCGCCCTCGCTGAGGAAGTACGTGTCCCAGTTGAGGTCCGTCCCGGTCAGGACGTCCACCGGACGCACGACGGCGTGGAAGATGTTCGTGGGCGTCAGCGGCACGCCGCTCAGCACGCCCTTCGCGGAGTTGATCAGGTGCGTGGGGAGCCACAGACGGTCCCCCGCGGGCGCGAGCGTGATGTTCTGCATGGACGAGGGATAGCCGGCGCGGTCCGTGCCGAACACCTGCAGGAGGTTGATCTCGGACGTCGTCCACGAGCCGGCGTCCACCACGGTCAGCTTCCCGAAATACTCGGGCATGAGCAGGTGCGACACCCAGGCCTTCGTCCCGTCCGCGCTCCAGGCGATGCCGCGGGGCGCGCGGTACACGTCGAAGGTGTGCGTGATCGCGCGCGTGGCCACGTCCACCACGAAGACCTCGCGCGAGCCGCTCGCGGTCACGAGCGCCACGTCGCCGGCCGGCGCGAACGCCACGCCGAACGCCTCGAAGCCGGTGTCGATGGACGCGATGACGGCGCGGGAGGGGCCGTCGACGATGTCGATGCGATCGTCGCGCTGGCTGGCGACCCACACTTCGCCGTTCGTCGGGTGGATGTCGAGGCACCACGGGTCGCGGCCCACGGGGATCTCCGCGAGGATCGCGAACGCGTTCGGCGTGCGCGCGCGAAGGACGGACACCGAGCCGTGGTCCGGGTTGACGACCCAGATCTCGTTCCCGTCCGGCGTCACGTCGATGGCGGTGGAGTGGAACGAGACGGCGGCGGCGGGACCCGCGGGCGAGACGAGGGTCGCGGCGAGCAGAAGTGCAACGGGAAGGGCGCGGATCGGGACCATGGCGTGCTCCGGGTGCGGGGAGCCGACCGCGACGCGCGGGAGCGCGAGGGGCCAAATCGGACTCAACGGTCCAGATTATACGGAGTCCGGGGAACCGAGGAAAAGGCCCCCACGTTGCCCAGTCGCCTCACCCACGGGGGGATGCGCTCAGCGCCAGTCGCCGGCGGCCACGAAGCCGCCCCAGGCGGCCGGGACAGCGCTGCCGGCGGCGCGGGCCACCTGCAGGCGGCTCAGGTTCGCGGCGCGCACCGCGTCCGGCGTGGCGCGGCCCTCCCGGAAACGCGCGTGGTACAGGGCGCGCATCCACTCGCGCGCCGCGCGGTCGTTCACATCCCAGAGGCTGCCGAGCAGCGTGCCCGCCCCGGACACCTCGAACGCGCGGCGCAAGCCCAGGATCCCCTCGCCCGTGCGGATCTCGCCCAGTGCCGTGGCGCACGCGGAGAGCACGACCCATCGGGTGCCGGCGAGGTCCAGCGAGGCGATCTCCTCCGCGGTGAGCAGTCCGTCCTCGCCGCCCGTCGCGGCGTCGCGGCGGTTCGCTCCCGTGAGGGCCAGCCCCGCGCTCAGGAGCGGCGACGCGCAGCCTTCGCCGAGCACGTACGCGTGCGTGGCGAAGTGCAGGACCTCGTGCCCGGGCGCGCGCCGCTTCACCGACGCCTCGGTGGCGTCCGCGCCCACCAGCCGCTCCACGTCGCCCGCGCGCGCGGCCGACTGCCACGCCCCGGCCAGATCCTTGACCTCGTCCGCGGCCCAGGCCAGGCGCGGAAAGCGAAGCTCCGGGAGTCGGGCGCAGTCGCCGTGGTCGCCGCGGAGTCCCCAGAGCGGTGCTGCGGCCACCGCGGCGGCGCGGTCGCGCGGCGCGCCGCGGTCGAAGTCCGGCCCGCCGATCGCGAGGACGCCGCGCGCGCCATCCGCCGCCGGGGCGCCGCCCGACAGGAGATCGCGCTCCGCCGACAGGTAGTGCAGGAGCGGCGCCGTCTCCGCGAGGAACGTCCCGTCCCCGGACGGCAGCACGTCGAAGCACACCAGATGCACCGCGCCGTCCGGCACGAGGAACACGAGCGACGCGCCGGCCACATCCGCCTGAACCGGATCCCACAGCAGGGCGCGCACCTCCGCGCCGCGCGCCGCGATCGCGGCCGCGTCCGGCGGCGGCGCGGCGCTCCCGCGCCGGATCCCGCGCGCGGACGCGGCGCCCGCGCCCGCCTGCTCGTGCCAGCGCGCCACCGCGTCCTCGAGCCGTGCGGCGCTCCCCAGCGGGCGCAGCACCGGATCGGCGCCCCCCGGCGGGAGCACGAACGCCACGTACGCGGGATCCCCCGCGTCCACCCGTGCGTACGCCACCAGCGCCGCCCCGTCCGGCAGGGAGAGGGCCACGGCGTCGAGGCCGGCTTCCCGGGAGGGCGAGCCGCGGAACTCGCTGGACAGCTCCGCGAGCCGCCGCTCGCGCGCCTCCTTGTCCGCGCGCGCCTCGCCCACGCGCTGCCGGTACTGCTCCGCCGTCTCGTCCCCGGGCCCGCGGCGCGCGAGGTTCGCCAGGCGCCGCCGCGCCACCGCCAGGGAGTCCATCTCCGCGGCGAACGGCCTGCCCGCCGCGTGCGTCACCGCGCGGTGCCGGCGTGCCATCTCGTCCAGCACGAGCGCGCGGGAGCGCACCAGCGCATCCCACGTGCGGCGGACCTCGTCGCGGCTGCGCTCCGGTGCCGCCGTGAGGAGAAGCGCCCGCGACAGCCCCGTCTCCCGCTGCGCCGCGAAGCGCAGCGCCTCGCGCTCCGACAGACCCTGCGCCGTGATCGCCGCGTACGCGCGGCCCACGTCCTCGGCCTCCCACGCCGCGGCGAGCGCCTCCGCGCGCCGCCCGGCGGCGGCGCGCGCGTCGGCGAGGCGCACGAGCTCCTCCGCCACCTCGGGATGGCGCGGCCCCAGCGCCTCGCGCTTGATGGCCAGCGCGCGTTCGTGCAGCGGCAGCGCATCCGCCGCCCGCCCCGACCGCTGCAGCGTGACGCCCAGCTCGCCCAGGCTCGCGCCGACGTCCGCGTGCGCCGGCACGAGGAGCTTCTCGCGCAGCTCCAGCGCGCGACGGTGCATGCGCTCCGCCCCCGCGAGATCGCCGGTCCCGCGCGCCGCCGTCCCCGCGCGCTCGAGGCACGCCGCGTACTCGGGATGCTCGACGCCGAGCGAGCGCTCGTACATCCCCAGCGCCTCCGCGAGCAGCGTGGACGCGTCCGCGGGCCGGCCGAGGGCGAGCGCCACCTGACCGACGGCCGACACCGCGCGCGCGGCGTCGGGGTGATCGGGGGGAAGAACGGCGCGGCGGACGCGCAGCACGTCCCGGAGCGCCGCGTCCGCCTCCTCCAGATCGCCGAGCTCCCGGTGCAGCGAGCCCAGGGAGAAGAGCGTGTGCGCGGTCATCGTGTGGTCGCGACCGAAGTGCTTGTCCTGGATGGCCAACGCCTTCTCCAGCAGCGCCCGCGCCTCCCGCAGGTCGCCCGCCTCCACCAGGGTCAACGCCAGGTTCGCGTAGTTGCTCGCGAGCGTGGGGTGCTCCGGGGGGAGCGTGCGCTCGAACACGTCCACCGCCTCGCGGAAGTGGCGGATGCCGAGATGCAGGTTGCCGGAGACGACCTCCAGGATCGCCAGGTTCGACAGGCTCTGCCCGACCTCCGGGTGGAAGTCGCCGTGGCCCTTGCGGCGCAGGTCCAGCGCCCGCCGGTGCAGGCGGCGCGCCTCGTCGAAGTTCGCGAGCTGCTCCTCCACGAGGGCGAGGTTGTTCAGCACGACGCCGTTGTCGGGGTTGTCCGGGCCGTGGATGGCCTCCAGGATCTCGAGCGTGCGCGCGTAGGACGTGCGGGACTCCTCCAGCCTTCCCGCGTCCATCATCAGGTTGCCGAGGTCGTTCCATCCGACCGCCACGTCCGGGTCGTGCGGCCCGTGCGCCTTCTCCACGATCTCCAGCGCGGCGCGCAGGTGCATCTCCGCCTCGTCGCGGCGGTCGCCGTCGCGGGCGATCCAGCCCAGGAGCTGCAACGTGCGCGCGGTGAGCGGGGAGGCGGCGCCGGCGGTCGCGCGCTTGATGCGCAGCGCGCGCTCCGCGAGCGCCCGCGTTTCCGGCGCGGAGCGCGCCGCCCCGCGCACGCGGTTCTCCACCACGATGTCCAGGGCGAGCGCGGTCTCGAGCGACTCGGGGCCGAAGCGGCGTTCGACGTCCGCGAGGAACGCGGCGGTCTCGCTCTCGGCATCCCCGTACTTGCCCGCCAGCATCCGCGTGCGGACGTCCGCGTACTCCTCGGCGATCGTCTCCGGGACGTCGCGGAGCATCAGCCGGCGGCGCTCGTCGGCCGCGTCCGCGGCGCGGACGGCCGGGGCGATCAGGGCGACGACGAGGGCGGCTGCGAGGAAGGCGGGGAACCGGCGCACGCCCGGAGCATATCAGGTCGCCCCGACGGGAACACCTCGCGCTATCCTGCGCCGATGGATCCCGAGGAGGAAGCCCTGGCCCGCGGGCTCGCGACGGGAGAAGCGGAGTCCGTCCGCACGTTCCTCGTGCGCACGCACGACCGCGTGTACCTCATGGCGTGCCGCCTCACGCGCGATCCGGGACAGCGGCGCGACTGGTCGCACGACACGCTGCTCGGAGTGCTCGACGACCTGCGCCGCGGGCGGTTCGAGTACCGCGGCGCCGGCTCGTTCTGGGGGTGGTTCCGCAAGCGCGCGTGGTTCCGCCTGCTGGACCAGTACCGCCGCGTGCGCCGCGTGCACGAGCGCGAGCGTCCGGAGGGCGACCCGACGGATCTCGAGGCGATCCGTGCCGCGGCCGGCGGCGCGGATCCGCTGCAGGAGCTGATGCGGGTGGAGATGCGCGCCGCGCTGGAGGGCTGTCTGGCGAAGCTGCCGAACGAGGACCACCGGCGCGCGCTGGAGCTCTTCCTCCTGGCGGAGCACCCGTACGAGAAGGTGGCCGCGGTCATGCACGCACCGCTCAACACCGTGCGGGCCTGGATCCGCCGCGGGCGGCTGGCCGTGCGGAGGTGCCTGGCGACGGTGCTGGAGCTGCCGCAACCTTCGCCGGAGGCGGGGCCGTCTTCTCCCGGGCAGGAGGGGAAGCCGTGACGCAAGGGCCGGGCTGGCTGGACCGCGTGCTGACCTACGAGGAGTTGACCGGGGAGGAGCGCACGCAGGTGGACGCGCTGCTCGCGCGGAGCCCCGAGGCGCGGCGGCTCCTGGAGGTCGTGCAGCAGGCGGAGCGGGCGGAGCCGGTCGGGGAGCTGCCCGAGGGGGGCGCCCTGGCGGCCGAGGACGTGGCCGCCGCCCGCAGCAGCCTGGAGGCGCTGTTGCGCCGCGCCCTGCCGGCCGCCTCGCGGCCGGCGCCGCGCCGGACCGGGTGGCGGGCCTGGCTCACCCCGCGGGTCCTCGTGCCGACCGCGGCCCTGGCCGTGGCGGCCTGGCTGGCGCTCCCGTGGTCGCCGCTGAGGCCCTTGCCCGTCCTGGAGGAGTTCGCGGCGGTGCGCGCCGACGGCCGGCGCGGGGCGGACCCGGCCGACGAGGCGTGGCGGCGGGGCGACGCCTTCGTGCTTCGCGCCGAACTGCACGCCCCCTCCCTGGTCCTGCTCGTCCACGTGGATCCGCGTGGCCGCGTGGAGGTCCTCGATCCGCCCGCGGCGGAGGCGCCTCGGGTGCGGCCGGCCGGCCCGCTCGCCTTCCCGGAGCACCCCGAGGAGTGGACGCTGGACGGGGAGCCCGGCACCGAGACGTTCCTGCTGGCCGCCCGGAGCGACTCCACGGACGCGGTGGCCGTGCGTCAGGCGGTGGACGACCTCCGGCGGATCCGGCCCGGGGACGGCTCCGTTGCGCGCGTGCGCGGCATCCTGGAGGCGCGGTTCGACACGGTGCTCGTGACCCGCATCCGCCACGACATCGCGCCCCCGCGCTGAGGTTCGCGAACCGCTCCCACGGAACGCAAGTCCTCCCGCCGGAACGGCTTCATCCCTCGAAGCCTCCTGCCGATGAGTCGTTGCAGGAGGCTGCGGATGAGCGAGCGCGCGCCCGGCGAGGATCTTCGCATCGTCATCGTCAACCCGGACGAGTTCACGCGCGCGCTGCTGCGGCGGCACCTCGCGTCGAGCGGTTGCCGCGTGCTGGGCGACGCCGGCGACGCGAAGGCCGGCCTGCGTCTCGCGCGCAGCCTGCAGCCGGACCTCGCCGTGCTCGGCATCGGGCGCACGCAGGAGTCGTCCGTGGAGCTGGTGGCCGGCGTGCGCGAGGGGCTCCCGTCCTGCGGGATCATCGTGCTCTCCGACCGCGACACTCCCGAGGTCATCCTGGCATGCATGCGCGCCGGCGCGCAGGAGTTCCTCACCGTTCCGCTCAGCTTCCCGGAGCTGGACCGAGCGGTGGACCGGCTGCGCAAGCTGCGCACGCAGCTGTCGGCGCCGCCGCCGCGGCGCGGGCGCGTGGTGGCCGTGATGCCGGCGAAGGGCGGCGTGGGCGCCACGTCGGTGGCGGTGAACCTGGCGCTCGCCCTCTCCGTGCACTCGCGGCGGCGCGTGGCGCTCGTGGATCTGAACCAGCAGGGCGGCGACGCCACGTTCATGCTGAACGCGGATGGCCCGCCCTCGCTGGCGAGCGTGCTCCCCGGACGGGAGCTGACCGAGGAGCTCGTGCGCGACGTGCTCGCGTCGCACCGCACGGGCCTGCGGCTGCTCACCGTGTTCGACCGGCCCGAGGAGTCGCGCAGCCTCCGCAAGGACCAGGTGCCGGAGCTGTACGGCGTGCTGAGCACGCTCTTCGAGGACGTCGTGGTGGACGTGGGCCGGCACGTGGACGGCCGCGTGCGCGAGCTGTTCGACCTGGCGGACGAGATCTTCCTGGTATCCGGCCTGGACGCCGGGACCGTGCACTCCACGCGCCGGTCCCTGGAGCTGCTGAAGCGCCTCGAGGTGGATCCCTCGCGGATCCGGCTCGTGGTGAACCGGCACCAGGACGGGAAGATCTCGAACGAGGACCTTCAGACCGCGGTGGGCGCGGGGGTCTTCTGGTCGTTGCCGAACGACTACCGCCCCATGTCGTCCGCGCTCGACGCGCGCGAGCCCGTGGTGCTGGACTCGCCGGGATCGCGGCTGGCGCGCAGCTACCGCACGTTCGCCGCCACGCTCGTGGAGATGCAGGTGGCGGCGGAGAGCGGTGGCGCCGCCGCGGACGAGGCCGGCGCGAAGGGCTGATCGCCCGTCAGCGAAGCATCATCCCCTTGACCGTGCGCGTCCCCGCGGCCGTCTCGAGCCGGAAGAAGTAGATCCCCGCGGCCGCGCGCCCGCCGTCCGGGTTCCGTCCCGGCCACGTCACGCGGTGCTCGCCGGCGGAGGCGCGCGGCGCATCCAGCAGCAGCCCCACGACGCGGCCCGTCACGTCCAGCACCGTGATCCGCGCGGGGCCGGGCGACGGCAGCGCGAAGCGGACGTGCGTGCCCTCCACGAACGGATTCGGCGCGCAGGCGAGCGCGAGGCGCCCGGGCTCCGGCACGGACACCGGCCAGCCCAGCGGGCCGCGCGTGGGGATCATCACGCTCGCGGGCGAACCGGGGCGGAACAGGTCCACGCGCGCGGTGGCGTCGGCGGGCGGCCCGGCCGCCTCGAACGTGAACGTGAACAGGCTCTGGAACACCAGCGGGTGCGCGGCGGTGCTCCAGGTCAGCGCGTCCGGCTCGCCGGCAACCGTCCAGTCGTTGCCGGCGTCATCGTCCCCGTCGTGGAACGTGGCGGCCGTGGCCATCGTCCCGCCGAGCGGGATGGACAGCGCGGCGGCCTGCCGGTGCGACCGCCAGTTGAAGAGCGCGTACTCGTAGCGCCACGTCCCCGTGCCCAGGTCCACGGCCCGCATCGAGAGGACGAGTTCCCCGTCGTCCGGGCCGGCAGCCACGCGCGCGGAGAAGTCGCCCCAGCTCTCCGCGACGGGGCCGTGATGGAGGTCGTCGTTCAACGGCGACTGGAAGTTCCATGTGCTCCCGATCCACGCCGGCACCACCTCGCGCCACGCGATCTGGTTCTCGTGGTCCTCGTCGTCCGCGATGACGTACTGCCCCTCGAGCAGGAACGTGGCCCCGGGGCGCGCGAGGTCCGCGTCCGCCACCGTGAGCCGTTGCCCCAGCGGGTCCGCACCCGTGCCGTCCCAGTCCCGGTCGCAGTCCGCGTCCGGCGCGTCCGGCTCGTCGAAGAAGGACCCGCACGCGGTCCAGGACGCGGTGTACGGGTTCACCTCGTCACGCGGGCCGAGGTAGTACTGCGCCGCGTTGTTCGTGGCGGAGTAGGTGTCCGAGCACTCGGGCTGCAGCACGATCCCCGGGACGCCGGGGCATCCGGGGCCGCAGTCGTCGGCGGTCACGTAGAACGCGTGCTTGATCCAGCTCGTCCCGATCATCTCGAGCGTCCCGTCCTCCACGCGGTACAGGGACAGGCCCACGAACGGGTGCGTCTCCGCCATCGGCCCCTCCCACGGGACCGGCACGTCGCCCACGTTGCAGCTGATGGTGCGCGCCGAGAGCGCGGCGCGGCCTGCGGGGTAGGTGCCCTCGCGGGCCACCTGGATCAGGCGGTCCACCTCGGTGCACTCCACGTCCAGCACGGCGCGGGCCGGAGCCGGGGCGGCAAGGCAAGGCAGCAGGACAAGCGCGGCGACGCGACGGCGCGGCATGGGGACTCCGGGATCCGGGATGAGCGGGCCAGGGCGTTGTCGCGGCCCGGCGCCTGTGTCATGGTACCGCGTCCAGGCCCCGAGGTGCGCATGGGATTCCTCAAGGAGAAGAGCTCCTACCGACCCACCCGCTTCGAGACCGCGGCCGCCTGGGTGGTGACGGGGGCCGCCGGCGGGGTGGTTGCCTGGTACCTCTTCCGCGCCTGGTTCGGCGGGTCCTGACGGGCGTGCGTTCGGTCATCCTCGGCACCGCCGGCCACATCGACCACGGCAAGACCACGCTGGTGAAGGCCCTCACCGGCGTGGACACGGACCGGCTCCCCGAGGAGCGGGAGCGCGGGATCTCCATCGAGCTGGGGTTCGCGCGGCTGGACGTGGGCGACGTCCGCTTCGGCATCGTGGACGTTCCCGGGCACGAGCGCTTCGTGAAGACCATGCTGGCGGGGGCCGGCGGGATCGACCTCGTGGTGCTCGTGGTGGCGGCGGACGAGGGCGTGATGCCGCAGACCCGCGAGCACCTGGACGTGATCGACTTCCTCGGGGTCACGCGCGGCGTCGTGGCGCTCACGAAGACGGACCTCGTGGACGAGGAGACGCGCGAGATCGCCGCGCTGGACGTGGCGGACGCGCTGGAGGGGACCACGCTGGCCGGCGTGGACGTGCTGCCGGTGAGCGGCGTGACCGGGGACGGGCTGGACGCCCTGAAGGCGAAGCTGCGGGAGCTGGCCCGGGGTGTGCCGGCGCGCACCGAGAGCGGGCCGTACCGGTTGCCCGTGGACCGCAGCTTCGTGATGGAAGGCTTCGGCACGGTGGTGACCGGCACGGGCTTCACGGGCAGCGTGCGCGTGGGGGACAAGCTGTCCCTCCTGCCGCGCGGGACGGACGTGCGCGTGCGCCGCGTGCAGGTGCACGGGAAGGACGCGGAGGTGGGCGGCCCCGGGCAGCGCACCGCGCTCGCGCTGCACGGCGTGGCGAAGGAGGAGGTGGAGCGCGGGGACCAGCTCGTGTCCCCGGGGTCGTTGTCCGTGTCGAGCATGGTGGACGTGCGGCTGCGCGTGTCGCCGCGGTGGGTGCGGCCGGTGAGGAACCGCGAGCGCGTGCGGTTCCACCTGGCGGCCTCCGAGGACCTCGGACGCGTGATCCTGCTGGACCGGGACGAATTGAAACCGGGCGAGGACTGCCTGGCGCAGATCCGGCTGGAGAGCCCGGTGGTGCCGGCGGCGGGGGACCGGTTCGTGTTGCGATCGTACTCGCCCGCACATGCAATGGCCGGGGGCGTGATCGTGGATCCGCATCCGGCGAAGCATCGGCGCGGCCGCAAGGCGGACCTGGAGGCGATGGCGCGGCGCGAGGGCGGCGGGCCGGTGGCGCTGCTGCTGGAGAAGGCGGGCGCGGCCGGGCTGGCCGGCGTGAAGCCGCGCGATCTCGCCACCGCCGCGTCCATGACCGCGGCGGAGGTGGACGAGCACGTGCGACGCGAGGTGGAGGCCGGGAACCTGCGCGTGACCGCGGGCGGGCGCGTGGTGGCGGCGGACGCGTGGCGCGTGGCGGCGCGCGCGATCGTGGCGCGCGCGGAGCAATTCCACGAGCGGCATCCCTTGCGCTGGGGACCCACGCGCGAGGAGCTGCGCGCGGCGGTGGCGGCCGCGGCATCGCCCGCCTTGATGGGCGAGATCCTGGACGAGCTGGCCGCGGCCGGCGAGCTGGCGCTCTCCGGGGACAAGGTGCGCGTGGGCGGCGGCGACGTGGTGTTCGACGGCGCGGCGGCGGCGGAGCGGGACCGCGTGGAGTCGATCTACCGGAGGACCGCGCATCAGCCGCCGGAGCTGAAGACGGTGCTGGCCGAGGGCGGGCGGCTGACGGAGGACGTGGTGCGCGCGCTCGCCGACGCGGGGACGCTGGCGAAGGTGACGGAGGAGATCTACCTGCACCGCGAGGCGATGGACTCCGCGCGCCGCGCGCTGGCGGAGATCCAGGCGCGCGACGGCGAGATCACGGTGGGCGCGTTCCGCGATGCGCTCGGCATCTCGCGGAAGTACGCGGTGCCCATGCTGGAGCACTTCGATGCGCTGCGGGTCACGCGCCGCGACGGCGACGTGCGCAAGCTGCGCGGCGATTCGGGAGGGGGACGATGAGCAGACGGACGAAGGCGGTGGCGATCGCGGCGATGCTCGCGACCGTCGCGCTCGCGGCCGGGTGCGCCACGATCGGCGCGCCCTTCGCGGTGGAGAACGTGCGGAACCTGGAGATCGGGAAGACCTCGCGCTCGGACGTGGTGCAGATGTTCGGCGCGCCGTGGCGCACGGGGCTGGAGGACGGGCGCGAGACGTGGACCTACGGGCACTACCGCTACTCGCTCTTCGGCGCGGACCGCACGCGGGATCTCGTGGTGCGCTTCGGCGCGGACGGGAAGGTGGCGTCGTACACGTTCAGCTCCACGGAGCCGGAGGACCTTGGGAAGCCGGTTGCCAAGGAGGGGGGCGCGTCCTAGTCTGCGCGCCTCGGGAGGGCCCGCCCGCACTCATCCGGCCCGCGGGCGGGCCGCCTCCCGTTCCCCGCTCGCCTCGAGGCATCCCCCCATGTCCCATCGTGCCGCGCTTCGTCCGTTCCGCCGCCCCGTCTTCGCTCCCCTCCTGATCGGTCTGGCGCTATCCGGCTGCCAGGGAGCCGGCGCTCCTGCCGGGGATGCCGGCGCCGCGCCCGCGGCTTCCGCCCCGGATCCCGTGGAGCGGGGGCGCTACATCGTGACCACCGGCGCGTGCGTGGACTGCCACACGCCGTGGATCCTGGGAGAAGCCGGCCCCATGCCGGATCCGGCCAGACTGCTTTCCGGACACCCGGCGGAGATCGAGATCACGCCTGCCGCGATCCCCGAGGGGTGGGGGATGCTGCAGTCCGCCACCAACACGGCGTTCCAGGGCCCGTGGGGCGTGAGCTTCGCGGCGAACCTCACGCCGCACGCGACCGGGCTCGGCAACCTGACCGAGGAGCTCTTCGTGCAGTCATTCCGCACGGGGCAGCACTTCGGCAAGGGGCGTCTCATCCTCCCGCCGATGCCCATTCCCTCGTACCGGACGTTCACGGACGACGATCTGAAGGCGATCTGGGCGTACCTCCAGACGATTCCCCCCGTCGAGAACGCCGTCCCGCAGCCCATTCCGCCTGCGGGCCCGTCCGCGCCGTAGCGGCACGGAGCCGCCGCGGGACGCCGCCACGCCGCGAGGTGCGCAGTGCACGTGGAACCGGTGGTCCTGGAGGGTCGAAGCGTCCGGCTGGAGCCGCTGAGCCTCGCGCACGTGGCGGGGCTCGCGGCGGTCGGGCTGGACGCGGAGATCTGGCGGTGGAGTCCGGAGCCGCTGGAGAGCGAAGCCGACGTCCGGCGCTACGTGGAGACCGCGCTCGCGTGGCAGCGCGCGGGGACGGCGGTGCCGTTCGCCACGTGCGCGAAAGGCGACGGCGGCGCGGCGACCGTGATCGGCAGCACGCGCTTCGCGAACATCGACACGGTGAACCGCCGCGTGGAGATCGGCTGGACGTGGCTCGGCGTGCGGCACCAGCGCACGGCCGCGAACACCGAGGCGAAGTACCTCATGCTGCGCCACGCGTTCGAGACGTGGGGCTGCATCCGCGTGGAGTTCAAGACGGACTCGCTCAACGAGAAGTCCCGCGCCGCCATCCGCCGCCTCGGCGCGGTGGAGGAGGGGACGCTGCGCAACCACATGACCACGCGGAGCGGCCGGTACCGGCACTCCGTGTATTTCAGCATCCTGGACAGCGAGTGGCCCGCCGTGAAGGAACGGCTGGAGGGCCTGATGGGAGGAGCCGCGTGACGTTCTCGAACCCGGCGGCCGGCGCGAAGGATGCGGCGGCGGCGTACGTGAAGGCGCTGCTGGATCTCCTGGGGACGCGCGATCCTCTCGACGTGATGGAGGAGCTGGACGGCGCGGTTCGGGAGATGGTGGCGGGCGTGCCGGAAGCGAAGCTGGGCGTGCCCGAGGCGCCGGGGAAGTGGTCCCTGCTGCAGGTCGTGGGGCACCTCGTGGACACGGAGATCGTGTACGGCTACCGCGTGCGGCTGGTGCTCGCGGAGGACGAGCCGCGCGTGCCGGGGTACGACCAGGACCGGTGGGCGAGCGTGTGGGAGCGGCGGGCCGCGGCGGGCACGGCGCCGAAGGCGGAGCTGCTCGGCGATCTCGGCACCCTGCGGCGCATGAACCTGCGGCTATACCGGGGACTCGAAGCCGCGGACATGGAGCGGTGGGGCGAGCACTCGGAGCGTGGGGCGGAGAGCGTGCAGAAGATGCTGCGGCTGCTGGCCGCGCACGATCTGGTGCACCGGCGGCAGTTGCAGCGCATCCGGTCGGCGGTGATGTAACAGCCCTTGACCCGGTCCGTCCCGGAGGCGCACGCTGGTCCCTGCCTCCGAGGAGACCTCCGATGTCGCGCCCCTCCCGGGCGACCCTGCTCGCCCTCGCGCTGACCGTTCCCGCCGCCACCGCCTTCGCACCCGTCGCCCTCGGCCCCTGGACCGCACTTCCCCTCGAGGATCGCGCGCACTTCGCCGCCCTCGCGTCCACCCCCGCCCAGCCCGGCCGGATCTACGGGTCGGGCCTCCACGGCGGCGCCTGGCGCACCGACGACGGCGGCGATCACTGGACCTACGCCGGCGTCGGTCTCCCGCACGACGTGCCGTTCGACGTGCTGGCAGCCTCGCCGCGCAACGCGGCGCTCGTGTTCGCCGGACGGACCTCGGGACCGGAGTTCTTCCGCACGACGAACGGCGGAGCCGGCTGGTCCGCGGCGGCAGGCCCCGGCGCGGGAGGGCTCTCCTGCATCGTTGCCGACCCCGCGGACGACGCCACCCTCCGGGCCGGCGTCGGAGCCGGGGCGGGACCCGGTCTTTACCGCAGCACGGACCTCGGAGACTCGTGGTCACCCGCCGGGCTCCCCGGCGTCCCGGTATTCGCCGTCGCGCACGATCCGGCGGATCCCGTCCGCCTCCTCGCCGCCACCGAAGCCGGTCTCTCGCGCTCGACCGACGGCGGCGCCTCGTGGCAGCCCGTCTTCACCGGCGTGTCCGTAGGCGAGATCGACTGGAGCCGCTCCGATCCCACGCAGGTCTGGGCGCGGACCGAGGGCGCGCCGCTCGTGAAGTCCACGGACTCCGGTGCCACGTGGACCTGCCAGGGCATGGGCGCGGTGTCCGCGGTGGCGCTCAGCCCCACGGATCCGGCGGTGCTCTTCGCCGATGTGGGGCTCGCCGGCTGCGGCTGGCACGGCTGGGGATACGCCGGCGTGCTCAACCGGTCCACGGACGGCGGCTCCACCTGGGCGCATGTCCTCGAGGGGCCGTGCGGATGGGGATACTTCGACCCCTCCGCGACCCCGCGCATGGCGATGCTGGAGGTGGACCCCGACGCGCCGCTGCGCGTGTACGCGGCCTGGTCCGGCGAGGGACTGCGGCGTTCGGACTCGGGCGGCTCCCTGAACAGCTTCTCGTTCCGCCGGGCGGGCGTGCACATGACGCCCACGCTGTTCGTGCGCGTCGGCGCGGGCGACCGGTGGTACGTGCGCGGCGACGTCGGGTCGGGCCTGCGGCGATCGACCGATGCCGGCGCCACCTGGGATGTGGGCGGCGGCGGGGGCGACGCGATCTTCTCGCTGGACGCGAACCCCGCCGTTCCCGATCTCGTGCACGAGTCCGGCGTTCCCTTCCCCACGGGAAGCTGCGGGACGACAGCTCCGTACGCGTATCGCAGCACCGACGGCGGCGTCTGGTGGGAGCCGTGCCTCGACGTCTACCCGTGGGTGTGGGCCGGGCTCATCGTCTCGTCGCCGGACGACGGGCAGACGGTCTACGCATGGGATTGGACGGAGCAGGTCCTGTGGGAGGAGACCCCGACGACCACGGACGTCTGGCGAAGCGACGACGGCTGGGAGACGGGGGCGTTCGTCGCGGAGTCCTTCCCCGCGCTCGACGCCGTCATCGACCCGCGCGACCCGATGCGCGTGATCGCGACGGGTCGCGGGCCCGATCCCGTGCGCGTCACCACCGACGGCGGCGCCACGTGGGAGCCCCGCGCCCACGGGCTCCCCGCGCGCGGCACCGGGATCCGGTTGCGGATGGACCTCGCGCGCCCGGATCACCTGCTCGCGGCGTTCGAACGCGAGGGGATCTTCGAGTCGACGGACGGCGGCGCGACGTGGCGCGCGGTGCCGCTGGCGCTGGCCACGCTGCCGGAGCGCGCCGCGGCGTTCCTCACGCGCGACGAGGGCCGCCTGCCGGAGGTCCTGGACGCGGACTGGGATGTGAGCGCGGAAGGGCGCCGGGTGTTCGTGGCCACCACGCGCGGGGTCTACGTGGAGGGGTACGGCTACGTCACGGACGGGCTCGATAGCGACCGGCTCGTCGAGTTGGCTTACTCGCCGGCGAGCGGGAAGCTGCTCGTGGGCACGCAGTACCTGGGCGCCTTCGCGTTGGACGTGCCGCCGCTCGGCGGGGCGGCGGACGCCGTGCTCGCGCGGAATGCCGTGCCCGCGCCCACCGCCGGGGCCACGCCGGAGGGCATCACACTCGCCCCGAATCCCTTCGATCCGTCCACGACGATCTCGTTCGCCGTGCCGCGGGCCGCCGCGCCGGTGCGGGTGGAGGTGTTCGACGTGGGCGGCCGGCGCCTCGTCACGCTGCTGGACGAGCCGCGTCCGGCCGGCGCCGCGTCCGTGACCTGGGACGGCCGCGACGAGGCCGGCCGCCGCGCGCCGCCGGGCGTGTACTTCGTCCGGATCGACGTGGACGGCCATCGGGAGTCGCGCCGGGTCGTGCGGATCCGGTAGGGCGCCGCGATCGGCGCTCTTCGAAGGAGGCGGCCATGCGGTTGCAATGGACCCCGTCGGTGCTCCTGCTCGCGCTCCTCGGCGCGGGCATCCAGCAGGCGTCCCCTGCGGGGGCCGGCGAGTGCGCGGACTACGCGGACCACGTGCTGCCTTTGGACACCTTCTATTCACCGGGCGACGCTTATGACCTCCGCGTCCGCGGCACGATCGGCTACGCGCTCACGCTGCGCTCGATCACGGTGTACGACCTGTCGCCGGCCGGGCACCCCGCCCTCGTGGGAAGCGCGCCCCTTCCCCGGGGAGGAGCGTCCGATTGGCTGGAGATCGGGGAGACCCTGGCGTTCGTCGGGGGGTGGTCCGGTCCCTTGGTCGTCGTCGACCTGGATGACCCGCTGGGTCCCTCGTGGGCGTCCGAGTTGGCCCTGGGCGGGTCGCCGGCCCGCGGGGCGGCGCAGTCCGGGGACTTCGCGTTCGTGGCGGCCGGGTACGGCGGCCTGGCGGTGGTCGACGTCTCGTCCCCGGCGTCGCCCGCATTGCTGACGATGACGCCCACCGCGGACTCGGCGGAAGGCGTGGTCGTGCTCGGGGACCTGGCGTTCGTCGCGGCACGGTCGGCCGGCGTCCTGGTGTTCGACATCGCGAGCCCCGCATCGCCCGTACTCGCCGGGTCGTTGCCCGTGCCCGCGAGCGAGTGGGCCTGGCGCGTGGCAGCCGGGCCGCCCGGAACGCTCGTCGTGGCCACGTATCTCAGCACGGGAAGCGGCGGGACCGTCCTGTTGGCGGACGTTTCGGCGCGGGCGCACGCGGCGTGGATCGGTTCCGCGCCGCTGGGGGCGCGTCCGCAGCGACTGGCTGTCCGGGATGGGCGAGCCTTCGTCGGCATGGGCTACACCGCACCGTCGCTGCACGTGCTGGACCTCGAGGGGCCCGGCGCGCCGGTCACCCGGTTCGTCCTCGAACTCGGCGGCTCGACCGTGGGAGTGGCGCCCCTCGAGGCGGGGGAGGTGGTGCTGTCGAGCCTCGGGATCGGGAGCGCCGGCGCGCGGGGTGCCCTCCGGCGGATCGCGTTGCGCGACGGCGCACTTGCCCCGCCTCTGGCCTCCAACCGCGTGGAGGAGTGGTTCCTCGCGCAGGACGGGGACTTCGTCCTGACGCACGCCGCCGCGATGCTCTCGGTCCGTGATGTCCGGAGCCCTTCGCTCCCCCTCGTCGGGACGACCCCGTTGAGTTACGCGTTGCGCGCGGCCGCGGAGTCCGGACTCGCGGCCGTCTGGACCGGGAGCGACATCCCCGTCGTGGACTTCCGCACGCCCGGGTCGCCGTCCATAGTCGCGACGCTCGCCGAGCGTCCCGGCGTCCGGGCGCTCGGCGTCCACGACGGCCACGTCTATGTATCCGCATCCGACGTGGACGAGTACGGCGATCCGATCGGCGCGCCGCGGCAGAGGATCGTGGACGTGCGCGACCCCGCGCACCCGACGGTCGCCTACGAGGACACCACGAGTTCCTGGGGGCCGCTCGCCTTCTGCGGTCCCGCCGCGTACGTCGGCGGAGGGACCCGCCTGCGGGTTCTCGACATCTCCGATCCGGGGGATCCCCGCCTGGTCATCGAGCACGATCTGGATGGTCTCTCCGTCATCCACTGCGATGCGCGGGGTGACCGGCTGGGGCTCGTGCTCGGTCTTGCGGCGAGGGCGGCCCCGTTCGAGCTGCTCGTCCTCGACGTGACCGTTCCGCTCGCCCCCTTCGAGGTCGGCCGGACGGAGCTGCCGGTGAGCCCCTTCCCCCACCCGTCGGTCCACGCGCTCGCGCTTGGCGAGGGCGTGGCGTACGTCTGTGCCGGTGGGCTGGGTCTCGTCGTGCTGGACACGGCGCCGCCCGGGCCGGCACACGTCATCGGACTCGTGCCGGCCGCGGGGCTGCAAGCGACCTCCGTGTTCGTCGGACCGGAGCATGCCTTCGTGGCCCGAATGGACGACGGGCGGTATGCGGCAGCCGGCACGACACCTCACCCGTGTCGCCCGCGTCCGGGCCCCGCGGGTCCGCGACCGCCGCCGCTGCTTGCGGTCTTCCCGAACCCGTTCCGGAGCGACACGACCATCGATCTCGGCCGGGCCGCGACGGCGGGAACGCGGCTGGACATCTTCGACGTGACGGGCCGGCACGTGGCGGATCTGGGGCCACTGGCCGCGGGCGGCCGCACGGCCCGGTGGGATGGAACGGACCGCTCGGGTCGGCCGGTGGCCGCCGGGGTGTACTTCCTGAGACGGGAGGAGACGGACGGCGCGTGGTCGCGCCGGGTCGTGCGGATCCGGTAGGGCGCCGCGGCGGCGTGCACGCGGAGTCTTGACGGTACCCGGGAGAACGCACGACCCTCGGCGTTCCGCGGCACCGCATCCCCCACAGCCCCCGAATCGGCGCCCCCGCGCCGAGCCATGCGAGGTTCCCATGAGACGTCCGGCCGCCATCGTGATGGCCCTGATCCTCGGCACGTTCGCGAGCTCTTCGGCCGAGCCCGTCGAGTCACCCCCCGCAGTCAGGCCGACCGTGACGAACCTCCTGCTCGCCGCCCTCGCCGAGGACTTCACGCCGGATCGGGAAGTGCTGGTCGATCTCGTGGTGGCCCCGCCGAACGCACGGCTGGACCTGCACTGGCATCCAGGGGAGGAGTTCCACTACTACCTGGAAGGCGAGGTCGAGGTCCGGATCGAGGGCGAGCCCTCCATCCACGGGACGCCGGGAACCGTGGGGCACGTGCCCTTCCGCAAACGGCACGAGGCCATCGCCGGCCAGCAGGGTGCGAGGGTCCTCGTGTTCCGCGTGCACACGAAGGGCGAGCCCATGCGCTACGTCGGCGACGAGCACGCCCCGGACGGCACGGGGCCGCGCTGACGGTCGATGGAACGCGCGACCTTCCGCATCCCGTTGCTGCACGATCACCACACGCACCCGCTCCTGTACGCCGCCTTCCAGGACGCGGTGGACCTGGGCGCCGACCCCGGGGCGGCCACCACGGAGGACGCCGTCCGCCGCATCCGCGAGCGCGCGGCGGCGGGGGCGGCCGGGTGGACGATCGCGTACGGGTGGAACAGCGGGCGCTTCCCGCTGGCGAAGGCCGCGTTCGACGATCTCGGGCCCGTGGTCGTGCTGAACCTCTCGCTGCACGGGCTGATCGTGAACGAGGCCGGGCGCGACGTGATCGGGCGGTCGGACCCGGAGGCCGCGGAGCGTCTGGATGACCAGGACTGGGTGGAGCGGAACCTGCGCCGCGTCCTGAACCTGTTCGTCACCGCGGGCGCCTCGGCCGCGCGGCTCCGCCGCTTCCACGACACGCTGCGCGCGGAGCACGGCGTCTTCCACGCCGAGGAGATGCTGCTCGTGGACGCGGCGGAGGTGCGGTTGTTCGAGGAGGCCGGGCTGCTCGCACGCACGCGCTTCTGGGCGTCGCCGGAGCAGCTCGACGCGCTGCCGGCGGACGTGCGCGCGAAGGTGCACGGCGTGAAGCTGTTCACGGACGGCGCCATCGGCGCCTGGTCCGCGGCGCTGCACCGTCCGTACCGCGGCACGGGCAACGCGGGACTGCTGCTGTACGAGGACGCGGCGCTCCGCGATCTCCTCGCGCGGTTCGCGGCCGAGCGCACGCCGGTGGCCGTGCACGCCATCGGCGACCGCGCCATCGACCAGGTGGTGGCGGCGGCGGATGCCGCGGGCGGCCGCGCCGCGGGGCTCGACCTCCGCATCGAGCATGCGCAGTTCCTGACCGAGGCCGTGGCCCGCCGCGCGAAGGACCTCGGGATCGCGCTCTGCATGCAGCCGAACTTCTCGGACGACTCCGTGCACTACGCCGCACGGCTCCCGGACGGCTACCCCGAGCGCAACAACCCCTTCCGCATGCTCATCGACCGCGCCGGCTTCGTCCCGGGCGCGGATCTCCTCCTCGGCTCGGACGGCATGCCGCACGGCGCGCGCGAGGCGCTGCGGCAGTCCCTGTTCCCGCCGCACGCGGGGCAAAGGCTCACGGTGGACGAGTTCGTCGCGGGCTACTGCGTGGCGGACCTGGCGGCGGGGCACATCGACGTGGAGGTGGACGCGGAGGCCCGCTCGGTGGCGTGCCGCGTCAGCCCGGGAAGCTGACCCGCCCGGCGGTGGCCTCCACGAGCGCCGCGCGCAGCGCCGCCGCGCGGCTCCGCACGATGCGCACGTCGAACGCCGGCGCCGGATCGAACGCGCGGTCGCACCCGCGCACCGCGGCCCCTTCGCGCGACAGCACCGCCTCCACCGCGCCCACGTCGTCCCAGCCGCAGGCGAAGGCCACGCGCGCCTCGCGCCACACCTCGCGCCGCGGCGCCGCCGCCAGGGCCGCGCGCGCCGCCTCGCCGTAGGCGCGCACGAGCCCGCCGGTCCCGAGCTTCGTGCCGCCGAACCAGCGCGTCACGACCACGGTCACGCCGTACACGTCCGCGGCCGCGATCGCGGCGAGGATGGGCGCGCCGGCGGTGCCGCCGGGCTCGCCGTCGTCGTCGGCCGTCTCGCGCACGGCGCCCGGCTCCCCGAGCCGCCGCGCCGAGCAGTGGTGGGTGGCATCATGGAAACGGCGGCGGAGCGCCCGGAGGGCCTCGTCCGCCGCCGTCTCGTCGTCCGTGCGGAAGGCCTGCGCCAGGAAGCGCGACGCCTTCTCGCGGATCTCGCGCGGCGGGCCGGTCTCCAGGGAGAAGTACCGATCCTCGTCCGCGGTCACGCCGTCCTCACTGCGCGGCCGTCCGTCCGCCGCGCCGCGTCACTCGGTCTTCAGCTCCTTCGCCAGGAACGCCCGGACCTTCGTGAACGCGTCCGCCGCGTGCTCCTCCACGTAGTTCCCGCCGGACGGGTTCGCGAACGCGTGCCCCGCGGGATACCGGTGGATCTCGTACGTGACGCCGGCCTCCTTCAGCCCCGCCTCGAACTCGTCCACCGCGGACGGGGGGATGCTCTGGTCGTCGTTCCCGAAGACGCCGCACACGGCGGCGCCGATCTTCTTCAGCTCCGCGGGATCCGTGACCAGGCGTCCGTAGTACAGCACGCAGGCCGAGAGGTCCGGCCAAGCCAGCGCGCAGTTCAGGGACCACCCTCCGCCGAAGCACCAGCCCAGCGTGCCGATCCGGTTCGTGCGCACGCGCGGGTTCGTCTTCAGGAAGTCCCGCGCCGCGTCCAGGATGGCCTGGGCCCGCGCGGGATCCACCTTCTGCATGGCGGCCATGGCCTCTTCCGAGGTGGTGGCCACCGTGCCGTCGTACAGGTCCACGGCGATCGCGGCGTACCCGTCCGCGGCCAGCCGGTCCGTCCAGTAGCGGATGTTGTCGTTCAGGCCCCACCACTCCTGGATGACCACGAGCCCCGGGAACGGGCCGTCCCCGACCGGATACGACACGTACGCCTTGCCGCCCGCCAGCGCGATGTCCTCGCCGCGCAGCGGCCGCTTCGGCGCCTTCGAGGGGATGTGCAACCGCTTGAACTGCTCCTCGGACAGGATGCCTGTCCAGCCCATCTGGGCGTTCGGCTCCACCGCGGGCGTGGCGGGCAGGGTGATCTCCGCCGCGCGCGCCGGCCCCGCGAGGAGGCCGGCGGCGGCGAGGATCGCGAGCGCGACGAGCACTTGCCGGATGGGAATGCGCATTCGGATCAGCTCTCCTTGAGCGCGGTGACGAGCTCCTGGATGGCCTTCTTCCCGTCACCGAACATCATGAGGGTGTTCTCGGCCGCGAACAGCGGGTTCGGGATGCCGGCGAAGCCGGGCGACAGGCTCCGCTTCACCACCACCACCGTGCGCGCCTTGTCCACGTCGATGATGGGCATGCCGGCGATCACGCTCTCCGGCTTGCGCGCGTCCGGGTTCACCACGTCGTTCGCGCCGATCACCATGCACACATCCACCGTGTCCATGGTGGGGTTGATGTTGTCCATCTCGATCATCTGGTCGTACGGCACCTCGGCCTCCGCCAGGAGCACGTTCATGTGCCCCGGCATCCGCCCCGCGACGGGGTGGATGGCGTACTCCACCTCGGTCCCGTGCTTGGCCAGCACGTTCGCGAGGTCCCGCACCGTGTGCTGCGCCTGCGACACCGCCATGCCGTAGCCGGGGACGATCACGCAGCGGCGCGCCCCGTCGAACAGCATGGCCACTTCCTCGGGGGTGGCGGACTTGACCTTGCCGCCGTACACCGAGTCCGCGGACGCCGTGGCCGCCGTGGGGCCGAGCTTGCCGAACACCACGTTGCCCAGCGAGCGGTTCATGGCCTTGCACATGATGCTGGTCAGGATCAACCCCGAGGCGCCCACCAGGGATCCCGCGATGATCAGCACGTTGTTGTCCAGCACGAAGCCCGTGGCCGCGCCGGCCAGGCCCGAGTAGGAGTTCAGGAGCGCGATCACCACGGGCATGTCCGCGCCGCCGATGGGCAGCACGAGCGTGACGCCCAGGATGGAGGCCACGCCGCACAGCGCCCAGTAGGCCATGGGCTGGTCGGGCTGCATGATCGCCCACACGGAGCAGCCCACCGCCACGAGCGCCAGCAGCGCGTTGATCGGCTGCTGCAGCGGGTAGTGCACGGCGTTCGACGTCATCTTCTCCGCGAGCTTCAGGTAGGCGATCAGGCTGCCCCAGAAGGTCACGGCGCCGATGATCCCCGACGCGGCGGTGGCCACGAGGGGCTGCATCGCGCCCTGCTCGCCCAGGATCGCGCCGAACTCGACGAACACGGCGCCCGCCACGAGCACGGAGGCCGCTCCGCCGAAGCCGTTGAACAACGCCACCATCTCCGGCATCGCCGTCATGGGAACGCGGTTCGCGGCCACGAGGCCGATCAGCCCGCCGACCAGGGAGCCCGCGAGGATGATGGGGAAGCTGACGCCCTTCGCCAGCAGGGTGGCCACGATGGCCAGACCCATGCCGAAGGCTCCGATGAGATTGCCGCGGACCGCGGTGCGCGGGTGCGTGAGCCCCTGGATGGCCAGGATGAACGCCAGCGACGCGGCGAGGTAGAGGATGTTGATGAGACCGGTGGGAACGAGGAACTCGGTATGCACGGCTCAGTCCTTCCTCTTGAACATGCCCAGCATCCGGTGCGTGACGACGAACCCGCCCACCACGTTGATCATGGCGAAGACCACCGCCAGGAACCCCATGATGGTGACGACCTGCTGGTTCGCGGTGTGCGCGGCCAGGATGGCCCCGGTGATCGTGATGCCGGAGATGGCGTTCGATCCGGACATGAGCGGCGTGTGCAGCGTGGGCGGCACCTTCGTGATGATCTGGAAGCCCACGTACATCGCAAGCGCGAAGATCGTGAGCAGCTGGATGAGATTGTTGTCCATCAGGACGCCCCTCCGGCGTTCGACACCGCGAGGCCCAGCAGCTCGCGCACCCGCGGGAGGACCACCTCGCCGCCGCGCGTCACCAGGGTCTCGCGCAGGATCTCGTCCTCGAGGTCGAGCTTCAACTCGCCCTTCTTCACGAGGTGCAGCAGGAACGTGGCCACGTTCTTCGCGTACATCTGGCTGGCATGCGTGGGCACGGTGGACGGCAGGTTCGTGAGCCCCACGATGGTCACGCCCTGGTGGCCCACCACCTGGTCCGCGCGGGTCAGCTCGCAGTTCCCGCCGCGCTCCGCGGCCAGGTCCACGATCACCGAGCCCGGCGCCATGGCCTCCACCATCTCGCGCGTGATCAGCACCGGGGACTTCTTCCCGGGGATGGCGGCGGTGGTGATGACCACGTCCGAGCGCTTCACCACGGACATCATCAGCTCGCGCTGCCTGCCGTAGAAGTCCTCGCCCAGCTCCTTCGCGTAGCCGCCCTTGTCCTCCGCGGCCCCCGCCTCGAGCTCCATCTCCACGAACTTCGCGCCCATGGACTGGATCTGCTCCTTCACGGCGGAGCGCACGTCGTACGCCTCCACCACGGCGCCCATCTTGCGGGAGGACGCGATGGCCTGCAGTCCGGCCACGCCGGCCCCGATCACGAAGACGTGCGCGGCCTTGAGCGTGCCGGCCGCGGTCATCATGAGCGGGAAGATCTTCGGCAGGTACAGCGCGGCGAGGAGCACCGCCTTGTATCCGGCGATGGTGGCCATGGACGAGAGGACGTCCATGCTCTGCGCGCGCGTGATGCGCGGCACCAGCTCCAGCGCGAAGAGGAGCGATCCGCGGGCGCCGATCTCGGCCGCCGCGTTCGGCTCGCCCAGCGGATCGGCGAACCCGATCACGATCTGGTCCTTGCGCAGCAGCTCCAGGTCGGCCTTGCCGGCCTCGAGGTTGGCGCCCAGCGTGCGCACCTGGGTGACGATGTCCGCCGCCTGGAACAGCCCGGCGCGGGTGGCCACGACGGTGGCGCCGTGGTCGCGGTACTCCGCGTCCGAGTGCCCGGCCTGGACGCCGGCACCCGATTCGACGTGAACCGTCATCCCACCCTTCACCAGGATGGGGACGATGGACGGGACGATCGCCACGCGGCGTTCGCCCGGAGAGGTTTCCTTCGGGACTCCGACGATCATGGGAATCCGGCTCCTTCGCTACGGGCAACGCGTGCCGGCCGGGGCGGGACCGCGGGGTGCGAGGCGTCCCGGCACTTTGGCGGGTTCCGGAAAGGGCTTCCGAGAGTAGCCCTCGGGGGGGCGAGCGTCCAGGGGTCGGGGTCAGCGCGCGCGGGCGCGCGACGCCTCCACGAGGCCGCCGAACAGGCGCCGGGTGGCGTCGTCGTCCAGCAACTCCGGGTGCCACTCCGCGCCGAACAGCCACCGATCCCCTTCGCTCTCAAACGCTTCCAGGACCCCGTCCGGCGCCGTGCCGGCGGGACGAAGGCCCGGCCCGAGGCGCTTGGGCGCCTGGTGGTGGGCGCTGTTGACCAGGATCCGGTCGGTCCCGAGGAGGGCGTGGAGCTTCGTCCCGGGCGTCACGGCGACGTCGTGCCGGGGGAGGTCCGGCCAGCGGCCGGAGTGCGCCACCGACTCGCCCACCTGCCCGGGGATGTGCTGCCAGAGCGCGCCGCCCGAGACGACCGTGAGGAGCTGGCACCCGTAGCAGATCCCGAGCACGGGGTGGTCGGACGCCAGGAGCGCCCGGCCGAGCGCCAGGTCGAACTCCTGGCGCCACAGGGGAACCGCGTTGTGCGTGGAGAGCGGCTCCTCGCCGTACAGGCGGGGGTCCAGGTCGTCCCCGCCCACGATGACCACGCCGTCGGCCAGGGCCAGGATGTCCGGGACGGTGGACGGGTCCCGCAGCGGGGGGACCAGGAACGGGAGCCCGCCCGCGGACTCCACCGCGCGGACGTACTCCGCGTACACGAACGCCAGGGTGCGGCGCTCGTCGCGGACGTCGCAGGTGACGGCGATGCGGGGGCGCGTCCTCACGCGGCGCAGTCTAGGCGAAGGAACGGCGCTTGTCGCGGGAGCGCCGGCGGGCGTAGCCTCGCCGCCCCGTCCGCGGAAGGGTCTTCACGGAGGCGAGCGACGATGACGACGAGCGGCGCGCCGGCCTGGCGCGAGTGCAGCACCTGCAAGAAGCCGATCCGAACGGGTCAGAAGTACTTCGTCTGCAGCGTGTCCACGTGCAACAAGAAGCGCGGCGGCTACGTGTTCTGCTCCGTGGATTGCTGGGATGCGCACCTGCCGCTGGTCAACCACCGCGAGGCGTGGGCGGTGGAGGAGACGGCGCCGCGGCGGTGAACCCTGCCAAGTCCGCCGCGGCGCCCGCTGTCCGCACGCCCCTTCCGAGGTGGAGGGGACGGCTTACCGGACCAGCTTCTGCAGTGTCGCCCTCGTTCGATAACCTACGTACGTCCCGCCCCCCCGCCAAGATGCGCCGCAACTGATAACCGTCAGGTTGTGGTTCGGAGAGTGTGGCGCCTGCTCGTGCGCCTTCCCGTGATTCCGGGGACTTTCCACGGTCAGAAGGCCAGTCTCAGCGCATGGGGACGGCCACGCCCCCTCGGTCCGGTGGTCACAAGTCGCCGGTAGTACGCCTGCCAACGGGCCGGGAGGCCGATCGCCCACGGGAACAGGCGCTTCTTGAGGAGATCGGCGGATGTGAGCTTGCGGTTGGCGAGCCCTACCCTCATCGCCGGCGTGGCTTCCTGCCGGTTCTCGGAGAACGACTTCATGGTGTTCCGCCAGACGACCAGGATCGCGAGCCGCTCCACGGCGTTCTGCCGCGTCTTCGAGAACCCAATCGTCTCCCGCTTGTGGTTCCCGCTGCAGTGCCGGATGAGCAGATCCATGAGGTTCACCGGGAAGAGCGGATTGGATGTCGTCCGCGGTGCTGTGGACGGGGTGACCTCGTGCTTCACGTCGACACCGGCGCGCCGCAACCCGCGCGGATAGGCGGGATGTTCGTCCGAGCGGACCTCCAGCGGCCCCTCCGACTGTGGGAGCAGGTGCACGAGCTCGGCGATCTCCTTCTCGACGGAGCGGGGATCGGGCCGGCCGTGCAGGGCCTCCAGCTCTGCCCTTCGCCGCTTCTGCGCGTCGGTCATCCGGCCCTTGCGGCGCAGTTCGGAGTCCGTGAAGGCATAGGTGAAGTGGGACTGCGCCCCGATCGCGAGATGGAAGTGGCAGGGGTAGTACTGGGAGTGGGCGAAGGACTCGAAGCCGTCGATCACGACGGGCTCGCCGAGACGAAGCCGCTGCAGATCGCGCCAGAGGAACAGGAGGCAGTGGCGGCCGAGCCGCTCGGAGAGGCGCATCACAGTGGTGTGGGAGACGCCGAAATCGCGGGCGATCTGGCGGAATCCGGAGCAGGCCACGAGGCGGAGCACGAGCGGCACGAGCAGATCGGGACGCTTCAGGTAGTAGGTGGCCTGAAAGGACTGGAAACTGAAGTTGGCACCACAGACAACGCACGTGTACCGGGGGATGCGCCGTGGCTCGGCTAGGCGCGTGTAGAACCCGTTCCTCCGGAAGGTCCAAGCGACGTTCTTGGAATGACTTGGGCAGTTCCCGCGGGGGCAGTGAGGCGGCCGGAACCCGGTGAGCAGAAGTGGCATGGCCCGGATCGTTGGAAGATCCGGGCCATCCACAATCTGTGAACCACAACCTAACCGTCAGGTCCGCCGGGGGGTCGGGCTTGACGGTCCTGGGTCGTGCCGCAGCTTCGGTTCCCCGCGGGACCCGCGCGTGGAGCGCGGCATGCAGATCGTCCTGAACGAAGTGCTGTACGACCCCGCCGGCGCCGACGGCGGGTACGAGTTCGTGGAGCTCGCGGCGGCGCCGGGCACGGCCGCGGATGCCTCGCTGGCCGGATGGGTGCTGGAGACGGGAAACGGTTCCACCGGGGAGTGGCGCGTGGCCTGGACCGGCGGCGCCGCGGACCGGCTGGCCGGCGGGCTGTTCGTGATCGGCGAGGGCGGCGTGGATCCGCCACCGCACGTCGTGCGGGACCTGGACCTGCAGAACGGGCCGGACGCGTGCCGCCTGCGCGCGCCGTCCGGCGCGGCCGACGCGGTCGGCTGGGGAGAGCCCCTGCCGGGGGACATGCGCGAGGGCGCCGGCGCCGCGGATGTCACCGGGGTGTCCCTGGCGCGATTCCCGGACGGCGTGGACACGGACGACAACGCGGCGGATCTCCGCGCGGCGCCGCCCTCGCCCGGGGAGTTCAACGCGCCCCCGCTCCTCGTGCTCGTGGACTCCATGGAGTTGCCGCCCGCCGGGCTCCCGCCGGGCGCGCCGTGGACGTTCCGCGCCACGCTCCGGAACGCGGGCCGGTTGCCGTGGTCGGGAGACCTGGCCGTGGAGTGCGCGGTGCATCCCGGCGAGGTGCTCGCGCGGTTGCACGTGGCGGAGGTCGACGCGCTCGAGCCGGGCGCCCGCACGGCGCGGGAGCTGGAGCGCGCGCCGCCGCCGGGAGTGCACCTGCCGGTGCTGGGCGAACGGGACGACGCGGAGCTCGTGCCCTGGCCGGGCGGCGGCGGGGAGATCGTGCTCTCCGAGGCCATGACGAACCCGGGGCCGGACGAGCCGGAGTGGATCGAGCTGGAGAACGTCGGCGGCGCGGCGGTGGATCTCGCGGTGCTGGATCTGCGGGACGCCGCGGGCGGGGGTGGTGCGCTGCGCGGCGTCGTTCCGGCGGGTGCATTCGCCGTGCTCGCCGCGGACACGGCGGCCTTCGCGGCGCGCTGGGGTCGCCCCGCCGTGCTCGTCGCGGCGCCGCTGCCCGCGCTGAACCACACGGGGCCGGCGGACGCGGCGGCGGAGGAGTTGCGGTTGTCGTGGGCCGCGCGCCTCGCCGCGGCGGTCGCGGCCGCGGACGGACCGCTCGCGTCCGCCGTGCTGCCGGGCGGAGCGGAAGCCGGTGTGTCGTGGGAGCGCATCTCGCGCGCGCTCCCGGGCAATGCGCTCGGGAGCTGGGCGCCGAGCCTGGACGCGCGCGGCGGCACGCCGGGACGCGCGAACAGCCGGCCGTCGGATCGGGCGGCGCCGCCGGGCGCCGGGCCGCTGCTCGCGGCGCCGCGCACGTTCCGCCCCGCGCGGGACGGCGGTGTGCTGCTCGTGCTGCGCGTGCCGCGGGCCGCGCCGCTCGCGCGGTTCGTCGTGCACGACGCGCGCGGCCGGACCGTGGCGTCGCTCGTGCCGTGGCGCGCCGGGGACGAGGAGCAACGGGCCGTGTGGGACGGCACGGACGGCTCGGGGGCGGACGCGCCGCTCGGGCTCTACGTGGTGCGCGCGGAGGGAGCGGGGGGAGGCGGCCGGCACGCCACCGTGGTGCTCGCACGATGAGGCGCGCGCTCGCGTGCACGCTCGGGACGCTCGTGCTCGCCGCTCCCTCCCGCGCGGCGTTCGAGCGCCCGCCGCACGACGCGGAGTCCGCCGCGCTGGGCGGTCTCGTGGCCACGTCCACGGATCCGGTGTGGGGGAATCCGGCCACGCCGTCCGCCGGGCCGTGGTTCGGTGCGCTGGCGTGCCATCCCTTCGGGCTGGCGGAGCTGACCGAAGTGCAGGCGGGCGCGCGCGGGACCGTCGCGGGCGTCGCGCTGGGCGCGGGGGCGCGCCGCTTCGGGTCGGACCTCTACGCGGAGCGCGAGGCCCGCGTCACCGCCGCGTTCGGCCGGTCCGGCTCGTGGATCGGGGTGGCCGTCCGTGGCATGGAGGTCTCGGGCGCCGGGTTCGCCGCGGTGCGCGCCGCCGCGGCGGACGCCGCCGTCCGGGCCCGGGTGGCCGGCCTGGAGCTCGGCGCCGTGGTGGACGCGGTGGCCGGGGAAGTGCCCGGGGACCCGGAAGGCGCCGCCCGCCGGGCGGCGGTCGGCGCGCGGCGCACCGTCGCGTCGCTCACGGTGGCGCTGGAGGTGCAGCGGCGCGGCCGGGATCCGCTGGCGGGGGTGATCGGCGTCGCGTGGCAGCCGGCGCCCGCCCTGCGGCTGTGGTCCGGCGCGCGCGGGGACCCGGCGGAGCTGTCGTGGGGGTTCGCGGTCGGCGCGGGCCCGGCGGCCGCGCAGGTGGCGGTCACCCACACCACGCCGCTCGCCCCCACGGTCCGGGTGGGGGTCACGGTCGGCCGCGGTCCGGCGCCGTCGACCCCCGCCGGACACCGCAACTAGCGCTCAATTCTTTGCTTCCGCGGCCGATGCAGGGAGGAAGACGAGACCGGCACTCGCCGTGGGGGATGGCCCATGCCGAACGAGTGGATGAACGCGGGCGAGGCCGCGGCCTGCCTGCACATCACGCGGGCAACGCTGTACAAGCTGGTGCACGACGGGCGTCTTCCTGCGCAACGCTTGCGGGGACGCTGGTACTTCCGCCCGCAGGACATCGAGGCGCTGTTCTCCGGGGCGGCGCCCGCGGCCGCCGCGGCACCCGTCGGGGAGGCGGCATGACCGTGTCCCCGGCGCCGCGCGACACGTCCAGCCGCGAGCTGAAGACGCTGCCCTCCACGATCAACGAGGAGCAGGTCAAGCGGGTCATCTCCGTCACGGGGAACCTGCCGCCCGTGCCGCACGTGGCCGCGAAGATGATGGAGCTCGTGGGCAAGGAGGACACCTCCGTCCGCGACCTCCAGAAGGTCATCTCCGCGGACCAGGCGCTGACCGCGCGCATCCTGAAGATGGCGAACAGCGTCTTCTACAGCTTCGACCAGAAGATCACCACGCTCACCCACGCCATCGTGATCCTCGGCTTCCGGGCCGTGCAGTCCATGGCCGTGGCGGCGTCCTCGCGCAGCCTGTTCGTGAAGAAGGGCGCGCAGTTCGGTCTGAAGGAGAAGCTGCTGTGGGAGCACTCCATGGCGGTGGCCATGGGTTGCCGGCAGATCGCGCGCCAGGTGGGCTACGAGAACGAGGAGGCCGCGTTCGTGGTGGGTCTCCTGCACGACATCGGCAAGGCCGTGCTGAACCAGGTGATCCCGAAGAAGTACGGGCGCATCGTGGAGCAGGTCTACAACGAGGGGAAGTCGTTCGCCGAGGTGGAGCAGGAGGTCCTGGGCTTCGACCACAGCCACATCGGCGCCCTGATCGCGCAGAAGTGGAACTTCGACTGGGACATGGTGGAGACCATCGCGTACCACCACCGCCCGGAGGCGGAGTCCTCGGGCGCCGTTCTCGGCGCCGTGCTCGCGCTGGCGAACATCCTGGCGAAGCGGATGGGCGTGGGCCTGGAGCGCGCGCAGGAGGACGGGACCGCCGCGGACCACTGGAGCGCGCGCACCCTGAACCTCGACGAGACCGCCTGTCGCGAGATCCAGGAGATCATGCGGACCGCGCTGGAGGAAGAGAAGAAGCTGTACTCCATCTGAGCGCCGCCTCCGCCCGGCGCCGTGAGGTCCGACCGCGCGCATGATCCCCCCCGACGATCCCTTCCTGGACGACCCGGACGACGCTTCCGCGGACGGCGGCGAGCCGTTGCGGCTGCTGCGCGTCGTCGAGAAGCTCGTCAACGGGAACGCCGATCCGGAGTCCGACGGCTTCCTCACCGAGGTGGTCGCGGACATCGCGCGGCACACCACGTCCGGGCAGGCCGTGCTGTCGCTCGTGGACCCGTCCACGGGGCTCCTGGAGGTGCGCTCGTCGCACGGCTTCGGCGCGTCGCCGCCGCAAGGGCTCGCGTGGATCGAGGACGGCGTGCACGGGTGGGTGCGGCGCATCGGCTCGCCCCTCATCGTGGATCCGGAGACCGCGGCCGCCGCGGCCTTCCCGCTGCTGGATTTCGAGCGCGGGCCGCTCGTGGTGTCGCCCATCCGCGTGGGCGGCTCCACGCTGGGCGCGCTCAGCGTGCTCCGCCCGCTGCGGGAGGGCGGCTACGGCGAGGACGACCTCCTTTTCCTGCAGACCGTGGGCGCCCTGCTCGGCGGCATGGTGGGCCACCGGCGCGCGGAGTTGCGCGGCCGGGACTCCATCCGCAAGACGATCGAGTCGCTCACCCTCGCCCTGGACGCGCGGGACCCCTACACGCGCGGCCACTCGCAGCGCGTGGCCATGTACAGCGTGGCCATCGCGAACGAGCTGGAGCAGGACACCAACTGGTCCTTCGTGAAGGACATGCGGAACTCGCTCCTCATGTCCGCGCTGCTGCACGACATCGGGAAGATCGGCATCCGCGACGAGATCCTGTTCAAGCCCGGCAAGCTCACGGACGAGGAGTACGCGCTGATCAAGACGCACCCCACGAAGGGCGCGGAGATCGTGCGGAACATCCCGGGCTTCGACGAGGACGTGATCGCCGGCATCCTGCAGCACCACGAGCGCTGGGACGGCAAGGGCTACCCGGCCGGCATCGCCGCGGACAAGATCCACATCTTCGGCCGCATCATCGGCCTGGCGGACGCGTTCGACGCGATCGTCACGAGCCGCCCGTACCATGCCGGCGCGCCGTACCAGGCCGCGATGGAACGCGTGCAGGAGCTGGCCGGCGTGGCGTTCGACCCCGAGGTGGTGAAGGCCATGCTCCGCGCCTTCGCCGACCCCGAGGTCTGGAACGAGCTCGGCAGCATCTCGGACGACCGACCCGTGGACGCCCCCGGGACGGCGAAGGCGGGGGCGGCGGGCGCCGACGGCGGCGCCGCGGCGGCCGGCGGCCCGGACGCCACCGAGCGCACGCTCCGCCGCATCTTCGGCCGCAGCATCAACGAGCTGCCCACGCTGCCGCACGTGGTCTCGCAGATCCTGGAGAAGACCCGCAACCAGAACACGCGCCTGGACGACCTGGTGAACCTCATCTCCACGGACCAGGCGCTCGTGTCCATGTTCCTGAAGCTCGTGAACTCCGCGTTCTACGGGTTCAGCCGGCGCATCACCACGCTCAAGCAGGCCATCACCCTGCTCGGATTCCGCAGCGTGCGCAATGTAGTGGTGAACGCCGGCGTCGTGGGGATCTTCCGCAAGCGCACGTTCAACAACCGCTACCGGCTGCTCCTGTGGGACCACTCGGTGGCGTGCGCCGTCTGCGCGCGCATCCTGGCCGAGAAGACCGGGTACCACGCGCGCGAGGAGGCGTTCACCGCGGGACTGCTGCACGACATCGGGAAGATCGTGATCGACCAGTACGCGCCCAAGGACTCCGCCTACATCATGGCGAAGGTGGACGAGGGCGCGTCCGCGAAGGACGTGGAGAACGAGCGCCTGGGCGTGGACCACACGAAGATCGGCGTGTGGATCGCCGAGCGCTGGCACCTCCCGAAGACGTTGTGCGCCGTGATCGAGTGGCACCACGAGCCGGACCGGGACGCAGCCGCGGACTCGCAGCTCCTCAAGCTCGTGGCCACGGCGAACGCGCTGTCCAAGATCCGGAAGGCGGCCGGCCCGCAGGACGTGGACGCGATCGTCGCGAAGTTCGCGGAGTCCCCGGACAACCTGCTGAAACTGGACCCCGCCACGGCCCACGCCGCCCTCACCGCCACCTGGGAAGGCAAGGCGGACGCCATGCGCACGTTCGGCGGCGTCTCCGGCGAGGATGTCCGGGCGGAAGGCGCAGCGGGGCAGCCGGCGAAGGCCTGATCCGGCGGGCGCCCGCGAGCCGCACGCCCCGCGCTCCGTTCCTGGAACGACACCCGCAGTCGTACACTGGGTTCCTCGCGCTCCCTCCGGACCGCGGCCGCCCTCTTCCCGGTGAGCCCTCCATGAGTCGGGACACGCTGTCCAACCTGCTGCGGGCCGTCCGGCTTCGTGGCGCGATGTTCTACCACATCGAAGGCGTCGCGCCGTGGATCGCCGAGGCCCCTCCGGGCGCCGAGATCATCCCGGCCATCCTGCCCGGGGTGGAGCACATGATGGAGTTCCACGGGGTCGCCCGGGGCTCGTGCTGGGCCGGCCTCGCGGGGGACGAACTGATCCGACTGGATGCCGGCGATCTCGTGATCTTCCCCCAGGGCGATGCCCACGTGATCTCCAGCAGCGCCGACCTCCGCTCCGGGCGCGTGGACTTCGGCATGTACCGCGCCCCGCGACCGGCCCAGCTCCCGTGGACGCTGAGGGTGTCCGATACCGGACGGCCCCGGACGGCCGCCCCGGCATCCGAGCCGGATGCAACGATCGTGTGCGGCTTCATCGGATGCGACGTGCGCCCGTTCAACCCGCTGCTCGCGGCGCTTCCCCGGATACTGCGGGTTCCGGGCGGCACGGCGGACGAGGACGGGTGGCTGACCGGCGTGCTGCACGCCGTTGCCCGGGAATCGAGCGACAAGCGCCCCGGCGGCGAGGCGGTTCTCGAGCGCATGGCGGAGATGATGTTCATCGAGGCGTTGCGGCGGTACGTCGACGGCCTGCCGGCGGGAGAGATCGGCTGGCTCGCCGGGCTGGCCGACGCGGCCGTGGGGCGTGCGCTTGCCCTCCTCCACGAGCGCCCCGGCGAGGCGTGGACCCTGGAGCGGCTCGCGGAGGCCGCTGCGGTCTCGCGCTCGACGCTGCACGAGCGCTTCGTGCACTTCCTCGGACAGCCCCCGATGCAATACCTGGCGCGGTGGCGCATGCAGGTGGCGGCGCAGTGGCTCCGCGACACCGACGCCAAGATCCTGGAAATCGCCCTCGAGGTGGGCTACGAGGACGAGACGGCCTTCGCGAGGGCGTTCCGGCGCGCCACGGGGGAGTCCCCCGGGGCGTGGCGGCGCGCCCGGCGCTCGCGCCCCGGACGACGCGGGATCGAGGACTCTCCCGCGCCTCCGGGGCGGCCGCCACGGGTCAGTGCCTGAGCGCCTTGCGGATGCCCGCGAGGTGATGAAAGCTGTGGCGCACGGCGTGGTCCTCCAACATGAACTGGCACGAGAGGGGCGCGCCACCGTAGAGTGAGTTCGGGGCCACCTCGTCCAGCTCCCGATCGGACATCGCGCGGATCGCCCGGGCGGCCGCGGCGGCGTTCGTGCGAAGCAGGGTCAGGGCATCCTCGCGCGTGACGCCGTCGTTCTCGCGGGCGTGCCCGGCGTTCATCTCGTGGACGGCGTCCCACGTGACCTCGGTCAGCGCGCCGCCGGCCGCGAGCTTCCGCGCCAGCTCGATCTCGAGCGGGTAGACGCTGGCGACGTGGTGCACGACGACTCCGATCTTGCGACCGTCCCCGGGCAGGCGCGTTTGCCACTCCTCGGGCGTCAGGCGGGAGGCCAGGGTGGCCAGGGCCTCGGCTCCGGTCTCGAGCGTGGTGGCGAGAATCTCGGCTCGGGTGCTCATTCTGCGTCCTCCTTCGTGGAAGCACGGCGCTCCGTGCGCCGCGTGAGGAGCACGTTAGGCGCTTCACTCCCGCGCCACCCGGCCGGGAGTCCGGCGATCCGTGCCGGGAGTCCGGGACGGGAGGCGGGGCGATCCCCTTGCGGTCACCGCCGCCGCGGAGCCATGTTCGGGCTTCCGGAGCGGCATCCTGCCGAGCGCGGCACGGAGTCGAGGGAACATGGCCGGAATCACCGGACGCCCGTCGACAGCGCGGGACCTCGCGCCGGTGGCCCTCCTGCTTCTCGCGGTCTCGGCGCTGCCGGGGACCGCCGCGCGGGCGGCGGATCTCGTCTGTATCTCCGGCCCGGGACCGGGCGGCGTCCCCATGACCACGGACTGCGCCGGGACCGCCTGGCCGAGCGACGGCTACGGCTACTCCCACGACCCTCCCGGGTGCCGCAGCGAAGGGTGCGGCTGCCCGTACACCGACGGGCAGGCGTCCGGCTGCTACCAGTGGTCCCTGAGCTCGAGCGAGCACGTTCCGGGGGATCGGTTCGCGACGGTGCCCGTCGGCGACTTCCTGCTCTACCTCTGGCTCGAGTGCGCTACGCGCGCGGATCTCGAGTACCCGTGGAAGAGCGTGGAACTCGAGATCACGGTGAGCGGCCTGCAGTACGTGGACATCGGCCCGTACGCGGATCCTGCCGGGTCCATCACATGCACCGGAACGAAGACCCGCCCGGTGCTGACCGTCGAGTCGTGCGCGTACTCCCACGGACCGATCGCGTTCCTGTGGCTGCGCAACGATCCGACCGTCGCGGATCCCGGGAGCTGGGGCCGCACGAAGGCGACCTACCGGGACTGACGATGCGCCGCGTATGGACGCGCCACCTCCTTCGTGCCGCGCTATCCTGCGCGCATGGGACTCTTCGATCCGCCCGAGCCCGAGGCGGGCCCGCCGCCGGAGGCGCCGCTCGCCGACCGGATGCGGCCACGACGACTCGACGAGGTGATCGGCCACGACGCCGTCGTCGGGCCGGGCGCCACCGTGCGGCGCGCGGTGGAGGCGGGCCGGTTGCCGTCGCTGCTCCTGTGGGGGCCGCCGGGATGCGGCAAGACCACGCTGGCGCGGGCGCTGGCGAAGGAGATCGAGGCGGAGTTCCGCGAGATCTCGGCGGTGTCCTCCGGCGTGGCGGATCTGCGCGAGGCGGTGGCCGCGGCGCGCGAGCGCCGGCGGCGCGGGCACCGCACGGTGCTCTTCATCGACGAGATCCACCGCTTCAACAGGGCGCAGCAGGACGCCATCCTGCCCGCGGTGGAGAACGGCACCGTAGTCCTGGTCGGCGCCACCACGGAGAACCCGTCCTTCGAGGTGAACGCCCCGCTGCGCTCGCGCTGCCACGTGATCCGGCTGGAGCCGCTCGGGCGCGACGCCCTGACCGCCATCCTGGAGCGCGCGCTCGCGGACGCGGAGCGCGGGCTGGGCGCGGCCGGCGTCGCGATCGGCGACGACGCGAAGGACGAGATCCTCCGCCGTGCGAACGGGGACGCGCGCATCGCGCTGAACCTGCTGGAGGCGTGCGCGGCGGCCGTGGCCGCGGGCGACGCGGTGGACCGCGACACGGTGGCCGCGTTCGCGCGCGAGAACACCGTGCTGTACGACCGTGCATCCGGGCGGCACTACGACCACGCGTCCGCGTTCCAGAAGAGCCTGCGCGGTTCCGATCCGGACGCCGCGCTGTACTGGATGGCGAAGATGCTCGTGGCCGGCGAGGATCCGCGCTTCGTGGCGCGCCGCCTCGTGGTGACCGCCGCCGAGGACGTGGGGTTGGCGGATCCGCGCGCGCTCCAGGTGGCGGTGGCGGCGTTCCATGCGCTGGAGTTCCTCGGCATGCCGGAGGCGCGCATCCCGCTGGCGGAGGCGGCGATCTACGTGGCCACCGCGCCGAAGTCCAACAGCGCGGTGCGGTCGATCGACGCGGCGATGGGCGCGATCACCGAGGGCGAGTCGCACGAGGTGCCGCCGTTCCTGCGGATGACGGGCGGCGATGCGCGGGAGTACCGCTATCCGCACTCCGCGCCGGGGCACTTCCTGCCGGACGACTATCTCCCGCAGGAACTGCGCGGGCGCGCGTTCTACGTGCCCGGCGAACTCGGCGACGAGAAGGAGATCGCCCGGCGGGTGCGCGCGGCGCTGGGGCGGGGGCGGGAGCGCGGGGCGGATCCGGGGAGGGCGCCGGCGCGGGAGGAGTGACCGGGGGGGCGTCCCGAAGGGTCCGCGAAGTCGCGACGAAGGCGGCGGTCGCGGTGGTTGCGGCGGCGACCCCGTGGGGTCCTCCCCGGCGGGCGCTCGGCCTCCGCCGTCCGGGCGGAGGCCATCGCTCCTGCGTCGACGGCCTCCGGCCGCGCCGCAGAGCCGCCGGGGAGGACCCCACGGGGTCGCCGCCGCGACCACCGCGACCGCCGCCTTCGTCGCGACTTCGCGGACCCTTCGGGACGCGGGCTTCGTTCACTTCTGCGGGGCGACCGTCTCCTTCTCCGACCTCCCAGATGAATCACCCTCCGCGCTCGCCCCCGCGGCTCCGGCACCCTTCGTCGCCCCGCTCGAGTCCGCGGCCGTGGAGTCCGTTCTTGCCGGGGCGGACATCGGGCGGGCCATCGCGTACGGCGTCGGGTCCGCCAGGAACGCCACGCGCGTGGAGTCCGTGCGGAAGAAGTACGGGCGGCCCATCCAGTCCTCGCGCAGCGACTTCTTGTCCGGCGCGAAGCGTTCGCGCGACACGGGGTCCGTCACGGTGCCGCAGTACTTCCAGGGGCGTTCGTCGAACTTCCGCTTCGCCTCCGGGTCCGCGAAGAAGTACAGCTCGTGGTTCACCTGGCTCTTGAGTTCGTCCTGGAACTTCGCCATCGCGCGCTTGTTCACGGCGCACGGCAGCTTCGCGCCCATCTCGATCAGGTACGGCTCGGGGTCTTCGCCGAAGACCTTGACGCACGGGCCTCAGCAGAAGCCGACGGGGCGGCCGTTCACGTAGATCGGGGTCTGCGAGCGGCCGAGCGCGCGCTTGGCCACGGGGCACCAGTCGTTGAAGGACAGCGTGCCGTCCGCGTAGCGGATGCGGAAGCGGTCCGAGCCGGCAACGGGGACCTTCTCCTGCGCGACCGCGGCGGCGCCGGCCAGGGTCACGGCGAGCAGCGCGGCGAGCGCGCGCGCCGGGAGGGGGAGAGGGGGCATGGGGCCTCCAGGGGGAGGGGGAACGGAGGATCAACCCCGGCCGGCGCGTGAAGTTTCGGCGCGTTGCCGCCCGCCCGCCCGCGGGTTACGCTGAACCGGCGCCGCCGGCCGCGACCGAACATGACGGGCGTCGCGCCGGCCAGGAGACTCCCCGTGCAACCGGATGCGCAGGACGCCGCCCCCCGCGGCTCCCGGGTCCTCGTCATCGACGACGAGAAGAACATCCGCACGACCGTATCGGTCTGCGTGGAAGGGACGGGCTGCTCGGCCACGGCGGTGGCCTCCGGGGAGGCGGCGCTCGACGAACTGCAGCGCCGGCCGTACGACCTCGCCTTCCTCGACCTGCGCCTGGGTGACGAGCAGGGGCTGGAGCTCCTTCCCCGGCTCCTCGCGGCGCGCCCGGAACTGCAGGTCGTGGTGATCACGGCGTACGCCACCTTCGAGACGGCGGTGGACGCCATCAAGCGCGGCGCGGTGGACTACCTCCCGAAGCCGTTCACGCCGCTGCAGATCCGGCACGCGGTGGAGCAGGCCGCGCGCCGTCGGGCCATCGCCACGCGCGTGGCGCGCCTCGAGACCGAGCTGGCGGCCGAGGTTCCGGAGATCGACGAGACGTCGGAAGCGCCGCCCATGCGCGAGATCCTGGATGTGCTCGGCCGCGCGGCGGCATCCGATGCGTCCATCCTGCTCCGCGGCGAGAGCGGCACCGGCAAGGGCGTGCTCGCGCGTCTCGTGCACGGGCGCAGCCGGCGGGCCGGTCGCCCGTTCGTGGTCGTGAACTGCCCGACGCTGTCCGCGGACCTCCTGGCCAGCGAGCTGTTCGGCCACTCCCGCGGCGCATTCACCGGTGCGGTGCGCGACCAGGCCGGTCGCGTGGAAGCGGCGGAGGGCGGGACCCTCTTCCTCGACGAGATCGGGGAGATCTCGCCCGGCCTGCAGGCCAAGCTCCTGCGTTTCCTGCAGGAGCGCAGCTTCGAGCGGCTGGGCGAGAACCGCACGCGGACGGCGGACGTTCGCGTGATCGCGGCCACGAACCGGGATCTCGGGAAGGACGTGGCGTCCGGACGGTTCCGCGAGGATCTCTTCTACCGGCTCAACGTGATCGACGTGCGGGTGCCCGCGCTGCGCGAGCGGACGGAGGACGTGCCGCGACTGGCGCGCCGATTCCTCGAGTTCTTCGCCCGGGCGGCCGGGCGGCCCGCGCCCGAGCTCGCGCCGGATGCCGCCGCGGCGATCGTCGCGTACGCGTGGCCCGGGAACATCCGCGAACTGCGCAACGCGATGGAGCGCGCCGTCATCCTGTGGCCGGGGCGCACCTTGACCGCGGAGGCGCTGCCGGATGCGCTGGCGGCGCACCGGATGGCGCCCCGGTTGGGCGGGGACTTCACGCTGGACGACGTGGAGCGCGAGCACGTGCGGCGTGTGCTCGAGCGCGCGGGCACGCTGGAGGAGGCCGCCCGCATCCTCGGCATCGACTCGTCGACGCTCTGGCGCAAGCGCAAGAAGTACGAGGAAGGCTGAGGCTCACGCCGACGCGCCGCCGGCCGGCGCAGGGCCCGACGCCGCCGGGAGCACGATGCGGAACGTGCTGCCCCGCCCGGGCTCGCTCTCCACGCCGATGGTCCCGCCGTGGGCCTCCACGATCTCCTTCGCGATGAAGAGCCCGAGCCCGGCGCCGCCCGGCGGGCTGCCGGGGACCTGCACGTACTTGTCGAAGACCGCGTCGTGATACTCCCGCGGGATGCCCGGGCCGGCGTCGGACACCTCGAGCCGCACGGCGCCCGGATCCGCCGCGGCGCGCAGCACGACCTCCGCGCCCGGCGGACTGTGCCGGATGGCGTTCTGCAGGAGGTTCGCGATCGCCAGCTGCAGGCGCTCCACGTCGACCTCGACCGAATCCATCCCGGGAAGGGCCTCGCCGCGCAACTCCACCCCGCGCTGCGCGGCGACCGGGCGGTGCGCGTCCACGGCCTGGCGCACGAGCGCCTCCGGATCGGTGCGCGTCCGCGCCAGCTCGATGCGCCCCGCCCGGATGCGGGAGAGGTCCAGGAGCTCGTCCACGATGGACTGCAGCCGCTCGCAGTCCGTGCGGGCGGCGTACACGAGGTCCTCCTGCCGCGCGGTCAGCGGTCCCACGCCACCCTCCACCAGGAGGTGCACCGCCATGCGCAGGGACGTGAGCGGCGTGCGGAACTCGTGCGCCACCGTGGCCACGAGGTCGTTGCGCAGCTCCTCGAAGCGGCGCGCGCGCGTCACGTCCTCCAGCACGACGGTCGTGCCCACCGCGTCCCCCTCCTCGGCGTACACCGGCATGGCGCGCGGCAGGAACCACCGCTCCCCGGCCGGCGTCGCCAGGCGGAATGCGTCCTCCAGGCTGCGCGGCGCCCACGCACCGCCCCCGCCGGCCACGTGCCTCCGCAACTCCTCCACGATGCCGCGAACGGCGGGGTCCAGTCCGGACACCGTCGTGTCGGGCGCGAGGCGCAGGATCGTCTCGGCGGCGCGATTCGCGTGGTGGATCTGCCCGTCCAGCCCCAGCACGAGCACGGGGCCGGGCAGGCTGTCGATCGCCGCCTGGGCGGCGCGCTGCGCTTCCAGCAGCTCGCCGAGCGAGCTCTGCCGGTACTTCTGCAGCCGGTCCGCCATCGCGTTGAAGTCGGCGGCCAGGCTCGCGGTCTCGTCGCGGCCCGCGACGACCGCGCGCGCGGCCAGGTCGCCCGCGCCGATGCGTCGCGCCGCCTGGCCCAGCACGGAGAGCGGGCGCAGGAGACGGGTCGTGATCGCCGCCGCCGCCCACAGGGCCAGGAGCAGCCCGGCCAGGGACACGAGCACGAGGAGCGTGATGGACCGCTCGGCGGTGCGCTTCGCCCGGTCGCTCTTGCGCACCATGGCGTCCTGGTTCATCGCCAGGATCACGTCCATGGCCGTCCTGAGCTCCTGCAGCGCGGGAAGCAGCCGGTCGAGGTAGGCGGCCTGCATCGCGGACTCGCCGCCGAGGGCGGGCAGGGCGTCGAAGGCCCGCGTGTAGTCCTCCCAGGCGCGGCGGAGGCGCGCGGTGGCCTCGTGCTCGCGCGGCTCGGTGATGTTCCCTTCCTGCACGGCCAGCTCCGCCTCGAAGGCGCGGCGGCTGCCGTCCGCCCCGGCATCGTCGTTCGCACGTCCGGCCGCGGTCCGCAGGGCCGAGGCGTCCATGCGCTGCACCGCGTCGGACATGCGCTGCACCGCCAGGACGCTCCGGAAGTTGTCCTCCAGGATCCGCTGCGAGCCGGAGCCGAGGTCCATAAGGAGGAACCGGCCGACGACGCCGATCACGATCAGCGAGGCGATGAGCGGGGCCTGCGCGAGCAGGAGCTTCGCACGCAGCGTCACGACCGCACCTCGCCGTCCTCGAAGGACACGATGTGCAGGTCGAACCCGGCGGCCTCGCGCAGGAGCCTGAGCCCTACGGAGCGCTGGATCAGCTGTCGCCACCACGGCCAGCGCGAACGTCCGATCACGATGTGCCCGACGCCGTGCGACCGGGCGAAGTCCATCAGCGCGGCGGCCGGGTCCTTCGCCCGCAGCCGCACGACCTCGGCGCCGAGATCGCGCGCCTTCTCGACGTTGTCCAGGAGGTGCCGCTGCGCCTCGGCGTCGATGCGGCGCGGCGACTCGCCGGGCGTCTCCACGTACACCACGAACCAGTCCGTGCGCAGCCGCCCCGCCATGCGCGATCCCTTGCGCAGCAGCGCGGCGGCGCGGGGCGGGTTCGACGTCATGCACACCATGATCCGCCCGGGGCGCGCCGGGGTCGCGCGCTCCGCCTCCGTGCCCGCCCGCGCCTTCGCCTCGCTGAGCCGCTCCACGCTCTCCGCCACCTCGCGCAGGGCGAGTTCCCGCAGGGAGGAAAGGTTGCGGTCGCGGAAGAAGTGCTCCAGCGCCCACGGGACCTTCTCCGCGGCATAGATCTTGCCGGCGCGCAGCCGCTCCTGCAGGTCCTCCACCGCGAGGTCCAGGTTCACCACCTGGTCGGCCTCCTGCAGGAAGCTGTCCGGCACGGTCTCGCGGATGGCCACCTCGGTCACGCGCTCGACGATGTCCTTCAGGCTGTCCAGGTGCTGGATGTTCAGCGCGCCGATGACGTTGATGCCGGCGTCGAGGATCCCGATCACGTCCTGGTACCGCTTGCGGTTGCGGCTGCCGGGGACGTTCGTGTGGGGGATCTCGTCCACCACGGCGATCGCGGGCCGGCGGGCGAGGACCGCGTCCAGGTCCATCTCCTCGACGGTCACGCCGCGGTACTCCTGCGTGCGCCGCGGGATCACCTCCAGCCCGTCCACCAGCGCCGCGGTCTCCGCGCGCCCGTGCGGCTCGACGTAGGCGAGCACGATGTCCACGCCGCGCTGCCGCAGCGCGTGGGCCTCCTCCAGCATCCGGTAGGTCTTCCCGACGCCCGCGGCGAACCCGATGTACAGCTTGAGGCGACCGCGGCGCGCGCGCTGGACCAGCTCCAGGAAGTCCTGCGGCCGGCGGGGTCTGGCGCTCATCCGGGAATCGTAGACCGTCCGCCGGCCGGCGGCCACGTGGCGGGTTTGCCGAGGCGCCGGTCCAGGGCGAGGTTCAACAGCAGCACGTTCACGCGGGGCTCGCCCAGGAAGCCGAGCGTGCGGCTCTCGACGTGCGCGTCCACGAGGTCGCGCACGCGGGCCTCGTCGACGCGGCGCGCGCGCGCCACGCGGGGGACCTGCCAGAGCGCGACGTCGGGCGAGACGTGCGGATCCAGGCCGCTGGCGGACGCGGTAAGCAGCTCCGCCGGCACGGGGCCGGGCGCGTCCGGGTTCGCGGCGCGCAGCCGCTCCAGGTCCGCGGCCATCCGGTCCGCGAGCTTCCGCGACGTGACGCCGAGGTTCGATCCCGAGGACGCCGCCGCGTCGTAGCCCGCCCCGGCGGCGGACGGGCGCGGCTCGAAGTAGGCCGGGTTCTCGAAACGCTGCCCGATCAGCGCGGAGCCGATGACGGCGCCGTCCGCTCCCGTCACGAGGCTCCCGTTCGCCTGCCTCGGGAAGAGGGCCTGCGCGATCCCGGTGACCGCCAGGGGGTAGAGGATGCCGGTGACGACGAGCGTCACGGCCGCCGTCCGGAGCGCGATGAGAACGGTTGCGCGCACGATCGTCTCCTTACGCCAGCCCGACGGCGGCCAGCACGAGGTCGATGAGCTTGATGCCGGCGAACGGCGCGAGCACGCCGCCGACGCCGTAGACCAGCATGGAACGCCGGAACAGCGCGGCGGCGCCGAGGGGGCGATAGCGCACGCCGCGCAGCGCGAGCGGGATCAACGCCACGATGACCAGGGCGTTGAAGATGACCGCGGAGAGGATGGCGCTCTCCGGCGACGCCAGCCGCATCACGTTCAACGGCGCGATCTCCGGGAACGCGCCCATGAACAGGGCGGGGAGGATGGCGAAGTACTTCGCCACGTCGTTCGCCACCGAGAACGTGGTGAGCGTGCCGCGGGTCATGAGGAGCTGCTTCCCCACCTCCACCACCTCCAGGAGCTTCGTGGGGTTGGAGTCCAGGTCGATCATGTTCCCGGCCTCCTTCGCGGCCTGCGTGCCCGTGTTCATCGCCACGCCCACGTCGGCCTGCGCCAGCGCCGGCGCGTCGTTCGTGCCGTCGCCGGTCATGGCCACGAGCTTCCCCTTCGCCTGTTCCTCGCGGATGAGGCGCATCTTCGCCTCCGGGGTGGCCTCGGCGAGGAAGTCGTCCACGCCGGCCTCGGCCGCGATGGCGGCGGCGGTGCGCGGGTTGTCGCCGGTGATCATCACGGTGCGGATGCCCATGGCCCGGAAGCGGTGGAACCGCTCCTTCATCCCGCCCTTCACCACGTCCTTCAGGTGGATCACGCCGAGAATGCGCTTCCCGTCGGACACGGCCAGCGGCGTGCCGCCAGCGTCCGCGATGCGGTCGGCCGTCTCGCCCAGGAGATCGGGAACCGCGCCGCCGAGGGAGCGCACATGCTCGCGCACGGCCTCCACCGCCCCCTTCCGGATGACGCGGCCGTCGAGATCGCAGCCGCTCATGCGGGTGCGCGCGGAGAACGGGACGAAGTGCGCGCCGAGGTCCCGGACGTCGCGGCCGCGCAGCCGGAAGCGCTCCTTCACGAGCACCACGATGGAACGGCCCTCCGGGGTCTCGTCGGCCAGGCTGGCCAGCTGCGCCGCGTCGGCCAGCTCCTCCAGCGACACGCCCGGCATCGGCACGAGCGCCTCGGCCATGCGGTTGCCGAGCGTGATCGTGCCGGTCTTGTCCAGCAGCAGCGTGTCCACGTCACCGGCCGCCTCCACCGCGCGGCCGCTCATGGCGATGACGTTCTTGCGCAACAGCCGGTCCATGCCGGCGATGCCGATGGCGGAGAGCAGCCCGCCGATCGTGGTGGGGATGAGGCAGACGAGCAGCGCCACGACCGCCACGGCCGGGAGCACGACGCCGGAGTACGCGGCCAGCGGCACGAGCGTGACGCACGCGAGCAGGAAGACCAGGGTGAGCCCGACCAGCAGGATGTGCAGGGCGATCTCGTTCGGCGTCTTCTGCCGCACGGAGCCCTCCACCAGCGCGATCATCCGGTCCAGGAAGGACTCGCCGGGGCGCGCCGTGATCCGCACGACGATGCGGTCCGAGAGGACCCTCGTGCCGCCCGTGACCGCGGAGCGGTCGCCGCCGCTCTCGCGGATCACCGGAGCGGATTCGCCGGTGATGGCGGACTCGTCCACGGACGCCACGCCCTCCACGACCTCCCCGTCGCCCGGGATGATGCCGCCCGCCTCCACGACCACGCGGTCGCCGGCGCGCAGCGAGGAGGCGGGCACGCTCTCCTCGGCGCCGCCGTCGAGCACGCGGCGCGCGACGGTGTCCTTGCGGAGCCGCCGCAGCGCCGCGGCCTGCGCCTTGCCGCGGCCCTCGGCCACGGACTCGGCGAAGTTCGCGAAGATCACCGTGAACCACAGCCACAGGCTCACGCCGCCGGTGAACCACGGCGGCGCGGCCGGGGCGGCCGCGAAGAGATCGCGCACCCAGAGCACGGTGGTCAGCACGCTGCCGACCTCCACGACGAACATCACGGGGTTCGCCGCGGTCCGGCGGGGATCGAGCTTGCGCAGGCTCTCCGTCAGCGCGGAGCGGAGGATGTCGCGGTCGAAGAGCGGGATCTCGCGCGCGCGTGCGGCGGCCATCAGAAGGTCCTCCCCGAGTTCGCCAGGAAGTGCTCCACCACGGGTCCCAGGCACAGCGCGGGGAAGAACGTGAGGGCGCCCACGATGAGCACGACCGCCACGAGCAGCCCGGCGAAGAGCGGCCCGCCGGTGGGGAAGGTCCCCGGCCCGGGCGCGACGGCCTTCTTGCCGGCCATGGAGCCCGCGATCGCGAGCAGGGGGATGATCATGAAGAAGCGCCCGAAGAGCATGGCGAGGCCCATGGTCGTGTTCCACCACGGCGTGTTGGCGTTCAGGCCGGCGAAGGCGGAGCCGTTGTTCCCGCCCGCGCTGGAGTAGGCGTACAGGATCTCGGAGAGCCCGTGCGGGCCGGCGTTGTTGAGGGAGGAGAGCCCCCAGCCGGACACCGAGGCCCACGCGCCGAGGCCGAGGATGACCAGCGGGAAGACGAGCACGTAGATCATCGCCAGCTTCATCTCGCGCGCCTCGATCTTCTTGCCCAGGTACTCGGGGGTGCGCCCCACCATGAGCCCCGCGAGGAACACCGACAACAGCACGAACAGCAGCATCCCGTAGAGGCCGGCGCCCACGCCCCCGAAAACCACCTCGCCGAGCTGGATGTTGAGCAGCGGGACCAGGCCCCCGAGCGGGGTGAAGCTGTCGTGCATGGCGTTCACGGAGCCGTTGGACGCGGCCGTCGTGGCGACGGCCCACAACGCGGACGCCGAGACGCCGAACCGGACCTCCTTGCCTTCCGTGTTGCCGAGCGGCGACGGGGCCGCGGCGGCGGGGAGCGCCGCGTTCCCCTGCGACTCGGCGACGTAGCATGCCGCCGTGCCGGCGAGGAACAGGAACGTCATGGCCGCGCACAGGACCCACCCCTGCCGCGTGTCGCGCGCCATGCGGCCGTACGTGTACGTGAGCGCGGACGGGACGAGGAGGATGGCCAGGCACTCGAGGAAGCTGACGAGCGGCGTGGCGTTCTCGAACGGGTGCGCGGAGTTCACGTTGAAGAACCCGCCGCCGTTCGTGCCGAGCTGCTTGATCGCGATCTGCGAGGCCGCCGGCCCCATGGCCAGGAGCTGGTCCGCGCCCTCGACCGTGCGGGCCGCCACGTAGGGGGAGAGGTTCTGGATGACGCCGCCGGCCACGAGCGCGAGCGCGAGGACGAAGGACATCGGCAGCAGCAGGTAGATCGTGGACCGGATCAGATCGACCCAGAAGTTGCCCAGCAGGGCGCAGCCGCCATCCTCCGGGCAGCGCGTGAGACCGCGGGCGAGGGCGAGGGCCACGCCGATGCCGGCGGCCGCGGAGACGAAGTTGTGCCACGCGAGCGCGACCATCTGCGTGAGGTAGCTCATCGTGGTCTCGCCGCCGTACGACTGCCAGTTCGTGTTCGTGGTGAAGCTGACCGCGGTGTTGAAGGCGAGGTGCGGGCTGACCGCGGCCAGCCCTTGCGGGTTCCCCGGCAGCACGTGCTGCAGCCGCTGGATGCCGTACGCGACGAGCAGGCCGACCGCCGAGAAGACCAACAGGGAGAGCGCGTACGCCATCCAGGTCTGCCCGGCGCGGGGATCCACGCCGCACGCCCGGTACGCGGCGCTCTCGATGCGGCCGAGGCTGCGCGGCGCCGGCTGCCGGTCCCCCTCGAACACGCGGAAGAGGTACGCGCCGAGCGGGCGCGTGGCGAGGAGGAGGAGCGCGGTGTAGACGAGGATCTGCGTCCAGCCGACGAGCGTCATGGTCACTCCCCCTCAGCGACCCGCGCGCAGGAGCGAGCGGACCAGGTACGCGAACAGCAACACGGCCAGCACGGCGGATACCAGGTAGTCGAAGGTCATGACGCCCTCACATGCGGTCGCAGAGGAGCACGAAGAGCCAGGCCAGAATGAAGAAGGCCACGACGAGCAGGAGGAACATGAAGTCGCCCACGGGAGCCCTCCTAGAAGCGCACGGCCATGCCGGCGGTGAGCGTGTCCTGGGTCTCGGCGTTCGGCACCGCGGCACCGGACGCATCGACGGGAACGGATCCCTCGAAGTACAGCGGCGCGTTCGCGGCGTCGTGCCGGTACTCGAGGCGGAACGACGCGTCGTCCCGCGGCCGGAGCTCGCACGTGAGCGTCTGCGACGCCACGCGGGACACGGGCCAGAAGATCGGCGCCGCCCGCCCGTCCGCGTCCTCCGCCGCGTGCTCCCGGAAGAGGTCGGTGCGCGCCGCGAGGTGGAGCGTCGGGCGCAGCCGCACGCGGACCGAGGTCGCGCCGGCGGCCCAGTGCGAGCGGCCGAACGCGGTCTCCTCGAAGCCGGCGTCGGCGTGCACCAGGACCGACACGTGCGGGTGCAGCGCCCACGTTGCGTACGCGTCGAACAGGTGCCGCCAGGGCTCGCCTTCCGGCGCCCCGTCGGCCCGCTCCACGCCGCCCGCGTACAGGACGGCGCCGGTGAGGCCCCCTCCCGCCGTCCCGCCCGCGGCGCGGATCGCGAGCGACTTCGCGTCGTTGTTGTCGACGACGTCGTTCCACCCGTTGCCGACGAGCAGGGAGACCTCGGTCCCGCCGGCGGTCTTCCCGGTGAGCCGGGCGCCCGCGTGATACGCGGGCAGCGCGAAGAAGAGGTTCGACCGCGACCAGCTCCACTGGTCGAGGATCACCGGACCCTCGGGGCCGATGGGCGAGAGGAACAGGCCCGCGTCGATGCGCAGCCGGTCGCCCGCGGCGTACGAGACGTTCGCTTCCTGCAGGTGCTTCCACGCGCGCCCGTCGGTGGCCGGCGCGCCGCCGCCGCCCGGCGCAGACGGCTCGGCGAGGTAGATTGTCTCCCCGGTCTGGCCGACCTGCAGCGCGATGCGCGCGCCGACGGGGCCGTTCACGGCGGTGGCGTGCATCACCGCGTTCGACAGGGCGAACGCGCCTGCGCGGTTGTCGTAGCCGCGCGCCGCGGTGATCCGGTTCGACGGATCGTTGGCGTTCCACTGCGCGAACGTCTCCACGTACCCGCCCACGGTCACGCGCGGAGCGCCGGCGTTGTCCGCCGAGTCGTTCGCCGCGGCGGCGGCGGGCCAACCCAGCAGCAGCAGGAGCGCGACCCTATTCGGCATGAAGCCCATGGCGACCTCCTTCGAGGCCGCCTCTCAAGCACCGGTCGTGCCACGTCGGAGCGGCGGCAGGACGTCTCCGGGCGTCCGGAAGGCCCTTCGACCTCCGCGCGGATTGCATGCTGCAGGAAGCGCCTCTCCGGGGTCCTGCAAAGCGCAGGACGGCGCCGTCAGTCCGCGTCGCGGAGCGCGGCGCGCAGGACGAGCTCGTCCGGGTCCACGTCCAGGAACGTCTGGGCGAGCAGCGCATCGTCGCCGGCCGCCGCGGCCTCCGCGCGCAGCGCGGCGCGCGCCTCGTCCAGCTCCGCCCCGCCGGACGTGAACGCGTCCGCCGCCGTGCGCGCGGTCTTCGTCCCGAGACGGAGCACGACGCGCTCGAGCACGCCGGCCACGCGCTCGCGTCGCGGGGGCTCGGCCATCGCCGCGGCGAAGCGGGCACGCCACGCGTCCGCATCGGTCACCGCGAGCGCGGCCAGCTCCTTGCGCGCGGTCGCGGAGCGCGCGAGCACCTGAAGCTCGAACGCCTCGTTCGTGCGCGCGACCGCCGCGGCGGGACCGCCGGCGGCCAGCGCCTCGCGCACGCGCCGCCCGGCGAAGCAGCGCTCCACGAAGTGCTCCCGCCCCGCGCGGTCCGCGAGCATCGTCTCGTCCACGACGGGCAGCGTGCCTTGCAGCAGCCGCCGCGCGAACACGCCGCGCGCGGCCCGCTCGAAGGGACCATCGTCGAAGAGGTCCCGCGCGGCCGCGTACACGCGCGCGCCGTCGAGCCCGCAGCTCGGCGAGCGGCTCTTGAGCACGTAACCGTCCAGCGCGGCACGCTCGGGCGCGGCGAGGATCCGTTCGCCGGCGGCCTCCAGGCGCGGTCCCACGTCCTCCCGGGAGCGCGCCCCGGTCAGCCGCAGGCGGCCGCCGGCCTCCCGCACGAACGCGATCGGCTCCCGCGGGACGCCCAGGCCGGCCTCCAGCTCGGGACACGCGCGCACCCACTCCACGCGCGGCCCCAGCACATCGGTCAGGAAGTCCCGGCGCTCGTGCCGCCCGTCCCACCGGACGGGGTCGCCCAGCAGGCACGAGGAGATGCCGAGACGGAGGGGCGCGGTCATCCAAGGATCTCCCAGGAGAAAGCGCTTCCCGCGGGTCGCGGGGCGGGCGCGGGGGGGTCGCGGCGGCGCCGGGGAGGCCCTCCGGCGGTCCCTGCCGCCCCCCGGCAGGACCTTCCCCAGATTCGCAGAAACCGGGCGGGAGGGCCATTTCCCGCTCAACTCGCGGGGCATTCTTGCCGTTCCCAAACGCAAGCAGACCCACGACTCCTCCCGGTCCGCCCCCAACGTGGCCCCCGAGGGTTCGCCCTCGGGACCGCAGACGGCGGGAGGGGAGAGGTCATCGCGGGAGAACGCGACGCGTCCGGGGAGATGGGCCGGACGGGCTAAAGCTCCTGCAAAGACGTGTCGATGATTCGCGATGATTGACGATCTCGCCCTTGGATCTCACGGGGAGTTGCACATGGAAGGGAGCAAGCGTACGGGGGTCAACGGCATCATGGATATCAGCGAGGCCGCGGACTACCTTCACATCAAGAAGTGGACGCTCTACCGCCTGGTGAAGCGCGGCAAGATCCCGGGGATCAAGGTGGGCGGGCAGTGGCGCTTCAAGAAGGAAGTGCTGGACGAGATGTTCACGCAGAACACCGGCGGCCAGCTCGAGTAGATCCGCGGCGCGACACTCCCCGGAGATCGGAACGACGCGTCCTTCCCTGACGGGGGGACGCGTCCTTCTGTGTTCCGGGGGATTTCCCCCAGCTCCCCGGTTCCCCCTCCCGCAGCGCTTCGGCGTCCCTTGCGCTCCGTGGCACGCCCCGCGGCGACCCGGCGGACGCTGTTTCCCCCGCAGGACGCGCTCCACGGCCCCCGCCGGCCGATCCCGCGATTTCCACGCCGATCCGCGCGATTCCGGTCCCGGGGTTGCAACTCCCGGTGGGGACTGTCGCTCGACGTCCTCCCCCCGGGGTACGCCATGCCGCGTCGTTTCCGCGCTCCCCTCCTGCTCGCCGGCCTCGCGCTGGCCGCGCTCCCGCCGCCCGCGCCGGCCGGCGGCCCGCGGCCGAACCCCGCGGACCCGTTCCCCGAGGGCCTGCTGGAAGGCAACGTGGTCGGCCCGCCGTTCTCCTCGTGGGACGACGGCTCGCGCCGCGTCTTCAAGCGCGACTTCCGCCGCGCCGCCTACGGGGCGGAGATCCACTACGACCTGGCCTTGTGGTTCTTCGAGCGGGGGGAGTACGAACCGTCGCTGGAGCACTACCGGCGGGCCATCGAGATCGACCCGGAGTTCCCCGAGGCGTACTTCGGCGTGGGCCTCCTCTTCTACACGCTCGGGGACGACGACAACGCCGCGCGCTACTACGAGCAGGCGCTGGCGAAGGACCCGGCCGACCCCGACGTGCGCAACAACCTCGGGCTGATCTACTACCGGCGGGGCGAGCTGGAGAAGGCGCGGCGCGAGATCGAGGAGGCGCTGCGGCTGCAGCCCGCGTTCGCGGACGCGCGCTACAACCTGGGGCTGGTGTTCTACCAGAAGAACGAGCTGGCGGCCGCGCGGGAGCAGTTCGAGGCGGCGCTCCGGCAGGACCCCTCCTACCTGCGCGCCCGGTTCAACCTGGGCGTGGTCTACTGGGAGCTGGGGCTCGGGGATCTGGCCGAGGAGCAGTGGAGCGTGATCGAGGCGTCGGCGCCGGGCACGACCCTCGCCCAGCAGGCCAGCGAGAACCTCGCCATCATCCGCTCGAACCGCCCGACGCCGTAGCCGCCGCACCGTTCCTTGCCGGGCCGCCCGCGCTGCGCCACACTGCGCCGTCCGCGCCTTCGCGGACGCGGGGGAGCGGCGCGTGACCATCGATCCCATCTGGATTCCCGTGCTCGCCGTCTCCGGCTGGGCGTCCGGTTACGTGAACACCATCGCCGGCGGCGGCTCGTTCTTCTCCTTCCCGCTGCTCGTGCTGCTCGGCTTCCCGCCACACCTGGCGAACGGCACCATCCGCGTGACCATCGTCCTGCAGAACCTGGTCGGAGTGCCCACGTTCGCGCGCGAAGGGCACTTCTACCCGCGCGAGTCCCTGTGGTGCGCGCTCGTCGCCGTGCCCGCGGCCTGGGCCGGCTCCGCCACCGCCGTGCACCTGGATCCGGAGCGCTTCCGCTTCGTCTCCGGCGTGCTCGTGCTCGTGGTGCTGATCACGCTCTTCGTGAAGCCGTCCGCCTGGACGCGGCGCGAGCCGCTGGCCCGGCCGCGCTGGGCGTACTCGCTGCCGCTGCTCGCGCTGGTGGGGTTCTACGGCGGGTTCTTCCAGCTCGGCGTGGGCATGCCGTTCCTCGCCGCCACCGTGCTGGCCGGCGGCTGGGACCTCGTGCGCGCGAACTCCATCAAGGTCACGGTGATCCTGCTGCTGTCGATCGTGGCGCTCGCCGTGTTCGCGCGCGGCGGCATGGTGGACTGGCGCGCCGGCGCGATCCTCGGCGCGGGCAACATGCTCGGCGCGTGGCACGGCGCCCGCTCCGCGGTGCGCATGGGACCCGGCTGGATCCGCGGCGTCATGATCGTGATGTCCGCGCTCGCGGCGGGGAAGCTGCTTTGGACGGGATGAGCGCGCGGGGCGCGGGCGCGTCGATTCGCCGCGATGCGGGTTCATCCGGGTTGCTCCGGTCGCGCTCCTGCGCTAGATTGGGAACGTAACTCCGAGAATCCGAACGCCCCGACCTGCACCTCTTGCGCTGGACACGGGGCCCGCACGCAGCGCCTTCGGGGGCGCGTGCTCCTTCCGGCGCCCCGCCGGAACCACACGGCTCGGCCCGCACGCGAGATCCGGCTCCTTCCCCCGCGAAGGCGCGGACCGCCGGCCCGAGCCCCGCCCGTCGCGCCGGCCTCCGCGCTTCCCGGCCGCCGCGACCGAGAGGAGGGAGCCCATGGCCCGCGTGGCCAGGATCGAGCCCCGGAAGTACCGCGCCATCACGCGCAACGACATCGATCGCCTCGCGCAGCTGCGCGCGCTGGACCCGGACGACGTCCTCTCCATGAAAGCCGTGGCGTCCGTGCTGCCGTTCCGCGTGAACGAGTACGTGGTGGACGAGCTCATCGACTGGAGCGACCTGCCGGACGACCCGATCTTCCAGCTCACGTTCCCGCAGGAGGGGATGCTGGGCACGGCGGAGCTGAACCGGATGAAGGACCTCATCCGCGCGGACGCGCCGCCGAAGAAGGTCCAGGAGGCGGCGCGGAAGATCCAGTTCGCGATGAACCCGCACCCCGCCGGGCAGATGGAGCTGAACGTGCCGCGCGCGGACGGGCACGCGCTGCCCGGCCTGCAGCACAAGTACCGCGAGACCGTGCTGTTCTTCCCCAGCCAGGGGCAGACCTGCCACGCGTACTGCACGTACTGCTTCCGCTGGGCGCAGTTCGTGGGCATCGACGACCTGAAGTTCGCGGCGCGCGAGGCGCAGACGCTGGCGGGCTACCTGGAGGAGCACAGCGAGGTGCAGAGCGTGCTCTTCACCGGTGGCGATCCGATGATCATGAAGACGCCGGTGCTGCGGAAGTACATCGAGCCGCTGCTGGATCCGAAGCTGGAGCACGTGGAGAGCATCCGCATCGGGACGAAGGCCACGGCGTACTGGCCGTACCGCTTCCTCACGGATCCGGACGCCGACGACCTGATGAGGCTCTTCGGCGAGATCCGCCGCGCCGGGAAGCAGGTGGCGATCATGGCGCACTACAGCCACCCCCGGGAGCTGGAGACGCCGGCGGCGCAGGCCGCCGTACGCCGGCTCATCTCGGCGGGCGCCACCGTGCGCTGCCAGGCGCCGGTGATCCGGCACGTGAACGACTCGGCCACGGTGTGGGCGGAGATGTGGCGCGCGCAGGTGGCGCTGGGGGCCATCCCGTACTACATGTTCGTGGAGCGGGACACGGGGCCGAAGGCGTACTTCGAGCTGCCGCTGGACCGCGCGCTGGAGATCTTCACGAAGGCGTATCGCCGGGTCACGGGGCTGGCGCGGACCGTGCGCGGGCCGTCGATGTCCGCAACGCCGGGGAAGGTGCTGGTGCAGGGGATCACCGAGGTGCACGGCGAGAAGGTGTTCGCGCTCACGTTCCTGCAGGCGCGGGATCCGAAGTGGGTGAACCGGCCGTTCTTCGCGAAGTGGGATCCGGAGGCCACCTGGCTGCGGGACCTGAAGCCCGCGTTCGGGGAACGGCACTTCTTCTTCACGCGCGCCATGGAGGACATCAAGAAGACGAAGCGCCAGCCCGCGTGGGGCCAGCTGATGCGGCCGCAGCGACGCCCCGTGGTCTTCAGCCGCGTGGAGTGGGAGTAGACGATGGGTCGACCGCGCAACCAGCACCCGCCGGACGTGCACCTGAACCTGAACGTCCGCGGAATGCACCCGTCCGCCACGCTCGAGATCCAGGCGCAGTGCGACCGGCTGCGCGCTCAGCACCGCGAGATCTTCCGGCTGGGGCTCGGGCAGTCGCCGTTCCCCGTGCCGCGGCCGGTCGTGGAGGACCTGCAGGCGAACGCGCACCAGAAGGCGTACCTGCCGGTGGAGGGGTTGCCCGAGCTGCGCGAGGCGGTGGCGGAGTACCACCGGCGCTCGCAGGGGCTGACGCGCAACGCCGAGGACGTGCTGGTGGGGCCGGGCTCGAAGGAGCTGATGTTCCTGCTGCAGCTCGTGTACTACGGGGACCTCGTGGTGCCCACGCCGGCGTGGGTGTCGTACGCGCCGCAGGCCCGCATCGTGGGGCGGCAGATCCGCTGGATCCCCACGCGCGCGGAGTCCGGGTGGCGGCTGGAACCGGACCAGCTCGAGGCGCTGTGCGCGGAGGACCCGGGACGTCCGCGCATCGTCGTGCTGAACTACCCCAGCAATCCCACGGGCGGCAGCTACACCGGCGACGAGCTGAAGGAGCTGGCGCGCGCGGCGCGGCACCATCGCGTGGTGCTGCTGAGCGACGAGATCTACGGCGAGCTGCACCACAAGAACCAGCACGTGTCGATCGCGCGGTACTACCCGGAGGGGACCATCGTCAGCGGCGGGCTGAGCAAGTGGTGCGGCGCCGGCGGCTGGCGGCTGGGCACGTTCTGCTTCCCGCCGGCGATGACCTGGCTGAAGCGCGCCATGGCCGCGGTGGCCAGCGAGACCTTCACGTCCACGTCGGCGCCCATCCAGTACGCGTCGGTGCGCGCGTTCCAGGGCGGCACGCGGATCGAGCGGTACCTGTGGAACTCGCGCCGCGTGCTGGGGGCGCTGGGGCGCTGGTGCACCCGGCGGCTCACGGACGCGAACGTGCGCGTGCTGAAGCCCGTGGGCGGTTTCTACCTTTTCCCGGACTTCGCGCCGCACGCCGAGGCGCTGCGTGCCCGCGGGATCTCCACGAGCCCGGAGTTGTGCCGGCGGCTCCTGGAGGACACCGGCGTTGCCATCCTGCCGGGCGCGGACTTCGGTCGCCCGCCGGAGGAGATGGCGGCCCGCATGGCCTACGTGGACTTCGACGGCGCCCGCGCGCTCGCCGCCGTGGAGACCATGCCGGCGAACGCGCCCTTGGACGAGGAGTTCCTGCGCACGTACTGCGGGCAGGTGCTGACCGCGGTGGACCGCATGGCGGAGTGGCTGCAGGGCGGCCCGACGACCTCGCCCGCCCGTGCGCGGCCGCGGCAAGCGGAGATCTCATAGGGCGCGCGCTTGGCGAGGCGCGACCGCCTCTCCGGGTTCGCGCCTCGCGGCACGTCCCGACGGGAACACTGCGCCGCCGCTCGCTACATCGCCGTGAGGACGTTCCCGCGCAGGACGATGCCGCGGACGATCTGATCCACCGCCGGTTGCATCCGGTCGAAGATCTCGGGGTCGCCCGTCATCCGGTAGGTCCAGCCGGCGCCGACGCACAGGGACATCAGCTTCTCGCCGATGTCGTCCGGGTCGGCGTCGCGGCGGAACTCGCCGGTGGCCTGGCCGATGCGCACCACGTTCGCGAAGTCCGAGATGAACGTGCGCGCGGCCTTGCGCAGCGCGAGCGCGATCTCGTCCGTGGCGTCGATGGCGTCCACCGCCAGGTTCAGGAACAGGCAGCCGCCCTCGAACAGCCCGGACTGCCAGTACCGCCCGTAGGTGCGCAGCGTGCGGGACAGCCGCTCCGTGGGGGTGCCGGCGTCCTTGAGCTGCTCGCGGAAGTACGCGCGGGCCATCGCCACGGACTCCTCCACGAGCGCGAGCACCAGCTCCTCCTTGGAGGAGAAGTGCGCCATGATGCCGCCCTTGGAGTAGCCGGTCCGCTCGGCGAGCTTGCCGATGGACATCCCGTCGATGCCCTCGCGGGAGAGGAGCTGGACCGCCTCGGCCACCAGCGTGGCGCGCCCGCCGCGCTCCCCGTTCCCCCGTGCCCCGTTGCGGAGCCCGGGCACCGTCATCGTTGCCGCCATCCTCCACCTCCCTGTCCCCAAGTCCACCCGTCACGGCCACGAACGTTCGGATGCTACGGCCACGCCCCGGGCGGCGGAAAGCGAAAACCGCCGCTCCGCCCCCCGGGGAGGACCGCCCGCCCCAAGAGAACGCGAGACAAAACCCGCCCGGACCGCGAGAATCCACGGCGCCAACCGAAGGGGGTGTCCTGGTGGCAAGAATCTTCCCGAAGTTCCTGGCGACGGTGGCGGCCACGGCGCTCCTCGCGCCGGCCGCGAACGCACTTCCCTGGGAGTTCAGCGGTCTCCTCGGCCTCCAGCTTCCCGACGAGGAGCTGACGGGCGCCGGCAAGGAGTCGGCCGAGTTCCCGCCCACGATCGGCGCGCGCGTCGAGGTGGATCCCTCGGACAACTGGGGTCTCTTCGTCGACGGCCTGTTCTCCTCCATCGGATCGTCGAAGCCCACGGGCGACGCGACCATGCTGCACGGCCGCTTCGGAGCGGAGCTGGAGTACCCGAACAACGCCGCGGAGCACGCGATGTTCATCAACGCCGGTCTCGGCATGATGAACGTGGACCTGGACGAGGGCGAGTCCTTCAGCCGGCCGTACTGGTCGCTCGGCGTGGGAACGCGCTGGTTCATCACGGAGACGATGGGCCTGCGCGCCGAGGTCCGCGGCGACCGCACGATGGGCGACGTGGACGACGACATCGTCGGCAAGACCATGCACCAGTTCGAGGTGCTGGCCGGCGTCACGTGGACGTTCGGCAAGGGCGCGGAGCCCGACACCGACGGCGACGGCGTGGGCGACAGCAAGGACCAGTGCCCGGACACGCCGCGCGGTGCGCGTGTGGACGCGAACGGCTGCCCGAAGGACTCGGACGGCGACGGCGTGTACGACGGGATCGACAAGTGCCCGAACACGCCGCAGGGCGCCACGGTGGACGAGCGCGGCTGCCCGAAGGACTCGGACGGCGACGGCGTCTACGACGGCATCGACCAGTGCCCGGACACGCCGAAGGGCGTGGAAGTGGACGCCAAGGGCTGTCCGACGGACGAGGACGGCGACGGCGTGAAGAACGAGCAGGACAAGTGCCCCGGCACGCCGAAGGGCGTGGAGGTGGACGAGACCGGCTGCCCGAAGGCGAAGCCCATCTTCACCGAGGAGAAGCAGGAGCTGATCCTCGAGGGCGTGAACTTCGAGTTCAACAGCGCCGTGCTCACGAAGGAGTCCACGAAGATCCTCGACGAGGTGGCGGCGTCCCTGGTGGCGTGGCCCGACGTGAACATCGAGGTGGGCGGGCACACGGACACCGTGGGCACGCACGAGTACAACATGGGCCTCTCCGACCGGCGCGCCGCGGCCGTGAAGGCGTACCTGGCCGGCAAGGGCGTGGCGGAGAGCCGGATGACCTCGAAGGGGTACGGTCCGGACGAGCCGGTCGCGTCGAACGACACGGACGAGGGCCGGGCGAAGAACCGTCGCGTGGAGCTGAAGAAGCGGTAGGTCCGCGGCTTCACGGGTGATCTTCGGGGGCCGGTCTCGGTGAGGGACCGGCCCCCGCTTCTTCGCTCGCCATTCGCAACCTGACAACTATCAGTTCCGGGCCTGACATCCGTCCTTCTGTCTGCTCACTCAGCGGCACACTCTCCCAGCAAGGACAGCGCGGCGCTACGGGAGCCCTGGCTGTCCGGGAGAGTTGTGATGAGCAGACTAGTGGGTTGCTCTTGGTGGGCGCGCAGACGGCTCGGTGACACTCGCCGCTTGGTCCCAACAGCGGCGATCGCGGCGGCTCTCGTGTGCGGGGGGGGGGGCACACGCTTATGAGACGAGCCGCTGCGGGCAGGAGGAGGATCCGGCCTACGGTCCGGAGGACGTCACGATCGAGGCGACGGGCGAGCAGAGGGCGCTGTTCATCTTCGCGCGGTTCCCCGATGGACAGGACATAGGGCCCGGCGGCAACAGCATCCCGGAGTGCACGGGCTGCGGGGAGGGTTGGCCCGCCGGGACGACGACGATGCCGGAGTGGGCAGACAGCCTGCTCGAGGACACGACCACGCCCTCGATTCCGGGCAGCCTGACGCACTTCTTCCACGAGATGTCGGGCGGCGTGCACACGCTTCGCGGGGTTGTCCTGGACACGGTCATCACCGCAGACACGACCATCGCCTGGTACCACGACAATGTGCCCGCGGGAGCGAGTCGCATCCACCGGGCGAACCGGCACATCCTCGAGAAGGTGGCGGCGCTTCCGTCGGTCGACCTGAGGGACTTCGACATTACGGGAGACGGCCAGGGCGGGCCCGATGGCGTCGTGGATTACGTCTTCATCTACTGGCAGTCGGTCCGCACGTGGAGCGGCGGTACGTTCAAGACGGTGGTATCGGACAGCATCGGCGGCGCGTCGGTTCTCTTTTCGGGGTCCGTCGTCCTGGATTCAGTGACGGTGACGCAGGAGTCGGGGGCTTACCTCCTACCGGCGATCTACGACCTGAGTTCGAACTACCGGACGGTCATCCGTCATCGCTGGCAGGTAGCCGCGCTGGCCGCCCACGAGTACGGCCATGACCTCCAGGAACTGCCCGCATCCGGGCCGCTCCCGATCCACACGCACAACCTCTCACGTTACGGGATCATGCAGGGCTACACGATCCCGCCGGTGATGCGGATGGAGCCGATCCTCCGCTACAAGCTGGGGTGGATCAACCCGATCGTAGTTCCGTGGCCGGACACGTTCCCGTTCGAGACGACGCTCGCTCTGAGCGCGTCGTATCTCGATGGAGGCGGGTCCATCGCGGTTGTGGAGACCGAGGAACAGACGCCGGGGCGGGAGCAGTACTTCCTGCTCGAAGCGCGGAGGGACAGCCTCTCGGGCGTGTACGACACGCGCCAACCCTCCGATGCGAACTGCTGCATGAAGACGCTGGAGGTCGGGACCGGGCTCCTGATCGCCCACATCCGCGAGAGCGGATCGGGCATTCAGTACCCGGACGGAGGAAAGCCCGGCTTCCTGGACGTCGAGGTGGGGACGGGACGCTTCGATGTGCCTTCCGGCGTGCCCAACCCCGTGGCTGGTCACTCACTGATGACAGAGGACAGGGTATACCCCCAACTCGCCAACCGTGCCGGGAGGCCGGGCGACCTCTTCCAGCCGAGCATGGGGCTCGGCACTTCGTCGAACACCTTCGCGCCGTACACGAACCCGAGCACGGCCCTCTACGACGAGGACCTGCCGAAGCCGGCGTGGCAGGCGCGCTACAGCGGGATCACGATCGACCAGATCCGTTGGACGGCGGGAAACGACTCGATCCTGACGCGGGTCCGCATCGAGGACCCGTCGAACGCGCCCGTCGACGCGGACACGCTGAAGGTGGACACGGCCTGGCAGGGTCTCGTGCAGCTCACGGGGGACTTGGTCGTGGCGCCGGGGGTGTACCTGACGGCGGAGGCGGGGACGCGGGTCATTCTGCGCGCCGGTCCGGACGGTGACCGTTTCGAGAGTGGCGCGGATCCGGAGCGGGTGGCGGTGATCGTACCGGGGACGTCGGACCTGCGGGGCGAGAGCGGCGCCGGCGTGGAGTTCACGTCGTCGCGGGACAACGACTTCACGCACCCCGTGAAGGTGACGAGCGGGGGGATCGCGTCGGTGTCGGAGTACCCGGGCGAGGACACGGATCCCGCGCCGGGGGACTGGTACAGCCTGCGGTTCAAGGACGTGGACCCGAACGCGCCGCCGA
>CAZNDO010000021.1:0-64638 GCA_964571855.1 uncultured Gemmatimonadota bacterium
CGCCCGTCCCGGCCGGGACCGGCGCTCCGACTTCGCGACCCGGAGCTACGCCGCGCCGTTACTCCGCCGCGCGACCTCCGGCAGCCGCGTCTTTCGGTCGACGCCGAGGACGATCTCGCCGTCGAGGAGGCGGCGGAGGTCGTCGCCGACGAGGCGCCCGCGCCACCCGGTGAGGATGGCCGGGGGATCCTCGGTCGTCTCGCCGAAGTGCACGGACGCCACGCGATCCAGGTCCAGCCGGGTGGCCAGCACGTTGCGACCCACGCCGGTCTCGCGGGCGCGTACCTGCACGAGCAGGTCCATGAGGTCCACGAGCCGCGCGCGCGCGGGATCCTCGGAGCGGAGCGGCGGCGGCTCGGGCCGGTCCTCGTTGCGCACGGCCAGGCCGCGCGCCACGCGGGAGAGGATCTCGTCCCCGTGCTGCTGCACGACGCGATCGTGCAGGCTGCGCAGCGCGGACAGGGCGTCCCGGTTCTTCGGCGCGCGCTTCGCGATCTCCACCAGCACCTCGTCCCCCACCACGCGGCTGCGCGGGACGTCGCGCGCCGCGGCGGTCTCCTCGCGCCATGCGGCGATCTCGCGCAGCACCGCGAGGGACTTCCGGTCCAGGGACTTCCGCTTCGACAGCCGCTCCCACGCGCGGCGCGGGTCGCGCGCGAACGTGCGCGGGTCCTCGTACGGGCGGTGCTCCTCCTCGATCCAGTCCAGCCGCCCGGCCTCCTGCAGCTCCACGGTGAGACGGTCCCGCAACGGCAGGAGATGGCGCACGTCGTCCAGCGCGTACTCCATCTGCCCCGGCGTGAGCGGGCGCCGCGACCAGTCCGTCATCGTCTCCTTCTTCGAGAGGCGGACGCCGAGTTCGCGCGCAAGGAGCCCCGCGTAGCTGATGCTGTCGCCGTGGCCCGCGAAGGACGCCGCGATCTGCGTGTCGAAGACGTTGCGCGGCGGGCGGCCGGTGGCGTCGAAAACGATCTGGAAATCCTGGATGCCCGCATGCACGACCCCCTGCACGACCGGATCGGCCACGAGTTCCCACAGCGGCGAAAGATCCAGATCGACCAGCGGGTCCACGACCGCGACCACGTCCCGCGTGGCCACCTGGACGAGGCAGAGCTTCGCCCAGTACGTGCGGTCCTGGATGAACTCGGTGTCCCAGGCGAACGCGCCCTCGGAGCGGGCCTGGGCGCAGAGCTCCGCGAGATCCTTCGTGGTCGTGATGTACACGCATCCCCCATCGGGCCGGGGCGGCCCCGCAAGGCGGTGGATGGTAGCCCACCCCGGCACGGTGCGGGAGGTCCGACGGGCGTCAAGGTCCGGGCGATTCCTCCCGATCCGGGGATAGCCCCCCGGAGTCGCCCCTTTGCGCAAGATCCTGGCCGCCGGATTCGGGACGCTGGTCGCCTACTCGGCGGTCATGGTCCTGCTCGAGTCCCACGGGTCGGTCCGCCTGGCGCGCGTGTACCTGGAGGATCCGGCGCCGCTGATCCCCTTCGCCGGCATCCACACCGCCCTCTCGGCGGCGCTCCTGGCCGCGTGCGGTCTCGCGTTCGCCGCGGCGCGGCGGGCGGAGAGCGCCGCCGGACGCATCGACACCCGGACCGCATTCTTCCTCGATTCGCAGACCGTTCTCTTCGTCGCTCTCGCGTTCGACGAGCAGTGCCGCATCCTTCCCCTCGTGGCGACGCGGCTGGGCTTCGCGGAGACCGGCGGGTACCTGGCGCTGGGCGCCGCGGAGTTGGGGCTCCTCCTCGGGCCGGGACACCTGCTCTCCGCACCGCGCTGGGCGCGGGCGGCGGCGTTTGCGGCGGCCGTGCTCTTCGGAGTGGCGCTGGGGTTGGATCACGCGCCGTTGCGCTGGCCCCTGCGGGAGTGCCTGGAGGAACTTCCGAAGATCTGGGGCGGCGCGCTCTTCCTCGTGGTGGCCTGGGGGCGGTTCGAGGCGGCGCTCGATGCGCTGGCTTTCCCCGGCGTGGCGGGGGCGGCATTCACCTGGGCGCAGACCGGGCGGGCGGCCGTGCCGCCGGCGCGCAGGATGCCGCCTCCGCGCCGGGCCCCGGCCCCGCGCCCCGTTCCGGCGATGGATCCGCAAGGAAACGGCCCCGCCCCGGGGTCTGCCGCGGGCGGGGCCGCAAAACGAAGCGGGGCACCCGTTCGAGGAACGGGCGCCCCCGAACCGGACCCGCAGTGCGGAGCGTCAGACTCGTCAGCGGCTCCCCCCCGGAAGCTCCTCTCTCACTGACTCGCGACACTCGCACCGCAGCGGTTCACTTCGCCGGGGTCGGGAGAATGACTCGGTGCGTGATCTCGACCCCGGCACGCGGATGCCTATGGAAGGAGCGTGCCAAGATCCGCAAAGCCTCGGGAAACGGGCCGGCGGGCCGGCGTCGCCCGGTGGATCGATCTCGTAATCCGTTCTCGCATGGTTGGTTACGGGAAGGTCGGCCCGCTGCCTGGATCGGTTCCATTCGCCCCACGGACCGTGAGGCGAGGAACCCCGGGGCCTAGGCCGGTCCCCCGGCGGGCCCCCGCGGGCCCTCCTCCCACGCTCTCCTCCAGGCCGGCTCGTGCTGCAGAGCCTCCTCCCGGAGATCCCGGAGGGCGATGAGGGACGCCAGGCCGGAGAGGCCGAGGACGCGGGATCCCACGAACGCCCCCAGCCGGAGGGACTCCCGCGCATCCAGCCCGAGGACGCGGCCCGCGCAGACCGCGGAGAGGAAGGCGTCCCCGCAGCCGGTGGGATCCACGGGGCGATCGCACGGGCCGGCGGGAACGGAGATCTCCTGCGGTCCGTCCGGGCCGCTCGCCCAGGCGCGCGCGCCGCGCTCCCCGCGCGTGGCGATGACCTCGGCGGCGCCCGCGTCCAGGATCCGGCGCGCCGCGGCACGCACGTCCCCCGGCGCGCCGCCGAAGCACGACACCTCCGCCTCGCTCCCGCGCACGACGTGGAAGAGGCGGCTCCACGCCGCGAAGTCCGCGACGATGCGCGGGCGGCGCGGCGTGTCCGGCGTGCGCGCGAGCGCCTGGATGTCCAGGAGGAAGCGGCCGCGCTCGCCCGCGCGCACGCGCGCCAGCGTGTCCACCGCCACGTCCGCGCCGGAGATCATGTTCACGAGCCACGCCAGCGCGCCGCGCCCCGCGCCGAGGTCCGCGTCGTCCAGCGCGCGGACGCGCATGCGAACCTCTTCCACGCGCTCCCCGCCGCCGGAGTAGTCCAGCCGCGACAGGTTCGTGCCGGCCGGATCCTCGATGAGCGTGCCCGCGTCGATGGCCGGGAACGGGGCGAGGAGGTCCATCGCCTCCGCGCGGTCCGCACGGCCCAGGCGCCCGAGCGGACGCACGCCGATGCCCGTGCCCTCCAGCAACGCGGCGAGCGGGATGGCGTTGTACAGAATGCCGCCGAGACTCTCGCATGAGGAGCCGTCCGGCGCGATCACCACGTCCCGGTTCACGGTGCCGACGACCGCGACGAACCGGCTCACGCGGCCTCCTCCGCGGCGGCGCGCGGCTTCGTCTTCCAGCGCCGATGCGCCCAGAAGTAGTTGCCCGGATGCGCGCGCACCTGCTCCTCGAGGAAACGATGGAAGTGCTCCGCGCCGTCCCGCTCGTTCGCCGCGTCCGTGCGGGCCGGGTTCGCCCGCCACGCGGTCCCGCGCACGAACGTGTACTCGCCGCCCTCGTCCACGAGGACGCCGGGGACGAGCGGCACGCCGGCGCGCATGGCCAACGACACCACACCCACGTGCGCGGAGGCCGGCGCGCCGAGGAAGTCCACGAACACGCCCTTCGCGCGCGCGTCCTGGTCCATCAGCGTGGCCACGACGCCGCCGTCGCGCAGGAGGCGCAGCGCGTCGCGGAGGCCGGAGCGCGCGGACAGGGGCGGCGTGCCCGCGCGCTCGCGCGTGCGGCGCAGCGCCGCGTCCACCGTGCGGTTCGACTGGTCTCCCGCCATGGCGCTGACGCGGACGCCGAGCCGGTGCAGCGCGATCACGAGCAGCTCCCAGTTCCCGAAGTGCCCGGACACGAGCACCGCGCCGCCGGCGGTCGTCTCGGGAATGTCGGCCATCGTCTCCGCCCGTCCGATCCGCCGGCAGGCCGCGGCGGGAATGCGGTCCGCGCGGAGGAGGCACGCGAAGGTGCGCCCTGCCACCTCATAGCTCTCGCGCGCGATGCGCTCCGCCGCGGCGCGTCCCCCGGGCGGCGCGAGCCGCGCGGTCACGTTTCCCACGGCCACGGCGCGGCGCACGCCGAGCGCGAACGCCAGCCGGCCCGCGCTCGCGCCCACGCGGAGCGCGGCACGGAAGGGCAGCGCGCGCACGACCGCCGCGAGCAGCGCGAACCCCGCCGCTTCCGCCGCCCGCTTCGCGCGGCGCGACGCGCTCACGCGTTCCCCGCGGCCTTCGGCAGCCGCCCCATCAGCTCCAGCGCGGCCCACTGCTCCCGCGCGTCCGCGAGCGGGATGCCGAGCCGCCGGGCGAGATCCGCCGGACCGGCCGCGCCCGCGTCCACCGCGGCGAGCACGTCCGCGTGCACGGGGTCCTCCCGCGGCGCCGCGCCGATCCCGCCGAGATCCTCCAGCAGATCCGCGGCGTGGCGCACGGGCCGCGCCCCGTCGCGCAGCAGCGCGAGGGGCCCGGCCGACAGCGGCGACGCCGGCCACCCCGGCACCACGAACACCTCGCGCCCGAGGTCCAGCGCCTGCCGCGCCGTGATGAGCGCGCCGGAGCGCGCGCGCGACTCCACCACGACCACCGCCTCCACCAGCGCCGCGAGGATCCGGTTCCGCTGCGGGAAGTGCCACGGCCGCGGCAGCACGCCGTCCGCGTGCTCCGACACGACCGCACCTTCCGCGGCGATCCGCTCCTGCAGCGCGGCATGCTCCGGCGGATACGGCACGTCCACGCCGCACCCGAGCACGGCCACCGTGTCCCCGCCCGCGGCGAGCGCGCCGCGGTGCGCGGCCGCGTCGATCCCGCGCGCGAGGCCGGACGCCACGACGAACCCGGCCTCGGCCAGCCGGGAGGCGACGCCGTACGTCCACTCCTCCCCTTCGGGCGAAGCCACGCGCGTGCCCACGAGCGCCACCGCGCGCTGCCCCAGCAGCGACGCGTGGCCGCGCACGTGCAGGCGCTCCGGCGCGTCCGCGAGGATCTCCAGCATGGCCGGGTACTCCGGCGTGCCGCGACGCAGGACCCGCGTCATGCCGCGGTCCGCGCGGCCCGCCGCGACGGTGCGCCGGGACCGCCGCGCAGCCAGCGGCGGAACCGCACCAGCGCGCGCACATCCCGGTCCTCCGCGGGCGGCGGGCCGGTCACCGCGGGCTCCGGCGCGAACGCGGACGCGGGCAGCGCGGCCAGCGCCGCGTCCAGCGACTCCGCCCAGTGCGGCGCCTGGTGCCCGATGCGCGCGGTGACGCGCCGCCGCCGCTCCGCATCCAGCGCGGCGATCCGCGTTGCCACGCGCGCGATGCCCGCCGCGTCCCCCACGGCCTCCAGGGCACGCACCGCGGACTTCTGCAGGGAGACGCTGGGCGCCTCCATGGCCGCGAGCAGGGCATCCGCGAGGGCCGGATCCGCGCGCCGCGCGACCACGTCGCACGCCGACGCCCGCGCCCACCACGCGCCCTCCCGCAGCATCCGCGCGAGCGGCTCGCCGCCGTCCGCGCGCGCGCCGAGCGCGACGACGACGCGCTCCCGCAGGTACCAGCTCGGATGCGCCAGGCGCTCCACGAGGCGCGCGGCCGCCTCCTCGCCGGGAACGTCCGCGAGCGCCGCCACCTCGGCGCAGCGCTCGTCCAGCTCCGCGTCCGTCACCGCCCGCCCTCCTGCGCCGCCGGGCGCGCGCGCACGTCCGCCAGCTTCGCCCACACGGCCTCGAGCAGCGCGGCCACCCCGTCCCCGCGCACGCCGGACACGACGTGCACGTCCGGGCGACCGCGCAGCGCGGGCGGGGTCTCCACCGTCTCGAACAGGTCCGCCTTGTTCAGCGCCACGAGCGACGCCCGCTCTGGCAGCCCGTGCCCGTACGCCGCGAGCTCCGCGCGCAGCTTCTCCAGGTCTCCCGCCGGGTCCTCCGAGGAGAGGTCCAGCAGGTACACGAGCACGCGCGTGCGCTCGATGTGCCGCAGGAACTCCAGCCCCAGCCCCTTCCCCTCGTGCGCACCCTCCAGGATGCCCGGGATGTCCGCGAGCACGAAGCTGCGCCACTCCGGCAGCTCCACGACGCCGAGGTGCGGCGCCAGCGTGGTGAACGGGTAGTCCGCGATCTTCGGCCGCGCCGCCGACACGCGGGAGAGGAACGTGGACTTCCCCGCGTTCGGGAACCCCACGAGCCCCACGTCCGCGAGCAGCTTCAGCTCCAGCCGCAGCTTCCGCCGCTCCCCCTCCTCGCCCGGCTCCGTGCGGCGCGGCGCGCGGTTCGTGGACGTGGCGAAGCGCGCGTTCCCGCGCCCGCCGCGTCCGCCGCGCGCCACGAGGAAGCGCTGCTTCGGGTCCGTGAGATCGCACAGCACGTCCCCCGTCTCCTCGTCCAGCACGAGCGTGCCGGGCGGCACCGCCACGAGCAGGTCCTCCGCGGACGCGCCGGTCTTCCCGGAACCGAGGCCGTGCGCGCCGCGGTCCGCGCGGAAGTGCCGGCGGTAGCGGAACTCCTGCAGCGTGTTCTGCCCCTCGTCCACGACGAGCCACACGCTGCCGCCGCTGCCGCCGTCCCCGCCATCCGGGCCGCCGCGCGGCACGTACCGCTCCCGACGGAAGCTCATGCACCCGCGCCCGCCGGCGCCGGCCTCCACCTCGATGACCGCCCGATCCAGGAACATGGCTGTGGTCCGTGTGCGGGGCTTGGGGGTTGCAGGGAACGTGAACGTACCGAGGGGTCGCGAAGTCGTCAAACCGCGCCGATTCGCGCTTTACGCCCCGCGCCGATCTCCCTAGGCTGCATCCCCGTGTCCGCTCCGCTCGCGCACGTCCCGCTGATCGTGTTCGACATCGACGGCACGCTCCTCGCCACGGACGCCTTCTGGCTGGACGTGGGGCGTCGTGCGGTCGGGGCGGTGTACGCCCGCCACGGGGTCACGCGCCCGCTCCCCGAGGACCGCCGCTTCCTGGACGCGATCGGCCTCCCGATGGACCTGTTCTGGGACCACGTCCTCCCGCCGGACCTGCGCCACCTGGGCGTCGAGGTGGAGGCCGAGGCCGAGTCCCTGGAGGAAGGCGCCTTCGCCTCCGGCCTGGGCGCCCTCTACCCCGGCGCCCGCCGACTCCTGGAATCCCTGCACGCCTCCGGCCGCCGCATCGCGCTGGCCTCCAACTGCAGCCGCCGCTACCTGCACGCCTTCATCGACGCCTTCGCCCTGGCCCCGCTCCTGACCTCCGCGAAGTGCGCCGACGACCCCGGCATCCGCTCCAAGGCCGACATGCTCACCGAGATCTTCGCCGAGACCGGCACGCGCGACGCGATCATGGTGGGCGACCGCGAAAGCGACCGCTCCGGCGCCCTCGCCCACAAGATCCCCTTCGTCCTCTTCACCGGCGGCTTCGCCGGCACCGCACCCGCCGACGGCGACCACGTGGCGAACGACTACGCCACGCTGCGACGAATGCTGGGCGAGGACGGGGACGGCACGCAGGACGCGAAGTAGGCAAGTCGCCGGCGAAGAGCGCGCGAGTCGAACGACGAAACGGCGCCGAGAGTGGCACCCAGACCGCAAGGGTCGGGCCGCGCGGCGGTCGGCTCCGGGTCGAAGCGACGGCGGGCCACGCGGCTGCGGCGCGGAGCGGTTTGCGGCGACGACCCCGGCGGGTCCTCCCCGGCGGCTCTGCGGCGCGGCCGGAGCCCCGGACGGGCGGAGGCCGTCGACGCAGGAGCGAAGGCCGGAGCCGGGACGGCGGAGGCCGAGCGCCCGCCGGGGAGGACCCGCCGGGGTCGTCGCCGCAAACCGCTCCGCGCCGCAGCCGCGTGGCCCGCCGTCGCTTCGACCCGGAGCCGACCGCCGGGCGGCCCGACCCTTGCCTAGTCCTTCTTCTTCGGCGGTTTCTTCGCGTCCGGCTTCGGCGTGTCCTTCTTCTCCGGCTTCTCCGCCTTCTTGGCGTCTCCGCCGCTACTCGCCGCCGCGGCGTCCCCCCCGGACTCCTTCTTCGCCGCGGCGTGGTAGTCCTTCGACCGGTAGTCGGTGTTGTGGAAGCCGGAGCCTTTCAGGATCACGCCGGCGCCGCCGGAGATCAGGCGTTCCAGCTTGCCGCCGCAGTCCGGGCACTTCTTCTTCGGCGGGTCCGACATGGCCTGGAAGAACTCGTGGACATGATGGCACTTGGCGCACTCGTAACGGTACGTCGGCATCGGTGCGGGACTCCCCGGCTCTAGCGGTTGCGCTTCGCGCGCAACACGGCGGCCACGGCGGCGGGCACGAACTCGTCGATGTTCCCGCCGAGGCGCGAGATCTCGCGCACGAGCGACGAGTTCACGAACGAGTAGCGCTCGTTCGGGCAGAGGAAGATGGTCTCCACGCTGGCGTCGAGCTTGCGGTTCATCCACGCCAGCTGGAACTCGTAGTCGAAGTCCGAGACCGCGCGCAGCCCGCGCAGGATGGCGCACGCGCCCTGCTCCTTCGCGAACTTCACGGTCAGCGTGTCGAAGGGGACGATCTGCACGTTGCTCACGTCGCGGAGCGCCTCGCGGAACAGCGCCACGCGCTCCTCCAGCGGGAACACCGGCTTCTTCGCCGCGCTCTCCGCCACGGCCACGACCACGCGGTCGAAGAGGTGCAGGCCGCGCTGCACGATGTCCACGTGCCCGAGCGTGGGCGGATCGAACGTGCCGGGATAGATGGCGGTCCTCACGGCTCCTCCTGGGCGTCCCGCGCGTACAGGGTCAACGACGTGGAACCGTAACGCCTGGCCTTGCGGACCGAAAGCCCGAAAGGGGCCTCCGGCGCCGGGCGCTCGGCGGGATGCTCGAGCACGAGCACGCCGCCCGGCGCGAGCCGCGCCGCCGCGACCGCCACCACGCGCTCCTCCGCCGCATCCCCCCACGGCGGGTCGGCCAGGATCAGGTCGAAGGGACCGGCCGCCGCCCCCGCGTCGCCCCACGCGTCGCCGGCCAGGATGGTGCAGCGCGGGCCCAGGCGCAGGGCGTCCACGTTCTCCCGGAGGATGCGCAGCGCGTCGCGGTGCCGCTCCACGAAGACGGCGTGGACGGCGCCGCGCGAGAGCGCCTCGATGCCCAGCGCCCCCGAGCCCGCGAAGAGGTCCAGCACCCGCGCGCCGTCCACGGTCCCGAGCAGGTTGAACAGGGACTCGCGCACGCGGTCGCCCGTGGGGCGGGTGCCGCGGCCGGGCGGCGTGGCCAGGCGGCGGCCGCGGTGCTCGCCCGCGATCACCCGCAGCACGGCGTCACCCGGCCTCGCCGAAGTACGGGCGGAACTCCGGGCGCTGCGCGAGCATCTCCAGGATGTGCCGGCCGGCCTCCCGCGGGTGCGCGAAACCGCCGGGCACCGGCGTTCCCCACCGCGCGTAGATCGGCTCGCGGGTCCGCATCAGGTCCAGCACGCGCTCGGGCAGGTCCTCCCCGTCCTCGAGCAGCGGGCGCTGCGCGGCCCACGGGCGGCGGGCCCGGTCGATGACCTCGTCCGGCTCCACGCGCAGCCAGAAGACCGGGCCCTGCACGGCGAGGATCCGCATCGCCCGCTCCACCAGCACCAGCCCCCCGCCGGTGGACAGCACGAGATCCCGCTCCGGCGGGAGGTCCTCCACGATCCGGTACTCGAGCTCGCGGAAGTACGCCTCGCCCTTCGTCCGGAAGATCTCGTGCACCGGCATGCCGGCGCGCTCGACGGCGAGCGCGTCGGTGTCCACGTGGGGCCAGCCGAGGTGCCGGGCCAGGGTCTTCCCCGTGGACGACTTCCCGGCGCACATGAACCCGATGAGGGAGACCCAGGGCAAGAGGACGTTCCTTGGACGGGATGGACGATGCAGCGAGGATAGCCTCTCCGCGGCGATGCCGGAAGCCCGGCGACCCCGGGAACCCCGGCCCCCGGCTGCGCGCCGGCAACCGCATCGCGCCGCCGTTCCGCGGCGCGCCCCCCGGAACGGCGGAGCGCCGGGGACGATGCCCCCGGCGCTCCGGTTCCGGCGTTGCGTGCGTCGCTTCCGGCCTAGCCCTCGTCGGCCCGGATGATGCGCGGCGTCACGAAGATGAGAAGCTCGCGCTCCTCCTTGACCTTGTTCGAGCTCTTGAACAGGTTGCCCACCACCGGGACGTCCATCAGCACCGGCACGCCGCGGTCCACCGTGGACTCGTTCGTGCGGATGAGGCCGCCGATCACCGCGGTCTGGCCGTCCTGGACGATCACGCGCGTGTTCGCCTCGGACGTCACGATCACGATGCCGCCCTGCACGGTGGCCTGCGCCGAGAGGTCGGAGACCTCGGGCATCAGGTCCAGCGTGATGCGGTCGTCCTGGTTGATGTGCGGGATCACCGTCATCTTGATGCCGATCGTGGTCAGCTGCGTGATCGCGTTGCCGGCCTCGTCGGCCACCACCAGCGGGATCTTCTTGCCGACGACGATCTTCGCTTCCTTGTTGTCGGCGGTCGTGATCCGCGGGTTGGAGATGATCTCCGCCTTGTCCTGGCGCTCCAGCGCCTCGAGCGTGGCGAAGAAGTCGGCGTCCGTGCCGGTGAGCGAGAAGTCCACGAGGCCGACGGCGTCGGCGATCGGGGCCTCCACGCCGTAGTTCACGGCGGCGTCGCCGTCGTTCAGGCCGTCCACGTTCCAGGTGATGCCCAGGTCGCGGATGGCGCGGCGATCCACGTCCACCAGCTTCGCGTTGATCTCCACCTGCGGCGTCTTGTAGTCCAGGAGCACCGCCATGTCGCGCACGCGCTGCAGCCGGGACGCGATGTCGGTCACGATGAGCGCGTTCGTGCGCTCGTCGGTCTCGATCTTGCCGCGCGAGGACAGCAGCACCTCGAGCGGCGTCTTCATCTCGTCGGCCTTCGCGTAGCTCACCCGGACCATGGTGGTCTCGAGCGGCATGAACTCCTCGCGCTTGCGCTCGGCGACCTCCTCGTTCAGCCGCTCGCTGTGGAGCTTGTCCAGCGTGCTGACGCGGATGATGTCGTCCGAAGTCTCCTCCCAGCCGTAACCGTTGGCGCGGAGGATCGTGTCCAGGGCCACGAGCCACGGCACGCCGATCAGCTTCGCCGTGATGGTCCCCGTGACCTCCGGACCGCGGATGATGTTGCGGCCGGAGAACTCCGCGAACGTCCGCAGCACGGACTCCACGGTGGCGTTCTGCACGTCCATGTCGATGGGCGCCATGTCCGTCGTGTCGATCTCGGTCCGGGCCGCATCGACCGGCAGGGTCGGAAGGGCCCAGACGAGCACTGCCAAGCCCAGCGCGAACCCGCTGCGGAAGAATCGTGAGCTAACCATTCTTGACCTTCCTCTCTTCGAGTTTCAGCTGGACCGTGGTCGTGTAGCCGAGCACCGTCTGCGAGCAGACGATGGCCTCGGGTTTGATCGTCACGACGCGGCCGTTCCGCACCGGATCCCCCACGTGGAGGACGGAGCTGATCCCCTCGGGATCCTCCACCACGCAGAAGGGCCTCTCCCCGCTCGTCACGATGGCGACGAGCCGGCACACGCCGAGGTCCACGAGATCGGATCGGCTCCGCTCCCGTCCCAGGAGCGACACGAACGGATCGCGCTCCCGGCCGGCGTGATACTGCTCGGACTGCGTGCGCAGGGGCTCCTCGGGGTCCTGCCCGATCGCCGGCGTGGCGTCCGTCACGCCCCCGGCCACCGCCGGGCCCTGCACCGCGAGGTTCGCCCCCGGCGCGGACGCCGGCGCGCTTCCTTGCGGCTGCGCGGCGGCGGCGTTCACCGCCGGGGGAATGGGCTGCTTGTCCTTCGAGCTCGTGCCGCCGGCCAGGTTGCGGAGCGGACCCGCATCGCAGCCGACGAGCAGGATCGACCCGGCGACCGCCACGAGCGCCGCCCGCGACGTCCCGGGAATGCGCGTTCTAGTGGCCACCGGAACTCCCTCCCGCGGCCGCCGCCCGCTGCGGGCGACCTGCCGGCTTCGACGACGACGACGCTGCCGCCGCCGCCTGGCTCTGGACCTGTGCCCGCTCCTCCTCGTTGAGGAGCCGGTACGCGGACAGCGAGAGGCTCGCCTCCACGATCTCGGGAGCCTCCTTGTCCTTCGGGTCCGCCACGTTCTTCATCGAGATCGAGTTCACGTTGACGATGCGCGACAGGTTCGCGATCCGGCTCAGGAACATCCCGACGTCGTGGTAGCCGCCCTGGATCTGCACGTCCACGGGGTGCTCCACGTAGATGTCCTTCGGCGTGGGCGGCTTCGGCTCGAAGAGCAGGAAGTCCACCCCCGCGCGCTGGCCGGAGATCGTGACCTGCGTGAGCAGCTCCGCCATCTCCTTCTCGGTGGGCAGGAGGACCTTCGCCTCCTCCCAGCGGATGTTCATCGCCTCGAACTCCGCCTGCACCTGCGGGAGACGGCTGGCGGTCTGCTTCGCCTTCATCAGGTCCGCCGAGATCCGCTCGTACTCGTCCGACAGCGTCGCGATGGACTGGGCCCGCGGCTTGTAGCCGAAGGGCACGAGCGGCGTCAGGAAGAACACGTAGCCGATCGCGAGCGCCATGAAGACGACGAGCCCGGCGACCTGGACGTTGGTGTCGCGGAAATCAACCTTGCCCATCCTGCGCCTCCCTCGTCTCGACCGCCTCGATCGCGCCCGCCGTCGCCGCATCCGCCTCCGGCTTCGGCTTCGGCCCGTCCAGCAGCGCCTGCGTGTTCACCGTGGACGTCACCGTGAAGCCCACGGCGTTCTGCCCGTCCACTTCCTTGCGCTTCACCACCGTGAGCTCCGTGTCGGAGAAGGCGTTCGAGCCGTCCAGCTCGGTCATCAGGTCCGACACCACCAGGTTCGAGAACGCGTAGCCGTCGAACGCCACGCGGTCCGCGGCCAGGTTCTTCATGGACGTCAGCCACATGTAGCGCGGGACGCGCCGGGCCACCTCGTCCAGGACCTTCACGGTCTTGAACCGGTTGCGGTCCAGCTGCTCCACCAGGTTCAGCCGGCGGTTCAGCTCCCGCTCCTTGGCCACCATCTCGTCGATGAGCGCGATGGTCCGCTTGTACTGCTCGGACTCGGCCCGCGCCTCGGCGACGTCGCGCTCCAGCGTGGACAGCCGCGCGCCCTGCAGCATCATCGTGGACGTGCACGCGAGCACGACCCCGAGGAGCACGACGACGGGGATGACCCGCGTCTTGTCGATCTTGATCCCGGCGCCCGCGCGGCGCGTGCGCTTGCGGGCCTCCTGGGGCAGCAGGTTGATGCGGATCATCGCTCACTCCCCTCCCGCGCGCAGCGCGAGGCCGGCGGCCACCATGTACCGCGGACCGACCGCGGCGGGGTCGACCTCGCCGAAGCTGCCCGGCTCCCAGTCCACGGACCGGAACGGGTTGGCCACCTCCACCGGCGAGCCCTGCCGCTTCTCGATGGACTCGCGCAGGCCCGGCGCGAACGCCGCGCCGCCCGACAGCAGGATGCGGTCGATGCGGTCCGCCTCGCCCGACGCCCGCAGGTACGAGAGCGACTTCTCGATGCCGACCGCCAGCTCCTCGCCCACGAGACGGACGATGGACTGCAGGTCGTCGAGGCGCTCCTCGCCCGGGTTGGCCAGGATCCGGTTCGCCTCCTCGTAGTCCACGCCCAGGTCCTTCTGGACGGCCTCGAGGATCGCGTTGCCGGCGAAGCTCAGGTCGCGCGTGAAGTACGGCACGCCGTCCTTCACGATGTTCACGTTCGTCACGAAGCAGCCCACGTTCAGGAGCAGCGTCACGGACCCGTCGGTGGGCTCGTAGTTGCGCTCGAACGCGTTCTGCACGGCGAAGGAGTCGATGTCGATGACGGACGGCGTGAGGCCGGCGGCGCGGATGAGGTCCGAGCGGGCCTCCACCATCTCGCGCTTCGCGGCCACCAGCAGCACGTCCATCTTCTCCGGCTCGCGCTCGCGGTTCAGCACCTGGAAGTCCAGGGACACGTCATCGATGTCGAACGGGATGTGCTGCTCGGCCTCCCACTGGATGGCGTCGCGCGCTTCCTGGTCGGACATCTTGTCCATCTGGATCTTCTTCACGATGACGGCGCGCCCGCTCACCGCGGTCACGACGTCCTTCGACGAGATGCCGTTCGTCTCCATCAGCTCCGAGATCGTGTCCACGACGACGTCGCGGTCCATGATCTCGCCGTCGACGATGGCCTCCGGGAGGAGGGACAGGCTCCCGAACCGGACGAGCTGAGGACGCTCGCCCGAGTGGTCGAGCTCGACGACCTTGACGGCGCTCGAGCCGATGTCGAGGCCGACGGTCCGCTTCGATCCCCGACTGAACTTGAACATTGGCCTTCACTCCTCCACAGGGCCCTCGTCCCCCCTAGGGGAGACGCTCATCAAGGCTGCCGGACGCCAGGGCGATCACCGGGGTCTCCAAGACGTAGGGCGATTCGCCCGCCTCCCGGAATCCGCGACCACCCAAGTTGATCCAGAGCCGGAGATCCTCCGCGGCCGTCGCCAGGTCGTCGTCGCCGTCCCCGTCGAGATCCAGCGCCGCAACCGCTCCCGGCACCGCATCCACGTGGCCGACACGCCGGGGCACGTCGTCGACGCCGATCGTCAGCAGATCGACGCCGTGCTCCTGGCGGACCAGCACGAGCCGCACGAGCGGCGCGCCCGGTCCGAGGAACCGCCCGGAGACCACTCCGGTCGGCTCCCCCGCGAAACGGACTCCGGTCCGAAGCCCGGGTTCCGTTTGCGTATCGGCAAGCCTCCCCCAGGACTCAAGGGTCCCCGACTTCCCCTTTCCCGAAAGGACGAGGAGCTCGTCCCCCTTCTTCGGGGGCCCGGGAACCCGAAGGAGGGCCTTCACGCGGCCCCTTCCGCCCTCCGGGGGCGAAAGCACGCGCGCCACCGCCCAGGATCCGTCCGCGCCCGGACGGACCACGTGCACCTCGCCCGCGTTCTGGCCGAGGAGGCCGGCGTAGATCTCGCCCTTGCCGTCGCCGTCAAGATCCGCAACTTCCACGCACTCCGGCACGAAGCGCAGCGGGAGCGCCGCGTCGGCGGACTCCGCGAAGCCCAGATGGATCTCCAGGAGGCCGCCCGCGCCCACGGTCACGAGGTCCGGCTTGCCATCCGCGTCCAGGTCGCCGGCCGCGAACGCCACGAGGTCCGGACCGCACGGGATGGAGCGGCCGGGCTCGAGCTTGCCGGTGCCGCGGTTCTGCAGCACGCGGACCGTGCCGTTGCGCATGGGAACGCAAAGATCCGCGAATCCGTCGGCGTTCGCGTCGACGACGCGCGGCGCCGCCCCCGGCATGCCCGCGTCCAGCGGATCGCCGGGCGCGAAGCCGCCGGCGCCGCTGCCCACCCACGGGTGCACCACGCCGCGGGCGTCCAGCAGCATGAGGTCCGGCGTGCTGATGCGCGGCTTCACCCGGATCGCTCCGCGCGCGATCACGGACGGCGTCTCGCCGGCCGCGCGGGCGCGGATCTCCCAGGCGTGCGCACCGTCGCGCACCCACGCGTACGTGTCCACCGTGGCCACGACCTCCTCGGCCGGGCCGTCGAACGCGCCGTCCAGCGCGGTCATGTCCACCGTGTTCTCGCCGCCGCGGTCGTCCTTGAAGACGAGCGTGCAGCCCTCGATCGGGATCGCGCCGTCGGCCCGCGACACGTCGGCCCACACGTTCACGGCCATGGTGCCGAGCCCGATCTCGCGCGGCGCCTCCACGTGGCGCAGCTCCCAGTCGCCGGCCGCGGCGTCGGCGCCGGTCTGGGCCGCGGCGCCCGTCGCGGCGCCCAGCGCCACGAGCGCGGGCAGGATGCGTGCATTCGTCATGGGATCTCGTACTCCTTCAGCTTGCTCCACAAGGTCTTGTAGGAAATGCCGAGTCGACGGGCGGCCTCCGTGCGGTTGCCGCCGGTCGCCTCGAGCGCGCGCCGGATGGCGCGACTCTCCGCCTCGCGCTGCGCGCGCCGCCCCACCTCGAGGAGCCCCAGCTCCTCGTCGCCGCCGCCCGCGAGGACGGGGCTGCCGGGGCCGAGCCCCGGGAAGTGTTCGGGGGAGAGGACGTCGCCCTCCCCGAGGATCACGGCACGCTCGACCGCGTTCTTGAGTTCCCGGACGTTGCCCGGCCAGGCGTGGGCCGCGAGGTGCGCCAGCGCCGCCTCGGAGAACGACAGCCGCGGGCGGCCGGCCTTCGCCGCCTCCTCCGCCAGGAACGTGCGCGCGAGGATCGCCACGTCGCCGGGGCGCTCGCGCAGGGCCGGCACGCGCACCGGGAACACGTGCAGCCGGTAGAAGAGGTCCTCGCGGAAGCGGCCGTCGCGCACGGCGGCGGCCAGGTCCGTGTTCGTGGCGCACACCACGCGGATGTCGGAGTGGATCTCCGCGGTGCCGCCCACGCGCGTGAACGCGCGCTCCTGCAGGACGCGCAGGAGCTTCGCCTGCAGCCCCTCGGGCAGCTCCCCGATCTCGTCCAGGAAGAGCGTGCCGGAGGACGCGGCCTCCACCTTGCCGATCTTGCGGGCCACGGCGCCCGTGTACGCGCCGCGCTCCGCGCCGAAGAACTCCGCCTCCATCAGCTCGGCCGGGATGGCAGCGCAGTTCACGGTGACGAGCGGGCCGTCCGCGCGACCGCTCCAGCGGTGGATGGCGCGCGCGAACAGTTCCTTGCCGGTGCCGCTCTCGCCGAGCAGGACGACGGTGGCGTCGGACGGCGCCACGCGACGCGCCTGCCGGACGGCCTCCTTGAACAGCGGGCTGTCGCCGGTGAGGCCGGCCGCGTCCGCGGCGGGATCGGTGCCGGCGGCCGCGTCGGCGGCGCGCGGGCGGCGCTCCAGGGCGCGCTCCACCAGCTCCACGAGGCGGTTCGTGTCGAACGGCTTCGTGACGAAGTCGTACGCGCCGGACTTCATCGCCTCCACGGCGATCTCGATCGTGCCGTACGCCGAGATCACGAGCACCGGGAGGTGCGGATCCCGGGCGACGCCCGCGCGCAGCAGCTCCATTCCGGAGCCGTCCGGGAGCTGCAGGTCCGTGAGCACCAGCTCCGGCGGCGGATCCGCCGCGATGGCCGCGCGCGCCTCCGCCTCCGTGCCGCACGCGGACACGTCCAGGCCGCGACGCTTCAGCGTCTCGGCCAGCATGGCGCGCGTGGTGGCGCGATCCTCCACGAGCAGGACTCGCTTCACGACCGTTCCTCCACCGGCAGCACGATCACGAACTCGGTGCCCACCTGGTCGCGGCTGTGGAGCTGCACGCGGCCGCCGTGGTCGGTGACGGTCTTGTGCACGAGCGCGAGGCCGAGGCCGTGGCCGTCGCGCTTCGTGGTGAAGAACGGCGTGAAGATCTTCGCGCGGTCCGGCTCCGGGATGCCGGGGCCGGTGTCGCGGAACGCCACGCGCACGGCGCGCCCGGAGGACGGCGGCGCGGCCGGGTCCGTGAGCCCGATCTCCGCGGGACGCGTGGTGATGGTGAGGAGGCCGCCCGCCTCCATCGCCTCGATCGCGTTCAGGGCGCAGTTCAGGAACACGCGCTTCACGGACTCGCCGTCCGCGGCCACGAGCGGCAGCGCGGGATCCAGGTCCACGCGCACGTCGATGCCGCGCGCCTTCGCCGCGGCCGCGGTGGCCTCCACCGTCTCCTGCGCCAGCCGGTTCAGGTCCACCGGCGTGCGCGTCACCCGGGACGGGCGCGCGAACTCCAGGATCCCCTTCACCAGGTTCTCCAGCGAGCGCACCTCCTCGAGGATCCCCTTCACGGGGAGCGGCGGCTCGCCGGTGGCGTCGGCCTTCAGGAGGTTCGCGTAGCCGAGCAGCGAGTGCAGCGAGTTCTTGATCTCGTGCGCGATGCCGGACGACATCTCCCCCACCGCGGACAGCCGCTCCTTGAGGCGCATGGTGTCGCGCAGGCGCTTCGTCTCGGTGAGGTCGTCCACCAGCAGGATGCCGCCGCGGAACTCGCCGTCCCCGTCGTGCAGGACCGAGCCGCTCACGCCGAGCCAGCGCGGCTCCTCCGCGCCGGCTCCGGCAGCCGACCCCGTGCCGCGTTCCAGTTCCTCCCGCCCCGTGTCCCGGCCGTGCTCGCGGATGGCCCACGCGATCCGGCGCAGCGGGTCGTCCGGCGCGAACGCGTCCTCGATGCGGCGGCCGCGCACCGCGCGCGCGTTCAGCCCGAGGATGCGCTCCGCCGCGGGGTTGCACAGCGTGACGCGGCCGGTCTCGTCGAACGCCACGAGCGCGGACGAGATGCCCTCCAGGATCAGCTCGTTCGTGCGGCGCGCGTGCTCCGCCACCGCCTCCGCCTCGCGGGAGCGGTCGCGGTAGTGCGTCTCGCTGTCCTTCAGCGTGGACATCACTTCCTTCATCGTGCCGAGCACGAGGTCCACGTCCGAGGCGGGCGGCGGCGCCTTGCGGGACACCAGCTCGTCGCCCGCGGCCAGCCACCGCAGCAGGATGAGCAACCCCGCCGCGGTCACCACGCCGGCCAGCACCTTCGCGAGGTTGAACAGGAAGTCCACCGCGGGGAGGCTGCCCTGCGCGTCGCGGTCCACGCGCGCGATCAGCGCGCCGCCGCCCTGCGCCTCCGCCAGCGGCACCACGAGCGTGAGCCCGCCGGCGGCGTCGTGCTCCACGCCGCGCGCGGCCGGGTCCGGGCGCGGCGCCGCGGCGCCGAGGCGAATGCGGCGCGGGATGCCCGGCGTCACGTCCGCGCGGGAGGTGGATCCCACGAGCGTGCCCTGCGCGTCGTACAGCGCGATCTCGGAGACGCCGGTCTCGCGGCGCACGTCCTCCAGCCGGCCGAGGATCTCGGAGTCGCGGCGGTCCGCGGGGACGTCCGCCACCGGCGGCGTGACCGACGACGACGCCAGGCTCGCGCAGATGCGCAGCCGCGCCGCGATCTCGTCCTCCAGGTTCGCCTTGAGCTGGCCGGCGAGGTGCAAGGCGAGCGCCACGAGCACGAAGAGTGCCGCGGTCCCCGCGAAGGGGAGCACGCTGCCGTCGCGCGCGAGGCGGCCGGGAGCGGCGGTGAGGATGTCGTCGGGCGTCGCCGCGTCGCGCGCGTCCTCGCGCGGGCGCTCCGGCGCGGCCTTGGCGGGGGACACGGGGGTCATCCCGCGAACAGGCCCCAGTACGAGGCCATCAGCCGCCCGCCGAACAGCAGGGCGAACACGGCCGCCGGGGCGAGGAAGGTGCCGAACGGAAGCTCCGCCGTGCGGCCGGCGCCCGTGCGCAGCATGTAGACGCACGCGAAGAGCGTGCCCGTGATCGAGCCCAGGAAGATGGTGAGGAAGGCGCCCGCGGGGCCGAGGAAGGCACCCACCATGCCCAGCAGCTTGATGTCGCCCGCGCCCAGCCCGTCGCGGCCGGTGGCCGCACGGTAGCCCGCGGCCACCGCGAAGAGCCCGCCGCCGCCGAGCGCGAGACCGAGCAGCGCGTCGCGCGGGCCCAGGCCGAGCCCGGTGAACGCGAGGAGCAGCGCCAGCACCGTTCCCGGCAGCGTGATCACGTCCGGGATGATGCGGTGATCGAAGTCGATGAACGTGACCGCCACCATGGCCGCCACGAACACGAGCCCGGCCGCGAGCGTGACGGGGTCGGACACGAGCACGCCGACCAGCGCGAAGAGCGCCGCGGTCAGCCCCTCCACCACGGGATACCGCGCCGGGATCCGCGTGCCGCAGCTCCGGCACTTCCCGCGGAGCGCCAGCCACGACACGAGCGGCACGTTGTCCCACGGGCGCACCGCGCGCTGGCACGACGGGCAGCGCGAGCCGGGATGCACCAGCGACTCGCCGCGCGGCAGCCGCCAGATCACCACGTTGAGGAAGCTCCCGACCACGGCGCCGAAGAGCGCGAGGGCCGCGGGGTGCGTGAGCGCGCTCCAGGTCTCCGGCGTCACGACGCGGCCTCCCCGGTTCCGTGCATGTTCGGCTCGATCTCGGGCCACGGCGGATTCCACGCCACCACGCCCGACGCGGGGTCGTACTGCAGGGTGATCCCGAAGGGCTCCCACGGCGGGAACCGCGCGATGCCCTCGTCCACGAGATCCTGCAAGGACGCCGGCCGCGCCCCGTGCCGCGCGGCGTAGGCGTTCACGTACGCGCGGAAGATGCTGCGCGTCTGCGCCATGCGCCGGTCCACCGTGGTGGACGAGTACACCTGCTCCGTGCCGGGATCCCAGAAGAAGGCGCCGCCCCACGGATCCGCAGGCACCCGCGCCAGCGCGCCCGCGCGGACCATCTCCTCCCAGTTCGCGGGGATCCGCCCGCGCTCCGTGCGGAAGCGATGCACCGCCTCGGTGAGGGTCTCCTCCGCCTCCTCCAGATCCAGGTTCTTCAGGTTCCTCTCGGCCAGCGCCGCGGTCAGGTCGTTCTCGGCCTCCTCGCGGATCGCGATCCAGATCTCCCGCGCCTCGGCCCGGTCGCCGAGCCGTGCGAAGGACATCCCCGCCAGCCGCGCCGCGAGGTCCGGCGCGCCCGGTTTCCCCGCCGCCCGCCGGTACGCCTCCCCCGCCTTCTCGTAGTCCCGCACGACCGTCTGGTAGATGAAGCCCTGGTCGAACGGGTACTCCCACGCGTCCGGGTTGTCCGCGGCGGCCTTCTCCAGGAGCGCGATCGCGCCCTCCGGGTTCCCCGCGTCCTGCGACAGCACGAGGCCGCCGAAGCGCGTGGCGCCCTTGAACGTGGGCGCCAGGTCGTAGATCACCTGGAACAGCCGCTCCGCCTGGTCGTAGTTGCGCGTGGTGAGACGCTGCTCGCCGTAGTACTGGATCGTGCGCAGCCACACGAGGTCGGCCACGAAGCTCCGGTTGCCCAGGCTCGCCGCCCGCAGCACCTGCCCTTCCGGCAGGTACATCAGCTCGTACGGGTCGCCGGACGCGTTCTGGGCGCGCGTGGCCTGCGAGCCGGCCGCGTACGCGCCCGCCAGCAGCACCGGCACGGCGGCCAGTGTCACGAGCGCGGGCTTCATTCGAAGTCCCGTCGGGCGAACGCCAGCGACGCGGCGGTCAGCGCGGCGCCCGTGTAGAAGAGGGTGGCGAGCACGCACCAGAGGATCCGCTCCGGCGGGACGGGAATGCCGGCCAGGACGTTGTCGCGCACGTGGAACGTGTGCAGCGCGGGCAGCACCACCGAGAACAGCTTCGTGACCAGCACGAGCCCGGGGTTCTCCGCCTGCTTCGCCAGCACCGACAGGTCCGACGCCAGGTGCCCGGCCACGTACACGAGGAATGTGAACAGCGCGGACAGGAACGGCGACGCCACCGTGGAGAACAGGATGGCCACCGCCGTGAGGATCGCTCCCTCCAGCCCCACGAGCGCCACCGCCACGACCAGGTCGCCCGGCACGCCGGACGCGAACATCCCCACGACGCCCATGTACAGCGTCCCCAGGATCAGGACCGCCACGAGCACCGTCCCCCACAGCCCGAGGAACTTCCCCAGCAGGAACTGCGTGCGGCTCAGCGGCTGCGTGAGCACCGTGTAGATCGTGCGTTGCTCGATCTCCCGGTACACGAGGCTCGTGCCCACGAAGATCACGAGCAGCATGGCGAAGAGGTTCACCGCGGTCAGCCCGAGGTCGCGGACGACGCGGTCGGACTCCCCGAGCGTGAGCGGGGCCAGCACGATGGACGACGACACGAACACCGCGCCGAAGATCATCACCGTGGTGAGCAGCCGGTCGCGCACGGCCTCGCGGAACGTGTTGCGTGCCAGGGTCCAGACGGGATTCACCGGGGCACCTCCACGGCGCCGCTCCCGGCGCGATCCCGGCGGTGCACGCCGGAGGGTTCGCGGGAGCGTGCGGCGCCCGTGCCGGCCGGCGCCGGCGGCGGCGTCCCGGCCACGCGCTCCAGGAAGAACTGCTCCAGGGAGACGCGGCGCGGCCCCATCTCGAGGATGCGCCCGCCGGAGTCCAGGATGCGCTGGGCGGCGCGGCAGGCGCGGTCGGGGTCGCGCACGGACGCGATCCAGCCGCGCGCGCCGGGGTGCATCTCGTCGATGCCGGCGGCGATCTCGCCGGGCCGCACGCCGCCGCGCAGCTCGAACGTGATCTCGATGGTGCGCCCGCCGTCGGAGAGGATGTCCTCGAGCGCGCCGCACTCGAGCAGCTCCCCGCGGTGCAGGATGGCCACGCGGTCCGCGGTGCTCTCGATGTCCGCGAGCACGTGCGAGGAAAGGAACACGCAAGCCCCCTCCGCCTTCAAGGACAGGATGAGGTCGCGGAACTCGCGCCGGCCCAGCGGGTCCAGCCCGTTCATGGGCTCGTCCAGGATCACGAGCTTCGGCCGGTGCAGGATGGCCGCCCCGATGCCCGCGCGCTGCAGCATGCCGCGCGAGAACGTGCGGAGCTGCCGGTCCCAGGACTCCTCGGCAAGCCGCACGCGCTCCAGGGTCTCGGCCACCCGCCGCTCCAGCGCGGCCCCCTTCGGCAGTCGCAGCTCGCCCACGAGCCGCAGGTACTCCCGCGCCGTGAGGTAGCGGTAGAAGCTCGGCGAGTCCGGCAGGAAGCCCAGCTCGCGGCGGGCTGCCACGCTCCCGAACGGCTGGCCGAGCACCGTGCCCGACCCGCGGGTGGGCCGCACGAGACCGAGCAGGATCTTGATCGTGGTGGTCTTGCCCGCCCCGTTCGGGCCCAGGAAGCCGAAGATCTCGCCGGCGTGCACGGCGAGGTCCAGCCCCACGAGGGCGGTCTTCGGGCGGCGCAGGAAGGGAGAGCGGTACGTCTTGCCGACGTCCGAAAGCTGGATCAGCGCCGTCATAGCAGCCCCCCAAGAGGCTTGCAGCCGAGAAGCCGCGACGTCGCACTCGCGGCCCAAACCTCAGATGCCGCGGGCCAACCGAGTCCCCCACGAACCGGACAAACGCCGCGCGCCCTGGCAGGGCATCGGCCCAGACAGCGGTGAGCATTAGTTGCCTCTGGACTCTCCACGCCGTTCGCGCGACGCGGCGAACATCAGGGCCATCTTGGCAGTTGTGGCAGATCCTCCCCGTGTGTGACGATCGTCCGGCTCCCCCCCAACTGCGTGCGTCTTGGAGGAACTATGAGCTTCAGACTCCAGCTCCTCGCGACATCCCTCATCGCATTCGGCACGACACACGGAGTGTGTCAGGCAACGACAGACAACGCATGGGCAACAGGGTTCGGCTTTCCGCCCGCGGGCGACGGCCTGAACAACCGCTCCCGCGCGGTATTGGAGTACGGTTCAGCTCTGGTCGCGACGGGCGACTTCGTAACCGCAGGAACCGCCTCGGTAAGCCGGATTGCTCAGTGGCAACCGGGCACTGGCTGGACCGCACTGGGCACCGGCCTCGGCGGCGGAGTCGTAAATGGTCGTGCCCTCTGCCTGTTCGGCACGGACTTGATCGTCGGTGGCGTCTTCTCAACCGCGGGGGGGACGGCCGCTGCCAACGTGGCCCGATGGACAGGGTCCACATGGCAGGCCCTCGGTCCCGGAGTTGGTGGATCGGTTGACGCTCTCACGGCACACGGTGGCCAGCTCTTTGCCGGCGGTGGCTTTGTGGCATCCGGCGACGGAGTTGTCACTTTGAACCACATCGCCCAGTGGAACGGGGTGGCTTGGACCGCACTGTCATCCGGCGTCACGCCGACGACGAGCCCCGCGGTGCGGGCGCTCGCGTCTTACGACACATTGCTTGTTGCCGCTGGCCAGTTCTCCTCTGCCGGCGGTACCTCTGCTTCGAACATCGCGGCCTGGACTGGCCTCGCGTGGATCCCTCTCGGCGACGGATTCAACGCCGGTGTCCGAGCACTGGCGGTCATTGGCGACAGCCTGTTCGCAGGCGGCGCGTTCACCATGTCCGGCAGCACGGCCGTGGACCACATCGCCGTGTGGGACGGGAGCAGCTGGCAGCCGGTCGGGGGAGGCGTAACCGGGGGGGATGTGACGGCCCTCGCCGCGTTCTCGACATCCGGCGAAAGCCACCTCGCGGTAGTCGGCTCATTCACTCAGGCTGCACAGACGGCAGGGCAGTTCTCCGGTCAGGCTATTGCGGTTGCGTCGGCCGCGCGCTGGTCCACCGCCGGGGGTCGCGGCATCTGGTCGAGGTTCGGATCTGGGATCGGCAACACGCCCAATGCCGCAACGCCGTTCGGAACCGGTCTCGCCTTTGGAGGTGACTTCTCACACGTCGCCGGGACGAGCATTCCGAGTTCGAATGTCGCCGTTTGGGACGACTCCGAAACGGTCAGTACCCCACTCCCCCACCCTGCCGCCTCCCCTGACCTGCTCGTCCAAATAGACCGCATTCGTCCTAACCCGGCCCACTCGAACACTACGGTCTACCTTAACGTCGGTCGGACAGTACCCGTCAAGATTGAGCTGTTCAGCGTCGACGGCCGCCGTCGCTCCACGTTTCGAGGGACTCCTTGGCTCGGGGGCTCACGCCATCCCGGTTGCCGTTGGTGAGTACGCTCCCGGAGTCTACTACATCGGGATTCGCTCGGGATCTCGACTGCGCACTGCGTCCGTTGTCATAGCTCACTGACTAGAGGTCGCCCAAGTGACGATAGGGGGGCGGACAGGATGTCCGCCCCCCCTTTGACGAGGCTCGTGCTTTGCGCCGTCTACTGGTTCGTCAAGATCAGCGAGAGCGCGACGTTCTGATCGTCAGCGCCGAGGATGTCATACGCGTCCCAGGCACCGTTCGCCACGGTCTGGATCACGTTCAGGGAGACGCCACCGGCCGGGTCCGTCGCGGGCACCGTGCCAAGCGCGTTCGACCAATCAAGCGTCGTGGCCGCGGCCGTGAACGGGTTGTTCGGCATCGTGCCGCCCGGCAGGAGATCATCGAAGTCCAGCGCGCCGTCCACCGTCACGGCCGCCGCGTTGTCCGGGTACTGCCCGTTGTTCCGGGTGGCAAAGTCCTCCACCGTCACCTGCGTCGTGTGCATCGTGGACTTGACCTGGGCAACCTTGGCCCGGTTGGTCATGCCCATGAAGTTCGGAATCGCGATCGCCGCGAGGATGCCGATGATGACGACCACGATCATGAGCTCGATCAGCGTAAAGCCCTTATTTCCGCGAAGCATTCCTTGGCTCCTCCTGAAGGTGAACCCCGGTCGGGTTCCACTGTGTCGCGCGTGCGCCGGACCTACTTTGCACGTGCCGTGCCAGGACGCCCGTTCACGCGCAACTGCTTGTGCTTCCGTCCCTTGGATCCGCCCGCCGCTTCCGGGAGGCCCGCTCCGGGAGGCCTCCCGGCCTTCCGGTTTGCAACGCGCCCTCGCGTTCTGCACGGTCCGGGATCCGTCGGGCGCGGACGACGCGCCTTCCGGCGTCTTCTCATCGGCCGGCGGCGGGCGCGACTGAACGGATTCGCGGCGGATCCGCGCGATGGGTGCGCGCGGCTGGGCGGGATGCGGCGATCGTTGCGCTTCGTGACACGCGGCGGCGCGCGCGTCAGTCCGTCTCGGCCTCCTGCGGGCGCCCCTTCGGCGGCTCCAGGCCGTAGCGCTGGATCTTCCGGTAGAGCGTGGAGGAGTTGATGCCGAGGATGTGCGATGCGCGCTTCTTCTGCCATCCGGTGATCTCGAGCACCTTGGCCATGTACTCGCGCTCCACGTCCTCCAGCGTGCCCACCATGTCCAGGTCCTCGGGCATGAGGATGGTGTCCCCGGACGGCGGACGGACGGACGGCGGCGCCGCCGTCACCCGCTCGGGCAGGGAGGCGACGGTCAGGGCGTCTCCCTCCTCCAGGATGACCGCGCGCTCGATCACGTTCTCCAGCTCGCGCACGTTGCCGGGCCAGTCGTAGGCCGCCAGGGCCGCCTGCGCCTCGTCCTCCACGCGCATCACCTTCCGCTGCGAAACGGCGCAGTAATGCGCAAGGAAGTGCTCCACGAGCTGCGGGATGTCCTCGCGCCGGTCGCGCAGCGGCGGCAGCACGATGGGGATCACGTTCAGCCGGTAGAAGAGGTCCGGGCGGAACGCCCCGCGCTCCACGGCCCGCTCCAGGTCTGCGTTCGTGGCCGCGATCACCCGCACGTCCACGCGCTGCGGCTTCTGCCCGCCCACCGGGATGATCTCCCGCTCCTGCAGGACGCGCAGCAGCTTTACCTGGATGGCGTGGGAGGTCTCCCCCACCTCGTCCAGGAAGAAGGACCCGCCCGACGCCACGCTGAAGAGGCCCTCCTTGTCCCGGATGGCCCCGGTGAAGCTGCCCTTGAGGTGGCCGAACAGCTCGGACTCGAGCAGGCTCTCCGGCAGCGCCCCGCAGTTGATGGAGACGAACGGGCCGGAGGCGCGCTTGGACTCCGAGTGGATCTGTCGCGCGAACAGCTCCTTGCCGGTGCCGGACTCGCCGCACAGGAGCACCGTGGAATCCGACTGCGCCACCTTGCGGACCGTCTCGAAGACCTCCTGGAGCCGCGGGCTATCCCCGATGATCGGGCGCGGCTTGAGGGTCTTCTTCAATTCCTGCTTCAGGTAGCGGTTCTCGGACTTCAGCCGGCGCATCTCGAGCGCCCGCTTCACCACGAGCTTGATCTCCTCGTTCTTCGTCTGCTTCACGAAGTAGTGGAAGGCGCCCTGGTTCACGGCCTCGATCGCCGTGTCCAGCGACGCGAACGCGGTCATGATGACCACGGGGAGGTTCGGGTCGCGCTCGCGGACGTTCTTCAGGAGCTCGATGCCGGACATCCCCGGCATCTTGATGTCCGTGAGCACGACGTGGAAGGACTCCTCCTCCAGCGCCTTCAGGGCTTCGGCTCCGCTGCCGGCCGTTCGCACCTGGTAGCCTTCCTTGCCCAGCAGGATCTTGAGGACGGCGCGCAGCCCTTCCTCGTCGTCCACGATGAGGATCTTCTCGTCCATCAGCTCGCCGCCTCGGCTTCCTGGGTGCTCTCCTCCGTCTTCGGCCATTCGGACGCCGGGGATGACCCCCCGGGGGCGGCCGGCAGCTCCACGGTGAACGCGGTGCCCACGCCGGGCGTGCTGCGGACGCGGATGACGCCGCCGTTCCCCTCCACGATGCGCGACGCGATGGACAGCCCGAGCCCGGTGCCGCCCTTCTTCGTGGTGTGGAACGGCTTGAAGATCTGCTCCAGCTCGTGCGGGGCGATGCCGGGGCCGGTGTCCTTGAACGTCACGTAGATGCGCCCGTCCACCGCCTCGCCGGTGATGCGCAGGATCCCGCCCACGCCCATCGCCTCCAGCGCGTTGCGCGCGAGGTTCAGGAACACCTGCTTGAGGCCGCCCTCCTCCACCTCGGCGGTGAAGTTCCGGTCCTCCGGGAACTCCAGCAGCACGGTCTTGCCGAGCGTGAGGCGATCGTGGGCGAGGAGGCGGGCCACCTCGCGCGCGGTGATCACCACGTCGTGCCGGTGGCGCGTGCCGGAGTGGTCCCGGGTGTAGTCCAGGACGCCGTCGATGATGCGGTTCAGCCGGTCCGACTCCCGCACGATCAGCTCCATCAGCTCGCGGTCCTCGGCGTTGCGGCCGGGCTCGTCGCGCAACACCTGCACGGCGCCGGAGATGGACGCCAGGGGGTTGCGGATCTCGTGGGCCACGCCGGCGGCCAGCTCGCCGAGCTGCGCGAGCTGCTCCGAGCGGCGCATGGCCAGTTCCATGCGGCGCACGCCGCTCAGGTCGTTCAGGGTGACGATGACGCCCTCGAGCGCACCATCGTCCGCGAGCAGCGGCGCGAAGGCGGCGCCGATGGGCCGCTCGCCCGTGCCCTGGTCGAGCACGATCTCCTCGCGCACGGCCCAGCGCCGGGTCATGCGCGCCCCGTCCACGGCGTCCGCCAGCGAAGGCGAGATCGTGGCGAGGAAGGCGGCCAGGTCCTCCCCCTCCAGGCGCACCTCGTCCTCGAGGCCGAGGAGATCGCGCGCCGCGCGGTTCACGCGCTCGATCCGGCCGTCCGCGGCGCAGGTGAGCACGCCGATGGCCATGTGCTCCAGGATCCCGTCCGTGGAGGTCTGGACGCGGGCCAACTCCCGCTCCGTGGACGCCAGCACCTCGCGGCTGCGGCGCGCCCGCTCGGAGAGGATCCCGGTGAGGATGGCCACCAGGAGGAAGGCGCCGCCGTGGTACGCCACCTCGTTGCCCACGCGGGCCGCGGACAGCGCGCCGTCCCCTTCGCCCACAAGGAAAGCCACGAACGCGTAGCACGCGGTGGCCAGGACGGCCGCGGCGCCCGCGGCGCGCCCCCCGCGGCGCATGCCCGCGGTGAACACGCCCAGCACGTACAGGAGCACGAAGGGGCTGCGGATGCCGCCCGTGTGCGCGGTGACGACCGCGGTGAGGACGAGTCCGGCCGCCAGGGCCGCCGCCTCCCCGCCGCGCGGGAGACGCCGGTACGCGGACGGGGACGTCCCCTCGTCGGGAACGTCCCCGGGCTCCGCATCCGCGTGGCGCGGCAGATCCACCGGATCAGCCCGCGATCACGTTGACCATCCGGAAGATGGGCAGGTACATGGCCACGACCATGCCGCCGACGATGGCGCCCATGAACACGATCATCACCGGCTCGATGATGGACGTGAGGGCGTCCACGGCGCTGTCCACTTCCTCGTCGTAGAAGTCGGCGATCTTGGTGAGCATCTCGTCCAGGGCGCCGGTCTCCTCGCCCACCGTGATCATCTGCACCACCATGGGCGGGAACACGCTGGATCCGCGCAGCGGGTTCGAGATCGTGTCGCCCTCGCGGATGGAGGCGCGGGCCGCCATCACGGCGTCCTGCACGATCACGTTGCCCGCGGTCTTCGCGGTGATCTCCAGGCCGTCGAGGATGGGCACGCCGGACGACACCAGGGTGCCCAGCGTGCGCGTGAAGCGCGCCACCGAGCCCTTGCGGAGCACGTCGCCGATGACCGGGAACTTCAACAGGAAGGCGTCGATGCGGTGCTGCCCGGCATCCGTGGCGTAGTACCGTTTGATGCCCACCACTGTGCCGATGGCGCCGGCCAGCATGGCCCACCACCAGCTCCGGATGAGGTTCGACGCCCCGAGCACGATCTTCGTGGGCATGGGCAGCTCGGCCCCGAAGTCCGCGAACATCTTCGCGAACGTGGGGATGATGAACATCAGCATGAACAGCGTGGCGCCGATGGCCACGATGAGCACGACCGCCGGGTACATCAGCGCGCTCTTCACCTTCCGCTTCAGCGTCTCGATCTTCTCGATGTACTCCGCAAGACGCATGAGGATGGTGTCCAGGATACCGCCCGCCTCGCCGGCGTTCACCATGTTCACGTACAGCTCGTCGAACGGCTTCGGGTGCTTCCGGAGGGACTCCGACAGCGTGGCGCCGCCCTCGATGTCGCTCATCACCTTCTTCGTGATGTCGCGGAAGACCTGCTTGTCGAGCTGCCGCGAGAGGATGTCCAGGCACTGCACGAGGGGAAGGCCGGCGTTGATCATCGTGGCGAACTGCCGCGTGAAGATGGCCAGGTCCTTCGTGCCGACGCCGTTCCCGAACGGCAGCTTGATGCTGATTTCCTTGGGCTTCTGCTTCACGGACGTGACGACGATCCGCTTCTTCCGGAGCGCCGCCAGGACCTCCGCGCGGTTGTTGACGGCGATCTCGCCGCCGACGACCTCCCCGCCCGGAGTCCTGCCTTTCCAAACGAACGTCTGCACGTGGCTCCCCCTCTCTTACGCGACCGCCATCGCGCGGCCGACCATGCCCTCGAACTCCTTCGGATCCGGGCTCCGGCCGAGCGCCTCCTCGTAGGAGACCTCGCGCCGGTGGTAGAGGGCCGCCAGGGACTGGTTCATGGTCTGCATGCCGAACTTCTGCCCCGCCTGCATGAGGCTGTAGATCTGGTGGGTCTTCCCCTCCCGGATCAGCGCCGAGATGGCGGGCGTGCACACGAGCACCTCCGACGCCAGCGCGCGCCCCGGCCCGCCGGCCTTGGGGAGCAGCGCCTGCGTCACCACGCCCTTCAGCACGAACGCGAGCTGCGAGTAGAGCTGCTCGTGCTGGTCGGACGGGAAGGAGTCCACGATGCGGCTGATGGACTCCATGGCGGAGTTCGTGTGCAGGGTGGCGAAGGCGAGGTGGCCGGTCTCGGCCACGGTCAGCGCCGTCTCCATGGTCTCGCGGTCGCGCATCTCGCCCAGGAGGATCACGTCCGGGTCCTGGCGGAGCACGTGCCGCAGCGCGTCGTGGAAGCTCATCGTGTCCGCGCCCACCTCGCGCTGGTTCACGATGCAGCGCTTGTGGCTGTGCATGAACTCGATCGGATCCTCGATCGTGATGATGTGGAGCGAGCGCTCCGCGTTGATCCGGTCGATCAAGGACGCCAGCGTCGTGGACTTGCCCGAGCCGGTGGGACCGGTCAGCAGCACCAGCCCGCGCGGCAGCTCGGCGAAGCGGAGCACGGAGCCCGGGAGACCGAGCTGCTCGAACGGCGTGACCTCGAACGGGATCATGCGGACCACCATGGTGGTCACGCCGCGCTGCACGAAGCAGTTGCCGCGGAAGCGCGCCAGCCCCTTCACGCCGAAGGAGAAGTCCAGCTCCTTCGTGTTCTCGAAGGTCTTCTTCTGCTCGTCGTTCAGGGCGGAGTAGGCGAGACGCTGGGTGATGTCCGGCGTGAGCACCCCGGAGATCTTCGACGACACGAGCTCCCCGTCCACGCGGAGCTGGGCCGGGATCCCCGCCGTGAGGTGCAGGTCCGACGCGCGGACCTTCGCCATCTCCTCCAGAAGTGCACGCAACGAAACCATCGACGTCCCCCTTCGCCTAGTCCGAGGCGGTCTCCCGGAGGACTTCCTCCGGAGTCGTCTGCCCGAGGAGCATCTTCCTCAGGCCGTCCCTGCGCAGCGTGAGCATCCCCTCCTCGATCGCCGCGACCTTCAGCTCGGCCGTGGAGTTCCGGTCGAGGATCATCTTCCGCAGCCGCGGCGTGAGCGAGAACACCTCGTACACGCCGGCGCGGCCGCGGTACCCGGTGCCGTGGCAGTCCGAGCAGCCCTTCGCCTTGTAGAACTCCCCGCCCTTGGCCTGTTCGCGCGTGAGCTGCAGCTCGTGCAGCAGCTCGTCATGCGCCTCCATGGGCTCGCGGCACGCGGTGCACACGCGCCGCAGGAGCCGCTGGGCCACGATGCAGTTCACGGATGACGCCACGAGGAACGGCGCCACGCCCATGTCCACGAGCCGGTCCACGGAGGACGGCGCGTCGTTCGTGTGCAGCGTGGACAGCACGAGGTGGCCGGTGAGCGCCGCCTTCACGGCGATGGCGCCGGTGTCGAGATCGCGGATCTCGCCCACCATCACGATGTTCGGGTCCTGCCGCAGGAACGCGCGCAGCGCGGCGGCGAACGTGAGGCCGATGTCCTCGTTCACGTTGACCTGGTTGATGCCCGGCAGGTTGTACTCCACCGGGTCCTCCGCGGTCATGATGTTCACGTCCGGCTGGTTGATCTTGGAGATCGCCGAGTACAGCGTGGTGGTCTTGCCCGACCCGGTGGGGCCGGTCACGAGCACCATGCCGTACGGGCTGGAGATGGCCTTCATGAAGCGCGCCTGCGCCTCCGGCTGGAAGCCGAAGGTCTCCAGGTTCACGTTCAGGTTGGACTGGTCCAGGATGCGGAGCACGATCTTCTCGCCGAAGATCACGGGCAGCGTGGACACGCGGAGGTCGATCTTCCGGTTGTTCACGAGGATCTTGATGCGGCCGTCCTGCGGGATCCGCTTCTCGGCGATGTCCAGCTCCGCCATCAGCTTGAGGCGCGACGTGATGGGCGCCTTCATGCGCAGCGGCGGGGACGCCAGCTCGTACAGCGCGCCGTCCTGGCGCAGCCGCACGCGCACGTGCTTCTCGAACGGCTCGATGTGGATGTCCGAGGCGCGGCGGGTCACGGCCTCGGCCAGCAGCGAGTTCACGTACTTGATGACGGGCGCGTCGTTCTCCGCGCCCATCAGGTCGGAGTCCTCGTCGGCGTCGTCCACCACCTCGACGCCGGCGCCGTCCTCCATGTCCTTCATGATGTCGTTGAGCGCGTTCGCGGTGCCGTAGAACTTGTCGATCGTCTTCTTGATGGCGCTCTCGGCCGCGACGACGGGCTGGACCTCCAGGCCCACGATGAACTTGATGTCGTCGATGGCGTACAGGTTCAGCGGATCGGCCATGGCCAGCGTGAGCGTCCGTCCCACCTTGCGGATGGGGATGGCCTGGAACTTCATGGCCACCTCGGACGGGAGGAGGTCCACGGACGTCTTGTCGACGTCGAAGTTCAGCAGGTCCACCGCGGGCATGTCGTAGATCCGCGAGAGCACGGTGAGCAGATCCCCTTCGGAGATGACCCCGAGCTTGACGAGGCAGGCGTCGAGCGGATCCCCGCTGGACTTCTGCTGCTTCCTCGCCTGCTCCAGCTGTTCCGACGTCAGGACCTCGCTGTCCAGCAGCAGGGTCTCGAGTCGCTCGTTCGCCAAGGTGGTGGCTCCTCTCCCGATCCCGTCCGCCGTCGTACCGCCCCACGATCACCAGATCGCGGAGCCGCTCCACCGTGCGCGGTCCGATCCCGCGTACTTCCGCCAGCTCCTCCACGTCGCGGAAGCCGCCCTTCCGCTCGCGGAGCTCCACGATGGCTTGCGCCTTCGCGGGCCCGATCCTCGGCAGCTCCTCCAGCAGCGCGGCCGGGGCCGAGTTCAGGTCGATCGGGTACAGATCGACCGTGCGGCCTTCCACTGCCGCGCCCGCCGGACCCTCCGCGGCCGCCGGTTCGCCCGAAGGCGCCGGGACTTCCGCGGAATCCGCGTCCGCCGCCGCCGAGTCCGCCGGGGCGACCGGCGAAGCGACGACATCCGCGCTCCCTTCGGGCGCCCGCGCGCCGCCGGGGAACGAGCCCACGGCGATGCCCAGCGCCACGAACAGGAGGACGTTGCGCTCCTCGCGCGTCACGGGAGGCGTTCTCCCGGGCGTGCGAGTCCACTTCCTTCGCGATATCGGAGGTCCATTCGTCCGCCTTGACCCCGGGTGACGACGCGACTGCACGGCCGTCAGGGTCGGCAAGGGTTGTTCAAGGATGGGGAAGTTCCGTGACCGGGGAGGCGATTCGCGGGGGGGTGACGATGACAGCGGGTCCCGGTCGGGCGGGGGCGGGTGGCGCGGAGGAGGGAGGCGCGGCGGCGAGGCGGGCGGGTTTGCGGCGGCCGCCCCGGTGGGTCCTCCCCGGCGGGCGCTCGGCCTCCGCCGTCCCGGCTCCGGCCTTCGCTCCTGCGTCGACGGCCTCCGCCCGTCCGGGGCTCCGGCCGCGCCGCAGAGCCGCCGGAGAGGACCCACCGGGGCGTCCACCGCGAACCCGCCCACCTCGCCGCCGCGCCTCCCTCCTCCACGCCACCCGCCCCCGCCCGACCGGGACAGGCAGTCACCGCTCCATCGCGAATCGCTGGACGGTACGGGGCTTCCGACATCCGGGAAGCCCCCTCCCCCAAAGGCGTGGACGGCGCCCGCGGGCAAGTAGATCGTGGACGACCTCGAGCGGGACGGACGCCCGGGAGACTTTGAAGGAGGGTTCGCCCGCCGGAGGGGTGGGGAGCGCGGGGCCTCGGAGGGGCAGAGCCGCGTCGGGCGGGTTCGCGTCGGGGGCCCCGGTGGGTCCTCCCCGGCGGCTCTGCGGCGCGGCCGGAGGCCCGGACGGCCGGAGGCCGTCGACGCAGGAGCGAAGGCCGGAGCCGGGACGGCGGAGGCCGAGCGCCCGCCGGGGAGGACCCACCGGGGTCCCCGGCGCAAACCCGCCCGACGCGGCTCTGCCCCTCCGAGGCCCCGCGCTCCCCGCCCCTCCGGCCAGCGCGCTGCCCGCTACAACAGGTCCTTCCGTCCGTCCCGCTCGAGGGCGTCCACGATCTTCTTCACGTCCTGCGACGCTCCCTTCGCCGCGATCAGCACGGCGTCTTCCCGGGACACGACGAGGAGGTCCTTCGTCCCGACCAGCGCCACGAGCCGCCCGTCGGTGTCGGCGAAGCAGCCGGTGGCGTTCACGGAGAGGACGTCGCCGTGGAGGACGTTCGTGCGGCCGTCGGCGGAGGTGAGCTCGGCGAGGGCGTCCCAGGAGCCCACGTCGGACCACGGGAACTTCGCCGGGACGACGGCCACGCGGGCGGAGCGTTCGAGCACGGCGTAGTCCACCGAGATGGATGGCAGCGCGCCGTAGCCCTCGCGCAGCGCGGCGTCGAGGTCCTTCGCGCGGGCGATCGCGTCGATGGCCTTCGCCATGACGGGCTCGTGCTGCGCCAGCTCGGCGAGGAAGACGTCCGCGCGCCAGGCGAAGATGCCGCTGTTCCAGGTGTGGCGGCCGGAGGCGAGGAACTTCGCGGCGGTGGCGGCGTCCGGCTTCTCGGTGAAGCGGGCCACCTTGCGCGCGCCGCCGGGGACGCCGGGGAGCGTGTCGCCGGCCTCGATGTAGCCGTAGCCGGTGGCGGGCGCGGTGGGGATCACGCCGAAGGTGACGAGCATGCGCGAGGCGCGCGCGGTCTCGATGCCGGCGCGCATCACGGCGCGGAAGGCGTCCTCGTCGCCGATCCAGTGGTCCGCGGGGGCCACGAGCAGCACGCCGTCCGGGTCCTCGCGCGCCACGAGCGCGGCCGCGAGCGCGATGCACGGCGCGGTGTTCCGCCCCACGGGCTCGCCCACGATGCGCGCGCGCGGCACGTCCGGGAGCTGCTCCGCGGCGAGGTCCACGTGCGCGGCGTTCGTCACCACCCACGCGTCCTTCGGCGCGGCCAAAGGCGTCAGCCGCCGCTGCGTGCGCGCGAGCAGGGACTCGTCCCCGCCCACCTTCAGGAACTGCTTCGGCAGGCTCTCCCGGCTGGCCGGCCAGAAGCGCGTGCCGCGCCCGCCGGCCATCAGGACCGCGTGGACCCGGCTCACGCGCCGACCACCGCCGTCATCACGGAGCGCACCTTGCCCTCCATCTCGGCGCGGATGGCGGCGAGCCGCTCCTCCGTGTCCGCCTCGAAGCGCAGCACGAGGAGCGGCGTGGTGTTCGACGCGCGCACGAGGCCCCAGCCGTCGCCGAAGTCCACGCGGGCGCCGTCCACGTCGATGACCTTGTGCGTCTTCTTGTAGTGGTCCGCCACCTGCCGCACCACCTCGAACTTGTGCGCCTCGGCGCAGTCCACGCGGATCTCCGGCGTGGACGGGTACTTCGGGATCGACGCCATGATCTCGGACAGCGGCGCGTCCTCGTTCGCCACGATCTCCACGAGCCGCGCGGCCGCGTACAGGGCGTCGTCGTAGCCGAAGTAGCGGTGCTTGAAGAACATGTGCCCGGACATCTCGCCGGCCAGGAGCGCGCCGGTCTCCTTCATCTTCTGCTTGATGAGCGAGTGGCCCGTGCGCCACATCACCGGCGTGCCGCCGTGCGCGGCGATGTCCTCGATGAGGCCCTTCGAGCACTTCACCTCGAAGATGATGGACGTGGGACCGTCCGCGAGCACCTGCCGCGCGTAGAGCGCGAGCAGCCGGTCGCCCCAGACGATGCCGCCCTTCTCGTCCACCACGCCGATGCGGTCGGAGTCCCCGTCGAACGCGATGCCGAGGTCCGCGCCGGTCTCCTTCACCTTCGCGATGAGGTCCTTCAGGTTCTTCTCCACCGTGGGATCCGGATGGTGGTTCGGGAAGCGGCCGTCCGGCTCGCAGTACAGCTTGTGCACGGTGCAGCCGAGCGTCTCCAGCACGTTCGGCGCGTGCGGACCGGCCACGCCGTTGCCCGCGTCCACCACCACGGTGAGGCCGCGCTCCGGCATGACGCCCTCGGTCAGCCGGCCCAGGTACTCCGGCAGCACGCGCCGCTCCTCCACTTTGCCCGAGCCCTGCGCGAAGTCCCCCGCCTCGATCAGCTTGCGCACGGACTGGATCTTCTCGCCGTGGATGGAGTCCTTGCCCACGGACGTCTTGAAGCCGTTGTACTCCGCCGGGTTGTGCGACCCGGTGATCATCACGCCGCCGCCCACGTTGCCGTTGTACAGCGCGTAGTACAAGGCCGGCGTGGGCACCACGCCCACGTCCACCACGTCCAGCCCGGTGGAGGTGAGCCCCTTCACCAGGTCGTCGCGGATGCGGTCGGAGGAGAGGCGCACGTCGCGGCCCACGGCCACGTTCCTCGCGCCGGCGCGCACCAGCATCGTGCCCAGCCCCTTGCCGAGCAGCGTGCACGTGGCGGGATCCAGCTGCGGGTCCACGACGCCGCGGATGTCGTACTCGCGGAAGATCTCGGGATTGATGGACGCCATGCGTGTGTCTCCGGAACGGTCCAGGGTGCGCGCGGGCGATCAGACGACGCCTTCGTCGTCCTTCATCCCGCGCAGCTTCTCGGGGATGCGCTGCTTCAACTCGTCCCAGTGCAGACGCTCGCGCGCGCCCTCGGGGATGAGCCCCAGGAGCACCGCGCCCGAACGCAGCGCCCAGGGATAGGTCACGGATGCGCGGGTGGCGCCGAAGCCGCCCACGCCCTCCACGGCGAGCGCGAGCACGCCCACGATGGCCAGCCCGCGCGCGAGGCCGAAGGCCGCGCCGGCGAGGCGGTCCACCCAGGACATGGCCATCTTCTCCAGCGCCTTGCGCAACAGCCAGCCGGCCAGCGCCGCCACCACGCCGACGCCGAGGAACACGAAGAGGAACGCCACGGCCGCGGCCACGCTCGGGCTCATCCAGCGCTCCAGGATCAGGGCGAGCGCGCCGGACTCCTTCGCGGCGAGCCAGAAGCCGACCGCGAGCCCGGCCAGGGAGAAGACGGTGCGCACGGCGCCCCGCCAGAGCCCGGCGAGGAACGACGCGCCGACGATGGCGATGAGGATCCAGTCCACCCAGTTCACGGCAATGTCTCCCGAGGTCCGGCGGAGGCTATCGGCGGCGTTGCGGGGTGTCAACGACGGGGTCGCGCAGGGACCGCGTGACCGCCCGGCGTACCGGACTCACCCGGTGAAGCGCCAGGTGAGTCCCCACATCCGGGAGAAGCCCGGGAGGCGGATGCCGGGCTCGATCTCGTCCGCGCGCTCCATCAGGTCCATGAAACGGTAGAAGAAGACGGCGTCCCCCACCTCGCCCTCGAGGATCACGTCGGTGAGCCACGCGTCCGCCACCGGGGCGCCGGCGTCGTCCACGCGGTCGCGCTCGTGGGTGAGGCGGCCGCGCACGCGCGCCGCGAGCTCGCCGGAGAAGAGGCGCTTCTCGAGGTAGCCCTCCCCGGTCCACGTGAGCGCGGGGCGGCGCGGCAGGCGCGTGTCCGCGGTGACGTCGCGCGCGGAGAGCGCGGTGACCGACGTGCGCAACAGGAGCGTGCCGATCCCGGGCGCGCCGGGGAACGGGAAGCGGTCCGTGTCGAGGCCGGCGGAGGCGCCGCGGATCTCCGCGTCGCCGTACGGCGCGTCCAGCACGGCGCGGCGCGCGCGCACCTCCTCGAACGTGGGCTCGCGACGCGCGTCGTCCACGTTCGTGGCGAAGCCGGCGGCGCGCCAGGCGACGGGCCCCGTGCGGACGCGCGCGCCGAGCGTGGCCGAGAGGTGCACCTCCGCGTCGTCCGGCGACGCGGCGTCCGGATCCGGGAGGCGCTCGCCACGCGAGAGGATGGCGAAGAGCACGGCCCGTCCGCGCGGGGCCTCGGCCTCCAGGCGCACGTGCGGCGCCAGCGGCCGGCCCTCGTCCGCGTCGGCCCTCACGGTGAGCGTGGCGAAGGCGGCTGCCTCGTGGCGGGTGATGCGCAACGCCGCGGCGCCGCGCAGCCGCGAGTCCGTCTCGTCCGCCTCCTCCCGCTGCACGCGCACGTTCGATCCCTCGATGCGCGCGGTTGCCGGGAAGCCGCGGAAGAACGGGACGTCCGCGGTGACGCGCAGCGACGGCACGAGGAACTTGCGGGTCTCCACGTCCGCGCCGCCCACGCCGGTCTCGAGCTTCGCGCGGGTGAGGTTCGCCTCCACGAGCGCGCCGCCGGCGGACGTGGCGCGGAACAGCTCCGCGCGCATGTCCTCGCGCTTCGTGAGCACGGAGCGGATCGTGTCGAACTCGAAGCCGCCCATGCGACCGTCGCCCTTGAAGATGCGGTACTCCAGCCGGCCCTGCGTGCGGTCGTCGATGCGGCCGGCCAGCCGCACGTCGAGCAGGCGATCCACCTCCTTCGTCCCGGGAAAGAACCCTTCCAGGCGGCGGGACTCGGTGGCGGCGAACAGACCCGCGGAGGACCCGAGGCGCAGCGCGCCCTTGAACGCGCCGCGCTGCCAGTCGTCCACGCCCTCCTCGGCGGACGCGCGCGTGAGCAGCTCCTCGGGGAGCGGCTGGCTCGCGAGCGCGAGCACGGCGCCGTCCACGGCCTCCGGGCCGTACAGCGCGGCCGCGCCGCCGCGCACGATCGCCACGCCGTCCAGCTCGCCCAGCCCCGCCTCGTGCGACTGCGGCCCCGACGTGCCGGGCAGCGCGAGGGACGAACCCGGCCGGAGCAGCGCGGAGCGGTCGCTGCCGGCGCCGGAGAGATCGAAGGTCTCGGCCGTGGGTCCCTGGGACATCTCGCGCGTGCGCACGCCCGGCTGCAGGCGGAGGATGCCGGCGAGGCTCGCGAATCCCACGGGCGGCACGGGGTCGTCCGGCGTGCCGAAGCGGACGGAGGCGACGTCGGCGGAGCGCTCCGGGCGGAACCAGGTGAGCGCTTCCCACGACGGATCCGGGGTCCAGGGCGGGACGGCGGGCAGGGAGTCCGCGGCGGCGCCGGCGGTGGAGTTGGCCGTGGAGTCGGCGCCCGCGGGGGCCGCCGCGGCGGAGTCCGGCGTGGCGGTCAACGGCGTGATCGCCGGAGCCGCCACGGAGTCCGCATCCTGCGCCCGCGCGGGGACGGCGAGCGCGAGGCCGAGGAGCGCCGCGACCGTGAACCGCGCCGCGCTCACGACCCCGCCAGCCTTCGCCGCGCGAGCGCCGCGAGCAAGGGCGGCCCGAGGCCGGCGAAGAACCCCACGTTCCACACGGTGTGCCACACGCCGAAGGCCCAGCCTCCCCACAGCACCGGCCACGGATCCGCGGCCGCCCCGATGGACACCGCCGTCCCGTAGTTCGTGAGCCCGTCGTATGCCAGCGTGAGGATCAACCCCGCGGCGCCCAGGAGGATCGGTCCGTTCCACCGCGGGTTCGCCCGCGCCCGCGCGGCCACGAACGCGCCGGCCGCGCCGAGCATCGCTCCGCCCGCCACCTGCGAGAGATACGTGGGCGGCGGCGCCGCCCCGTACGGGTTCAGCCCGGAGTACAGCGCCAGCCCGAGCGCGCCGGCGGCCGCACCGCCGCGCGGCCCGAGCGCCGCGCCCGACGCGAAGGACGCGAGGCTGACGAGCTCCACGTTCGGGATCCCCGCGAGCAGGAATCCGAGCGCGGCCACGAGCGCGGCGAACAGCGCGACGGCGGCGATGGTACGCGTGGACATCGGGTCGCCTGCGCGGACGGGGAAAGTCCGCGGAGCGTAGCGGCGGGATGCGGGAGCGTCAACGCACGGCCCGACCCCCGAGGCGGGCCGTGCGTCGCTCCGTGCGATGGATCAGCTCGACTGGACGAGCCGGTCGAGGCGGTCCTGCGTGTCCCGGAAGTCCGGGTCCAGTTCCAGGATGCGGCGGAAGTGCCCGATCGCGTCCTCGTCGCGGTCCAGCACGCTGCACGCGATGCCCAGGTTGTAGTGGAGCCCGAGCTTCATGCGTTCGTCCGGGATCGGGAGCGAGAGCCCCTTCTCCAGCTCGCGGATGGCCAGCTCGATCTGGCCCTTCCGCAGGAAGCAGTAGCCCAGCATCTCCTGGCTCGGCAGCGCGAAGTCCTCGCCGCGCGCGGCCACCTCGAACTCGACCGCCGCCTCCTCGAACAGCTCCATCTCCATGAACGTGGTGCCCAGGTCGTAGTGCGCCTGGTGATCGTCCAGGTCCAGGATCTCGCTCGTGGCGGCCACGAAGTCGGCGATCACCTCGGAGACGTCGCCGCCCTCGATGAGGCCGAGGTCGTCGCCGATGACGACGGCCTGCGCCTCCATCTGCGGCTCGTGCGCGGCCTGCTCGAAGAACGCGGCCAGCTCGTCGTCCTCGACGGCGGCGGGCTCCACCTCGAGGGAGTAGCCGTCGGACGCGGGCGCCGCGGCGGCCTCGGGCTCCGTTTCGGCGGGCGTCGCGAACGCCGCATCGAACGCGGCCTCGATCGGCGTCGGCGCGGCCGGCTCGTGCCGGGCCGGCTCGTGCGCGTCGGAATCGAGTCCGGGCGGCTCGTCCTCCACGGCAGCGTGCCCGTCGAACGCGGGCGAGCCCGCGGCCGGCGGCATCACGATGCCCGGCAGGGACGACAGGTCGGCGGCCGGCGGCTCCGCCTCGGGCAGGACGGACGTGGGACCGGCCCCGAAGTCCGTCGTGAGCTCCAGCCCGTCGGACGGCGCGGGCGCGGCGGCCGGCGGCGGCGCGGCGGCGGCCGGCGGCGCGGCCGCGGGCTTCGCGGGCGGCTTCGGCATGTCCAGCGTGAGCCCGGCATCCAGCCCCTTCGGCTCCGCGAAGAGGGCGTCCTTCGTCAGCGACGGCTGCGCCTTCTTGCGGCGCGGCGGAAGCGGCGGCGGGGGCGGGAGCTTGGGGTTGGACTTGGGGTCGTAGCGCGCCCACGGGATCGCGGACTTGAGCGGCTTCGAGGGACCGTCGATGTCGAGGCCGTTCGGCTGCTCGATCCGTCCCCAAAACCTGTCGCGGCTCTCGGACGCGCCCCCTTTCCGCACCTTCGAGGGCGCGTCGTCCAGGGTGCGCAGGGACATGATCTCGGTCATGTTCGGCGGCGCGTCGGCGGGCGCCTCGCCCGACAACCCGGCGGCGCGGCGCTCGCACTCCTGCGCGCGATCCGTCAGCCCGCGGTCCGCCCACGCCTGCGCGGCGTCGCGGTAGCAGGCGGCCGCGTCGTCCTTGCGGTCCACCTTCTCCAGCATCTCCCCGTAGTGGATGTGCACCTCGGGGAACGCCTTGAGGATCTCGCACGCCTCGGCGAACGCGGCCAGCGCCATCGGGTACTCGCCCGCCTCCTCCTTGCGGCGCGAGAACTCGCGCAGGAACTTCACGCAGTCGCCGCCCAGGCCCTGGCGCGCGTACAGGTTGCCGAGGATCCCGTAGACCTCGGTCTGGTCGCGGTCCATCCGGAGGACCTTCTTCCCCACCGCGATGCCGTTGTGGAAGAGGCCCTCCTCCGCGTAGAGGCGGCACGCTTCCAGATAGGCCTCGAACGCCTTCTCGGTGCGGCCCTGCTTCGTGTGCAGGTCGCCGATCAGGTTCAGGATGGCCGGGTTCTTCTTGCGGGAGCCCTCGAGGACGGCGCGGTACTCGGCGATCGCGTCATCGTACCGCCCCTTCTGGAGCAGGTCGGACGCCTTCCGCATGGTGTCGAGTTCGGGCAACGGACTCCTCCGGGGTGGGCCCGGCGCGGAAGCGGGGGCGGTTCCGTGTGCGCGCCGACGCCCACGCGGCCCCGGCTCATCCCGGGATCGGCCGATTCCCCGGAGGTCTTGAGACTCAGCCCACCACCCGCCGCCCCTTCTTGATGACCGTCCGGACCGGGTTCGTCCCGAACCGCTGGGGGACGGCCCGGTAGTCCGGGACGTCCAGGACCAGGAGGTCCGCCTGCTTCCCGGGGGCCAGGGAGCCGATCCGGTCGGCCCGGTCCAGGGCGAAGGCGGCGTTCACGGTGGCGGCCACGAAGGCCTCCGAGGGGAGGAGGCCGAGGTGCAGGCACGCCAGCCCGATCACCACGCCCATGGCCTCCACCCCGCAGCTCCCGGGGTTCAGGTCCGTGGCGATGGCCACCGCCACCCCGGCGTCCACGAGGCGCCGGCCGTCCGCGGGCGGGATCCGGCAGGAGAAGGTGGTCCCGGGCAGGAGGACGCCGATCGTGGGCGAGTCCGCGAGCGCGGCCACCCCGGCGTCCGACACGGCGCTGAGGTGGTCCGCGGAGGCGGCCCCCACCTCGACCGCCAGCTCGGCGGCGCCCGACGGGGCGAACTCGTCCGCGTGCAGCCGGGGCTTCATCCCGGCGTCGCGCGCGGCAAGCAGCACGCGGCGGGACTGGTCCACCGTCCACACGCCCCGTTCGCAGAAGACGTCCGCGTACTCGCACCGCTCCAGCATGGCCACGGCCGGGATCATCTCGTCGATCACGAGGCGCACGTACGCCTCGCGGTCCTCCCGGTACTCCGGCGGGAACTCGTGCGCGCCCAGGAACGTGGCCACGGTCTCCACCGCGTGACCCTCGCTCGCGCGCATCAGCGCGCGGACCTGCTTCAGCTCCGCGTCCGTGCGCAGGCCGTAGCCGCTCTTCGCCTCCAGCGTGGTGGTGCCGTGCGCGAGCATCCGGTCCAGGCGCTCGCGCGCGAGACGGGCCAGGTCCTTCTCGGACGCGTCGCGCACCGCGCGCAGGGAGGCCTGGATGCCGCCGCCCTTCGCCGCGATCTCCCCGTAGCTCTCGCCGGCGAGGCGCCGCTCGAACTCGTCGTGCCGGGAACCCGCGAAGACCAGGTGCGTGTGGCAGTCCACGAAGCCGGGGCACACGGTGCCGCCGTGCGCGTCGATGCGGACCGCGTCCGCGGCCATCGGGATCCGCCCCAGCTCGTGCGACGGCCCCACCCAGGCGATGTGCTCGCCCGCCACGGCCACCGCGCCGCGCTCGATCCGGCCCACCTCGCGGAGGTCCTCGCGCCGGCGCGGGCCGGCCAGCCCGGGGCGCTCCATCGTGAGCACCTCGGACGCGTTCTCGACGACGAGCGTGGCGCGTTCGCTCATCGCGGCCGCCGCGTCATCGGTCCGTGATGCCGGGCAGGTCCATGTCCTTCTCGCGCGCCACCTGCACGGCCAGGTCGTACCCGGCGTCCGCGTGCCGCATGACGCCGGTGCCGGGGTCCGCGGTGAGCACGCGCTCCAGCCGCCGGCCGGCCTCCGCGGTGCCGTCGGCCACGATCACCATGCCGGCGTGCAGCGAGTTCCCGATGCCCACGCCGCCGCCGTGGTGGAACGACACCCAGGTGGCGCCGCAGGCCGTGTTCAACAGCGCGTTGAGGATGGGCCAGTCCGCGACCGCGTCCGAGCCGTCCTTCATCGCCTCGGTCTCCCGGTACGGCGACGCCACGGAGCCGGTGTCCAGGTGGTCGCGCCCGATCACGATCGGCGCCTTCACGCGCCCGGACGCCACCAGCTCGTTGAAGAGGCGCCCCGCCTTCGCGCGCTCCCCGTAGCCCAGCCAGCAGATGCGCGAGGGCAGCCCCTGGAACGCCACGCGCTCGGCCGCGAGCGGCAGCCAGCGCGCGAGCACCTTGTCCTCGGGGAACGCCGCGAGGAGCGCCTCGTCCGTGGCCGCGATGTCCGCGGGATCGCCGGAGAGCGCCACCCAGCGGAACGGTCCCTTCCCGCGGCAGAAGAGCGGCCGGATGTACGCGGGGACGAAGCCGGGGTAGCCGTACGCGCCCTCGAGCCCGCCCTCCTCGGCGGCGCCGCGGAGGTTGTTGCCGTAGTCGAAGACCACGCTGCCCTTCGCCTGCAGCGCGAGCATGGCCTGCACGTGGCGCACGGCGGTGGCCTTCGCGCGGCGGACGTAGTCCGCGGGGTCGCGGCGGCGGAGTTCCAGCGCCGCGTCGAACGGGAGGCCGGACGGCACGTAGCCTTCGAGCAGGTCGTGCGCGGAGGTCTGGTCCGTGACCACGTCCGGGCGCAGGTCCGAGGCCAGGATCTTCTCGAAGCAGTCCGCCGCGTTCATCTCCACGCCGATGGACACCGCGCGCTTCTCCGCGAGCGCCTTGCGGGCGCGCGCGAGCGCGTCATCGAAGGACGCGGCGGCCTCGTCCAGGTAGCGCGTCTCCAGGCGTCGGCGGATGCGCGACGCGTCCACCTCCGCCACGAGCGCCACGCCGCCGTTCATGGTGGCGGCGAGCGGCTGCGCACCACCCATGCCGCCGAGCCCGGCGGTGAGGACCAGCCGCCCGCGGAGGTCGCCGCCGAAGTGCTGCGCGGCCAGCTCCGCGAACGTCTCGAACGTGCCCTGCAGGATCCCCTGCGTTCCAATGTAGATCCAGCTCCCCGCCGTCATCTGGCCGTACATCATGAGCCCCTTCCGCTCCAGCTCGCGGAAGTGCTCCCAGTTCGCCCAGCGTCCCACCAGGTTCGAGTTCGCGATGAGGACGCGCGGCGCGTCCGCGTGCGTGCGGAAGACGCCGACGGGCTTGCCGGACTGGACCAGCAGCGTCTCGTCCGGGCCGAGGCGGCGCAGCGTGGAGACGAGCGTCTCGAACGCCTCCCAGTTCCGCGCGGCGCGCCCGGACCCGCCGTACACCACGAGCGCGTCCGGGTGCTCCGCCACGTCCGGGTCCAGGTTGTTCATGAGCATGCGCATCGCGGCTTCGGTCTGCCACGTGCGGCAGGCGAGCTGCGTGCCGCGGGGCGCGCGGACCTCGCGGGCGGCGACGGTCATGGGGGACCTCCGGGGTGCGGGGCCGAGGACGCGAGGTTACGGAGGGCGGAACGAGGCGTCAACGGACCGGCCGACCGGCCGAGGTCAATGCCCGGCGCCGGCCATCTCCCGCGAGGGCCGTGCCGCCCGCGCGTTGGCCGTGGTCACGACGAGTCGCGCCCCGGCCAGCGTGCCCAGGGTTGCGCGCTCGCCTGCCGTGAACCCGTCCCCGCGGCGCAGCGGAGCCGTCAGCACGAAGCCGTAGTCCGGCGCGCCGAGCGTGACGATCTCGTCCACGATCTGCGTCACGTTCAGCCGCAGCGTGCCGGGTGTCTGCCCGGCGGGGATGGTGACCTCCTCGAAGTACGACTCGTCGAGGTCCCCGCCGGGACGGTTCCACGGTGTGGTCCACGTGGCGTTCTGCCCGCGCCAGCCGCGGGAGAGCCCGTAGATCGTGAGGTCCAGGTCCTGCTCGAGACGGACCTGCGGCAGGGGCACCTCCAGGAACGCGCTCGATACGATCACTTCGTCGAGGGCCCCCAGGGACTCGAATCCGAGCAGGATCCGGCCGCCGGCCGTCGGGCTTTGGATGACGCGAGCTTCGGCGAGGGGATAGACGTGGCGTTCGGCGCTGCCGACTGCCGGGAGCGCCAGGACGGCCAGGATGATCGGGACGCTGCGCTTCATGGTCAGCTCCTTGCTCACTCGCGGAACATGGACTTGATCCGTCCGAACGATGCCGGTTCGATCGCCACCCCGCCGCAGGCCACGCCGAGCGCCCCGATCGGGGCACACGAGGGAGTCGGGGGGAAGAGGCACGGGGAGTCGTCGCGGACCGTGAAGTCGAGAGCCGGCAAGTCACAGAACAACGGATCGGCGAACACGTCCGATGGAGCGGGGGTCCAGTTGCCGAAGTCGGCGGTGTTCCCCCAGTAGAGATTGCAGGCATTCAGAGCTACCACCGTCGATGTCCCGTTCACACCCGCCCCGCGTGACGAGTGTGCGATCACGTTGCCACGGAACGCAGTGACGGTGCTCTCGAATGCGGAGAACGCCGACCCCGCCAGCCCGGAGTAGCACCCCACGAAGGTGTTGCTGTACACCGACACCTGGGAGGACTCCATCCGAATCCCGGCGCCGCGACTCCCGGGTGTGTAGCAGGAGTCGTAGGCGAACACACTGTGGCGGATCTCGCCCGCCCCGGCGGCCACGCGGACCGCTCCGCCGGTACCGGTCTCCGCGACGTTCTGAAGGAACAGGCACCTTTCGATGAGGAAGCTGCCTGCGTACTGGAGATTCAAGGCCACGCCGAAGTCGGGCCCCCGGTTCCGCACGAACTCGCAGTCCTGGAAGATCGCGGGACCGTCGCCGGGGTCGTAGTTCGTCTGCACGCACCTCCCCGTGTTCCCCTCGAACCGGCACCGTGTGAGGTGGATCGGCGTGAGACTTGCCAGTACGATCGCCCCGTAGTCGGGCGCGGAGTTCCCGATGACCTCGCAATCCGTCATCGTCAGCGGACAATTCCCTGCCTCTACCGCGATCCGATTCCCTTCGAAGTGGCACGATCGGATCTCGAGCCCGTCCGAGTACAGGCCCACGACTGCATCCCCCACGCCGGATGCGCCAGTCAGCGTCAACCCCTCCAACCTCAGAGGGCCCTCGCCTGGCCGCTGGACCAAGACGACGTCCGACACGAACGTACCGGCGTATCCTCCGACGTCCAGGACCGTCACGCCCGCCCCTTCTCCCCGGATTGTGACACCTCCCCTCGCGAAGGCGCAGGCCGAGAACTGATGAGGACCGTTCTCGGCAACGACGACGCGCGTCGCCCGCTCGGTCCAGGTGCCCGCGTCGATCAGCACCGAGTCCCCAGGCACGGCGAGATCCACCGCAGCTAGGACCGTTGGCACGTCTCCAGGCACGCGAATCGTTGCCCCCGTCGCGATGTCGACCGCCAAGAGCAGCGCGGAAACCGCAGCGACTCCGATCGGCCGCATCGCTACCTCCCCGAGGGCAGGAGGACGACCTTCCGCGTGTGCCGGAACTGCGGACTCTCCACACGCAGGAAGTAGACACCGGAGGCCACCGTGCCCCCGTCCTCCGCCGAGCGATCCCACCGCCACTCGTGGTACCCAGCCGCCACCGGTCGCCCGCCGAGCCGGCGCACGAGCCGTCCTCGCACGTCGTATACCGCCAGGCGGACTGTCGAGGGGATCGGGGCAGCCAGAACCCACGAGACCGTTTCGCTCGTCGGATTCGATCCCGAGGCGGCCAGGGACCACCGCGTCGGGACGCCAGCTGTCAGCGACGAAGTCGCCGTCCGTCCATGTGCCGTGTCTACCGCGACCGAGCGCCCGCCCGGCTGCGGGGTCGATCCTCCGCCTGCGCACGACTCGTCGGCGGTGAGAGGGCTCCCGACCTTGATCTCTGCGGGACCGGTCACGTTTGTGGCTTGGATGGTCACCGAGTCCGTGATCGCCGTGCCGCTCGCATCCAGCCATGTTTGATGGCGAGCGTCGACGACCGGCTCGAAGCTCCCTCCCGCAATCCGGATGCTCTTGGCGGAACCAAGGCCATGCTTCTGAAGCGTGTTCTCGCCCGCCGCCGCGCCGCTCCCGGCATCGTCGTGGAACCGCAAGCCCGTCTCGTACAGGATCTTCAGGTTGTCGGATGCGTTTTGGCGCAGGCTGTTCCCCCTCCAGAACACGTCCTCCTCGAACGCCTGCAGGACGTTCTTGCGGGTGTACTGAGCCCCGGCGTAGTTTCCTTCGAGCCCGTTGCAGATCAGGTGGACGTCCGCTACCTCGTAGAGATCGAGCCCGCGCCCGCGCCAGTTGCTCACTGTGTTGCCTTCGATCTCCGCCCGGTAGTCCAGGCAGACGAACTCCGCCCGAATCCCGGCGCTCGCGAGGCGGTCGGTGGCCCCGTCCCCGGTGATCCTGTTGTCCACCACGCGCAGCGTGTCGGTCAGCCCCCAGGGTTGCTGCGCACACACCCAGTTCCCAAAGCGGATCCACACGCCGTAGTCCGTCTGCCAGCCCACGTCGTTGTCCACGATCTGCGGCACGGCGAAGTTCGACCGGATTCCGGTCGTCCGCACTTCCTCGTCCTCGACGCCGCGGTCGATCGTGCACCCCTGGATGAACGCGCGGCCTCCGTACGCGAACACGCCCTCCTCCGAGTAGTGGTGTACGCGCGAATCCACCAGCACCGCCGAGTCCGCGTCCGCGAAGTAGACCCCCCGCAGCGCATACCCGATGTCGCAGTTCCGCAGCAGCCCGCGGCCCCCGGAGGGGACCGTGATCCCCGCCCAGTCGTCCCCGTTCACCGCGTCCTTCGAGAAGCTGGTGAACCACACCGAGTCCGGCGACGCCGAGGACGCCGTCTCCAGGAGCCCGGGCACGATCAGGTCCGTGTATCCGTCCGTTCCGAGCGTGTCCTCGCTCGCCGGCGTCTCCAGCGCCATCACCCGCAGCGGTGCATCCAGGATCCACTCGGACCCGGTCTCGATCCGCGTGTCCCCCTCCAGCACGATCTCCGCCAGGGTGTTGCCCTCGAAGGTCACGTCGCGCAGGGACGGCGCCGTGCCCGCACAGCGGATGCCCGCCGTGGCGTCCCGGATCACCACGTGCTCCAGGCGGCTCCCCGACCCGTCCGCCCCGGGGGCGAACACGATGGAACCCCACGTGGACGCCCCGGTCGCGGGCCGGTACGCCACGAACGTGATCGGTTCCGTTTCCGTCCCCACCGCCACGAGCGCGCCGTTCACCAGGATGTCCACCAGATCCGGTTCCGGGCTCGCGAGCAGGTACACGGTCGTCCCCGGCGCGATCGTCAGCGTCTTCCCCGACTGCACCTCGAAGTCCGAGTCCATGAAGACCGCACCCGCCAAGGTCACGTTCGCGCTCTCCAGCGTGTCCGCGAGTGCGTGTCCGTCGCGAGCCCAGATCTCCCAGTCGCTGTCGGAACCCGGCGTGGGGTCGTCATCGTCGTAGCTGACCCACGTTACCCAGGCGGAGTCTCCCCGGGCTACCAGTTGCGGTCTCGTGGCCACCGTCCGTCTCTCCGGAACCACCTCCGTGGGAACCGACCAGCTCGACGCGATCATTGGGTCGCCCGTCGCGTACCGGTGGTACAGCCGGGTCGCGGGGTCCGAGTCGGGGGGATCCGGGTCCCAGGGAAAGAGATCCGTCATCCCCTGCGGCTCCTGGTACATGAGGTGATACGTGGTCGCCGGTTCACCGGTGGCGAAGAAGATGCCTCCCCGCGAGGGCACGCCATCCCCCGGCGTGATCTGCACGATCGATGGATCCCAGGTACGGGTGGAGTCGGACAGGTCGAGACGCCGCAGGAACATCTCCTGCGGGCCGGCGGCGCTCGGGGCCGCGAACGTGCTGTAGAGATAGGGACCCCCCGTCAGAAGGACGGTGCCCTCGTCCGGCGGAGTCTCCGCCTCGATGCTGCTCAGAGGAGTGGTCCAGCTCGCAAGAACCCGCTCCCCGAGGCTCCACGTCTCTCCCGCGCCGGGGTACGTGCCGAAGAGATGCCATCGCGTCGTGGTGATCACGGTGCTCGTCTCGATCTGGGTTCCGAAGAAGTGAACGACACCGCCCGCGTCGACGACCATCGGACCGGAACCGAACCGATGCGTCACGACCGACTCGGCGTCCCAGGGGTCGTCCGCCGTGCTCACGCGCTTGCGGCGGTAGGCCATGTAGGGATTCCCCGAGGGAAAGCCCGTGTGGTAGGTGAGGTGCAGGGTGTCGCCGCTCGCCGTCTCCTGCAGGAAGAGGTTCGGGCTCGTCGCCCCGGCGGGGTTGATGATCGTCGCGAGTGAGTCCCCGTTCCAGCTCGGACCGCTGCGGCGCTTGTACCCCATGTAGGGGCCGACGGGCCACCACGCCACCTCCGAGACGAGGTGGATGTCCCCGTTCCGATCCTCCTCGATGTGATGGTCCGTCGAGGAGCGATGATGGCCCTGGGTGGTCGGCTCGGTGTTCGTGATGAGCTCGCGACTCGCCCACACGGCCGCCCACGTGGAGTCCTCATGGACGCGCAAATAGTACCCGCGGCCATCGAAGTTGGCGTCGCCGTCCCAGATGCGCGCCACGGCATGCAGCAGCACGCCCGACCCGCGCCCGGGGCGCGAGTGCTGTTCGACGAAGGCTCCGGAGTCCGGTGCCACGGTGTGCGACACCTGCGTGCGCGGCGTCCAGATCCAGCTTGCGGCGCCAGGCGCGGGCAGGAGGGCGACCAAGGCCGACACCGAGAACAGCCAACTACGGCCTAGTAGGAGAGCGGAGAGCGGAGAGCGGAGAGCGGAGAGCGGAGAGCGGAGAGCGGAGAGCGGACCGAGGCGCCTGCATGGGGCCCCTCCGTGCCGGATGGGGTGCGTCCCTCTGGCCAACATCGACAATGTACCGGATTGCCAGGTCCAAAGCAAGGGGCAATAGCTGAGCGTCGGCTTGACGCCACGACCTAGCGCAGACGGAGTATCCGCACCGTTGCGTCCGCTCCCGGGATCTCGGCGTGCACGAAATACACGCCGGTGGCCGCCGCACGGCCTTCCCGGTCCCGCCCGTCCCAGCGAACGCGATGCTCGCCAGTCATCAAGGGACCGTCGAGGAGCACGCGGACGAGGCGACCCGCGACATCGAGGATGCGGAGGGAGTGACGCCCCGGGACGTCTACTCCGAACACGATCTCCGCGGATTCGCGGAACGGCGAGGGCGAGGCCAGCAGACGCACTCTCGGGTCCGGTGTCACCGCGGGCGCCGAGGCGCCGAGCGTTCCCGTGCGCAGGTCCGTCTCCGTCCCTTCGTTCGCGGCCGGCGAGATCCACGGCGACGCGGGGAAATACGGCGAGCGGGCGCGTACGCGCGCGCGCCAGCGGAGCGGCGTGCTCGCGGGGAAGCCGGTCACGCCGGCGGACACGAGCACGCGGCTGCCCTCGCCCGGCGCCGGCGCGCCGGGATCCAGCCACGTTCCCGCGATCCGGCCGGGGCCGAAGGGCGCGGCGAGGAGCGCGGCCTCCACGTCGAACGCCACGTCCACGCGCCCGGCCGGGCTGCGCGCGAGCGCGTCCGCCAGGAACCCGCCGGGCGCATCCGAGGCGGCGAGGAGCCCGATCTGCCGCGAGTCGTCCGTGCGCCGCTGGCGGAGGCGGCGCGCAGGGCCTTCGCCCCCGTTCGCCGCCACGAGGAACGCCGCGCCGCCGGCAGCCTGCACGTCCGCGTAGCCGCGCGCGCCGGCGAAGAGCTCCACGAGGCCGTCGCCGTCCGCGTCCCCGCGGCCGCCGAGCGAGCCGCCGAACCGCGCGAACGGCACGCCGCCGTCCCACGTGCGCGCGGGCGCGGCGGCCAGGCCCGAGGGCGTCCCGAGGAAGAGCAGCACGCGCCCCTCGTCCGCGAACGCGGCGTCGTGCCGCGACGCGCCGAGGACGACGTCGCCGTGGCCGTCGCCGTTCACGTCGCCGGCCGCGGCCGCCGCGTCGAGCCGCGCGCCCGCCTGTCCCGGCGACCACTGCCACGCGGGCGCCGCCGCCAGCCCGCCCGCGCCGCCGAGGAAGAGGTACGCGCGCCCCTCGCCGGCCACGGTGGCGTCGTGATCCGGGGCCAGCACGAGCACGTCGGAGAAGCCGTCGCCGTTCACGTCGCCGGCGGTGGCCACCGCCTCGCCGAGGTGCGCCTCGTCCTGCGTGCCCGCGAACGTCCAGGCGTCCGTGGCGCCGAGCCCGCCCGGGCCGCCGAGGCGCAGGTGCACGCGACCCTCCTCGAACCCGGCGACGCTGGCCGACGGTGCGCCGATCAGCACGTCGGAGTAGCCGTCGCGGTTCACGTCCCCCGCGGACGCCACCGCGGCGCCGAACCGCGCGCCGGCCGCGCCCGCGATCGACGGCGCCGCCAGGAGCCACGGCGAGGCGGCCCGTCCGTGGTACACGCGCACCACGGCCGCGCCCGGCGCGCCCACGAGCACGTCCGCGCGCCCGTCGCCGTTCACGTCCCCCGCGCCGCACGACGCCGCGCCGAACTCCGCGCCGGTCGCCCCGCCGGTGGACTCCCAGTCCGGCGTGCCGCCGGGGCCGAACACCGAGCCGCGATACAGCGCGGCGCGCCCCTCCGCGGCGTACGTGTCGGTGGCGAACGGGGCGCCGAGCAGCACGTCGTCGAAGCCGTCGCCGTCCACGTCGCCCGCGAACGCGGCCGCGCGGCCGAGGCCCTCGCCCGCCGCCCCGGTCACCGTCCACGCCGGCGAGGTGTCCGGCACGGGCTCCCCGCCCGCGAACAGGTCCGCGCGCCCTTCGCCGCTCGCGGTGGAGAAGGGATCCGTGACGAGGAGATCGCCGAAGCCGTCGCCGTTCGCGTCGCCGCCGGCCGCCACCGCGAAGCCGAACGCCACGGCCGCCGGGCCCCCGCCGCCGCGCCAGGACGGCACGGCTTCGGGCAGCTCGGCGCCGCCGCGGTACAGGAACGCCGCGCCCTCGTCCGTCTGCCCCGCGTCGGAGAACGCGGCGCCCACGATCACGTCGCCGTAGCCGTCCCCGTCCACGTCGCCCGCGCCGCTGACCGAGTAGCCGAACTGCGCGCCGGTCTGCGCGGCGGTGGCGGTCCACGCGGGCGCGGCGCGCAGCCCGCTCGCGGAGCCGAGCCACACGCGGGCCTCGCCGTCGTCGCTCCAGTTCACGTCGTTCTTGTAGGCGCCGGCGATCACGTCCGCGTAGCCGTCGCCGTTCACGTCGCCGGCCGTGGCCACCGACCACCCGAGGAACGCGCCCGCCTCGCCGCCGTCCGCGAACCACGCCGCCGCGGGCGCCACGCCGGACGCCGCGCCGTGGAAGACCCACACGCGGCCCTCGTCCGTGAACCCGTTCGTATGGTCGCGCGCGCCGACCACGACGTCGGCGTACCCGTCCCCGTTCACGTCGCCCGCGCCGGCCACGCTCCAGCCGAAGGACGCGCCCGCCTGGTTCCCCTCGCCGGTCCACACGGGCGTGACGGAGAGCCCGGACGCGGAGCCGAGGTACACGAAGGCGCAACCTTCGTCCGTCTGCCCGGCGTCGCGGAAGAACGCGCCCACGATCACGTCGGCGAAGCCGTCGCCGTTCACGTCGCCCGCGCCCGCCACGGAGACGCCGAGCGCGGCGTCCGTCTGGTCGCCGTACACGTTCCACGCCGGCGCCGCGGCCAAGCCGCCCGGCCCGCCGTGGAACACCGCCGCGCGCCCGCCCGCGTCGAACGAGGCGTCGTGCCCGCGCGCGCCCACGATCACGTCGTCGTAGCCGTCGCCGTTCACGTCGCCGCAGCCGGCCACCGCGCCGCCGAACGCGGCACCCACCTGATCGCCTTCCGCGCTCCAGTTCGCCGCGACCCCGGGCCCCGAAGGCCCGCCATGCCACACGAACGCCGCGCCCTCGTTCGAGAGATCCCCATCCCACGACGGCGCCCCGACGATCAGATCCCCGTACCCGTCCCCGTTCACGTCCCCCGCGGGCGCCACGGCCGACGCGAAGAACGCCAGCAACTGATCGCCCTCCGCCTTCCAGTCGAACGCGACGGACGGCCCCGCCGCCGAGCCGCGATACAGCACGACCCGCCCCTCGTTCGTCTGCCCGGCATCATGGTCGCGCGCGCCGACGAGGAGATCCGTGTATCCATCGCCGTCCACGTCCCCGGCGGGCGCGACCGCCCAACCGGCGTGCGCGCTCGCCTGGTTCCCTTCGCCGGTCCAGGAAGCTGCTGTCTCGAGGGATCGCGCGGTCACCGCCGCGCAAAGAACCGCCGCCACCACACCGATGCCGCCGCGCCCGAGGTGCATCCGCCGCCTCCTCCACCCGGGGCGGAGGATGGGCCAACCGGAGGGACGAGGGCAAGCGGCGGAGCGCCCGCGAGGTGGTGTGAGCGGACACGGGCGAGCTTCGCGCCGTTCGCCGAGCGCCGTCCCGGGGTTTGCGCCGGCAGCCCCGGCGGGTTCCCCGCGGCGGGCGCTCGGCCTCCGCCGTCCCGGCTCCGGCCTTCGCTCCTGCGTCGACGGCCTCCGGCCGTCCGGGCCTCCGGCCGCGCCGCAGAGCCGCCGCGGGAAACCCGCCGGGGCTGCCGGCGCGAAACCCGGGACGGCGCTCGGCGAACGGCACGAAGCTCGCAGCGAGCCGGCTCTACATCACCGTGCTGAGAAGACCGGCGATCCCCACGCCCAGCGCGGCCAGCGAGTCGCCCGCGATCAGCCCGCCGCCGACCAGGGAAGTGTCGCTCATGTCCTCGGGCAGGTCGGCCTCCTCGGGGCGCCGCGGGCGCTTCGAGGCCCAGGTGTTCCAGCCGGAGCCGAGCAAACTGCCGCTGCCGAACCAGAGCGATACCGGGAAGTCGACGAAGCCGCCGAAGCTGGCGGCATAGGGACTCGGGAGCAGGATGCAGTCCAGGAACAGCTCCGTGTTGTACCCGGCGCGCGTCCCGGACGCCCAGGCACGGAAGCCGGGGTTGCCCTTGATGATCTTGCGCAGCGCCTCGATCACGAGCCCGAGCGTGATGCCGAGCACGAGCGCGATCATGATCTTCGGGTTCGGGTGCGTGATCCCCTCGAGCGCGCCCACGAACTTGAACGTCATGGCGGACTGCCATTTCTCGATGCCGGGCGTCTGCGGGTTCGCGTACTGGTTCACCGCGAGGATGGGATACGCCTTCATGAACAGCCGCGCGAGCACCACGGACATCACGGCGCCCATGGTCACGCCGATCACCTGGTACCGGAACTGGATGGACCGGTTCGTGCCCAGCCGCCAGCCGGTGGAGCGGTCCTGCTGCATGTCGCAGCCCACGCTCGTGGACACGAGCAGGATGGTGGCGCACATGAGCCCCACGATGGGCTGCTTCAGCCCCACCGCGGCCAGCAGGAACACGGTCAGCACGAACGCCGAGGAGATGGGGTTGCTGTCCGAGATGCCGAGCGAGATGCCGTTGACCATGAGGAACACGAAAACCAGCCCGATGCCGATCAGCACGTAGAACAGCGGGAGGTGCAGGACGGACACGGCCACGGTCAGCACCGCCAGCCCCCAGAACACCACCCATCCCGCGAGGAACCGGCTGTCCGTGCGCTTCCAGTCCTCCGCGGGCGGCGCCGCCTGCTTCGCCTTCCCCCACTGCTTCGCCGCCGCCACCGCCAGCAGCGTCATGTCCACGATGGCCGCGCCCAGGATCATGCCGAGCGCCGCGATGAAACCGATCTTGCGGAAGGGCGCGTCCGCGTCGAGCCAGCCGTTCGCGCGCAGCCACGGCGTGAGCGCCACGCCGATGGCCCCCACCACGATGGCCGGCACCCCGATGCGCGCCCCCACGATCATCCCCGCGCCCAGCGTGGCCGCGGAGAAGCCGGTGGCCGCCACCGGCGGCGAGAACGTGGCCCCGACGCCGCCGAGCAGCCCGGCCGCGGTGCCCGTCCCGAGCTTCGCGATGGAGCGCTTCAGGATGCGCAGGTCGGTGAGCGCGCGCAGGATGTTCGCCACCGCGAACCCCGACGGGTACATGAGTTGCATCCGGTCCACGAGGATGGGCGTGTACAGCATGCCGATGCCCACGCCGAACATCCCGATGCACAGGAAGTACAGCACCATCTGCCACACCGGCGGCTCCGGCAGCCCGAGCCAGGTCATGGCCTGGATGAGCACCGCCATCCCGGACAGGCTGGCCACGGAGGCGGCCATGGTCTGCATGTAGTTCGCGCCGTGCTTCCCCTCCGCGCCGTAGCCGTACGTGACCACGCTCCCGAGGATCCCCGCGAGCACCTGCCCGCCCACGAAGAAGCCCAGGGAGAAGTTCATGTACGCGGCGGTGATGCCGCCGAGCGGACCGAGGATGAAGATGGCGATGACGCCGAGGAGGACGTAGTAGCCCGGCGTGTTGATCGGCGGGAGGAGGCGGCGGAAACCGGCAGGGGTGGACATGGCCGGCGCAATATACAACCGTCGCGCCGGATCAACGAGGGGGAAGGTGCGGCGCCGCGGGTCGCATCGGTCCGGCGGTGCCGCGACCGGTCAGCTCCCGGGGAGGAAGCGCTTCCGCTCGCGCTCGAAGGTCTCGATGGCGGCGGCGTAGTCCTCCGCGCGGCCGATGTCCAGCCAAAGCCCGTCGAACGTGAAGCCGCGGATGGGGCGGTTCCGGCGGATCAGCTCCAGCACCAGGTTCGGGAAGTCGAAGTACCCGTCCGGCACGTACTCCAGCACGCCGCGCGAGAAGGCGTACACGCCCATGGAGACCTCGTAGCCGAGCGTGGGCTTCTCGCGGTAGTCCGTGATGCGGCCCTCCCGGTCCCGCTCCAGCACCCCGAGATCGATCTTCACCTGCTTCTCGTAGACGCCGATCGTGGCGTCGTTCCCCTGCTCCCGGTGCGTGCGCAGGAGCCGCGCGTAGTCCAGGTCCGTGAGCAGGTCGCCGTTCATCACGAGGAAGCTCTCCGGGAGGTCGCGGATCACCTTCAGCGGTCCCGCCGTGCCCATCGGCTTCTCCTCGCGGGAGTAGTCGATACGGATGCCGTACTTGGACCCGTCGCCGAAGAAGGCCTGCAGCAGCTCCGCGAGGTGGCCCACCGCCATGGTCACGTGGTCGAAGCCGTAGTGCACGAGCTGGCGGACCACGACCTCCAGGATGGGCACGTCCCCCAGCGGCATGAGCGGCTTCGGGAACGCCACCGTGTACGGCGCCAGGCGCGTGCCCTTCCCGCCGGCCAGGATCACCGCCCTCACAGGGCGTACACCTCGGGCCGGTACAGCGCGAGGTTCTCCCGCACGAAGTCCACGGTGGCCGCGAGGCCCTCGTCCAGGGAGTGCCGCGGCGTCCAGCCGCAGCGCTGCCGCGCCAGCGACGCGTCGCCGATGAGCTGCATCACCTCGGACTTCTCCGGGCGCACGCGCTGGTCATCCGTCACGATGGGCATGTCCTCGCGACCCGTGAGCGCGAGGATCCGCTTCGCCAGCTCCCCGATCGTGATGCCCTTCCCCGCCGCCACGTTCGTGACCTCGCCGACGCACGCGTCGGCGGCGGCCACCGCCAGGAACCCGGCGGCCGTGTCCTTCACGAACGTGAGATCCCGCACCGGGTCCAGCGACCCGAGGCGAAGCTCCGGCCGGCCGGCCAGCACTTGCGCGATGATCGTGGGGATGACGGCGCGCGCGGACTGCCGCGGGCCGAACGTGTTGAACGGGCGGATCGTGGCCACCGGCGTGCCGAAGGACTTGTGGAAGGACTCCGCGATCTTGTCCGCGCCGATCTTGCTGGCCGAGTACGGGGACTGGCCCTGCATGGCGTGCTTCTCGTCGATGGGCGTGTAGATCGCGGTGCCGTAGGTCTCGCTCGTGGACGTGTGCACCACGCGGCTCGTGCCGAGCCGCCGCGCGGCCTGCAGCACGTTCAGCGTGCCGGACACGTTCGCGGCCACGTAGGACGCGGGCGCCACGTAGGAGTACGGGATGGCGATGAGCGCCGCGAGGTGGAACACCACGTCCACCCCGGTCATCGCGTCCTCCACGCTCCAGGGATCCGTGATGTCGCCGAAGCGGAGGTCCAGGCCGTCGCGCAGCTCGGCCGGCACGAAGCGCAGCAGCCCCGCGTCCCCGCGCGCGTTGTAGCGGAGGAAGGCGCGCACCTGCGCGCCCTGCCGCGCCAGCTCCTCGGTGAGGTGCGAGCCGATGAACCCGCCGGCTCCGGTGACGAGGACCTTCCTGCCCTTCCAGCTCACGAGCCACCTCCCGGCGCGCCGGCCGCCGCCGCTTTCGCCCGCCGGTCCGCGAGCAGCGCGTCCAGCGAGTCGGCCAGGGGAATGGCGGGGGTCCAACCGGCATCCGCGCGCGCCCTGGCGGCGCTCCCCACCTGCCGCGGAAGATCGCCCGGGCGCATCCGCGACGGGTCCGGGCGAACTTCGATTTCGACGGTGGACTTGTCAAGGAGCATCCCGAGGAGGTCGCGCATGCGCGTCCCCTTCCCCGAGCACAGGTTGTAGACCTGTCCCGGCGTGCCGCGCTCGGCGAGGGCCACGTACCCGCGCACGATGTCGCGCACGTCGGTGAAGTCCCGCACCGCCTCGAGCCATCCCACGTGGATGACGGGCTCCGCCCCCGCCTCGATCTCCGCGATCTGCTTCGCGAACGCCGCCCCCGCGAGGTGCAGCGGCTCCCCGGGACCGGTGTGGTTGAAGGGGCGCGCGCCGATCACGTCGATCCCGCCGCGCCCCTGGAACGCCATGGCCACGGCCTCCGACGCCACCTTGCTCCAGCCGTAGACCCCGAGCGGGCACAGCGGCGCGGACTCGGTGACGGGGTCGTCCTCCTCCGGGACGGCGCCGTACATCGCGCTCGACCCCACGTGCACGAAGCGGACGGGCTTGCCGCGGCGGCGGAGCGCCTCGGCGAGCTGCGCGGTCCCGCGGACATTCACATCCAGGGTCTGCTGCAGCGCGGCCTCGTCCCCGCGGCCGGGGAGCGCGGCCAGGTGGAAGACGGCATCGGGGTCCGCCGCGGCCACCGCCGCGGTGAGCGCCGCGCCGTCCAGGAGGTCCACGGCGGCGAAGGACTCGCCGGGGCCCGGCGCGAGCGGGCGCTGATCCAGCCCGGTCACCGACCAGCCGCGCTCGCGGAGGAGCGCCCGCAGATGCGTCCCCACGAACCCGTGGCTTCCCGTCACGAGCGCCTTCAAGCGATGCCTCCGAGGATCGGATTCAAGGCCATGATATCACGCCACTTGAGATCATCGCTCGCCGGCCGCCACGGTCTCGTAGATCCGCAGGAGCCGCGCGCAGACCGCCTCCTGCTTCAGGCTCCCGCGCAGCTCCCGCCCGTTCGACCGCTGCCGCTCCCGGAGCACCGCTGCCGTCCGCGCGGCGAGGGCGTCTAGCCACGCGTCGCGGCCGGCCTCGCCGTCCGGGAACGGCACGACCCCGCCCGGCGTCACGCCGTCCAGCATCTCCGCCGCGTCGCCCACGTCCGTGGACACCACGGGCAGCCCCACCGCCAGCGCCTCCTTCACGACCGTCGGCGAACCTTCGGCCCCCCGCCGCGACGTGAACAGCAGCACGTCCGCCGCGTTCAGCTTCGCCACGACCCGCTCGTACGGTTGCCCCGGCTCCGTGAGGATCAACTCCTGCGCGTCGGGAAGCTCCCGGCGCACGCGCTCCAGGACCTCGCGGAACACGTCCCACCCCTTCACCGCGTTGTCCGGGCGGGCGCCGAAGAGGACGCGCGGCGGTCCCGGATCCAGCCCGAGCGCGCGGCACGAGGCCGCGCGGTCCGCGGGGGCGCAGGCGGCGAAGTCCACGCCGTTCGGCACGATCTCGTTCGCCGGGTGCGGCCACTGCCCGGAGAGGCGGCGCGCCACGAAGATCCGCCGCGCGGCGGTGCGCGCCGTGGCCACGGAGAGCGTGCGCTGGACGGGGTCGTTCAGGTCGCTGCCGTAGAACGTGAACACGCGCGGGGCCGTGGTGGGCAGCATGAGCGTGGCGAGGCCGGTGAGCCCGTAGTGGACGTGCACCAGGTTGAAGCGGCCGGCGTCCCACCGGGCGCGCACGCGCGGGTTCGCCAGCAGGTAGTCCTTCGCGCCGGTCCCCTGCGCCACGAGCTCGGTCTCGATCTCCACGCGACCCGTGGCGAGGAGCGCGTCCCGCTGCTGGGTCACGAAGATGCCGCGCGCGGACTTCGCGCCGGGCTCGTACAGCATGTTCGTGACCCACAGCGCCCGGAGTCGGCTCATGCCGCCGCCTTCCGCGCGGTGTGCACCGCGAGCATCCCGCCCAGGATCTCCCGGCACCGCACGTCCACGAGCCCCGCCTCCGCCAGCCACTCCGCCACCCGGCGCTGCCCGGGATAGGCCCGCAGCGTCTCCACCAGGTGCCAGTACGTGGCGGGGCGGCCGTGGAGGAAGACCCCCAGCAGCGTGCCGGCCGCGAAGAGGTACGCGGTCCAGACCGCCGCGAGCAGGCGCGACGCCGGGCGCCCCAGATCGAAGGACCAGAACACGCCGCCGGGCCGGAGCGCGGCCGCGCAGGACTTCAGGAATCGCGGGAGGTCCGTGGCGTAACGCAATCCATAGGCTACCGTTACAACGTCGAACTGCGGCCCGTCGAGCGGCATCCGGTTGAGGTCCGCCAGCAGCCACCGCGCGCCCGCGGCGCCCACCTTCCGGCGCGCGCGGGACAGCATCGCGCGGTTCCCGTCCAGGCCCACGAGCGCCGTGCCGGGGAAGGTGCGCACGAGGAGCGCGGCCACGTCCCCGGTGCCGGTGGCGAGGTCCAGGCAGCGGGCGGGCGGCGCCGCGAGCGCGCCGAGCAGCGTGCTCCGCTTCCACGCGTCCTCGCGCCCGCCCGAGATCAGGACGCGCATGAGGTCGTACCGCGGGGCGACGCGGTCGAAGTTCTCCACGCCCCGCCGCACGGCCGCCCCCGGATCCTTCGGCCACTCCAGGAACGTCACGCCGCCACCCGGAAGCGCAGCCCTTCCACGGTCAGCCCCGGTCCGAACGCGAGCGCGATCCCGGGACCCGGCGGCCCCTCGCGCGCGATCCGCTCCAGGATGAAGAAGATCGTGGCCGAGGACATGTTGCCGTGCCCGGTCAGGACCTCCCGCGGCACGGCGAGCTGCTCGTCGCACAGCCCGAGCGCGTCGCGCACGCGGTCCAGGATCAACGGCCCGCCGGGATGCACGGCCCAGTGTTCCACGCGGTCGGCGCGCGGCTCCAGCCCGCGGACGAAGCGGGGCAGCTCCGCGGAGAGCGCCTCGGGCACGCGCGAGGACAGCCGCATCAGGAAGCCGGTGTCCCCCACATCCCAGGTCATGTGGTCCGTGCTGTGCGGCACGAGCCGGCTGGCCCCGCGCCCGATCCGGATCGGCGCGTGCGGGCCGCGCGATCCGTTCACCGCGGTGACCACGGCCGCGCCCGCCCCGTCGGCGAAGAGCGCGTGGCCGCGGAGGTCGTCGTCGCCCGGCGCCTCCTGGAAGTGCAGGCTGGCCAGCTCGGTGGCCACCACGAGGACCCGCGCCCCGGCGTCCCCGCGCACGATCTCCGCCGCGGTCCGCAGCCCCACGATCCCCGCGCTGCACCCCTGGTACCCGATCTGCACGCGGCGCACGTCCGGCGAGAGCCCCAGCCGGACCACGAGGTCGCGGTCCGGGCCGGGGGCGGCGAACCCCGTGCACGTGATGAAGACGAGGTGCGTGATGGCCGCGGCGGCCACGCCGGATCGCTCCAGCGCCGTGCGCGCCGCCGCCTCCGCCAGCCCCGGCGCCTCGGCCGCGAACACCCGCATCCGCTCCGCGGTGGACGGGATGCGCCCCGGCAGGAAGAGGCGCCGCGCCGCGCCGTTCGCGAAGTCCGGCAGGACGCTGTGGCGGGCGCGGATGCGCGAGCCGCGGAAGGCCGCGCGCAACCGGCGGCCCGCGGCGGAGTCCATGGGGGCGGCCAGGAAGTCCGCGAGCGCCCCCTGCTCGTACCGGTGCGCCGGCAGCGCGTGCCCCCACCCCGGCACGCCCACCTCGCGGGCGGGCGCGCGTCGGGGCGCGGCGGCATCGGCCGAGCGGGCTCGGGTGGCGGCGGGCGGGGTCACGGGTCGGAGTCTACCGCGTCCCGACCGCGGGCGGGGCATGCACCCCGGAACCGGTTGAGCGGGCCGGGGCGCGGGAGTAGCATCGCGGCCCGCTCCCGCCGTGCGCCCCCTCGGCGCGGCCTGTCCCTGATCCGGGAGGCTCTTCATGGTGTCCACTCTTCGCGTTCCATCCGCACTTCGCGTGGCCGCGCTCGGCGCGCTGCTCGCGGGTTCCCTGGCCGCGCCGGCCGTCGCCGCGCCCGGCTACCTGCGCTACCCGGATGTGCACGGCGACACCGTCGTCTTCTGCGCGGAGGGCGACCTCTGGACGGCGCCCGTCACGGGCGGCACGGCGCGGCACCTCACGTCGCATGCGGGCACGGAGTACTTCCCGCGGTATTCCCCGGACGGCACGCGCATCGCGTTCACCGCGGAGTACGACGGCAACCGCGACGTCTTCCTCATCCCCGCCGCCGGCGGCGAGCCGAAGCGCCTCACCTGGGATCCGAGCGCGGACGAGGTGATCGGCTGGACGCCGGACGGGAAGGAGATCCTCTTCCGCAGCCGCCGCGACACGCCCCACGGGGACTGGTCCGTGTATGCGATCGGGACGGACGGGGGCGACCCGCGCATGCTGCCGGTCGGCCGCACGAGCCGGCTCGCGATCGACCCCGAGTCCGGGATGTGGGCGCTGAACCGCACGGATCGCGAGCGCGCCACGTGGAAGCGGTACCGCGGCGGCACGGCGGCGGACATCTGGGTGGGGCACCCGGACCGCAGGGATTTCCAGCGCATCACCACGTTCGCGGGCCACGACATGATCCCGATGTGGTGGGGCGGCCGGATCTACTGGGCGTGCGACGAGGGCGGCACGCAGGAGATCTGGTCCATGAACCCGGACGGCTCGGACCGCAAGCGCCTCACCGACCACGGCGTCTGGGACATCCGCTACCCGGAGCTCGGCGACGGCGGGCGCATCGTCTACATGGTGGCCGGCGACATCGGCCTGTACGACATCGCGTCCGGGAAGGACACGCGCCTCGCGATCGACGTCCCCGGCGAGCGCGCGCTCACCCGGGTGCGCTACCCCGACCCGGACAAGTACCTCACGGAGTTCGCGCTGTCCCCGGACGGGGAGCGCGTGGCGATCGTGGCGCGCGGCGAGATCTTCTCGGTGCCGGTGGAGAAGGGCGTGACGCTGGCCGTCTCGGCCGGCTCCGGCGCGCGGGAGCGCGGCATCGGCTTCGACCCCGACGGCAAGAACCTCTACTTCCTCTCCGACGCGACCGGCGAGGAGGAGATCCGCGTCATCGACGCATGGGGCCGCGGCGAGGCGCGCGTGGTGAAGCCCGCCGGCACGACGGGCTGGCACTTCGGGCCCTCGGCGTCGCCGGACGGGAAGCGTATCGCGTGGGCGGACCAGACCCACACGCTGTGGGTGCAGACGGTGCCGTCGGGCACGCCCGTGCGCGTGGACCGCTCCGAGCAGGCGGAGATCCGCGAGTACGTGTGGAGCCCGGACGGGCGCTACCTGGCGTACACGAAGATGCCGCGCACGGAGTTCCCGTCGATCTTCGTGTGGGACTCGAAGGACGCGAAGGTGCGCCGCATCACCGGCGACGAGACCATCGACTATTCGCCGGCCTGGGATCCGGACGGGCGCTGGCTGGCGTTCCTGTCGGACCGCACGATCGATCCCGTGCTGGACACCGTGCGGGACTTCCAGAACATCGACCTGCTCGTGACGAAGCCCTACCTCGTGATGCTGGACGCGGACGCGCCGAGCCCGTTCGAGGAGCGCGGCGGCCTGCCCGGGGAGGACGGCGACAAGGCCGGCAAGGGCAAGGACAAGGACGCGAAGAAGAAGGACGGCAAGGGCAAGAAGGACGAGGACGGGGACGCGAAGGAGCCGCCGAAGCCCGTGGAGATCGACTGGGACGGCATCCGCGGCCGCGTCGTGGAGGTCCCGGTGGACGCCGGGCGGCTCGGCGGGCTGGGCGCGTCCGCGTCGCACCTGTTCTGGTTCGCGAACGAGGTGCACGGGATCAGCGGGGACGACGACGGGGACGGCGGCGGCGGCTCCGACCTCGTGAGCTTCGATCTCGAGGAGAAGAAGGAGAAGGTCTTCGCGTCCGGCGTGACCGGGTACGACCTGCGCCCGGACGCCGGGAAGATCGCCTTCGCGAAGGACGGCGGCGAGATCTACGTGGTGGAGATCGGCGGCGAGGCGCCGGACGACCTGTCGGACGCGAAGGTCTCGCTGAAGGACGTGGTGATCGACCTCGACCCGCGCGAGGAGTGGCGCCAGATGTACTTCGAGGGCTGGCGCAACATGCGGGACTTCGTGTGGGTGGAGAGCATGGCCGGGCTGGACTGGAAGGCCATGCGCGACCAGTACGCCGCGCTGCTGCCGCGTCTCGCCATCCGCGACGACCTGCGCGACCTCATGGGCGAGCTGATCGGGGAGCTGGCCACGTCGCACACGTACGTGTACGGCGGCGATTACACCGGCGACCCGAAGGGCGTGCCCACCGGGCTCCTCGGCGGACGGTTCGTGCGCGAGGGCGCGGCGTACCGGATCGAGAGGATCTACCGCGGCGATCCTGCCGACATCGATCGTTCGCCGCTGGACGAGCCCGGCGTGAACGTGCGCGAGGGGGACTACATCCTCGCCGTCAACCACCGTCCGCTGCCGGCGGACCGACCGCTGGAGGCCGCGTTCGAGAACCTGGCCGGGCGCCCGGTGCTGCTGCGCGTGGCGTCGACCGCCGCCGGCAAGGACGCGCGCGACGTGGTGGTCACGCCGCTGCGCGGCGACTCGCGCCTGCGTTACGTCGACTGGGTGCGCACGAACCGCGAGGCCGTGGCGAAGGCCACCGACGGGCGCATCGGGTACATCCACATCCCGGACATGGGCGCGTCCGGCCTGCAGGAGTTCAACCGCTGGTTCTACCCGCAGATCGGCAGCAGCGGCATGGTCGTGGACGTGCGCTGGAACGGCGGCGGGTTCGTGTCGCAGATGATCCTGGAGCGCTTCCGGCGCAGCGTGATCAGCTGGGACCGCTCCCGCGGCGGCGGCATCTTCTCGTATCCGTTCCGCACGCTGAACGGCCCGTTCGTGGTGCTCACGAACGAGCAGGCGGGCTCCGACGGGGACATCTTCCCCTACGCCGTGCAGTACGAGGGGCTGGCGCCCGTGATCGGCGAGCGCTCGTGGGGCGGCGTGGTCGGCATCCGCGGCGACAAGCCGCTGGTGGACGGCGGCCAGCTCACGCAGCCGGAGTACGCGTGGTGGGATCCGAAGCGCGGGTGGTCCATCGAGAACCACGGCGTGGATCCGGACATCGTGGTCGTGGCCACGCCGCAGGACGACGCGGCGGGCATCGACCGGCAGCTCGATCGCGGGATCGAGGAGGTGTTGAAGCTCCTCGCGGCGAACCCGCCGCAGCAGCCCACGTTCGAGGGGGAGATTCCGGACAAGAGCCGATCCGGGTTCCGCGCTCGCGAGGGCGGCGGGCGGTAGGACGCGGCGGCGACAGCTGCGGATTCGGGCGGAGGTCCGGCCGCGCAGCTCCCCGCCCCGCCGGACCTCCGCCCGAATCCGGGGGTTGGCC
>CAZNDO010000022.1:0-61002 GCA_964571855.1 uncultured Gemmatimonadota bacterium
CGGACGTGCCCCGCCGGCTCCGTCCGCCACCTCCGCTCCGCCCGCGGCTCACACCCGCGGCCACCCCTCACCGGCGGTGACGAGGGTGGGAGGGGGTGAGGAGGGGGCTATTGCCCTTCCCCAGTCGTTTCCTCGGACACCGCAGGGACTCGCGAAGCGGCGCCCGCGGGCACTCCCGGGCGGCAAAGGACGCGCGGTTCGCGGAGCGAGGGCGGCGGCGACGGAGGCGGCGCCTCGGGCGATGGGGAGGGTGTGCCACGCGCAGTTCCGCAGCGGTCCGCGCCCCCGCAGCGGTCAGTGCGCGGTCAAGCGGGCGTGCGCGGGCCGCGAGGACTGTCTGAGCATGGCACACCCTCCCCGTCGCCCGGGGCACCGCCCCCGTCGCCGCCGCCCTCGCTCCGCGAACCGCGCATCCTTCGCCGCCCCGGCGGCCACCCCGCGCCGCTTCGCTAGTACGTGCGGTGGCTGAGGAAACGGACCTCCCCGGCGCCCACGGTCACCGCCTCGAACGTCACCGTCTCGGTGACGCCGCCGGCGTGGCACTCCAGCGTGAGGTCGTGCGTGCCGGGCGGGACGAAGAGGCGCACGACGTGGATGGCGCGCGGGAGCGTGATCCACCCGCGCGTGTCGGCCTTCTCCGTGACCGCCGTGAAGAGGTTCGCCAGGAGCCCCGCGGTCTCGCCCTTCTTGTTCTCGATGCCGCGGGTCACGGCGAACTTCGCGAGGCCGCGCAGGATCGTGCGGAAGAGGATGCTGCCCATGCGGTCGTCCAGCCCGTGGCGCGCGATCGCGTCCAGGTCCTGCGCGATCTCCGAGCGGGCCGAGTCCCCCGCGGCCGACAGCCGCGCCCAGCCGCGCCCCGCGTCCGGGTCCGGCGGCGCGAAGTCCGGGACCGCGATGCGCAGCAGGTAGTCCAGCTCCGCGTCGTCGTACACCGGGTGCGCGATCACGCGCCCGGACAGCGTGCGCGCGAACACCACGCGGTCCGCGCGGTCGTCGTGCTTGAGGATGGGGACGAGGATGTCGCGCTGGACCTTCGCGGGGATGAAGCCCTCCTCCCAGAAGACGATCACCTCGCCCTGCCCGCGGATCTGCTCGTCCGCGGGCGGCTCCACGTCCGGCCAGCGCTCCTTCAGCCGAGTGACATCGTCCCGGAAGCCCAGGAGCTTCGCCAGGCGCAGCATGTCCCGCTTCAGCGCCCGCGGCGCCGGCACGCCGTACGCCGTCTCGTACGCCACGTACGCGCTGTCCGCGAGGCGCAGGGAGACCCACGCGTCGTTCAGGTCCCCGCCGGCCTCGTACAGGAGCGCGGTGAGGTACTGCGCGAACGCGTCGGTCACGTAGGTGGGCGGGTCGTCCTCGGAGTCCGTCCACACCTTGAGCCGGTGGTTGATCTTGCGGCACTCCACCAGCGCGTCGTCGTACCGGCCGAGGTCGACGTAGTTCATCGCGCGGTAGTAGTGCACAAGGACGCGCTCCCACATCTCGCCGCTGTACGGGATGGTCTCGTCGCTGGTGAGGAAGGCCAGCGCCTCCTTCGAGATCGAGCGCGTGAACAGCTCGTCGATCACGACCTCGGCGGCCTCGAAGGTCTCGTTGGAGCGCTCCAGCTGCCCGCCCTCGCGCAGGACGAGGCCGAGCTCCATGAGGTAGGGGAGCCCGTCGCCGCCGGGCTTCTTGTCCACGAGGAACGCCTCGGCCGCGGCGGCGTCGCCGCGCGCGAGCGGGTCGCGCACCTCGAGCGCCACGTTCGTGTAGGAGGCGCAGCCTGCAAGCGCGGACGCGGCGGCGATGCCGATCGCCGCCGGTCCGAAGCGCCGGAAGGGCATGGGATCAGCCCGAGTACTTGCTCTTGCCCACGAACTTCTTGATCTTCTTGTCGCCGATCCAGACCTTCTCGTTCGTCTCCACGTTCGTGAGCTCCAGATCGGTCTGGTAGAAGAGGACCTTCTCCCCGCCCTCCTCGTCCGTGATCTGGTTGATCTGGCCCATCATCACGTAGTCGGCGCCGAGCTCCTTCCCGAACTTCTTCACGGTCTCGGGCGTGGCGTTCCCCTGCATGGCCTCGCGCTCGTCGCGCAGGTCCCCGCGGTCCCCGGCGTCGGCCACCACGCGCACGCGCCCGTCCTTGATGAACGCGCGCTCGATGTCCTTGATGAACGTGTCGATCGGGATGTGCTCCATGGTCTTGTTGCGGACCACGCCCACGATGACCACCGGGCGGTCCGAGCTCTTCGGGTCCGTCTGGTGCCGGGTGAGCCAGGGCTGGTTCAGGCAGTCGTGGATCATCTCCTCCGCCACCAGGCGGGAGTCCGTGTCGTTCCAGCGGCCGGAGAGGTCCACCGTGGTGTCGGTGTCGATGCGGGTGACCTGCTTCCCGCCGCAGGCGGGGAGCAGGAGGGCGGCCGCCAGGAGCGGCACGGCGAGCAGGGACTTCTTCATCACGGCTCCTCGGGTTTCGCGGATCCTTGCACTGGGCGGAGGTCGGCGGAACCATACAACGGCCCCGCGGGACGGGGAAGCGAGCGGGGGCGGCCGCGCGGCCGCGGCACCCGGGACCGCCGCGCCGGGGGCGAGCCGCCGGCCCGATCCCGGAACGCGGGCCTTGAACGGACGGCCGGGGGAGGCGAGAATGCTCGCCTTTGCCCCCGTCCCCGACAAGGGAGCTCGGATGTCCCAGGCGCCCGCCCCGACGGCCCACGCCGTCCCGGCCCGCGACGAGATCGACCCGTCCCGCCGCTGGCGGCTCGACGACCTCTTCCCCGACCCCGCCGCCTGGGAGGCGGAGTTCGCCCGCGTGGAGGCGGGCGTGGCGGGGATCGCGGCGCGGCGCGGCCGTCCCCTGGACGACGAGGCGGCGCTCGCGGAGTTGCTGCAGGCGGACTCCGCGCTCGGGGAGGCCCTGGATCGGGTCTACGTCTGGGCCCATCTGAAGCGGGACGAGGACACGCGGGACGCGGCCGCCCAGGGGCGGGCGCAGCGCGCTGCCCGGCTGACCACGCGCGCCGCCGAGGCCACGTCCTGGATCGAGCCGTCCATCCTGGCCCTGCCGCGCGAGCGCCTGGCGGCCCTGCGGGACTCCCCGCGGCTGGCGTCCCGGCGCCATTACCTCGACAACCTGCTGCGCACGCAGGAGCACACGCTGTCCCCGCGCGAGGAGGAGCTCCTGGCGATGGCGGGGGACATGGCGCGCATCCCGCGCTCCGCGTTCGGCATGCTGGACGACGCCGACCTGACCTTCCGCCCCGTGCGGGACGAGACCGGACGCGAGGTGGAGCTCACCAAGGGCCGGTATTCGAAGCTCCTGGAGTCCACGGACCGTCGCGTCCGTCGGGACGCATGGAGCTCGCTGCTGGAGGGCTACGAGAAGCACCGCAACACCATCGCGGCGCTCCTGTCCGGCAGCGTGGCGAAGGACGTGTTCTACGCGCGGGCGCGCCGCTACGGCTCGAGCCTGGAGGCGGCGCTCCACCCCGGGAACATCCCGCTGGAGGTCTTCCACGGGCTCCTCCGCGCGGTGGACGAGCGGCGCGCGCTCATCCACCGCGCCACGTCCCTGCGGCGCCGCCTGCTCGGCCTGGAGACCCTGGAGGTGTACGACCTGTACGTGCCGCTCGGCTCCGCGCCCTCGCCGGAGTTCCGTTACGAGCAGGCGTGCGACATGCTCGTCGAGGGGCTCTCCGTGCTCGGCGGCGAGTACGTGGACGCGCTGCGCCGCGCCTTCGACGGATCCTGGATCGACGTGTTCGAGTCCAAGGGCAAGCGCTCCGGTGCCTACTCGTGGGGCGCGTACGGGGCGCACCCCTACGTGCTCATGAACTGGCAGGGCACGCTGGACCACGTGTTCACGCTGGCGCACGAGACGGGGCACGCGCTGCACTCCCACTTCACGGACGCGGCGCAGCCGTACCACGACTCGCACTACCCCATCTTCCTCGCCGAGGTGGCCTCCACCACGAACGAGGCCATCCTCATGGAGCACCTGCTGGCGACCACGAAGGACCCGCAGCTGAAGCTGGCGCTCCTGAACCAGGCCATCGACCAGATCCGCGGCACGTTCGTGACCCAGGTGATGTTCGCGGAGTTCGAGCACCGCCTGCACGGGATGGCGGAGCGCGGGGAGGCGCTGACCGCGGACTCCATCGGCGAGGCGTACCGCGACATCTTCACGCGCATCCTCGGTCCGGAGCTGCACTTCCCGGACCGCGCGGCCATGGGCTGGGCGCGGATCCCGCACTTCTACAACGCCTACTACGTGTACCAGTACGCCACGGGCTACGCCTCCGCCATCGCGTTGTCGCGGCGCGTCACGCGCGGCGGCGAGGCCGAGCGCCGCGCCTACCTCGGGTTCCTCTCCGCGGGGAACTCGGACTACCCCATCGAGATCCTGAAGCGGGCGGGCGTGGACCTCACGCGCCCGGACGCCCTCCACGACACGTTCGAGCTGCTCGACTCGCTGCTCGACCGGCTCGAGGATCACGTGGCCACGCACGATCTCGCGCGGAACGAGGCCGCGCCCCTCGAAGGAGACCCCACTTGACGTCGCACACCGATCTGCTGAGCCGCATCCGCAAGAGCAACCTCGACGAGGTCGAGACCGCCTGGAACGGCCGCCTCGCCGAGTCCCCCCGGGACCTCCGCTGGTTCTTCGACGTGGCGCGCGAGATGCGGTCGGTCAAGGCGCACGCGCGGATGGCGGATCTCATGCTGCTGCTCGTGGACGCCCTCGCCGTGGACGACGAGTGGGAGGGCGCCTTCGACGCGCTGCGCGAGGCGCTGGACCTCGTTCCCAAGAACAAGGAGGTCCGGGCGAAGGCCCTGGAGGCGGTGCGGAACCGCTACGCGGAGCGCCCCGGACTGGACGAGATCATCTCGTTCTACGATCCGGAGAACGCCGAGGATCCGGTCCGCGCGTTCGACCGCCTGCGCGCGTGGCTGCGCTTCGGCGTGGGGGAGGGCTTCTGGCTGTTCGGCCGCGGGCTCGGCAAGGTCGCGGACGTGAACCTCGCGCTGCAGCGGATCGAGATCCGCTTCGAGAAGGCGGCGCCGCTGGTCATGCGCGCGGACGAGGCGCTGCGGCTGCTCACCTGGATCCCCGCGGAGCATTTCATGATGCGCCGCCTGGCGGATCCCGCCGGCGTTGCCGCCGAGGCGCAGGCCGACCCCGGGGCCCTCGTGCACGCGATCTTCCGCTGCTTCCGCCGCCCGCTCACCGCGGCCGAGATCAAGGAGTGCATGACGGGCGTGGTGGAGGGCGCGAAGTGGACGTCGTGGTGGAACCGGGCGCGCGCGCACCCGCAGCTCCTGGCCAGCCCGCGCAAGCGCGGCGCCCTGGAGTGGTCCGAGTCCGCCGAGACCGCCGACAAGGCGGTGCTGGCGGAGTTCGAGGCGGCGGCGTACGACGCGCGACTGGATCTCGCGCGCAAGCACGCGAAGCGCGGCGGCGAGGTGCGCGACCGGATGCTGGCCCGCCTCGACGGCGAGATGGAGCGGCTCATGGAGCGCGAGGCCGGGTCGTCCCGCGCCCTCGAGTTGCACTTCGTACTCGAGGAGCTCGGGGCGCTGCGCGAGCCGCCGCTGCTCGACGTGGACGCCGTGCTGGCCGGGGACGACGCGGCGACCGCCGTGGCCGGCGTGTCCGACCGGCGCTTCCGCGAGAGGCTGTACCGGCGGGTGCGCGCGGTGCGCCAGGACTGGTGCGACGTCTTCCGCGCCGCCTTCCTCGAGGAGAGCGATCAGCGCCTCCTGTCGCTGCTGTACGACGAGGTGCTGGCCTCCGGCCCCGCCGGCGTCGCCGAGCGCCTCGTGGCGGAGATCGTGACGAACCCGCGCAAGGCGCCACGGGCGTTCGTGTGGATCTCGCGCAACTGCACGGAGCGCGAGGAGCTGCGGCCGCGAGCGAACCTGTCGCTCCTGACCAAGGTGGTGGACGCGCTGGAGGGTCCCGAGTTCAAGGAGCTGCGCGCGGCGCTGCGCGAGCACTTCGAGGAGGGCGGCCTGGCGTTCGTGGTCTTCGAGGGCCTGGATCTGGACGGCGCGGAGCGGCTCCTGAACCTCCTGGACGCCTCCAGCCTGGAGGAGCACCGCAAGGTGGAGGTGCGACGCGCCATATTCCGCCGCTACCCGCACATCCGGAAGCGGGTGGACGAGGACGTGCTGCCGGCCACGATCGAGTCGGTGGAGGTCAAGCGGCGCGAGCTGGAGCAGCTCGTCAAGGTGGAGATCCCGCAGAACGCCGAGGCCATCCGCGTGGCCCGGGAGTTCGGCGATCTCCGCGAGAACTTCGAGTACCACGCCGCGCGCGCGAAGCACGAGGTGCTGGGCGCGCGCGCGGCCCGGCTGCATGCCGAGCTGGCGAAGGTCCGGGTCCTGGATCCCGCCGCGGTGGACGTGACGCGGGTGTCCGTGGGCACGCGGTTCGAGCTCCTGCCCGTGGGCGGGGGCGAGGGCCGGACGATCACGATCCTGGGGCCCTGGGAGTCGGATCCGGACCGGGGCATCTACTCGCACCAGTCCGAGTTCGCCCGGGAGTTGCTGGGGCTGGCCGCGGGGGACGTGGTGACGGTGGAGGAGCGCGAGTACCGCGTGGGCGGGCTCACCCCCTGGACGTCCCCGGGCGCGGTCTCCCGGGCGGACTAGCCGCCGGCGGACGGCCCGGGGCCGGCGCGCGGGCGGCGCTGGGTCTCCCCGCACCGCCGCGGGCGAGGCGCCCACTACCCCCGGCCCGGCCGCTTTGGGTTCCACTGCGCTTTTGTGCTACGCTCCCTGGCGAGTGGCGCCCGGCGCGACCCCCCCCAAAGCCGCGCGCGAGTTCCCCCTTTCCGGCCCGCCCGGAGGTGGCTTCGCCATGACCCGTACCCCACGATCTCACCTGCGCCTCCTCGCCGCGTCGCTCGCCCTCACCGGGTGGCTGGCGCTCGGGATCGCCCTCCCGGTCGCCAGCGCGTGGGCCGCTCCCGAGCCGTCCGCGGACGCGCGCGAGATGCTGGACTGGTTCGCGCGGATGGACGCCTTCTACGAGGCGAACCCCGAGCTGAAGACCACGCCCGGCAGCGGCTGGAAGCCGTTCAACCGGATCAAGTGGCAGACGCTGCGGTCCATGCAGGACGGCGAGCTTCCCCCGCTGGAGGCCCGCGCGGACGCCTGGCGCGTGAAGCAGCAGCGCATGGCGCACCTGACGCCGCGCGCCACGTGGTTCTCGCTCGGCCCCACGAACCTCGGCGGCCGCATCCTCGCGATGGACTTCGACCCCACGAACGCGAACGTGTGCTACGTGGGCGCCGCGAACGGCGGCGTGTGGAAGACCACGAACGGCGGCGCCTCCTGGACGCCCATGAGCGACGAGCTCCTCAGCATCGCGGTGGGCGGCCTCGCCGTCAGCCCGAACGACCCGAACATCGTCGTGATCGGAACCGGCGAGGGCACGAACAACATCGACCGCATCGGCGGCATCGGCATCCTCCGCTCCACCGACGGCGGCAACACGTGGCTCACGACGAGCCTTTCGTACGGCGTGGCGTCCGGGCACGGCTTCCACGTGATCCGCGCGAACCCGCTCAACGGGACGCTGCTGGCGGGCGCCTCGGACGGCCTGTACCGTTCCACGGACGACGGCGCCACCTGGACCGACGTCCGCCCGACGGACAAGAACGACTACTACGACGTCCAGTGGCGCCCCGGCGACGTGAACAAGGTGTTCGCGGCGAAGGGCAGCGCCTCCGCCGGCAACAACGTGAAGGTCTCCACGAACGACGGGCAGACCTGGGCGTTCTCCGGCACCGGGCAGCCGCTCGAGTTCCAGGTGGGCAAGACGAAGATCGGCATGTCCCCGGCGAACCCGGACTACATCTACTCGGTGTACGCGAACAAGGGCGACGGCACCACGCTGGGCGTGTACCGCTCCACGGACAGCGGCGCCACGTGGACCGCGCGCAACACGACGCTGAACATGACCGGCCAGCAGGGCTGGTACAACCTCACCTGCCAGGTGGATCCCACGAACGTGGAGACCGTGATCATCGGCGGCGTCTCCCTGTACCGGTCCACCAACGGCGGCACCAGCTACAGCGTGATCGGCAGCGGCGAGGTGCATGTGGACCACCACGCCATCCAGTACGAGCCCGGCAGCACCACGAACGTCTGGGTGGGCTCGGACGGCGGCGTGTGGAAGTCCACGAACGGCGGCGTGAGCTGGCCGGCATCCTCGGACCTGAACAACGGCCTCGTGACCTACCAGTTCTACGACATCTGCGTGAACAACGGTCCGGCCCCGTACTACGTCATGGGCGGCACGCAGGACCAGGGCACGGACAAGTGGTCCGGCACCACGTCGTGGGCGCAGGGGCTCGGCGGCGACGGCATGGTCTGCAACATCAACCCGAACAACGGGACCACCGTGTACGCCGAGCAGCAGTTCGGCACCCACTACAAGAGCCTGAACTCCGGCGGGTCGTGGACGGGGATCAACAACGGCATCCCGACCAGCCAGGGCCACTGGGTGGCCGCGGTGGCCGAGCGCGCGGACCTCGGCAACATCCTGTTCACGTCGCACCCGACCGGCACGTACCGGACCACGGACGGCGGCTCCAACTGGAGCCTGGTGGACGGCACGAGCGCGGGGTGGATCGACGTGAGCGAGGTGAACGGCAACTACGTGTGGAAGGCCTCCGGCATCAACGTGCGCTACTCCACGGACAACGGGGACACGTGGCAGGCGGCGGGGCCCTTCGGATTCCTCTCGTCCGGCGTCGCCAAGATCCTGGCGCACCCCACGGACTTGAACACGGTGTTCACGTGCTTCCTGGGGTACGGGACGGGGGCGAAGGTGGCCCGCTCCACCGATCTCGGCGCCACCTGGCAGGACGTCACCGGGGACCTGCCCATCCAGCCGTGCAACGCCATCGAGGTCAACCCGTCGAACCCGAACCAGTGGTTCCTCGGCACGGACACCGGCGTGTGGGCCTCGGAGAACGGCGGCGTGAACTGGGTTCCGTTCGAGGACGGGCTCCCCAACTCGCAGGTCCTGGACCTCGAGATCCAGAACTCGCTGCAGAAGCTGGTCGCGGGCACGCACGGTCGCGGCGCGTGGGAGATCGACATCCCGGCCACGATCGGCACGGACGTGGCGGTGCAGGTGTCGCCCACGCCGCGCAACCTGCTGCTGGATGCGCCCTTCCCGAACCCGGTGAAGAGCGAGACGATGTTCCGCTTCGCGGCGAAGTCGGATGCGAAGGTGAGCCTCGTGGTGTACGACGTCCAGGGCCGCGTGGTGAGCGACCTCGCGGATTTCGCGACCGGCGACGGCGTCATCCGCTCGACGCCCTGGTACACGGACGACGTGCCCAGCGGCGTGTACTTCGCGGTGCTGCGCGCCGGCACGGAGAGCGTGTCGCGCAAGGTGGTCGTGGCGAGGTAGGCCGGGGGAACGCCGGCCGGATGGACCCGCGCGGAGCGCCGATCCCGGCGCTCCGCGCTTCGTTCGGGGGGTGGGCGGTGAGGGATGTCCGCGCGTGCCGGTCGATCCTCGGGGCCGCGCTCGCCGCGGTCGTGCTGGGCCCGGCGTGCGCCCCGGCCCCGGACCGGCCGGGGCCGAACGTCCTGCTGGTCACGGTGGACACGCTGCGCGCGGACCACCTCGGGGCGTTCGGCGACCCGCGCGGCGCGTCCCCCGGGATCGACCGGCTCCTCCGCGGTGCGGCCGGCTTCGAGCAGGCGTTCGTCCCGCGCGGCCAGACTTGGCCTTCGCTCGCCACCCTGATGACCTCCCTGCCGCCGGTGGCGCACGGCGTCCGCAAGAACGGGCAGGCCATGAACGAAGGCTGCGTCTCGCTCGCGGACGTGCTCGGCGGGCGCGGCTACCGCACGGCGGCGTTCCTGTCGAACGCGGGAAAGGCCGCGTGGAGCGGTTTCCAGGAGGTCACGGACCTGAGGGACCTGGATCTTCCCGTGGTGTCCCGCGCGAAGGGCTGGCTGCGCGGGGCGGCCCCGGGCCCGTTCCTGCTGTGGGTGCACCTCTTCTCGCCGCACGCGCCGTACGCCGCCCCGGCGCCGCTGACGACACGCTTCGACCCCGGCTACGCCGGCCCCGAGGACGGGAGCCTCGAGCGCATCCGGGCGATCGAGCGCGGCGGCGTCGCGCCCCCGCCGGCGGACGCGCGGCACCTCGCGGCCCGATACGACGCCGAGATCTCCTGGGTGGACGCGCGCGTGGACGACCTCCTGCGCGCCGTCGACGAGCTGGGGCTCGCGGAGGGAACCCTCGTCGTGTTCGCGGCCGATCACGGCGAGGAGCTGGGCGCCCGGCAGGCGTACTTCTCGCACTCGGCATCGATCTACGACACCGTGCTGCGGGTGCCCCTCGCGTTCCGGCTGCCCGGCCGCGTCCCGCCGGGGACGATCCCGCGCGCGCCGGCCGAGATCATGGACGTGGCGCCCACGGTCCTCGCCCTGCTCGGCGTCGAGGCGCCGCCGGCGTGGGAGGGCCGCGACCTGGGCCCGGTGCTGGCGGGGGCGGCGGCGGACACGGCGCACGCCGCCTTCGCCGAGCTGGAGGATCGCGTCGTGTCGCTCCGCACGGGGCGCTGGCGCTACCTGCACAACCCGGACGGCTTCGACTTCCCGCTGGACGGTGGCGGCACGTTCCGCCTGGAGCGCGGGGCGCTGTTCGATCACGAGTCGGATCCCGCGGAGCTCCGCGACATGTCCGCCGTCCATCCGGACGTGGCGCGGGCGCTGCGCGAGCGCACGACGGCGTGGATGGCCGCGCACGAGTGGGAGGAGGCCGGCCGCCGGCACGCGGGACGCGCGGTGCCCGAGGCGGTGCGCCGCGAGCTGGAGGCACTCGGCTACGTGCAGTGAGGCCTCCGGCCGCCGAGCGCGCCCGATCCGCCTTTACAGGAGGCCGATGTCCGCTAGGATGTCGCGGGCCGGCAGGGGCCGGCGCGGACCCCGACGCGGGCGAGGGTGGACGGGATGCGCTTGGATCGATCACGGGCGGCGACGCGGCCGCCCGGCCGCCGGCGGAACGTGCGCCGGCCTTCCGCGCGCGGCCGGCGGGCGCCGCGGGCCGCGGCCCTCCTCGGCCTCCTTCGCGGATTGTCCGGCCGCGCCACGCTGCGCGGCATCGCCGTCCTCGCCGCGCTCGTGGCCGTGTTCGCCGCCGGCCAGGGACTGTGGCGCGCCGCCCTCTCGAGCGGCGTGCTGAAGGACCCGTCACCCCCGCCCACCGTCGTGCGCAGCGCGGTCCAGCCCCTCCGCATCCGCCCGCTCCCGTGCACCTCCGCGATCCTCATGGAGGCGGAGACCGGCGCCGTGCTCTACGCGCAGAACGCGGACGAGGTGCGCGGCCCGGCGTCCCTCGTGAAGATGATGCTGCTCGTGCTCGCGTACGAGGCGCTGGATCGTGGCGACCTCGATCGGGACACGAAGGTCCGCACGTCGCGCAACGCGGCCACGATGGGCGGCTCCCAGGTCTTCCTGGCCGAGGGCGAGACGCGCACCGTGGCGGACCTGCTGGACGCCATCTCCATGGCGTCGGCGAACGACGCGTCCATGGCGCTCGCGGAGCACATGGCGGGAACCGAGGCCGCGTTCGTGAAGCGGATGAACGCGCGGGCCAAGGAGCTCGGCTGCACGTCCACGCGCTTCGCGAACGTGCACGGCCTGGACCTGAAGGGGGAGCGCAGCGTCACCACGGCGCGCGATCTCGCACGCATCGCGCGCGAGCTGGTCCGGCATCCCCGCGCGCTGGAGGTCTCCGGCACGCGGCGCAAGCAGTTCCGCGAGGACTTCTGGCTCGACAACACGAACCACCTGCTGGGCCGCTTCGACGGGCTGGACGGCCTGAAGACGGGCTGGACGCCGCGCGCGGGCGGCTGCTTCGTGGCCACGGCGAAGCGCGACGGCGTGCGGCTCATCGGCGTGGTCCTGGCGGCCGGCGGCGGGCGCTCGCGCTTCCGCGTGGCCGCGCAGCTCCTGGAGGCGGGCTACGCGGTGAAGCCGGGCTGGCACGAGGCGGTGCACGCCGGGGACGTGCTGGAGGGCATCGGCCTCGTCCCCGAAGCGCCCGGCGGCGAGGACACGCGCCTGGCGGTGGCCGCGGGCAACGTGCGGCTCCTCGTGGAGCGGGACCGCGCCGCGGGCATCTCCGCGCGCCTCCGCCGGGCCGACGCCGCCGTGGCGGGCGGGGGGGAGATCCCGGCGGCCTGGGTGGACTTCCGGCTGGACGGGCGCACCGTCGCCACGATCCCGGCCCGGGCCGGGCGGCGCGGCTGAAGCGGCGGCTCGTCCCGGAGGCGCGGGCGGGGTACCCTGGGCCGTCCACCCCTCCTGCGGAGCCGCCGATGCCGGACACCACCGCGTCGCCCTCCCCGTCCGGGCTGCGGATCGTCCCGGACATGCCCATCTGCCAGCAGGACCTCCCGCTGGACTGGTACCAGGAGGAGTTCCGCGCCTACGCCGAGGAGTACCTGGCGCTGCCGGACCGGCTGCCCGGCACGGTGATCCCGTGGATGGACGGCTACATCGCGCCGGCCCTCGACCACTTCGGCCCCTCGCTGCAGCTGCTCGCGCACTACTACATGGGCGGCGAGATCGTGAAGCTCGTGGAGCGCTTCGGCGGGCGCATCGCGGACTCGTACGAGCTGGCGCTGATGACGCGCGAGCGTCCCGAGGCGAAGGTGTTCGTGGAGTCCGCCGTGCACTTCATGGCCGAGTCCATCGCGATCCTCGCGCGCGAGGACCAGGCGGTGTGGATCACGAACCCCAAGTCCGGCTGCACCATGGAGATGATGGCGAAGGAGTGGATGGTGGCGCCCGCGTTCGAGGAGTTGCGGGACCGCTACGGGGACGGGCTCGTCGTCATCGCGTACATGAACACGTCGGGGCGCGTGAAGGCGTTCGCCGGGCAGACCGGCGGCGCGGTCTGCACCAGCTCGAACGCGCGGCGCGTGGTGCGCTGGGCGCTTGACGCGGGCAAGCGCGTCTTCTTCGTCCCGGACCGGCACCTCGGCGAGAACGTGGCCGCCGAGGCGGGGCTGGCCGCGGCGGACGTGTTCGTGCGCGAGCGCACGGACGGCGCGCGCGGCGGCATCGGCTCGTGGAACGCGGCCGACGTGGCGCGGCTGGATCGCGCGCGCATGATCCTCTGGGGCGGGTACTGCGGCGTGCACACCGTGTTCCGCCCGGAGCACGTGGCGCACTGGAAGGAGCAGGGCTACCGCGTGCTCGTGCACCCGGAGTGTCCGCGCGGGGTCGTGCGGGACGCGGACGGCGCCGGGAGCACGAAGTACCTGTGGGGCGAGGTGATGGCCGCGCCGGCGGGCGCGAAGCTCGCGATCGCCACCGAGGGGCACTTCGTGCGCAACGCGAAGCAGCAGGCGGCGCTGCGCGGGGTGGAGGTGGTGAACCTGGCCGACGTGCCGGGCGGCGCGGAGATGGGCTGCGGCTGCGCCACGATGTCGCGCAACGATCCGCCGCACCTCGTGGCCATCCTGGACCTGCTGCGGCGCGGGCGCGCGCCCGAGCTGAACCGCGTGCTGCCGGGCGACGTGGTGAACGAGGCCACCGGATCGCGCGAGCGGCTGGATCCCGCGGAGCGGGAGGCGCTCGCACGCGACGCGCGCCTCGCGCTGGAACGCATGATCTCGATCACGGCGTCCTGACGCGGAAGCCCCCCGGACTCCCGGGGGGCCTCGCGGTGCGGTGGTCGGCGCGGCCGCTCAGCCGACCTTCGTGACGTTGCTGGCCTGCAGGCCCTTCGCGCCCTGCACGACCTCGAACGCCACCTTGTCCCCTTCGGCCAGCGTGCGGAACCCGTTCATCTGGATGGCCGTGTGGTGAACGAAGACGTCGTCTCCGTCATCCGGGGCGATGAAGCCGAAGCCCTTCGACTCGTTGAACCACTTCACGACGCCCTGCGGCATGGTCATCCCTCGCGCGGCTGTGGTCCTTCGCCCCGGGCCGCCCCGGCCGCGGAGCGTCGGACGTCCCGAGGGGTCCGGGAACGCGGAAGGCCGCCGGGACCCCGGCGGCCTTCGACTCGGTGCTGATGCTGTTCGGACGCGCGCATTCCTGGCACCCATCGCGGGCACCCTACTCCGCGCGCGGGGCCGGGGTCAAGACGAACGGGCGCCTTCCGTCCGCGCCCCGGGCCGATCCGTCCCGTCGTTGACCGCGCGGCCGCGCGGCGCGACGATCGCGCCCCGGCGAAGAGGAGGTCCCGATGGAACGAGTGCAGCGCACGCGGCAGGACGGCACCACGAGTTCCGCCCACGTTTCCGGAGAGGGCGGTCTTCCGCTCGTGCTTCTGCACGGGTTCCCGTTCGATCCCACGATGTGGCTTCCCCAGGTGCGCGCCCTGCGTCGCGACGCGCGCCTCCTCGTGCCGGACCTGCTGGGCCTGGGCGCCAGCCGACTCGCTGCCGGCGCGGCCCCGCGCATGGACGACTACGCGGACGACATCCTCGCGTGGATGGACGAGGCGGGGATCAGCCGGGCCGTCGTGGCGGGTTTGTCCATGGGCGGGTACGTGTCGTTCGCGCTGTGGCGCCGGGCGCCGGAGCGGATCGCGGCGCTCGTGCTGCTGGACACGAAGGCGGAGGCGGACGGCGAGGAGGCGCGCCGCGGGCGCGTGGCCACCCGCGAGGCGATCGCGGCCGGCGGGATGGCGGCCGTGTGCGACGGGATGCTCGCCAAGGTGCTCGGCGCCACCACGCACCGGCGGAACCCCGACGCGGTCGGGCACGTGCGTCGGATGATCCTCGCGTCCGATCCGGCCGGTGCCATGGCCGCCGTGGACGCGCTGCGCGAACGCCCCGACAGCACGCCCACGCTCGCCACGATCGACGTGCCCGTGACGGTGGTGGTGGGCGAGGAGGATGCGTTGACGCCGCCGGATGTGGCGCGCGCGATGGCGGCGGGGATCCGCGGGGCGTCGCTCGTGACCGTGCCGGAAGCGGGGCACGTGAGCTCGCTGGAGGCGCCGGAGCGGATCGCGGACGTGCTGCGGGGCGTGCTGCTCGCGGATCAGCGGCGCGGCCGGTCGTAGGACGGCTCCGACGCGGGCGCGTGCAGCGTGCGCACGAGGTCGGCCGTGATCTCGAACACCGCGCGATCCTCGAAGAGATCGTTCGCGAAGCCCGCGCCCGTGTCCTCCGCGAACTGCTGCACGCCGGCCGACGCCGTGATCCAGAGTGACCAGTCGTCCGCGCGCGCCGCCTCGATGCCGAGCCCGCCGAGGATGGCGCGATAGGGCAGCGTGTCGCGGCCCACGACCCGCTCGCCCCAGGACTCCAGGACCGTCACGGCGTTCGCGTACTTCCAGCCGTAGCGGCCGAGGCGCCCGGTGAGGACGAGGTTCGCACCGACCCGCGACGCCGGCGGCGCGATGCGGTAGCGCAGCGCGAGGTCGCCGGACCAGGCGCGGAACGAGCGCATGGCGGGCGAGAGGTCCTCCGAGAGGCGCGCGGCCGTGCGCTGCGCGCGGAGGTCCGCCGTCCAGCGGCCGCCGGCGACCCCCACGAGCAGTCCGGCGCCGCCGTAGCCCTCGATGCTCTGCGTACCCAGTCCGCCGCCGCCGGTGATCCCCGCACGGAAGTCGAATGCTCCCGGCGGATCGATCGGCGCAGGCAGGACGCGGCCCACGGAGTAGCCCAGGAGCCCGGCGGGCGGCAGCGCGGCGGCTCCGATCGCGTCCGGGTAGATGATCACTTCCGAGTACACGGGCGGCGGCGGGGGCTCTGCCCGCGGCGGCTCGGCCGGCCACCCGGTCTCCGGGTCGGCTGCGGACGACCTCGTCTTCGACTCCGACGGGGTCGTGGCCCCCACGGGCTGCTGCTCGGCAGCGGGCTTGGCCGCCTGCTTGACCACGTCGCTGAGCTTGGGCTTCTCCGCGCCGGCGGGCTGGGGCGCGAAGGCGAGGGTGGCCGCGAGCAGGGCGAGCGGGCCGCGGAGCCGGGACATCGAGGAAGCGGGCCTCATGGCCGTTCCAGCGTAGCACCGGCGGTGACCGGACTCCACCGGAGGATGACCGCGCGGTGGTCGGATCCCCAGGCCGGCGCCACCTCCAGGCCCGCGACGCGCGCGGGGTCGCCCACGAGGATCGTGTCGATGCGCCGGACGGGTTCGCGCGAAGGATACGTGGGCGCGAGCCGCGCCTCGACCGGATCGCCGGCCGCGTCCGCCCACCCCGCTGCTCGCAGCACCGCGAAGGTGCCGGACTCCGGAAGCGCGTTGAAGTCGCCCAGGAGGACCGCCTCCGGCGATGCGGGGAAACGTGCGGTCAACGCGGCGGCCTGCTGCTCGCGCAGGGCGTCGTCCCCCTCCCGGTGGTGCAGGTGCGTGGCGACCACCACGCGCGGCCCGCGTCCCGGCGCCAGCTCCGCACGGGTGGCGGCGCGCGACAGGTTCATCGCGGGCGGCAGGGGCGCGGTCTCCGAGGCGAGGATGGCCCGTCGCGAGAACACCGCGCTGCCCCAGTCGTTCCGCACGCCGGGCCCGGGCACGCCGTGCAGGCCGAGGCGCTCGCGGGAGAGCTCGAAGAGGTCGGCGCCGCCGTTGATGAGCCAGCCGCGGCTCACCTCCTGCAGCGCCACGACATCGGGGCGCGCCGCGCGCAGCTCGTCCATCATGCGGTCGAAGGCCCAGCCGCCGCGCTCGTCGAAGCCGGCGTGCAGGTTGAACGTGACCACCACGGGATCGTCCGGATCCGCCGGCGGCGCGGCCGCGCGCGGCGTTCCGCGCGCGAGCGGAAGCGCGACCGCCGCCAGGGCCACCCAGGCGAGCGGGCGCGCGGGGGAGAGGGGCGGCGCGAGCGAGACGCCGCCCGTGGCGAGCGCCGCGAGCGCGAACAGCGCGGCGGCCGCCTGCCAGACCGCGGGGCCGGAGAACGGGAGCGGCAGGTCGTAGCCGGCGTAGTGCAGGAAGAGCAGCACCACCAGGGTGACCGCGCCGAGGCCGGATGCCGCGCCCGCGCCGCGAGGCGCCGTGTTCGGCGCGGTCGCGTGCACGAGCAGGAACCCCGCGGCGAGTTGCGCGATCGCGAGCGCGGCCACGCCGGCCGCGCCGGTCCAGGACATGCGCGCGAGCGCGACGAGGATCGCGGCGGCGGCGAGGCGCGGCGCGATGCCCGGCCCGGTGCGCGCGAGGTGCGGTGCGAGCAGGAACGCGGCGGCCAGGCCGCCCGCCACGCACGCTCCGGAGGTCGCCGTGACCGCGCCCGTGCGCGCGGACGCGCGGGCCACGTTGCCGAGGATCTCGAGCTGCAGCAGGAGGAACGGACCCGTCGCGAAGGCGGCGGCGAAGCCCGGCGGTGCCGCCGGCGCATCGTTCCCGCCGCGCCCGCGCAGCAGCGCCCAGGCGAAGGCGATCGCGCCGCCCGCGAGGAACCCGGCGGCCAGGTCGGCCCCGCCGCCGCTCCAGTGCAGGTCGCGCGTGCCGGCGGCGGCGTGGATGCCCGCGTCGAGCGCGGCGCCGAGCAGGATGCCGCCGGCGCGATCCGGCGCGGGCGCCGCGAGCAGCGCGAGGAACGCGGGCACCGCGGCGGCGGCGATCGCCAGCGAGACCGCGGGGTCGCCGTTCCAGAACTGCAGCGCCGCCCGCAGCCCGCCGAGCGCAAACAGCGCGATCGCGAAGCCGTGCGCGCGGCGCCCGAGCCGCGGCGCGAGGAACCCCGTGGCGAAGAGCAGCACGGCCTCGAGGCCGAGCAGCGACGACGGCTGGCCGGCGCGATCCTTCAGCACGTACAGGAGCAGCGGGAAGAACGCGCGCAGCATCTGCAACCCGAGGACCACGCCGAGCGCGAGGGCGAAGCGCGCGATCATGCGGCGGCCTCCGGGCGGGGCGCGGGCACGGCCGCCACGAGGAGCGCGGCGGCCGCGAGCGCGAAGGCGGCGCCGAGCAGGAACGGGACGGCGGGGCCGTGCCCGGTCCACAGCCAGCCGAACAGGAGCGAGGAAGGCAACGCCAGCGCGCCGACCACCGCGTGGAACGACCCGAACGCGCGCCCGCGCTCGCCCGCCGGCACCAGATCCGCCACGAGCGCCTTCTCCGCCCCCTCGGTCAGGGCGAAGAACAGCGCGTACGCGCCGAACAGCGCCACGACGTGCGCGGCGCTCGCGGCCTTCGCGAAGCCCGCGTACACGAGCGCGTACAGGACGAATCCCGCCGCGAGCACCGGCCGGCGTCCCGCGCGATCCGAGAGCGCCCCGAACGGCGTGGCCAGCGCCGCCTTCACCACGTGGAATCCCGCCCACAGCAGCGGGATCCCCGTGGCGGGGACACCGAGCGACGTGGCGCGCAGGAGCAGGAAGGCGTCCGAGGAGTTGCCCATCGTGAACAGCGCCACCACGGCGAGGTACCGGCGGAAGCCGCGCGCACGCGGCGGGCGCAGGTCGAGCGCGGGCCGCGGGGTCGCCGGCGCGTCCGCGCGCGCGGGCTCCCGCACGCCGGCGAGCAGCGCGACCATCGCGAGCGCCGCCGGCACCGCGGCCCATGCGAACACCGCGCGATGCGTCCCGCCCGCGCCGAGGATGAGGAATGCCGCCAGCGGACCGAGGACCGCGCCGGCATGGTCCATGGCGCGATGGAAGCCGAAGGCGCGGCCGCGCAGCGCGGCGGGCGTGACGTCCGCGAGCAGCGCGTCGCGCGGGCTGGTGCGGATGCCCTTGCCCACGCGATCGGCGAACCGCACCGCGAGCACGTGCCACGGCACGGTCGCGAGCGCCACGAGCGGCCGCGCTGCGGAGGCGATGCCGTACCCCCACGCGACGAGCGGCTTGCGCGCGCGCGCACGATCCGACCAGGCGCCGGACAGCAGCTTGAGCAGCGCGGCCGTGGACTCGGCGGCGCCCTCCACGAGGCCCAGGAACGCGGGGGTCGCCCCGAGCCCGGTCAGGAAGACCGGCAGGAGCGGGTAGATCATCTCGCTGGAAGCGTCGGTCAGGAGGGAGACCGTACCGAGGGCGACGACCGCGGGCGGGAGCGGGAGGATGCCGCCGGCGGGTGGGGGCGGGGGCCCGGCCGAGGGGTTCGAGGCCATGCCGGGGAGCATCCGCGGGCCCGGCGGCGGAGGCAAGCGCGGCCCCCCTTGACATGGGCGACCGGATGATTTATCGATATATCGTCATTCAGCGATATATGGAGCCGCCGTGGACGAGCCCGCCATCCGCACCCTGAAGGCCGCCGGGGACGCCAGCCGTCTCAGGATCCTCCGGATCCTGGGCGTCGGGCCGTTCCATGTGGGGGAACTGCAGGAGATCGTGGGGCTGGGGCAGTCCACGGTGTCGCGGCACCTGAAGGTCCTGGCGGACGCGGGGCTCGTGGAGGTCCGGCGGAAGGGGACCTGGGCCTGGTACTCGCTGCACCCGCGCCGGGACGATTTCCCGGGGCAGCTCGTGCGCCTGCTCGTGCACGGAGCGGACGCGAACGGGGACGCCGCGGCCATCCGCGAGGTGCTGGAGCGCCGCCGGCGCACCACCTCGGCGTTCTTCCGCCGCACTGCGCCCGTGTGGGATTCGCTGCGCGACGACACGCTCGGCCCGCCGAGCCATCTGGACGCGCTCGTCGCGCGGCTGTCGCCCGTGGACACCGTGGTGGACCTCGGCACGGGAACCGGCGTCCTGCTTGGCCGTCTGGCCGGCGTGGCGAAGCGTGTGATCGGCGTGGACGCCTCCGCGGAGATGCTGGAGCTGGCAGCCGCGCGCGCCGGCTCCTCCGCGGAGCTCCGCCTCGGCGCCCTGGAGCACCTGCCGCTGGGCGACGGCGAGGCCGACGCCATGGTCGTGAACATGGTGCTGCACCACGTGGCGAACCCGCCGGACGCGCTGCGCGAGATGGGGCGCGGGCTCCGCGCCGGCGGGAAGCTCGTCATCGCCGATCTCGAGGAACACGACCGCGACTCCTTCCGCGACACGCTCGGCGCGCAGTGGCCGGGCTTCCGCGCGGAGGATCTCGCGGGCTGGCTCACCCGGGCGGGCTTCCGGTCCGTCCGCCACGAAACCCTGGACGGCGGGGAAGGTCCCGCCGTGCTGCTCGTCGAAGCCGTTCGCAAGTGACCGTCGTTCGTACCACCCTCGCCCAAGGAGAACCCGTGCATACCACCACGAAGCCGGCCTACAAGGTCAAGGACATGGCCCTCGCCGATTGGGGCCGCAAGGAGATCGCGCTCGCCGAGAACGAGATGCCCGGGCTCATGGCGCTGCGGAAGAAGTACGGCGCCACGAAGCCGCTGAAGGGCGCGCGCGTCGCCGGCTGCCTGCACATGACCATCCAGACCGCGGTGCTCATCGAGACGCTGAAGGAGCTGGGCGCCGAGGTGCAGTGGTCGTCGTGCAACATCTTCTCCACGCAGGACCACGCCGCCGCGGCCATCGCCGCCGCCGGCATCCCCGTGTATGCGTGGAAGGGCGAGACGGAAGCCGAGTACGACTGGTGCATCGAGCAGACGCTGGTCTTCCCGGACGGCAAGCCGCTGAACATGATCCTGGACGACGGCGGCGACCTCACGAAGATCGTGCACGACAAGTACCCGGAGATGTTCGAGCACATCCGCGGCATCACCGAGGAGACGACCACCGGGGTGCACCGCCTGTACCGGATGTGGAAGGGCGGCTCGCTCAAGGCGCCGGCGTTCAACGTGAACGACTCGGTGACGAAGTCCAAGTTCGACAACCTGTACGGCTGCCGCGAGTCCCTGGCGGACGGCATCAAGCGCGCCACGGACATCATGGTGGCGGGCAAGGTCGTCGTGATCGCGGGCTACGGCGACGTGGGCAAGGGCTGCGCGCACGCCATGAGGAGCCTGGGCGGCCGCGTGATCGTCACCGAGATCGACCCGATCAACGCGCTCCAGGCCGCGATGGAGGGCTACCAGGTCTCCACGATGGAGGACATGGCCTCCGTGGGCGACATCTTCGTCACCGCCACCGGCTGCTGCGACGTTCTGACCGGCGAGCACATGATGAAGATGAAGAACGACGCCATCGTCTGCAACATCGGGCACTTCGACTCCGAGGTGCAGATGTCCTGGCTCAACAACCCGAAGAACGGCGCGAGGAAGACGGAGATCAAGCCGCAGGTGGACCGCTGGCTGCTCCCGAGCGGGCGGCACATCCTGGTGCTGGCCGAGGGGCGCCTGGTGAACCTGGGCTGCGCCACGGGCCACCCGTCGTTCGTGATGTCGAACTCGTTCACGAACCAGGTGCTCGCGCAGATCGAGCTGTGGACGAAGCACGCCGAGTACCCGGTGGGCGTGTACACCCTGCCGAAGCACCTGGACGAGGAGGTGGCGCGCCTGCACCTCGACAAGCTCGGCGTCAAGCTGACGAAGCTCACGCCGGCGCAGGCGGAGTACCTGGGCGTGCCGGTGGAGGGGCCGTACAAGCCCGAGATCTACCGGTACTAGCCAGGCGTGCAGGACGGGACCGCGCCGCGGCCTCGCCTTCCGGCGACCGCGGCGCGTCCCGCGCATCCCCGCACGAGCGCCATTCCGGCAGGGGAGCCCTCGTGTCCAAGTACGACACCCTGGGCGTCGGCTATGCGGCGTCACGTCGGCCTGACCCGCGGATCGCGCATGCGATCCACGCGGCTCTCGGCGAGGCGCGGACGCTCCTGAACGTGGGCGCCGGGAGCGGGTCGTACGAGCCCGCGGATCGCCGGGTCGTCTCGGTGGAGCCGTCGAAGGTGATGATCGCGCAGCGGCCCGCGGGCGCGGCGCCGGTCGTCCGCGCGAGCGCGGAGCGGCTTCCGTTCCCGGATGCGCGTTTCGACGCGGCGCTGGCGATCCTCACCGTGCATCACTGGCCGGATCGGATCGAGGGACTCTCCGAGCTTCGCCGGGTGGCCCGGGATCGAGTGGTCCTGCTCACCTGGGATCCCGCCCACGACGGCTTCTGGCTCGTGCGGGACTACTTCCCGGAGATCCTCGCCGTCGATCGGTGGATCTTCCCCTCGCTCGGGGAGATCGCGTCGGTGCTCGGCGGCGACGTCGAGGTCCGATCGATCCCGGTCCCGCGGGATTGCCGCGATGGATTCCTGGGCGCCTACTGGCAGCGGCCGGACGCGTACCTGCAGGGGGGTACTCGCGCCGCGATCTCGGCGTTGGCGGGCTTGCCGGACGCGGAACCGCGCCTCGACCGCCTGCGCCTCGATCTTGCGAGCGGACGCTGGATGGAGCGGAACGCGCGGCTGGCGGCCCTGGAGGAGCTGGACGTGGGCTATCGGCTCGTGATCGGGCGCGTTCCGCGGTTCACTTCGCCTCGTTGAGTGTCCAGTCGTAGTCCGCGTACGACAGCTTCCAATCGATGGCCGCGCCCTCGGGAGTCGCCGCGGTCACCTGCGGCGCGTACTTCGCCACGTATGCCGGCACCGAACCGGCGGCCGCCACGAAATCGACCGCGTACCAGTCGAAGAGCTTCGAGACCGTGAGCTTCGGCTTCTTGCCGAGCTCGACCAGGACGTTCGCCGGATCCGCGAGGAACGCGCGCGTGGCGTTCTCGAGCTGCTCGTCCAGCCGGTCCGCCACGTACGGTTCGGCCCGCAGCGGCGGGCAGCTGCGCGCAGCGCAGTTCAGCGCGAAGTGGATGCGCGCGTCCGGGTACTTCGCGCGCAGGATCCCGTTCTCGATGTGATCCAGCGAGATCCGTTCGCCGCCCGCGCGGAAGACCTTCTTCTCCCAGGTGGTGCCCAGGAGTCCGCCGAGATCCTTCGGGCTCCTGATCGGGTGCGCGTCCAGCACCAGCTGCAGCATGGCGGCGTTGTACACGTTGATCCAGTAGGCCATGGCCTCGTCCCGCGGGAGCGCGCCGGCGTCCACGCGTTCCATGCGGTTCAGGTACTCCAGGAGCTTCGCGCGATCCGCGTGCGCGTCGTGCCAGGCCGCGTAGCGCACGCCGGTCGGCGTCACGTAGCGCGTGAGCAGCGCGCCGTAGTCCGAGTGGTCCGGGGCGTCGGCCGCCGCGGCCGGCAGCGCGAGCGCGGCCAGGAGCGGCAGCGCGGCCAGGCCGCGGAAGGCGCGGCAACGGAACACGCGCGGCGCGTCCGGCCGCGCGGACGGGACGGGCTCGCACGAAGCGAACGCCCGCGCGAGCGCGGGGGGCATGCCGTTCGGGCTTCGGCTCACGTACACCACCACCTCACCGGCGCGCGGCGGTTCCCCGCACGTGCGCGCGAAGATCGGATCGAACGGCAGCCAGACGCGCGTGTCGCGTCCGATCTGCCGGGCGAGGGCGAACGCGAGGCCGTAGTCGTCGCTCGCGATCGCGGCCGCGCCCTCGTCCAGCGCGGCGCGCACCCGCGCGTCCACGCCGGGCTCGCCGGCGAGGTCCGCCGCGCGCGCGGACCACGTGCGGTCCGGCGACACGGCCGCCTCCCGCGCGCCGATGCGGCGAGCATACGATGCATCGAGCGCCGCGAGGGGCGCGGCGTCCGCCAGCCGCGCCGCGACCGCCGGCTGTCCGGCGACCCACGCGCCGGCCAGGGCCACCACGGCCCCTGCGAGCACCGCGCCCCGCAGGATGCCGCCGGCCCCGCTCCGCTCCAGCGCGGCGGCTCCCGGCGGCGCCAGGAGTACCATGGCGGGCGCGAACCAGTTCCCCTTCGTCTGCCCGGCGAGCGCGAACGCGCCGAAGAACGCGAGGAGTGCCGCCGCCGCGCTCCCCGCCGGCCACAGCGCCGGGGTCCCGGGACGGCGCAACGCCCACGCGCCGGCCGCGGCGGCCAGCAGCAGCGCCGGCCCCGCCGCGGCCACGACCTCGGCCAGCGCCCACACCGCGCGCTCTGCCGCGCCCACGCCCGGACCGAACCGGCCGAACTCGCGGACGCCCCGCAGGATCGCCGGGTCGGCATCCGCGAGGAGCAGCGCCGCCGCCGCCCCGAGCACGAGCGCCACGCCGACGGCCCGCCGCGGCGGCAGCCGCCGCCCGAGGACGGCCGACGCGAGCGGCACGGCGAGCAGCGCCCCCGGCAGCTTCACGAGCGCCGCCACCGCCGCCGCCCCGGCCGCCGCCATCCACCGCGGCGGCGCGCTCAGCGCCCACCCCATGAGCGCCGCGGCAGCGCCGAGGAAGGCGTCCGGGTGGACCACCGTCCCCGTGTAGACGTGCCAAGGGGAGGCCGCCACCGCCACCCCGGCCGCCAGGGCCGTGGCACGCGTGGTCCCCAGGCGCCGCGCGGCCGCCACCGTGCCCGCCACCGTGGCGCACGCGGCGAGGAGCCCCGGCAGCCGCATCGCGAACGCTCCGTCGCCGAACAGCGTGGTCGACGCCCGGACCAGTCCGACCGTCACGAGCGAGTACGACGCGTCCAGCCCGTGCCACGCCCAGTACCAGTACGCCGTCTCGTCCCGGGCCGGCGCCCATGCCGCGGCCAGGGCGAAGCGCGCCACCATGAGCGCCGCCAGCACCACCCCGCACGTCCACCGCCACCGGTCCATGGGCTGCGCCTCCCCCGTGCTATGATCCCCCGGGTCGCCCCGCCGGCCGCCCGGAGATCGCCCCGCCACCCCCGAAGGATCGCGGACCGTTGACGCCCCGTCATCCCGTGTTCGTCGTCGGCGCCCCGCGCACCGGCACCACGCTGGTGAAGGAGATCCTGAACCGGCACCCGGACGTGCACCTCTTCGACGAGGTGCACTTCTTCGAGCGCGTGTGGGACGACCGCGGCCGCCTCGGGGACCTCGCGGACCCGGCCTCCCGGGCGCGCGCCATCGAGCGGGTCCTGGACATCGTGCGCCGCTTCGGCTCGGACGCGGACGTGGCCGCCGAGCTCACCGCCGCGGAGTACGACGCCCGGCTCGTCGCCGCCGGCCCGACCTATCCGAACCTCGCGCGGGTCCTCTTCACCACGCAGGCCGCCCGCAAGGGCGCGGCGGTCTGGGGGGACTCCAGCCCGCAGGACATCCTGTACCTCGCCACGATCCTCGCCTGGTGGCCGGACGCGCGCATCGTGGCGCTCGTGCGCGATCCGCGCGGCTTCCTCTCCTCGTACAAGAACTACCACCGCCGCAACGTGGCCACCTATCGCGAGCGCTACAACCCGCTGCCCGTGTCCATGCTGTGGAGGAGCTACATGACCGCGCTGCTCGAGGCGGAGAAGGCTCCGTGGGCGAGCGCGGTGCTGCGCTTCCGGTACGAGGACCTCGTGGCGGATCCGGAGGCCGCCGTGCGCCGGCTCGCCGCGCACGCGGGCGTCTCGTTCGATCCCGCGATGCTCCAGGTGGAGCGGGCGAACACGTCGTTCGTCCCGGACGGGGGCGCCGCTCCCAAGGGGATCTTCGACACCTCGAAGGACCGCTGGCGCACGGAGCTGACCCCCACGGAAATCTGGCTGGGCGAGCGGATCTTCGGACCCGTGATGGCCCCCCTGGGGTATGAAGCGGTGTCGTCCGGCACCACGCCCTCCCCGGTGGAGCTGGCGCGGATCGGCGCGCAGCTTCCCGAGCGCGCCTTCAACCTGCTGTTCCGCACCGGGAAGCCCTTCCGCGTGGCGAAGCTCACGCGCGTGCTCGGGCTCTTCCGGCGGGGGTGACCGCATGAGCGCAGCGAACATCACCCGGCTCCTCGGCATCCTGCTCGCGCTGCCGCTTGCCGGCTGCGGCGACGACGACAACCCCGGCGGGCCGGACGGCGAGGTGGGGCTGCCGCCGTTCCGCGCCGCGGCGGCCTGCGGCGGCTGCCACCCGAACCACTTCGACGAGTGGAAGTCCTCCATGCACGCGTTCGGCGGCGTGGATCCGCTCATGCTCGCCATGACCGAGCTGGCGCGGCAGGAGGCGGGGGAGGCCGCCGCGGCGAGCTGCCGCGAGTGCCACATGCCGGCGCTGGTCCGGCAGGAGGCGTGGCTCGCGGCCGGCAACATCCCGAGCGAGGCGCACCCGCTGGAGGACCTGGACGAGGACGGCGTGAGCTGCGACCTCTGCCACTCGATCGACATCGTGCCGCCCATCGGGAACATCGACTTCCTGAAGGACGTGGACCCGCGCGGCCCGAAGCTCGGCGGCATCGCGGATCCCGTGCCGAACGCGTTCCACGAGTCGCTGGAGGACGCGTCGTTCCGCACGTCCATCCAGTGCGCGTCCTGCCACCAGCTCGCGGCGGCCAACGGCACGGGGCTGGAGAACACGTTCCAGGAGTGGCAGGACTCCATCCTCTCGGGCCAGGGCGTGGAGTGCCAGGACTGCCACATGCCGGCCTACACCGGACGCGCGTCCTCGGACGGCCCCATCCGCACGGTGCACCGGCACGCCTTCGTCGGCGTGGACTACGCGTACGACGAGTTCCGCGGCGTGGACCTCGCGGCGCAGAAGGCCGCCACCCTCGAGCTGTTGCAGCGCTCCGTGCTCGTGGAGATGACCGTGCCGCCCACGCTGCCGCCCGCCTCCGACCTCGAGGTGCAGCTCGCCATCCGGAACGCGTTCACGGGCCACTCCATCCCGTCCGGCGTGTCGTTCGCGCGCGAGATGTGGGTGGAGCTGATCGTGAAGGACGAGTCCGCGCGCGAGATCTTCGCTTCCGGGCGCCTCGCCGCGAACGGCGACCTCCCCGCGGATCCCGACCTCGCGAAGTTCGGCTCCGTGATGTACGACGCGACCGGCGCCCCCACCTTTTTCACGTGGCGTGGCGTGGCGATCGACGAGAGCGGTCTCATCCGCCACGGCGAGACCCGCACGGTCTCGTGGGACATCCCGATCCCGCCGGGCACGCTGGGCCCGCTCACCGTCGAGGCGCGCCTGCGCTTCCGCCCGGTCGCCCCGGCCATGGTCCGCGAGCTGGGCCTGGACCGGCTGCTGCCGATCGTGATCTTCGACATGTGGTCGGAGTCCCGCGCGGTGCCGCTGGGGTAGGACGCCGCCGGCTTCCGTCAGATCGCGCGGAAGAAACGGGACGCGATGCCGCCGGCGCCGATCTTCACGCGCACGGACCGCAGGCAGCGCGGGCACCGCCCCGCGTACGCGTCGCCTTCCCGCGTGCGGTAGATGCGCGCGTACACGTGGCAGCAGTCGAAGTGGATCCCGAGGAACGGGCGCGCGCCGCCGCGCGGGCGTTCCATTCCATGCGGGGGAGTGATGCCGCGGGTGGGGCGCTGCGGATCCATGGCCCATGCCTGCGTGGGAGGCGGTGAACGCTACCGGCCCGGTCCGGCGTGATCCCGGGACCGACTCAGTACGGCGTGATCTCGTGCGGCAGCTCCCCGGACAGCTCGCGGAACACGCGCGCCATCCCTACCGGCAACGTGTCCGAAGGCTCGGTCTGCTGCACGCGGTTCACGCTCCACAGTACCGATCCGGTGGTCACGTCGACCAGGCGGGCCTGGAAGCCCACCTGGCCCTTCTTCGCGAGGAACAGGATGCCGGGCTTCCCCGGCTTCCACTCGTACACCTCCGACACCAGCATCGCGTCCACGCCCAGGTCCTTCGCCAGCTCGCCGCCCGTCCCGTTCAAGAGCGCGTTCACGTCCAGCTCGCGCTCCGCCAGCGTGCGCTCGAACCGCTTCCACTCCAGGACGCGGTACGCGCGCAGGAGCTCGGTGGCGTACAGCGCGGCCAGCGTGGGCCCGCTCCCGGCCAGCTCCTTCGCCCCGGACGGCACGCCCACCGGCAGCACGACAATGCGCGCCTCGCTCTTCGGCACCTGCCGGTAGGAGACCGTGAGCTGCCCCGGGGACGAGCACGCCGCGAGCGCGGCCGCGAGCACGGCCAGCAGCGGGACGAGGACCTGACGGGGCATGCGGCTCTCCGGTTCCTGGGCTTCGTTGGTCAGGATCGGCTCCCGGCTGGCCGAACTTGAGGTCGGCGAGGTTTCCTTCAACTTCCTCGACACCCCTGCCGAAACACCCGGAACGGACGAACCGGATCGCGTCCCATGGCCCGGAGGAGGCGCCGTGCGGCAGGTCGATTTCCTGGTGATCGGGAGCGGGCCCGCGGGCCAGAAGGGCGCCATCCAGGCGGCGAAGCTGGGGAAGCGCGTGTGCCTGGTGGAGCGGCGCAGCCGCGTGGGCGGCGTGACCGTGCATACGGGAACGATCCCCAGCAAGACGCTGCGCGAGGCCGTGCTGTACCTCTCCGGCTGGCGGCAGCGCAGCTTCTACGGCCGCGGCTACCGGCTGAAGCACGACGTGGGCGTCGGCGATCTCATGGAGCGCCTCGACCTCACGATCGCGCACGAGATCGAGGTCATCCGCGACCAGCTCTTCCGCAACGGCGTGGAGACCGTGGACGGGCGTGCGTGGTTCGTGGACCCGCACCGCGTGCGCGTGGAGAAGCCGGGCGGCGAGCTGGAGGACATCCTGGCCGACCGCATCCTCGTGGCCACCGGCACGCGCCCGCTCCGCCCGAGCGACGTTCCCTTCGACGAGTCCCACGTGATCGACTCGGACGGCCTGCTCCGGATCCGCAAGCTTCCGCGCACGATGACCGTGATCGGGGCGGGCGTGATCGGCGTGGAGTACGCCACGATCTTCTCGGCGCTGGACGTGAAGGTCTCGCTGGTGGACGGCCGGGACAAGGTGCTGGGCTTCCTGGATCGAGAGATCGTGAGCGACCTGGAGTTCCACCTGCGGGATCGCGGCGTGGTGCTGCGTCTCGGCGAGCACGTGGCGTCCATCGAGCGCGCGGGCGACAAGGTGCTCACCCGGCTCAAGAGCGGGAAGCTGCTGCGCTCCGACGTGGTGCTCTTCGCGGCGGGTCGCGCCGGGTGCACGGACGAGCTGAACCTCGCCGCCGCCGGCCTGGCCCCGGACGACAAGGGCCGCCTCGTGGTGGATGCGCACTTCCGCACGAAGGCGGCGCACATCTACGCGGCCGGCGACGTGATCGGCTTCCCGAGCCTGGCGTCCACGTCCATGGAGCAGGGCCGCCTCGCCGCCTGCCACGCCTTCGGCCACGACACCACCACGTTCCCGGAGCTCTTCCCGTTCGGGGTGTACGCCGTGCCGGAGATCAGCATGGTGGGCGCCACGGAGCAGGAACTCGGCGCGAAGGGGATCCCGTACGAGACCGGCGTGGCCCGGCTGCGCGAGACCGCGCGCGGGCAGATCCTCGGGCTGGACTCGGGCGTGCTGAAAATCCTGTTCTCGCTGGAAACCCGGCGCGTCCTGGGGGTTCACATCCTGGGGGAGGGCGCCACGGAGCTGATCCACATCGGGCAGGCGGCCATGGCGCTCGGCGGCACGTTGGACTACTTCGTGGAGAACGTCTTCAACTACCCCACGCTCGCCGAGGCCTACAAGATCGCGGCGCTGGACGCGTGGAACCGCATGCCGCGCATCCAGGAGGCGGTGCCGGCGTTCGCCCCGGAGGGGCTCCTCTCGGACGTGCCCCCGCTGCCGCCGGACACGATTCCCGGCAGCACGCCCCCCGAGGCCTGCGGCGACGCGACAGGATCGCCGGAAGGACGGACGATCGCGGCTTCCCCCTCCGCCTGAAGAGGAGCCCGCGTCCGAAGCGCCGCGCGGCGGACCGTTCGCGGAAGGACGGTTTCCCGCGGCGCCCCCTTCCGGCCCGCACGCGCCCGGCGCACGACCGGGCCCCGGCCGGCGCTCGATGGCGCCCGCGCCGCCCGTCGTCAGCCGACGATGTCGAAGAGATGCTGGTTGCGCGCGATCTCGGCGTCGAGGTCCTCGGCGAGCACGCCGATGTCCCGCACCTCCAGCCCGAGCGCGGCGAGCGTGTCCTGTTCCACGGCGACGAGGTTCGTCCCGACGGAGGACAGGCCGTGCGCGGAGCACAGCGCGTTCGCGGCCGCCACGCAGTGCACCATGCGCGTGTGCGGCGGGGGGCAGGAGCGCGGCGCGTGGTGCCACCGGATGGCCGCCAGCGCCACCTCGGGCAGCCGCCAGCGCTCGCCCATCGTGAAGCCGAGCTCGCAGTGGTCCCAGGGCACGAACTTGCGCTCGAACTCGATCAACGTCTTGCCCGCGTGCAGCCCCGCCACCACGCGCTGGAACTCGGCGTGCCGGTACTGGTCGAACAGGATGACCCCGATGTCGTGCAGCAGGCCGGCGAGGAAGGCGTTCGTGTGGCCGTCCAGGCGTTGGCGCACGGCGATCATCCGGCTCGCCACGCCGGTGGCCACCATGTGCCGCCACAGCCCGTGGCGGTCGTACGCGCCGATCCGACCCTTCCCGCGGAAGAGGTCGCTGACGGTGGCCGTGATGGCGAGGTCCCGGATCTGGTTGAATCCCAGGTAGGAGACCGCCTGCGACAGGTCGGCGATCTTCGTGCGCAGCCCGAACGACGCGGAGTTCACGCAGCGCAGGACGCGGACGCACAGGGAGGGGTCGGACTCCAGCACCGCGCGCAGGTCGGCGGCGTCGGACGCCGGATCGGACGCCACCTGCATGACGCGCAGGGCCACGTCCGGAAGCGTGGAGATCTCCGTGATCTGCGCGGAGATGGAGTCCAGCGACGGGCCGGCCGGGTGACCCGCGGGCAATGGCCCCGGAGTCACGGTGCCGGGTCGAGGGGCGTCCATGCCGTCCTCCGATTCGGTGGCTGCACGGACATATCGACACCGCACTTCGCCGACTTGACGACGCGCGGGTCCGGCGTCCCGCCGCCTCGCGCGCCGGACCGGCTAGATCAGGTCCAGCGCCGCGCGGGCCGCCCCGAGCGGCACCTTGAGCCGCACCACCTCGTCGGGCGTGTCCACGTGGACCTGGAGGGAGCCCCCGAGCTTCTCCACGAGCACCACCTCGTCCCGGGTCCGGATGTCCACCAGCACGCCGTCCGGACCGTGGCGCATCGCCGAGATCACGTCCGCGGCCATGCGAAGCGCCTCGCGCGTCTCCGCGTCGATGCGGCAGTCCACCTCGCCGGCGCCGCACACGCGGACCATGCCGGCCGCCGCGGGGACGATGGCGGCGGGCAGGCTCACGTCCACGGAGCACCCGTCGCGCTGCTGGACGTGCACCTCCATCATGCCGTCGCGGACGATCCAGGAGCCGAGAAGGAAGAGCGGCGCGGCCAGCAGGATCGGCAGGCCGAACAGGATCACGAACAGGCTTCGTCCCTTCGTGCGCATGGTCGCCTCCCCTAGTCCGCCGACTGCTGATCGATCCAGATGCGCACGGTCTCGTCACCGTCGCGCACGACGACCAGATCGCCCGTGCCGTGCTTGGCCAGCGCATCGAGCGCCGCGCTCAGGTTCAGCTCGTCTTCCCGTCCCGACACGAGCGCCGCCACCACCTCGATCGGCATGCGCACCTCCACCTGCTCGTCGGGACCGTCCGCGGGGCCTTCCTTCGCGTCGACGTGGAGGAACTTCCCCTCCTTGCGGATGCGGACCGTGTCGGCCCCGTCCTCGATCGTCACGTACTCGCCGTCCTGCGCCTCGTTCAATGCCACCACGAGGCGGCGGACGTCCTGGATCTCGAGGTCGTGGTCGTCCAGCTCCAGCCGGCCCTCGTCCACGTGCGTCTCGAGGAAGGGCATGGCCGCCGCGACCACGGCGATCGGGAGGTTGATGCGCACGGTCTCGTCGTCGCCGTCCACGGCCACGTGGAGCCAACGGTCGTCCGCCTGGGCCGCCGCCGGAAGGAGCGCCACCGCAAGAGCTGCCAAGGTCCGCTTCATGGAAGTCCCCCTGTCCTGGCCCCCTCACGGGGCTGATGGGGGACATACGGGGGTGGCCGGGCGCGGGTTGCGTCGTCAAGGGCCTCCCGGGACGGGCCGATATGCGGATCAGGGTCGGAGGGAAGTCGGAGGAGGTTCGACATGGAGCGGGACGGGACGGGATCCGGGGTTTCCGGGTCCCTGGAAGTGCTTCGGGCGGTGCCGGAGGGTGTGGCCCACGTGGCCCCGGACGGAAGCGTCCGTTTCCTGAACCCGGCGGGAGAGGCCATCCTGGGCATCTCCGCGGGGGCGTGGCAGGGCCGGAATCTCCTCGAACTGGCGCAGATCCACGGCGGCCCGGGGCGGACGCACCCCCTGGACCTGGCGGTCGTCTTCGACCACCTGGCCACGGGGCGCGCCTGGAAGCGCGAGGCCGCCTGGATCCACCGCACCGCGGACGGGCGGTCCCTGCCCGCCGCGTACTCCTTCGCGCCGCTCGGTCCGGCGGGACCGCTCCGCGGCGCCGTCCTCCTCTTCCGCGACATGACGGACCGCTACCGCGCGGAGCGGGCGATGCAGGAAGCCCGCGTGGGGCTGGCGGCGGCGACGGGCGTGGAGGCGGCGAAGACCGCGCTGTTCGCGAGCGTGGGCCGCGACGTGCTCGCGCCGGTCGAGGCGCTGGTGGCGGCGGCGGAGCGGCTGGCCGCGTCCGAACTGCCGCGGGAGCTGGCGGCGGAGGCCGAGCTGGTGCGCGGCTCCGCGCGCACGGTGGTCGGCGTCCTCAACGACCTGCTGGACTGGGCGCGCATCGAGACCGGCGTGCTCACGCTGCAGCCCATCGAGTTCGACCTTCGCGTGGCGCTGGACGAGGTCGTGGAGGCGGCGCGTCCGGCGGCGACCGCGAAGGGCGTGACGCTCGCGCTCGGGGTGGACACGGACGGCGCCGCGCGCATCGTGGCCGATCCCGGCCGCGTGCGCCAGGTGACCGAGCGCTTCCTCGCGCACGCGATCCGCATGACGAACGCGGGGACGGTGGACGCGCGGCTCGAGACCAGCTGGCGGGCGCGCGCCGACGTCACGCTGAAGCTGACCGTGGAGCACGGCGGCCCGTCCGTCGCGGACACGGCCGTCCCGCGCCCCGGCGCGACGCCCGTCGCCCCGACCGACGCGCGCACGGGCCTCGCGCTCGCGTGCCGCCTGGTGGAGCGCATGGGCGGCATGGTGGGCGGCGAGACCGGAGCCGACGGGCGGAGCGCGTCGTGGTTCGAGATCCGGGTTCCGCTGGCCCGCCCGCGATCGCGCGACCTGCGCGGCGCGGACCTGCGCGGCGTGCGCGCGCTCGTGGTGGAGTCCAGCGACGCGGGTCGCGAGCGCCTCGTGGAACAGCTCGGCTCGGTGGGCCTCCGCTGCACGGCCACCGGCTCGGGCGGCCAGGCGCTGCGGCTCCTGCGCTCCGCGGTGGAGGAGTGGGACCCGTACCGGATCGCCGTCCTCTCGGCGCCGCTCCGCGAGATGGACGCGGCCACGCTCGGCGACCTGGTGAAAGGCGACCCGCGCCTGCGCGACACCGTGCTGGTGTACCTCGCGTCCGTGGGCGAGCCCGGCGACGCGCAGCGCATGGAGTCGATCGGCTTCGCGTCGTACCTCGTGAAGCCCGTGGACTTCGACGTGCTCCGGCTGGCCCTCTCCGTGGTCTGGGGCGCCGCGCTGGTCCACACGGAGATCCCGCTCGTGACGCGCCACGCGCTGCGCGATTCGCGCGTGGTGAAGCTGACGCCCGACGAGATCCGCGATCGCGTCGCCCGGCCGGTGCGATCGGAGTCCGTGGAGCCGGCGGGAGCGTCGCGATCGCGGGACGGCCGGTAGCGGGCGTCCCGCGCGTCGCCGGGCGATCCGGTCAGGGGAGGCCGGCGGCCACGATCCCGCGGAGGCGCTCGGGGAGCGACTCCCGTTCGGCCGACGTCATCGCGGCCGTGTCGATGGGGTCGTGCAGGGTGACCGTGATCGTCGCGGGGTGCAGGGTGCGCTGACCCGGGTGCTGCAGGGTGAACGCGCCCGACTGGGTCACCGGGACGATCGTCGCGCCCAGTTCGGAGACCATGCGCAGGAGTCCGGGACGGAACGGGCCCACGGCGCCCGTGCGCGTGCGCGTGCCCTCGGGGAAGAGGACGAGGCTCCGGCCGCGGGAGAGCGCTTCGGCGGTGCCATGGCGCATGGCCTCGATCGTGGCGCGGGTCGGTCGGTCAGGAACCGGGATGTTGCCGACGTGGCGCATGAGGGCGCCGTAGACCGGGACGTCGAAGTGCGAGGCCAGCTCGAAGCCGCGGACCGGCTGGGGAATGGCGGCGGCGAGCGTGAACGGGTCGAAGACGTTCACGTGGTTCGCCACGAACACCGCGGCGCGGCCGGGGTCGAAGCGGGATGAGCGGACCACCCGGAAGCGCGCGCCGGTGAGGCGGACCACGTTGCGGCAGAAGGTCTTGAGCGCGCGCTCGGGGAACCGGCCCGGCGCGACCCGGCTGCAGGCGGCGAACCAGAGCGCCCCGGGCACGAAGTGGATCACGCTCGCGGTCCACAGCGCGCCCGATCGCGCGGCGAGCAGGGCGCGCGTCACGGCAGTCGCAGGAGCGCGTCGTCCGGCGCGGGCACGCGGTCGCGGATGGCGCCGGCCAGGAGGTCGCGCTTCACCTTCAGCGACGCCGTACGCGGGAACTCCGCGTCCCACGACAGCACCGCCGCCACGCGCCGCCAGTCCGCGAGGCGCCGGTTGCGGGAGGAGATCTCCGCGAGGAACGCGTCCATGCCCTCGCGCTCCGGCAGGCGCGCCACCAGCACGAGCCGCTCGTCCGTGCGCCGGTGCGGCCAGAGCCAGTGCGCGGCGAACACGCACACCTCGCTCGCGCCCGCCCCCTCGAACGCGGCCTCCACGTCCTCGGGGTACACGTTCTTCCCGCCTTCCGTCACGATCATGTTCTTCCGCCGGCCCAGCAGCACGAGCGCGCCGCCGTCCTCCACGCGCCCGAGATCGCCCGTGTGCAGCCAGCCGTCCACGATCGTGGCCGTCGTGAGCTCCTCGTCGTCCAGGTAGCCGCGCATCACGTTCGCGCCGCGGACGTGCACCTCGCCCACGCCGTCGGCGTCCGGCGCGTGGATGCGGATCTCCACGCCCGGCAGCGGCGTGCCGACCGTGTGCGGGCGCGGCGGATCCAGCCGGTCCAGCGTGACCGCGGTTCCCGCCTCGGTCAGCCCGTAGCCGTTCGCCACCGGGATCCCCAGCGCGTGGAAGAACCGCAGCGTGTCCGGGTCCGAGCGTGCGCCGCCCACGAACAGCGCCTCCAGCGCGCCGCCGAACGCCGCGTGCACCGGGCGCAGCAGGCGCCGCGCGATCGCCGGGCGCGGGCGGCCGCGGGAGAGCGCGCCGTTCGCCGCCACGAGCGCGCGGAACACGCCGCGCCGCCACGCCGGCTGCGCGTCCAGCCGCGCTTGGAGCCCGGTCTGCAGGTTCCGCAGCACCATCGGCACGAGGGCCGCGTGCGTGATGCGGTACCGCGTGAAGGCGTCGCGCACCCACTCGGGGCGGATCGTGCGCAGGTGCACGACCGTGGCGCCGCACAGGTACGGGCCGAGGAACCCAACCATGAAGTCGATCGCGTGGTTCGTGGGCAGGATGCTCAGGTAGCGCACGCCCTCGCCGAACGGATGCAGCGTCGTGAGCGAGGCGAGCTGCGCGAGGTAGTTCCCGTGCGTCAGCACGCAGCCCTTCGCGCGTCCCGCGGTGCCGGACGAGTACACGATGCAGGCGGGGTCGTCCCCGCGCCGCGGCTCCGGCGCCCCGTCCGCCGCCGCCGCGGACTCCGCCTCCTCCCAGGTCGTCGCGGCCCCCTGCGGTCCCGGCGGAAGCGGCACGCCGCCCGGCGCGTTGACCACGACGACGCGCTGCACGCCGGCCGGCGCCGCATCCGGCAGCGCCGCGATCGCGCGCCACGCCCAGTCCTCCACCACCAGGACCTTCGGCCTCGCGTGCGCCAGCAGCGCCACGTGCTCGCGCGCCGTGAGCTTGAAGTCCAGCGGCACGAGGACCGCGCCGCGGTGCAGCGCGCCGCACGCGGCCAGGTGCCAGCGGGCCTGGTTCGTCAGCAGGATGGCCACGCGATCGCCGGCTCCGACGCCGGCCCCCGCCAGCCAGCCGGCGAAGCGCACGGAGCGGGCGCGCGCCTCGGCGAACGTGAGCCGCATCGTCTCGCGGTCCCGGTCCGCCTCGATCGCGCACACGCGGGCCGGGAAGCGTGCGAAGGCGCGGGCGAGCGCCTCGCCGAGCGACTCCGGGTTCCCGAGCGCCGCGAGCGGTCCGCTCATCCGCGACGCGCGTGGATCTTCTCGGCCAGCGTGCGGAAGTCGGAGACGCCCTGCATCTCCCAGTCCGGGAGCTCCACGCCGAAGTGGGCTTCCAGGCGGGACAGGAGATCCAGCGCCTTCAGGCTGTCCAGGCCGAGCGTGGCGAAGAGGTCGTCATCCGGGCGCAGCGACTCCCGCGGCCGGCGGAAGTGCGCCGCGGCGAGGTCCAGGACCTCGGCCAGGGTGCGTTCGCTCACGGATCCTCCTTCCGCGGACGGCGGCCCTCCCGGCGCGCGGGCGCCGGGGTCAGGGAAGATACGGCATCGCGTCGCGACTCTGCACGAACCGATCGAGCGCCGCCACGACCTCCGGCCGCCCGAACAGCTCGCAGAACACCGCGATGTCGCGGTCCAGCGCCTCGCGCGGGACGCGCTTCGTCAGCCGTTTCGCCCCTGCGGCCGCGCGCCGGTCCAGCTTCGCCACCTGCGCGGCCGTCCCGCGCGCGGCATCCAGCGCCCGTCCCTCGGCGGCGAGCTGGCTGACGAGCCCGAGCGCGTGGGCTCGCGCCGCCCCGAGGCTCCGGCCCGTGAGCAGCAGGTCGCGCACGGTCGCGCCGCCCGCCTCGCGCTCCAGGCGCGCGACGCCGCCGAACCCCGGCACGAGCCCGAGCCGCAGCTCCGGGAACGCGAAGCGCGCCATGCGGTCCGCGATGACCAGGTCGCAGGTCAACGCCAGCTCCCAGCCGCCCCCGAACGCCAGCCCGTGCACCGCCGCGATCGTGGTGAGGGACGTGCCGTCCAGCGCGTCGAAGGCGGCGTGGATGCGCCGGAGGAACACGCGCACCGCGGCGGTGCGCGCCTCCGGGGAGAGGCCGCGGATGGCGCCGTGCAGCTCGCGCAGGTCCGCGCCGGCGCTGAACCCGGACGGCAGCGCGCCGTACAGCACCAGCGCCGACGCCTCGGCCTCCAGCGCGGGGAGGGCCGCCGCCAGCCGCTCCAGGTCGGCCAGCATCGCGGTGCCGATCTCGTTCGCCGGCGGGCGGTGCAGCGCCACCTCGACCACGCGGTCCGCGACGTGGAACGACAGCGCCTCGCCGTCGAAGCGCGTCACGACCGCGCCGCCTCGCGCGCGAACAGAGCGTCCAGGTCCGCGGCCAGCCGCTCCGCGATGGCCGCGCGCCGCAGCTTCCCGTTCGCGGTGACGAGCCCGCTCTCCACCGTGAACGGCTCCGCGCGCACGAGCGAGCCGCGGATCTTCGCGTAGTGCGGCTGGTCCCGGTTCAACTCGTCCAGCGCGGCCTCCACCTCGTCCGCGTCCACGTCGCCGGTCACGATGCACGCGAGGTGCGGGCGCCCGTCCCCCACCAGCACCACCTGCTTCGCGCCGGGCAGCAGCCGGGCCACGCGCTCCTCCAGCGGCTCGGGCGCGATCTTGTGGCCGGACGCCGGGACCAGCAGGTCCTTGAGCCGCCCGAGGATCCGCCAGCGGCCGTCCGCGTCCACCTCGCCGCGGTCCCCCGTGCGGAGCCATTCCCCGTCGAACGCGGCGCGCGTGGCGGCCTCGTTGCGCCAGTACCCGCCGAACACGCTGGGCCCGCGCACCAGGATCTCGCCCGCGCCGGAGAGGCGCATCTCCACGCCGTCGATCGCGCGACCCACGGTGCCGGGCACGACGTCGCGCGGCGTATCCATGGTGCAGATGGCGCTGGTCTCGGTGAGGCCGTACACCTGCAGCACCGGGATGGACAGCATGCCGAAGAAGAGCTGCGTGTCCACCGACAGGGGCGCCGAGCCGCACACGAGCGCGCGCAGCTCCGGCCCGACGCGCATCCGCACGGCCGGGAAGAGCAGGGCGCTCGCGATCCGGTGGGCGATCCGGTCGCCGAACGGCACGCTCCGTCCCGCGTGGCGCGCGCGCGCCGCGCGCCACGCGCCCGCGAACACGCTGCGCATGACGCCGCTGCGGCGTTGCAGCGCGGACTCCACCCCGTGCCGCACGCGGTCCAGCACCACGGGCACGTTCTGGAACCAGTGCGGGCGGACCTGCGCGAGGTCCTCCACGAGGCGGGTCACGTCGGTGTTCAGGGTCAGCGTGGCGCGCCGCTCCAGGCACACGAGGAGCGCCACCCACGACCCCGTGAAGCAGAACGGGAGGTAGTGGAAGACGCGCTCCGTGTCCCGTCCGAGGCCGCGCATCACGGCGTCCAGGCGCTCCACCGCGGCCGCGAGCACCGGCTCCAGGTTCGCGGCGGTCAGGACCACGCCCTTCGGCTCCCCGGACGTGCCGGACGTGTAGAAGATCCGGAGCGGCTCTCCCGCGATGTCCGCGGGCGGCTCGTTTACCTCCGCCGCGCCGGCATCGAGATCCGCCAGCCGCACGACTGTCGGCACGGGCGCCCCCTCCGCGCGCAGGGCGTCCACGGCGGGCGCCGCGGCGTCGTCCACGAGGAGGAGCGACGGCGAGCAGTCCGCGAGTATGCGCGCCATCTCGACCGGTCGCGCCCGCGCGTACAGGGGGACGCCCACCACGCCCTCGGCCAGCAGCGCGAGATCCGTCGCGACCCACGCAATGCTGTTCGCCCCGAGCACGGCCACGCGATCGCCGCGCCGGATCCCCGCCGCCCGCAGCGCGGCCCGCGCCCGCCGGACGCGCCGCGCCAGCTCCGCGCCGGTGGCCTCCGGGAAGTCGCCGGCGCGGGCCTCCCGCAGGAAGACATGGTCCGCGCCGCGGTCCAGCCGCTCCGCGATCCGCGCGACGAAGCTCACGGCGCGCGTCCCGCGGGCGCCGCGACCGGCGCGGGGGCATCCTCGCCCTCGTCCCACGCGTCCAGCAGCGCCTCGAGCGACGGGGAGAGCTCCGGCAGGTACTCCCGCCAGTCCACGACGCCCCGCCGCGCCGGGAATTCCGGATACCGCGCGCACACCTCGCGCTCCAGGAAGAACCCCATGCGCGCCATCCGGCGCAGGTTGCGCGCGACCGCGCGCCCGATGCCGGGGCGGATGGCGTCCGCGTCGCGATCCAGGACGTCCAGCGTGTCGCGCAGGTGCGCCTCCAGCGCCACGTCGTCCGCCTCCAGGCACAGATCCTCGTGGCCGCGATCCGCGAGCAGGTTGCGCAGGCGCTCGTCCATCGTGATGCCGGCGGACGGGACCAGCGCGGGCATGCTGGTGACCACCGCGTGGTAGCGCGAGGAGACGAGCATGGCGCAGGCGCGCAGCACGCTCACGAGGTCGCCCATGTCGTGGTCGTCGGACAGGAACGTGGGCGCGCCGCCGAGCCGGGCCGCGAGCTGCCGGCACGCGTCCGCGTCGAGGCGCTCCATGGCCACGAGCACGGGGAACGCGCCGCGGCTGCGCCGGAAGTCCTCCACCGCCCGCGCGATCGCGTCGAGGTACCGGGCGTAGGCGCGGCGCACGTCGGGGCCGCCCCGGTGGAAGTAGATGGAGCGGTAATGGTCCTCGCGCCCCGCGCCGAACGCGAAGCGCGCGGCGGCGCGCGGGAGCGACGCCTTCACCGGCCACCAGAACGGGTTGATCGGGCAGATCGCCAGGACCTTCGCGCGCCCGTCCCAGCCGGCGCCCTTCAGCAGCCGTTCCCCCACCGGCGGCGGCGAGGGCTCGAAGGTCCACGCGGTGTCCGTTCCCGGCTCGACGCGCACCCGCAGCGCGCGCAGGATCCGCTCCGACTCCGCGTTGCGCGTGACGACGAGCGCGGTGTCGCAGTAGCGCCGCACCATGCGCTGCAGCGTTCCGGACATCTGCCCGGCCTCCGCGCCGTAGCCGATCGCGATCCGGTTCCGGGCCGAAGCGATGCCCAGCGCGCCGATCATCATCACGGTGAGGGCGTCGGCGAAGCGGCTCTTGAACATGGAGCCCTCGCAGGCGATCACGCCGTGATGCCGCGGCACCTCCCGCGCCAGGAACGGCGGGAACACGTCCGGCAGGCGGACCTGGCGCGCGTCGCCGAAGTAGCCGCGCGTGCGGTCGAAGTCCTGCGTCATCACCGCGGCCTCCACGCGCTCCGGGCCCAGCACGCGACGCACCTGCCGGAGCATCTCCTGCACGCGCACGTCCGAGCCCGTGTTGCGCGCGCCGTTGTAGCCGGCGAAGAGCAGCCGGAGCTTGCCGCCGGGGCGCCACTCCGGGGCGCCCTCCCGCACGTGCGCGCGGCGCGCCTGCTCGATGAGCACGGAGGTCCAGCCGGCCAGCAGCGCGTCGCTCACGGGCGGACCTCCGCGGCGTCCGGCGTCGTCCCGGTGCCGGCCGGCGCGCCGCGCGGCGGAACGGCGCGACCGCCGCGCCGCTCGCGGTACGGGTACCGGAATCCCTGCGCGCGCGCGTACAGCAGGAGCTCCGTGCAGTACGACAGGAACGGCGCCGGCGCGCGCCCCGTCTCGGCCACGATGCGTGCGTTGTCGAAGACCGTGTCCCAGAGGAGGTACGGCCAGAACACCTGCAGGAGCCTCGCCGCGTGCCGCATGCGCTCCGGCGCCCAGCGTGCCGCCACGCCCAGCGCGGCGCCCAGCGGCGCCGCCAGCCCGGGCACGTACGCGGGCGGCCGCTGCGCGAGGCGCTGCGCCAGGAGGTCCGTGATGGCGCGGTACGTGGGGGAGCCGCGCCCCGCGGAGAGGTGGTAGACGTCGTGGCGCGGCGACGGGTTCTGGTGCACGTCCACGATGCTCTCGCCCACCCAGTCCGCCGGCACCACGTCGATGCGGTCCAGCGGGCGCAGGGGCAGGAAGGGCAGCCCGGCCAGGAACGAGAACGAGCCCACCATGTCGAACTGCGTGGTGGCGGGGAAGCGGCTGTCCCCCATGACCGTGGCGGGGCGGAAGATGGTGATCGGCACGCCGGGCAGGAGTTCGCGGACGAGCAGCTCCGAGACCTTCTTCGTGCGCGCGTACGGGTCGTAGTCGCTGCGGTTCCAGTCCGGCGCGTCGTCCTCCCGCACGGTCTCGCGCGACCGCGTCCCCGCCACGGCCACCGTGCTCACGTGGCTGAAGCGGCGCAGACCGTGGTGCTCGTGCGCGGCGCGCGCGAGCTGCACCACGGCGAGCGTGCCGCGGATGTTCGCGTTCGTGCACGCGCGTTCGGAACGCCGGTTGAGGGATGCCGCCACGTGCATCACCGAGCGCGTGGTCTCCACGAGCGCGCGGCGCTCGTCCGCGGGCATCCCGAGATCCGAGCGCGTGACGTCCCCGGGGAAGATGCGGACGCGGGCCAGGTGCTTCGCGAACGCGGCTTCGTCCATGTGCAGCTGCCAGGCTCGCCACAGCCGGTCCTCGGCCTCCGCCCGGGTGGCCGCGCGCACCAGAACGTGCAGCGACTCGTCGCGCGCGAGGAGGCCCGCCGCCACGTACGAACCCAGGTATCCGGTGGCCCCGGTGACGAGGACGGCCATCAGCTCCCCCCCCCGGCGGCGGCGGACGCCGCGGACGGCTCCGCCCGGGGAGCCGCGGGGCCGGCGAACGGCGCCGCCGCGGCGGCCCGGCCCTCGAGCAGCGGGAAGCTCCACTGCCGCAATGCGGGGATGTGCACGTGCACCCAGTAGTCGTACCAGTCGATGCCCGTCACGTCGTAGGCGAAGGTCTCGCGCTCCTCGGGCGGGAGCGCCGCGGACAGCAGCTCCACGTGGTCGGCCTCGAACACCGGCTCGTTGTCGAGGAGGAAGGGCTCGAAGAGGTCGATGAGATCGTGCACACGGCGCAGCGTCCGCTCCACGCGGCCGAGCGGGCGGCGCCCCCCCGCGAGCGCCGCGCAGGCGCGGTTGACCGCGCGCACCACGCGGAGCTGGAACGGCACGGAAAGCCGCCGGTACCGCTCCCGCGACACGGGCACGGTCTCCAGGCGGGCGAGCAGCCGGTGCCGGAGCGCGCGCAGCTTTCGGTAGTGGCGGCGGTGGGCGAGCGACGTGAGCTCCACCGCGCGCCGCAGGTCCAGCGGGTTCACGGCGGAGGTGGCGAGCTGGTAGACCGCCTCGTGCCGCCGCTCCAGCAGGGCGGCCGCCGCCAGCGTGATGCCGCGCGCCACCGCGTCCACCGGGATCACGTCCAGGCGCTTGCGCTCGTTCACCGGCAGGTGCCGGAAGGGCGACGCCAGGAGGTGCGACAGGGGCGCCGACGTGTTCGCGCCCTCCGCCCAGCCGCGCCGAGGGAAGTCCGTCGAGGTCTCCACGATCGAGGGGCGCACGATGGTGACGGGCAGCCCCGCGCCGCGCGTGGCGAGCAGCGCCTCGCCCAGCGCCTTGGTGAACGTGTAGATGTTCGGCCAGCCCTGCTCGCGCGCGCGGCGGATGCCGGCGTGGATCAGGGCGCGACGGAACGGCCGCGGCGTGGCGGTGGCGCGGGCGCGCCGCGCGAACGACTCGACCGTCTCGAGCAGGTGGCGCCGCTCCGCCTCCGGGTCGAACGGCAGACCCAGCGGCGTCTCGAACGGCGCGGGCCGCTCGGGAACGCGCCCCTCGCGGGTTCCTGCGACAAAGCACGTGGACACGTGCAGGAAGCCGGCGTCCGCGCACTCGCGGGCGAACTCCAGGAGGTGCAGCGTGGCCTCCACGTTCACCGCCAGCGCGTCCCGGAGGTCCGGGTTGAAGTCCGTGTGCCCGGCGAAGCTGATCACGAGGTCGGTGCCGGCGGCGATCTCCGCGCGCGTGCGCGGATCCAGGCCCAGGTCGCGATCCGTCACGTCGCCTTCGACCACGCGGACCCGCGCGGCCACGCGGGCGAGGTCGTCGGAGGGCAGGGCGCGCAGCGGGTCGAACACGGGCGAGGTGGCGAGCAGGGCCCGGAACCGCTCCGCCGCGCTCGCGGAGCCCCGGCGGCGCAGCAGGACCGTGACCGCCGTGTCGGGGAGGTCGTGCAGGAGTTTCGCCAGCCACACCTTTCCCAGGAACCCGGAAGCGCCCGCGACGAACAGGCGCCGCCCGGCGAACGCGCGCCGCACGGACAGCGCGCCGGGGAGGTGCGCGGCGCGGCAGGGGCCATCCACGAGCAGCGCGGGCGCGGCGGCCGCGCGAACGAGGTCCAGCGGCTCCGGCGCGGGGAGCACGCGTCCGGTCGCCCGGCCGTCGCGGAACTCCAGACGCCGGGCCACGATCCGCGACACGCCCAGATGCCGCGCCACGGGACGCGCCAGGTGGTCCAGCGCGCGGCTCTCGAGTACGACGGGCTTCCCCTCGGCCAGCGCGCGCCGCAGGCGTGCGACCCCGTCGGGGCGGAGCCGGGCCATGAGCCAGTCCGCGATCTCCTCGCCCCAGGCCTCGAGCCGGTCGGCGCTTCGACCCCGCAGGCCCGGCAACCGCTCGCCCAGGGGCTCCAGAAGGCGCGCGCGGGCCCGGTGGCGCAGGGCGGCGCGCGCCGCGAGCGAACGCGCGCCGAGCAGATCCTCCTCCAGACGGAATCGGACCGTCTCCATGACCCGTGCCGGGAGCGGGAGGACGCGGGCGGACGGCGGGTTGGACAAGGCGATCCCTTCGGAGGGGCGGCACGGCTTCGGGCCGCGGGGCCGGTGGCGCATTGTGGGGCAGGACGGGCATCCGATCAATCGAGGGGCGGCGCGGCCCGGGATCAGGGCTCCTTGCGCGCCTCGCCGGACTCGTACTCCTTGAGCCGGTTGTACAGAGTCTTGAGGCTGACGCCGAGGACCTCGGCCGCCTCGCGCTTGTTCCCGCCGTGATGGGCCAGGGTGGCCAGGATGAGCGCCTTCTCCGACTCCTCGAGCGACGTGCCCACCTCGAACGTGAGGTGCCTCTCGTCCGGGATGGGGGCGGTGGCCGGGCGTCGCTCGAGGGGCACGTCGTCCGCCTCGATCCGGTCCGCCGACATGATGTACGCGCGCTCCACGGCGTTCTTCAGCTCCCGGACATTCCCTGGCCAGGAGTGGCCCTTCAGCTTCGTTTCCGCGTCCGGCGAGAACCGCTTGGCCGTGCCGCCCTTCCGGTTCAGCGCGTCGAGGAAGCCCGCGGCGAGGAGGCCCACGTCGTCGCCGCGCGCGCGCAGCGGCGGCATCTCGATGGGGAAGACGTTCAGCCGGTACAGGAGGTCCTCGCGCAGCTTCCCCTCGGCCACCGCGCGCCGCGGGTCGCGGTTCGTGGCCGACACCAGGCGCACGTTCACGCTCTTCGACTGCGTGCCGCCGATCCGCGTGACCTCGCCCGTCTCCAGCACGCGGAGCAGCTTCACCTGCAGCTCCAGCGGCATCTCCGTGATCTCGTCCAGGAACAGGGTACCGCCGTCCGCGCGCTCGAAGATGCCGGGATGCCGGCCCTCCGCGCCCGTGAAGCTGCCCTTCTCGTGGCCGAAGATCTCGGACTCGATCAGCGTGGGCGGCATGGCGCCGCAGTTGATGGGGAGGAACGCCATCCGCGCGCGCCGGCTCAGCCGGTGGATGCTGCGGGCCGCGACCTCCTTGCCGGTGCCGGTCTCGCCCGTGATGAGCACCGTGGTATCCGTGGGCGCCACGCGCTCGATCTGGTCGTAGATGACCTGCATGGCCGCCGACGCGCCCTGCATCCCGCCGAAGCGTCCCAGGTCGCGCAGCTCGCCACGCAGCGCGTCGATCTCGGAGCGGAGGTCCGCGTTGCGCGAGACGTTCTGCAGGATGCGCCGCAGGCGAGCGAGATCGATGGGTTTCGTCAGGTAGTCCACGGCCCCGCCGCGCATGGCCTCCACCGCGGAGGTGATGGAGCCCTGCCCGGTGATGACCACCACGTCGGAGTCCGGGATCTGGCGCAGATCGTCCAGCAGCTCCAGCCCCATGCCGTCCGGAAGGTACAGGTCGATGAGCACCACGTCCGGAGGCGTCTCGAGGCAGGCGCGCGCCTCCTCCAGCGTTCCCGCGGTGCGGACGGACAGTCCCTCGCGCCGCACCCACTCGGCGAGCGCGCGAAGGCTGGCCGCGTCGTCGTCGACCAGCAATGCGGTGGGGGTCAAGCACCGACCTCCGGCGAACGGATCCCCGCGGGGTCCGCTCCCTTCGCAGAGTCCGACCGCGTCCCGGCGGGCGCGCGCGGCAGTTCGATGTCCGCCACGGTACCACCTCCGGTGCGGGGATTCAGCCCGATGTTCCCGCCGTGCTCGCGCAGGATGCCCCGCGCGACCGGGAGGCCGAGGCCGCGCTGGCCGGGGCGCCGGCTGAAGCGCGGCTCGAACACCCGGGCCGTGTCCGCCTCGGCGATGCCTTCGCCGCAGTCCTCCACGCGGACGCGGACGGGGCCGTGCGGGCCGGACTCCACTGCCACGTGGATCTCGCCCCCCCGAGGGGTGGCTTCCAGGGCGTTCAGGACGACGTTCAACACCGCCTGGCGCAGGTCGGACGGCCGCCCCTCCACGAGGACGGGCTCCTGGGGGAAGTGCCGGTGCAGGCGGACGCCGCGCAGGAGGACCTGCTGCCGCAGGAGGTCGAGGCCGCCGCGGAGCGACGCCGCCAAGTCGAAGACCTGCCGCGGCTCCTCCCCGGGGTCCGTGAGGGCAAGAAGCCCCGGGAGCCCCTCGGAGAGGCGACGCAGCTCGCGCCGCACCTCCTCCACGTTGTCCAGCAGCCGGCTGCGGTCCGCGGACTCCGGGAAGTCGTTCTGCGCCAGCGACCGGCCGAGCAGGTCCAGGACGAGGGTGGCCGTGTTGAGGGGAGCCTTCAGGTCATGGATGAGCGCCGCCTGGAGGATCCGCCGGAGCTTCGCGCGGTCCAGGCACCGGAGCTCGTGGTCCACGGACGGACCGCCATCCGCGGACGGGCTGCCATCGGGGGACGGGTTCATTCGGGTCATCCGTTCCGCGGCCCGGCGGGTTGCAGCCCGGCGTCCCGGGCCTCTGGCTGTGGGCCGCTCCCCGGGGACACTCCACAGGGCCCCGGGGTCACCCCGTTCCGTAGAAAGATCCACGCCAGAAACCGCGGCGTCCGCCCCATGCAGGGGATCGGTTTCTCGCGGTCTCCCGGCCCCCTCCCGATTTTGGACTCCCAGATCTGGAAATTTCTACCGCCGGCGCTTGAAAAATCTTCCATGAAGGGGCGATCCGGGTCCGTCCCCCGGACGGGATTCTCCGCGCTGCGTTAGCGCCGCGGGCCGGCTCCAGCAGGCGTTTCCGGATCGCCGAATCCCCAACCCGTGCCGGGGTGCGCAGTTCCGGCGCCCGAACCCATCCCGTGGCGGCATCGAGGGACGAAAGCAGCCGGGCGTGGTACGGCGGTTGCAGAGGGCTGAGGCAGACGTCCCTCCGATCCCCACCCACGGAGACTTCCATGCGCCTCGGCTTCCGCTGGACCGAGTGGAGCACCCCGCCGGTCACCGCCACGATCATCGTGGTCAGTTGGGCGTTCACGTTCCTCCTGTTCGCCACGGTGGCCCGCGTCCTCGGCTTCGCCGGCGCCGCGTCCACCGCGTCCGCGCTCGCGAAGGGCTTCGCCGCGGGAGGCACGGCGCTCCTGGGCGTCGGGTTGCTGGCCAGCGTGATCGAGTCCCGGCGCCTCGCCGGGCGCCAGCCCGTGGAGCGGCCCGTCCACCGGTAGCACCCGTCGGGCAAGACGGAGGGCTACGCGCACTCCGAGAGCAGCCTCTCCAGGACCTCGGTCTGAACCGGCTTCGTGAGGTGATGCGCGAAGCCGGCTTCGCGCGCCGCCCGGATCGTGTCCTCGTCCCCGTACCCGGTCAACGCGATCAGGCGGATGCCCTGCGTCGCGGGGTCCCGGCCGAGCCGTCGCGCCACCTCGAACCCGTCCATGCCCGGCAGGCCGATGTCGCAGATCAGCACGTCCGGCCGGAAGCGCTGGGCCGCCGCGATCCCTCCCGGTCCGTCGTAGGCCACCTCCACCTCGTTGCCGAACAGGCCGAGCAGACGCTTGAGCGCGTCCGCGGAGTCGCGGTGGTCGTCGATCACCAGGATCCGGCGGAACGACGCCACGGTCGGCGCGGCCGGCTTCACCGCGGGGGCCGCCGCGGCCTCGTGCAGCGGCAGCCGGATCCGGAACTCCGCGCCGAGGTCGCGCCCGCCGCTCCGCGCCACCACGCTGCCGCCCTGTGCCTCCACGAGGCCCTTCACGATGGGGAGCCCGAGCCCGAGCCCGCCGGTCATCCGGTCGCGCGCCAGCTCGGTCTGCACGAACGGCTCGAACACGCGCGCGAGGTCGTGCGGGTCGATGCCGCAGCCGGTGTCGGCCACCGTCACCGAGACCTCCCGCGCGGCCCGGTCCGTCTCCAGGGTGACGGTGACGCGGTCGCCCGCGTCGCAGAACTTGCGCGCGTTGGCCAGCAGGTTCGCCACCACCTGCCGCACGCGGTGCGGATCCGCCCAGACGGTCACGGGACCGGCGGGGATGCGGGACGTGAGCGTGAGGCCGGCGGCGTCGAAGCGCGCGCGCACCGACTCCACTGACTCGGACACGAGGTCCGCGAGGTCCACGGACTCGGGCCGCAGCGAGAGCTTCGCGCTGGAGAGCTGCGACACCTGCAGCAGGTCGTCGGCGAGGCGCGCCAGCTGGTCCACCTGCCGGTCGATGATGCGGCGCATGCGCAGCCCGTCCTCGTCGTCCACCGCGCCCGCGTCCCGGCCGTTGCCCGGCACGGGAACGACCTTGCGCGTCCGTGGCGCAACGGAGAGGACCTGCAGCGCCGTGCGGATGGAGCCGAGCGGGTTGCGCAGCTCGTGCCCGAGCATGTGGATGAAGTTGTCCTTCGCCTCGTTCGTGGCCTGCGCGCGCGCGCTCGCCGAGCGCTCCGCCTCGTACAGGATGGCGTTGTCCATCGCGATGGCCGCCTGCGCCGCGAGGCTCACCGCGATTTCCTGCTCGCGCTCGCCGAACACGCCCGGCGCGGGGTGCGCGAACTGCAGCGCGCCGCGGACGCGCCCCGACACGGACACCACGGGCACCGCGAGGTAGCTGGCGATCCAGTGGCCCTCGGGCAGGACCACGCCCGCGGTCGCGGCGCGCGCGGCGTCCCGTGCGTCCTCCAGCCGGATCGGGAGCGCGCGGTCGAAGCGCGGCGCGCCCAGCTCGTCCGCGGCGCGCACCGACCCGAGGACGGCCGCGTCCCCGGCCGCGGCGCGGCGCGGCTCCGACTCCCCGCCGGCCTGGCGCACGAAGTAGAGCAGGCAGCCGTAGCGCGCGCCGGTGAGTTCGGTCGCCGCGTCGGTCACGGCCTGCACCACCTTCTCCAGATCCAGCTCCGCGGAGACGAGCCGGCCCAGCGTCTGCGTGCGGCGCAGAACGGCCTCGGTGCGTCGGCGCTCCGTCACCTCGGTCTGCAGGTGCGTCATGGACTGCTCCAGCTCGCGCGTGCGGTCCTTCACGGCCTCGCCCAGGGAGCGCGCCCGGAGGGCGGCCATGTCCCCGAACCGCACGGTCAGCGTGAGCAGCAGCGCGATGAGCAGGCTGGAGCCGAGCGCGAGCGTGGGCAGCGGCGTGGCCAGGGCCTCCTTCGTCTCGCGCCGCGGCGCGACCGACAGGTCCCACGGCACGGCCCCCGGCATGCGCAGCGGGAGCCGGCGCGCCCAGCGCGCGCTGTCCTCGGACTCGAGGTCGCCGTCGCGGAACACCTCGCGCCCGTCGCACCGCACCACGATGGCATACCCCGCGTTCAAGTGCCGGGAGAGCCCGGTGAGCGCAGGCTCCGCCGAGAACACGCCCGCGAGGTAGGCCTCCGGCTGCCCCTCGCCGGTGAACGGCACGATCACGCGGAACCCGCGCGCGCCGCCCACGAACTCGTAGGGCCCCGACACCACCGGCTGCCCGGAGTTGCGCGCGGCTTCCAGGGCCTCCAGCCGGGTGGCCTCGTTCGCGGCGCCCGCGGCCATCACCGCGGCGTCCGGCCGCGCCGCCACCACGCGCGGGACGAACGCCGCGTCGATCCACTCGATCGTCTCGAAGCCGCGGAACACGCCCACGGTGAGACGCGCGTCGCGTTGCCAGTCCTCCGGCGTCTGCCAGCCCACGGCGAGACCGTGCTCGGCGAGCCGCGTGAGCGCCAGCACGATGGACTCCGTGCGCATCTCGAGGTCGTTGCGCAGCCCGAGCGCGGCGGCGTCCACCATCCCGCGGATCGTGTCCCGCTCCTGGCTGCGCAGCGCGGTCCAGAAGAGCAGGCCGGCGGCGGCCGCGGTCATGCCGATGAGCACGGGACGCCACCAGGACCGTTCCTCGCGGATCTCGCGCTCCCGCTGGAACGCGAGCAGCACGAGCCCGGAACCCAGGATGGCGAAGCCCAGCGCGGTGTGCGCGGACATCCGGGCATGGCCGCCCCAGCCGATCGCATTGTCCACGTCCACGGCGTACCCCAGCATCGCCACCGCGCCGAGCGCCAGCACGCCCACGCCGAGCGTTGCGCCCAGGTACACCGACCGCTGCACGAGGAGCAGCGCGAGGGCCGCGAGCAGGAAGGCGATCGCGGCGTTCGGCCCGAACGGCGTGCGCGGATCGACGAGCGGGGCCGGCGTTCCGGGGAAGGTCGGGACGTCGGTCAGCGCGGCGTCCTCCACCGGCTCCTGCAGCACCATGGCCGGCGTGGGTTCCGCCGGCACGCCGGCGGACGGTCCGGGCCCCCAGTCCACCTGGAAGTACAGCGGCAACGCGGCGGCGGAGATGCCCACCACGCAGAGCGCGGCCACCCGCGCGGTCCGCCGCAACCCCTGGCGGACGGCGATGAGCCCGATCCCGCACAGGACGAAGCCGAACGCGGCCAGCGGGCGCATCGGCGGGAGCCACGGCCGGATCTTCACGATGGCCGTGGCGTGCGTGGCCCAGCCCACCAGCACGATGGCGCCGAGCAGGGTCACCAGGATCCCCGCGATCAGGGGCGCGGCCTGCAGGATCAGCCGGGCGATGGTGAGGGCCACCCGCGACTCCTGGGATGGGGGATCGCCGGCCGGGGGGCCGGCACGGCGGGACTGGCCCGATGATACGCCCGCAGCCTTCCCCCGCAAGCCGCCCCGCGGGCATCCCCGCGGGATTTGGGATCCCCCGACCCGCGCGCGCGGGGCTACCTTGGCGACATGATCGACCGCTTCGAGATCCTGGCCGCCCGCCTCCGCCGCCTCCTGAGCCGCAACCGGTGGAGCGCGCACCTCCTCGGCGTGCCCCCGGTGGAGAGCCACGCGGACGAGCCCGGTCTCGTGATGATCCAGGTGGACGGCCTCGGCCGGGCCGTGCTGGACCGCGCCCTGCGCGAGGGCCGCATGCCCTTCCTGCGGCACCTCGTGGAGGACGAGGGTCACGTCATCCACGACATCTACGCCGGGGTCCCGAGCAACACGCCGGCGTTCCAGGCGGAGCTCTTCTACGGGGTCCGGGGAGCCGTCCCGGGGTTCGGGTTCATCGACCGCGAGCTCGGGCGGGAGGTGGCCATGACGCACCAACCGGCCGCGGCCGCGGTGGAGGCGCGACTGGCCGCGCGCGGCACGGGGCTGCTGGCGAACGGGTCGTCCTGGTCGAACATCTACACCGGCGGTGCGGCGGAAGCGCACTTCTGCATCGCCACCGCCGGGCTGGACCGGTTCCTGCGCGCGCTGCACCCGCTCCGGCTCGCCGGCCTGGTGGCGTCGCACTTCTGGAGCGTCGTGCGCGTGCTGGCGAACCTCGCGGCCGAGACGGTGCTGGCGCTGTGGGACTTCGCGCGCGGCGCCATCGCCGGGAGGAACCTGCGTGCCGAGCTGCGCTTCGTTCCCGAGCGAGTCGTCGTCTCCGCGGTCCTGCGCGAGATCGTGACCGCGGGCGCGTGCGTGGACGCCGAGCGCGGGGTGCCGATCGTGCACCTGAACCTGCTGGGCTACGACGAGCACGCGCACCGGCGCGGACCGGACTCGCGCTTCGCGCTCTGGGCGCTGCGCGGCATCGACCGGACGATCCGTCGCATCTGGCTCGCCGCGCATCGCTCGCGCAACCGCGACTACCAGGTCTGGATCTACTCCGACCACGGGCAGGAGCGCGTGCGTCCGTGGTCCGTGGCGCACGGCGAGGATGCCGGGGAAGCGGTGCGGCGGGTCTTCGCGGAGGTCCGCCGCGGCGAGGGGGAGGAGCCGGTCGCGCCCGGTCCGCCCGCCGCCGCGCCGCCCCGGCGCGCGCGCCCCACGCCGCTCGGCGGGCGCACCGGGCGCCCCGGCGCCGTACGCGAGGAGCTGCCGTCCTGGTGGGCGCCCGGACGGACGCCCGCGGGCGCGGAGCCGCCGCCCCGGCCCGCGCCGCGGGACGACTTCCACGTCCTGCACCGGGGCCCGATCGGCTTCGCATACTTGCCGTCGTCGTTCGATCGCGAGCGGCTGCCCGCGCTCGCGGCGGCCGTCGCGCGGCGCGGCGGCATCCCGATGGTGCTCGTGGCCGAGGGCCGCGGCCGGGTGTGCGCGTACACCGCGGACGGCCGCGAACTGCGACTGCCGGGGGACGAGGACGCGGTGTTCGGTCCGGGCCACCCGTACCGGACGTGGGCCCTGGAGGACACGCTCCGCATGGTGGCGCATCCCGATGCCGGCGAGCTGGTTCTCTGGAGCTGGAGCCCCGAGGGTCCGTGGTCCTTCAAGCTGGAGAACGGGGCGCACGGCGGGCCGGGGGCGCGCGAGACCGGGGCGATGCTCGTGGTGCCGCCGGAGACCGCGGCGCACGTGCCGTCGGGCGCCCTGCGCGCGGTGGACCTGCGGGACCTGGCGTTCGGTGCGCTGGACCCGCACCGCTCGCGCCTGCCGGCCTCGCGCGCGAGCGCCGGCTCCGCCAGCCGCGAGGCGCTGCGGCTCATGACCTACAACGTGCACGCGTGCCGCGGCATGGACGGCCGCTTCTCCGTGGAGCGCATCGCGCGCGTGATCGCGCGGGCGCGACCCGACGTGGTGTGCCTGCAGGAGCTGGACCAGGAGCGTCGCCGCTCCGGGCACGTGGACCAGGTGCACGAGATCGCGGGCCGGCTCGCGAAGTCCTACCGGTTCCACGCCGTGTCCGAAGCGGACGACGGACGCTTCGGGAATGCCGTGCTCTCCTCGCGGCCGCTGCGGCTCGTGGAGCACGGCGCGCTGCCCGCGCTGGGGACGCGGCTGCGGTTGGAGCCCCGCGGCGTGCTCTGGGTGGAGGTGGAGGTGGGGGACGTGCGTCTCCAGGTGCTGAACACGCACCTCAGCATCCTGGACCGCGAGCGGAGGATCCAGGTGGAGGGCCTGGTGGAGTGGGTGGGTCGCGCGCGGAGCGCGGGGCCGCTGGTGCTCGTGGGGGACATGAACGCCACGCGGGATTCCTCGGTCGGGCGGCGGCTCGCGTCCGTGCTCGGGGACGTCGTGGAGCCGCACGCGCTCGCGCGCACCGTCCGGACGTGGAGCGGCCGCCTTCCGCTGCTCCGCATCGACCACGTGTTCGCCACGCCGGACGTGCGGGCGCGGCACGTGACCATCCCGCGGCGCCGGCTCGAGCGCGCCGCGTCCGACCACCTGCCGGTGGTCGTGGATCTGGAGATCGCGAACGGCGCCGGGTGAGCGCGGGCGGGCCCGCGGAGTGGCGGGAAGGCACGATGTCGGGGAAGATGTCCCCATGCACTCTCCCGCCTCCCGGCGCGCCGCGGGCTCCAGAGGTCCGCGCCGCGCTCTGCTCCTGCTCGTCCCCGCGGCGCTCTCCGCCTGTGCTGCGGCCGGCGGCGGGACCACGCTCCCCTGGACCTACGGCGCGGCGCTCGGCGCGCCGGCCGACGTGGAGTCCACCCTGGCCGCGGTGGAGGTGGAGTGGGCAACGGCCGGCGCCGGGGAGCGCGCCGCCCTGGCTTCCGCGGGGGAGGAGGCCGCCCGCCGGCGCGGGTATCGCGTCGGCGAGGAGCAGGCGTCGTCGCGCTGGCGCGTGACCTGCCGGGCCGGCGGCGGTCCGGCCGCCGCGGGGGACGCGCCGCTGGCCGCGGACGGCTACCCGGCGGCGCTCGCGGATCGCGTGCGCCGCGCCTCGGCGCGCGCGGTGCCGCCCACGCGGGCTACCGTGGAGCTTGCCCTCCTGAAGTTCGGCGCGCCGGTCTGGACCGGCACCGCGCGCTACGACCCGGATCCGGAGCAGCCGGCCGGCGGCGCGGCCGCGGCCCTGCGCCTCCTTGCCGCGCAGCTCCCGCGCTTCGACGCCGGACCCGCGCCGGCGCGTCGCGTGGCGGCGGACAGCGTGGTGTCCTTCTACCGGGATGCGCTGGAGGGGCGCACGTTCGCGTGCCCCGCGGCGCCCTACCCGGTCCGGTTCCCGGACCTGCAGCGCGCGTACCTGCGGGGCGGGCGCGCGCCGGGGTGGGAGGACATGATCAACGCGCAGTCGCACGACGACGCGACCCTCCTCCCCTCCGTCCTGGATCTCGTGCTCTGGGCGGACATCGCGCTGCCGCGCTCCATCCCGGGTTACCGCGATCCGGCGGGCGCGGACCTGTGGCGCGAGGTGACGCTCTTCGCCGACCTCGCGGATGCCGACGGCACGGTCGTTCCGCTCGAGGTCACCCTCGAGGGGGATACCCGCGGCTACGAGGTCCGGGAGTCCCGCGTGCTGGACGCGGCCGCCGCCCGCGCGCGCCGCGCGGAGCTCCTCCGCTTCGCCGGGGATCTGGAGCAGTGGATCCGCCGGTCCGGCCGCTGACATTCCGGTTGAACCGGCCCCGGTTCCGGACTTACATTCACCCGTGCTGCTCCTCCCCGGGACACCGGCCCGCGTTGCGCGCCGGTTGCGTGGACCCTCATCCCCGGAGGAGAAATGTCCCATCATGCTACAGCCCGCTTCGCATGCGCACTCGGCTTCGCGCTCGCGGGCCCCGCTTCCGGAGGGATCCTGGACACCGGCGACGACACCGCGCGCGTCCCCGGGACGGAGGCGGTGCAGTCCGTGGTCACCAACTCGTGCCGCATCGCGTGGTACCGGCACGGGGGCTCGGATACGGAGCTGGATCGGCTCCGCGCCCTCGGGTACGACATCACGGTGGTCGGCCGCAACCAGCTCGTGTACCCGGAGCTGGACGCGTGGGACGCGGTCGTGCTCGCGTACGTCGAGCCGGGCTTCCTCGCGGTGCAACAGCCGCACCTGCAGGCGTTCGTGGACACGGGCGGCGGGCTGTTCATCCACCAGCCGAACCATGCCGGCGTCGCGGACTACACGCCGGTGGGGTTCTCCGTGGAGATCGCGGATCCCGCGTGGTGCTCGCCGACCGGGTTCGCGAACCACCTGGACGACACGTCGCACCCGATCACCGCGGGCCTGACCGACGCGGACCTCTCCGGCGCGTTCGACGGAGTCGCGTCCCTGGGCGCGTCGTTCACCGCGCTCGCGTCGAGCCCGGAGTGCGGCACCGTCAGCCTTGCCGCGGGGACCAGCGGGATCGGGCGCGTGCTGTTCGACACGGGCAACGGGGCGCCCATCTCGTTGCAGCCCGGCACCGAGGCGTACTGGGACGCGCTGTTCGGTTGGCTGTGCACGCCGGGACCGATCGGCGTGGACGCGATCACGTTCGGCGCGCTGAAGGCCTCGTACCGGTAGGCGGACGCGGCGCGCCCGCGAAGTGACGCGGGTGCGCCGCCGTCACCGGAGCCCCAGGTCCTGCTCCAGGCGCTTCGCCCACGGGCTCGTGGCGTCCGTGCGCAGGTACGCCCGCGCATGCCGCACGGCCTCCGCGCGCCGGCCCGACGCCGCGTACGCCTCGGCCAGGTTGTAGTGCGCGTCCGGGTAGTCGGGCGCGATCTCGAGCGCGCGGGATCCGGCCTCGATCGCGTCGTCCCACTCCTCGAACTGCGCGTGCACGCTGGCCAGGTTGTTCCAGGCCTCCACGAACTCCGGGTCCGCCTCCACCGCCTGCTGGAAGCGCGACAGCGCCTCCTCCCAGCGGCCGAGCGAGTACAGCACGTTGCCCAGGTTGAACGCGATCTCGGCGGACGGACCGCCCGCGAGCAGCGCCTCGCGGTACGCGCGGGCGGCGTCGTCCAGCTGCTCCGCGTCCTCGTGCTCCAGGGCCAGCTCGAACCACTCGTCCGCGGTGCGCTCCGCGGAGGCGGCCGGCGGCGGCGGCGCCGGCGCGCCGCCGCGGATCACGGTGAACACCGGCCGGGCGGGAGCCGGCGGCGGCGTCTCGCCCGCGGGCTCGGCCGGGAGGTCGTCCTCGAAGAGGAGGCGCAGCTGCCCCGACGTCTCGGCGCGCATGCCCTCGCCCACGCGCACGAGCAGGCCGCCCTCGCCGGTCCACCGCTCCAGGCGCGCCAGCGCGCTCTGCGTCTGCGGCAGCCACCGCGCGACCTGCGCCAGGCTCTCGCGGATCGTGGAGACGGGAACGCCGTTCGCCGTCAGCTCCGCGAGGCGCTTGATCTCGGCGGCGGTGCGGAAGTCGAACCACTCCACCCGGCGCTCGGACCGCACGGGCTTCAGCAGCCCGCGCCGTATCCACGCGCGCAGCCGGCGTGCCGGCACGTGCAGGATGCGCGAGAGCTGCTCGGACGTGCACAGGCGCTCCTCGTCCGGACCGCCCACGCCCACGCGCTGCAGGAAGTCCCGCTCGGCGAGCATCTCCACCGGGCGGCCCTCGTCCCGCTGGCGCCCCGCGCGCTCCAGCTCCGGCGGGATCCGTCCGTCGTCGCCCAGCGGCCAGGCCTCGTCCCCCACGATCACGACCGACGGTCCGCTCTCGGCGCCCGCGACGGGCACCGCCCCGGCCTCGGCCGCCAGCTCGGCCGCCTCCTCGCGCGTCACCCGGGCGAAGCGGCCGGCGAAGGCCACGCGCTTGCCCGAGAGCGCGGCGCGGCTGCGTCCGCCGTCGATGGATCGAAGGTCTCCGCCCGCCATCACACCCTCCGCGCGCATTCTACCGTGGGCGGCGGCGCGCGTCAGCGGGCGCCGTCAGCCGTCCACGAGCCGCACGAACACCGGCGCGCGGAGCTGGCCGTCCTCCGTGCGCTCGAGGAACTTCACCTCGCAGAACACGGACGGCTCCACCCAGTGGACGGCCTCGCCGCGATCCACGAGGGACGCGGCCTCCGGGAGGAGGGGCGCGGCGGTGACGAGCGGCTCCAGCCGGCGGCGCAGGGCGCCGCGCATCGCCGCGTCCATGCCCGAGCCCACGCGGCCGGCGGGCACCAGCGCGCCCCGCTCCTCGGTGGCCACCACGAGGCTCGACACCGCGCGCGTCCCCTCGGGAAGGAAGCCGAGCACCGCGCACAGCACGTGCTGCGCGCGCTTGATCTTCTGCCACGCGTCGGTGCGCCGCCCGGGGAGGTAGCGGCTGTCCAGCCGCTTCGCCACGATCCCCTCCAGCTCCCGCCGCTCCGCCTCGGCGAAGTACGCCAGCCCGCCGCCGACCACGCCCTCGGAGAGGACGACCCGCCCGCCGCCGTCGAAGCCCGCGAGCGTCTCGCGCAGCGCCTCGCGGCGGTCCGACAGGGGCGCGTCCAGGAGCGGCGTGCCGCCGCGGTACAGGAGGTCGAACACCACGTACACCGCGGGCAGCGTGCGCGCGAGCGTGCGCGCCCGCGCCTCGCCGCGCGCCTGCTCGCGCTGCAGCATGCCGTGGAAGCTGGGGCGTCCGTCCACGAGCACGGTGATCTCGCCGTCGAGCACCGTGCCTTCGGGAAGGCCGGCGAGGACGGCCAGCTCGGGGTAGCGGGGCTTCGCATCGTTGCGCTTGCGGTTCAGCAGTCGGTAGTCGCCGCCCTCGACGAACGTCAGCGCGCGCGTGCCGTCCCACTTGATCTCGAAGAGCCACGCGGGATCGTCGAACGGCTTCCCGATCCTCGCGAGCATCGGCGGGATGAAGTCGGGCAGGGGGGCCATCGGGATCCGGGGTGCGCATCGTGCGGACGCCGCGACCCCGCGCGACGTCCGCACGGCCGGCCTCCGCGCCGCGGCCGCGCCGCGACGGCGGATGATCCCGCGATTCCGGGGGGAACGCGACCCCGTTTCGCGACGGGCGCGCGGCGGACGGATCAGCCGGCGGAGCGCTTCCGCTTCGCGCCCTCGCGGGACTTGGAGGGGGCCATCTTCGCGGCCACCTTCTCGGAGGGCGTACGCTGCGCGGCCGCGCGCTTCGCGCCCTCCACGCTCGCCTTGAGGGCCTCCATGAGGTTGATCACCTTCGGCTCGTCCACGTCCGGGACGGCCACGATCTCCTGGCCCTCGATCTTCATCTCGATGAGCTGCCGCAGCTCGCCGACGTAGCCGTCCTTGTACTGCGCGAAGTCGAACTCCGCGAGCGTGGACGCGTCCACCAGCGTCTTCGTGAGCGTGCGCTCCGCCGCGGTGATCTTCGTGTCCTGCACCTCGTCGGAGAACTCCGAGGACTGCCGCACCTTCTCCGCGTACTGCAGCACGCACATGGCGAGCAGGCCGTCCACCGGGCGGATCACCACCATCTGCTCGCGGCCCGACAGGATGGCCGACGCCACCGCGAACAGCTTCTCCTGCTCCATGGCCTCGCGCAGGAGCTGGTAGGGCTTCTGCCCCGGCGTGCCGTCCGGCGTGAGGTAGTACATGCGTCCCGAGAAGTACATGGGATCGACCGCGGCCTCGGCCACGAAGCCCACGATGTCCACGGTCTTCTCGCTCTTCTTCCGGAGCTTCTGCACTTCCTCGGGGTCGATGACCACGTACTGGTCCTTCGCCTGCTCGTACCCGGAGACGATCTCCTCCTGGGAGACCTCGCCGTGCTCCGGGCACACCTTCTTGTAGCGGATGCGCTGGTGGCAGCCCGCGTGCAGCTGGTTGAGGTGGATCTCCGCGCCGGTCTGCGTGGCCGTGTACCCCTTCACGGGCACGGACACGAGCGAGAGGCGGAGGAATCCCTTGAACGAGGAGCGCGGCGGCATGGACGGATTATCCCAGACGTCGGCGAACGCCGCTACGCCTCACGCGGCCACGCAGGCCGCCTCGAACTCCTCAAGGAACCGGTCCCGGCCCTCCACTACCTCGCGGCAGAGGTCCTGGAAGCGCGCGGGCGTGAGGCCGAGCGGCACCTCCAGGGAAGCGATCTCCCAGGGCGTGACGGCTTCGGGGTTCGCCGCCCAGTTCGTCGCGGCGACCGCCCAGCAGACCGGATGGGTCCCCTCGTAGGGCCGGTGGTGGAAGCGGATGGCCTGCACCAGGGCGTCCGGCAGGCGCCAGTGCTCGGCCACGAGCGCGCCCACCTCGGCGTGGTCGACCCCGAGGACCTCGCGCTCGGCGTCCAGCGGCGCGATCCCCGATGCGACCGTGTCCGCCACCACGCCCCGGACCTTCGCGCACAGGAAGCGCGCGAGGATCAGCTTCCCGATGTCGTGCAGCAGTGCCGCGGTGAACGTCTCCGGGGGCACGCGGTGCCGGCAGAAGCGGTTGAGGTCCCGGGCCGCCAGCCCCGCGGTCACCGAGTGGGTCCACAGGAGGTTCTCCCCGCGCAGCTCGGCATCCGGGCGGTGCAGGAGGTCGCGCAGCGTCGTCCCGACCGCGAGCGACAGCACGGCGCCCGTGCCGAGCCGGCTGATCGCCGCATGCACCGACGTGACCGGTGCGAGGCCGGCCGTGTTCGCCCCGTTCGCGAAGCGCAGCAGCCGGGCGGTGAGGGCGGGGTCGAAGCTGACCACGCGCTCGATCTCCTCGAACGCCGCGTCCTCGCCGAGGAGGTCGGCGAGGCGCAAGGCCGTGGCCGGCAGCGGGTCCAGCCCCGATGCGGAGGCGACGACTCGACCCAGATCGATCACGGGGCACCTCGGGAGACGGAGGTCGTTCGGGTCTCCCTCGTCATCGGACTAACGCGAGGCTAACCTTAACGCGGAGTTGACGGCCAGTAGCCCGCGGGCGCTCCGCCTGCCGGACGCGCCCTCGCACCGGCCCCGCGCGCCGGCCTCGCGCACCGCGCCGTACGCTTGCGAGGCGCCGGATCGGCCAGCATCCTCCCGCCCTCGGAGGGGAACGTGGGCAAGGAACCGCAGGACAAGCCGCCGCGCCGGCTCGTGAAGACGCCCGACCAGCTGGAGGGCTACCGGCGCAAGCGCGACTTCGCGAAGACCCCCGAGCCGCCGCCGGCCCCGGTCCCGCCCGCCGCCGACGACGCGCACGGGTGGCGTCCCTTCGTCATCCACCGGCACGAGGCGCGCAACCTCCACTACGACCTGCGCGTGGAGATGGAAGGCGTGCTGAAGTCGTGGGCGGTGCCGCGCGGCTTCTCCTGGGATCCCGCGGACAAGCACCTCGCCGTGCGCACCGAGGACCACCCGCGCGAGTACCTCACGTTCGACGGCGTGATCCCGAAGGGCGAGTACGGCGCGGGCACGATGGTCGTGTGGGACGAGGGCGTCTGCCGCGAGGTGGGCGAGGGGGCGCTGGCCGGGCTGGAGTCCGGGAAGCTCGAGATCGAGTTCGACGGGGCGAAGCTGCGCGGCGAGTGGCACATGGTGCGCACGCGCGGCGAGCGGGACTGGCTGCTCTTCAAGCACCGCGACCGCTACGCGCGGGAGGCGGGCGCGCCGCCGTTCCCGCTGGATCTCGCGCGCCGCCCGCGGGCGGAGTCGTTCGCGCCCTCGCCCCTGATGCGGCCGGGCGCCGCGCCGCCGCCGGCGAGCTCCGCGGACTGGCTGTACGAGCTGGACTTCGACGGGCGGCGCGTGCAGGCCCTCGTGGAGGACGGCGCGGTGCGCTGGGCGGACGCCGCCGGACGGCCCGTCGCGATGCGGCTGCCCGCGGTGGAGCGGGACCTGGTCCGGTTGCGGGCGGCGCGCGCCCTGGTGGACGGCGTGCTCGTGGCGCCGGGGGACGACGGCCGGCCGGACCCGGAGCGGCTGGCGGCGCGGCTGGCCGCGGGCGAGGCGGACGACGTGGCGTTCTACGCGGTGGACCTGCTGCACTACGACGCGTGGGACCTGCGCGGGTTCCCGCTGCGCGAGCGCAAGGCGGCGCTGGCCGTGGTCCTGCCGGCGTCCGCGGTCCTGCACTACACCGACCACGTGGCGGCGCGCGGCGACGAGTTGCTCGCGGTCGTGGAGGCGGGCGGGCTGAAGGGGGTGATCGCGAAGCGTGCGGATGCGCCGTACGCGAGCGGACCGGACAACTCCTGGGGGAGGATCGCGGCGCGCGCGGATGCCGCCGGCGGCGGGTCCCTGTCCGAGCGGTTGCAGGCGGCGGCGGCCCGGCGGAAGTCGCGCGTGAAATTCTCCAACCGGGACAAGATCTACTGGCCACGCGAGGGCATCACGAAGGGCCAGCTCCTGGACTACTACGACGCGGTGGCCGACACGCTCGTGCCGTACCTGCGCGGCCGGCCGTGCCACATGCTCCGCTATCCCGACGGCATCGAGGGCAAGAGCTTCTACCAGAAGAACGTGACCGGGCGGATCCCGGACTGGGTGCCCACGCAGCTCGTGAAGGTGGAAGGCGGCGAGGAGGTGCGCTACGTGGTCTGCGAGGACCGCGACACGCTGCTCTTCCTGGTGAACCTCGGCTCGATCGACATCCACCCGTGGCTTTCGCGATGCGACGCGCCGGACGTCCCGGACCTGGCGGTGATCGACCTGGATCCGTCCACGAGCGACTTCGGCAAGGTGATCCGCATCGCGCAGACCGTGGGGAGGATGCTGCGCGGCGCGGGGCTGCGCCCGTGCGTGAAGACGTCCGGCGCCACCGGAATGCACATCTACATCCCGCTCGCGCGCGAGTACGACTACGAGCAGGCGCGCATGTTCTGCGAGCTGATCGCGCGGCTGGCCGTGCGCGAGCACCGGGACATCGCCACGGTGGAACGCAACCCCGCCAAGCGCGGCGACAAGGTGTACGTGGACTTCCTGCAGAACCGCCGCGAGCAGACGCTGGTGCCGCCGTACGTCGTGCGTCCCGTGCCCGGGGCCACGGTGTCCACGCCGCTCGACTGGGACGAGGTGCGCTCCGGGCTGACGCCCGCGCAGTTCGACCTCTTCGGCGTGCCGGATCGACTCGCCGCGCGCGGGGATCTCTTCCGCGGGATCGTCGACGATCCGCAGCGACTGGACGAGGCGATCGCCGCGCTCGGGGAGCGGTGAGGGAGCGGCCGCCCGGCGTGCGGACATGCGCGGCGCAGCTCCTCGGGGCGCGGCCCTCGCGCCGCCTCGAGCCGGCTCGCGTCGGGGACCCCGGTGGGTCCTCCCCGGCGGGCGCTCGGCCCCCGCCGTCCGGGCGGGGGCCATCGCTCCTGCGTCGACGGCCTCCGGCCCTCCAGGCCTCCGGCCGCGCCGC
>CAZNDO010000023.1:0-59547 GCA_964571855.1 uncultured Gemmatimonadota bacterium
CGGGACTGTACCGGACCCTCATAGCGGGTGGATCAGATTCCGGGGGGCACCTCATAGGTTCCCTCCGGCGGGCAGCAGGTGCTCCACGCTCGCCGCGTTCGACACGCGGCGAGCGTGGCGTCGCGGCAGGGATCCCTATCGGACCACCACCACGCGGCCGCTCCGGACGGCACCGTCGGCGATGAGCCGGGTGAAGTAGACGCCGGCGGGGACACGGCTGCCGGCGTCCGACCCGCGATCCCATCGCACCACGTGCACGCCCTCGGCGAGCGTCCGGTCCACGAGCGTGTGCACGAGCCGGCCGGACACGTCGTGAACGGTGAGCGTGACCGGGCCGGCGGAAGGGACCGCGAACCTCAGGTCCGTGGCGATGGACACGGGGTTCGGACGGGCCGGCTCCAGCACGAGACCGGCGCTGCCCGCCGAGACGATCCCGACCCCGGACGCCCCGCCGTCCACGAATGTCTCGAAGATGGCATCCCAGCCCGCGCCGCTCGCGAACCCGCCGGTCGAGTTCGTGAACTCGCCGCCGGCATACGTGTTGCCGGGCACGGCGCGGGCCAGGTAGTCGGTGCCCCCCGCGGCGTTGCTGCGCAGGACGAACGCCAGCACCTCACCGTTGCTCACGGGCAGGTTGTACGGCGAGACGTCGAAGTCCACCATGGGGTTGCTGCCCGCGAACGCGGTGACCGTGGCCAGGGCCACGACGTCGCCGGTGGCGGTGCCGCCGCTCGTCGTCTGCACCTCGAGCAGGAGATCCAGCACCGGCGAGTTCCGCGGGTCCACCATCACGGCGATGCGCGTCAACGTTCCGTCCGCGCCCACGGTGAACGTCTGCGTCGCCGTCAGCCCCGTCAGGATGGCCGCGAAGTTCCCGGTGGGCGTCTGGAGGTTGGCCTGGTCGGACGACCCGGGTCCGGGCAGCGAGGCCGGCTCCACGAACGTCTTGAAGATGGCATCCCAGCCCGCCCCGTTGCCGAAGGCCCCGCCGGAGTCGGTGAACTGTCCGTGGGCATACCGGTTCGAGGGAACCGCCCGCATGAGGTAGTCGTTCCCGAGCACGGCCGCGCTGGACATCACGAACGCCAGCGAGTCACCGGCGGCCACCACGAGTCCCGCCCCGCTCACGTCGAACTGGATGGTGGGGTTCCCCGGAGCGAAGGGCGCCACGGAAGCGCTGGCCAGGGTAATCCCGTCGGGCACGCCGCCCACCGTTCCCTGGATGGACAGGACGAGGTCGGCAGCCGGCGCCCCGCGGGAGTCCACCACCACGTCGACCCGCTCGAGTGTCCCGGGGAATCCGGCCACGAAGGTCTGCGAGGCGGTGGTCCCGGTCCGGATGGCCACGAAGTTCCCGGTGGGAAGGCTGGAGTTGGACTGGTCGGGATAGGGGACGGCGAGCGCGGTTCCCGAAGCGGCGGCCAGGGCGGCCACGGCCAGGAAGGGGGCGAGGCGGACGTTCAGCATAGTCGGTCTCCCGGGGATGAGGTGGTCCTCCTCGTTCCATTGCGGGAGGCGCACGGGAAAACCGTCACGGCGTCGGTCCGGAGGCGCTCATGCGGCACCGGCCGTACGACTCTTCAAGGTCGTGCCGTGCCTTGGCAGTAGTCCCCGGCTGTCTGGAGCGAATTCCCCCCATGCCCTATTCTCCCCCCGCTCCGGTCCGGGGCGCGGGGGTGAGCGGGGATGGGGGCGCTGAAGCGGCGCGTCTACGAGATCCTCACCGATCCGCCCGAGACCGACCGCTTCGGTCGCGCGTTCCAGACGTTCATCCTCGCGCTCATCGCGGTCAACGTCCTCGCCACGATCCTGGAGACCGTGCGCTCGCTCGGCGAGCCGTACGCGCACTTCTTCCACCGCTTCGAGTTGTTCTCGGTGGTCGTGTTCTCCGTGGAGTACGTGCTGCGGCTGTGGTCGTGCACGTCGGATCCGGCCACGGCGCATCCGGTGCGCGGCCGGCTCGCGGTGGCGGGGCGGCTGATGCAGGTCGTGGACCTGCTGGCCATCCTGCCCTTCTACCTGCAGATCCTCATCCCGCACCTGGACCTGCGCTTCGTCCGCGCGCTGCGGCTCTTCCGCATCTTCCGCGTGTTCCGCGCCGGGAACCTCGCCGAGGCGGTCGGCATCCTCACCGCGGTCCTGCGCAACCGGAAGCACGAGCTGCTCGCCAGCTTCCTCGTGATCCTGATCGTCGTGGTGCTCGCCGGGAACGTGATGTACCTGCTGGAGCACCACGCCCAGGCCGACGCCTTCTCCAGTGTGCCCGCCGCGATGTGGTGGGCCGTCATCACCGTGACCACGATCGGCTACGGCGACGTCTACCCGATCACCGCGCTCGGCCGCCTCGTGGGGTCCATGCTCGCGCTCGTGGGGATCGTGATGCTGGCGCTGCCCGTGGGCGTGCTGGGCTCCGGCTTCCTGGAGGAGATCGAGCGCCGGCGGAAGGCGGTGGCGGCGGAGCCGGGGGCGGCTGCGGAGGTCTGCCCGCACTGCGGGCGGCCGATGGGTTGACCGGCGCCTGGCGCGCCGGAGGGGCTTGACCAATCGGGAGTGCTACTCCATTTTAGTTCGACCGGAATGGAGTGGACTCCCGAATGGAATCCCTGCCGCGCCTCCTGGACATCGACCTCCCGAGAGGCCGGTCCGCGTTCCTCTGGGGACCGCGGAAGACGGGGAAGACCACCTATCTCCGGGAGCGGTTCCCGGACAGCCTCCGCTTCGATCTCCTCCAGACGGACCGGCTCCTGGAACTGACGCGCCGGCCGTCGCTCCTGCGGGAGCAGATCCTCGCGGCCGGCGAGGACGTCCGCCGCCGGCCCATCGTGATCGACGAGGTGCAGAAGGTCCCCGCGCTCCTCGACGAGGTCCACTGGCTCATCGAGAACCATCGCCTGCGGTTCATCCTCTCCGGCTCCAGCGCGCGGAAGCTGACGCGCGGCCAGGCGAACCGGCTGGGGGGGCGTGCCTGGCGGTATCAGCTCTTCCCGCTGGCGTACCCGGAGCTGACCTCGCCGTCGCTGCTCGAGATCCTGAACCGCGGCCTGATCCCCAGCCACTACCTGGAGGACGGCTACCGGCGATCGCTCCGGGCCTACGCGCAGGACTACCTCAAGGAGGAGGTGTTCGCGGAGGGGCTGACGCGCAACGTGCCCGCCTTCTCGCGCTTCTTCGAGGCGATGGGCTTCTCCCACGGGGAGCTGACCAACTACGCGAACATCGCGCGCGAGTGCGGCGTGGATCCGAAGACGGTGAAGGAGTACTACCAGATCCTCGTGGACACGCTGCTCGGGTCGTTCGTGCCGCCCTTCAAGCGCCGGCAGGACCGCAACGTGATCCTGAAGGCCCCGAAGTTCTACCTCTTCGACGTGGGGGTGGCCGGATCCCTGGTGGACCGGCGGCTCACGGGCGCGCGCGGCGAGGCCTTCGGACGGGCGCTCGAGCACTTCGTGTTCATGGAGCTGCAGGCGCACGCGTCGTACCGGGAACTGCACTACCCCGTCGAGTTCTGGCGCACGAAGGCCGGGCAGGAGGTGGACTTCGTGCTGGCGCGGGGCGAGGTGGCGGTGGAAGTGAAGGGGTCGTCGCGCGTGGACTCGCGCGACCTTCGCTCGCTCGAGGCGTTCGCGGCGGAGTACCGGCCGCGGCAGGCCATCGTCGTGTGCAACGAAGCCCGGGAACGGGTCCACGGGAACGTCCGCGTGATGCCGTGGGCGCGCTTCCTGGAGGCGCTCTGGGACGGGAAGATCCTGGCGTAGCCGAGGCCCGGCCCCGAGGCATTCGCCTGTCCAGCCCGTCGCTCGGATTGGACACTTTCGCCGCGAGGCTGGACACCGTCCGAGGGACGAACGGCGCCGTCCGATGGCGGTTCGCCAACCGGGTCCCGCCCTGGGCCAGCGTTTCTATCGTAAAAAGGTGAATCTCCGTGCCCGGACGCTGCTCCCGCCCCCCTGGCCCGGCCCTTGCGGTGTAAAGGCGCGTCCGTCCGCGGAACGACGGACCCGACCCCCAGACCCGGTCGGCACGGGACCTCTTCGGGGAAACGTGGGCAGCACTCGGGGTGAGGGGCGGACGTGAAGGCGCCGGGAAACCGGTCGGCACGCCGCCCGCTCGCCGTCCCTACCGTCGGGAAACCGGCGGTCCGGGTGCCCCGCGGAAGAGGAACCGACTCACGAACCGCCGGGTCCATCGCCACCAGGGGAGCGACGGGGGAAGGGGACAGGTCCGCCGGACGGCCCGCCCTCGGGGGCGTCGAAGGCCGGCATCTCGCGAAGCTGGTCCCGGCGCCCGCCGAGATTCCCTCCCGCGTTTCGCATCCGCCCGCCCGCGCGTACCATCCAAGGACCATGCCGCGTCCTGGATCCGTTGCCTGCCTGGCCGTCACGTTTGCGGTGGTGCTGGCCGTGGCGGCGCCGCCCGCGCCCGCCGCGCCGAAGCCCGCGTCCGTCCGCCTGCCGGGCGAGACCGTGGCGCGCGTGGCCATCACGCTCGCCGAGCGCGACGGCGCGGCCCTCGTTCCCGGTCCCTTCGCCGTGCTCCCGGGCGGGCGCCGCGTGGCGCTCGCGCTCGCGGAGGCGGACGGCATCCTGCTGCTCGAAGGCGACCGCATCGTGCACCACTTCCCGCTGCCCGGCGACGCGCACGAGTTCGACGACATGGCCGCGTCCCCCGCGCTGCTCGTGGCCGGGCGGCGCATGCTCGGCGCGTCCGCGTTCGTGGACCTGTTCGTGTACGACCTGCAGTCCGGCCGCGAAGTGGAACGCGTGCAGTCCGCGAACCCGTACCTTCGTCCGCCCGCCGACGGGCGGGACCGCTGGCGCATCGTGCTGGAGGGGACGCTGCTCGGCGCGTTCGATCCTTCGATGGCTGCCACGTACCCGCTCTGGGACGCGAAGGCCGGCGTGATCGCGGGGGGGGAGCAGGTGGTGCGCTCCACATCCGGCGTGGGCTTCGACGACGCGGCCGTGTGGGTGCCGAACCCGGACGGCAGCGTGAACCGCAAGGGCCGCGGCGTGTCCGAGCCGTTCGCGGCGCCGGGCGCGGGCGAGTTCGTGGGCGGCCTGGGCGACAGCGTGGTGGTGGTGCTGGCGGACGACGATCCCGCGGCCCCGGAGCGCCGGCTCCCGCGCGAGCTCGTGGTGCGCGTGCAGGAGGCGGACACGATCCGCGAGCTGCGCCTCCCCGCGGTGGACGGCGCCGTGAAGGAGGACGTGCGCATCGTCCCCGGCCGTCCCGTGCGCATGCTGGGCGGCAGGCTGTACTGGTGCTACCTGGGCCCGGACTACCTGGAGATCCGCGCCGCCGCCGTGCCCGCGGCGCGCGACTGACCATGGCGGCGGTGGAGACCGACGCGCTCGTGCTCCGTCACGTGCGCCAGGGGGACACGTCCCACGTGGTCACGCTGCTCGCGCGCGAGAGCGGGCGGGTGGCCGTGATGGCGAAGGGGAGCCGCACGCCGGGGAGCCGCTACGGCGCGGGGTTGGATCTCTTCAGTCTGTCGCGGATCCGTTACCGGGCAAGACCCGGGCGGGACCTGGTGTACCTGGACGCCTGCGAGCTGAAGCGGAGCTTCGCCGCGCTCGCGCGCGACGTGTTCGCGTACGCGGCGGCCGGCGCGTGCGCCGAGCTCGTGGACCGGCTCGTCCCGGACGGCGGCGCCTCCGCGGAGATCTTCGACACGCTGCTGGACGCGCTCTCCGCGCTGGCCGAGACCGCGCCGTTCCCGGAGGGGGAGGAGGGTCGCGCGGTGGCCCTGGCCGTGGCGTTCCAGCTCCACCTGATGGACCACCTGGGCATCGCGCCGGAGCTGACCGGCTGCGCGGCGTGCGGCGCGGCCGACCTGGAGGCGTCCACCAGCTTCTCGCCGCGGCTCGGCGGGCTCCTGTGCCGGAAGTGCCGCGCCGCCGAGGGCGGCCGGCGCCTGGATGCCGCCACCGTGGAGTTCCTGCGGCACGCCGCGTTCGGCGAGCTGACCGCGGCGCTCGCCGCGGCGCGCGCCCCCGGCAAGGGCACGCTGCTCGAGGCGCGCGCGGCGCTGGACGCGATGCTGGAGTACCATCACCACGGTCGCCCGGGCGCGATGCGCAGCCGCCGCTTCCTGGACGACCTCTGGCGCTGACGCGCCGGCCCGCCGCACCCCGGAGGAAGCATGTCGAAGCTGAAGGCCTTCCACGAGTTCCGCACGCGCATGAATGATCGCATCCTGGAGTCCGGCACGCGCGAGACGAAGCGCTTCTTCCAGCTCGACGGCGCCGCGTACCGCGACGGCGCGCTCCCCGCGAAGACGAAGGAGCTGCTGGGCCTCACGGCCTCCATGGTGCTGCGCTGCAACGACTGCATCTCGTACCACGTGATCGAGTGCCGCAAGCACGGCGTCACGGAGGCGGAGTTCGCCGAGGCGTTCGACGTGGCGCTCGTGGTGGGCGGGTCCATCGTGATCCCGCACCTGCGGCACGCGCGCGACCTCCTGGACGAGCTGCTCGCGGCGGAGCGGGCGCCGACGGGTGCGGACGCGAAGGGCGGGAGAGCGGCCCCGTGAGCGACGCCGGCGATCGCGAGCGCCGTCGCGAGCGGTACGGCCGCCACAAGGCGATCGCCATCCTCGTCACCTTCGCGCTCGGCTGGGCCGCCGTGAAGATCCTGGCGCCGGAGTGGCAGGGATCGTTGCCTTGGGCGTTCGCGAAGACGCCGAAGCGCGCGTTCGACGAGCGCGCGTCCGGCGTGCCGGTGCAGGCGCACGGCGTGATCGAGGCGGCGGCGCCGGACACGCTGCTTTCCGGCGAGCCGGCGGCGCGCTGGCGCGCCCGCGCCACGGACGGCCATCCGTTCACGTGGCTGCCCGTGCCCGGATCGGCGCCTCCCGGCGCGGCGGTCGGGGACTCCCTGCACGTCCGCGGCCGGTACGTCTGGGATCCGGCCGGCGGCACCGTCGTCACCGGCGAACCGGGGCGCACCGGCCTCGCCCGGGTGAGCTCCGCACGGGAACATTGACCGATGCTTGCCATGCTTGACGGCACGGCGCCGGAGTTTCGCCTCCGCTTCTAAGGAGCCGCCCGAAGCAAGCCGATCCTCCCCGACAAGGCCCGATCCGACACATCCGGCGGATCCGCTTGCCCCTTCGGGAGGATGCCGTGTCGATCCCCGAGCTTTGCCGTGCCCTCGACGCGATGATCGCGGACGACGCGCCCTTCGAGGAGGTCCTCGAGACCGCGGTGCGGAAGCTGCACGAGACGAATCCCCGCTTCCACTGGACCGGCATCTACGAGCTGTTCCCGGACCAGACGCTGCGGCTGGGCCCCTTCGTCGGCGCGCCCACCGACCACGTGTTCATCGGCGTGGGGCGGGGCGTGTGCGGCACGGCCGTGGCCGAGAAGCGCAACATGAACATCCCGGACGTGCGCGAGGTGTCGAACTACCTCGCATGCTCCACGGAGACGCGCTCCGAGCTGGTCGTGCTCATCCGGTCGGGGGAGCGGATCCACGCGCAGATCGACATCGACAGCCACCAGGTGGGCGCGTTCGACGAGGCCACGGTGGCGGACGTCCAGCGCATCGCCGACACGCTGGCGCGCGCGTACGAAACGCGCGCGGTGACGCGAGGCTGAGCGATCCCGTGAACCCCGCCACCCCCGCGCTTGCCGCGTTCCTGGACCGCCTGCAGCCGATCCTGGCGGCGCCGTCCGCCGAGGCGGCGCTGCCGGATGCCGCGCGGCTCCTGGCGGACGCCGGGCGCGCGCGCGCCGGCGGCATCGTGCTGGCACGCGGCGGGCGCATCCTGGCGGAGTCGTGGCACGGCGACGGGGACGCGTGCCGGAGCCTGCGCGAGCACGTCGTGTCGGCGGCCACCGCGGCGGCGCCCGCGCCGGAAGGCGTGCTGCTCCTCCCGATCGCCCTGGCGGAGCGCCTGCTCGGCTGGGCCGCGCTCGCACCGGGACCGTCCGCCACGCCGGACGACGGGCGGGCGGCCTGCCGCCTCGCGGAGATCCTGGCCGCACGGTGGGCGCACGAGGCCCGGCTCGCGGAGGTGCAGGCCGCCACCGCGCAGCAGGAGCGCTGGTTCCGCGTGATGGACGCGCAGCTCCGCGTGCTGGACCGGGAGCGGCAGAAGTTCGTGGCCGTGGTGAACCAGTCCGACACGCGCGTCTTCGTGGTGGACGCGGAGGGCAATGTCCCCTGGATGAACCAGCCGCTCGCGCGGCAGTTCGCGGAGGCGGACTCCTCCGGGAAGGCCGTGTCCCTCCGGGACGTGTGCCGGATGATCGGCATGGAGTGCGCGCCGCCGGAACGGTGCCCCGTGGCGCGCGTGTTCCGCGACGGCACCGTGCTGCACGACGAACCGCGTCCCGCGCCCGGCGCTCCCGCGCGCAACCTGTACGTGCGCTACATCCCCATCCAGGGGCAGGACGGCCGGCCCGCCGAGGTGCTGGTGGTCGTGCAGGACCTGAGCGACCTGGAGATCCTGCGGCGCTCGGAAGCCCGCTACCGCCACCTGTTCGAGCACAGCCCGGACGCGATGCTCATGGTGGACCCCGAGTCGGGGCGGATCGTGCTCTCGAACCACGTGGCCACGCAGCTCACGGGGTGGACCGCCGCGGAGCTGGCCGCACTCGAGGTCCGCGCGCTGCACGAGAAGAACGACTGGCCCGAGGCGGAGCGCGTGTACGAGCGGGTCCGGGACGCGGACGAGGCGCTGGTGCGCGAGTGGACGATCCTCGGGAAGGACGCGCGGCGCATCCCCGCCCAGGTCTCGGCGACTCCATTCGACCTCGATGGCCGCGTCGTGACCCTGCTGGAGATCCGCGACGTCACGCAGACGAAGCGCCTGGAGACCGAGCTGCGGCACTCGCAGAAGATGGAGGCGGTGGGCCGCCTCGCCGGCGGCGTGGCGCACGACTTCAACAACCTGCTGAGCGTCATCCTCGGCCAGGCCGAGCTGCTCGCCGGGCGCACGCGCGCGGACGGGAAGACCCGCAGCGCGCTGGAGGCGGTGCGGCGCTCCGCGCTGCGCGGCTCGCTGCTGACCCGCAAGCTCCTCGCGTTCAGCCGCAAGGAGGTGGTGAAGCGCGAGGTCCTGGACCTCTCCGAGATCGTGCGGGACATCCAGGCCCTGTTCGGGAAGCTGCTCGGCGAGCGCATCACGCTGCACGCGGACCTCGTGAGCGATTGCCTGGTCCGCGCCGACCGCGGCCAGATGGAGCAGGTCTTGATGAACCTCGTGGTCAACGCCCGCGACGCGATGCCGCAGGGCGGCACGATCACCGTGCGCACGCGCCCGGACGAGACCACCGGCGCCGGCTCGTCGTCCGCGTTCGTGCTCCTGGAGGTCCAGGACCAGGGTGTCGGCATGGACCAGGCCACCCAGGCGCGGCTGTTCGAGCCGTTCTTCACGACGAAACCGCGCGGCGAGGGGACGGGGCTCGGGCTCAGCACGGTCTACGGCATCGTCACCGAGGGCCAGGGCACGATCCGCGTGGAGTCCGCGCCCGGCCGCGGCACGACCTTCCGCATCCGGCTGCCGCGGGTCGCATCCGCGCTGCCGGCACGCTCGTCCGCGGCCATCCCCATGCCCGGACGCCCCGACCGCACGGGCCGCATCCTGCTCGTGGAGGACGAGGACGAGGTGCGCGAGATGGCGGCCGAGGCGCTGGAGATCGAGGGTTACGCGGTGACGAAGGCGGCGAGCGCGGAGGAGGCGCTCACGATCTGGGAGTCCGAGGGGGAGTCGTTCCACCTGCTGCTCACCGACGTGATCATGCCGGGGCTGTCCGGCGGCGAACTGGCGGAGCGCGTCCGCCGGATCCGTCCGGCCACGAAGGTCCTGTACATGTCCGGCTACAACGACGACGCCATCGTGCGGTACGGCGTGTCGGTGTCCGAGGCCGAGTTCCTGCAGAAGCCGTTCACGCTGGAGTCGCTCGCACGCAAGGTGCGCGGCGCGCTCGAGACGGTGGGCGCGTAGTCCGACACCGGCGCGAGCCGACCGCCGCGGCGCGCCGCCCACGCCAGCAGCAGCTCCGCCGCGCGCCCGTAGCTGGCCACGCCGTCCGCCACCCGGTTCCCGCGCAGGTACGCGTCGTTGACGCGGTTCGCGATCCGTCCCGTGCGGCCCGTGGACACGCTCCAGTAGTCGCGCAGGTCGTCCACGTCGCGCTGCACGCCGGGCACGCGCTCCGCCACGAGCGCGCGGGCGCGCGCCTCGTCCACCGCGAGCAGGGGGCGCAGGAGCTGCCGCTGCGCGAAGACGGCGGCGGCGTAGCGCGCGAGCGGGTCGTCCGAGGACGCGGCGGCCAGCCAGCCGAGGAAGTTCGCCTCGTCCTCGCGGTTGATGCCGCGCTGGTGCGCCTTCTCGTGCGCGATCACCTGCGGGTAGGACACCGCGGGGACGGAGCGGTTCAGGTTCGCTTCCCCCGTGAACGGCGAGAAGAAGCCGGAAAGGCCGGCGTGCCGGAGCGCCGGACTGAGGACGAGCCGCTTCGCGCGGCCGTGCGGGCGCGCGGCGGGGCCGGGCAGCTCGAGCGCGGCGCCCACGCGCCGCCACCCGCGCTCCACCGCGTTGTCCAGCGCCGCGGGGTCGGGCATCGCGGTGGGCGCGCCGGCGTCCGTGCTGCCGTGCAGGGCCACGTACGCGTCGTTCGCCTCCGCCACCATGCGCGCGGCGAGGTCCGCCAGCCGCGTGTCGTCCGGGCCGCCGCGGACGCCCCAGCCGAGCCGCGCCTCCAGCGGCGAGCAGGCGTAGCCGAATCCCCACAGCACGTGGAACAGCGCGACGGCCGCCGCGAGATCGCGCACGACGACGCGCGCGCCGGCGCCGAGCGCGGCGGCGGCCGGCCGGCGGCGCCCGGCGAGCGCCGCGACGCCGCGCGCGCCCTGCGCCAGCCGCAGCACGACCCAGGCGATCACGCCCGCCTCGATCAGCGAAAACGGCAGCGGCGCGGTGAGCCGCGAGAGCACGAACGGGATCCACGGGCCGGGGCCGCGCGCCCACAGCGCGTCCGCCGCGGCGGGCAGCCGGGCGAGCGCGGCGGCGATGCCCGCGGTCACGAGCGCGGCGGCCACCGCGACGACGAGCGCGCGGTTCTCCCGCGTCAGCAAAGCACCGTGCCGTCCGCGAGGACGTGCGGGCTGTCGTCCGCGCGCTCGAGGCGCACCTCGCCGCGGCAGACGCAGCCGGCGCCGAACGTGACGTCGCCCCGCACCACGAGCCGCCGGCACGCGGCGAGGGACGGCGCGCCGTGCGGGAAGCGCGCCTGGAGCTGGTCGATCCGCCGGTAGAAGCGCGGATCCAGGTCCACGACCAGATCGCCGACCGCGCGTCCCGGCGCCGGGCGCAGGAGCGCGTGGCCGTCCAGCACGTACACGTCCGACCACAGCGCCAGGAGATCGTTCGTGGTCTTCACCGGGATGAAGCGCTCGCGCGGCACGCGGATGGCGCGTGCGCCCTCGAACACGGAGATGGCGGCGCCCATGGCGGTCTCCAGCTGGTAGACGCGCGGGGAGGACTCGTCCACGGGATCCAGCGGCTTCGCGTTCACGATGAGCGGGAGGCCGAGGAAGCCGTCGCGCGCGCGCAGCGCGGCGCGCAGCGCGGGGAGGGAGATCCACAGCGTGTTCGTGTTGAAGTAGCGATGGCGGCGGATGTCCTGGAACGCGTCCATCCCGTCCTTCGGCGTCTGCGCCACCTCGCGCAGCACGAGCCCGCCGTCCCGTGCGCGCCGCGCGAGGTGCCCGCCCTTGCGGTCCGCCTCCGTGCGGTCGCACGCTTCCATGAGGAACGGCAGGCGCTCCGTCGCGAAGTACCCGAGGATGGCCAGGTCCACCACCGCGCCGAGGTTGTCGGAGTTCGAGACGAACGCGTGCTCGAAGCCGTGCGCGAGCATGGCGTCCAGGAGGCCCGTGGTGAGGAGCGCGGTGTAGAGGTCGCCGTGGCCGGGCGGACACCACTCGTGCGCGGGGTCCGCGGGCCAGCGCGCGGGCGTGAGGTCCGCCGCGAGCACCTTCGGCACCTTGTGCTGCACGAAGTCCGGCGGCAGCACGCCGCCGCGGATGCCGTGGCGCTCCAGCACGGGGAGCGAGTCCTCGCGCGTGCGGAAGCTGTTCATCAGCACGAGCGGCAGCTCCACGCCGTGGCGCGCGCGCAGGTCCAGGATCTGCCGCGCGATGAGGTCCAGGAACGTGGCGCCGTCCTTCGCGGGCAGGAGCGTCTTCGCGCTCCTGAGCCCCATGGACGTGCCGAGGCCGCCGTTGAGCTTGATCACCACGGTGCGGCGGAGCGCGTCGCGGCCCGCGTCCTCCGTGCCGCGCAGCGCCTCCGCGTCCGGCGCGGAGTCCAGCGGCGTCAGCTCGCTCTCCGGGAGGAGACCGGTGTCGCCGGCCGCGAGCTGCGCGTGGTAGCGGCGGAACGTGTCGATCGCGGCGTCGGGGAGCCCCTCCGCGCGCATCTTCTCTTCGAACGGTGCGAAGGGATGCTGGGTCACGGGTCTCCCCGCGGCCGGTCACACGAAGAAGAGGATCCGGCCGCAGCTCTCGCAGGTGACGAGGGAGGAAGCGGTTCCGCTGCCGCCCAGCTTGCGCTTGGAGGTGGGCACCGTCATGGAGCAGCCGAGGCAGCGATGCTCGATGACGGGGACCACGGCGCGGTCGTAGCGCTTCGCGAGGCGCTCGTACAGGCGGAGCGTGCGCCCGTCGATCCCCTCGGCCAGCTTGGCGCGCGCCGCCTCGAGCGACGCGATGCCCTCCACGTTGAAGCCGAGATCCTCCTCGCTCTTGCGCTCGTGGATCATCAGGTCGATGTCCTGGAGCGCCGCCAGGCGCTGCACGTCAGCCACGGAACGCCTCCTCCAGCGCCGCGCGCATGTCTTCCCACGTCTCCGCCCCGATCAGGGCGTCGCGGTGCTTCTTCTTCTGCACCGCGCCGACGAGGGCGCCGAGCAGCGGCAGGTACGTGGGCGAGCGCTCCACCGGCGGGGCGACCACCACGAAGAACAGCTTCACGGCCTTCCCGTCCGCCGCGTCCCAGTCCAGCCCCTTCGGGCAGCGGGCCACCAAAACCTTCAGGCGGCCCACGGAGACGGTGCGTGTGTGCGGGATGGCCACTTCCTTGCCGAGACCCGTGGACCCCAGCTTCTCCCGGGAGGCGAACGCCTCGAGGATCACGTCGGGGTGGTGGATCTCGGGGTCGGTGGCCAGGGCGTCCGCCAGCTCCTTGAGCGCGGCGGTCTTCGAACGGGCCTTGAGCGAGGGGAGGAAGCGGATCTCGTCGAACAGGGCGAGAAACTGTTCGGTGGACGTGGGCATTCGGGCTCCGGACGGTTGGCGGGGCGGGGCGCGGCCGCCGCTCGCAAAATACCACGCGACGCCCGTGCCGACGAGTCCCGGGAATCCGCGAAGGGCGGTTATCATCCCGCGGCGGTAGAGACGCGATTCCGGAACGGGAGCGGGCCTCATGTGGATGGCCTACGCGATCACGGGGGCGATCTTCGTCACGGTCGCCCTCGCCCCCGAGGGGCGCACATGGGGCGCCGAGGCGGCGGCGTGGGTCTCGCCGGCGATGCAGGCGATCCTCGCGCTCCTCCTGGTCGCGGTTCCCCTCGCGGTCCGGGCCCGGCCGAAGCTCCCGCGCATTCCGGAGCCGGCGGTCCTGCCGCTCCTCCTCGCGGCGGCGGCGGTCCTGTTCGGGGTCTTCCGCGCCACGGCCTGGTTCCTGGGGGATGGCGCCCAGAACGTGGGCATGCTGGGCGAGAGCCGGCCGCCGCCGAAGCTGACGTCGGCCGGGACGTGGCTGCTTCTGCTCGGCGTGCGCCGCCTGATCCCGGGGGAGGCGGAGGCCGCGGCCCGCGCGGCGTACGCGCTGTTCGCCGGCGTCTCGGGGCTCCTGTTCGTGGCGTCCGCGTGGCTCCTGGCGCGGCCGCTGGTCCCGGGCCGCGACGCGCGGCTCCTGCTCACGGCGGCGCTCGTGACCGGCGGGTGGTCGCTGCAGTTCTTCGGGTACTTCGAGAACTACGCGCCCTTCGTCCTGGCGGTCACCGCGTTCGCGATGTCCGGGGCGCAGGCCGCGCGCACGGGGACGCGGCGCTGGCTGCCCGCGGTCCTCGCGGTCCTGGCGGCGGGCCTGCACGTGCTGGGCGCCCTGCTCGTGCCGCCGCTGCTGATGCTGTTCAAGCCCGCGCGCGTCCCGTGGCGGCGGCTCGCCGTGCCGCTCGTCCTGGCCGGTGCGGCGGGCGCGGCCGGCGCCGCGTGGTTCGTGACCCGCGACCTCTCCCGGGCGCTGCTCTTCGTGCCGGTCACGACGTGGCGGTTCGGGGTTCCCGGGTACACCTGGTTCTCGCCGGCGCATCTGCTGGATCTCTTGAACCTGGCGTTGCTGCTGATCCCCGGGATCCTCGTGCTGGTGGTGGCGCGGATCCCGTGGGGCCGTCGCGGGCCGCGCCCGCCGCGCGATCCCGCGGTCACGTTCCTCGCGGTCACCGCGGCCGGCGCGTGGCTGGGCGTGTTCCTGTTCGACCCGAAGCTCGGCATGCCGCGGGACTGGGACCTCTTCGCCTTCGCGGGGCCGCCGCTGCTCCTGGCGCTTGCCGTTCCGCTGCTGGCGCGGATGGAGAAGGACCCCGCGGCGGGGCGTCCCGTGCTGCTGGCCGCGGCGCTCGGCGCGCTGGTCCTCGCGCCGCGCGTGGCGATGAACCGCGACGAGCCCGCCGCCTACGAGCAGTTCCGCCGCCACCTCACGCTGGACCACGCGCGCGGCCGCAACGCCACGTACCACTCCGTGGCCTACCTGAAGCGCGCCGGACGCGAGGAGGAGATGGAGGCGGAGATCCAGCGGTGGCTGGAGGAGTACCCCGAGCGGAAGCTGGTCCGCCTGGCGATCGCGGCCCGCGCCCGCGGCGACCTGGCCCGCTCCACGCTGCTGAACGAGGAGGCCACGCGCATCGCGCCCACGTTCTTCGACTCGTGGCAGGACCTGGGCACGTGCTACCGGCTGCAGGGCCGCCTCGTGGAGGGGCGCGAGGCCTACCGGATCGCGATGGCCCTGAACCCCGGCTACACGCCGTGCTGGGTCAACATGGGCCTCCTCGAGTACACGGCGGAGAATCTGGACGCCGCCGAGCACTGGTGGCGCAAGGCCTGGAAGAAGGAGCCCGAGGACGGCCCCACGAACCAGCTCCTGGCCGTGGCCGCCCGCGACCGCGCCGACACGACCGCCTACGCCTACCACCTGGAACGCGCCGCCGTGGCGGAGAACGCCACCGTGGACGCGCTCCTCGCGTGGTCCGAGTACCTGACCGCCCACGCCCGCCCCGACGAAGCCTCCCGCTTCCGCGCCGAAGCGGCCGAGGCCCTGCAACGCGCCGAGGAAGCCGCGCAATCCCCAACCCCCACCGATCCCGACGCCCTCCCCCAAACCCCGCAAGAGGGGGAAGCCGGGGGTCGGTGAGGCGGAGCGGGAGGGCCGCCAAGATCGAGCGGAGGCCCCGTGGGGTTCCCTTCGGCGGCTCTGCGGCGCGGCCGGAGCCCTGGACGGGCGGAGGCCGTCGACGCAGGAGGGATGCCGGAGGCAGGATGCCGGAGGCCGACCGCCCGCCGAAGGGAACCCCACGGGGCCTCCGCTCGATCTTGCGCGGTCCTCCCGCTCCGCCTCGCCGACCCCCGGCTGCCGCGTCTTGCGGCTCCCGCGTCCCCGCGCTACGATGCCACCCTGCCATCCCGCCCCGAGCGCGCCGAGGAGATTCCATGTCGCTCCAGATCGCCACCCGCGACCAGGGAAACGTCACCGTCGTGGAGCTCAACGGGCGCCTCGACGGCGGCCCGGAGACCGGCAAGGTGCACGAGACCATCCGGGAGCTCCTCGGGAAGGGGCGCCGGAGCATCGTGCTGGATCTCGCCAACGTTCCCTGGGCGAACTCCCTGGGGATCGGGGTCCTCATCTCGGCCTACGCGTCCGCCAAGCGCGAGAGCGCCACGCTGGCTCTCTGCGCGGTGCCGGACCGCGTGCTCAAGGTCCTGAAGATCTGCGGGGTCGTGCCCACCGTGTTCGAAGTCCACGACGACGCCGCGAAGGCCGTCGCCACCCTGGGCTGAGTCCGCCGGAGGAACCTCCATGAAGATCGATTCGCGGGAAGTGCAGGGCGTCACGGTGCTGGACGTGTCCGGCGAGATGTACGGCGGCCCCGAGAACGCACGGCTCGTGGAGGTCCTCGAGGATCTCGCCGGCAAGGGCAAGCTGGACGTGGTGCTGAACCTGGGCAAGGTGAAGTGGGTGGCGTCCACCGGGCTCGGCATCATGATGCGCGCGCGCGCGAAGTTCGCCGCTGCCGGCGGGAAGATCCGCCTGTGCGAGCTGAACGACCGCGTCGTCAGCCTCCTGCACGTCACGAAGATGAACCTGCTCTTCGACGTGTACAAGCACGAGAGCGAGGCGGTCGCCGCCGCCCGAGGCTGACGGTGAACGCGGCGCCCGCCGCTTCCGTCCGTCCTCTCGAGCCGTGAGCGCGGCGGCGCCGCGTTCCTTCCCCGCGATTTCCTGCGACCGGATCGCCCGGATCGGGCGTCTCCGTTCCCGAAGGCCGGAAGCCGCCGGCCGGACCCGAGGCGGGATGACCGAAGACGCGGACCGATGGCAACGGCTCACCGCGCTGCTGGCCCCCATCCACGGGGCGGCGGCGGGAGTGGCACGCCGGCTCACGCGGGACTCCGGGGAAGGGGACGATCTCCTTTCGGAGGCCGTGCTGCGCGCCTGGACGCATCTCGAATCGCTGCGCGACGAGACGCGGTTCCGTTCGTGGTTCTTCGCCGTCCTGCTCTCGGTGCACCGGTCGCGCTGCCGCCGCGCCTTCTGGCGCCGCTTCCTTCCGCTCGACGAGACCGTCGCGGCGGGACGGGAGCCCGCCGCGCCGCCCGCACCGGGGGACGACGCGCGGTGGGGAGCGCTCCGGGCCCGCGAGGCCCTGGCGCGACTCCCCGCGGTGCAGCGCGAGGCCATCGTGCTGCACGACGTGCAGGGGTTCTCCGTGGAGGAGGTCGCGGCGATGCAGGGGGTGACCGTGTCCTGCGTGAAGTCCCGACTCTCGCGCGGGCGCGGCCGGCTTCGGCGCCACTACCTCCGTCGCGGATGGGCGGGGGACGGAACCGGGAAGGATGCGCGCCGGGACGGGCGCGCCGCCCCGGGGATGCCCCGGCTCGCCACGACGACCGGACCCGGAACTTCCGGCGAGGAGGTCTGACGTGAGCGAGTCGAAGACGGGGCACGGGACGGATCCGGGAATCGCGCGGGACCTCGCGGCGCTCGTCGAGGAGACGGGCGCGGACCTCCCGGGCATCGGCCGCACCGTGCACCGCGCCCGCAGCCGCGCGGAACGCCGCGCAGGGAGTGCCTGGATGAGACCGCTGTTCTCCACACTGGCCGCCGTCGCGCTGGGCGCGTTCGTGGCCTTCGGCCTGCCCGTGTCGTTCGACAAGACGGTGGGCCATGACGTGCTGATGACGCTGGAAGGCGTGGACGCGGCGCGCGCCGCCGCGATCGCGCGCGAGATGAAGACGATCCTGGGCGCCGATGCCGTGCGGCTGGAGGCGGACGCGGCGGACGCGGGAGTGTCGTTCCGGCTGGCCGCGTCGCTGTCCTCGCGCGACGGCGCGGCCGTGCGCCGCAACGCCGAGGCGCTGGCCGGCGCCCTGAACGGCGCGGGCATCGCGGCGCGGGCCGAGGTCGCGCCGCGCGTGGAACGCGTTTCCGGCACGGTGGTGGCGTACGCGGCGGATCGCGTGGTGCGCATCGCCACGGACGGGAAGTCCGACGCCCGGATCGAGACCGAGATCCGTGACGCGCTCGCGGCCGCCGGGATCGACGCGGCGAACGTCTCCGTTTCCACGGCGGCGGACGGGGAGACGAAGGTGGAGATCGGCGTGGAACGGCACTCCGACTCGCCGGAGCCCGAGGCGGTGATGGAGTCCATCCCGCAGATCGTGCTCACGAAGGACGGGAAGGAGCTGGGCGCGGGCGACGCGGATCGCGCGGAGGTCCGCATCCACAAGGTGCGGCGCGACGGCGGGGCCGCCAGCCTGGTCATGGACCTGACGAAGAGCGGTCGCTCCACCACGGTGGAAGTGCCGAACGTCGACGGGATGAGCGACGCCGCCCTGCGGGACGAGATCCAGGCGCAGCTCGACCGCGCCGGGATCGGCGTCCGCGTGGACGTCCTCGATGGAAAGGTCACGGTGGAGGACCGCTAGGCGGTCGCCATCGCGCGGGTCGCGGACGGGGCGGCGCCGGGGCGGCGTCGCCCCGCCATCGATCGCGCCCGTGCCGGGAGGTGCTCCGTCGCCGAGCGTACGATGCCCCCGGTGCCGGAGGGAATGACGCACCGATCGTGGGGCCGGGTGAAGAGCGGGTTCCGGTGAGGCACTCCTTGGCCGGGACGCCACTCGATGAGCGTCTGGATCGTCCAAGGCCGGCGCGTCGATGCCGTGGACCGGCCCGCCTACCGGGCTCCGGCCGCGGAAGGCCGCCCCAGCAGCAGAAGCGCATCGTCCCGCTGCGGGAACGTGGCGGAGAGGGCCACGGCACGCTCCAGCGCGCGCCGGCCCGGCGCCTCGCGTCCGGCCCGCAGGAGCGCCTTGCCGAGGTGGTACTGGATCACCGGGTGTTCCGGCAGCTCCCGCGACGCCCGCGTGAGGACCTCCACGGCCTCCTCGATCCGATCCTGCTGGAAGAGGATCCAGCCGTGGGTGCCGAGCACCGTGCCGTCCCGGGGGGCCACGGAGGCGGCATGCGCCGCGACCCGGGACGCCTCGTCCAGCTGGCCCGACTCGCCGAGGAGCTGCGCGAGCACGATGAGCGCGAACGTGTCGTCCGGCTTTCTCGCCACCGCGTCCCGGAACCGCACGATCTGCCGATCCCGGCACAGCGTCACCCGGTCCGGCGGCCGCTCGGCGAACCGCCGGTCCACGAAGTACCGGACGTTGCCGTTGTCCCCGGACAGGCAGTAGGCCTCGAGCAGATCGTCCTCGGAGCGGAAGAACGCCCACCGGGAGAGTGCCTGCGCCACCAGCTGCTCCCGCGCGGCATCGGTCTCCTGGGTGGCGGTGGCGCCGCGCAGGAACGGGAGCACGCTGGTCTGGAACGCAGGGAGCCGCAGTGCCGGCGGGGACGGCCAGACCGCGGACTGCTTGTCGAAGTAGTGCAGGTCGTCCCGGTTGATCCGGGTCTCCGGGCCGATCATCCGGGCGATCCCCTGCGCGTCCATCCAGAAGAAGCCGGCCACCCGCGCCGCGGAGTCCAGGTCGTACTCGCGCGCGCGGAACCACTCCGGCAGCGCGGCGAGCTTCCGGTCGAGCCGGGGCACGTCCAGCTCGAGCGGTCCGGGCGTGGCGAGCAGGAAGGCCTGATCCGATCCGTACACGTACCAGAACGAGGAGTTCGGGAAGACGGTGCGGAACGTGTTCAGGTGGATGCGCATCAGGTCCCCCTGCATCGAGCCGAGCACGGGGACCCACTGGGCGAAGATCGCGCCTTCCTTCAGCCGCCGCTGCACGGCGCGGTAGAACTCCTCCGTGTACAGGATCCAGCTGTCGTAGGCGCGCGGATGCGTGGAGTCGCTGATGATCAGGTCGTAGCGCCGCGCGCTCGTCACGAGATGGCTGCGGCCGTCGTCGTTGTGGAAGTGGAACCGCGGATCGCGGAGGACGTCCCCGTTGACGTCCGTGAACAGGTCGTTGATCCCCGCGATGTCGGGGTTGAGGTCCACCACGTCCAGGGACGTCACCTCGGCGGAGGCCAGGACGGACCCGGCGGTGATCCCCGCCCCGAACGCGATCACGAGCGCATCCTTGGGCCCGTCCGAGGCGTGGATCACCACGGGCAGCGCCCCGAGCAGCTTGAACAGCTGTGCGTGCCAGTACCGGGTGGAGGCCTCCTCCACGCCGTTGAGGTACATGTCCCGGTAGGTCCCGAGCGCGGGATCCTGCTGGTCGATGACGGTGACCGTGGCGGCCCGGCCCTCGCGCACGAGACGGACTTCCGCGGACTGCGCCCGCGTGGAACGGGCGATCTTCTCCGCGTAGGTGCCCATCAGCGATGGCGTGGCGAGCGTGAGGCCGACCGCCACCACGGCCGCCGCGCCGGCGGCCGTGAGCGCCCGCCGGCCGGCGGACCACGCGGGCGCGAACGCGTACGCGCCGATGCCCACGCAGGTCGCCGCGAGTGCCAGGAGCGTGTTCTCGATCCCGATGCGCGGCACGAGGACGTGGTTGGCGACCCCGGCGCCGAGGAGGCCGCCGAACGTGTTCGCCGCGTACAGGCCGGCGGCGTCGCGCGTGGCCGTGCCGCGTCCTACCGGTCGGGCCATGCGGATCGCCAGCGGGAGGAGGGCGCCGATGCAGAGGGTGGGGAGCGCGATGATGCCCAGGATCGGCAGCGGGTCCATCCGCGTGGCGTCCGCGAAGCGGGCGAACCGGTCCACGCCGAGCAACCGGTCCGAGAGAAGCACGTACGGCGTCACGAACACGAGCACGCCGCCCAGGATGGCGGCCGAGCCGAAGAGAGGGCCGCCGTCCGGCGTACGCTTCCGCACGAGATCATACGCCCGGGTCCCGGCGACGGCGCTGACGCCCGTTCCGATGAGGAAAGCGGTGAGCACCAGCGGGAACACGGACACGCTGTTCCCCAGGTACAGGATGGCCAGTCGCGTCAGGAGGACCTCGTAGGCCAGGACGACGAAGCCGATCCCGAGCGTGGCGACGCGCAGGAAGCGCAGCGGATCCCGCGCCGGGGACGCACTCGGGCGCCCGCCGGATCCGGCGTCGGCTTCCGGAGCCGCCGCCGCGGGAGGCCGCGACACGAGCTGCGCGATCAGGGCGCAGAGGGCTGCCGCGACGTACAGCCCGAAGCCGCACGCGAGCGTGAAGCGGACCCCGAACTCGAAGAGGAGGTGGTACCCCGCGAAGAAGCAGCCGACCGCCGCGCCGAGCGTGTTCACGCTGTAGAGGTAGCCGGTGCGCGCCGTGCGGTGCAGCGGAGACCGGGGATCGGCTCCCGCGATCATCGCGGGGAACGTGGCCCCCATCAGGACGGCCGGGAGCAACAGCGCGGCCAGCGTGACGACGATCCGCACGAGATCCAGCCCGACCCCGGGAGCGTCCTCGGCCAGCGTCGAGAACAGCGACGAGAGTCCCTCGAAGAACAGGGGCGACGCCAGGACGTACACGCCGACGCAGACCTCGAGGATCAGATAGGGAAGGAGGGAGGGCCGGCGTCCGGCAAGGGCCCGTCCTCCCAGCCAGCTCCCCAACCCCAGCCCGCCCATGAACACCACGAGGATCATGGCGGCGGCGCTGAGCGAGTTCCCGACCACCACGATCAGCATCCGGTTCCACGTGACCTCGGCCACGAGGCACGCGGCGCCGGACGCGAAGAAAGCGACGTAGACGAGCAGGGAGAAGAGGAGATCCCGGATCCGGGGCATCGCGAGGACCTTTCCTGCCCGGGGTCCGGCCATGATCCGGGCGAACGGACGCCCCCAATGTACCCGCCGCCGCGGAGTCCGGGGGGGCCGGACGCGAACGTGCGGAGCTAGCCCTTCCGTCCCGTCCCGATCAGCGCCGGCGACCCGAACTCCACGGTGCCGCCCGGAGTCACGAAGTGGCGCATTGTCTCCTCCGCTTCCGCCAGCACCCGGGCGATGGGTTCCTCCGGCAAGCGCACGCCCATCACCGGCAACCAGCCGCGCAGGTCCGCCTCCACCATGGCGCGCACACCCGGGAACCGGCCTTTCCCTTCGACCCTCTCCACGGCGACGTCACGGACGCCGGCGTCCGTGAACAGGGCGGACAGCAGCGCGGGATCCCCGAGCACGAACGGTGCCCGCAACGCATCCGCGGCGGCGGTACCCGCCACGCGTTCCAGGAGCGCCACCTCCGCCGCATAGGCCGGCGTGTGCTCGAGGCTGTCCCACACCGCGACCGCGAGGCGCCCGCCGGGCTCCAGCACGCGGAGCATCTCGCGCAGCGCCCGCTCCCGGTCCGGGAAGAACATCAGGCCGAACTGGCTGACGACGGCGTCGAAGGAAGCGTCGGGCCATGGCAGGGCATCTGCGACGCCCTCGCGCCACGCGACGCCCGGGTCGAGCCGCCGCGCCACCTCCAGCATGCCGGCATCCGGGTCGATCGCCGCGACGGAGCCGCCGGCGCCCACGCGCCGGCGCGCCTCGCGCGCGAGGATGCCGGTGCCGCAAGCCACGTCCAGCACGCGAAGCCCCGGACGCAGCGCGGCCGCCTCGGCCACCCGGGGCGCCCATTCCCCGAACAGCGCGGGCACGAAGAGCCCCTCGTACGCGGTGGCGGCGTCGATCTGATCCTGCGTTGCGCGCGACGGCATCGTTCGCCTCCTTCGGGCCGGGGGGAGGTTCCATGAACACGAGGTGCCGGAAGCGGAGAGTTGCAGGGCCGCCGACGTGCCGCCGCTCAGGCGGGACCGTCCGACGTGATCGGCGCGCCGCCGTCCCGGCCCGTGCTCCCCTCCGGGCTCCGGCCGATGCGCGCGACCATCCAGGTGACTGCGAATCCCAGAGCGATCAGCCCGAGCGCTCCCAGGACGTGGCCAGCCTCCGGGGAGAAGAACGCCGTGGGGTAGTCCTCCGGTTCGATGCTCGCCAGCATCTCGGCCGTGACGCGCTGACCGCGGATGACGGTCTCGCCGATCACCGGGGACGCGGTCCGCTGGAACGGCCAGAGCCCGACGACGGCGCCCGCCAGCAGCCCGATCAGGAATCCCAGCGTCGCCTTCTCGAAGCGGGACAGCAGCCAGCGCAGCAGGTGGCTCACCGCCACGATCCCGGCGATCACCCCGAGTCCGACCGGCAGCAGGACGTGCTGCGCGGGGTCGAGCGCGAGCCGCGGATCGCCCTGCTCCAGCGCCTGCTTGAACTGATCGACGGCCGCGAGGATGGGCACGTACTGCCCCAGCACCAGGAGGAGATACCCGCCGCTCACGCCGGGCAGGATCATCGCGCTCGCGCCCGCGAGCCCCGCCAGGAACAGGGCGGCGAAGCCGCGGGAACCTTCGCTCGTCTCCGCGCCGTGGGCCTGGGCGAGCGCCAGCGCGGCCATGCCCACGAAACCCGCGAACGCCCCGAACCAGAGCGCGGGACGGGCGGGCCGCGCCAGTCGCCAGACGATGGGCAGACCGCCCAGCGTGAGGCCGATGAACAGGCTGTACATGATCCAGCGATGGTCGATCACGAGCGTCTTCACCGCGCCCGCGAACAGCACGATGGCCAGCCCGGCGGCGGCGCCCACGCTGCCGAGCACCGCGAGCGAGAGCGGCCGCAGGCGGAACGTGGTGATCTCGGCGATGGCCGCGATGAAGCGCGGGTAGATCCCGGTGGCGAGAAGCATGGTTCCCCCGCTGATGCCGGGGACCAGGTTGGCCAGCCCCATGAGCACGCCCCCGAACGCGCCGCGCAGGATCAACGCGCCGAGCTCCCGGGCCGGCGGAGCGGTGGAGGTGGCGGACGCTCGAGCGGGTTCGCGGTTCAATCGAGGCTCCTCCTTCGGTCGGAACGGAGCGGCCCAGTCTCGACGAGGGAACCGCTGCCGGCAAGGACCCGGCGAGGCGGGGAACGCGGCGGGCGAAGGGGGGTTCTTGGCGGGCGCGGCGCGGGAGCGGGAGCCGGCGGAGCGAACCGGTCCGCGCACCCCGTGTCAGGGAGGCGAACCGTGTTCGATGCGAACAGGATCCTGGGGCAGCTCCTCGATACCCCCTCGAAGCAGGGATTCGCGGGCGGCGTGGCGGGCGGCCTGCTCGGCGGCATGCTGACCAGCAAGTCGGGCCGCAAGATGGGGAAGAAGGCGCTGAAGTACGGGGCGCTGGCCGCGGTCGCCGCCGTGGCGTACCAGGCGTGGCAGCGGCACCAGGCGGCCGGCGTGGGCTCGTCCGTTCCGGGAGGGGCGGGCTCGTCAGCCGCCGCGGCGCCCCCGCCCCCGGCGCCCGCGGCGGAAACATGGCGTCCGCCGCCGCCGGCCAGCGGCTTCCTGCCCCCGCCGTCCGACACGGCGGCCCGGAGGGCCCTCGGCATGACGCTCGTCCGCGCGATGATCGCGGCGGCCCGCGCCGACGGGAAGCTCGAGCCCGCGGAGACGCAGACCATTCTCGCCCGTCTCGAGGAGAGCGACCTCACCGCCGAGGAGAAGGGGGTGCTCGTGAACGAGCTGTCGCGCCCCGCCGACCCGGAGACGCTGGCCCACGCGGTGCGCACGCCCCAGGAGGCAACCGAGGTCTACGTCGCCTCCCTGATGGCCATCGAGGTCGACACCGCCGAGGAGAGGGCCTACCTGGCTCGCCTCGCCGATCGCCTCGGGCTGGAGCCGGACCTCGCGCGGGAGTTGCACCGGCAGGTCGAGGCGGCCTGAGCCGCGCGCCGATCGCACGCGTTCGAAGCGTGCGCGTCGGCGCCGGCGCCGATGGAGCGCCTCTCGGCCATCGGCTATACTCGCGGGTCCTCCGTCCCGATCTCGGCCGGACCCGGGAGACCCGCATGCTGACCCTGCAGGAGTTGATCCTCCGCCTCGAGCGCTTCTGGGAGCGCCAGGGCTGCGTCCTGGCCTACCCGCTCAACACGGAAGTCGGCGCCGGGACGTTCAACCCGCACACGTTCCTGCGCGCGCTCGGCCCGAAGCCGTGGCGGGTGGCCTACGTGGAGCCCTCGCGCCGCCCGAAGGACGGCCGCTACGGGGAGAACCCGAACCGGGTCCAGGAATTCCACCAGTACCAGGTGATCCTGAAGCCGTCCCCCGCGGATGTGCTGGACATCTACCTCGACAGCCTGCGCGATCTCGGCATCGATCTCGCGAAGCACGACGTGCGCTTCGTGGAGGACGACTGGGAGTCGCCCACGCTCGGCGCGGCCGGGCTCGGCTGGGAGGTGTGGCTGGACGGGATGGAGATCACGCAGTTCACGTACTTCCAGCAGGTGGGCGGCATCGAGCTGGATCCCATCTGCGCGGAGCTCACGTACGGGCTGGAGCGCATCGCCATGTACGTGCAGGGCGTGGACCGCATCGTGGACATCCGCTGGAACGACACATTCACGTGGGGCGACGTGCGCCTCGATCCGGAGCGGGACTTCTCGCGCTTCAACTTCGAGGAGGCGAACGTGGAGCTGCACTTCCGCCTGTTCGAGGACTTCGAGAAGGAGGCGCGGCGGCTCCTGGACGCGGGGCTGCTGCACCCCGGCTACGACTGCGTGCTGAAGTGCTCGCACTTCTTCAACGTGCTGGAGGCGCGCGGCGCGATCAGCGTGACGGAGCGCGCGTCGTACATCGGCCGCGTGCGCGCGCTGGCGGTGAAGGCGGCGAAGCTGGCGCTGGCGCGCGCGGAGGCGGAGGCGCAGCCGAATCAAGCCGGCGACGGCGCCGCCGCGGACGAGGCCGCCCCGGCCGCGGCGAAGGGCGCGTGACGTGGACGTCGTGCACGACGAGGCCCGGAGCCGCTTCGTCCTGACCGTGGACGGGCACGAGGTCGTCGCGGACTACGCGCTCGGCGCGGACGGCTCGGTCGACTTCACCCACACGTACACGCCGCCCGCCCTGCGCGGGCGCGGGCTCGCCGCGGTCGTCGTGGACGCGGCGCTCGCCTGGGCGCGCGCGGGGAACCGGACCATCACCGCGTCGTGCTGGTACGTGCGGGAGTACCTCGCGAAGGAGGCGAAGTGAAGCGCGACCTGATCTACGAGATCGGCACGGAGGAGATCCCCGCGTCGTACCTGCCGCCGGCCGCGCGGCAGCTGGAGGAGGCGGCGCGCGCGTTCCTCGCGGGCGCGGCGCTCCCGCCCGCGTCCGTGGAGACGCATGCCACGCCGCGCCGGCTCGTGCTGCGCGCCACCGGCGTGGAGGAGCGGCAGGCGGATCGCACCGAGGACGTGCTGGGTCCGCCGTGGAAGGCCGCGTTCGCGCCGGACGGCACGCCCACGAAGGCGGCGGAGGGCTTCGCGAAGGGACGCGGGCTGGCCGTGTCCGATCTGCGGCAGGTGGAGACCGAGCGAGGCCCGTACGTCGGTGCCACCGTGAAGGTGACGGGGCGGCCCACGGTGGACCTCCTCGCCGAGGCGCTCCCGGCCATGACCACGGCGCTGAACTTCCCGAAGACGATGCGCTGGGGCCCGGAGCGCGTGCGCTTCGCGCGCCCCATCCGCTGGCTGCTCGCCCTGTTCGGGGACGACGTGATCCCGTTCGCGATCGAGGGCGTGGCCACCGGCCGCGTCACCTGGGGTCATCGCATCCTCGCGAAGGGCCCGTTCGAGGTGGCGAACGCGGCGGACTACGACCGCGCGCTCGCCGCCGGGAAGATCCTCCTGCGCGCGGCGGATCGCGCGGCCGCCATCGAGCGCATGCTCGCGGACGCGGCGAAGGATGCCGGCGGCACGCTCGTGTCCGATCCGGAGCTGGTGGAGGAGGTGTCGTACCTCGTGGAGACGCCTTCCGTGTTCCACGCCGGCTTCGATGCCGAGTTCCTGGAGCTGCCCGCGCCGGTGATCACCACGGCCATGCGCGAGCACCAGCGCTACTTCGCCCTGACGGACGGCGGCGGCGCGCTCCTGCCGCGCTTCCTGTGCGTGGCGAACTCGTCGCCGGCCGCGGTGGACGCCGTGCGCAACGGCAACCAGCGCGTGCTGCGCGCGCGGCTGGACGACGCGCGCTTCTACTGGAACGAGGACCTCAAGACCACGCTGGAGCAGAAGGCGCCGCGGCTCGGGAACGTGGTGTGGCTGGAGGGGTACGGCTCGCTCCTGGACAAGACGCGCCGGATCGAGGCGCTGGTGGCGGAGTTGGCGCGCAACGACGCCGCGGATGTGCAGCGCGCGGCCGCGCGCGCCGCCGCGCTCGCGAAGGCGGACCTCGTCACCGAGATGATCAAGGACGGGAAGCAGTTCGCGATGCTGCAGGGCGTGATGGGCCGCGAGTACGCGCGGCGCAACGGCGAGGACGACGCGGTGGCGATGGCTCTGGAGGAGCAGTACCGCCCGCGCTTCGCCGGGGATGCGCTGCCGCGCACGGCCGCCGGGGCGTACCTGGCGATCGCGGACCGCGTGGACACGCTGGTGGGAGTGTGGGCCGCCGGCATGAAGCCCACGGGATCGAAGGATCCGTTCGGGCTGCGCCGCGGCGCGCTCGGCGTGATTCGCATCCTCCTGGGTCGCGGGATGCCGCTCGCGGGGGAGGATCTGCTGCGCACGGCGGCCGCGGGCTACGGGGCGAAGCTGGCGGACGCGGAGGCGCTCGTGACCGAGGCGGCGGCGTTCGTGCGCGACCGCCTCGCGGGCCACCTCGCGGACGAGGGCGGCTTCGAGCCGGACGTGGTGGCGGCCGTGGTGAGCGCGGCCGGCGCGCACCCCGTGGACGCGCACGCGCGCTGCGAGGCGCTGGCGTGGCTGCGCTCCTCGAAGCGGGACGACTTCGAGGCGCTGGCCGCCGGCTTCAAGCGCGCGAAGAACATCCTGAAGAAGGCGTCGGCCGACGGCGCGCCGGCGGCGGAGCTGGCGAAGGAGCCGGCGGAGCGCGCGCTGCTCGACGCGTTCACCGCCGTGGACATGCGCGTGGCGGAGGCCGAGGCGTCGCACCGCTACCGCGAGGCGCTGGCGGACCTGGCCACGCTGCGCGCGCCGATCGACGCGTTCTTCGACGGCGTCCTCGTGATGGCGGAGGACGAGGCCGTGCGCACGAACCGGCTGCGCCTGCTGGGGCGGATCGTGGACCGGACGTTCGGGATCGCCGACCTCTCGCGCATCGCCGCCCCCGAGGAGAAGCCCGCGTGATCCGCCGCGCCGCGCGACTCCAAAGGAGTCGGTGGCGCGCGCCCGTCGCGTGGATCGCCGCGGGCGCGCTGCTCGCGGGCGGCGCCTGCGCCCCGCGTCCGTCCGCCCCGGAGCCGCCGTCGCGCACCCTCGTCTTCGGCATCGACGGCGCGGATTGGGATCGTGCCGTGCCGCTCGTCCGCTCCGGGAAGATGCCGGTGCTCGCGCGGCTGATGCGGGACGGCGCACGCCGCACGCTGCACTCGCTGCCGCCGGACGCGAACGGCGTGGAGCGGCTCTCGCCCACCATCTGGACCTCGGCCGCCACCGGCGTGCTCCCGGAGCGGCACGGCGTGCTGAACTTCGTGGCCCCGGGACCCGACGGACGGCTGCAGCCCGTGACGTCCAACCAGCGGCGCACCGCCGCGCTCTGGAACATGCTGACCGCGCGCGATCTCACGGTGGGCGTGGTGGGGTGGCTGGTCACGTGGCCCGCGGAGCCCGTGAAGGGATGGATGGTGTCGTCGTACACGCCGTTCATCTTCACGTGGGGTCCGGATCCGGCCAACCGGCCCATCAAGGGCACGCTGCTTCCCGGGGTGCCGCACCAGGTGTGGCCGCCGGAGCTGCAGCCGGCGCTGGAGCGGCTCAAGGTGGCGCCGGAGAGCGTGACCGCCGAGGACGTGGAGCGGCGGTTCACGCACGCGGCCGTGCCGGACGCCCCGACCGAGGACGCGGCCAAGTCCCTGGAGGGCATGCGCTGGTCCTGGGCGTCGGACCGCACGTACGAGGCCGCGTACCTGGAGCTGTCGCGGAATCCGCCGGGCGGGACGCGCCCCGTGCTGGACCTCGTGTACTTCGCCTCCGTGGACGTGGTGAGCCATCGCTTCTGGAAGTACGGGGAGCCGTCCACGTTCCGGTTCGGGGACGTGGATCCCGGGGAGGTGGCCGCCTACGGGCCGGCGGTGGAGAGCGCCTATGCGAACGTGGACGGCGTGCTCGGCCGGGTGCTGGCGGCGGAAGCGGACTCCGTACGATTGATCGTTCTTTCGGACCACGGCTTCCGCGAGAACCGCATGCCGGGCCGGCCGAGCTCCGGCTGGCACCGGCCCGAGGGACTGCTGCTGGCGAACGGCCCCGGCTTCGCGGAGGGTGCGCACCTGCCGCCGGGTTCGGTGGTCGACGTTGCCCCCACCGTCCTCTATTCTCTCGGGCTGCCGGTTGCCGATGACTTCGACGGGGACCCCGCCCTGGACCTGTTCACGGCGGAGTTCCGATCGCGCCATCCGGTCGAGAGCATCCCGTCGTGGGAGCCGTCGACCGCGCGGCAACGCGAGGAGGCCCCCGTCGCCTCGCCGGTGGACGAGGAGATCATGGGACGGCTCAAGTCCCTCGGTTACCTGAAGTGACGCGGGGCGGCCCGCGGATCCCACGGAGGATTGCAATGCGGTTCGGTTCGCGGACGTGGACGGGGTGGGCGCTGGCGCTCGTGATCGCGGGCTCCGCCGGTTGCGGCGGCGGCGGCGAGGGAACCTCCGGCGGGAAGCCGGAGACGGGGGAGGACGTGTCCCCGGCGGAGCTGGGCACCTACCTGCACCTCGTCCTGCCCTCGGTGATCCGGCGCGGCGAGGACTTCCCCATCCGCATGCGCGTGATCACGCAGGCCGGCCTGCCGGACTACGACTTCGAGGGCGGCTTCCGCCTGGAGACGAAGGGGCGCGCGGAGTTCCCGCCGGGCGGGCTGCAGTTCGAGCCGCAGCAGCAGGGCGACCTGCTCGGCAAGGGCATGCGCCTGCTGGATCCCGGCGTGCAGTTCGTACGCGGCGCGGTGCCCGGGGACACGGTCACGGCGCTGGCGAACCCGGTGGTGGTGACGGATGCCGCGCCGGAGTGGAACGTCTACTGGGGCGACCTGAACGGGCACACGGACCTCAGCTCCGGCCGGTTCGCGCCGGCCGTGTACTGGTGGTACGCGAAGGCGGTGGCGCTGCTGGACTTCGCGGCGATGACGGACAACGACGCGCTGCCGGAGAAGAAGCTGGACGACGCCACGTTCCGGGACATCGCCGAGGTCACGAAGGAGTTCGACGAGGCCGGCCGCTTCGTGCCGCTGCTCGGGTTCGAGTGGACGTCGGCCGCGTACGGCAACCGGCTGGTGTACTTCCCGGAGACGCCCGCGGCGCTGCCCACGACGGCGTCCGGCGCGGACACGCCGGCGAAGCTCCGCGCGGCGGCGCCGGACGCGGTGATCGCGGTGCCGCATCCCGCCGGCTCCACGGACGATCCGCCGGTGGATCCGGGGAGCGTGGCCGACGCGAACGAGGATCTCGTGGAGATCTCGTCCGAGCTCGGCATCTTCGAGCGCACGGGCTCGCACCGCCCGTCCGCGCGGGAGACCGCCGGCGCGTTCGTGACGGACCTGCTCGCGAAGGACTTCCACCCGGGGTTCATCGCCACGAGCGACACGCGCGTCTCCACGCCGGGGAACCCGCGGCCCTTCGTCTTCGAGGCGCACAAGTACCCGGGCGGCCTGACCGCCGTGCTCGCGAAGGAGCTCACGCGCGCGGCCGTGCTGGACGCGCTGCGCGCGCGCCGCTGCTACGCCACCACCGGCCCGCGCTTCCTGCTGGAGTTCACCGTGGACGGGAAGCAGATGGGGTCGCGGCTGCGCGTGCCGAAGGGGCACGTGGCCGAGGTGTACGGATCGCTCGGCGCGGCGACGAACTGGGCGCGGGTGGAGATCGTGGCGCCCGAGGGGACGCTGGGCGTGCTGACGCCCGATCCCGCGGCCGCCGACGTGGTGGAGCTGACCGCGAAGACCGCGCCGGTGACCGGCCCCACGTGGGTGTACCTGCGGGGCGTGGACGAGCGCGGCGACATGGCGTGGTCCAGTCCCGTGTACCTGTCCCTCGAGTGATGTCGCGGCGGGTCCTCGTCCTCGCGCTCGACGGCACCACGTTCGACCTGATCGGCCCCTGGCTGGACGACGGCTCCATGCCGAACCTCGCGCGGCTGCGCGCGGAGGGCGCGTGCGGGCCGCTGCGCTCGATCGTGCCGCCGGTCACCGCGCCCGCGTGGTGCTCCTTCATGACCGGCAAGAACCCCGGGAAGCACGGCGTCTTCGAGTTCTTCCTGCGCGAGCCCGGCGGCTTCCGGGAGGTGCCGGTGAGCGCGCGCGCCCGCGCGGGGAAGACGCTGTGGGAGATCCTGGGCGAGGCGGGGCGACAGGTCCTGGTGGTGAACGTCCCGGTGACGTACCCGCCGATCCCCGTGAACGGGAACATGATCGGCGACTTCCTCACCCCGATGGGCTCGCGCGACTTCACGTACCCGCCGGGGCTGCTCGCGGAGGTGGAGGCTGCCACCGGACCGTACGAGCTGTACCACGTGGAGGTGTACCGGAAGGGTCGCGCGCACCTCGTGGTGGACGAGCTGGACCGCGTGCTGGAGAAGAACCGCGCGGCGAACCTGTGGCTGCTCCGCAACAAGCCGTGGGACTTCGCGATGCTGCACGTGTGGGGCACGGACCGCTACGGGCACGAGCTGTGGCACGTGCTGGACGAGCGCCACCCCATGCACGACCCCGCCGAGGCGGTGATCCTGCGCGACCGCTGCCTGGCGTACTGGCGTCGCGTGGACGCCGTGTGCGGCGAGTGGATGGAGGCGGCCGGCGATGCCACCGTGTGCGTGCTCTCCGACCACGGCTTCGGCCCGATCCACAACTTCCTCGTGTTCAACGTGTGGCTCCTGCGCGCCGGCTTCCTGAAGCTGAAGCCGCGCGCGGCCACGCTCGTGCGGCGGTCGCTGTTCGAGCTGGGGCTGTCCCCGGCGGCCGGCTACCGCATCGCCATGAAGGCGGGGTTCGCGCGGATGCGCCTCGCCGCGGGCGTGGGCACGCGCAAGCGCCTCATCGAGCGGATCAACCGCGTCTTCCTCTCCCTGCACGACGTGGACTGGTCCCGGACGAAGGCGTACTCGAAGGGGAACTACGGCCAGATCTTCCTGAACCTGCGTGGCCGCGAGCCGGAGGGGATGGTGGAGCCGGCGCAGGCGCCCGCGGTGCTCGCGGAGATCGAGGCCGCGCTGCGCGCGATCCCGGACCCGGAGGGGGCGGGGCCCCTGATCGGGGAGATCTGGCGCAAGGAGGACCTGTACGAGGGTCCGTACCTGGATCGCGCGCCGGAACTGACGTTCCTGCCGCGGGACATGCGCCACAAGGCGCTGGGCACGGTGGACTTCACGTCGCACCGGTTCGTGGAGCGCGCCTACGGCAACTCCGGCGACCACCGGATGGACGGCATCCTCTTCCTGCGGGGCGAGGGGGTGCGCGCGGGAGCGGCCGTGTCCGGCGCGAAGCTCATCGACGTGGCGCCCACGATCCTGCACCATCTGGGTCTCGGGGTCCCCTCGGACTTCGACGGCCGCGTGCTCGAGGAGGCGTTCACGGACGCCGAGCGCGCGGCGCGGCCCGTGCGCACCGCGCCCCCGGCCGGGGCCGGCGCCGCCGGGGACGGACGCGGGCTGACCGACGAAGCGGCGCGCGAGATCCGCGAGCGCCTGAAGGGGATCGGGTACCTTGGCTGAGAAGCCGGCGGCGGGGATCGGTCGCTCCATCGCGATCGTGCTGCCCGCGTACAACGAGGAGGACAACATCGCGCGGCAGGTGGAGTCCGTGGACTCCGTTTGCCGCGACCTCCGGTTCGACGACTGGGAGATCCTGGTCGTCGACGACGGCAGCCGCGACGGCACGCGGGCCGTGGTGGAGGGGTTGAAGCCGCGCTACCCGAAGCTGAAGCTGCTCGTGCACGAGGTGAACCAGGGCTACGCGAAGGCGCTCCGCACCGGGTTCACGTCCGCGGTGATGCCGCTGGTCTTCTACACGGACGCGGACAACCAGTTCGACGTGCGCGAGTTGAAGAACTTCCTTCCCGCCATCGAGGACTACGACCTCGTGTGCGGCTTCCGCATCTACCGCTTCGATCCGTTCACGCGCCTCGTGCTGTCCTGGGGCTACAACCTGCTCGTGCGGATCGTCTTCCGCATCCGCGTCCGCGACGTGGACTGCGCGTTCAAGCTGTTCCGGCGCGAGATCTTCGACCGCATCCACATCGAGTCCCGGAAGTTCTTCGTGGACACGGAGATCCTGGCCAAGGCGGCGAAGCTGGGCCTGAGGATGACGGAGATCGGCGTGCGGCACTACCCGCGAACGGCCGGCCAGTCCACCGTGCGGCCCAGCCACATCATCTCCACGCTGGGCGAGATCGTCACGATGTGGCGGGACATCCATCTCAAGGGACGGATTTGAACCGGCGCCTCGCCGCCGTCCTCGTCCTGTCCGGCCTGCTCAAGGTCACGCTCGCCCTCGTGTTCGCGGATCTGCCGCCGCGGTACGACGAGGAGGAGTTCCTCGCGTTCGGACGCGCGGTGGCGGACGGCGCGGCGCCCGTGATCTGGCGCGCGCCCGGATACCAGTCGTTCCTGGCCGCGGGGCTCGCGCTCGGCGGGGGCGGCGCCGGCGGCGTGCGTGTCCTGCAGGCGCTGGTGTCCGTGGTCACCACGTGGCTCGTGTGGCGGCTCGCGCGGCGCCGCTTCGGGGAGGGGGCGGCGCTGGGCGCGGCCGCGTTCACCGCGTTCTACCCGTCGTGGGTGGCGTTCTCGCACCTGCTGTGGGCGGAGACGCTGCTCATGCCGTTCCTCGTGCTCGGCTTCGACCGCCTGCTCGCGGCGGGGGAGACCGGGGGGAGGCGCGCCGCGGCGGCGGCCGGCGCCGCGCTCGGGCTCGCCGCGCTCGTGCGCTCCACCGCGCTCGTGCTGCTCGCGGTGTCGGTGGCGTGGCTGCTGCTGCGGCGCGGGCCGCGCGCGGCGGTGACGGCCGCGCTCGTCGCGGCGGTGGCCGCGGTGGTGATCGCCCCGTGGTCGATCTTCGCTTCGGCCCGCGCCGGGCGTGCGGTCGTGGTGGACACGAACTCCGGGTGGAACCTGTGGAGCGGGAACAACCCGCACGTGCCGCGCGACCTGCAGGGGATCTGGGGCGTGGGGCTCGATCCCGCGAACGGCACGGCGGAGGCGCTGGGCGCCGCGCTGCGCGCGCGCGGCATCGACCCCGGCTTCGCGCGGATCCAGCCGGAGAGCGGGTGGCGCACGATGGTCCCGGGGCGCCGCCCCGGCGCGGCGGGCCCGTCGGACGCGCGGGCGTTCGCCGAGGACGACGCCTGGTACAAGCGCGAGGCGCTGGCGGGCATCCGCGCGGATCCGGGCGCGTTCCTGGAGCGTGTGCCGCGGCGGCTGGCCGCGCTGTGGGCGCCCGACTTCTTCCTCCCGCGGCACATCCTGCGCGACTGGTACGGGCCGGCGCCGCCGGCCGCGGCGGCGGCGCTCGTGCTGCTCACGTGGCTGGCCGCGCTCGTGCCGCTCGTGGCCGGGCCGGCGGCCCTCGTGTCGCTGCCGCGCGTCCCGTTCCGCTCGCTCGCGCTGCTGTGGCTGGCGGCCACGCTGGCGGTGCACGCCGTGGCGTACGGGCACACGCGGATGCACCAGCCGCTCGTGCCGTTCCTCGTGGTCGCCGTGGCGGGCTTCGCGGCGCTCGGCCCGGGACGGCGGTTCGGCATCCCGGGCGGCGCGGTCGCGGCGCTCGCGATCGGGGCGTGGGTCTTCGCGGCGCCGGTGGTGGTGGGGCTGTACGTGATGCCCGGACCGCGGCACGCCGCGTTCGGTTCGATGCTCGCCTCGGTGCGACACCTGCCCGTGCCGGGCGGGCGGTGGGCCGCGTGGTCCGCGGCCTCGGCGGAGGCGGCGGCCGGGCGGCCCGGGACCGCCGCGCGGATCCTGACCGAGCCGCGCTTCGCAGACGAGCCGTGGAGCCTGTGGCTGCGCGCGCTCGCGGCCGACGACCCCGCGGCCGCGCGCGCGCGGCTGGACGAGGCGCTGGCGCGGGATCCAGGCTTCGCGCCGGCGCGCGCGCTGCGCGCCGCGCTCGCCGGGGGCGCGCCGTGAGGGTCCGCTCCGTCGCGATGATCGCGGGGATCGTGGCGTTCGCCGCGGTCTTCTTCGCGCGCGAGCTGTCCGGGCAGCGCGTCGCGGTCACGGCCAACATGGACCGGTGGCGGCCGTGGTCGGAGACCGCGAGCGTCGAGGCGCGCGGCGCGCCTTCCCACAACCCGGACTCCGCCACGTCGTACTATCCGCGGCGCTGGATGCTGCACGACGCGTGGGCGCGCGGCGGGATCCCGTTCTGGAACCCGTGGACATTCTGCGGCGCGCCGTTCCTGGCGGACCCGCAGGCGGGCGTGCTGTACCCGCCGAACTGGCTGCTCTTCCCGCTGGACCCGGGCGTGCAGCTCGGCGTCTTCCTGTTCCTGCACGCGGCGTTCGGCGGGATCGGCGCCGCGCTGCTCCTGCGACGGCTCGGCGCGCCGCGGGACGTGGCGGCCGCGGCCGGCTGCGCCTTCGCGCTGAACGGCTTCTTCGCGAAGCACTTCGGGCAGCCGCCGTTCCTCGCCGCGGCGAGCTGGTTGCCGTGGGTGATCCTCGCGGCGCTGCGCGCGGCGACGCGGCCGTCGGTCCGCGCGACCGCGTGTCTCGCGCTGGCCGGCGCGGGCGTCTTCCTCGCGGGGCAGCCGCAGATGGCGTTGCACGCCGGGTACGCGGCCGCGCTGGCGGCGGTGACCGGCTGGTTCGCGGCGCCGGCCCCGCGGCCCTCGCCGGCGCGGGCCGCGCTTGCGCTCGCGGGGGCGGGGGCGCTGGCCGTGGCGCTCGTGGCGGCGCAGCTCCTGCCCACGCTGGATCTCGCGGCGCGGTCCGCGCGCGCGGAGCTGGCGTGGGGCACGGTGGCATCCGGCGCGTTCCACCCCGTGGATGCGCTCCGCTTCGCCTGCGAGGAGTTCTTCGGCTCGCCCCTCACCGGCGACGAGTGGGCATGGCTCTTCCCGCGCGGGGACGGCTTCTACCTCCGCACGCAGATCAACTCGGTGTTCGCGGGGACGCCGATCCTCGTCCTCGCGCTGTACGGGATGGTCGCGCCGGCCACCCGCCGTGCCGCCGCGCCGTTCACGGCGCTGTTCCTCGCCGGCGTGCTCATCGCGTTCGGCACGCCGCCGGCGCAGCTCGCGCACCGGTTCCTGCCCGGCTTCGACTTCGCGCGGCTGGACCGTGCCGGTGCGGTGGTCGTGCTGGCGCAGCTCGTGCCGGCCGGGCTCGCGGCGGCGGCGCTCGCGCGCGGCGGGGGCGGGCGCGGGCGGCGGCTCTTCGGCGCGGCGGTGGTCGTGGCGGCCGCCGTCGGGTACGCGCTCGTGCGCGCCGCGGGCGGCGACCTGCCGCACGCGCTGGGCGCGGCCCCGGACGCGCTCGCCGCGGGCTTCGATCCCGCGGTGCTCGCGCGCGTGCCGGGGAGGGTGGCGGCGGCGGCGGCCTTCGCCGCGATCGCGGGCGTGGCGTTCCTGCTGCCGGCGTCGCGCGCGGCCGCGCTGCTTCCGCTCCTGGCGGCCGCGGTGCAGCTCTTCGCCTCCGGCGCCCCGTACCGCGGGGACCGCCCGCCGGCGACCGTGTTCGCGCCGTCCGCCGGCATCGAGCAGCTGCGCGCGCTCCTCGATGCGGACGAGGATCGCGGCGGCGGCCGCTTCGTGCGCTTCGGCCGGGACCAGCCCGTGCGGCCGTACCCCATCTCGAGCGTGCTGCCGCCGTCCACGAACGTGCCCTACGCGCTGCGCGACCTGCAGGGGTACAACGCGCTGTCGGACCGGTCGCTGGGCGAGGCGCTGCAGCGGGCCACGGGCGAGCCGCTGTTCTCGTGGGGCATCTGGTCGGGCCGACGCATCGTGGAGCCGGCGGACCCGCGCTCGCTGGAGCACCCCCTGCTCGACGCGCTCGCGGTGCGCGCGGTCGTCGGGGCGGCGCTGCCGCCGGTCGCCGGGTGGACGCCCGTGCCGTGCCGCGGCTTCGCGCTCGCGCGCAACGACGAGGCGCTGCCGCGCGTTTCCCTCGCGTTCGCGGGCCGCGGCATCCCCGCGGCGGAGATGGCGGAGCGGCTGGCCGCGGCGCGGATGGATCCCGCACGCGAGGCGCTGTGGGTGGGCGAAGGGACGCTGGGCGCCGCGGACACGACCGAGCACGAGGCGCACACGCTCGAGCTCGTGGTGGACGAGGCGGAGGCGCTGCTCGTGCGGACCCGCGCGGACGCGGAGGCGCTGGTGGTGGTGGCGGACGCGCTGGACCCGGGCTGGACGGCCACCGTGGACGGCGAGCCGGCGCCCATCCTCCCGGTGTGGGGGCTGGTGCGCGGCGTGCGCGTGCCGGCCGGACCGCATCTGGTGGAGATGCGGTACCGCCCGCGCGGCTGGGCCCCCGGAGCCGCGCTGTCGGTGATCGCCCTGCTCGTCCTGGGGGCGGCGCTGGCGGCCGCCGAGGGACGCCGCACCCCGGGAACGCCCGGGCCCGGGAACCTTGTGACTCCGCCATCGGTCCCTTAGGATCGTTCGCCGATCGTCTCTCCCCAACGGTGCGCGCCCGGAGTTCCCATGTCCCTGCGAACGACCGCCCGCCTCCTCGCGCTCGCGGCGCTGTCCGCCGCCGGCGCGTGCTCCGGCCCGGACCCGCTCCCCGTCAGCGCGCCGGGCCCCGTGTTCCTGCTGGGCTTCGACGGCCTCGCGCCCGACCTGCTTGCGGCCTACGAGGCGCAGGGGCTGCTGCCGAACTTCGCGGCGCTGCGTCGCGAGGGCGCGATCGGCGACCTGCGCTCGACGATCCCGATGACGTCGCCCCCCGCGTGGACCACCGTGGCCACCGGTGTGCCGCCCGCCGCCCACGGCATCTGGAGCTTCTGGATCCCCACCGCCGACAACCCGCGCGGCCGGTTCGTGGACGCCACGTGCCGCCTGGCGCCGGCCTTCTGGCAGGACCTCTCGGACATCGCCGTGAGCGTGGGCATCGTGAACGTGCCGATCACCACGCCGCCGGACGAGGTGAACGGCTTCATGATCGGCGGCTTCCCGTACCCGGAGGGCGCGCCGCTCACGTACCCGCCGGAGCTGGAGGCGGAGATCACGGCGGCGGGCTACGAGCGCGACGCCTGGCTCGGTCCGCCGCAGGCCGGCGCGGAGGAGGCGTGGCTGGACCGGATGATGGCGATGGAGGAAGCCCGCCGCCGCATCGGGCTGGGCCTCCTGTTCGACCGCCGGCCGGACGTGTCGTTCATCGTGTTCACCGTGCCCGACCGGATCCAGCATCACCTCTGGAAGTTCCACGATCCGGAGCATCCGCGGTACCGCGCGGATGCGCCCGAACGGTTGAAGACGGCCGTGCGCGACGTCTACGTGTGGTGCGACGAGGTCCTCGGCGAGGTGCGCGCGAAGCTGCCGGAGCGGGCCACGCTGTTCGTCGTGTCGGATCACGGGTTCGGTCCCGCGTACACGGGCGTGTCGAAGGCGGCGGTGCTCTCGCGGCTGGGAGGCGGCACCGAGGGCGCGGAGAGCCGGAACCTGTTCGGCGGGGACTTCCACCTCGCGTCCGCGGACAGCGCGAAACGCGCGGCGTTCCTCGAGGGACTGCGCACCCTGCGAACGGACGACGGGGCGCCGGTGGCCGCGGTGGTGCACGACGTGCGCGGGGAGCGGGCGCCGGGCTACGGCCTGCCGCTCGGACCCGACGTGGTGGCGGAGGAGGCGGACGGCCTGTTGTTCTTCCCCGGGACGCCCGACGGGCCGCTCGTGGGGCCGCTGCCGCCGACCGCGTTCTCGGGGTGGCACCGCCGCGCGGGCGTGTTCGCCGCGTGCGGCCCCGCGATCGTGCCCGGGGAGGTGCGCACCACGGACCTGCGCGACATCGCGGCGATGGTGACGCACCTCGCCGGGAAGCCCATCCCGCGCCGCTACGTCCACAACATCCCGCGCCAGCTGTTCGCCGGGGACTTCTTCCTCGAGCGCCCGATGGTGTTCCAGGGCGACCCGACGGATGGCCTGCAGCATCCCGGCGGGGCGGGAGCGGCGCCCGATCCCGCGATCGCGGAACAGCTCAAGTCCGTGGGCTACCTGCGCTGACGATGCCGCCCGCCGCGCGACGAACCGACGATCGCGGCGCCGGCCCGCCCGCGTGGACGCTCGCGGAGAAGCGCTTCCTCGCCATCGCGGCGCTCGCGGCCGCGGCCCTTCGGCTGTGGCACTGGGAGAGCACCTCGCACTACCCGTGGTTCGACTTCCTCGGACTGGACGCGAAGTACTACGACGACTGGGCGGTGCGGACCCTGCGCGAGGGCCTGCAGGCGAAGGACCCGTACTTCATGGGGCCGCTGTACCCGCACGTGCTCGCGGCCCTGTACGCCGTGTTCGGGCACTCGCTGGACGCCGTGCGGATGATGCAGGTGATCGTGTCCGCCGCCACGCTGGTGCCGGTGCACCTGCTCGCGCGCCGGTACGGCGGGGCGCGGCTGGCGTGCCTGGCCTCCGGGATGCTGGCCGTGTACGGGCCGGTGATCGCGTACGTCACCTCCATCATCTACCCCACGCTGAACATCTTCATGACCGCGACCGCGCTCCTCCTGCTGCACGAGGCGGCGCGGCGCGCGTCGTGGCGCGTGGCGCTCGCGGCGGGCGCGGTGGTGGGGCTGGACGCGCTCGGCCGCGGCAACGTGCTGCTGTTCGCGCCGCCCGCGCTGCTGTGGCTGGCCGGCGCATGGGGGCGGCCGCTCGCGTTCGCGCGGCCGGGGCTGCGCACGCTGGTCGTGGCCGGTGTGTCGTTCGGCGGCGGCATCCTCGCGGGCATCGCGCCCGCCACGATCCACAACTGGCGCACGGGCGACCCCGCCCTCATCACCACGAACGGCGGGCTGAACTTCTACATCGGGAACGGGCCCATGGCGTCCGGCGGGCACGAGACGCCGGTGCTGTACGTGAAGCGCCCGGACGGCACGACGGAGAGGATCGTCGCGGACCTGCAGAAGGACGTGGAGTGCCGCACCGAGGCGGAGCGCGCGGTGGGACATCCGCTCACGTACACCGGGGTCTCGTCCTTCTTCCTGCACGAGACGCTGCGCTACGCCCGGGAGGAGCCCGGCGCGTTCCTGGCGCGGATGGTGATGAAGACCGTGCACTTCTGGAGCGCGTACGAGGTGCCGCAGATCGAGCACTTCCACTACTTCCGGCGGTACTCGGCCCCGCTGCGGCTCCCGGTGCTCACGTTCGGCCTGGTGGGCGCGCTCTCGATCGTGGGGATGGTGCTGGCGTGGCCGCGGCGCCGGGAGTGGGCGCTGCCGTACGTGTTCGTGGCGTCGTACTCCTTCGCCACCATCCTGTTCTTCGTGCTGGACCGGTACCGCATCCCCATCGTGCCCGGGCTGCTGCCGTTCGCCGCCCTCGCGGCGCTCGCCGCGTGGGACGCCGTGCGCGGGCGGCGGCTCGTGCACGCGGCCGCGGTCGCGGGCGGCACGGCGGTCACGATGCTCCTGATGCACGCGAACGTGTACGGCGTGGACGAGGACGCGGGCGTGGCGCAGGTCATTTACCGGCAGGGCATCGTGGCGGACTCGCAGGGGCGCATCGAGGACGCGGTGGCGCACTACCGCGAGGCGCTCGCGCTCGATCCGGACTACGACAAGTGCCACATGAACCTCGGCATCGATCTCGCGCGCCTCGGGCAGATGGACGGCGCGCTGGAGCACCTCGCGCGCGCGGAGGCGCTGAACCCGGAGTACTACCGCGCCCCGTTCAACCGGGGGCTCGTGCTGGAGCAGGTGGGCCGCTTCCCCGAAGCGCTGGAGGCGTACCGGCGCGCGGTGGCGCTGGAGCCTCGGTACCTGCTCGCGCGCGCGGCCGTGGCGGAGCTCCTGCTGGCGGAGGGACGGCGGGCGGAGGCGCGCGCGCAGGCGGACTCCGTGCTCGCGTACGACGGGCGCTGGGAGAACGAGCATCACGCGCCGGCGCGCGCGCAGGCGCAGCGCCTCCGGGCGTACCTCGACGCGCGGGACGCCGCCGACGCGCGCGGCCGCGGGGAGTGCTTCGCGTCCAGCGAGGAGTTCCGGCGCGCCGAGCTCGCCCGCCTCCGGGGACGGACGGAGGAGGCGCTCGCGTGGCTCGAGCGCTACTTCCGCGGGGGCGGGCGGTGCGCGGAGGCGTACCGCGTCCTCGGGGACATCCTGCTCGCGGGGAACCGTCTCGCCGAGGCGGAGGACGCCTTCACGCGCGCGATCGATGCGGATCCGCGCGCGCCCGAGCCGTACCGCGGGATGGGCGCGGCCGCCGAGCGGAGGGGCGACGCGGACGCGGCGGCGCGCTGGATGCGGCGGTACCGGGAACTCGGGGGCGAACCGCCCTCGCCCGCGCCCGGCGGCTGACCCGATCCGGAGCGCTCCCGGATCCTCCGTTCGGGAATCCCCCTGCGTTCGAAGTCCTTGGAAGCACGCGAGTTCGCCGGTTCGCCGTGCGGGGCGTCGGCTTGACACCCCGGGGACCCCGACCTATAGTCACGACCGCTTTTCTTCGCTTTCTCCACTTCTTCTTGCTCCGGCCCCCGCGGGCCGGGGAGGCGGCCGGCCCGATGCGTCCGAGCCCTTCCTCGCCTTCCCTCGTGCGGAGGGCTCCCGGATTCGCCCTTCTGGCCGCGCTCGCCGCGCTGTCGGCCTGCTCCGAGGACTCGCCCATCCCGGGCTGCGAAAACTGCGAGGGCTGGGACCAGCTCACCGCCGGACTCGGCCGCTTCCCGGAGCCGCACCCGACCAACGCGTCGTTGATCGCGTTCAGCACGGTGGAGAAGACGCCGGGCCAGCCGGACGCGAACCGCGAGTCGGACGAGGACCTCTGGCTGGTCTGGGTGGTGGACCGCGAGGACCCCGCGGCGAATGCCACCTGGCAGCTCACGGGGGACGAGATCGGCTCCGGGGACAACTTCTATCCCCGCTGGGCGCCCTCCGGGACGGAGCTGGCGTTCGTGCACACGAACGACGAGGGGCGTTTCGAGGTGTGGACGCTGCCCGTCGCCCCGCCGTCCGGTCCGGGCGGCACGCCCGCGGTCGGCACGGCGCAGCGCATCGGCCTCGGACGGGATCCCACGTGGGTGTCGGACGACCGGCTGGTGTTCACACGCGGGGACAAGCTGTTCGCCGTGGACCTCACCGCCGTACGCGGCGGCGCGGAGACGCAGCTCTCCTTCAATCCGCCGGTGTACGCCGCCACCGAGGACTTCGTGGACCGGCACCCCGACTTCGAGGACGGCGGCGGGATCTTCAACACGCTCGGCCGCGAGAACGTGGCGAACGTCTACATCGAGGCGTTCGAGGTGGACAACGAGGTGGCCCCGCCCGAGACCCTCGCCACGGACGCGTTCATCCTGTACCAGGCGCCGGGCGGCACGCCCACGTACCCGGTGTTCGAGGGCGCGGACACGCTGCGGACGCCGGCCACATTGACGTCCCTGCCGGTCGGGAGCGGCGGCACGTTCTTCATCGGCGCGCGGCTGGACGGGCGCTTCCTCGCGGACTCCACGCGGGAGACCTACTGCGACACCACGATCACGCGGCAGGTGGACCTCAGCCCCGGCGAGACGGACTCCATCTCGGTGTACTTCTCCATCGCGCGCGGGACGCTGCGCGTCCAGACCGGGCTGCCGAACACCACGGTGTTCTGGTCCCGCGGGGACGGGCTCGTGGACAGCGAGGATTTCCCGCAGAGCCCAGTGCTCAACAACGCCGGCGACGCGCGCGACTGGAACTGCCTGCTGTCGTACGACGTCGTGAGCGGCGTGCCGGCGCCGCCGAACCTGGAGACGTACCTCGTCAGCGCCTCTCGCATCGGGTCCGCGGACTGGGACACCACGGTCGTCGTGCCGCCGGGGGATACCACGCACGTGGTGGTGTACCCGCAGCCGCCCGGCGCGGCGCCGCGTCGCGCGGAGCCCGTGGTCATCGCCACGGCGTCCGGGCGATCGCGGCCGCCCGCCGCCCTCGCCGGCGGCCTGCCCGGCCTGCGCGCGGAGGGCGATCTCGGCATGGTGTGGCGACTGGATCTCGGGGGCGGCGAGGTCACCCTCTCCGAGCTGTTCGGCAGCGAGGCCCTGGTGCAGAACCCCGCGCTGTCCGCGGAGACGGCGGCGGGCAAGCGCTACGTCGTGTACGCCTCGAACGAGGAAGGGAACTGGGGGCTGTACGTGCAGAAGCTCGCGGTCGGCCGCTCCGGGAGCACGGAAACCTGGACCCGGGAAGGCCCCGCCGTCCGGGTGGAAACGCCCGGATCCCCGAGCAATCTGGACTGCGCGCGGAACGTGTTCCATCCGCGGTTCGCGCCGGGCGCGTCCGCCGGCAACCTGCGGATCGTCGTGGCGCTCGCGGACTGCCCGGACAACGGGTTCGAGGACATCGGATTCGACGACGACCCGTGGGCCATCGGCGAGATCCGGGTGTGGCAGGTGGAGGTGGCCATCCCGTAGCGGGGACCGCGCCGGGACGGAGCCGCAACTCGCCAAGGGACAATGAGTTGGGCCGATCGGGGGAAGGGTTGGCATCGTTGACACCTCTCCGATCTCTTGCTAAGGTAGCCAGACATTCCGGCGGAACCCGTAACTGACGAATTGACATGGACTTCCAGTCACAGACTCCCGCTCCCCGGCCGCTGATCACCGCGGCCGTCCTCGTCTTGGGGGGCATCCTCGTCTTCGGCTGCGAGCGGGACGAGACCGTCGCGGTGGACCGGAACCTGCCGCCGGAGACCTACATCACGGACGGGCCCGAGATCTCGCCGGATCCGGCGAATCCCACGGACCTGTTCTACCGTGCGCACCTCTTCTGGCGCGGCGAGGACCGGGACGGCACGATCGCCGGCTTCCGCTACGCCATCGACGACACGCTGGGCCAGAACGCATGGAAGTTCACGACGAGGACGGACAGCGTCTTCCGCTTCCAGGCCGGCGAGGTGGGCACGCAGGCGCACCTCTTCCTGCTCCGCGCGGTGGACAACCTCGGCAAGGAGGACCCCACGCCGGACTCGCTCCGGTTCGAGGCGTTCACCCGCGAGGCGCCGGTGGTCCGGTTCCTCACGGACGAGATCGAGTACTCGAACTCCGCCGGCTCGTTCCGCGGTCTCTCCCCGGGAGACACCACGCTCGTGAACAGCACGATCACCTTCAGATGGACAGGATCGGACGCGGACGGCGAGATCGTGCGCTGGGAGTCCATCCTGGACGCCGAGGCGCCGCGGGAGCACGCGCGCGAGGACACGGTGCGGACGGTGGGTCCGCTCTCCAGCGGCCGTCACGACTTCCTGGTCCGCGCGTACGACGACGCCGGCGCGGTGTCGCGGAGCGGCGGGCTGTTCGAGGTCACGTCGAACTTCGACCCGCGCTGCGAGGTGGACTCCACGTCGATCGTGAGCCGGCTCGGGATCACGTGGCTGGACTCCGATCCGGACGTGGACTCCGTGGTCGTCACCATCCATGACCTCACGCAGCCCGGAGTGCAGGACACCATCCCCTATGGCGCCACCGTCAGCTTCTGCTGGGAGTGCGAGGACCGGGACGGGCCGGTCGTGTCCCACAACTGGGACGTGGGCGGGTTCCTCCAGGGGCTGACCACGGATCTCTGCGTGAACACGGACAGCGTCTGCACGTTCGACCCGGACAGCGGCTTCGTCGTGTGCCGCTCCTTCCCGTACCGGTTCCCGGGCACGTTCCTGACCGTGGGCGTGAAGGGCCGCGACGTGTTCGGTCGCGTCCCGGCCACCGCTCCGCGGATCACGCTGCAGCTCAACTACGCGCCGTCGGTGACGATCGATCCGCCGCCGGGCCCCATCCCTGCGAACACTCCGATCCGGTTCACCTTCCAGGGTTTCGATCGGGACAGCGATCCCGCGGACCTGCGCTATCGCTGGTGGTTCGACGGCGACATCCCCCCGGGCGCGTTCCTGGGGTTCGCGGGGCAGCCCCAGACGGAGTTCGAGCTGTTCACCCAGGGTTCGCACATCCTGCGCGTGCAGGCGGTGGACCAGAGCGACCTGGACCGTCCGTCGCCGGTGGCACAGCTGCTCTTCGACGTGACCCCATGAGGAGGACCCCGCCCATGGGACCCCGCTTCCCCGGACACCCCATCCACCCGCGCGGATGCCCCCGGATCCGCCGCCCCGGGCCCACGCCAGCAGCAGGGGGAAGGCCATGAACCGCGCGCTCCGCACCGCACTGCTCGTCCCGGCGCTCGTCGCCGCGGCCGTCTGGGCCGGCTGCGACTCGGAGCCGGGCTCGCTCGTTCCGAACCAGGCGCCCAACACGCGCCTGTCCTCCGCCCCGCCGGAGCGGTCGGACGCCAGCTTCGAGGTGAACCTGTTCTGGTTCGGCTGGGACGATGACGGCTTCGTGGACTACTACGAGATCGCCTGGGAGACCCCGGACGACTGGGAGGGGCCGGTCTTCGGGAACGACAGCCTCTTCATCGTGGAGGCGCGGGATACGTGCTGCGTGGAACCGCTGCCGGACTACTCCACGCCGCTGCCGGACTCGGTGTACTCGCAGTTCCACACCGTGTTCATCCGCGCCGTGGACAACAACGGGGCGGTGGACGAGACCCCGGCCTTCCGGACCTTCAACGCGAAGACGATCGCGCCGTACACGGAGATCGTGGACCCCTCCCCGCGCGAGCTGGGGCAGTGGGGATCCCAGGTGGAGTTCAACTGGGTGGGCAACGACGACGACGGCCTCGTGGTCGGGTACCGCTACGCGCTCACCACCCTGGACGACTACGTGCGCGACACCGGCGGGAGCATCGACGATGTGTCCCGCGTCGTCGCCTGGCTGGACACGCTCACCTACTACCCGGACTTCTCCGGGGGGTACTACACGGACTCCCTGGTCTGGCGCTTCACGGAGGAGGACTCGGTCTTCTTCCCGAACGTGAACGCCACGCCGCCGCCGAACAAGGCCGTGTTCGGCGTCCGCGCCATCGACGACGCCGGTGCGGAGGAGCGGATCCTCACGCGGCGCATCAACACGCGCGTGTTCCAGGTCACGCGCGCCCTGGACGGTCCCACCATCCGCATGAACTCCAACATCCTCGGGTCCTTCGCGGCCGGGCAGGTGGAGGTGCGGGAGGTGTTCGCCGGGCAGGGGCTGCGCTTCGATTGGCGCGCCACCCCCGGTCCGTCGGGCGCCGCGGTCGCCGGCTTCAGCCACGCCGTGGACGACACCACGAACTGGACGCCGTTCGCCATCACGGACACGCAGTATCCGCAGCAGATCCCCGGCGAGCCCGAGGCGCTCTGGTTCCCGGACGAGGGGCCGCACACGTTCTTCGTGCGCGCCATCGACGAGGCCGGCTTCATCAACGTGCTGGCGGCGCGCCTGCGCGTGTTCGCCGGCCCGCGGTTCTGCCCGCTCGAGAGCCGCTACGTGCTCGTCGTCGTGGACACGAACCCGCAGACGCTGCAGAACAGCTTCATCTGGCCCGTGGACTACGACGAGGTGGAGCTGGGTCTCATCCAGTACTACTTCGACGGCTACAACTACCAGGTGCACGAGACCCGCAGCACGGAGGAGCCCAGCCTCGCGCTGCTGGACTGCGCGTCCAGCACGTTCTGGTTCCTGAGCGCGTTCGCGCAACGCGCGGGCGGCGACGCCTCGGTGATGGAGAGCTACCACCGGGAGCCGCCGAGCCCCCTGCCCTCGTACGTGGCCAGCGGCGGGAACCTGTTCCTGTGCGGGCTCGCGCCGTCCAACGCGGTGCGCTACCAGCAGAGCGCGGAGGACGGCTCGGTGGACTGGATGGGCGGCTCGTCCGTGGAGGTGAACTTCCAGTCCACGCTCACGGACACCACGGTCCTGGACCACTGGATGGCGTCGCAGTTCGGGATCTCGCGCATCGAGCTGGCCGTCGGCAACACGAACGTGGGCGCCGACGCCACGCGCCGCCTGCGCATCGCGCGGTCGCAGATCACGACCGGCGACAACCCGTATCCGGATCTCGTGTTCGACCCGTTGACCTGGCCGCAGGGTCCGATCCGCCGGGGCTTCGGCTTCTACGACCTCGGCATCATCCCCATCGACAGCACGCTGACCGAGCCCATCTACCGGGCGAACGACCTGACGAGCGTGGTGGGGGTCCGGCGGCTCACGTCGCCCGGTGTGAACGGGAACCTGGTCTACCTCGGCTTCCACCCGTACTTCGTGGAGCGTCCGGCGTTCCGCCAGCTGATCCGGACGGTCCTTGGCGAGTTCGGCGAGTTCCCCGTACCCTAGCCAGCCGTCGACGGCTCGCCGCGTGAGCCGAGGGAGAGGACGTCCGATGACCCGAAGCCCCTGTCCGAGGCGCTCGCGCGCGCGGTGGGCCTCCGCGGCGGCCGCGTGGGTGATCGCCGCTTCCGGGCCGGCGGGGCCCGCCGGCGCCCAGAACGTGGACCTTCCGGACCTCACGCTCTCCGTGGAGCCGTTCTCCAAGCGGGTGGTGGTCCGGTGGCCGGAGGCTCCGCCGGACGCGGGGCGGGCCGTTACCGGAATCACGTTCTCCTCCCTGGACTCGATCCCGGCGAACAACGCCACGCTCACGATCGAGGGGGACTACGCGCTGGAGTGCGACTACCGGCTGCGGATCACGAAGATCCCCCAGGATCCGGGCTTCAACCGGCGGCTCCTGCTGCTCTCGCAGATCTTCGCCAACACCACCGGCACCGGGGCGCCGCTCCGCACGGACACGCTCCGCATCGTGACCGCGGACTCCCTGCATCGCTTCCGGACCACGTTCACCCCAAACCTCGGCGTGCGCATCTCCGACAACGTGCGGGATCCGGACGGGCCGCTCGGCACGTGCGCGGTCACGGTCTCCGGCGTGAACAGCACGCTGTCGGCGAACTCGGGCTACTTCGTCACCGCGCTGAACACCGTGTCCAGCTTGTCCGACGGGCTGAACGTGCGGGTGGCCGGCCCGGTGAACCTGGCGAGCATCCCGAACCCGCTGCCGCCCACCGTGCCCACCACGATCCTGAACGTCACGTCGTCCGCCCAGGAGTTCGACATCATGGACTCCATGCGGATCCGCTTCGGCGAGGGCGCCACGGCGCCGGGCGACACGGTGAAGTGGACGGCGCACTACGTGTTCCCGGCGAACGCCCGCGTCACCGCGGACCTGGAGGCCTTCGAGGGCTACCACCTGTGGCGCTCGGACCTGCCGGACGTGGACTCGTTCACGCTGCTCGGGGAGATCCGGCAGTGCGAGTCCAAGTTCGAGTTCGTCCTCCTCACCGAGGACGAGTTCGAGCAGAACGACGTGGATCTGGTCTACGACCCGGCCACGCGCACGTTCACGGTCACGGATTTCGACGTGCACGACGACTTCCCCTACCGGTACGCGGTGTCCACGTTCGACCGCGGCTTCCTGGGGAACAACTCCGGGCTCACGTTCGAGGGCACGCGCGCGGAGTCCGGGAAGCTGTATCCGGCGGTACGGCAGCGCGTGCGCGCCCGGGACATCTACGTCGTCCCCAACCCGTACAAGCGGCGGGCGGACTTCCAGGAGCGCGGGGCGAAGATCGTGTTCGCGAACCTGCCGACCACCTGCACCATCCGCGTCTTCAACGAGGCCGCGGAGCACGTGATCACGCTGGAGCACGGGCCCGGCCAGCCGCGGAGCACGTCGCCGACGAGCCGCGAGTGGGACCTCCGGACGGACTCGGGGGTGCACCTGGTGCCGGGCATCTACATCTTCCACGTCCAGGGCACGGACCGGCGCGAGGAGCCGCTGGAAGGCGGCGGCACGCAGACGGTCACCGAGGACGTGGAGCACGCCGGGAAGTTCATCGTCGTTCGTTGACCCGAGACCGCGGCCGGGCCCCTGCGCACGGCGCCCCGCCCGCCGCCAGGAGGGGTTCCGCCATGCCCAGGTACAGGATCGCGTGGATGCCGGGAGACGGCATCGGCGTGGAAGTGATGGATGCGGCGCGCCGGGTGCTGGACGCCGTGGGCTTCGAGGCCGAGTACGTGCACGCCGACATCGGCTGGGAGTTCTGGCGCGCGGAGGGGAACCCGCTGCCGGACCGCACGCTCGAGATCCTCCGGAACACGGACGCGTCGCTGTTCGGCGCCATCACGTCGCTGCCGAAGGAGGAGGCCGAGGACGCGCTGGTCCCCGCGCTGAAGGGGAAGGGCCTCACGTACCGCAGCCCCATCGTGCGGCTGCGCCAGGAGTTCGACCTGCGCACGAACCGCCGCCCGTGCTTCGCGTTCCCGAACAACCCGCTGAACCACCGCGAGGGCATCGACATCGTGGTGTTCCGCGAGAACACCGAGGGGATGTACGCGGGCGTGGAGTTCCATCCGGTGCCCGACGCGGTGCGCTCGGCGCTGAAGGCGGGGGCCCCCGCCATGAAGAAGTTCGACGGCACCGCGGCGGGGGACATGGCCATCACGTGCCGCATCATCACGCGGCGCGGCGCCACGAACATCATCCGCGACGCCTTCGAGTACGCGAAGGCGCACAGGTACCCCACGGTCACGATCGTGGAGAAGCCGAACGTGCTGCGCGAGACGTCCGGGCTCATGGTGCGCGTGGCGCGCGAGGTGGCGAAGTCCTACCCGGGCATCGAGCTCTGGGAGACGAACATCGACGCCATGACGATGTGGCTCATCAAGAACCCGGAGCAGTACGGCGTGCTCGTGTGCTCGAACCTGTTCGGCGACGTGATCTCGGACCTGTGCGCGCAGCTCGTGGGCGGCCTGGGGTTCGCGGCGTCCGGGAACATCGGCGACAAGTACGCGGTGTTCGAGCCCACGCACGGGTCCGCGCCGAAGTACTCCGGGCAGAACAAGGTGAACCCGGTGGCGTGCATCCTGTCCGCCGAGATGATGCTGGACTGGCTCGGCGAGAAGGGGAAGGCGAAGCGGATCCGCGGCGCCGTGGCCGCGGTGATCGCCGAGGGCAAGGTCCGCACGTACGACATGGGCGGGAAGAGCACCACCACGGACATGGCGAACGCCATCGCCGAGCGGGCGCGGGCGGCGGCCCCGGCCTGATCGGGCGCGTGGACCGTACCCGGAGCGGGGAATCGCGGGCCGCGGCGCCGGGCGCCGCGGCCGTCGCGTTTCTCGGGGCGGCGCTCGCGCTGCACCCGCTCCTGGAGCCGGACGTCTTCTGGCACCTCGCCTCCGGGCGCTGGATCCTGCAGCACGGCGCGGTGCCGCGCACGGATCCCTTCTCGTGGGTGGCGCCCGGCAGCGCGTGGCACAACTTCCAGTGGCTGTTCGACGTCGGGCTCGTGACCGCGTGGCGGTGGGGCGGACCGGACGCGCTCGTCCTCGGGAAGGCGGCGGCCTTCGCCGCGCTCGGCGCGCTGCTCGTGGCGGCCGCGCGCGCGGCGGGGGCGGGAGCGTGGAGCGCCGCGGGGGCGGCGGCGCTGGCGCTCCTGGCATCCGCCGAGCGGACCACGGAGCGGCCCGAGGTGGCCACGTACGTGCTCCTCGCCGGCTTCGCGCTCGTCGTGGAGCGCGCGTACCGCGGCGCGCCGCGGCGCGAGCTGGCGGCGCTCCCGGCGCTCACGGCGCTGTGGATCAACCTGCACTCGCTCGCGTTCCTCGGCCCGGCGCTCCTGCTGTGGCACGCGGCGCTGGCGTGGCGGACCTCGCGCCGCCTCGCGCGCGACCTCGGGCTGGCCGGCGCGGCGTCCGCGGTTGCCCTCCTCGCGAACCCGTACGGCCTCCACGCGTGGAGCTTCCCGCTCACGCTCTTCCGGCGCGTCGGCGTGGGGCCGGAGGTCTTCGCCCGGATCCTCGAGTTCGCGCCGCCCCTGCAGTCCCCGGGGGATCCCGCGCTGCGCTTCTTCTGGGCGATGCTCGTCGTCACGGCCCTCGCGCTGGCGGCGGTCCGCCCCTTCCCCTGGCGACGCGCGCTCGCCGTGCTCCCGTTCCTCGCGCTCGCGCTGCTGGCCCGGCGGAACATCCCGCTCTTCGCGATCGCCGCGGCACCCGCGCTCGCGGCGGCCGCGGGGGCGCGGTTCCCGCGGGCCGGCGCGCGGACGGCGGTCGCCGCCGCGGCGGCGGTGGTCGTGGTCGCCGTGGCCGTGCTGCGCGGGGCGTCCCCCGCGCTGCTCGGGCTGTCGCGCGAGCGCGGGCTGGGCGTGATGCCGGGGATCTTCCCGGAGGACTGCCTCGCCGCGGCCGGGCGCCTGGGCGTGGACGGCCGCCTGTTCCACGACCTGGACTTCGGCGGCTACGTCGTGTGGCGCGACCCCGCGCGTCGGGTGTTCCTGGACGGCCGGCTCGAGGTGGCGGGACCGGAGCGGCTGGCGGAGTACATCGCCGCGCACGAGGATCCGGCCGCGTGGCGCGCGCTGCGCGCGCGGCACGATCCGGAGTGGCTGCTGCTGCAGCACGCGTCGCGCGGGAGCGCCGCGTTCCTCCGCGCGCTGCTCGACGGCGGCGAGTGGCGCGCGCTCTGCTTCTCCCCGGAGGCGACGCTCCTCGTGCGCGCGGACCGGGCCGCGGGCCTGGCGGTGCAGGACGCGAACCGTTCGTGGGACGCGCTGCTCGCGGAAGCGCGCGGCCCCGCGCCGCACGCCGGCCACGCGCTGGACGCGCTCGCGCTTCCGCTGGATCGTGCGCTCCGCCCGGATCCCGCGCCGTCCGCGATCCGCCGCGCCGCGCGCTGGGCGAACCTGCAGCTCACGCTCGGCCGCGTGGCCGCGGCGCGCGCCGGCTTCGAGGCCGTGCTGGCGGTGGCGCCGGACGACCCCGAAGCGCTCTTCAACCGCGGCCTGTGCGCGCTGCGGGCCGGCGACCCGGACGAGGCGCGCCGTCTCTGGACCGAGGCGCTCCCCCGCGTCGGCCGCGCGAACCGGCCGCTCTTCGAGAAGGCGCTCCGCGAACTCGTCGGCTAGCGACGCCGCCGAAACAAGGGCCCGAGCCGGCCCGCGAAGTCCGCACGACTTCCGGGACGCGTCGCTAGCCCCCGCCCGTCGCCGCTCCGCCCGGGCCGTGATCGTGCCCGTCGCCCTCGAAGTGCTGCGCCGCGTCGTCCGTCTCCGGCGCGCGCGTGGCGTGCCGGCGGATCGCGTCCTCCAGCTTCGAGATCCGGTAGTGCACGTCCTCGTGGTCCGGGTCGATCGCGAGGAGCGAGTGCAGGAACTCCAGTCCCCAGGGCAGGTCCGCGTGGTCCCCCTGCATCGCGAGCTTCGTGTCCAGCCAGCCCACCGCGGCCTCGACGTTCTCCGGGTTTAGTTCCCGCGCGGCCTCGTAGTACGGCAGCGCCTTGTCGTAGTAGCCGCGCTGCTTCCAGATGCGCCCCATCTGCAGCCGGAAGAGGTCATCGTCCGGCGCGAGCAGGGTGGCCTGCCCGGTGCACGCCAGCGCGTAGTCGAACTCCTCGGTCTGGAAGAGGAGGAGCCCGAGGTTCGCGAAGCCCTGCGCGTAGGTCGTGTCCGTCTCCACGGCCTCGCGCATGTACTGGTGCGCCGCGAAGAACTGCTGCCGAACGCCGTACGCGATGCCCTGCTCGGAGCGCAGCGTGGCGAAGGAGCGCCGGAGCGCGCCGTCGCGCGGGTTCAGCTCCAGTCCCTCCCGGTACGCCGTCACCGCATCCTCGACCCGGCCGTCCAGCTCCATCGCCAGCGCCTCGCGCGCGAGGTCCGACGCGCGCACCGCGCGGGCCACCGCCTCCGCGAAGCCCTCGACCGGAGTGTTCGTGAACGCTGCGAGCACGTCGTCGCGGATCTGCGCGAGCCCGGGGACGGGATTGACTGTGGGGCTCCCGCGCCGCCGCGCGGCCTCCCGCCGCGCCAGCTCGCCGTTCGCCTTCGCCGGGACCACGGAGTCCCGCACGAGCCGGCGGACCGTCGCGTCGCCCACCAGGAAGCGACCGAGCAGCGTGTCCGGCGTGCCGATCCAGGCGGCCTCGCAGGCGCCGAGGATCACCGGTTCCCCGTAGCCGGACAGCACCGCGCCGAAGTCGTGCCGCGCGATCGCGGATCGCGCGACCACGAGCACGTCGCCGCCGTGGCCCGCCCACAACTCCACCTGCGGGAACACGTCCGCCCAGGCGGCGAGCGCCGCCAGGAAGCCCTCGCGGGTCAGCGCCGACTCCGGGATCCAGCCGGCCGCGATCCCGCCCTGGTCGAGGTGCGCGCGCACGCGCGCGAGGTACTCGCGCGTGGACGCGGCGATCGCCCGCTCCGTCCAGCGTCCGGCCGCCTCCAGCACGATGACGTCGTAGCGCGGCGCGCGCGCGAGCAGGTCCTCGGGATCGCCCGTCGCGACGCGCACGCGCCCGTCCAGGAACGCGCCGTACGACACGGGTCCCATGCGGACGGCCGCGCGCACCGGGACGCGGCTCACGTCGAAGACGTCGATGCGCTCCAGCGGGTAGGCGATGGCGCCGGCGATCGCCCCGCCCGTACCGGCGCCGACCACGAGCATCCGCTTCGGACTCCCGTGCAGGAGCAGCGGGATGTGGGCGAGCATCGCGTGCGTGCGCAGCGTGGACTCGTTCGTTCCCTCGAGGCGGCCGTCCACCAGCAGGCGTCGGGCAAGGCCGCGGCGCAGGATGGCGGCGCCGAGCACCTCGTCCTCCTGGTCGGATGCCAGCCACGACTGCTGCGCGCGTCGCGTGACGGAGGCGCGTGCCGCGAGGTCGCTGTCCACGAGCAGCGCGCGCCGGTCCACCGGCGGCGACGTGCGCTCGGCCAGCGCGGCGCCCGACACCAGCGCCGCGGCGCCGGCCATGCGCAGGGCGCGCGCGTTCGCCTTCGTCACGAGCGCGAACGCGGCGAGCGCCGCGGCCGCCACGGGCACCGCGCCCGACGCCCCGTCCAGCCCCAGGGGCGCCACGGCGAGCCGCGCGACGGCGAGTCCCGCGAACGCGCCGGCGGCGAGTCCCGCGCCGGCGGAGGCGATCCACCGCGCCCGCGCCCCGGGGGTCGCGGGAAGGGACGCGGGCAGGAAGACCGCGGCGGCTCCCGCGAGGACCGCCGCGGGGGCGAGGCGCGGAACGGCGAACCCGAGCGCGGCGCGGATGACCGCGTCCGCGTCCGGCGCCGCCTGGGCCGACGCGGCGAACGCCGCCGGCAGCGTGCCCCAATCCGCAGTGCGCACGAGGACGGCGATGGCGGCCACGCCGGCCAGCGCCGCGCTCGCCGCCATGGGCGGCGCTCCGGCGCGTTGCGCGAGGAATGCGGCCACGAGGGCGCCGACGCCTCCCGCGGCCGAGAGGACCGACGCGGTGAGCGGGATCCCGGGCAGCTCGCCCGCGAAGGCGGGGACGAACAGCCGCCGGCCGAGGACGAAGAGTGCCGCAGCCAGGAAGCCCAGAGCCGCGGCGGCGGCGAACGCCGGGAGCTGCACGGTGACGGGCTCCGCCGCGTCCTCCGCGGCGCGAAGGCGCGCAAGGACCGCGGCGGCGACGAGAAGCAGCGCGCCGCCGGCCAAGGCGGCCGCGCGCGCGGGATCCGCGGGCACCGCGAGGCCGGCCAAGGTGGGGGCGGCCGCTCCGAGCACGGCGGCGGCGGTCCCCGCGGCGAGCCCGTGGGCGGCGTCCGGCCCCGGCGGGAGCAGGGAGGCGCCGATGCGGAGCGCCGAGCCGGCAAGCCACGCCGGCGGTCCCAGGAGCACGGCGCCGGTCACGAGGCGCGCGAGCGTGATCGACACCAGGGACGCGTCCGGGCCGGCACCCATCCAGGCGAGCACCCCGCCGGCCGGGCCGGCGAGCGCCGCCGCGGCCGTCAGCAGGCCGAGCGCCGCCAGGCGCCGGGCCACCCGGACGCCGGCCGGCCGCGCGTGGTCCCGCGCCCCGAGACCCTCGCGGAGCAGGCCGGCGATGAAGGCGGCGGCGGCCACCGCGGCCGCGGTGAGGACCGCCGCCGTGTCCGACCCGAAGAGGCGCACCGCAGCGCCCGCACCGCCGGACCAGGCGGCGCCGGCGCCGATCCCGAGGAGCGGCAGGAGGAAACCGGGCATGCGATCGCGAGGGGCCAACGGCGACGGGCTCCGTCCGGCGGGTGGGGAATCGGGCGCGGGATGATATCACGAACCCCCGGAGAGCCGATCCAGGTTCCCCAGGTTCGCCACGAAGTCCGGGTTCGTGGGATCGATCCGCCGGCCCGCCTCGAACTGCTCGCGCGCCTCGTCCCGCCGCCCGGCCTTCGCCAGGAAGACGCCGTACAGCAGGCGCACGCGCGTGGAGAAGGGATCGGCCGCCAGTGCCCGGCGATAGGCGGCCTCCGCCTCGGGGCCGCGCCCGAGGATCTCGAGGACCTGCGCCTTCGACACCAGCGCCTCCACGTAGTCGGGAGCGCCCGCCAGCGCGAGGTCGAACTCCGCGAGCGCGCGCGCGGGATCGCGCCGCTTCACGTACTGCTGGGCGAGGAGCCGGTGCGCGTCGACGTCGCCCGGATCGTGGCGCAGCGCGTCGCGGAGCTTCCGCATCGCGCTCTCGTTCAGGTCCAGGGCCTGCAGCGCCACCGCGCGATGGATCGCGGCGCGCGCCTCGTCCACCGGCCGCGGTCCGGGCAGCCCGGCGTTCGCGACCACCGCGGCGGCCACGACCCCGAGCGCCGGGCCCCACCCGATGCGGCCGCGGCGGCGCCACGCCTCGTCCAGGCCGAGGCCGGCCAGCACGCAGAGGGCCGGCACCGCCTCCAGCCGGTAGCGGTCCGCCACGAAGAACAGCAGGTTCTGCGCCGCGACCGCGGCCAGCGTGAACCCGAGCAGCGAGCGCAGGCGCGGCGGCGACGGCCCGCGCGGCGCGAACGCGAGCAGGGCGCCCAGCAGCGCGAGCGGCGCGACGAGCCCGAATCCCGGCAGCGGCAGCGACAGCACCGCGGAGTCCCGGCGGAAGTCCTCGTAGTCCGTGTTGCGCGGGGTCTCGCGCGCGTCGAGCAGCAGCAGGACCTTGCGTCCGAAGGCGCGCGCCCACGCCGCGGGGTCGGCCGCGGCCTCGCGCAGCGCGCGCTCCACCCAGTACGCGGACTCCGCCCGGCGGCTCCCGCGCACGCCGTCCGCGAAGGGAGCGATCTGCAGCTTGTCCCAGGCGTACCCGGGCTGGATGGCCACCAGGGAGTCCGGGTTCGACCCGTTGCCGAGGTAGAAGTTGATCCCGCCGTTGAACGACACGAGCACGGGCTCGCCGCCGCCGATCCGGTTCGCGGCGGCGAACGGCAGGACCGGCAGGGCGACCGCGGCGGCCAGCGCCGCCACCTCGCGCACGCGCCCGGCACGACGGCGTCCGCGCGCCCACCAGAGCGCCGCGACGGCGGCGTACAGGAAGCTCGTCGGCCGCGTGGCCGCGGAGACGCCCAGCAGGAGACCGGCGCCGAGGAGTCGCGGGAGGGGTCGCGGGGAGTCCTCGGCATCCAGCAGCAGCCGGACGGCGCCGGCCCAGAGCGCGAGGAGCAGGGCCGGGGGCAGGAGCTCCCCCTCGAAGTACAGGATGGGGCCGTAAACCGCGAGCAGCCCGCCGGCCAGCCACCCCGCGCGGCGCCGCCCGCCCCGCGCCGCGAGCGAGGCCGCCAGGAGGATCGTGAGGACGCCCAGCGCGGCGTTCGCCACGCGCGGGGCCATCCAGCTCCCCCCGGTCAGGGCGTACAGCCCGCCGAGGAGCATGGGGTACATGGGCGGCTGGTAGTACGGGAGCGGAATGGCCGCCGGCCCGTGCTCGGCCACCGCCCGCGCCTGATCGTCGTAGGTCCGGGCGTCCACCAGCGGCGACCGGAAGGCGACCTGACCCGACAGGTCGGCGACGAACGCCGCCCGCACGGCGATCGCCAGGAGCAGGAGCACGCCCAAGTCCGCACGGAGCCGCATGTTCCCCACCTTACCCGCAGGGGCGCGGCACGCGGAAGGCTTCCGGTCGCCCGCCCGGGGACAACCGGTTTGCCCGGCGGGGGAGTTTCGAATAGCTTCGTGCGGCATTTCGGGCGCATTTCGCCATCCCGGGTCGGTTCGCCCCGCCCCCATCCAGAGGTACGGACGTCATGGCCGCAAGTCGCAAGGCAGTGCATTTCTTCGGAGACGGGAAGGCGGACGGTTCCGCGAAGGACAAGAACCTCCTGGGCGGCAAGGGCGCGAACCTCGCGGAGATGACGCGCATCGGGCTCCCGGTGCCCGCCGGCTTCACGATCTCCACGGACATCTGCAGCGAGTACTACCGGCTCGGACGTCGCTTCCCGAACACGCTGGATCCCGAGGTGCGCCGCGCGGTGGCCCGCGTCGAGCGCGTGATGGGCGGCCGCTTCGGCGATCCGGAGAACCCGCTGCTCGTGTCCGTGCGCTCCGGCGCCCGCGTGTCCATGCCCGGCATGATGGACACGGTGCTGAACCTCGGGCTGAACGACGTGACCGTGCAGGGTCTCGTGGAGAGGACGCGGAACCCGCGCTTCGCCTGGGACTGCTACCGCCGCTTCGTGCAGATGTACGGCGACGTGGTGCTCGGGCTGAAGCCCACCAGCTCGCGCGAGATGGATCCCTTCGAGGAGATCCTGGAGAAGCGCAAGAAGAAGAAGGGCGTGAAGCTGGACACGGAGCTCACCGCGCTGGACCTGAAGGAGCTCGTGGCGCAGTTCAAGGCCGCCATCAAGGAGCGCACCGGGCACGAGTTCCCCGAGGATCCGTGGGAGCAGCTCTGGGGCGCCATCGGCGCCGTGTTCGGCTCGTGGATGAACGACCGCGCCGTGGCCTACCGCAAGATGCACGGCTACCCGGCGGACTGGGGCACCGCGGTGAACGTGCAGGCCATGGTGTTCGGCAACATGGGCGACGACTGCGGCACCGGCGTGGCGTTCACGCGGGACCCGGCCACCGGCGAGAACCGGTTCTACGGCGAGTTCCTGATGAACGCGCAGGGGGAGGACGTGGTGGCGGGCACGCGCACGCCGCACCCCATCGCCATGCTCGAGAAGGAGAGCCCCAAGGCGTTCTCGCAGCTCGTGGACATCCGCGGGAAGCTGGAGAAGCACTACCGCGAGATGCAGGACGTGGAGTTCACGGTGCAGAACGGGCGCCTGTGGATGCTGCAGACGCGCACCGGGAAGCGCACCGGCAAGGCCTCCGTGCGCATCGCGGTGGAGATGGTGCAGGAAGGGCTCATCACGAAGACCGAGGCGCTCTCGCGCGTGCTGCCGGAGCAGATCGAGCAGTTCCTCGCGCCGGGCTTCGAGCCGAAGGCGAAGCAGGCGGCCGTGGCCGAGGGCCGCGTGCTCGGCAAGGGCCTGCCGGCCGGGCCGGGCGCCGCGTGCGGGAAGGTCGTGTTCACGGCGGAGGACGCCGAGGCGGCGGCGCGGCGCGGCGAGACCGTGCTGCTCACGCGCGTGGAGACGTCCCCGGAGGACATCCGCGGGATGGCGGCCGCGGTGGGCATCCTCACCGCGCGCGGCGGCATGACGTCGCACGCGGCGCTCGTGGCGCGGCAGATGGGCAAGGTGTGCGTGGCCGGCTGCGACGCGCTCTCCATCCACTACAAGTCGCGCAAGATGTCCATCGGCGGGAGGATGTTCAAGGAGGGGGACTGGATCTCCATCGACGGTTCCACCGGCGAGGTGATCGCGGGTCAGCTGCAGACGCACCCCTCCGAGGTGGTGCGCGTGGTGGAGGGCACGCTCAAGCCGGGCGCGAAGACCGTGGAGTACGAGGTCTTCGCGAAGATCATGGCCTGGGCGGACGAGGCGCGGAAGCTGCGCGTGCGCGCGAACGCGGACCAGCCGGACCAGGCGGCCATCGCGGTGGAGTTCGGCGCCGAGGGCATCGGGCTGTGCCGCACGGAGCACATGTTCTTCGGCGAGCAGAAGATCGACGCGGTGCGCGAAATGATCCTGGGCGAGACGCCCGAGGCGCGCCGCAAGGCGCTGGAGAAGATCCTGCCGCTGCAGCGCAAGGACTTCGCCGGCATCTTCCGCGCCATGGCCGGCAAGCCCGTCACCATCCGCACGCTGGACCCGCCGCTGCACGAGTTCCTGCCGCACGACGACAAGGAGATCAAGGCGCTGGCCGCGCAGATGGGCGTGAAGCCGGCGCGGCTGAGGGACCGCGTGGAGGCGCTGCACGAGCTGAACCCCATGCTCGGGCACCGCGGCTGCCGGCTCGGCATCGTCTTCCCGGAGATCACGGAGATGCAGGCGCGCGCCATCTTCGAGGCCGCGTGCGACGTGAAGAAGGAAGGCAAGCAGGTGATCCCCGAGATCATGATCCCGCTCGTGGGGCACCGCAACGAGCTGTCCGAGCAGGAGAAGGTGGTGCGCCGCGTGGCGGCGGAGGTCTTCAAGGAGCGGAAGACCGAGGTGCCGTACCTCGTGGGCACCATGATCGAGCTGCCGCGCGCGGCGCTGACCGCCGGGCAGATCGCGGACGTGGCGGAGTTCTTCAGCTTCGGCACGAACGACCTCACGCAGACCACGTTCGGCATCTCCCGCGACGACGCCGGCAAGTTCCTGCCGCACTACCTCGACCGGGAGCTGCTGCCGGCGGATCCGTTCGCGTCGATCGACGTGGACGGCGTGGGCGAGCTGCTGCGCATCGCCACGGCGAAGGGCCGGGACACGCGCCCGAAGCTGAAGGTGGGCATCTGCGGCGAGCACGGCGGCGATCCCGCCAGCGTGCACTTCTGCCACTCGCTCGGCTTCGACTACGTGAGCTGCTCGCCGTTCCGCGTGCCCGTGGCGCGGCTGGCCGCGGCGCAGGCGGAGATCGCGGCGCGCAGCGCCCCGGGCGGCAAGGCGAAGGGGCCGGTGAAGGCCTCGGCCCGGCCGAAGGCGAAGGCCAAGGCGCCGGCGAAGCGCGGGGCGAAGGCGATGGCGGGGACGCGGCGCCGGTAGCGCGCGGCGGGCGCGGGACGTCGGCTGGCCGAAGCGGC
>CAZNDO010000024.1:0-28211 GCA_964571855.1 uncultured Gemmatimonadota bacterium
GTTGGAAGCGAAGCGGCGAGGGTAGCCACCCGTCACCGACCGGGCAAGCGTGCGCTCGGCCGGTGGCGCCAACCCGCGGAGCGCCGGTCGTTCCGCGCGCCGGCCGGGCGGCGGACAGGTTTGCGGCGGCGACCCCGGTGGGTCCTCCGCGGCGGGCGCTCGGCCCCCGCCGTCCGGGCGGGGGCCATCGCTCCTGCGTCGACGGCCTCCGGCCCTCCAGGCCTCCGGCCGCGCCGCAGAGCCGCCGCGGAGGACCCACCGGGGTCGCCGCCGCGAACCTGTCCGCCGCCCGGCCGGCGCGCGGAACGACCGGCGCTCCGCGGGGTGCGCGAGCCGGATGGTGCTTACGAGGCCAGTCGAATCCGGGGGTTCCGCGACGCGTGCTTCCGGTCCACCAGGTCGAGGAAGAGGGACTCGAGGTCCCGGGCGATGCCGGACCAGGCGTGGCGCTCCGCCTTCGCCCGGCCGGCGGCGGCCATGGAGCGGGCGAGCTTCGGGTCGGTCAGGACGCGAACCACGGCGTCGGCCAGGCCGGCGGCGTCGCGGTTGGGGAAGAGCAGGGCCTCGCGGCCGGGGTCCAGGACCTCGCGGTAGCCTTCGATGTCCGACGCCACGATGGGGACGGCGCAGGCCATGGCCTCGAGGTGCACGATGCCGAAGCTCTCCTGGCCGGTGGACGGGGCGACGAAGACGTTCGCGGCGCGGTACGCGCGCGGGATGTCGCGGGCGGGCAGCGCGCCGAGGAAGCGCACGTCGGCGCCCGAGCGGCGCGCCAGCCAGCGGTACCAGGGCTCCAGCGGACCTTCGCCCACCACGAGGACGCGCAGGTCCGGCACGCGGCGCACAATGTCGGGCAGAGCGCGGAAGAGCACCTGGCCGCCCTTGCGCGGGACGAACGCGCCCACGAACAGGATCGTGGGGCGATCGGAGGCCAGCCCGTCCAGCGGCGCCACGCGCGGGTGGAACCGCGAGGGATCCACGCCGTTCGGCAGCACGCGGTACTCCTCGTCGAAGTAGCGCGAGACGAACCGGCGCGCGGCGTGCGAGACCGCGATGCGACCGTCCAGCCGCTCCGAGTAGCGGCGGAGGAACGGGCGCGCCACGCGGTAGCCGGCGCCGCGCCGCGACGAGGCGTGGAACGTCCCCACGACGACCGCGTCGGCGGGGGCACGCTCGATCGCCACGAGCGGCAGCGTGGGGCTCAGCGGCTCGTGCACGTGGACCACGTCGTACTCGCCGCGGCGGTAGATCCGGTCCATGTCCCGCTTCAGCGAGAGCCCGGCGTTCACGTTCGCGAGCGCGCCGAGGTGCGGCAGCAGGATGTTCCGTCCGATCCGGACCACGCCGTCGCCGCTCTCGCGGTGCGTGCGGAAGCGCGAGGTCACCACGTCCACCTCGTGTCCGAGACGCCGCAGCTCCAGCGCGGTGTGATGCACCGCCTCGGAGACCCCGCCGTTCTGCGGGTAGTACGGCTGCGTGACGACGGCGATCCTCACGCGGCGACCTCGCAGCGGGAGGCGGCATCGTGCGCCGCCGCGACCGGGGTGGACCGCTCCTCGTGGAAGCGGCGGAAGATCATCCACTGCTCCGGGTGCTCCCGCACGACGCCGGCCAGCGCGGCCGCGGCGCGCGCCGTGGCCGCGCGCACGCCGAGCGCGGCCACCGGGATCTCCGGGAGGAAGCGCGCGACGTGCGTCCCGTCGGGGCGCCGCACGGCGTACGCGGGCAGGAGCGCGGCGCCGGTGCGCGCGCACAGCTTGGCCGGCCCCAGCGGGAACCGCGCGACGGCGCCGAAGGCGTCCACGGGGAGTCCCCCGGCGAACCGGTCCCCGTCCGCGAGGAGCGCCACGACCTCGTTGGCCGCGAGCAGCTCCGGGAGTCTCCGCCAGGTGGCGAAGCTCCACGGGAGGATGGGGAGGCCCGCCGCCTTCTGCCGCCGGCGCAGCTCCGGGGTCCAGCGCTCGTTCAGCTGGATCCCGGCGACCGCGTGGATGGGGAATCCCGCGCGCGCCGCGGCGACGCCGGCCACCTCGAAGTTGCCGGTGTGCGGGACGACGAGGACCACGCCACGCCCGCGGGCCCGGGCGGCCTCGAGCCGATCCCAGCCCTCGAACGCGCACGGGAGCCCTTCGGGTCCGCGCAGCCACTCGAACAGGAAACGCCCGTAGGCCCGGAAGACCGCGGACACCAGGTCCGAGGAAGGGGGATCGCCCAGGAGGCAGGAGAGGTTCGACTCCACCGCGCGCCGGCGTTGCGGCGAGCTCCGGCGGTGGAGCGCGGAGGCGAGATCGGCGAGGCGGTACCCGGTCGCCAGGGGGATCGTCCGGCAGACGCCCGTGACGGCGGCCAGCAGCAAGGAACCTCCCATCCGCCCAGCGGATCCGACGCCCTCGGGCGCCGGAACCGTCGCAGAGTCCCCGATCGTCGTCAAGCGCCCGCCCCGTTCGGCCGATCCTCCATTGCAAGCTGCGCGAGTCTCGCAACTTGCACGGCCCGGGCACGCCGGGCGGAACGCGGCGAAGCGGGGGAACGGCGGGGGCGGGCCCCGCAACGGGCGACGGGGCAAGGGCTTCTCCCGGTCGTTCGACTTCTCCACGCCGCCGTTCGATTCCGGCACAGCCCTTGCGGATCGGCTCGCAGGCAACTCACCGTGGGCCCGCGGCGGCGGGGGGGATCGGGGGAACGAGATGGTCGTCTTCAACTACACGGGCCGCGAGCTGAGCGGGAAGATCGTCTACTACGGTCCGGCGCTGTCCGGGAAGACCACGAACCTGGAGCACATCTACGGCCAGACCCCGGCCACCACGCGCGGGAAGATGGTCAGCATGAAGACGAAGGCGGAGCGCACGCTCTTCTTCGACCTCCTGCCGATCAACCGCGGCTCCATCGGGGACTTCAAGGTCCGCTTCCTCCTCTACACGGTGCCCGGGCAGGTCTACTACAACGCCACCCGGAAGCTGGTGCTCAAGGGCGCCGACGCCATCGTGTTCGTCGCGGACTCGCAGCGCTCGCAGCTCGCCGCGAACGTGGACAGCCTCCGGAACCTGCGCACGAACCTGCTGGAGTACGGCATGTCCCTGGACGACCTGCCGTGGGTCATCGGGTACAACAAGCGCGACATGCCGGACGCCATGCCGATCGAGGAGCTGGAGCGGGAGCTGAACCCGTACGGCGTGCCGAGCTTCGGCCAGGTGGCCATGTCCGGCGAGGGCGTGTTCGAGGCCTTCGAGAAGGTCTCGGAGATGCTGATGCAGCGCCTCGAGACGCAGCTCCGCGGCGACGCCGCGAAGGGCGACGCCCGCCGTCCCGCGGCCGCCCCCGCGCCGCCGCCGCCCACGCCGGCGCTGGACGCCGGCGCGCTGCAGGAGGTGCGCGAGGCCATCCACCAGTCCGCGCCGCCGCGCCGCACGCCGTCGCCGGAGCACGACAGCCTCGTGATCCAGCGCGGCTTCGACGGGCTGGACACGTCGCGCCCGGCGCCCGCGCGTCCGGCCGCCGTGCCGCCGCCGCCGCCGCCGCGGACCGCCGCGCCCTCCGCCGGTCCGGCCGCGCACCCGGCGCACGCCGTCCACACGGCGTCCACCGCCGTGGCGCCGTCGCCGCTGGTGATCGAGCGCTCCCTGACGATCTCCGTGCCGGCGTCGGACCTCGCCTCGCGCCGGCCGATCCGGCTCGTGCTGGACGTGACGGTCGAACCGCAGCCGTGAGCGGCGGTCGCCCGCGCGTTCCTTGACCGGCTCCGACCCCGCCGCTACCTTCACGCCGCAGGTTCCCGCGCGAGGGGAGCGCACCGTGCCTTGGAAGCTCTGGGGAAGGCCTCGCCCGCAACGGGCGACGACCGCGGCCCGTGACGTCACCGACGCCGAGCGGAAGGTCCGCGGCCGCGGCGCGAAGGACCCCGGGAGCTGGCGCGCCCTCGCGAAGGCCCGCGCCGCGGCGCGGGACGCGGAGGGCGCGTACCGCGCGCTGCGCACCGCCGCCGACCTGGAGCCCGAGAGCGCCGCTGCCGCGTTCGAGGTGGGCGTGGCCGCGCGCAAGGCGGGCAACATCCCCGAGGCGCTGGACTGGTTCTCGCGGTGCCTCGCGCTGGACCCGGACGATCCGAAGAGCCACACCCAGTACGCGAAGGCGCTGGATCTCGCGGGGCTGCTGGACGAGGCCCTGCGCCACCACCGGAAGGCCATCGAGCTCTCGCCAGGATCGGCGGAGTCGCACTACCACCTGGGCGTCACGCTCGCGCGCCACGGCCGGGACGACGAGGCGCTCGGCTCGTACCTGCGCGCCCTGGAGATGGACCCTTCCTTCGCCCGCGCCCACGGGAACCTGGGCGTGCTGCTGGACCGCCGCGGCGAGTTCGACCGCGCGGTGGACGAGCTGCGCCGCGCCGTCGCGCTGGAGCCGGACCGCGCGGAGTGGCACTCGAACCTCGGCGCCCTGTACGGCGAGCACCGGCTGCACGACGAGGCCATCGAGGAGTTCGCCACCGCGATCCGGCTGGATCCCGAGAACGCGGAGGCGCGCTTCAACCTGGGCGTGGCGTACCTGGACCGCGGCCGGTGGGACGACGCGATCACGCAGCTGCGCCGCGCCGGGGAGCTGGACTCCCGCAACGCACAGGCGTTCTTCTACCTGGGCGAGGCCTACCAGAAGAAGGGGTTGTACCCGAAGGCGGTGCGCGAGATCCGCGCCGCGCTCGGGGTCACCCCGGACGATCCGCGCTGCTACTACGCGCTCGGCTGCGTCTACAACAAGATGGACGCCGTGGACGACGCGGTGACGGCGTTCGAGAGGGCCATCGCGCTCGACCCGATGAACGGGCGCGCGTACTACCATCTCGGCATCGCGTTCGACAAGAAGGGCGCCAGCGACGAGGCGCGGGAAGCGTACCGCCGGTCCGAGGAGCTGCTCCGCACCGAGGAGTTGCTGGCCGAGCGCGGATGACCGCGCTCGCCGCCCGCTTCGCCGCGCTGCGCGCCGCGAACCGCGCCGCGCTCGTCCCGTACCTGACCGCGGGGGATCCGGACCTCGCCGCCACGGAGGAGTTCGCCGCCGCGCTCGCCGACGGCGGCGCCGACGTGATCGAGCTGGGCGTCCCGTTCTCCGACCCGCTCGCCGACGGCCCCGTCCTGCAACGCGCGGCGGAGCGCGCGCTCGCGGGCGGCGTGCGCGTGGCCGGCGTGCTGGACGCGGCGTCGCGCATCGCGGCGCGGGGCGTTCCCGTGGTGCTCATGACGTACGCGAACCCCGTGGCGCGGCGCGGTTGGACGGCGTTCGCGCGGGACGCGGCCGGCGCCGGCGTCCAGGGCGTGATCCTCACCGACGTCCCGCCGGAAGAAGCGGGGGACTTCCTGCCCGCCGCCGCCGCCGCCGGACTGGGCACGGTCTTCCTCGTGGCGCCCACGTCGGACGACGCGCGCCTCGCCGCCGCGGTGCGCGCCACTACCGGGTTCCTGTACTGCGTCAGCCGGCTCGGCGTCACCGGCGCGCGTGCGTCGCTGTCGGACGCGTTCCTCCCGGTGCTCGCGCGCGTGCGCGCCGTCTCCGACGTGCCGGTCGGCGTGGGGTTCGGCATCGCCACGCCGGAGCACGCGCGCGAGGCCGGCCGCGTGGCGGACGGCGTGATCGTGGGCAGCCGGCTCGTGGCGCTGACCGAGGAGGCGCCCACGCGCGCGGCCGCGGCCGTCGCGCTGCGCGGGGCCGCCGAGGGCTTCCGGCGGGCGATCGACACCGCGCGGACGTGACCGGGAGCGCCGGGCGCCGCGCGGTTTGACCGCGCGCGACGGCGCGCGTACATTCTGCGCCGGCCTTCCGCTTCCGAGGTTCTCTCCCTTGTCCAGCGAGCACATCCGCGTCCGCGGGGCGCGCCAGCACAACCTGCGCGACATCGACGTCACGCTGCCCCGGAACCGCCTCATCGTGGTGACCGGGCTGTCGGGCTCCGGGAAGTCCTCCCTGGCCTTCGACACGATCTACGCCGAGGGCCAGCGCCGGTACGTGGAGAGCCTGTCCGCGTACGCCCGCCAGTTCCTCGGGCAGATGGACAAGCCGGACGTGGACTCCATCGAGGGGCTGTCCCCGGCCATCTCGATCGAGCAGAAGGGCGCCACGAAGAACCCGCGCTCCACCGTGGGCACGATCACCGAGATCTACGACTACCTCCGGCTGCTCTACGCCCGCGTCGGGAAGCCGCACTGCCCGAGCTGCGGGAAGCCCATCGTGCCGCAGACGATCGACGCGATGACGGACACCGTGCTCGGGCTCGGCGAGGGCGCGCGCGTGCAGATCCTCGCGCCGCTCGTGCGCGGCCGGAAGGGCGAGTACGCGGAGGTGTTCCGGGCGGCGAAGCGCGACGGCTTCGTGCGCGTCCGCGTGGACGGGACGGTCCACGACCTGGAGTCGCCGCCCGCGCTGGACAAGAAGCGGAAGCACGACATCGAGATCGTGGTGGACCGGCTCGTGGTGAAGGACGGCGTGCGCGCGCGCGTGGCGGACTCGCTGGCCACGGCCACGCGGCTCGCCCAGGGCACGGTGCTCGTGGACGTGGCGGGGCGGGAGGGCATGCTGCTCTCGGAGAAGTTCTCCTGCCCGGACTGCGGCGCCGGGCTGGGCGAGGTGGCGCCGCGGCTCTTCTCCTTCAACAGCCCGTACGGCGCGTGCGAGGCCTGCAACGGGCTCGGGAGCCGCATGTCGGTGGACGCGGCGCTCGTGGTGCCGGACCCGGACGTGTCGCTCGCGAACGGGGCCATCCACCCGTGGCGCGACGTCACGTCGAGCTGGCACCGCACCATGCTGCGCTCGCTCGCGGGCGCGCTCGGCTTCTCGCTGGACGTCCCGTGGCGCCGCCTCCCGCAGAAGGCGCGCAGCGCCATCCTGAACGGCACGAAGGAGGAGATCGAGTTCCGCTGGGAGGGGAAGCGGTCGAAGGGCACGTACCGCGCGCCCTTCGACGGCGTGCTGCCGAGCCTGGAGCGCCGCTACCGGCAGACCGAGAACGAACGCACGCGCGGCCTGATCGAGCGGTACATGCGGCGCATCCCGTGCCCCGAGTGCGAGGGCACGCGCCTCAAGGCGGAGGCCCGCGCGGTGAAGCTGGGCGGCCGCGGCATCCACGAGGTGGTGGGCTTCCAGATCGACGAGATGCGGGACTTCCTCGCCGCGCTGGACCTGGACGACCGGCAGCGCCTCATCGCGGCGGCGGTGCTGCGCGAGATCGGGGCGCGGCTGGACTTCCTGCTGAACGTGGGCGTGGGGTACCTGTCGCTGGACCGCAGCGGCAACTCGCTCTCCGGCGGCGAGGCGCAGCGCATCCGGCTGGCCACGCAGCTCGGCTCGCGGCTGGTGGGCGTGCTGTACATCCTGGACGAGCCGTCCATCGGGCTGCACTCGCGGGACCACCGGCGGCTCCTGGACAGCCTCGTGGCCCTGCGCGACCTGGGGAACACCGTGCTCGTGGTGGAGCACGACGCGGACACCATGCGCGCCGCGGACTGGCTCGTGGACCTCGGGCCGGGCGCCGGCCGGCACGGCGGCATGATCGTGGCGGAGGGCTCCCCGCGCGAGGTCATGGCGATGGAGTCCTCGCTCACCGGGCAGTACCTGTCGGGGCGCCGCTCGGTCCCCGTCCCGGACGGTCGGCGGCGCGCCGAGCGCGGGCACGTGGAGGTGCTCGGCGCGGCGGAGAACAACCTGAAGGAAGTGGACGTGCGCTTCCCGGTGGGGCTCTTCACGGTCGTCACCGGCGTGTCCGGGTCCGGCAAGAGCACGCTCGTGAACGACATCCTCGCGAAGGCCGCGGCCGCGCACCTGCACGACGCGCGCGGGCTGCCGGGGAAGCACGGCGAGATCCGCGGCTTCGAGAAGCTGGACAAGATCGTGAACATCGACCAGTCGCCGATCGGCCGCACGCCGCGGTCCAACCCGGCCACCTACACCGGCGTGTTCACCGAGATCCGGAACCTCTTCGCGGAGACGAAGGACGCGAAGGTCCGCGGCTACCGTCCGGGCCGCTTCTCCTTCAACGTGCGCGGCGGCCGCTGCGAGGCGTGCGAGGGGGACGGCCTCGTCCGGATCGAGATGCACTTCCTCCCGGACGTGTTCGTGAAGTGCGAGCAGTGCGACGGGAAGCGCTACAACCGCGAAACCCTGGAGATCCGGTACAAGGGCGCCACCATCGCGGACGTGCTGGAGATGACGGTGGACGACGCGCTGGAGTTCCTGGGGAACGTGCCGCGCATCCGGAACAACCTCGCCGTCCTGTCCGAGGTGGGGCTGGGCTACATCCACCTCGGGCAGAGCGCCACCACGCTGTCCGGCGGCGAGGCGCAGCGGGTGAAGCTGGCGTCGGAGCTGGCGCGCCGCGCCACCGGGCGCACGCTGTACATCCTGGACGAGCCCACGACCGGGTTGCACTTCGAGGACATCCGGAACCTGTTGCGCGTCCTGCACCTGCTCGTGGACCGGGGGAACACCATCGTGGTCATCGAGCACAACCTCGACGTGATCAAGACCGCGGACTGGGTGGTGGACCTGGGACCGGAGGGCGGCACGGGCGGGGGCCGGGTGGTCGCGTGCGGGACGCCGGAGGAGGTGGCGGGGGTGGACGCGTCGCACACCGGCCGGGCGCTGCGAACGGTCCTCGGCGTACCGGGCGCGGCCCCGCGCACGGCGCCGCCCGCCCGCCGGCGGCGTCCGGCGAAGGTCGGGGCCTGACGCTCCCGCCCGGTCCCGGGCCGCGCGGAGCGCGCGCCGGTTGACCGCCCGTGCGCCGGGCCGGTACCCTGCGCGATCCCGCGGTGTCGCCTTGCCGCGGATCACCCGGAACGGGACGGAACGGGGTCTTCCATGCGAATCCTGATGATCCATGCGGCGGAGTTCTCCTTCCGGGTGACCGAGGAGACGTCGGTGGCGGCGGCCGCCGGGGAGGTGTCCGAGGCGGAGAAGAGCGGCGAGTCCGGCGACGCGCTCGTCTGCTTCGTCTCGGTGGAGAAGAAGGACGAGGACGCGGTGGCGAAGGTGGCCGCGGACGCCGTGCGGCGCGTGCTGGAGCACCATCGGCGCGTGGGCGCGGAGACGCTCTGGCTGTACCCGTACGCGCACCTCTCGTCGGACCTCGCGAGCCCGCGGGCGGCCCGCCAGGTCCTGGACGCGATGTGGGAGGGCTTCCGCGCGTCCGGCGCGCCGAAGCTCGCCCGCGCGCCCTTCGGCTACTACAAGGCGTTCGAGATCCGCGCGAAGGGGCACCCGCTGTCCGAGCTGGCGCTCACCATCACGGGGGAGGGTGCGCCGGAAGGGGAGGCCGACGCGGGCGAGTCGAAGGCCATCCGCGCCGAGAAGAAGCTGCGCTCGCGCTTCTACGTGGTCACGCCGGACGGCGCGGAGATCCCGCACGAGGAGTTCGACTTCGGCAAGCATCCCGTGCTGAAGCGCTTCCACGGCTACGAGACCGCCGGCACCCGCGCGGCCGCGGAGGAGCCGCCGCACGTGAAGCTCATGCGCCAGCACGAGCTGGTGGACTACGAGCCGGGCTCGGACGCCGGGAACTTCCGCTGGTACCCGAAGGGCCAGCTCATGAAGAGCCTCCTGGAGGAGCGCATCAACGCGGTGATGAACCGCTACGGCGCGATGCGGGTGGAGACCCCGATCATGTACGACTACCTCCATCCGAACCTCGCGAAGTACCTGGACCGCTTCCCGGCCCGGCAGTACGTGCTGAAGAGCGAGAAGAAGGACTACTTCCTGCGCTTCGCCGCGTGCTTCGGGCAGTACCTCATCAAGCACGACGCGCAGATCAGCTACCGGCAGCTGCCCATGCGGCTGTACGAGCTGACCCACTACTCGTTCCGCCGGGAGCAGTCCGGCGAGCTGGCCGGGCTGCGCCGCCTGCGCACGTTCACGATGCCGGACATGCACACGCTGTGCGGCGGCACGGAGCAGGCGAAGCGGGAGTTCTCCGCGCAGTTCGACCTGTCCCGGGAGTGGATGAACGACCTCGGCGTGCCGTACGCCACGGCGGTGCGCGTGGTGCGGTCGTTCTACGACGAGAACCGGGACTTCGTGCGCGGCCTCGCCGCGCGGGTGGGCGGGCCGATCCTCCTCGAGGTCTGGGACGAGCGCTTCTTCTACTTCGTGATGAAGTTCGAGTTCAACTTCGTGGACAACCACGACAAGGGCGCCGCGCTGTCCACCGTGCAGATCGACGTGGAGAACTGCGCGCAGTTCGAGATCCGCTACACGGACGAGGACGGCGAGAAGAAGCACCCGCTCATCCTGCACGCGTCCATCTCCGGCGCGATCGAGCGCAACGTGTACGCGATGCTGGAGCACCAGGCCGCGCGCATGAAGAAGGGGCAGAAGGGCGAGTTCCCGTTCTGGCTGTCCCCCACGCAGATCCGCTTCATCCCGGTCTCGGACCCGCACGCGGACTTCTGCGAGGAACTGGCCGCCGCGTTCCCGTACCGCGCGGACGTGGACGACCGCGACATGTCCCTCGGCAAGAAGATCAAGACGGCCGAGCAGGAGTGGGTCCCCTTCATCGCGGTGATCGGTGACCGCGAACGCGACGGCGGCCCGCTCTCCGTCCGCGTCCGCGGCGGCGAGGAGTTCCACGGCAGCCGCGACGACCTGATCGCCCGGATGGACGCCCTCCAGACCGACAAGCCGCGCCGCCCGCTGAACACGCCGCGCCGCCTCGCCCAAAGGCCCGTCTTCGTCGGCTGACCCCCAAGCCGGGAAGGCCCGCGGTCGGAATCCGGTCCGGGTGGGACCAGCCGGCGCAGGATCGCGGCGGCCGCCCGCTCGGCGGACGCCTGCGGCCGGGGCCGGGCCTCTCCGCAGCGGCGTCGCGCAGGCGCCGGGAGGCATGGATGCCGGAGGCGCCGGAGCGCCGAGCCCTTCCGGCGACAGGACGTCGCCGGAAGGGCGTCCGCGGCGGAGAGGCCCGGCCCCGGACGCGCGCGTCCGCCGAGCGGGCGGCCGCCGCGACCCTGCGCCGGCTGGTCCCACCCGGACCGGATTCCGACCGCCAGCGGCCGCCCCCGCCGCGTCTCGTTGCTGACGCCCATCGGCCCTTCTGGTAGGCTGCACGGCCCCGGCGGATCGGCTCCCGGTTTTTCGGCCGGCGCGGCCTCCGCCCGCTTCGTGGAGCTTGGATGACCGCCCTCGCGAAGACTCCCCTGCACGGCCGGCACGTCGCGCTCGGCGCCCGGATGGTGGAGTTCGCCGGCTTCGACATGCCCATCTCGTACGACGGGATCCTGGCGGAGCACCGCCGGGTCCGGACCGTGGCCGGCCTGTTCGACGTTTCCCACATGGGTGAGGCCGAGGTGCGCGGCACGGAGGCGCGATCCTTCCTGGACCGCATGCTCTCCAATTCCGTCGCCTCCGTCCCGCCGTTCCACGCCCAGTACACGCTGCTCCTCAACAAGCAGGGCGGCGTGATCGACGACCTCATCGTCTACCGGCTCGGGGACCGCTTCCTCATCGTCGTGAACGCGGCGAACGTGGAGAAGGACTTCGAGTGGATCTCCAACCACTTGCCCAAGGACGTCGATTTCCGCAACGTGTCGGAGCGGACGGCGCTCCTGGCGTGGCAGGGACCGAAGGCCGCGGAGCTGCTCGCGCCGCTGGTGGACGTGGACCTGGCGCGCGTTCCGCCGTTCGGGATCGCCGAGGGCCGGCTGGCGGGGGTGAAGGTGATCCTCGCGCGCACCGGGTACACCGGCGAGGACGGCTTCGAGATCTTCGTGGACGCGGACGACGCGGGCACGGTGTGGGATGCCGTCCTGGACGCCGGGCGGCCCGCGGGCGCCGGCCCGGTGGGGCTGGGTGCACGCGATACCTTGCGTCTGGAGAAGCAGTTCCGGCTGTACGGTCAGGACATGGATGAAGCGGTCACCGCGCTCGAGGCCGGCCTCGGGTGGGTGGTGAAGCTGGACAAGGGGGACTTCGTGGGCCGCGAAGCGCTGCTGGCCCAGCGCGCCGCCGGGCTCACCCGGGCCACGGTGGGCCTGAAGATCGCCGAGCCCGGCCGCATCATCCCGCGTCCGGGTTGCACGGTCCTGGACGGGGACCGCGCGGTCGGCGTGGTGACCAGCGGCACGTTCAGCCCCACGCTGGAGACCGGGATCGCGATGGCGCGCGTGGAGAGGCAGGCGGCCGAGCGGTCGGAGCTGCGGATCCGCGTCCGGGACAAGGACGCCCGGGCGCTGCGCGTGCGCAAGTCGTTCGTCTGAGAGGGGTCCGATCGGATGGGTCTGCGGGAGGAAACGATGAAGATTCCCCGGGAGTTGCGGTACACGAAGGAGCACGAGTGGGTGCTTCTCGAGGACGGAGTGGCCATCATCGGGGTCACCGACTTCGCCCAGGGCGAGCTCGGGGACATCGTGTACGTGGAGCTGCCCACCGTCGGGACGAAGCTCGGCACGATGGAGGCCTTCGGGAACGTCGAGTCGGTGAAGAGCGTGTCCGACCTGTACAGCCCCATCGCGGGCGTGGTCGCGGACATCAACACGCGCCTCGCCGACGAGCCCGAGCTGGTGAACTCCGATCCCTACGGCGAGGGCTGGATGGTGCGCCTGGAGCCCGCGGACCCGCTCGAGATCGAGCAGCTCCTCACCGCGGACGAGTATTCCGACTACATCGGGGCCGAGCACGAATGACCGCCTTCGTCCAGCACTCCGACGCCGACCGCGCGCGCATGCTCGCCGCGATCGGCGTTTCCTCCTTCGAGGATCTCGTGCGGGACATCCCGCCCGCGATCCGCGTCCAGGGCGGGCTCCCGCTGCCGGACGGGCTCTCCGAACCGGAGACGCTCGCGCGGGTGGGCCGGCTTGCCGCGCGCAACCGCTCCGCCGCGGACCTCGCCTGCTTCGCCGGCGGCGGCATCTACGACGTGTGCGTCCCCGCCGCCACGAAGGCCATCGCTTCGCGCCCGGAGTTCGCCACCGCCTACACGCCGTACCAGGCGGAGATGAGCCAGGGCACGCTGCAGGTCATCTACGAGTTCCAGACGCTCGTCACGCGCCTCACCGGGCTGGACGTGGCGAACGCGTCCATGTACGACGGCGGCACGGCCCTGGCCGAGGCCGTCCTCCTCGCCTGCGACGCGCATCCCGGCGAGCGCGTTCTCGTCTCGCCGTTCCTGCACCCGCACCACCGCGCCATCCTCGAGACGATGCTGGAGCCGGTGGACGTGCGCATCGACGAGCTGCCCGCCCGCGGCGCGCGCACGGACGTCTCGGTCCTGCGCCCGGACGTGCTGCGCGGCGTGTCCGCGGTCGTGATGGCGCATCCGAACTGGCTCGGCGTCCTCGAGGACATGCGCCTCGCCGGCGCCGCGCTCGAGGCGGACGACGCGCCGCTCTTCGTGGTCTCGTGCGACCTGTCGTCCCTGTCGCTCCTGGAGCCGCCCGGACGGTACGGCGCGGACCTCGCGGTGGGGGAGGCGCAGTCGCTCGGCATCCCGATGAGCTTCGGCGGCCCCGTGGCCGGCGTCTTCGCGGCGCGCTCCGAGCACCTGCGCCGCATGCCCGGGCGCATCGCCGGCATGGCGCGGGACTCGCGCGGGCAGCGCGCGTTCACGCTCACGTTCCAGACGCGCGAGCAGCACATCCGGCGCGCGAAGGCCACGTCCAACATCTGCACGAACCAGGCGCTCACCGCGCTGATGGCCACCGTGTCCACGGCGCTCCTCGGCGAGACGGGCCGCCGGCTGGCGGCGCAGCTCTCCGCGGAGAAGGCGCACGCGCTCGCGGCGAAGCTGACCGCGGTGGACGGCGTGGCGCTCGCGGATCCGGACGCGCCGTTCTTCCGGGAGTTCGCGCTGCGGCTGCCGTCGGGCGTGTCGCCGCACGCGGTGATCGAGCGGATGGCGGAGGGCGGCGTCCTGGCCGGCATCGCGCTGGAGAAGCTGCCGGGCGGCGGCGCCGGGATCCTCGTGGCCGTGACCGAGAAGCGCCTGTGGGAGGAGCTGGACCTCTACGCCCAGCGCTTCCGCGAGGCCGTGGCCGCGCTGACACCCCTCACCGCGGGGACGAGACGATGAGGCCGGCCGACACCGCCGCGCCCGCGGGCGCCGAGGAGCGCGTCGTGGAGCCCACGATCTTCGAGCTGTCCGCCGCGGGGCGCCGCGGGTTCCGCGTCCCGGAGGAGCGCACCGCCGGGCGGGAGGCGCACGGCATCCCGGAGCGCTTCCTGCGCGCGGAGCCCGCGGACCTGCCGGAGAACGCGGAGCTGGCCGTGCTGCGGCACTACACGCGCCTGTCCACGCTGAACCACCACATCGAGAAGGAGATGTACCCGCTCGGCTCGTGCACCATGAAGTACAACCCGAAGCTGAGCGAGGTGGCCGCGGACCTGCCGGGCCTGCGGGAACTGCACCCGATGCAGCCCGAGGGCATGACGCAGGGCGCGCTGGAGCTGCTGGTGGATCTGCAGGAGCGGCTGGCCGCGGTGACCGGGATGCACGCCGTGTCGCTGCAGCCGTCCGCCGGCGCGCAGGGGGAGCTGACCTGCCTGCTCATCGCGCGCGCGTACTTCCGCGATCGCGGGGAGAACCGCACGAAGGTGGTGGTGCCGGACAGCGCGCACGGCACGAACCCGGCCAGCGCGTCGTTCGCCGGGTTCCAGACCGTGGAGGTGGCCTCCGACGACCGCGGCGAGGTGGACCTGGACAAGCTGGCCGCCGCCGTGGACGGGAGCACGGCCGTCGTCATGGTCACGCTGCCGAACACGCTGGGGCTGTTCGAGTCCCGCATCCGCGAGATCGCCGAGGTCGTGCACGCGAAGGGCGCGCTGCTGTACATGGACGGCGCGAACTTCAACGCCATCGTGGGGCTCGTGCGCCCCGGCGACGTGCCGTTCGACTTCCTGCACCTGAACCTGCACAAGACGCTCGCCACGCCGCACGGCGGCGGCGGCCCGGGCGCCGGGCCCATCGGCGTGTCCGAGGCGCTGGCCCCGTACCTGCCCGCGCCGCTCCCGGCGCGCCGGGCGGACGGCTCCGTGTTCCTGGACCGGGACCGGCCGCGCTCGGTGGGGCGCGTGCACACGCACTTCGGGAACTTCGGGATCCTCGTGCGCGCGTACGCCTACCTCCTGTACCACGGCCGCGACGGCCTCGCGGACATCTCGCGCGGCGCCGTCCTGAACGCGAACTACCTCCGGACCCGCCTCTCCGGCGAATACGAGCTCCCGCACGACCGGCCGTGCATGCACGAGTTCGTCCTCTCCGGTTCGCGGCAGAAGGCGCAGGGCATCCGCACCATGGATGTCGTGAAGCGCCTCATGGACTTCGGGTTCCACCCGCCCACGGTGTACTTCCCCCTGATCGTGGACGAGGCGATGATGATCGAACCCACGGAGTCCGAGAACGTGGAGACCCTGGACCGGTTCGCCGCCGCGATGCTGGAGATCGCGCGGGAGGTCCGGGAGTCCCCCGACGTCGTCCGTTCGGCCCCGCACTCCACGCCGGTGGGACGGGTCGACGAGGCCGGTGCGGCCCGCCGTCCCAATCTGTGCTGGAGCGGGCGGTGCGGGTGACGGATTCCACCCTCGCCTGGCGCGCCTGGCCGCTGCAGCGTCGCCCCCTCCTGGGGGCGGCCGCCGCGGTCGTGGCTCTGGGCACGATCGCGGGCGTGTGGAGCTGGACCGGCAGCGCCTTCCTGTGCGCGCTCGGCCTGGTCGTGCTCGCGTTCTCCGTGGGCCCCTTCTTCGTCCCCACGCGGTATCGTCTGACCCCCGACGGGCTGGAGATCGCCCGGCTGTTCGTCACGCGGCGGCGCGCGTGGTCGGACTTCGGGGTCATCCACCGGGACCGCGAGGCCGTCATCCTCGCGCCGGCGTCGCGGACGTCGTGGATCCCGGGTCGCAGCGTGACCCTCTTCCTGGAAGGGAACGGGGACGAGGTGGGAGCGTATGTGGAGCAGATGGTGGCGACGGCGTCCGGGGGAGCCGCCGGCTGATCCCGTCGCCGCCGGAGCGCGCGAGCGCGACCCGAGGGAGGACGGCCTGTCCGCGGAGGACGAGGCGCTCCTGGACCGGATCGCGGCCGCCGTGGCCCGTTGGGGGATGGCGGTCCCGGCCGTCTTCCTGCTCGAGTCGTCGAAGCCGCTGAGCTTCGTCGGCAGCCAGTTCCTCCATTTCCTGTCGCCGATCGTGCACTCGGTGCTCGACGCGCGGGAGATGGACCGGCTCGCGGCGATGCTGGAGCGCCGCGACACCGTCGAACGGTTGATCATCCGGATCGAGCGCGCGGAGGCCGCGCGCGAGGATCCCCGAGGGAGGTAGACCGCCACCGATGACCGACATGCCGAAGCTGGACCCGTCGAAGATCCGGTCGATCCTGGCCACCGACTGCGGCAGCACGACCACGAAGGCCATCCTCATCGAGTGGCGGGACGGGGAGTACCGGCTCATCGTCCGCGGCGAGGCGCCCACCACGGTGGAGGCGCCGTTCGAGGACGTGACCAAGGGCGTGCTGAACGCGATCGAGGAGGTGGAGGAGCTCGCCGGGCGGAAGTTCCTGGACGGCGAGCACATCCTCACGCCCACGCGGCCCGACGGCACCGGCGCGGACCTGTACGTGTCCACGTCCTCGGCGGGCGGCGGTCTGCAGATGGTCGTGGCCGGCGTGGTGAAGACCATGACCGCGGAGAGCGCGGAGCGCGCGGCGCTGGGCGCGGGCGCCATCGTGATGGACGCCCTGGCCTCGAACGACGGGCGCCGCCCGCACGAGCAGATCCGCCGCATCCGGCAGCTCCGCCCGGACATGATCCTCCTCTCCGGCGGCATCGACGGCGGCGCCGTGGAGCACGTGGTGAAGCTGGCGGAGATCATCTCCGCGGCGGACCCGCGGCCCCGCCTCGGGAGCACGTACCGCCTCCCCGTGATCTACGCCGGCAACAACAAGGCCGCCGCCCAGGTCACGGGCACGCTCGGGCACAAGACGGACCTCGCCGTGGTGGACAATCTCCGCCCGGTGATGGAGCGCGAGAACCTCGGCCCCGCGCGGGACAAGATCCACGACCTCTTCATGGAGCACGTCATGGCCCAGGCCCCGGGCTACCGCAAGCTCATGGATTGGGTGGGCGTGCCCATCATGCCCACGCCCGGCGCGGTGGGGAACATCATCCAGACGATCGCGAAGCAGCACGGGCTGAACGTGATCGGCGTGGACATCGGCGGCGCCACCACGGACGTGTTCTCCGTGTTCGGCGAGACGTTCAACCGCACGGTGTCCGCGAACCTGGGCATGAGCTACTCCATCTCCAACGTGCTGGCGGAGGCCGGCGTGGCGAACGTGATGCGCTGGGTCCCGTTCTCCATGGACGAGAAGGACCTGCGCAACCGCATCCGCAACAAGATGATCCGCCCCACCACGATCCCGCACTCGCTGGAGGAGCTGATGGTGGAGCAGGCGCTGTCCCGCGAGGCGCTGCGGCTCGCCTTCGAGCAGCACAAGCAGATGGCGGTGGGGCTGCGCGGCGTGCAGCGCGAGCGGACCGTGTCGGACACGTTCGAGCAGAAGGGCGGCGACGACACGATCGTGGACATGATGACGCTGGACCTGCTCATCGGCTCCGGCGGCGTGCTGTCGCATGCGCCGCGGCGGCACCAGGCGGCCATGATGCTCGTGGACGCGTTCCTGCCCGAGGGCATCACGCGCCTCGCCGTGGACTCCATCTTCATGATGCCGCAGCTCGGCGTGCTGGCCGAGGTGCACCCGAAGGCCGCCACCGAGGTGTTCGAGAAGGACTGCCTCATCTGGCTCGGCACGTGCGTGGCGGCGCGCGGCGGCGTCAAGGAAGGCCGGACGATGTTCACGGTGGAGCTCAAGCGCGCGGACGGCCGGGCCGAGACGCACGAGGTCCCCTTCGGGACGATCTCGCTCGTTCCGCTGGAGCTGGGCGAGACGGCGAAGGCGCGCATCACGCCGGCGAAGGGCTGCGACGCCGGCGCCGGCGCCGGCCGCCCGGTGGAGCGCGAGGTGAACGGCGGCGTGGTGGGCCTGCTCCTGGACGGGCGCGGACGCCCGCTCGCGCTGGACCCCGCCGATCCCGCGCGCGTCGCCCGCATCCGCGGCTGGACCGACGCCCTCAACGCCTATCCGGCCGCGGACGCGGCGGCCCGCGCCTAGGAGGACCCCACGTGGCACACGCATACACCCCGGGCCTGCGCGTCACGGATCTCGCCGCCGTCCGCAAGGAGCGGATCCTGCCGCTGAAGGGACAGGTCCTCGTGAAGGCGGGGGACCGCGTCACCGCGGAGCAGGTCGTCGCGCGCACGGAGCTTCCCGGCAACGTCCACAGCGTCAACGTGGCGAACATCCTGTCGGTGCTGCCGGACGAGGTGGCCGGGAAGATGGTGAAGCGCGACGGCGAGCCGGTCGAGCGCGACGAGGTCATCGCGCGCAACGCCACGCTGTTCGGGTTGTTCAAGTCGGTCGCGAAGTCCCCGATCAAGGGCCTCGTGGAGAGCGTCTCGTACGTCACCGGCCAGGTCCTGCTCCGCGAGCCGCCCATCCCCGTGGAGGTGGAGGCGTACGTCGACGGCGACGTCGTCGAGGTCCGCCCGGACGAGGGCGTCGTGGTGGAGACGCACGCGTCGCTCGTGCAGGGGATCTTCGGGATCGGCGGCGAGACCTACGGCGCCCTGGAGATGGTGGCCGCGTCGCCGGAGGACGAGCTGGACGCGGCGTCCCTCTCCGCGGCGCACGCCGGGAAGATCGTGGTGGGCGGCTCCCGCGTGACGCCCGAGGCGCTGCGCCGGGCCGTGGAGCTGAAGGTGCGCGGCGTGGTCGCGGGCGGCATCGACGACGCCACGATCAAGGGCTTCCTGGGCTACGACATCGGCGTGGCGATCACCGGCACGGAGGACAAGGGCGTGACGCTCGTCGTCACGGAGGGCTTCGGCCGCATCCCGATGGCCGAGGCCACGTTCGAGCTGCTGAAGGCGCGCGCCGGGATGAAGGCCTCCATCAACGGCGCCACGCAGATCCGCGCCGGCGTCATCCGCCCCGAGGTCGTGGTTCCGCTGCCGGGGCAGCGCGCGTCGGGCGGGCCCGCGGCGGCCGTGGTGGCCGGCGGCCTGGCGCCGGGCACGCGCGTGCGCATCATCCGCGAGCCGCATTTCGGACGGCTCGGTCGGGTATCCGAGCTCCCTGCGCCCTTGCAGAAGCTGGCGACCGAGGCGATGGTACGCGTCTTGGTCGTGGAGCTGGAAGGGGGAGGACGTCACGTCCTCCCGCGCGCCAACGTCGAGATCATCGAGAGCTGATGCTTCGTTCCGTCTCCGGGACCGCGCTGGTCCTGGCCCTCGCCGTGTCGTCGGCCGTCGCCGTGGAGCCGCCCCTGCGGGCCGCGGCGGCCGACACGCCGAACGACGGCGGCCGTTCCGTCACGGTGCGCTGGGAGGTGCCGGCCGGCGCGGCGCCGGGCGACGTGGTGGAGGTGCGGCGGGTGGGCGCGGACGGCGTGGCCGCGCTCGTGGGGGAGGCGCCGCTCGAGGCCGCGGTCTTCGTGGACCAGGACACGCCGGAAGGCGCCGCGGGCCCGGCGGACGGCGCGCGGCACCGCTGGCGGCTCCGCACCGTGCGCGACGGGGACGCCTCGGCCTTCGTCGAGACCGGCGAGGCGACCGCGTCCGTGCAGTTCTTCCACCGGGGCCGGCTGAACGTGCTGCTCATCCTCGGCACGATCATGGGCTTCGTGCTGGTGAACATCTTCCTCGCGTCCCGCGGTGCCGGGAAGTTCTTCATCCGCAAGCTGGCGCCGGTGGAGGCGCTGGACGAGGCGATCGGTCGCGCCACCGAGATGGGGCGGCCGGTGCTCTACGTTCCGGGCATCGAGGAGGTGGAGAACATCCAGACCATCGCCTCCATGCTCATCCTGGAGCGCGTGGCGGAGAAGACCGCGAGCTTCGGCGTGCGGCTGGAGGTCCCCACGCGGACGCCGTTCGTGCTGGCGATCGCCGACGAGGTGGTCCGCAACGGCTGCCTGGCCGCCGGCCGCCCGGACGCGTATCGTCCGGACTCCGTGCGCTACATCTCGCAGGAGCAGTTCGCGTACTGCGCGGGCGTGAACGGCACGATCCTGCGCGACCGTCCCGCGGCGAACCTGTATCTCGGCACGTTCTACGCGGAGTCGCTCATCTTCGCGGAGACCGGGTTCGCCGCCGGCTCCATCCAGATCGCCGGCACCGCGGAGGTCACGCAGCTCCCGTTCTTCATCGCGGCGTGCGACTACACGCTGATCGGGGAGGAGTTCTACGCCGCGTCCGCGTACCTGTCGCGGGACCCGTCGCTGCTGTCCACCATCCGCGCGGCGGACTGGACGAAGGTGGCGCTCGTCGCGTCGCTGCTGATCGGCGCGGTCCTCGAGTCCCTCGGCCACCCGGCGTTCCGCGCCTGGTTCCGCATCCAGTGACGGGCCGGCAGGGGGGATCGTGAAGCGCGCCGTTCCCTGGGCCCTGACGCTCGTCGCGGGCACGCTGATGATCGCGGACTTCTTCGTGCCGCACCGCGCCTTCGCCGCGGTCGTGCAGGAGGTCCAGCAGTGGGGGCTCGTGGTCGTGGCGTTCACCACGGTGCTCGGCATCGCGAACGTCTTCGACCACCACTCCCGGCGCATCCAGCGGCGCCGCAAGGACTGGGGCTACAGCATCGTGCTCGTCGCCGGCATGGCGGTGACCGCGGGGTTCGGCATCCTCGGGCGGCACGACGACCCGCACGGGCCCTTCCTCTGGATCTACGACACGATGTACGACCCGCTGGCCGCGTCCATGTTCGCGCTGCTCGCGTTCTTCATCTCGTCCGCCGCGTACCGCGCGTTCCGCGCCCGCAGCACGGAAGCGGTGCTGCTGCTCGGGGCCGCCATCCTGGTCATGCTCGGACAGGTCCCGGTGGGCGCCGCGCTGTGGGGTCCGGACTCGGCGCTCGGCGGATTCCCCGGCGTGAAGGACTGGATCATGGACGTGCCCAACCTGGCCGGGAAGCGCGCCATCCTCATGGGCGCGGCGCTGGGGGCCATCTCCACCGGCCTGCGCGTGATCCTGGGGCTGGAGCGCGCGCACCTGGGCGGGGGCGGCTGATGCCGAAGCGTACGCTCCTGGAGCGCCTGGAGTTCATCGACCGCCGCTGGATCTTCCTGATGCTGGCGGCGGCCATCGCGGGGCCGCTGGTGTTCCCGGCGCCGCTGCCGCTGCACGTGACGCCCATGGTCCAGGACCTGTACGACGCCATCGACGCGCTGCCGGCGGGATCGAAGGTGCTGCTGTCCGCGGACTACGACCCCTCCGGCAAGCCGGAGCTGGAGCCGTTCCACGTGGCCCTCATGCACCACCTGGCGCGGAAGAACGTGCGCGTCGTCATGATGACCCTGTGGGCGGCGGGCCCGCCGCTCACCGAGCACGTGCTCGGGACCGTGGGGTGGACCACCACGTACGGCAAGGTGGACGGCACGGACTTCGTGAACCTGGGCTTCAAGGAAGGCCGGCAGATCGTCATGAAGTCCATGGGGCAGTCCATCCCGCAGACCTTCCCGTTCGACCGCGCCGGCAAGCCCGTGTCGGAGATCCCGCTGATGCGCGAGGTGCGCAACTACGACGACTTCGCGCTCCTCGTGAACATCTCCGCCGGGAACCCGGGCGTGAAGGAGTACGTGCAGGTCGTGCAGAGCCGCTGGCGGATCCCCATGGTGGGCGCGTGCACCGCCGTGTCCGGGCCGGACTACGTGCCGTACTACAGCGCGGGGCAACTCGAGGGGCTGGCGGCGGGCATGAAGGGCGCCGCGGAGTACGAGACGCTGGTGGGGCATCCCGGGGCCGCCACGGCCGGCATGGCCGCGCAGAGCGCCAGCCACGTCCTGCTGATCGCGTTCATCCTGTTCGGCAACGTGATCCACTTCGCGAAGCGCCGGAAGGGGGGACGCTGATGGAGGTCCTCCAGGTCTGGCTCGTCCTCGCGCTCACGCTGTGCATCTTCAGCTTCCTGTACCGGGACAACCCGCTGTACAAGCTGGCCGAGCACCTGTTCGTGGGCGTGAGCGCGGGGTACTACGTGGCGCAGGCGTACCAGGAGACCATCATCCCGAACCTGGTGATCCCGGTGACCCGCGAGGGGAACCTGTTCCGGCTCGGGGCGCTCGTGCTGTCCGTCCTCATGTTCAGCCGGTTCGTGCCGCGGATCTCGTGGCTGTCGCGGTGGCCCATCGCGTTCGTGGTCGGCACGTACGCCGGCATCAACGTGATCGCGTTCGGCTCCGGGGATCTCATCATCCAGCTCGAGGCCACCATGCTGGACGTCTCCGGCGGCGGCCCGCAGGGCATCGCGAGCCTGCTGCTCGTGGTCGGGCTGGCGTGCAGCCTGATGTACTTCTACTTCTCGCGGGAGCATCGTGGCGCGCTCGGCGCCGTGTCGCGCGTGGGCGTGTGGTTCCTCATGGTGTCGTTCGGCGCGAGCTTCGGGTACACGGTGATGTCCCGCGTCTCGCTTGCGATCGGCCGCACGCGGGACCTGCTGGCGCACCCGGCGATCTCGGGGATCCTCGTGGTCGCGGTCGTGGCGTTCCTCGTGCTGTGGGCCCGCCGCCGGCGGGACGGGGACGACGAGGCGGAGGCGGCCCGATGAGACGGCGCCACGCGCTGCTTCTGGCGGCGGTCCTGCCGCTGCTGCCCGGGTGCGGGGGCGGCCGCTCCGCCCCCGACGGCTCCGCCGGCTCGCCGTCCACGCTCGTGATCGGCGTGTCCGCGCAGCCGGACCACCTGAACCCGCTGGTCGCGGGCACCGCCTTCGCCGTGGACCTCTGCGACCTGCTCTTCCTGCGGCTCGCCTCCTGGGGTCCGCCGCCGGACTACGCGCTGGAGCCGGTGCTCGCGGAGGGCTGGGAGCTCGCGGAGGACCGGCGCACGCTGACCTACCGCCTGCGCCGCGACGTGGCCTGGAGCGACGGCGTCCCCACCACGGCGCACGACGTCGTGTTCACGTTCGAGCGCGCGAGGGACCCGGTCGTGCCGTTCCCGAACCGCTCGCGGCTGCGGCTCATCGAGTCCTGCACGGCGCCGGACGACTGGACGGTGGTGTTCCGCTTCTCCGAGCCGTCCTGGGAGCCGGTGTGGACGACGTCGTTCCACGTCGTCCCGCGGCACCTCCTGGAGTCCGTCCCGCCGGAGGAGATGGACACCTGCGCGTTCGACCGGGCGCCGGTGGGGAACGGGCACTGGACGCTGCACGAGTGGGTGCGGGAGCAGAGCATCGTGCTCAAGGCGAACGACGCGTGCGCGCTCGGCCGCCCGGTGTACGACCGCGTGGTCTTCCGCGTGATCCCGGAGGAGACCACGCTGCGCACCGAGCTCCTGACCGGCGGGGTGGACGTGTACGACCGCCACCCGAACAAGTGGTACCGGGAGGACTCGCAGCGGACGGATCTGCGCTTCACCCGGATGTCGGACAAGGGGTACGTGTACATCGGCTGGAACCACCGGAACCCGCGGTTCTCGGACCCGCGGGTGCGCCGCGCGCTCACGCTGGCCACGGACCGCCCCACCATCCTCAGCGCGTTCCGCGGCGGCTTCGGCCAGGTGGCGGCCATCCCCACGTTCGTGGAGAACCCGGACTTCGACCCGGACGTGAAGCCGCTCCCGTTCGACCCGGACTCCGCCGCGCGGCTGCTGGACGAGGCGGGGTGGACGGGGCGCGACCCGGACGGGATCCGCACGAAGGACGGGATGCGCCTGGAGTTCACCTACATGCTGATCGCGGCGAACGAGATCTCCGAGGACATCGCCACCATGACGCAGGCGGAGTTCCGCAAGCTGGGGATCGGCGTGACCAGCGAGTCGTACGAGTTCACGGTGTACATCGGCAAGCTGCGGCGCAAGGAGTTCGACGCCACGATCCTGGCCCGGCGCGGGGAGCTCCTGTTCGACCCGGAGGACGTGTTCCACTCGCGGGCGATCGACGGCCAGTACAACGACGTCTCCTTCGGGGACGCGGTCACGGACAGCCTCATCGACCTGGCGAAGTCCACGCCGGATCGCGCGCTCAGGAAGGAGATCTGGGCGCGGTTCTTCGAGGAGTTCCACCGCATCCATCCGGTCACCGTGCTGTACGTGAGCGAGACGAGCTACCCCGTGCGCCGCGATCGCGTCGCGAAGGCCCCCATGGATCTGCGCGGGCCGTTCCGGCAGCTGCACCTCTGGGAACCCGTGAGGACGGGACGATGACGCGTGCGCGGCTCGTGCCGGCGCTCGTGCTGCTCGCACTCGCCGCGGGGTGCGGCGGGGGGGCGGACGCCGGCGGCGGCCGGGCCGGGGGCGGCGGCGGCAACCGGACCGCGGTGATCGGGATGTTCTCCGACGTGGACGGCTTCAACGAGTTCACGTCCACGGACGCGAACGCCACCGACATCATGGAGCGCATGCTGTACATGCCGCTCCTGCGGTGGGGGAAGGACCTGCGCATCGAGGGGCGGCTGGCGAAGTCCTGGCAGCAGTCCGAGGACGGCCTCGTCATCACGATGCAGCTCCGGGACGACGTCCGCTGGCACGACGGGGTGCCCACCACGGCGGACGACGTGGTCTTCTCGTTCGATCGCTTCCGGGACCCGAAGATCGGCTACCCGGACGTCGGGGCGATGCGACAGATCGAGTCCGTGGAGGCGCTCGGTCCGTACGAGGTGCGCTTCCGGTTCAAGCGGGCGTACCTGGACCAGCTGGCGCACCTCCGCCGCGTGATCATGCCGAAGCACCTGCTGGACGCGATCCCCTCGGAGGCCATGGAGTCCGCCCCGTTCAACCGGAACCCGGTCGGCAACGGGCCGTTCCGCTTCGTGCGCTGGAAGCAGGCGGAAGAGGTGGTCTTCGAGGCGAACCCGGACTTCGCCGACGGGCGGCCGCCGCTGGACCGGATCGTGTTCCGGGTCATCCCGAACCAGACCGCCATCGAGACCGCGTTCCTGGCGGGCGAGCTGGACGTGGTTGAGCGCGTGCGGCTGGAGCGCGTGGCGGCCTTCCGCGCCAACCCCGATTGCCGGGTGTACACGTATTCCGGCCGCGGCTACCAGTTCATCGGCTGGAACCTCGTGAACCCGCGCTTCGCGGACGCGCGTGTGCGCCGCGCCATGACGCTGGGCATCGACCGGCAGCGCATCGTGGATGCGCTGGTGCACGGCGAGGGGCACGTGACCGCGCACCCGATCATGTCGGGCTCCCCGTTCCACGCCTCCGACATCGCGCCGCATCCGTACGACCCGGAGGCGGCGCGCCGGCTGCTGGACGAGGCCGGCTGGCGGGACACGGACGGGGACGGCGTGCGGGACAAGGACGGCCTGGCGTTCGAGTTCGAGCTGGTGACGAACCTCGGGAACCAGCTCCGCGAGGACACGCTCGTGATGGTGCAGGACGACCTGGCGAAGATCGGCGTGAAGGCCGTCCCGCGCGTACGGGAGTGGAACGTGTTCCTGGACGAGGTGCAGGCGAAGGACTTCGACGCCTACCACATGGCGTGGGTCCAGGACTTCATCGTGTCGCCGTACGACATCTTCCACTCGGGCGCGATCGACGGGAAGTACAACAGCGGGAGCTACGCGAACCCGCGCGTGGACGCGCTCATCGACCGCGGGCTGCTCGCGCGCACGTTCGAGGAGGCCGCGCCGGTCTGGCACGAGTTCCAGGCGGTCCTGCACGAGGACCAGCCGTACACCGTGCTGTTCGAGCTGGACTACTCCGTGGCCGCCACGCCGTACCTGCACGGGGTGGAGGTGGACGTGCGGTCCTGGCTGCTGTCCGTGGAGGACTGGTCGAAGGAGGCCACGCCGGTGCCCGCCGGCGCCGGGGCCGCGTCGTGATCCGCTTCATCGTGCGTCGCGTGCTGCTGGCCGTCCCGCTGCTCTGGGCGCTGGCCACCGCCACCTTCTTCGTGGTCCGCCTCGCTCCGGGCGATCCGCTGGCCATCTACTACAACCCCGAGATCGACCCCGCAGTGATGGAGACCATCCGGGCGCGACTGGGACTGGACCAGCCGCTGCATGTCCAGTACGGCAAGTGGCTGCTTTCGCTGGTGCAGGGGGAACTCGGCGTCTCGTTCTCGCACCATCGGCCGGTGGCCGACGTCCTGGCCGATGCCATTCCCAACACGCTGCTGCTCACCGGGCTCTCGCTGCTGCTCATCCTCGTGGTGGGCGTGCTGCTCGGCGTCATCTCGGCGGTCCGGCAATACTCCTGGGTGGACCACGTCACCACCCTGGGCGCGCTGTTCGTCTACTCCATGCCGGGGTTCTGGCTCGGCCTCATGCTGATCATCGTGTTCTCCCTGAAGCTCGGGCTCCTGCCGGCCAGCCAGATGCAGTCGGTGGACGCGGAGTTCCTCTCCGCGCCGGGGCGCTGGCTGGACCGTCTGGAGCACCTCGTGCTGCCGGTGTTCGTGCTGGGCATCGCGTCGGCGGCGTCGGTGGCGCGCTACACGCGGGGCAGCATGCTGGAGGTGATCCGGCAGGACTACGTGCGCACCGCCCGCGCGAAGGGGCTGCCGGAGCGGCGCGTGATCTTCCGGCACGCGCTCGTGAACGCCCTCATCCCCGTGATCACGCTGCTCGGGCTGTACTTCCCGTTCCTCCTGTCCGGCGCGGTCGTGACCGAGACGATCTTCGCGTGGCCGGGGATGGGTCGCGTCACGGTCGGCGCCATCTTCGCGCGCGACTACCCGGTGGTGATGGCCACGAACCTGGTGGCGGGGGTGATGGTCGTGGCCGGGAACCTGCTGGCCGACGTCCTCTACGCGGTCGTCGACCCGCGCATCCGGTACGAGTGATGGGCGCCCTGGACTGGATCCCCGGCGTCGGCCAGGCGCGCCACCGGCGGCTCGGCCGCGCGCTCGCGCTCGCGGGGGCGTGGGCGGCCTTCCTGGCGGTGGCGGTCCTGGAGCGCACGCGTGTCGCGGCGGCCGCGGCGGGGGAGAGCGGGGCGGACGGGATCTCGGCGGTCGTGTTCCTCGCGCTCATGCTCGTGGCGTTGCCCGTGGTCTCCGCCCTGGACGCGCGCCGGCTCGCCCGCGGCGGGACGAAGTCGTCCTCCAGCCACGCGGCGCTCATCACGCGCCGGCTCCTCCGCAACCGGGTGGCCGTGCTCGGGCTGGTGCTCGTGGGCGCCCTGTACTGCGTGGCGCTGCTCGCGCCGGTCCTCGCGCCGCATGACCCGGACGTCCAGGTGGACATCGTGCGCACCCGGTACCTGCCGCCCGGGGCCACGTACCAGCCGGACGAGGGGCCGGCGCTCTCGTTCCCGCTGGGCACGGACAAGTTCGGCCGGGACCTGCTCTCGCGCATCCTGTACGGCGCGCGGATCTCGCTCTTCATCGGCTTCGTGGCGGTGGGGATCGCGATCACCGCCGGCACGTTCCTCGGCGCCATCGCCGGCTACTTCGGCGGGCGGACGGACTGGATCATCATGCGCGCGGTGGACGTGCTGTACGCGTTCCCGCGGATCTTCCTCATCCTCACGCTCATCGCCCTGTGGAGCCCGCAGATCTGGCTCATCGTGGCCGTGCTCGGCGCCACCGCGTGGATGGGCGTGGCGCGCCTCGTGCGCGGACAGATCCTGTCGCTCAAGGAGCGCGAGTTCATCCAGGCCACGCGAGCGCTCGGCATCCCGCACGCGCGCGTGATCCTGCGCCACGTGCTGCCGAACACGCTGTCGCCCGTGATCGTGGCCGCCAGCCTCATGATCGGCGACGTGATCCTCACCGAGGCCACGCTCTCCTTCCTCGGCCTCGGCGTGCAGCCGCCCACCGCCTCCTGGGGCAACATCATCAACCAGGGCCGCGACGACCTCCTCGGCGCGTGGTGGGTCGCCACGTTCCCGGGGCTGGCCATCGTCGCGACCGTGGTGTCCTACAACCTCCTCGGCGACGGCCTGCGCGATGCGATGGATCCGCGGACGGGCGGATAGGACGGTCGCGGGCGGTCCGGGGGCTGCGGCGCGGCCGAGGAGCGCCGGCCGGGGACGATCGGGCGGCGGGCGGATGGGTCGGGCGGCCCGGTGCCCCTGTCGCGGGCCTCTGCGCGTGAACGCACCGCGCCCTCCGGGCGCGTGGCGTGCATGCTCGAACGCCCGCGACAGGGGCACCGGGCCGCCCGACCCGTCCGGGCCCGCCGCCCGATCGTCCCCGGCCGGCGCTCCTCGGCCGCGCCGCAGCCCGCCGCTCCGCCCGCGACCGCCCGATC
>CAZNDO010000024.1:28311-59205 GCA_964571855.1 uncultured Gemmatimonadota bacterium
GCCGGCGCTCCTCGGCCGCGCCGCAGCCCGCCGCTCCGCCCGCGACCGCCCGATCCACCCATCCGCTCCGGAAGGGAGACCGGCGCCCGCTGTTCCCGGTGTTCCCCTTCGGAGCGGTGCGACCCGCCGCACGAGAGCTGCGCCGTCACACGTCGTCCTCGATCACGGCGACCCCAGCCTGGCGGAGCCGGGCGGGCGGGACGCGGCGGGGCGGGAGGGGCGGAGGCGAGCCGTGCGAAGGCGGCGGGAGCGGTGAAGCCGGATGGGCCGGGAGCCCCGTTGCCCCTCTCGCGGGCGTTCGAGCACGCGCGCCACGCGCCGGAAGGGCGCGGTGCGTTCGCGCGCAGAGGCCCGCGAGAGGGGCAACGGGGCTCCCGGCCCGTCCGGCTTCGCTCGCCCCCGCCGCCTTCGCGCGGCTCGCCTCCGCCCCTCCCGCCCCGCCGCGTCCCGCCCGCCTAGGCGGAGCGTTGCCCCGGCACCGCCGAGAGGAGGCGGCGGGTGTAGTCCTCGCGGGGGTTCGCGTAGATGTCGGCCGCGGGGCCGGACTCCACGATGCGGCCGTCGTTCATGATCGCGAGCTCGTCGGCCATGAACTTCACCACGGCGAGGTCGTGGCTGATGAACACGTAGGTGAGGCCGCGCCGCTCCTGCAGGTCCTTCAGGAGGTTCAGCACCTGCGCCTGGACGGAGACGTCCAGGGAGGAGACCGGCTCGTCGCACACCAGGAACACCGGGTCCACCGCGAGCGCGCGTGCGATGCACAGGCGCTGGCGCTGGCCGCCGGAGAACTCGTGGGGGTAGCGCCGCAGGTGCGCGGGCGGGAGGCCCACCTCGTCGAGCAGTGCCGCGGCGCGGTCCGCGCGCTCGCGGGGGCCGCCGTGGAGGCCGTGGACCTCCATGGGCTCCGTGAGCATGGCCTGCACGGTGAGGCGCGGGTTCAGCGAGCCGAACGGGTCCTGGAACACGATCTGCATCCGGCGGCGGAGGCGACGCAGCTCGGCGCCGTCCAGCTGCGCCAGATCGCGGTCCTCGAACCGCACGCGCCCCGCCGTGATCGGGACGAGCCGGAGGATGGCGCGCCCCGTGGTGGTCTTGCCGCAGCCGGACTCGCCCACGAGGCCCAGCGTGCGGCCGCGGTGCACGGCGAACGAGATGCCGTCCACCGCCTTCACGTGCCCGGTCACGCGCTGCAGGATCCCCTTGCGCACGGGGAAGTGCACGCGCAGGTCCTCCACCGCCAAGAGCGGCGGCTCGCCCGCGGGGACGGCCGGCCGCGGGCGCGGGGTCTCGTACGCCGAGAGGTCCGGATGCCGGTCGATGATCTCCACCTCGCCGTCCGGGCGCTCGCGCGTCTCCATGAAGTCCGCCACGGACGGCAGACGCGTGAACCGCGTGTCGAGACGCGGCCGGCACGCCAGCAACGCGCGCGTGTACGGGTGCTGCGGGCGCTCGAACACGTCGAGGACGGACCCGTACTCCACGAGCCGCCCGCGGTACATCACGGCCACGTCGTCCGCGATCTCCCCGATCACGCCGAGGTCGTGCGAGATGAACAGCATGGCCATGTGCCGCGTGTCGCGCAGCCTCCGCAGCAGGGCGAGGATCTGCGCCTGGATCGTCACGTCCAGCGCGGTGGTCGGCTCGTCGGCGACGAGGAGCTTCGGGTTGCAGGACAGCGCCATCGCGATCATCACGCGCTGCTGCTGCCCGCCGGACAACTCGTGCGGGTACATGTCCAGGCGCCGCTCCGGGTCGGGGAGCCCGACCTCGGCGAACAGCTCCAGCGTGCGCTTCCTCGCCTCCGCACGCCCCACCTTCTGGTGGACCAGGATGGCCTCCATGACCTGCTTCCCGGCGGTGATCACGGGATTCAGCGAGGTCATGGGTTCCTGGAAGATCATGGAGATCTCGGCCCCGCGCACCGCGCACATCTCGCGCTCCGCGAGTCGCAGGAGATCGCGGCCGAGGAAGACCACCCGCCCGGACTCCACCTCGGCCACCCGGTCGGGGAGGAGCCGGAGCAGGGAGAGGGAGGTGGCGGACTTCCCGGAGCCGGACTCGCCCACGAGGCCCAGCGTCCGGCCGGCGCGGATCTCGATGGTGAGATCCCGGACGGCGCGGACCGTCTCGTCCTCCGTGAAGAAGGACGTGTGCAGCCCCTCGACGGCGAGGAGGACGGGGTCGGCCATGGGACCTCCGTCGTTCGGGACCGGTGGCGCCCCTGCTCGGGGCGAGAAGTCGTTGGGAGACGGCACCCTAGGCGGCCACGCCGGTCGTGTCAACGCGGGCCGGATCGGGGCCTGTAAAGAGGCGTAAAGATCCTGTTTGCAACGCGTTGGTGTCGCTTGACACTCGTTCGAGGGCTTGGCTATAGTGGCCGCGCCGTCCCCGGAACGGTCGCTCTTTCTCGCTGGGAAACAAGGACTTGCGCCACCGGGAAGCTCCGGATCGCAGGCCCGAAGCGAAGCCGGAGCTACCTCGGGGGCCAGGAGGATCGGGGAAGGGAGTTCGCCCGCTCCGGAGTTCCCGCCGGACCGCGCACCCCTCGACCCCCCCGAGCCGATCCCCCGGGTTCGCGCGAAGCCGATTCCGGGCTGCCGCCCGGCGGCTCCGTGCACGCGATGGACTCAACGAGGGAGTGTGCCCCCGATGCGTGCGACGCGTTCCACCCGAGTCGCGGCCCCAGGTTCCCGGTTCCGGGTCCTGCTCCCGGCCGCCAGGTCCCTGGTTCTCCTCGCTTCGTCCCTTCTCCTGTCGCTGGCGGCGGCCGGGACCGCGGCCGCGCAGTCCGCATCCACCGGCAAGATCACCGGCATCATCAACGACGAGTCCGGCCGGCCCTTGCCGTACGCCAACGTGATCATCCAGGTGCTGAACATCGGCGCGATCGCCGACGACCAGGGCAAGTACACCTTCGACAGCGTCCCGCCCGGCACGTACACGCTGCTGTTCAAGCAGGTCGCCGCGGAGGACAACCGGGTCGAGGGCGTGGTGGTCCGGTCCGGGCAGGTCACGCGCGTCCCGGCGGTGACCATGATCGAGAAGGCCACGGAGATCGACAAGATCGAGGTGCGCGGGCAGCGGCGGGAGAAGATCGACAAGGAGGAATCCGGCACGTTCCGCGTGATCGACTCCAAGCGCGCCAGCAAGATCCGCGCGATCAACACCACGGACGAGGCCATCGCCACGCAGGCCGGCGTGGTGCAGCTGGGGGACAACCTCTTCGTGCGCGGCGGCCGCAGCACCGAGATCAAGACGGTGGTGGACGGCATGCCGGTCTCGGACGCCTTCGCCGGCTCCTCCGGCACGGGCACCCTGGACATCGCGCTCACGTCGCAGGAGGGCATCAACGTCCTCACGGGCGGCTTCGACGCGGAGTACGGCAACGCGCAGTCCGGCATCATCGAGATCGAGACGAAGGAGGGGCGCGAGACCTACGAGGGATCCGTCAAGTTCCTCACGGACGACTTCGGCGCCCCGGACCGCACCTACTTCAACTACGACAACATCGCGTTCGGCTTCGGCGGACCGGTGCCGTTCGCGGGGGACGCGTGGCGCTTCTACGCCTCGGGCGAGGGCGTGTTCCAGGACACGTACCTGAAGACCCAGGAGCAGCGCCCGGCGCGGCGGCTCTTCCTCAGCGACACGGAGCTGGCCAGCTTCCGGGACCGCCAGGAGAACGCGCTGCGCGGGCAGGTCAAGGCCACGTACCGGTTCACGGACGCGAAGAAGCTCTCCGGCGAATACCTGTTCTCCCGCACCGAGAACGACTGGTACCACCACTCGTTCAGCCGCGTGGGGTACTGGTCCGAGCAGGCGGAGCAGTGGTGGTTCACGCCGCTGGACAGCACGTTCACGTACTACAACGGGCCGGAGCACCTCTCGGAGCGCGTGAGCCGGAACGACCAGTACAAGATGGTGTACACGCACCCGCTCACGGACGACTCCTACGTGAAGGTGCGCGGCTCGCTGTTCCGCGCCGTGTACAACGAGAAGGTGGCGGACAAGAGCCCGTGGCAGTACGTGTCCTTCACGGGGAACGACCAGGACCGGGATCCGGCGAACCTGTTCTTCGCGGTCACCGGGGACTATCCGGTCTGGGAGGAGCGCACGTCGGACCAGTGGACGCTGCGCGCGGACTACCAGAACAAGGTGGGCGACGGCACGCACGAGCTCAAGACCGGCTTCACCTTCGACTACTACGACCTGAAGAAGGACTCGCGGCAGTACCCGGACGAGGACAACCCGTTCGGGAACTTCCCGAACATCTACCAGCAGAACGCGTCCGGCGGCGTGCTGTACGTGCAGGACCGGCTGCGCTACCGGAAGTCCATGGTGATGAACGCGGGGCTCCGGTTCGACTTCTTCGACCCGGGCGAGGAGGCGGTGCGCATCTCGAACCAGCGCGTGCTCGCGCTGCAGAAGCCCACGTCCGGTCTGTCGTTCCTGGAGCGGTGGAAGGCGCAGGTCTCGCCGCGGCTGGGGATGTCGTACCCCATCTCGGACCGCGACGTGCTGCACTTCCACTACGGCCGGTTCTTCCAGCTTCCGGACCTGGAGTACCTGTACGACTTCGCGAACAACCCGCAGGCCGGCAACCAGCTCGTGGGGAACGCCTTCCTGGAGCCGGAGACCACCATCTCCTACCAGTTCGGCGTGCGGCGGCAGCTCTCGGACCGCATCTTCCTGGACGCCACCGTTTTCTTCAAAGACATCTTCGGGCTCGTCGGGACCGAGGAGCTGGAGGCGGAGGACGAGCGGGAGCAGGCGCAGTTCCAGCCCACCGTGTACGTGAACAAGGACTACGGCTCGGTGCGCGGGTTCGAGCTCAGCCTGGACAAGAACTTCGCGAACTACTGGCAGGGCGGGATCTCGTACACGCTGTCGCAGGCCACCGGATCGTCCTCGGACGTGAACCAGGGCGCGGTGGTGGCGGGCGAGGGGCTGGACCGCGAGCCCATCAAGGAGGTCCCGCTGGACTGGGACCGCACGCACGTGCTCAGCGCGTTCCTGTACTTCTCGGACCCGGGCGTGTGGGGCGTGAACTTCGACTTCAACGTGGCGTCAGGCTCGCCGACCACGCCGCGCCGGCTCGGCCAGCGCACCACGCAGGCGGAGGACATCAACACCATCCGGCTGCCGTACACGATGAACCTGAACCTGCGCGGCAACAAGCAGTACTCGCTGTACGGGCAGGAGTTCCGGCTGTTCCTCGAGGGCCGGAACATCCTGGACCGGAAGAACGTGCGCACCGACCGGCCCACGCTGTTCCCGACGCCGAACCACGAATACTACCAGGAGTACTACACGGAGTTCGGCGAGCTCGGCGGCGCCTACAACCTCGCGGACACCATCGGCGCGAACGAGGACATCCTCGTGCCGCTGAACGATCCGCGCGTGTACAGCGAGTCCCGCGTGTTCCGCGTCGGGATCCAGTTCGAGTGGTAGTCCGGGCGGCGTCCGGCCATCGGGGGGGCCCGCGTGACGGGCGGGAGGGAATCGTGAGGCTTCATTCGGTCCGCGCGGCGGTTCGCGTCGCGCTGCTCCCGCTCGTGTTCGGTGTGCTGCTCCCGTCGGGGGCGGACGCGCGTGCATCCCGCGACGACCGGAACCCCGAGGGCGGGCTCCGGATCGACGAGTTCGCCGGCTGGATCCACGACGCCGGGAACTGCCTCCTGCACCTGTCGAACCGCGGCTACTTCGGGCGCCGGGGCGGCGACGCCACGCAGCCTTCGGCGGAGTGGCCCGCCGGGTCGAACCACGAGTACCTGTATGCCGCCGGCCTGTGGGTGGGCGGCGTGGTCACGCGCGGCGGTTCCCGCGACACGCTGGTGTCCGCCGGCCTGTACCAGCAGGGCGAGTTCCAGAACCGCGTGCCCACGGAAGGCTGCGGCAGCCCGCCGGAGGGCATCTGCGAGACCTTCGAGGGCGCGCCGGGCGGCCTGCGCTCGTTCGACGACGACGGCGACGGCCTGGTGGACGAGGATGCGCTGGACGGCGCGGACAACGACGGGGACGGCCGGATCGACGAGGACTTCGCCGGCATCTCGCAGCAGATGTTCCGCACGGTCTATTACGACACGTCCATCTTCTTCAACCAGTTCTTCCCGGACGAGGCGGACCAGCACACGCCGCTCGGCCTGCGCATCGAGCAGGAGAGCTACCAGTGGACGGATCCGCAGTTCGACGACTTCGTGGGCGTCGAGTTCCGGATCAAGAACATCTCGAACACGATCGACCCGGTGGGCTGGGACATCACGAGCTGCTACATCGGGTTCATGGTCGACGGCGACGTGGGCATCGACGACGACGATCTGAACTACTGGGAGGACGACCAGGGGGCGTTCGCGGCGCTGGACACCACCATCACGCTCGGGACCGGCACGCAGCGCAACCTCAAGCTCACGCTCGGCTACATCTTCGACGAGACCGGCGGGCAGAACGCCGGCGACGACGTCCCCGGCTATTGCGGCGTGATGTTCCTCGGCCACACGACCGACACCACGTCGCCGGACCTGGAGAGCGCGTTCGCGCCGCGCGAGGTGGGCATCCACGCGTTCCGCGTCTGGTCGGGCGGGGACCAGGATCCGCGCGACGACCTGGACCGGTACCGCTTCCTGCGCGGCCTGCAGGACACCGGCCGCACGATCGACCCGCCCACCCCGCGGCCGGACGACTACCGGTTCCTCGTGTCCGCGGGCCCGTTCGCGCGCATCCCGGCCGGCTCCACGCTCACGTTCCAGGTGGCGTTCGTGTTCGGGAACATGGTCGAGGTGCCGGACCCGGTCACCGGCGGCACGCGCCGGGCGCCGGACTTCACGAACCCCATCCAGGCGCAGCTGGCATTCGACGGCGACCAGGACCTGGACCTGCGCTGGGCCACGAGCTCGCCGCCGCCGCCGCCGAACATCCTGGTGACCGCCGGGGACCGCAACGTGACCGTGGAGTGGGACGACTTCCCCGAGGACGTCCCGGATCCCCTCACCGGCGTGAGGGACTTCGCGGGCTACCAGGTCTGGAAAGCCGAGGGCTGGCGCCGGGAGTCGAACATCCCCTCCGACGAGATGTGGCGGCTCATCGCGGACTACGACTCCACGGAGATGGCGAACATCGACACGGGGCTCACCGGCGTCGGGAAGTACCGCTTCGTGGACACCCGCGTGCAGAACGGCTTCTTCTACTGGTACTCGGTCACCGCGTACGACAAGGGCACGTTCCGCCTGGAGATCGACAACTCCGTGTCCGGGGACTGCCCGTCCCCGCCGTGCACCTCGCTGGTGCGCACGGAGGCGCCGAAGTTCGGGAAGTTCACGCAGAACATGACCCGGGTCATGCCGCACACCACGGCGGCGCAGACCCTGGACGACGTGTACGTGGTCCCGAACCCGTACCGGGAGTCGGCGGCGTGGGACCTCGCGGAGACGAACTTCGAGCCCACGGGACGGCGGATCAAGTTCTTCAACCTGCCGCAGCGCGCCACCATCCGGATCTACACGCTGGCGGGGGACCACGTGGCCACGATCGACCACGACGACAACGCCCGCGTCGGCGGGGAGCCGCCCGGGCAGACGTCCTGGAACCTGATCTCCAAGAACAACCAGGACACGGTCAGCGGGATCTACATGTACCACGTGCAGTCGGCGATGGACGGGTCCGAGAAGGTTGGCAAGTTCGTCATCATTCGCTAAGGTGGGTCGGCCGTGTCCCGTCCTCCCGGAAGCGGGGGACGGGGCGCGGGGGGATCGGAACGAGGCCCGGGAGGGTAGGTCCGTGAAGAGAGTCGGGGTCATCCTGGCCGCCATGCTGATGGTCTGCGTCACGGACGCACGCGGCGCCGAGATCTTCCGCAAGGTGGGCACGGCCGGCGCGCAGTTCCTGAAGATCGGCGCGGGGGCGCGGGCCGTGGGCATGGGGGAGGCCTTCGTCGCCGTCGCGGACGACGCCTCCGCCATCTGGTGGAACCCCGCCGGCGTGGCCCGCATCACCAGCGAAGGGAACAGCCTGCTCACGCTGAACCACTCCACGTGGCCGGCGGAGATCTCGCACGAGTTCGTGGGCTACGCGTTCACGTACGGCGGGCTGCCGGGATCGTGGGCGTTCAGCTCCACCGTGCTGCAGATGGACCCCATCCCGGTCCGCACGGAGTACAGCCCGCAGGGCACCGGCGAGAACTTCGACGCCGGGAGCTTCAACCTCGCGGTCACGTGGGCAAAGAACCTGATCGACCGCTTCTCCTTCGGTCTCACCACGAAGTACGTCCACATGGGCCTGGAGAAGGAGAACGCCGACGGGTTCGTCGTGGATCTCGGCACCCTGTACTACACGGACTACCGCACCATCCGGATCGGGATGAACATCCAGAGCCTGGGCCCGTCGATGAAGTTCATCGACGACACCTTCCCCATGCCCACCATGTTCAAGGTCGGCACCGCCATGGACGTGTACCAGGGGGACAACCACAACCTGCTGTGCGCGTTCCAGTTCGACCACCCGTCGGACAACGCGGAGCGGGCCTCGGCCGGCGCGGAGTACACGCTGAAGGCGTTCGAGCCGAACGTGACGCTGCAGGTGCGCGGCGGGTACCGCTTCAACCGCGACGAGGAGCGGGGAACCGCGGGATTCGGCGTGGAGTTCCCCACGGGGTCGGCCTCCCGGATGCGCGTGGACTACGCCTTCTCGCAGATGGACATCCTGGACGACACGCACAAGTTCTCCGCGGAGCTGCGATTCTGACGAAGCCGGGTCTCCCCAGTGCACGCCGGTCGGACCGAGGGGGTGGCGCGCCGGCGCCGCCCCCTCCGTCTTCGGGAGGCGCGCGCGCGCTGACCGTGCTCCTCGCGGCGGCGGTCGCGCTGGCGCCGTCCGCCGGCCGGGGGGACGACGAGCCGGAGACCGCGGCGCCGCCGTTCGCGTCGGAGGGCAGCATCGCCTTCCACGCGGACCTGGCCTCGTTCCGCTCCGGCCCGTCCGATCCGGGGCGCGTGGAGCAGGAGGTCTACGTGGCCATCCCGAACGACCAGCTGGCGTTCCGGCGCGCCGACGACGGCTCGGGGTTCGAGGGCCGTCTGGCGTGGGAACTCGTCTTCCGCACGCCGGACGGGGGCGAGGCCTTTCGCGAGGAGGCCGAGCTGACCCCGTCCGCGGCCGACACGCTGGACGCCGCGGATCGCGCCATCCTGCAGACGGTCCGCGCGCGGGCGGCGCTCGCCCCGGGCCCGTACCGGCTGGAGATCCGCGTGAGGGACCTCTTCTCGGAGAAGCCGGGCCTCCTGGACCGCATCCGCAACAAGAGGAACGAGGGCGAGCTGGAGCGGTGGGTGGAGGTGCGATCGCACGGCGCCGGGGGACTCGGGATCTCGGACCCCGTGCTCGTGCGCCTCGCCCGCGTCGCCCGCGACGACGACCCCTGGGCGCGGTCCGGCGTGGACTTCGACCCGAACCCGTCCCGCTATTACGGCCTCGTGCTCCCCTCGGTGCGCCTGTTCGCCGAGGTCTACGCCGGCGAGGACTGGCAGGAGGGGGACGCGTTCCTGGTGCAGACGCAGGTCCTGGACGGCGCGGGGCTGCCGCTGCTGGAGCGGGCCACGCGCGCGGAGCCGCTGGCCCCCGTGTTCGGGCTCACCGACGAGCTGTTCCTCGAGCAGGTCGTGCCGGCGGGGACGTACCGGCTGGCCGTGACCGTCGTGCACGAGCGCACGCGGGCCACCGTGCGCGCCGAGAGTCCCTTCGAGGTGATCTGGTCCGTGGCGTCCTGGGGGCGCGAGCCGGACGACATCCTCCAGGAGATGATCCTCGTCATGACGGACGCGGAGTACCACACCCTGGAACGCCTGGCGCCGGGAGCGCGCGAGGTGTACCTGGCCGAGTTCTGGCACGGGCTGGATCCGGACCCCACGTCGCCGGACAACCCGCTCCTGCAGGACTTCCGGAGCCGCGTGGCCTTCGCGGACCGCGAGTTCGGGACGGTGATGCGGCGCGGCATCCTGACCGACCGCGGGCGCGTGTACGTCCGCTACGGACCGCCGGACGACGAGAACTACCAGTTCTCGTCCTCCAGCTTCGGGTCGGTCGAGGGCGCGCTGGAGGAGGTGGCGGAGCCGGGGGAGCGGGCCACGCTGGGCTCGCGGCCATCCGCGTCGTTCCTGGACCCGGACGAGTTCCGCGAGGGGGACGTTTCGGACCTCGTGAACCAGCGCGGCTCGGCCACCGTGAAGTCGCAGCAACTCGTCGTCTGGACGTACGACGGTCGCGGGGCGCCGCTCCGGCGGGATCACCAGGACCTGACCGGGCGGAGCCACCGCGGCCTGAAGTTCGTGTTCGCGGACGCGATGGGGAACGGGGACTTCCAGCTCATCGGGAGCTCCGGGACCACGATCCGGTGAGGTGTCGCCCGGGCCCGGCGGAGCGGCGAGGGCGGAGCGCCCCGCGGGGGGCCCGGGGGGGGCCGATGAAGCCTCGGTGAAGCGCACGGCGCGCCGGGGAAGGCCGTTGACACCTCGGGAAAGCGGTACCTAGAATGCCCCGACTCAGAACGTTGTGAGCCAAGACGTTCCCCAGATCTGGCCCCGCCCTCGCGGGGAAAGGCACACAGGATCCGGCCGCCGGGGATCGGTCTAACCCTGGAACTCGAGGAGTGCGTTCGATGCGTTCGGAGCCCCGCAAGATCACGTCCGTCCTGGCCGTCGTCGCCCTTCTGGCGCTGGGAGCGGCGGGAGTGGTCGCCCAGGAAGGGACCACGACCCCGGCGCCGGCCGCGGCTCCCGCCCCCGGCGCGGCGGCCGGCGACACGGTCGCGCCCCCAGATTCGGCGGCTCCGACCGAGGCCGCGCCCATCGACTCCGCCGCCATCGACTCCATCGGCATGGCCGCCGAGCGCGCGGACGCCGTCCAGGTGGAGCAGAAGAGCGTCGGCATGTGGCAGAAGTTCGCGAACTCCGGCGCGGTGGAGTTCTTCCTGAAGGGCGGCATCTTCATGTGGCCGATCCTGGCGCTGGCGGTTTTCGGCCTTGCGATCGCGCTGGAGCGGCTCTGGACGCTCAGCCGCGCGCGCACGAACATCCGCGACCTGATGAACCGGGTGCTCGCGGCGCTGAAGAAGGACGGCGTGGAGGCCGCCATCCAGGTGTGCGAGACCACGCGGGGTCCCATTCCCGCCATCCTGCACGCCGGGTTGCGCCGTTCCAACATCGGGATCGACGCCACGGAGAAATCCATCGAGAACGCCGGCGTGGTGGAGCTGTCGTTCCTGGAGCGCGGGCTGCTGGCGCTCGTCACCGTGTCGAACCTCGCGCCACTGCTCGGATTCCTCGGCACGGTGTCCGGCATGATCAACGCGTTCGACGCCATCGCCGCCGCGGACCAGGTGAACGCGAAGGTCGTGGCCTCCGGCATCTCGGAGGCGCTCATCACGACGCTCGCCGGCCTCGTCGTGGCCATCCCCATGTCGATGGCGCACAACTACTTCGTCGGCCAGATCGACAAGTTCGTCATCGAGATGCAGGAGACCTCCGCGGACCTCGTGGAGGCGCTCGTGGATCTCGGCGCGTCGCGCGGCAGCCAGACGGCGTAGGGGAGGGAGCGCGGTGGCGGTCAAGATCCATCGGCGGAAGGGCGCGGTCGGCGACATGTCCATGGCGTCGATGTCCGACATCGCGTTCCTGCTGCTGATCTTCTTCATCGTGACCACCGTCTTCCTCGACGAGCAGGGGCTGCCCATGCAGCTTCCCGGCGCCTCCTCGGAGCAGGCGAAGATCAACCCGAAGAACATCCTGAACATCGACATCGATGCGGCCAACACGGTCAAGCTGGACGGGGCGCCGTTCCCGGTGAGCGCCCTCGAGAGCGAGGTACGGCGGAGGACCACCGCGAACCCGAAGCTCGTGATCCAGCTCAAGGTGGCCGAGGACGCGTTCTACGGGACGATGGTGGACGTGCTGGACGAGCTGCACCTCGCGGACGCGAAGAAGATCTCGCTCCGCGGGATGAACGTGGAGCAGTAGAGGGAAGCGATGGCGCGCAGCCAGAAGTTCAAGAGGAAGGCCTCGCCGAACGCCTCGATCCCCACGGCGTCCATGGCCGACATCGCGTTCCTGCTGCTCATCTTCTTCATCACCACCACGATCTTCAAGCTGGAGGACGGCCTCCCCATCGAGATGCCGAAGGCCGAGGCCGGCATCAAGATCCCGCGGGAGAAGGTCTCGCATATCTGGATCGACCGCGCCGGGAACATCGCCATCAACGACAAGCTCGTGGCCGTGGACCAGATCGAGGGCCTCGTGTACGCGAAGATGGTGGAGAACCCGCAGCTCATCGTGGCCTTCAACGTGGACAAGCAGACGAACTTCGACCGCGTGGACAAGGTGATGACGGAGCTGAAGGACGCGAACGCCACGCGCATCTCGTTCACGGCGGACTTCGAGAAGGGCCGGGGGAGGCGGTAGGCCATGTCGGCGCGCGCGAACCTCGAGTTCAAGCTGAAGTACCGCAAGTACCTCGACGTGGCGTTGATCGTCTCGCTCGGCATCCACCTGGTCGCCTTCGTGCTGCTGCCGCGCATCCAGATCGAGGGCTCGAAGACGGTCATCGACGAGATCGAGGTGATCGAGATCCCCCCGGAGGTGGACATCCCGCCGCCCCCGAAGGAGATCGCCCGTCCGAAGATCCCGGTGGAGAGCCTCGACGAGAGCGTGGAGGAGGAGGAGACCATCGAGGACACGGACTTCGATCCCACGAACATGCCGGACGCGCCGCCGCCGCCGTCCAGCTCGGGGCAGGAGTTCTATGTCTTCGACAAGGCGCCGAAGCCGAAGCGCATCGTGGAACCGGAGTACCCCACCCTGGCGCGCAACGCCGGGATCGAGGGCACGATCATCCTCAAGATCACGGTGGACGAGAAGGGCCGGGTCATCCGCGCGGTCGTCCTGAAGAGCGCGGCCCAGGGGATCTTCGATCAGGCGGCGATCAAGGCGGCCGAGCAGTGGATCTTCGACCCCGCCGAGCAGAGCGGCAACCCGGTCAAGGCCACCATCACGGTGCCGCTCGAGTTCGTGCTGAACCAGTAGCAGGATCTCCCCGTCCTACCTGCGGTTGCGTGCGGCGCCGGCGGCCCGGCCGCGATTCGTCGTGGCGGAACGGACCGCGGCGGCCTAGGCTGTCGCCGTCAGGCCTCGCCCACGAGGCCGGGAGGTGTGGACGATGAACTCGCCGCTCCCGCGTACCGGCCCGGCTGCGTCGTCGCCGCCCGCGGGCCCCGACACCGGGCCCGACGCCGGCCCCTGGGGCCTGGGCATCCTGCCGGAGCTCCTCTGGGCGCCCTCGGCGGCCTTCCGCCGGCTGGCGGTCCGTCCGGCCTGGCTCGGGCCCTTCCTGCTGGTGCTCGTGCTGCACGCGGCCGGGGCCTGGATCGCACTCCCCACCGTCCTGCAGATCCAGATCGACTCCACCGAGAGCATGATGGACCGGCTCGGCGTGCCCGACGCGGACCGGGAGGAGGCCCTTGCCAACCTCCCGGATCCCGACGACCGCAGCGCCGGCGTGATCCTGAAGAACGTGGGTTCGGGCGTGCTGGGAGTGGCCGCCCTGGGCACCGTGGGCGCCCTCCTCCTGCACCTGCTCGCGCGCGTGCTGGGGCACGCGGGCACCGTCCGCATGGCGATGGCCCTGTTCTGGGCCGCGGCCGTCGCCAGCGGGCTCGGCGCGCTCGTGAAGTACGGGCTGATGCAGGCGGCCGGCAGCATGGAGGTCACGCTGGGCCCGGGCGCGCTGTTCCCGGACCTGCCGTACCACTCGGCGCCGTCCATCCTCCTGGACCTGCTGGACGTGTTCTCGCTCTGGAACCTGGCGCTGCTCGGGATCGGCGCCTCGGTGATGTACCGGATCCCCCGCGGGGCGGCGTTCACCGTGGCGGGGATCTATTGGCTGTTCAAGGCGGTATTCACCGCGGGCTCGCGCTTCTTCGTGGCCTGGATGATGGGCGGCGGTTGAGCGCGCAGGCAACCCGCGCCGGGGTTGCCGCGTAGCTCCGGGACCGGGTTTCCCGCGCGGGTCGTACCGACGTACGGAGGTGTGGAATGTCGAACGTGGCGCCGGCGCTCCGGGGCGCGGCCATCCTGTGCGGTCTCGTCCTGGCCTCCCCGGCCGCGGCGGAACCGCTCTCGCTCGAGGAGTGCACGCGCATCGCCCTGACCAGGAACCTGAGCGCCGAGCAGGCGCGCGGGGACCTGCGCGCCGCGGACGCCGGCGTGATGCAGTCCCGCTCCGCGTTCCTGCCGCGGATCACCGCGGGAGGATCGTGGACGAAGCCCGAGGAGAAGATCGAGGTCTTCCAGGGCGGCGAGTTCCGGTTCTACGACGAGACGTGGAGCGCCCGGGCCAGCGGCAGCCTCACGCTCTTCGACGGGCTCGGGAACTGGTTCAACTACGCCTCCGCGCGGGATGCGCGTTCCTCCGCCCGCAGCCGCTACACGCGGGCCCGCCAGGACGTGGTCACGGAGACGGAGCGGCTGTTCTTCGAGGTCCGCCGGCAGGAGGCGCTCTCGGAGGTGCAGGCGAAGGCGGTGGAGCTGTCCACGGAGCAGCTGAAGAAGACGCAGGCCATGAAGGACCTGGGCGCCGCCACCCAGGCGGACGTGCTGAAGGCCGAGGTGGACGACTCGAACAACCAGCTCGCGCAGCTGCGCACGCAGCGGGACCTGGAGATCGCGAAGGCCACGCTGTCCACGTACCTCGGGCTGGACCCGCGCGAGACGCTGGAGCTCTCGCCGGAGGAGCCCGTGCTGGGCGAGGCGATGGCGGTGGATGCGGCGATCGAGCAGGCACTGTCCGCGAACGCCTCGCTGGCCGCGGCCCGGTCCAACCTGTCCGCCACGCGCGCGTCCGTGCGGGCGGCGAAGTCGGAGCGGTTCCCGTCGCTGTCGCTGAACGCGAGCACGAACTACTTCAACTTCGAGCTCGAGGACTTCGACGACGAGCACATCGAGTGGCAGTACGGGCTGTCGCTGGACTTCACGGTCTTCGACGGCTTCCTCACCAAGGGGTCGATCCGCCGCGCGGAGGCGGACCTGCTGAAGGCGCGCCGCGCCGCGGAGAGCGAGGAGCGGGACGTGATCCTCGCGGTGCGGCAGGCGTGGCTGGACCTCGAGATCGCGCGGCGGTCCATCGAGGTCGGCGAGCGCGCGGTGCGCTCCTCGGAGGAGGACCTCCGGCTCGCGCAGGAGCGCTACCGGCTCGGCGAGGGGACCATCCTGGACGTCATCGACGCGCAGGTGAACCTGACGCGCTCGCGCACGGACCTGGTGAGCGCGCGCTTCGACGCCCGGATCGCGCAGTCCGCGCTGCGCAGCGCGGTGGGCAACCTGGACGTTCCCGAGCAGGAGTGAGACGGACGGCGTGGGCCTCATCGAGATCCGGGGCGTCTCGAAGCGCTACGACATGGGCGACGCGGAGGTCGTGGCCCTGGACGACGTCACGCTCCTCGTGGAGGAGGGCGAGTACGTCGCCATCATGGGGCCGTCCGGGTCGGGGAAGTCCACGCTGATGAACATCGTGGGCTGCCTGGACCGGCCCACGTCCGGGAGCTACCGGCTGGCGGGGCGAGGGGTGGAGGAGTACTCGGACGACGAACTCGCGCGCGTGCGCAACGAGAGCATCGGGTTCGTGTTCCAGACGTTCCACCTGATGCCGCGCGCGGACGCGTGGCACAACGTGGAGCTCCCGCTGGTGTACGCCGGCGTGCCGGCGGCGGAGCGCGCCGAGCGGGTGAAGCGGGCGCTGGACGAAGTGGGGCTGGCGGACCGCGCGGGGCACAAGCCGTCCGAGTTGTCCGGCGGGCAGCGGCAGCGCGTGGCCGTGGCGCGCGCGCTCGTGAACTCGCCCGCCATCCTGCTGGCGGACGAGCCCACGGGAAACCTGGATACCCGCACCGGCGACGAGATCATGGCGCTGTTCGACCGGCTGCACGCCGGCGGGCGCACGCTCGTGGTGGTCACGCACGAGGAGGACATCGCGCGGCGGGCGCACCGGATCGTGCGGCTGCGCGACGGGCGGATCGAGTCGGACGAGCGCGCGGCCCCGGCGGCGGCTCCCGTTCCGGGGAGCCCGTGACCCGGCGGCGCCTGGCGGCGATCGCGGCCGCGGCCGGGGCGGCGGCGTGGACGCCGGCGCCGGCGGCGCATGCGGACGGCTTTCCCGCCCGGTCGCTCGGGCGGCCGGCGTTCGTTCTGGACCTCAAGGAGGGCGTGGCGGCCGCGGACTCCGTGGAGGTGGAGGTCGCCTGGGAGGTCGCCCTGCGCGAGCTGGCCTTCCGCCCCGAGGACGACGTCTATCGCGCGCGCTACGAGGTGGCGGTCATCTTCTCGCGGGACGGGCGGCAGGCGGCGGCGGACCTCACGGAACGGCGCGTGCGGATGCGGACGCTGGCCGGGACGCGGGAGTCGGGGAAGGCCTCGCGCGGACGGTACGTGCTCCGGCTCGCTCCCGGCCGCTACGACGTGCGCGCGACGCTGACGGACCGGGTGGCCAACACGAGCTCGGCGCTCTCCGGGAAGTACGAGATCCGCGACGACCGGTCCGGAATTGGGTTGAGCGATCTGAGGCTCGTGCGGTACACGGAAGGCGGCGTCGAGCGCAATCCCGCGCAGGACGTGCCGCTCGGCGAGCTGGGGCACGCGGTCCGCGTGACCGTTCGCGGCGCGGCGGGGGCGGAGGGGAGCGTACGGATCCGATGGCGATTCACCGGGCCGGGCGGCCGCGAGGTGGCGAGCGGGGACTCCGTGGTCGCCATCGGCGGCGGCGGGCAGGAGGTCGTGGATCTGCCCCTGGACGCGGCCGCCCTGACGCCCGGCGTCCACAGGGCGGACGTGCGCTTCACCACGGCCGGGCGCTCCGAACGGCGCACGATCGACGTGCAGGCGAAGGCCACCCCGGCCTGGTTCGCGTCGCAGCGCGAGCGCGCCCTGGAAATCCTGGCCCTGTGCGTGGACGGGGAGGAAGTGGACGCCCTGCGCGCCACGGACGTCGCGGACTGGACCGCCGCGCTCGCGGGCTTCTGGCGGGCCCACGATCCGTCGCCGGGCTCCGCGGAGAACGAGCTGGAGCGCGAGATCCTCGCCCGCGTGGACGCGGTGTGCACGCTCTTCGTCGAGCCGTTCCGCCATCCCGGGTGGAAGACGGATCGCGGCCGGATCTGGATGCGGTACGGCCGTCCGGCCCGCCGGTCCGAGAGCGCCGGGGACTTCGACCGTCCGTCCACCGAGATCTGGGAGTACGACGTCCCGCGCCACGTGTTCATCTTCGTGGATCGCGGCTCCGGCGAGTACTGGCTCTCGGGCTGACCTGCCTCGCCGCCGGGTGCGCGCGCGGCGGCGCGCCGGAGGCATCCCGGCTGGAGCTGGCGTGGCAGGCGGATCCGGTCTCCCTGGATCCCGCGCGCGCGGTCGACGTGGTCGGGGGCAGCGCGGTGGCGCTCGCCTACGAGGGGCTGCTCGCGATGGACGCGAACGGCGCGCTCGTGCCGGGGATCGCGCGGCGATGGGAGTCGCCGGACGGCGGCCGGACGTGGCGCTTCGAGCTGGATCCCGCGGCGAAGGACTCCGAGGGACGCGTGCTGACGGCCGCGGCTGCGGCCGCGTCCTTCCGCCGGCTCCTGGATCCGCGAACCGCATCGCCCCGCGCCTGGGTGCTGGAGCGCGTCCTCGGGGCCGAGGCGTTCCACGCGGGGACGGCGGACTCGCTTCCCGGGGTGCGCCCGGGGGACGGCACGCTGGAAATCGAGCTGACGCAGCCGTCGGGATCCTTCCCGGCGCTCCTGGCCATGCCCGCCGCCGCCGTGCTGCCGCCCGGCGCGGAGCCGGACGGGCGCGTGGCGACGGGACCGTGGATGCTCGCGGAGCACGTCCGGGACTCGCACCTGCTCTTCCGCCGGAACCCGCACTGGCACGGGAAGGCGCCCGCGTTCGAGGAACTGCGCGTGCGCATCCTGCCCGAGGACATGACGCGCGTGGCGGAGTTCGAGGTGGGCCGGCTGGACGTCCTGGAGGTGCCGGCCACGCAGTCCGCCCGGTTCCGCGGGGATGCGGCGTATTCGCCCCGGATCTCGCGGCAGGTCGTGCTCGCCGTGGAGTACGTGGGGCTGAACGGGGAGGATCCGGTGCTGCGGGACCCGCGCGTGCGCCGCGCGCTGAACCATGCCGTGAACGTGGACCTCATCCTGGAGCGCGTGCTCGAGGGGCGCGGCGTGCGCGCGACCGGCGCCATCCCGCCCGGGCTGCCCGGCGGCGGGTCCGGGGAGCCGTACGCGTACGACCCGCCTCTCGCGCGGCGACTCCTCGCCGAGGCGGGCGTGCCCGCGGACTGGGAGTTGGCGGTCTGGCAGCGGCCGAGCGCGCTGGGGTCGCAGGTGCTGGAAGCCGTGCAGGCGGACCTGGCTGCGGTGGGCGTGCGGGCGGTGCTGCGCGTCCGGGACTGGAGCGCGCTGAAGGCGTCCATCGACGCGGGCGAGGCGCCCGCGTTCTACGCGAACTGGTTCGCGGACTATCCCGATCCGGAGAACTTCCTCGTCCCGCTGTTCCACTCGCGCAACATCGGCGGCGGCGGGAACCGCGCGCGTTTCGCGGATGCGGAGACCGACGCCGCGCTGGACGCGCTGGAGCGCGGTGACGTGGCGGACCGGGCGTCCGCCTGTGCGGCCCTCGACCGGCGCATCCACGCCGCGGCGCCGTGGATCTACCTGTGGCATCCGGCGTCCGAGGTGGTCGCGTCGGAGCGCGTGGAGGGGTACCGGCCCTTCGTGGTCCCCGCGTCCCAGCGCTGGCTCGAGGTCCACCCCGCGGCATCCCCGCGCCCGTGATCGCGCTTCTCCTCCGCCGCGCCGCGCAGGCGGTGCCGGTCCTCCTCGGCGTCACGTTCGTGGCCTTCCTCCTGACGTACAAGCTGCCGGGCGATCCGGCGCGCGCGCTGGCGGGGGAGCGGTACCGCGAGGAGGACCTCGCGCGCATCCGCACGGAGCTGGGACTCGACCGGCCGGCCGTGGTCCAGTACGCGGACTACGTGGGTCGCCTGCTGCGCGGCGATCTCGGGACGTCGTTCGCCACCGGCCGCCCGGTCGCCGCCGAGCTGGCCGAGCGGTTCCCGCGCACGATCGTGCTCGCGGTGGCGTCGCTGTCGGTGGCCACCGTGCTCGGGCTGCTCCTGGGCGTGCTCGCCGCGCGGCGGCCGCACGGATGGATCGACCGCCTGTCCATGCTCGCCGCGCTCGCGGGGCTGTCGCTGCCGGTGTTCGTGTCGGCGATCCTCCTGCTCTGGCTCTTCGCGGTCACGCTGCGGTGGCTGCCACCGTCCGGGTGGATCGCGGACGAGCCGCTGGCGTTCGTCCTGCCCGCCGCCACGCTGGGGTTGCGCTCGGCCGCGCTGCTCGCGCGCATGACGCGCGCCACGCTGGTGGAGGTCCTCGCGGCGGACTACGTGCGGACCGGTCGCGCGAAGGGATGCCCCGAGGCCACGGTCCTCGTGCGCCACGCGCTGCGCAACGCGCTGGTTCCCGTGATCACGGTGGCGGGGCTGGACTTCGGCAGCTACCTCTCGGGGTCCGTGCTCACGGAGTCCATCTTCGCGTGGCCCGGCGTGGGGCAGTACGCCATGCAGGCGATCCTGCGCCGCGACTTCCCCGCGATCCAGGGGACCGTGCTGTTCCTGTCCCTGATCTTCGTGCTCGTGAACCTCGCCGTGGACCTCCTGTACGGCGTGCTCGATCCGCGCATCCGCCGGCAGTGGCTGGCGAAGGAGGGCGCGTGAGCCGCGTGGCCGCGCGCCTGCGTCGCGATCCCGTGACGTGGGTCGCGGGCGGGCTGTTGCTGGCGCTCGTCCTGGCCGCCGCGCTGGCGGACGTGCTCTCCCCGCGCGGGCCGCTGGACGGCGACCTCGCGCGGCGGCTGCTGCCGCCCGGGCCCGGGCACCCGTTCGGCACCGACGCCCAGGGACGGGACATCCTCGCCCGGACGCTGCACGGCGCGCGGCTGTCCCTCGCGGTGGGTCTCGGTGCGCGCATCCTGTCCATCCTGCTCGGCGGCACGCTCGGCCTCGTGGCCGGCTTCCGCGGCGGGGCGATCGACGCCTGGATCATGCGCCTGGCCGACGTGTTCTTCGCGTTCCCCTCGCTCCTGCTCCTGATCGGCATCACCGCGGCGTTCGAGCCGGGCCTCGGGGTGGCGGCGGCGGCGATCGGGGTGGTGGGATGGGCCGAGGTGGCGCGCCTCGTGCGTGCGGAGGCGCTCCGCGTGCGGCAGCTGGACTTCGTGCAGGCGGCGCGCGCGCTCGGCGTGCGCGAGGGGCGCATCCTGTTCCGCCACGTCCTCCCGAACTGTGCCAGCCCGCTCCTCGTATCCTTCACGTTGGGGGTGGCCACCACGATGCTCGCGGAGGCGAGCCTCTCGTTCCTCGGCCTGGGCGCGCAGCCGCCCACGGCCAGCTGGGGCGCCATGGTGTCGACCGGGAAGGACTTCCTCCGCACGGCGCCCTGGGTGGCGTTCTTCCCGAGCGTGTTCCTCGCGGCCGCGGTGCTTGCGCTGAACCTGCTCGGGGACGCCCTGCGCGACGCCACGGACCCGCGCGCCGCGCGTCCCGTGCGCCGCGCGCGCGGTCCCGCGGACGGGCTTGCGCGGCGGGGCTCCGGGGGCGACCCTCATGGGTCGAAGGAGGCGGCGGCATGAGGAGACTCGAACGGACGCGCGCGGATCGCGTGCTGGGCGGGGTGTGCGGCGGCGTGGCCCGCTTCACGGGCGTGGACGCGGATCTGGTGCGGCTGCTCTGGCTGGTTTCCGTGGCCCTCGCCGGTCTCGGGGTGCTCCCGTACCTCGCGGGCCTGTACCTCCTGCCGGAAGCGCAGGAGGAGCGCGGGACGGCGGCGCCGGCGGCCAAGCTGATCGGGTTCGGCCTGCTCTTCCTGGGGATCCTGTTCTTTTTCCGGACCTTCGACACGAAGGTCCTGGATCCCACCGTGCTGGCGTTCTGGAAGATCCAGGCCCTCGGGCCGCTGGTGCTGCTGGCCGGCGGCGCGTTCCTCGTCTGGCCCCGGATCCGGGGATTTCTCGGCTCACGCGGGCGGCGCCCCACCCGGTCCCTGACCGACCGCGTGCTGTCCGGCGTGGCCGGCGGGATCGCCCGGGAGTGGGGGGTCGATACGAATGTGGTCCGGCTCGCCTTCGTGGGGCTGGCGTCCCTCACGTTCGGGCTGGTGGTCCTGGTCTACCTCCTGCTCGTCCTGGTGCTCCCGGAGGACCCGGTGGGCGCGACCGCCGCTCCGGGGCCGCCCCCTCCGCCCGACGGGCCGGGAGGAGCCGATCAAGCCGTTCCGGGAGGCGGCCGATGACGGGGAAGAGCGCCAAGGACCGGGCATGGCGATGCTGCTGAAGCTGCTGTTCGCCCTCCTGGTGGGGTACCTGTTGTCCCGTCTGCTCCGCGGGTCGCGGCCGCCGGCCGCGCCCCGACGCGACGCGGCCACCGGCCGCCGGCTCGATCCGGAGCGGGCCGTCCGGGCCTCCTGGTCCGAGGTGGAGAGCGACGCCAAGGGGGGAACGGGCGAGCGCTGACCGGGCGGGGGGCGCGTGTACTTCTTCTTCTTCTACCCCGTCGGAACCGAGACCCGCACCCGCCGCCCCCCGATCGGGACCGGGATCCTCCTCGCCATCCTGATCGTGCTGTATGCGCTGCGCCACACGCACCCGGCGTTCTACCTGGAGCTCGTGAGCGCGTCGTTCCGGCCGGCGAACCCGCGCCTCGTGGACGCGGTACTCTCGCTGTTCCTTCACGGCGGCTGGCTGCACCTGCTCGGCAACGCGCTCTACCTGGGGATCTTCGGCCGGCAGATCGAGGGCAAGCTCGGCTTCGCGCCGCTCGCGGCGTTCTTCCTCGGCGGCGGGATCGTGGCGTGCTGGACCCAGGCGCTGCTCACGCCGCCCGACGCGTGGAACCGCGGCGCGCCGCTCATCGGCGCGTCCGGGAGCGTCGCGGCCCTGCTGGGCGCCACCATGGTGCGTTTCCCGCACGTGCGCGTGCGGGTCCTGTGGGTGCTGTTCGCGCTGCTGGGCGGGATGAACCGGGGCGGGGTGGCGCTGGTGCCGGCCGCGCTCGCGTGCCTCCTCTGGTTCGCGATGCAGTTCGTGTACGGGCTCGTGGCCTGGGGCACCGGCGGTTCGTCCACCGCGTACGCTGCGCACGGCGGCGGCTTCGTCGCGGGGATGCTGGCCGGCGTCGCGCTGGGGTATCCCGCGGCGGCGCAGCGGGAGATGCACCGCGCGAAGGCCCTGCGGTACTTCGAGCGCGGCGATTGGCACGCCGCGGCCGGCGAGCTCACCGAGCACCTGCGCCGGAGTCCCGACGACCGCGAGGCGCGCGCGCTCCGGGCGCGCTGCTGGATCGTGCTGGGCCGCACCGGCGAGGCCGGCGCCGAGTACCAGCGGACCATCCGCGATGCCGCTCGGGCCGGCGCGACGGCGGAGCTGGCGCGGTTGATGGAGGAGATCCGGCGCTACGGCCTCTCGTCGGGACTGGACGCGCGCATGCTGCTCCGTCTGGCGTTCGACCTGCAGAAGGCGGGACGCGCCGCCGCGGCGGCCGCGGTGTTCGAGGAGATCACGGACCGCTTCCCGCAGGGCGAGCTGTCCGAGCTGGCGCTGATCCGGCGCGCGGAGACGATGTGGAGCGAGCTGGGCGACTACGACGGCGCGCTGGCGGACTACGGGAAGCTGCTGGAGATGCACCCCCACAGCGAGTGGCGGGACCTGGCCGAGGCCCGCCTGCGCTCGATCCGGGTGCTGACGGGACAGGCGGCGGCTACGATCCGCCCAGGCACTTCGACGCCACGACCGACGCCTTCAGCTCGTCCGCCGACCGCAGGGTGACCTCGAGCGTGCCGCCAAGCGCGCCCTCCAGCGACGGCGTGCACGGAGAGAACAGACCCGCCGACTTGGCCACGTCGCTGGCCCACAGGACGACGCTCGCATCCACGTACTTCTCGGGATCCGGGCTCTGCACCCAGAGCACGGCCGAGCCCTTGTCCCGATGCATGGGGTTCGCGTTGATGCGGAAGGTGCCGTCCGCGAGCGACGTGGTGGTGGTGACCGTGACTCCGTCCGTGAACAGCTTGATGGGCACGCTCATGAGCGCCTTGCCCGCGGAGTCCGTCACGCGCCCCTCCAGGGCGACGGACGCGGAGCCCTCGCGCTGCGGGACCGGGGGGCTGCCGGAGCCGCCGGCCGGGTCCCGGAAATCCGGCGGGCCCGTGGGGCCGCCGGGCGCCGTGTCGCCGGGAGCGGCGGACGCCACGGGTACGAGGAGGAGCAGGGCGGCGGCGGGCGGAAGAAGGGACCGGATTTGCATGCCTGCGATTCCTCGGGGAAGGGTGATGGACGGACCCTACGACCGCGCGGGAGCCGTGTCAAATCGGGGCCCCCGGCCGCCGGAACCTGCGTAGCGACAGGCTCTTGACGCTCTCGCCCGCCGGTTCTACGATGCGCGCAGGCATGTCCGGACCGGGGAATCCCGGAGTCCGGCGGAGCGAGCGGAAGGTCGTACGGCCGGCGGCCGCCGGCGGAGGGGAGAGCACGTGGCCACCCACGTGGACGTGAAGGCCCCGCGCACCCTCGTCCTCGACCTCCTGGTCGTCCTCTTGGCGGCCGTCCTCGTGGCGTTCCTGCTGGCCACGATGAACGTGCGCAAGGAAGAGGCCGCCGTGGTCACCGCGTGCCACGAGCGGCTCATGGCGCTGGCCCAGGCGGAGCAGGGGTACCTGATCAAGCACGGGCGGTTCTCGGACGATCTGAACGCCCTCCGGCCGTTCCTGGAGCCGGAGTACCGGAACATGCCGTTCAAATGCCCCATCACCGGATTCGATCTGGAAGTCGTGGTGCAGGGGCAGAAGTACATCCTGCTGGCGCCGGGGACCGGCTACAGCGTGATGACGGGCGATCCGAACTGGTGAGGACGACGTCGGGAGGGTCGGGAGCGGGACGGAGCGCGGGCGCCGTCACTCCTTCCAGTGCTTGTTCTCGATGTCGCGGAGCATGATGTCGATCTGCTCCTTGATGCGGACCTCGGCGCTGGGCTCGAACAGGGCCTTCTCGATCCGCCCCATCTCGTCCCTCTTGACGTAGCGGAGCGACTTGAGAACCTCGATCGGGACGAGAATGTCGCGCGACACGCGCACCTCGACCGAATCGCCGTCGCAGTGGGCGTTCGGGCTGTTGAAGGGGTTCATTCCCAGTGCCCAGCCGTGCGCCAGCATGCCGGCCAGCGCGATGCGCAGCCGGTTCCAGCTCTGGTCGGTCTCCAGGTTCAGCCCGCCGCGCAGCCGCTCCATCAGCCCGTCCACCACCGGGACCATCTTCTCGAGGATGTCCGGATCCAGCTTCACCTTGACCAGGTTGACGAACATCTGGTCGAGGATGTCGCGCGTGTTGGGCATGGCGGGGGTCGTCCTCGCGTCGCGGGGTTCCGGGACCGTACGGGAAGGAATCGGCCGGTTCCGCCGGGGACTTGAATGGCGCCGGATCGCCGCGGCCGCGGTGGGCGCGGGCGCCGTGGCGGCGCTGCACGGCGGAACGGCGGGCGCGGCGGTCACGCTCAGCCCGCCGGTCGTGCGGCCCCCGTACTTCACGCCGAACGGCGACGGCCGCAACGACTCCACGGAACTCTCCTTCACGCCGGGGGCGGACGGGGACTCCGTGGCGGTGCGCGTGGAGGTGCGCCGCGTCGCGGACAACGTGCTCGTGGACACGCCGCGGCCGCAGACGAACGTGGCGGCGGGGGCCGCGCTCGTCACGGTGTGGGCGCCGGTCGCCGCCGTCGAGGGGGCGTACCGGTTCGACATCCTGGTGACCGACGGCGTCGCCTCGGTCACGGACTCCGCCGAGGTCGTGGTGGATCTGACGGTCCCGGTCATCACGCTGGGCGCGGTGGCGCCGAACCCGTTCGATCCCGCCGCCCCCGCGCCCGCGGACTCGCTGCACGTGCCGTTCACGGTGGTTTCGGACGCCACCACCGGCACCGTGGTGCGCATCCTCACGGAGGCCGGCGTGCTCGTGCGGCAGCTCGGCACGTTCACCGGGCCCGGAACCTCCTCGTTCTCCTGGGACGGGAAGAACGCGGCGGACGCGCTGCAGGCCACCGGACGCTACGTGGTCCGGGCCATCGCCACGGACCTGGCCGCGAACGCGGACACGGCCGCGCAGTCGTTCACGATGGACCGCGAGGCGCCCACGTTCCCGTCGGCCGCCGACACCGTGCAGACCGACGTCATGCCGTTCACGTTCCGGGGCAGCGCGCTGGACTTCGACCGCGTGGTGCTCGTGGAGACGAGCGTGGACTCGGGCGCCACCTACCGTGCCGTCGATTCGCTGTCCGCCCCCGCGGCGCTCGTGCAGTGGGCCACGCAGGTGGACTACCCCGGCGCCGCGCCGGGCTTCTCGCGCCTCCTCGTGCGCGCGTACGACGCCGCGGGTCACGTGGCGCGGGACACCGTGGTCGTGGCGTTCGACGACGAGATCCCGGCCCCGCTGGGGTCCGTGGTGCTCGGCGACGGCGCGGTGCGGGACGGCGAGACCGTGCGCATCCGCACCGAGTGGAGCCTGGCCGGCCTGGACGTGAGCGCGAACTTCTCGCAGCTGGACTTCGACTACGCCGCGGGCGACGAGACGGTCGTGGAGTCCCCGCCGGGCACGTACACCATCTCGTACCGCGTCTCGCCGGCGAACATCCGGCGGGCGGAGGCGCACGAGGTCACGATCCGCGCCTCCACCGGCATCGTCGCCGGCCGGGACACGGTCTCGGTGCTGCTGGAGGAGGGGGGACCGCGCGGGGACGAGCTCGTGGCGGTGAGCCGGAACCGCTTCGACCCGGACGCCGGGGAGACCGTCACCCTCGCGGCGGAGCGAGGCACCGCCGGCGTGTCCGTCACCGTGGCGAACCTCGCCGGACAGATCGTGCGGGAAATCACAGGCACGGGGTTCGCGGAGTGGGACGGGCGCGGGGAGGACGGCGACGTCTGCGGCTCCGGCGTGTACTTCCTCCGCGTCACGGTGGACGGGGACACGGAGAACCGTCGCGTGGCGGTGCTGCGCGGAGGTGCGCGGTGATCCGCGCCGCGGGAAAGGCGCTGCTCCTCGCCGGGCTCGTGCCGGCGCTTGCCCTGGCGGACACCGGTCGTCCCGGCTTCCAGTTCCTCAACCTCGGCACGAGCGCGCGCCTGGAGGCGCTCGGCGGCACGGGCGGCGTCCTGGCGGACGGCGCGGATGCGCTGGATTGGAATCCGGCCCGCGTGCTGGAGGCGCCGGGCCGGTCCGCCACGGCCAGCGGCTTCAACTGGATGGAGGATGTGGTCGGCGTGCACGCCGCCTTCGCCCAGCCCACGTCGTTCGGCGCGGTCGCGGTCGGCGTGCGTTCGCTCGCCGTGGGCTCGTTCGACAACACGGACCTCGAGGACGCGGTGGACCAGTCCGACGCGGCGATCTCGCTGGGTGCGGCGTCGCGCGTGCGCGGGAACCTCTCCGCCGGCGTGGGCGCGAAGCTGATCCGCAGCTCCCTGGCCGGGGAGGACGCTTCCGGATTCGGCGTGGACGCGGGGGCGAACTACCGGTGGGTGCGAGGCTGGGACCTCGCGGCCGCCTTGCGGAACGCCGGTCCCGCCTTCGCGTACGGAAACGGCCCGGAGGACCGCCTGCCCACGCAGTTCCGTGCGGGGCTGGCCGGCACGATCGCCGCGTTCCGGTTCGGGGTGGAGGGCGTGTGGGAGAACGGGCCCGACTGGAGCGGAACCGCGGGGGCCGAGTACCGGTTCCTCGGCAGGGCCGCCCTGCGCGCCGGCAGCCGGCTGGGCGGGCCGGAGTCGCTGGCGAACGACTGGGCGGTGGGAGCGGGCGTGAGCGTGCGGCCGGGTCTCCGCGTGGACTACTCGTTCCGGGACGGCGAGCTGGCGGCGAGCCACCGCATCGGCCTGGCCTGGACGGCGGGCGAGCGGTCGGGCGGGGCGGGCGACGCGGCGCGCAGCGCGCGCGAGTTCTACGCGGACGTCGCCGATCGCGCGCTGCAGGAGGCGCTGGCGGCCGATGCGCCGGGCGCGGCGGGGGACTCGGTCGTCGTGCGGCCGGCGTCGGAGCACGCGGCGGGGGATCTGCTCGCGGAACGGCTCGCGGGGCTGCTGCGCGCGCGGGGCGTGCGCGTGGACCTGCGCCGGGCGGTTCCGGTCCTGCCCGACAGCGTCGCGAAGGCGCAGGCCGCCACGCTGAAAGAGCAGGGATTGACCCGGGAGGTGGATCTGCCTCTCATGGAGGTTGCTGTCCGGACGTCGACGTTCGAACACGTCCGGTCGTGGCGGGACCGGTGGATCGGTCCCAAGACGGTGGAACGGGAAGCCCGCGTGGAGCTGGGACTGGCGTGGAGGCTGCCCGGGGACGAGGAGCCGACGTGGACGTCGGCGGGGTCCGCATCCGGCACCGAGAAGGTGGCCGCGGATCGGATCCCGGATTCGGAAGGGTACCCGCGCGCGAACGGCGTCGCGGGTTCCGGGCGACCGAATCGATTCGTCGAGCCCGCCATCGTCACGGGGATCGTCGCCGCGCTCGCCGCATTGTTCTTCTCGAACCGCAACGTGGGCAGCTAGGTCGGGCCGGAGCCCGACGGGCGGGGGAGCGAATGCGAAGGACCCTGGGCCGCGGAGCCGCCGCGCTTCTCGGAGCCACGATCATCCTGGCGGGCGCGGGGAGCGGATGCTCCGGCCGCGACGTCCCGCTGGATGCCGCCCCCGACGAGATCCTCGCCGCCGCGCAGCGGAAGCTGGACGGCGAGGACTGGTACGACGCCGCCGAGCTCTACGAGGCCTTTCTGCGGAACCACCCGGGATCGGCGCAGGCGCCGCTGGCCAAGATCCGGCTCGGCGACGCCCGCTTCGGACTCGAGGAGTACCTCGTGGCGCGCACGCACTACGAGGACGTGGTGCAGGACTTCCCGGCCTCGGCCTGGGTGGAGGAGGCGCGCTGGGGAATTGCCCGCTGTTCCTACGCGTCCATCCGCTCGTGGGACCGCGATCCCACCGAGGCGGAGCGGGCGCTCGTCCTGCTCGAGGAGTTCACGGCGGACCATCCCTCGAGCCGGTTCCGGCCCGATGCCGACGCCGCGATCGCGGATTGCCGCGAGCGGCTCGCGCACCGGGAGTTCGATGCCGGCGAGTTCTATGCCAAGCAGCGCCGGCCGCGCTCGGCCAAGATCCAGTTCCAGTACGTGCTCGATACCTTCCCGGAAACGGCGTGGGCCCGGAAGGCCTGCCTCGCGATCGGGGAGATCTACCGTCTCCGCGGCAAGGACGCGGAGGCGGAGCGCTACCTCCGCCGGGTCGTGATGGACTGGCCCGACACGGAAGAGTCCCGGCAGGCCGCCGCATCGCTCTCGACCCTGGGCATCGCCCGGGCCGAGGAGGAGGAGGCGCCGTGAGCCTGCGCGTCGGGATCTTCGGCGGAACGTTCGATCCGATCCACGTCGGCCACCTGGTCGTCGCCGAGCAGGCGCGCGACCGGCTGGCGCTGGATCGCGTGGTCTTCGTGCCGGCCCGCGTGCCGCCCCACAAGCCGGGGGCGAGCGCCGGGGCGGAACACCGGTTCCGCATGACCTGCCTGGCCGTCGAGGACAATCCGGGATTCACGGTCTCGGATCTCGAACTGCGCCGGGAAGGACCGTCGTACACCGTGGACACGCTGCGCGCGCTCCGGGCGGACGAGCCCGGGGACGCGCGGCATTACCTATTGCTCGGAGCGGACTCCGCCCGGGACCTGGAGCAGTGGAAGGACGTGGACGCGCTGCTCGAGGATTCGACCGTCGTCGTGCTGGGCCGCCCCGGCGTGGAGCAGGATGACCTGTCTCCGCGCGTCGGGAGCCGCGCGACGTTCCTCCCCACGCCCCTTCTGGAGATCTCCTCCACGGAGATCCGCCGCCTCGTGCGGGATGGAGGGACGGTCCGGTACCTCGTGCCGGTCCGCGTGGAGGAGTACATCCGGTCGGAGGGCCTGTACCGCTCCTGAAAGGGAGCAACGTGACGCAGGACACGAAGTCCCCGGACGGCCGGGGCACGCGGGACCGGCGCCGCCGGTCGCGCGGCGGGCGGCGCCGCGGCGGCAAGGGCGGCTCGTCGTCGCCGCAGGCGGAGCGCGGCGGGCGCAAGGGGCGGGACGGGGACACCTTCCGCGAGATCATCGTGAACGCCGAGCCCGGGCAGACGCGGGTGGCCATCCTGGAGGACGGCCAGCTCGTGGAGTACATGATCGAGCGCCCGGAGCAGCGCCGCATCGTGGGCGACATCTTCAAGGGCAAGGTCACCGCCATCCTGCCCGGCATCCAGGCCGCGTTCCTGGACATCGGCCTGGAGAAGGGCGCGTTCCTGCACGTCTCCGACCTCAGCGCGGATCCCGAGAACCTGGATCTGGACGACGACGACTCCGGGGAGACCCGCCACTCGCGGGACGGCGGCCGGCGCGTGCCGATCGAGGAGGCGCTCAAGAAGGGCGACGAGCTCCTCGTGCAGGTGATGAAGGAGCCGATCGGCACGAAGGGACCGCGCGTGACCGCGCAGGTCACGCTGCCGGGACGGTTCGTGGTGCTGATGCCGGACATGGACCACGTGGGCGTGTCCCGCAAGATCGACGATCGCAACGAGCGGCAGCGGCTGCGCCAGATCATCCAGAAGCACCGGCCGCCGGGCGTGGGCGTGATCACGCGGACCGTGGGCTCCGGGGAGCCGGAGGAGGCCTTCGCCTCGGACATCCGGTACCTGCACTCCACCTGGCAGAAGATCCAGAAGGAGTCCGCGAAGAAGAGCGCGCCGTGCCTCGTGCACCAGGACATGACGCTCACGACCGGCCTGATCCGGGACATCTTCTCCGACCACTTCGACCGCCTGCTGGTGGACGACGAGGCGGAGTACGACAAGATCCTCGAGTACGTGGAGTCGATCTCGCCGGAGCTGTCCGAGCGGATCGAGCTGTACGACGAGGAAGTCCCCATCTTCGACTCGTTCGAGATCGAGCCGGAGCTGGAGAAGACCCTGCACCGCAAGGTCTGGATGAAGAAGGGCGGCTACCTCTGCATCGACCAGGCGGAGGCGCTCATCGCCATCGACATCAACACCGGCCGCTTCAAGGGCAAGTCCGACCAGGAGGAGACCATCTTCCGCTGCAACCTGGAGGCCGCGCGGGAGATCCCGCGGCAGCTCCGGCTGCGCGACATCGGCGGTCTCATCGTGATCGACTTCATCGACATGGCCAGCGAGGAGAACCGCGTGGCCGTCCTGGAGGAACTGCGGCGGCACCTCAAGAACGACCGCGCGCGCACGAAGACGTTCCCGGTGTCGGAGCTGGGCCTCGTGGAGATGACGCGCCAGCGCGTGCGGCCGGCCATGACGTCGTACTACTCCGTGGTGTGCCCCGCGTGCGACGGCACCGGCCACATCCTCTCGCCCGAGACGATGCTGGCGAAGATCGAGCGCATCCTGCGCCGCGCCGGGCGGAACTCGCTCCTGCCGCGGATCGAGGTGCGCGTGCACCCGACGCGCGCGGACTACCTGCTGGAGGAGGGCTTCGACCGCATCGCCTCGCTGGAGAACCGCTACGACGTGGCGGTGGACGTGCGCGAGGACCGCGAGATGAAGCACGACGACATGCGCGTCCTGGACGACCGCGGCCGCGACATCACCAACCGGTTCGGGTAGGTCCGCGGGACGGGTGACAGCGGGGGCGCGGCGAGGGGGCGAGGCGATCGCGGCGGGGCCCGGCGGGCGGGCGGATGGGCCAGGCGGTCCGGTGCCCCTTTCGCGGGCCTCTGCGCGCGAACGCACCGCGCCCTTCGGGCGCGTGGCGTGCGTGC
>CAZNDO010000025.1:0-58531 GCA_964571855.1 uncultured Gemmatimonadota bacterium
GGGCCGGCCGCCGCGAACCTCCCGCCCGCCCAGGTCCACCCCGCAACCGGGCCGTCGACCGCCGCCTCGCCGTCCTAGCTGTGCGTCCCCCCGAAGTCCCGCATCAACGTGGCCATCTTGCGCAGCCGGTGGTCCACGCGCCCGTTCACGGTGCCGATGGGGTAGCGGTTCCGCCCCGTCCGCTGGCCCGCGGGGACGCCGGTGAGGACTTCCAGGCCCTCGTCGATCGTGTCGACCGGGTAGATGTGGAAGCGGCCGTCCCGCACCGCCTCGATCACGCGCGGCGCGAGCATGAGGTCCGGGACGTTCGCGCGGGGGATCAGCACGCCCTGCGTGCCCGTGAGCCCTTTCAACCGGCAGACGTCGTAGAAGCCCTCGATCTTCTCGTTCACGCCGCCGATCGGCTGCACCTCGCCCTTCTGGTTCACGGAGCCCGTGATGGCCAGGTCCTGCCGCACCGGCAGCTCCGCGAGGGCGGAGAGGATGGCGTAGATCTCGGTGGACGATGCCGAGTCGCCGTCCACGCCGCTGTACGACTGCTCGAAGCACACGGAGGCCGACAGGGCCAGCGGCCGCTCCTGCGCGTACTTCGCGCGGAGGTAGCCGCCCAGGATCTGCACGCCCTTGTCGTGCGTGCGACCCGAGAGGTCCGCCTCGCGCTCGATGTTGATGATGCCCGCGTTCCCGAGCGCCACGGACGCGGTGATGCGGGACGGTAGTCCGAACACGTGGTCGCCGGACTCGAAGACCGCGAGACCGTTCACCTGCCCGGGCTTCGCGCCCTCCACGTCCAGGAACACGGTGCCCTCGGCGATCATCTCCTGGAGCCGCTCCGCCGTGAGCCCGTTGCGGTAGTCCTTGCGCTCCAGCGCGAGGTCCACGTGCCGCGCCGCCACCTGCTCCGCGCCGTCCTTGCGCGCCCAGTACGCCGCCTCCCGAGCCAGGTCCGCCACCATGTTGAAGCGCGTGGAGAGCTTGTTCCGCCGCCCCGCCAGCCGGCACCCGTGCTCCACGACGCGCGCCACGCCGGTCCGGTCGAAGTCCGGGACCTTCTCGTCCTCCACGAGCCGGCGCAGGAACGCGCCGTACAGGACGCGGTTCGGGTCCACGTTGTCCATCTCGGTGTCGAAGTCCGCGCGGACCTTGAAGATCTTCGCGAAGTCGTCGTCGTACGCATGCAGGGCGGAGTACAGCTGCACGTCCCCCACCAGCAGCACCTTCACGCGGATGGGCACGGACTCCGGCTTCAACGCCGGCGGACCCAGCATCGACGAGATCTCGTGTCCCGGGATCTCCAGGCGCTCCGTCCGCAGCGTGCGCTTGATCGTGTTCCAGACCACGAGCGGCTCGGCGAACAGGTCCGTCCCGTTCAGCACGAGGTATCCGCCGTTCGCGCGGTGCATGCTGCCGGCCTTGATCTTCGTGTGGTCCACCGCGGACTCGGCGCCCGCGGCGAAGCTCCGCTCCAGCAGGCCGAAGAGCTGCGGGAGTGTGGGCGAGTACTCCACGACCACCGGCGCGCCCTTCGTGTCCGCGTTGTCCACCAGCAGGTTCACGGCGTAGACGGCCAGCGGGTTGCGGTGCGGCTCCGCGGCCTCCTCGTCCGCCGGCTCCTCGCGCGGGGCGAAGTCCGCGAGGTGCGCCAGCGCGTGCGCCTCCACCTCGTCCAGCCACGCGAGCGCCGCCGCCTGGTCCTTCAGCTTCTCGCGCACGAGCTCCGCGCAGCCCTTCACCGTGGGGCGCGCGGAGTCCACGTCGTGGTCGGAGACGCGCGAGCGCATCTCGGTCTCGATGCGGATGGCGTCCCGCACCACGTCCTGCAGCTCCTCGGTGTACTCGCGGTGCTTCTTCCGCAGCTCCTCCAGCTTCGCCGCCTCGAGCTTGCCCTCCTTCACGGCCTCGTCGAGATCCGGCAGGAAGCGCGGCTCGCCGTCCACCACGGGGACCACCTGCGGCCCGGCCATCGCGCCCATCTGGACCTGCACGAGCGAGAAGCCGTCCGCCTCGACCTTCGTCTCGAACTCCTGGATCAGCGCCCGCTGCCGGGTGCGGAACCGCTCCTCGATCCGCTCGCGGCGCTTGCGGTACGGCTCGTCCTGGAACACGCGCGGCAGCTCCCGCTGCAGGGCGCGCACGAAGTCCGCCATGGCCTTCACGAAGACGCGCCCCAGCCCCGCCGGCAGGAACAGCGCCCTGGGCTGGTCCACGTTCGCGAAGCAGTGCACGTAGCAGAGATCCGGCGGCGGCGCCGCGGTCCGGTCCAGGGTCTGCAGGACGGCGCGGATCGTGGTGTTCCGCCCGGTGCCCACGAAGCCGGTCAGGAAGACGTTGTAGCCGGGCGCGTCCATCTCGAGCCCCAGCGCGATGGCCTCCAGCGCGCGGCTCTGCCCGATGATCTGGCGGTTCGGCGAGAGCTCCGCGGTGGAGGCGAACGGCAGGGTCGCCGGATCGCAGATCCAGCGAAGCTCATCGGGAGCAAGGGGTTGCGGCTCGGGGGCGCGGGGCAGGGAAGTGCTGGACACGGTCGGTTGCCTCCCCGTGGGACGTGGGTGGGCATCATACCGGGAAGAGCCGGGATCGGGGAGGCGGTAGTATCCCGCGGATGACCGCCGCCCGCGCCTCCCGTGAGCCCGACGTCGCCGCGTACCGCGATGCGCTCCTGGCCTGGTATGGCCGCGCCGCGCGGGACCTGCCGTGGCGCCGGGAGGGCGGGGCGTATCGCGTGTGGGTCTCGGAGATCATGCTGCAGCAGACGCGCGTGGACGCGGTGATCCCGTTCTTCGAGCGCTTCCTGCGGCGCTTCCCCACCGTGCAGGCGCTGGCCGCCGCGCCGCTGGACGACGTGCTCGAGGCGTGGAGCGGGCTCGGCTATTACCGCCGCGCGCGGATGCTGCACGCGGGCGCGCGGGAGGTCGTGGACCGCTTCGGAGGGCGGTTCCCCTCGGACCCCGCGGACGTGCGCAGCCTGCCCGGCGTCGGCCGCTACACCGCGGGCGCGATCCTGTCGATCGCGCTCGGCCGGCGCGCCCCGATCGTCGACGGGAACGTGGCGCGCGTGCTCGCGCGCGTGTTCGGCGTGGAGGGCGACGTGTCGAAGGCCGCGGCCGCGAGGATGCTGTGGGCGCTGGCGGAACGCGCCGTGGCCGCGGGGGACCCCGGGACGGTGAACCAGGCGCAGATGGAGCTCGGGGCGCTCGTGTGCCTGCCGCGCGCGCCGCGCTGCGCGGAGTGCCCGTGCCGGGACCTCTGCGTCGCGCGCCGCGACGGCCGCGCGCACGAACTGCCCCGGCTTCCGGCGAAGCGCGAGGTCGTCACGGTGCACCGCGCCGTGCTGGTCGTGCGCCGCGGCGACGAGCTGCTCCTCCGCCGCCGGCGCACCGGCGAGCTCTCCGCGGGGTTGTGGGATTTTCCGGGGTCGTTCACCGGCGCGGACGGCGACGCGGGCGCCGGCGTGGAGGAGGCGTCGGCCCTGCTGCCGTTCGCCGTGCGCGTGGGGGAGCGGCTGGGGACGTTCCGGCACGCCGTCACGTACCGGCGGATCGTGGCGGAGGTCTTCGCGGCGGAGCCTGCGGGCCGGCCGACGCGCCGCGCCCCGCACGGCACCGACGGCGCGCGGCTCGCCTGGCTGCCCGCGGCGGCGGCGCCCGGGGCCGCGCTGTCGTCGCCGGCGCGGCGCACGCTCCGCCTGCTCGTCCCGGCCCCCGGGGCGTCGGGCCGGCTCGAGCGGTTGCCGCAACCCGGGCGTCCTTGACACCCCTTCCGCGCGGTCGGTATCTTGCTGCGATCCGGCCACAACGCAACTGACTATTCCCCAAAGACTTCGCGCGATCCCGCGCGGCGGAGAAGGCCATGTCCACCACCACCGCCCCTCGCGCCACCGCAGGCCTCGGCTTCCACCTCTCGGCGGAGCAGGAGGAGATCCGGAAGCTCGCGCGGGACTTCGCGGACAAGGAGATCACGCCCACCGTCGCGGAGCACTACGACCACGAGGGCAAGTTCCCCACCGAGATCGCGAAGAAGGCGTGGGAAGTGGGCCTGATGAACTGCATCGTGCCCGAGGAGTACGGCGGGCTCGCGCTCGGCTGCCTGGAGGAGTGCCTGATCGCGGAGGAGCTGGCCCACGGTTGCATGGGCATCTCGCTGGCCATCATGGCGAACAACCTCGGCATCGTCCCCGTGAAGCTGGCCGGCACCGAGGAACAGAAGAAGAAGTACCTGGGCGGCCTGACGGAGCGCTACATGCACTGCGCGTACGCGCTCACGGAGCCCGAGGTGGGCAGCGATCCCGGCGCGCTGAAGACCACGGCCGTGCGCAAGGGCGACAAGTACATCCTGAACGGCGTCAAGCGCTGGATCACCGGCGCCGGCGTGTCCGACTGGTTCGTGGTCTTCGCGGCCACGGACCCCGCGAAGGCGCACAAGGGCATCTCGGCCTTCGTGGTGGAGAAGGACCACCCGGGCGTGTCGCTGGGCAAGAAGGAAGACATGATGGGCCAGCGTGCGTCCTACACGTGCGATATCAACCTGGACGATGCGGAGATCCCCGCGGACTGCCGGCTGGGCGAGGAGGGCACCGGCTTCTACCTCGCCATGCAGACGTTCCAGCGCACGCGCCCGGCCATCGCGGCCGGCGCGGTGGGCGTGTGCCAGAACGCGCTGGACCACAGCCTCCGGTACTCGCTGGAGCGGAAGACCTTCAACACGTTCATCGGCAACCACCAGGCCGTGCAGATCATGCTCGCGGACATGCAGCGCGACATCCTGGCCGGCCGGCTGCTCACGTGGTACTGCGCGTGGCTCGTGGACCACGGCCAGGACAACAACATGGAGGTCGCGGTGGCGAAGCTGTTCACCGCGGACAACGCCATGCGCATCACGACGGACGCGGTGCAGATCTTCGGCGGGTACGGCTACTCGCGGGAGTATCCGGTGGAGAAGCTCATGCGGGACGTGAAGGTCTGCCAGATCTACGAGGGAACGAGCCAGGTGCAGCGCATCGTCATCGGGCGGAAGATCCTGCGCGACATGGCGAAGAAGATGGGCGTGGATGCGAAGGAGATCCGGTAGCCTCCCCGCGCCGGACGCGGGCGAACGCCACGGCACGTTCGCCCGCGTCCACGCGCTTGCCCGGCAGATCCCGCGCGGCAAGGTGGCCACCTACGGGCAGCTCGCGCGGATCGTCGGGACCACGCCGCGCGCGGTGGGGTTCGCCATGGCGGCGCTGACGCCGGCGGATCGCGTGCCCTGGCACCGCGTGGTGAACTCACAGGGCCGCCCGAGCCTGGGGGCGGCGGGCGCCGCGGAGCAGACCGCGCGGCTCGCGCGCGAAGGCGTCCGCTTCGACCACGGGCGGATCGACCTGCGGCGCTTCGGCTGGCTGCCCGCGGACGCGGACTCCCCGGACTACCGCACGCGCACCAGGCGACGGGTCTCCACCCGTCCCTCCGCGCGCAGCTCCAGGAAGTAGACGCCCGAAGCCGCCCTCCGGCCCAGGTCGTCGCGGCCGTCCCAGGTCCACTCCGTCGCTCCGCCCGGCGCGGTGTGTCGCCGCACGAGCCGGCCGCCCGCGTCGAGCAGCCGCAGGACCGCGGTGCGGCCGCGCGGGATCCCCAGGGCGAAGCGCACGGCAGACGACGACGGGTTGGGCGCCGGACGCCCCAGGAACACTCCGGGAGCCCCGGCGGCTGCCGGCGCCGCCGTGGGTGGAGGGCCGAGCGAGCCGTCCGCGTTCACGTTCTGCACGTAGATGTCGCCGTCGTCGTCGCGCGCGTCGCCCCATGCGAGCAGCGAGAAGGGCGGGAGGGCGCGCGGCCCGGGCACTCCCGTCGCCGGGCCCGACGTGGCCACGACGAGCCGCGACTTCGCGCTCGGCGTGGACGCCACGTCGATCGCCGGGATGTCCACGGCGCCGCTCCCGTCGAGGCGGGCGCCGTACAGCCGGTCCTGCCCGAACGACGGGATGGCGGACCAGAAGACGAACGTGAAGCCGGCGCCGGCGGCCGTGCGCACGAGCGGCGTGTCGGCCGCGGACAGCGGGACCACCGCCACGCCCTCCGGGCCCCACCGCCGGTTTCCGGACGTGTCCAGCTTCTGCCCGTACACGCCGGACTGCGACTGCAGGGTGTTCTGCTCCTCCCAGAACACGTAGACCTCGGAGGTGCCGGGGTCGATGTCGGCGTGCGGCGAGACCCGAACGCGCGTCGCGTTCGTGGACACGGCGACGCCGCCGTGCCCGTAGGCCTCGGTCCCGTTCGCGAGCACGTGCTGCGCGTAGCACTGCAGGGCGGGGCCGGCCACGTCGTACCACGAGAACACGGCGCCGCCGGCGCCGTCGGGCCGGAAGGACGGGAAGTTGCCGAACTGCAGCGACCCCGCGTCGAGCACCGCCACGGGGGACGAGCCCCAGAGCGGGGCGCCGCCGGCATCGAACTTCTGCGCGAGGAGATGGCGGGGCGAACCGAAACTGCCGGTCTGGTGCACGAACGAGAGGATCACGTTCGCGCCGTCATCGTGCAGGTCGCTCACGGAATACGATCCCGCCCCCGGCGTGAGCGTGATCTCCGGCGACCACTGCGGGATGCCGTCCTCGTCCAGCTTCTGCAGCTTCACCGACGCCCCCTGCGTCCACGCCACGACGCCGCCGCCGTCCGAGGTGCCGGCAACCTTCGGCGCCGCCACGAAGTCGGTCGTGGCGGTGACCTGCACGCCGCCCGGGCCCCACGGCAGCGTCCCGGACTCCGTCGCCTTCGCGGCCGTGATCTGCACGGTGCCCGGGCGGTCGTCGCGGAACGCGAGGAGCGCGTTGCCGTCGCGATCCGTGTCGAGCCCCCAGTCCTGGGTGGAGCTGAAGCCGCGGTCGGCGACCAGGAGCCCCGCGTGCGGGAGGATCTCGTCGCCGTTCACGAGCTTCTGGACGCGCACGTCCCAGCCGCTGGCGAGGCCGTCGAACCAGCCGACCCACACTCCGCTCTCGCCGGCGAACGAGAGCTTGGGCTGCGCCTGGTCGCCGGCGCCGTCGGCCACGGCGAGGTTGAGCGACGGATCGGACGGCCACTCGGCGCGGGACGCCCCGGTGGGCAGGAGGACCGCCGTCACGAGCGCGATCAGTTTCCATGTGCGGGCCATGACCCCTCCTCCGTGCTGGAAACGGGGCCGAAGCTAGCACGGGAGCGGGACGCGACTCCCGTGTCAATCGCCCCGATGTCGGTGGACGGACCGGGCGCCCGGCCGGCCGGGCAGCACGCGCCGCGCGGAGGGTTCGGAGCGCCGCCGCCCGGCCGCGGGGGATCCCGTGGCCGGAGGCGCGGTGGCCGGTCGCCGTCCGCCCCCGAGTCCGCGCTCCAGGGCAATTGCGCCCCCGAGGAGCGCGGCGAGCAGGACGGCGCCCACGCCCAGGAACGCGGCGTGCGGGACGCGACGTCCCAGGACGTGCGCCGCCACGCGCACCAGCGGACCGTGAGCCACGTACGCGAGCAGCGCGTGCCGCCCCAGCACCGCCAGCGCGCGCGCGGGTCCGCGGGCCGCGAGGCGATCCGCGCACCAGCCCGCGAGCAGCACCGCGCCCAGCGCCGCGGCGAGGTAGTCCGCCCGCGGCGGCATGAAGGCGCCGCCGTAGCGGTTCCGCGGCGACGGCGTCCACTCGTCCGCGAGCCAGCCCGAAGCGATCGCCGCCGCGAGCAGCACGAGGCCGGGAACGAGCGCGTCGCGCGCCCCGAAGCGGCGCGGGGCGGCGACCTCCCAGCGCCGCGCCCCGAGCACGACCCCGAGCAGCACGAACCCCAGCCACGGGAACAGCGGGAACCACCCGTCCACGATCCAGTGGTTCAGCACCCCCGTGCGGTGCGTGATCGGCACGATGCCCACGCCGGGAACGTCCACCGCCTCGGCGAGCCGGCCGCCGGCGAGGATCTCCGTGGGGTAGTCCGCGTACCCGAGGCGGTCCTGGAGGATCGGCGCGGCGAAGATGATCGCGAGCGCGAGCGGCAGCACGGCGGGGCGGGGCAAGCGTGTCCCCAGCAGCCAGGCGGCCGGGATCGCCACGCCGATCAGGTACAGCACGTCCATGGAGGTGAAGGGACGGATCCCGACGACGAGCACGTCCACGAGCACGCCGGCGGCAAGCACGAGCGCGCCGCGCCGCAGGAAGTACGCGGCCGGCCGGCGGACCCGGATGGCCCGCGCAACCATCATCCCGACGATGGTCAGGAACAGCGGCGCGGCGATGCCGCCCGCGACCTCCACGTACCTCGATCCGTCCGGCACGACGATCCGGGAGGCGAGGTGGCCCAGGACCATCGCAGCGACGGCGAGACCGCGGAGCGCATCGACGGCCGCGTCCCTCGGGGCGGCCGGATTCCCGTCCATCCCCCTGCATCGGCAGGAGAGTGGCGGGACTGCAGGATCAGAAGATCTCGCGCGCCAGTCGCGGGCGGTACCCGCGGGTCAGCTCGTGGTCCGGGCCGAGCACGTGGAAGAGCGTGACCATCGCCCGGCGTCCTCCGTCATCGGCGAACGCGCGATCGGCGCGGACCACCTCGAGGAACTCCGCGAGAGCCCCCTCGAAGTCCGCGCTCACGGCGAGCGCCTTCCCCAGCTCCCAGCGCTTCGCGACAGCCTCCGGATCCTCCGCGGCGCGGGAGCGCGCGGCATCCACGCCTCCCGCCGTGTCCACTTCGCGGGTCCACGCGAGCATCGCGTCCAGGGCCTCGCCCAGCTCGCCGAGTTCCGTGCCCTCGGGCAGGTCCATGAGCTCCGCCTTCGCCTCCATGATCCGGCCGGCCAGGGCGTGGCGCCGTGCGCGGTCGAAGGCGGTCTCGGCGGGCGCGGCCTCCTGCTCGGGGACGAACTCGCGGAGGAAGTGCCGCACCGCCTCCTTCGGCTGCGCGCCCGTGAACTCGTGGACCGGGCGGCCGCCGACGAACGCGATCACCTGCGGGATCCCCTGCACGCCGAACGCGCCGGCGAGGTTCGGGCTCGCGTCCACGTCCACCTTCGCGAGGATCCACTTGCCGGCGTCCTCGGCCGCGAGCTCCTCCAGCACGGGGCCGAGCATCCGGCACGGCCCGCACCACGCCGCCCAGAAGTCCACGACCACGGGGACCTCCGTGGACTTCTCCAGGACCTCCTTCTTGAAGGTCCGCTCGTCGACCTCGATGACGTTCGGCTTCATGGGCTACTCCAGACCGGGTCCGGGTTTCACGGTGCCGGCGTCGCGGTCGCGCGCGTACAGGAGCAAGGCGTCGCGGCCGGCAGGCCGCATCTCCTCGAGACGGAAGCGCGGGAAGCGTCCCGGCGGCCAACCCCCGCCGTCGAACGGCCCGGGGGCCGACGCCGCGCCGATCACGAACGAGGAGACGGTGAGCGAGAGGGTGTCCACGAGATCCTGCTCCAGGAACAGGGCGTTCGTGCGCCCGCCCCCGAGGCAGACCGTGCGCCCGCCGTCGGCGAACTCGCACGCGGCCTCCAGCACCGGGCGCAGCGCGCCGTCCGCGCCCAGCGGCACGAGGGTGGCTCGTCCCTCGAACGCGGCGCCCTTCGCGGTGATGGCCTCGCGCGTGGCGGCGATGACCAGACGCGCGTCCAATCGGCCGGCCGCGCGGCAATCCGGCGGGATGGACAGGCTGGGCGACAGCACCAGACGTACCGGCTGCGCCGTGCGCCCTTCCGCGACGCGACGGTGCGCGTGCCCGGCGGGCACCGTGATGGACGGGTTCTCCGCGCGCACGGTCCCGCCGCCGACCACCACGACGTCCGCGTCCGCCATCCGCGAGAGCAGCCAGGCATGGTCCAAGGGATCCGACCAGCGCCACGGGCGGCGATCCGGCGTGGAGATGCGGCCGTCGAGCGACATGGCCACCACCACCTCGACGGTGACGCTCACGGCATCCTCCGGGTTCCGCGCTGCCGGGAAAGACCCCGGAGTCTAGGAAGGGGGTCCGGGATGGTCAAGGCGCGCGGCCGGCCGGGGACACGTGCGCCGCTTGTGGGGAGACGCGGGGGGCCCCTATATTCGGAAGTCCCCGGGAGAGCGCGCATGCCGAGAATCCTGATCCACCTGCACGCCCGCGCCGCCGAGCTCGCGGGCGCCCGCGAGTGTGCCGTGGACGTTCCGGGGGACGCCTGCGCCGGGGACGTGAAGGACGCGTTGGCCCGCGTCCTCCCGGCGGTGGCCGCGCTGCTGGACAGCTGCGCCATCGCCACGGAAGCGGAGTACGTGGCGGACGACGCGCGGGTCGGTGCGGCGGGCGCACTGCATGTGATCCCGCCCGTCAGCGGAGGCTGAGCGTGGACCGCATCCTCGTGCGCGTCGGCGCGGCCCCGCTGGACTCCCGGGAGCTGGAGCGTTTCGTGGCCACGCCGGCATCCGGCGGCCTGACGGTGTTCGTCGGCACGGTCCGGAACCGGCACGAGGGCCGGGACGTCGTGCGGATCGAGTACGAGGCGGCGCTCCCGCTCGCGACGGCGACCCTGGAGTCGCTGGCGCACGACGCCCTGCGCGATCCCGGCGTGCACCGGGTCGCCGCGGTGCACCGCGTGGGCGTGCTGGAGGTGGGGGAGGCCAGCGTGATCGTGTCCGCCTCCGCCGTGCACCGCGAGGAGGCCTTCCGCGCGGCGCGGTTCCTCATCGACCGCATCAAGGAGGTCCTCCCCGTGTGGAAGCGCGAGCACTTCGCCGACGGCGCCGCGGAGTGGGCCCCCGGGTTCGCGGTGCGCCCGCGGGACCGCGCGCCGCGCGCGGCGGGGACCGCCGGATGCTGATCGACTCCCTCGGGCGCCGCATCGTGAACCTGCGCGTGTCCGTGACGGACCGCTGCAACCTCCGCTGCTCCTACTGCATCCCGCAGGAGGAGGTGGAGTGGCTGCCGCGCGCGGAGATCCTCTCGTTCGAGGAGATCGAGCGGTTCGTGCGGGTGGCGGCGGGGCTGGGGATCCGGAAGCTCCGCCTCACCGGCGGGGAGCCGCTCCTGCGGCGGGACCTCCCGGAGCTCGTGCGGCGGCTCGTGGCGGTGCCCGGCATCGAGGACGTGGGCATGACCACGAACGGCATCGGTCTGGCGCGCCTCGCCGCGGCGCTGCGCGCGGCGGGACTGCGCCGGCTGAACGTGAGCCTGGACGCGCTGGACCCCGAGGTGTTCCGCCGCATGACCCGCCGCGACTCGCTCGACGCCGTCCTGGAGGGGCTCGAGGCCGCGGCCTTCCACGGGTTCGCGCCCATCAAGGTCAACGCCGTGATCGAGCGGGACCGGAACCTCGGCGAGGTGGAGCCGCTGGCGCGCCTCGCGCGCGCGAAGGGGCTCGTGCTGCGCTTCATCGAGTACATGCCGATCGGGATGGGCGACGCGTGGGCGCGGCAGCGCGTGGTGACGAACGCGGAGATCCTGGACATCCTGCGCGGCATCGCCCCGCTGGAGCCCGCCGGCGAGCCCGACGGCGCCGGCCCGGCGACCCGCTGGCGCTGGACCGACGGCGCGGGCGAGATCGGCCTGATCGGCAGCGTGACGGAGCCCTTCTGCGACCGCTGCAACCGCATCCGCATCACGGCCGACGGGAAGCTGCGCACGTGCCTCTTCTCGACGGTGGAGCACGACGTGCGCGCCCTGCTGCGCGGCGGCGCCGGCGACGACGGGATCGCGCGGCTGATCCGCGAGGCCGTGGCGCGCAAGGAGCCCGGCCACCGCATCGGCCACGCGGACTTCGTCAAGCCGGTCCGGACGATGTCCCGGATCGGCGGCTGAGCCGGGGACGACGCGCGAAGTCCGCACGATTTCCGGAACGCGACGCTAGTAGGTCCGCCGCCGCCGGTTCCTCTCGTAGTCCACGAACAGGAAGCGCCCGAGGTCGTCGAGGCCGGTGAAGTACGCGCGCCCGCGGTTCACCTCGGTCAGCCGCTCCACGAAGTTCACGAGGTGCCGGTCCGACGCCACCATGAACGTGGAGATCGTGATGCCGCGGCGGCGGCACACGGTGGCCTCGTCCAGCGTCTTGTTCACGATCTTCTCGTCCAGCCCGAAGGAGTTCTTGTACAGCCGGCCGTTCTCGTGGATGCACGACGGCTTGCCGTCCGTGACCAGGAACACCTGCTTGTTCGCGTGCTTGCGCCCGGCCAGGATCCGCTGCGCCAGCCGCAGCGCCGCCTTCGTGTTCGTGTGGAACGGCCCCACCTGCACGTACGGGATGCGGTCCGCGGGGATGACCGCCGCCTCGTCGCCGAAGACCGCCACGTCCAGCGTGTCCTTCGGGTAGCGCGTGCGGATCAGCTCCTGCAGGGCCAGCGCCACGTCCTTCGCCGGCGTGATCCGGTCCTCGCCGTACAGGATCATGCTGTGGCTGATGTCCAGCAGCAGCACGGTGGCGCAGCCGGCGAGCTGCTCGCGCTCGTGCACGCGCACGTCGTCCTCGCTCAGGCCGAACTCGTCGATGCCGGTGCGCCTGAGCGCGTTCTCCAGCGTGGCGTTGACCGCGATGTCGAAGGGGGCGTCGCCGAAGCGCCATTCGCGCAGCTCCGGCAGCGCCTCCCCGCGGGACCCGGGCTGCGGCGTGCGGTGGTCCCCGGGCCGCCCGGCGCGCACGCGCGAGAAGATGCGGTCCAGGGCGTCCTTCCGGATCGAGCGCTCGCCCTGCCGGGTCATGCGCAGCTCGCCGGCGTCGTCCTCCTGCACCTGCCCGCTCTCCAGCATCCGCTCGCGGAACTCCTCCGCGGACATCCCCTCGTCGAAGAAGCCGTACTGCGCGTTCATCTCCTCCATGCGGCGGAGCGCCTCGTCCACGTCGCCGTCGGCGCCGAGCACCAGCCAGCGGAAGAGCCGCTCCAGCTGGGGCATCGTGGCGACCTCGCGGGTCATCCAGTCCTCCCACTCGCGGTAGCGGACCCTCACTCGATCTCCTCCATCTGCCGGAACATCGCGCCGATCATGTCGCGGTAGCCGGCGCGCGTGTCCGTGTCCTCCTTCGCGAGCATGGAGCACTGGTGCAGGCCGTCCAGGATCAGCTCCATCACGCCCGCCAGCTCGCCGTCCCCCTGCGGGGACGCGATCCTCGCGCACTCGGCGAGGCCCGTGACCTCGTGCAGCGCGGCCAGGTGGTCGGCGAACGGCGTGTCGTCCGAGACCTCGAGCGTCCGCCCGCCGGAGAACCAGTGCACGATGGGCTCGTACACGCGCGCGGCCGGCGGCGTGGCCTCCGGGGTCTCGCCCTCGGCGAAGGGCCGGCGCCGCCTGGACTTCGCGTGCACGGCGGGGAAGGTGCGGAGGAACACCTCGCGCACGGCCTTGCCCAGCACGTGCCGCGCCACCGTCTCCGCGCCCTGCTCCTCGCCCTCGTGCACCAGCTCCACCTTGCCGGTCACGGCGGACAGGGCGGTTCGCAGGTCCACGATGCGCGGGTACACGCGCGTCTCCCCGGTGGCCAGCGCGCGGCGCTCCAGGTTCGACACGAGGTTCTCCAGGAACGTGATGGTCAACCGGACGCTCACGCCCGAGCTCTGGTCCACGAACTCGGACTGCCGCGCCTGGATGGCGGTCTCCTCGATGATCTCGCGGAACAGGTCCGGCACGATCACCTCGACGCCGGAGTCCCGCCGCGTCCACGCCTCCTGCGTGGTGATGGCCACGGCCTCCGCCACCGTGCGCGGGTAGTGCGTGAGGATCTGCGACCCGATGCGGTCCTTGAGCGGCGTGATGATGTTCCCGCGGTTCGTGTAGTCCTCCGGGTTCGCGGAGTACACCATGAGGATGTCCAGGGGGAGCCGGACCGGGAAGCCGCGGATCTGGATGTCCTTCTCCTGCATCAGGTTCAGGAGCCCCACCTGGATTCGCGGCTGCAGGTCCGGCAGCTCGTTGATCGCGAAGACGCCGCGGTTCATGCGGGGGATGATCCCGAAGTGGATGATCTCGGGGTCCGCGTACGTGCGCCGCTCCGTGGCGGCCTTGATCGGATCGATGTCCCCGATCAGGTCCGCCATGGTGACGTCCGGCGTGGCCAGCTTCTCCTCGAAGCGGCGCTCGCGGCCGATCCACTCGATCGGCGCGTCGTCGCCCGCCTCGGCCAGCAGGCGCTTCGCCCGGGCGCTGACGGGCCGGAGCGGGTCGTCGTTCATCTCGCTGCCGCGCACCGCCGGCACGGCCTCGTCCAGGAAGTCCACGAGGCCGCGCAGGATCCGGGACTTGGCCTGGCCGCGCAGGCCGAGGAGCAGGAAGTCGTGCCGCGCGAGCAGGGCGTTCACGATCCGCGGGATCACGGTCTGCTCGTACCCCAGCACGCCGGGGAAGAGCCGGCGCCGCTCCCGGAGGGCGGCGAGGAGGTTGGCGCGCAACTCGTCCTTGACGGATCGCGGCCGGTAGCCGGATGACTTCAACGAGCCGAGCGTCTCGGGGCGGCGCAAGGTCACGCTCCTTGGTCACGGGGCGGTTTCCGCGGGGCGGCTCCGCGGGGGAACTTCCGCGCGGCGGAGGGGGTCCCAGGATAGTCGCCCCCGCGGCGCTTGCAAAGCGGGGGCCGCACCCGCGACGACCGGCGCCCCCGCCTTCGAGGAGAACCCTTGGCGAACCACCGGGATCCCGCCGCCGCCCGGTCGGGGCGCCGCACGCGGCTCGCGGCGGCGTGCGCGCTCGCCCTCGCCGTCGGCCCCGCTCTCGCCCCCGCGGCGCGGGCCCTGCCGCCCGGCAGCACGCCCAAGGAGGTGGAGCTGGGAGCCGAGGCGGCCAAGGACATCGCGAAGTCCGTGGAGTTCGTGGAGGACGCGGAGACCCTCGCGAAGCTGCAGGACATGCTGGACCGGATCGCGGCGGCCACCGAGCGTCCCGACATCGAGTACTCGGCCCACATCGTCGCGTCGCCGCTGGTGAACGCGTTCACGCTCCCGGGCGGATGGGTGTACGTGACCACCGGCCTGCTGGACGACGTGCAGTCGGACGACGAGCTGGCCGGCGTCATCGCCCACGAGATCGCGCACAACGTGAACCAGCACGCGATCGAGCGGATGCGCAACGCGCCGCGCGGGCTGGGCCTGCTGCAGCTCGCCACCATCGCCGCGCTCATCATCGGCCGCTCGCCGGAGGCGGCGATCCTCGCGAGCACCGCCGCGAACACCATCACCGCCATGGTGCTGCAGGGCGGAAGCGTGGCCGCCGAGGAGGAGGCCGACGCGGATGCCATCCGCTACCTGACGCGGACGAAGTACAACCCCGTGGGCTTCCTCACGTTCATGGAGCGCCTCGGGAGTTCCGCGGGGAAGTTCATCGAGGAGGAGATGGGGATCTACCGCACGCACCCGTTCACGCGCGACCGCGTGCGCGCGGCGGAGCGGCGCGTGGCGGAGCTGGGCCCCGTGCTGCGGCGGCTGGTCGTCGACGCGCCGCGCCCGGTGTGGCGGCGGCTCACGCGGGAGGACCGGCCGCTCACGGAGATCGCGTACCGGGAGGAGCGCATCCTGCTCCTCGCGGGACACGACTCCACGCGCGCGGAGACCGCCGTGGAGTTCGCCGACTGGGTGCTCGACCACGAGCTCGGCCCGTCGGACCTGAAGCTGGTCCCCGTCGAGGACGGCGTGCTGATCCGGCCGGAGGGGGACGGGCCGCGCCTGGTCCTGGGCCCGGCGGACGGCGCGGCGAACGGCGAGAGCGAGGTGCTGCTGGCCGAACGGCTGCGCAGCCGCTTGACCGCGATCGTGTCCGACGAGCAGGCTCGGTGGCGGGCGAACGCCCAGCTGTACTGAACGACGCGGCGGCCCGGCCGACCGGCGGGCATCGGGGGGCGCATGGATCTCGGCATCGCGGGGAGGCGCGCGCTGGTCACCGGCGCCAGCGCGGGCCTGGGCTGGGCGACGGCGCGGGCCCTGGCCGGGGAAGGGGCGCACGTGGCCATCGCATCCCGCGACCTCGAGCGGGTGCGCGCCGCCGCGGCCCGCATCGACGGCGGCGGGGGCCCGCCGGTGGTCGCCCTGGCCGGCGACGTGGGCCGGGCCGGGGAGCCGGAGCGGCTCGTGGCCGAGGCGGTGTCGGCGCTCTCCGGTCTGGAGATCCTGGTGGTCAACGCGGGCGGGCCGCCGGGCGGCGAGTTCGAGGACGCGGACGAGGACCGTTTCTCGGCCGCGATCGATCTCACGCTGCGCTCCGCTCAGCGACTCGTGCGCGCGGGGCTCCCGCACCTGAAGGCGGCGGGATGGGGGAGGATCGTGTTCCTCACGTCCATCGCCGCGCGCGAGCCCCGCGAAGGCCTGTTCCTCTCCAACACGCTGCGCCCCGCGGTGCACGGGATGGCGAAGAGCCTCGCGCGGGGTGTGGCGTCGGCGGGGATCACCGTGAACTGCGTCTGCCCCGGGTACACGGACACGGAGCGGCTCCGCGTGCTCGCCGACGACGCGGCGGCCCGGCGTGGTGTGGGCGCAGCGGACGTGTACGCGCGCTGGCGGGCCAACATCCCGCGCGGCGAACTCGGCCGGCCCGAGGAGGTCGCGGCCGCCGTTGCGTTCCTGTGCTCCGCCCGGGCTTCGTTCGTCAACGGGGTCTCCCTGCCCGTGGACGGGGGCGAGTCCCGGGCGCTGCTGTGATTTCCTGGTAAAACTGGTAAAACGTATGGCTTGGAGCCCCGGAACCGCTCGCGCCGGCGGCGGAGGCGGTCCTACGATGGACCCCGCGGGGCGATCCTTCGGCGAACGGAGGCAGACCATGCGGCGATCCGGACTTCGCGACCTCGTCCTGATGCTCGCGGTGCTCGCAGGGTTCCATGCGCTGTGCGTGTGGGCGCCCTCGCGTCTCGTGCGCGCCGAGCCTTCGCCGCGCATCCTGCCCATCACCGCACCGGACTGCGCAGCCCTCCTGCGCGGCGCGGCGCGCCCGGCCTCCGGCTGGTTCGGACGCGGCACCGGCGGGGAGATTCCCGCGGCCCCCGTCCGTCCGTAGCGACTCCCGCCGGCGGTCGATCCACGACCACCGCCGCCCGCCGGTCGAAGCCGCGGTCCCGCAAGCGCTTGTCTCTCCATCCGCATTGAGTCGGACGTCCCGGCGCTGATATCATCGGAGCGCCGTTCGATGGCTGCGCCTTTCCCCTCAGCCCAGGTGCCCCGATGATTCGCTTCCGCGGAACCGTTCTTGCCGTCTTGGCACTCACCCTCGCTCTCGATCCCGGAACGATCTCCGCCGCCGCGGCCGCCCGTCGCGGGGCTGCGCCCGTCGTGGATCCGGCGCCCGCGGCGAATCCGGCCGCCGCCGCGCCACGGCTCGAGGAGCGCGCGCGCTTCCGCGCGGCCCCCGCGTCGAAGCGCGCCGAGACGATCATCCGACTCTCCAACGGGATCGAGTTCGACACCCGCCTCGGCGAGCCGGGCGTGCCGGCCGCCCTGCGGTCGACGGCTCCGGCGCCCGGCGAGCGGGCGTCCTGGATCGTGCAGGTCGAAGCGCCGGTGGGCGCGGACTTCGCCGCGCGCATCGAGGCCGCGGGCGCGGCGGTCGTGGCGTACCTGCCGGAGTACGCGTTCCTCGTGCGCGCCGACTCGGCGGGGCGCGACGCGGTCGCCCGGCTGCCGTTCGTCCGCTGGACGGGGCCGTTCCATCCCGCGTACCGCATCTCCGCGCAGCCGGCGATGGCGCTGCGCTCCGGGACGGCGCGCTACCAGCTCCTGCTCTTCCCGGACGGCGACCTCGCCGCCGTCTCCGGAGAGGTCGCGCGTCTCGGCGGTCGCGTGGAGGACACGTCCTCGCGTGTGAACCGGATCATCCGGCTGGAGCTGGACGCCGCGCGCATGACCGAGCTCGCATCCCACCCGGACGTGCAGTGGATCGAGCCGCGCGAGGTCTTCACGGTGGGGAACGACCAGGTGCAGTGGGTCGACCAGACCATGATCTCCAACAACCGGAAGATCTGGGACCAGGGCATCGACGGCACCGGCCAGGTCGTGATGCTCGGCGACAGCGGCATCCGCACCACGCACGACATGTTCCGCGATCCCGCGGTGTCCATCGCCGCCTTCGGCGACTACCCCACGCACCGCAAGATCATCGCGTACGTCAGCGCGCACCCGGCCAGCACGGACATCCTCTTCGGCGACGCCTCGGGCGCCTCGTACCACGGCACGCACACGTCCGGCACCTTCGCCGGGAACGACGCCGGGCTCGGCACGAGCACGCGGGACGGCATCGCGAAGGGGGCGAGGATCTACTTCCTGGACGGCGGCGGCTCGGACAACACGATCATCTCGCCGGGCGACCTGAACGAGTACTTCCAGCCCGCGTACGACGGCAACGCCGGCGGCGCGGCGCGCGTCAGCTCGAACAGCTGGGGCTCGAACACGGGCGGCGCGTACACGCTCACCTGCATGACCACCGACCAGTTCGCGCACGAGCACCCGGACTTCCTCATCTCCTTCTCGAACGGGAACGCGGGCGGCGTGAACACGGTGGGGTCGCCGGCCGCGGCGAAGAACATCCTGTCGTCGGGCGGCACGCAGAACGGCGCCTCCGCGGTGAACATCTACAGCTCCACGAGCCGCGGCCCGACGGACGACGGGCGCCGGAAGCCCACCGTGTGCTCGCCGGGACAGAGCGTGGTGTCGGCGTCGGGCGCCAGCGACACCGGGACCGCCACGCTGTCCGGGACGTCCATGGCGTCGCCGAACCTCGCGGGCTCGGCCACCCTCGTGCGCCAGTACTTCACCGACGGCTGGTACCCGACGGGCGCGCCGGTGGGGGGGAACGCCATCACGCCGTCGGCGGCGCTGCTGCGCGCGATGATGGTCAACTCCGCCGTGGACGATTTCGCGGCGTTCACCATCCCGGACAACAACATCGGGTGGGGCCGCATCCTGCTGGACAACGTGCTGTTCTTCCCGGGGGACGCGCGGCGGACGGTCGTGCTGGACGAGTCCGACGGCGTGGCCACCGGCGAGGTCCGGGAGTACTCGGTCGACGTGACCGACGCGGGGCAGCCGCTGGAGATCACGCTGGTCTGGACCGATCCGCCGTCCACGCCCACGGCGGGCACGAACCTCGTGAACGACCTGGACCTCGTGGTGGAGGAGGGCGCCACCACGTACCGCGGCAACGTGTGGTCCGGCGGCCAGTCCACGACCGGCGGGAGCGCGGACGCGCTGAACGTGGAGGAGAACTTCCTGCGGACGTCCCCGGTGGCGGGGACCTACGTCATCCGCGTCGAGGGCGCGAACGTGCCGTTCGGCCCGCAGCCCTTCGCGCTCGTCGTCACGGGCGGCGTGGGCGGGAGCACCGGCGTGCTCTTCGCCGACGCGGGCGCGTACGCCCCCACCGAGAGCATCGGCGTGCGCGTCGAGGACGCGGACGGCGGCGCCACGGTGTCCGTGACGTTCACCTCCCCGTCCGAGCCGGGCGGGGAGACCCTGGTCATCGCCGGCGCCAACGGCGTGTACGAGGGCTCGATGCCGCTGACCCTGGTCGCGGCCTCGGGCGGGGACGGCCTCCTGTCGGTCGCGCACGGGGACCCGGTCACGATCACGTACACGGACGCCAGTCCGTCGCACGTGGCCACGGCCACCGCCGTGGTGGACGCGGACGACCCGGAGATCACGGACGTGGCGGCGCAGCCGGCCGGCGTGTCCGCGGTGATCACGTGGACCACGAACACGCTGGCGGACTCGCAGATCGAGTTCGGCACGACCGGCGCTCTCGGGACGCTGTCCACGCGGGACTACTCCCTCGCCACCGCCCACGCCCACGTCGTGGAGGGGCTGGCCCCGGAGACCACGTACTTCTTCGACGTGCTGTCCCGGGATCACGAGGGGAACCTCGTTCGGGACGACTTCGGCGGGATGCACTACCGGTTCACCACCGGGCGGCGCGCGGACGTGCTGCTGGTGAACGCCGACCCGAACACCACGCTGAACACGCACCGGTACGGGGACGCGCTCGCCGCCACCGGCTGGACGTTCGACGAGTGGCGCAAGGAGCAGGCGGACGACCCGCTGGTCGGGGACTCGAACGCCGGGATGCGCGCGTACAAGGCCGTGTGGTGGCAGGCCGGCTGGGAGCAGTACCCGGCCTTCGAGCGCGATCCGCGGGACTCCATCACCGCGTACCACGACGGCGGCGGGCGCATCGCGTTCGTGTCGCACGACATCGCGTGGACGTTCGGCGACGGTTCGTCCGGGTTCTACAACGCGGCCCGGGCGGCGTGGTTCCAGAACACGATGCACGCGCAGTGGCAGCAGGATCCGGCCACCTGGGCCACCGTCCGGGGCGTCTCGGGGGATCCCATCAGCAACGCCTGGATCGGCGGGATCCCGTACACGCCGTTCCGCAGCGGCGGCGCCGGCGACGAGGTGGACAAGCTGGACGGCTCCGGGACGGCCGCGTACGTCTGGCGCGACTCGGACACCACGGTCGACGACATCGCCGTGCGCTGGCAGAGCGGGGGACCTCTGGGCACGCCGGGCGTCGGCGTGTGGGGCGGGACCCCCACGCGGACCGTGGCCATGTTCTTCGAGTGGCTGCAGCTGAACGCCGCCGTGGAGGGTGACGCCACGCGGGCGGCCGTGCTGGACGAGACGATCCAGTGGCTGATCGGCGGGGACCACCCGGATGCGGTCATCGTGGCGCCGAACGGCGGCGAGACGATCACCACGGGCAGTACCCAGATCTCGTGGACGGCGGCCACGGACAGCGGGGCGGGCCGGAGCCTCGGGACCGTGCGGCTGGAGTACTCCGACGACGGCGGCATGTCGTGGAACCTGATCACGGCGTCGCCGGGCACCTCGCCGTACACGTGGAACGTGTCCGCGCTGCCCACCGCCTCCACGTACCGCGTGCGGGCCGTGGTCACGGATACCGGGACGCCGGTGCTCGCGGGCCAGGACGCGTCGAACGCGAACTTCACGATCGCCGTGCCGGGCAACGAGACGCGCGGGCCGGTGGTCCTGGCGGGCACGCCGGGCGTCGCGCCGAACCCGATCGCGAAGCCCGATCCCGCCGTGCTCGTGGCGGCGATCTCCGACGCGCTCACCGGCGGAAGCACGGTGGTGGCGGCGGAGTGGAGCGCGGGGCCGACCGCGGCGGCGCCGGGCACGGGCACGGCGATGTCCGGGACGTTCGGCGGGGTGGAGGCCGCGGTGACGGCCAATCTCGCGACCGCCTCGCTGCCCGGCGGCGCCACCACGATCTGGGTGCGCGGCCGGGACTCCGCCGGGAACTGGGGACCGGCCACGGCCCTGCCCGTCCAGGTGAACGGCGGCGCGTCGGATGCGCCGCAGGGGACGGGGCCGCTCGCCTTCGCGCTGGGACAGAACTTCCCGAACCCGTTCACGCGCGCCACGGCGATCGCGTTCGCCCTCCCCGAGCCGGGTGACGTGGACCTGCGGGTCTACGACGTGCAGGGACGCCTCGTGCGGACGCTCGTGCAGGGCGCGCGCTCCGCCGGGCGCCACGAGGTGACGTGGGACGGCGCCGACGACGGCGGCCGCGCCGCGGCGTCGGGGGTGTACTTCTACCGGTTGCAGGCGGCGGGCCGGCAGGCCGACCGCAAGCTGCTCATGCTGCGGTAACCGCGAAGCGCACGCCGCGGGAGGAGAGGCGGGGGCGGTCCGGAAGGACCGCCCCCGTTCCCGTCCGTGCGGGATCCCCCGAGGCTAGAGGACCGTCATCCGCAGGAAGAGCGACCACGCGTCGACGAGCGGTTCGGGGACGGACACGGGCGACTGCACGATGGCCGGGTGCTGCGGCGGGTCCTGGCCGCCGTCGTTCGGCGGGGGGTCGTCCGCGAGGGCAGGGGTGACGAGGAGGCAGGTGCCGAGCAGGACCGTCGACGCGAACTTCGCCAGCGTGCGGATCATCGTTCACTCGCTTCGTTCTGGGGGAATGCCGCCGGCCGGGCGGCCGGCAACGAAGCGGTCCATGGCAAGCCGCGTGCCCGCGCGCGTGGCCCGCGCATGCTCGTTGCAAATGCTTCCGGCGGAATGCGTTCGTCCATCGCGGGCGGCGGATCAGGCCGCGCCCGCGCCGATCCGATCCGTCGTTACCGGCGGATCGGATCCGTCCGGCGCGGTCGCGCGAGGGGGCAACGTGCGGCCGGACAACGTGCTGGCGCATCCGCCGGAAACGGCGGAGCGATCCGCCGGTATCGGCGGACAAGCGAGCGCAATGAAATGTATGCGAAAGAAAACACCGGGGAGCGGCGATTCGGGTGGACAGGCGGCGCCGCCGATGCCGATGCTGGATGTCGGCCCCCGGGAGGATCAGCCGATGCCAGCGGACACCGACACCCTGCGATCACTCGCCGTGCTTCGGGAGTTGCCGGCGGCCCCCGAGATCTGGGCGGACCTGGCCGCGATCGACGACTCCGAGCCGGACGCCCTGGAGCGATGCGCCGGCGTCATCGCGCGGGATCCGGTGCTCGCCGCCGGCCTCTTGGAGCTGGTCCGGGGCACGGCGTTCCTCGCGGTCACCGAGGACGAGATCCGGCGCGCGATCACGTCCCGGGGAATGGAGTCCACGCGGTGTCTCGTGCTCGCGCTGCTCTTCCGGTCGGCGATGCTGCGCTGGGGGCGTCCCGGGTCGCCGCTGGATCGCACGCTGTGGTGGCAGCACTCCGTCGGCACGGCGGTCGCGGCGAGCCGGCTCGCGCGCTTCATCCCGGTGCCGGCGCTGTCCTGCTGGGCCGCCGGACTGCTGCATGACGCGGGGATCCTCGCCGTGGATCGGTTGGCGCCGCAGCTCCTCTGGGGCGGCGTGGGCGTCGAGGGGGCGGAGGCGGAGGAGGATCCCGGGAGGATCCTGGACGTGTCCCACGGCACGCTCGGCGGCATGCTGGCGGAGCGCTGGCGGCTCCCGTTGCGGTGTCCGAGCGCGGTCCTGCGGCACCACGAGCCCGCGAAGGCGCACCCCGGCGAGCGCGCGCTGGCGAGCATCGTGTGCGTGGCGGACGTCGTCATGTCGCCCGACTGGGGCTGGTGGTACGGCGGCGGTCCCGAGGAGGAGTACCGGAATGCCCTCGATCACCTGGGGCTGGACGAGTACGCCATCCGGAACCTGCGGGAGGAGACGGAGGCGGAGATCCGCGGCTGGCCGCCGCTGCTCCGGTGGCCGGTCGCGCACTGAGCGACGGGACGTCGGGCCGCGGGACACCATGTCCGGCGGGGGACTAGCGCGGCGTCCTCTTCGCGGTCTGCCGGTTCTTCCCGGCTTCCCCGCGGTTCCTCCCGGACCCGACCGCGGGGTCATCCCGCGCGCCGTCGTTTCCGGGTCGCCGCGGCCGGCGGTTCCTGCCCTTGCGTCCGGTCGCCAGGTGCCACAGACCGTACTTCTCCAGCCGCCGCCGCAACTTCGTCTCCGTCCACCCGAGGCGTTGCGCGGCCTTGGTCACGTTGCCGCCGGTCTCGGCGAGGGCCCACTCGATGAGCCGGATCTCCGCCTCCTCCGCGGTGGGCAGCGAGGGTGGCGGTACCGGCGGCGGCGCGCCGGCCGCATCCGCCACCGACGCCGGATCGGGGTCTAGATGTTCGCGGAGGATCACGCGCGAGCCGTCGGCGAGAACGGCATCCACGCCGATATCCAGCACGCTGAACAACTCGCGGATGTTGCCGGGCCACCGCCGGTTCCGGAGGTACTCCAGCGCGTCCGCGGAGAGGACCCAGCCCGGGTGGCCGTGTTCCGCGGCGCGCACGCGAAGGAACGCTGCCGCGAGCTCTGGGAGATCCTGGATGCGATCCTCGAGCGAAGGGATCCGGAGCGTGACCCCCGTGATCCGGTAGTACAGGTCCGCGCGGAACGATCCGTCGGCGACCTTCGCCTCGAGATCCGCGTTCGTGGCAAGGACCACGAGACCGACGAACTTCACGTCCTCCGCGGACCCGACGCGCTGGAAGACGCGGCGGTCCAGGAAGTCCAGCAGCGTCGCCTGCAGCTCGGGGGAGAGGTCCCCGACCTCGTTGAGGAAGAGGGTCCCGCCCTGGGCGCGCTCGGCGCGTCCCGCCCGCGCCGCGACGTCCGTGGCCGCTCCCTTCTCCACGCCGAAGATCTCCGCGAGGAAGAGCGACCCGGTGACGCCGGTCAGGATCACGGGGTGCAGTCCGCCCTCGAGTCCCGAGATGCCGTGCAGGATGCGCGCGAAGTGGTCCTTCCCGCACCCGGTGGGGCCGGTGAGCAGGATCGTGCGGCCGGCCTTCGCCGCCTGCTTGCCCCGGCGCAGCAGCGCCCGCATCCGGGGGCTGCTGCCGATCACCGTCACCCCGGCCAGATCGTCCGGAAGGACCACGTCCTGCCCTTCGACCTCGGCGCGGAGGTGGCGGATCCCCCGTTCCTGGACCTCTAGCCGCCCGGCGACGCGGATGCACACGGTGGCCAGTTCCGCCAGGAACCGCAGGACCGCCACGGTCTCCGGTCCGAAGAGGCCCGGCAGCGAGCGGTGATCGGCGTACAGCGCGCCGATGGTCTCCCCGCCCGCCTGCAGCGGGATCGCGGCGAGGGAGCGGATGCGCAGGGCGCGCACGCTCTCCTTCGCGTTGAGCCGCGAGTCCTCCAGCGCATCGTTGCTCACGATCGGCTCGCCACGCGTCCGCGCGGCCTCGACGGTGGACCAGCTGATCGCCATCGCGTCCTTGCTGGACTGCGGGTCCATCAGGCGGGCCGCCCGCGCCTGCAGCCTTCCGGTGCGAAGGTCGAGGAGCGCGATGAGCACGCGCTCGGTGCCGAGGTGCGCGTTGACGGCGTCGACGATCCGGTCCAGGACCTGGTCCAGGCTTCCCGGGGCCAGGAAGCGACGCAGCATCGAGGCAGCGTCCGCGAACAGCCGGGTCGCCGCCTCGCCGGCGACGTGCCCTTCCGCCACGCCGCGCGCGGGCGGCGGGGGCGCGAGGCCCAGCCCGCGGTACAGCACGCGCCCGGTCTCGTGCGCGGAGCGCGCGGCGTCGCCGCGCCCCAGCCGCGCCCACACGCGGCTCTGCGCGAACAGCGTGTCGCCGCGCCACCGTTCGGCCTGCAGCCCCGCGAAGATCTCGTAGGCGCGCGCCAGCGCGTCGCGCGCCTCCTCCGGGCGCCCGGCGGCCAGCATCACGTCGGCCGACGTCCGATGCACGAGCCCGTCCCAGAAGGCGGAGCCGGCGCGCGCCTGCAGGCGTGATGCCGCCGCCAGCGACGCGCGCGCGCCGTCGTGATCCCCGGCGGCGGCTCGCGCCGCGGCCCGCGCCAGCTCCACCCGGAAGCCCGCCACGGGTTGCCTCTTGTCGGCCGCGACGCGCGCCGCCCGGTCCAGCGCGGCCAGCGCCTCGGCGAGGCGACCCTGCCGGTGCTGCGCGGAACCGATCAGGAACAGGCACTTCGCCACGCCCCAGTGGTCCCCGTGCTTCTCCGCGTCGAGGAGGGCGCGGGTCGCCGTCGCCTCGGCGTCGTCGTGCCGCCCCGCCTCCAGCTCCACCAGCGCCTTCAGGCAGCCGTGGGAGATCATCACCTGCGTGTCCCCGCTCTCGCGAGCGAGGTCGCACGCCGACTCCGCGCGGCGCGTGGCCTCCTCGAGCCTCCCCCGATGCAAGGCGAGCCGCGCGCGGCCGTACTCGTAGAAGGACCGCTGCCGCGGATCGCGGTCCGCGCGGCAGATCGCATCCGAGCGGTCGAGCGCATCGCCCGCCTCCTCGAAGCGACCCAGCTCCGTGAGCACGTGCGCCAGGTTCCGCAGGGAACGGGCGCACTCCGCGTACCGGTGGCGTCTCAGGTACTCCTCGGCGGCGCGGCGATGCAGCGTGGCGGCGAGGTCCGTCTCCGCGAGGTACCAGTGGCACACGGCCCGGTGTCCCCAGGCGGAGGGGATGAGGTCACGCGCACCGGCGGCCGCGCAGCGGCTCTCCGCGGAACGGAGCCACTCCAGCGCCGACTCGAAGTCCGCGCAGTGCCACTCGACCGCGCCGAGCGCGATCTCCGCGGAGCCCGCGAGGGCGCCGAGCCCGGCCTCGACGGCGATGCTCCGGGCCCGCAGGAGCGCCTCGCGCGCCCGGTCCCACCGCCCCAGCTGCGTCTCGGCCTGTCCCAGCTCGCGCCCCGCCAGCACGGCGAAGGCCGGGTCCGCGGCCAGCGACTCCGTTCGCAGGACCTCCTCGAGCACCTCGATCGCCTCTTCCGCACGCGCGGTGAGCCGGAGCCCGCGGGCCAGGAGCACGTGGACCCGGATGCGCTCCGTCGACGACCGGCGTCCGAGCCGCGGAAGGCCCTCGATCAGCTCACGGGCGAGGTCGACGAGATCACCGTACCGGCCCGTCACCTCCCGCGACTGCAGCCATGCCAGCGCGAAGGGCACGAGCGAGCGCGTGCCCCGGCGCCCGAGCAGCGCGTATGCCGCGCGCCACAACCGGTCGGCCTCCACGTGGGCCCCCGCGTCCGCGGCGGCGGCGGCCGCCGCCGCCAGCGTCGCGGCGGCTTGGGCCGGCTTGCCGGACCGCTCGAGGTGATACGCGAGCACCTGCGCCGGGGCGGCGACCGGTCGCGTGGTCAGCTCCGTGACGATCCGGGCGTGCCACTTCCTGCGGGCCGTGGGGGCGACACGGTCGGCGACGGCGCGCGCGAGTTGCGGGCGCAGGAACCGGAAGTGCGGGGGACTGGCCGGCGTCCGGACGAGGAGTCCGTCGCGACAGGCGTCGCCGAGGAACGCGACGGGATCCTCGGCGCCGTTCTTCCCCAGGGAGAGCAACGACGGATCGAAATCCCGGCCATCCTCGCCGAGCAGGGCGGCGCGCTCCAGCAGGGACCGGCGCCCGCCCGTCCAGCGCCGCAGCACGGTCGACACGTCTCCGGACGCCGCATGGAGGTGGATCCCGTCGAGCGCCTTCGGATCCAGGGTCCACGCCGGCCCGTTCCGGTGCAGGACCCCCTTCTCGAACAGATGCACGAGGGCGCCGTGCACGAGGCCGGGCAGTCCGCCGACCTCGCGCACCAGCCAGTGCGACAGCGCCACGAGCGGCACCCGGTCCAGCGGCGCCCCGCCGGGCGAGTCCAGATGCTGCGCGACCAGAAGCGCCATCTCCTCCTCGCCGAACGGCTGGAGCCGGATGGCCGGCGCGCACGCGGGCGCGAGGCGTGCCAGGACGGACTCCGCCGCGGCATCCACCGCCACGAAGACGCGCGCGCGCGTCCCCGCGATCCGGCGCGCCAGCCGCTCCACGATCTCCACGCTGTCCGCGTCCGCGCGCTCCAGCGAGTCCACGAGGAACAGGCCTTCGCGCCGGGCCGAGCCCGGCTCCCCGAGGAGTCGCTCGACCAGTGACGCCAGGAAGAAGGATCGCGTCGTTGCGGGATCCGGGTCCGTGAGCGATGCCGACGGGTGGGAGCCGTCTCCGAGATCCACGACCGTGCCCGCGTGCCGGACCCGGCGCACCACGGCAAGCGGCATGTCGGGGGCCTCCCGCGCGTCGGAGGACACGGCGGCCACGCCGTCCTGCTGCATCCGGCGCGCGAGCTCCTGCAGGAACCGCGACTTGCCGGTTCCGGGCGGACCGGTGACGAGCGTCACGCGCCCGGCCCGCCCGTCGTCCCTCGCGGAGGCCAGGAAGTCCTCGAGACCGACCGGATCGAGCGCGGGCCGCGGGGGCCGCGACGCCGCCTCCTCCGGCGGCTCGCGCCCGGCCAACGGCGCGACCCGGCGCATGATCTCGCGGGCCGTCGGCGGGCGGAGCCAGGGGGCACGCTGCAGCAGCGCGTCCACGAGGTCCGCCCACCGCGGATCGCACGCCGGGCAGGCCTCGCGCAGCCGCGGCGGAACCGCACGCAGGTTCGCCAGGATCTCGTGCAGATCGGAGTCGCCGAACGGCGGACGCCCCGCGAGGGTCCCGAAGATCGTGACCCCCAGCGCCCAGAAGTCGGCGCGCAGGTCCGCCGGCCACCCGTTCAACTGCTCGGGTGACCAGTAGGCCGGTGTCCCGGTGACGCGCCCGTCGCGCTCGCCGACCCGTCGAGCGTCGCCGAAGTCCGCGAGGAGCACGCGCTCCACGTCGCCGCGGGCGGACATCGCCACGAGGATGTTCTGCGGCTTCAGGTCGCCGTGGATGATGTCGTGCGCGTGGGCGTGCTCCAGCGCCGACGCCACGCCGAGCACGACCAGGGCGAGCGCGGCGTCGCCGCCGCGGGCGCGGACTTCCGGGAGCGGGACCGCGTCGATCCACGGCATGTCGTAGCGGAGAAGCCCGTCCGTGCCGCGGCGGAGGTTCGCCACGGGCATGACGTGCGGGTGGCCCGGGTGCAGGCCAAGGCGCTCGTGGTGCGCGAACTCGCGGCGGAAGGCCAACTCGGCCGCGGCGTCCCCGAGGCAGGTCTTGACCGCGATGCGCTCGCCGGTCCCCCGGCGCCGCGCCCGCCAGACCTCCCCGGAGCCGCCGCGGCCCAGGAGCGCCTCCGGCACGAGCCCTTCGGCCTGGAACGCGGAGCGGACGGATGGTTGCACGATCGACGACGGTAGCATCGGCGTGGCGCCGGGATCAACGCTTCGAGGCAACCGGGGCCGGTCCCGGATCGAAGCCGATGTCCGTCAGCACGGCACGAACCGGCGGCGCGGGCAGGGAATCGGCCGCCGATTCGAAGCGCCCGAGGTACGCGCGCTGGCCGGGATCCGCGGCGACGGCGCGGGTCCATACGGCGCGGGCCTCGGCGTGCGCGCCCCGCCGCCACAGCAGGATGCCGTGGTTCACGAGGATGCGTCCCTCCGCCGGCGGGGCGACCGTGGCCGCCGCGTCCGCCGCCGCCGCCGACTCGCGCTCCGCCGCGTCCGCGCGTCCCGCCGCGGCGAGCCGCCGGGCGCGCAGCGCATGCAACAGGACCCACTCCGGCTCGCGCGCGGAGATCTCCGCGAGGAGCGTGTCCGCCCCGGCCGTGTCACCCGCCGAGAGCGCGCGATCCGCGAGATGCGCGCGGGCGACGAGGCTTCCCGGGTCGCGCGCCCGCGCCTCGGCGAGCAGCTCCAGCGAACGCGTCGCGTCGCCCTGCCGCTCGCGGCGCACGCCCAGGGCCTCGTGCGCGAACCCGGGGCCGTCGGGGCCGGCGCGCACCGCGTCGACGAGCGCCTGCTCGGCGCGCGCGTCGTCCCCGGCGATGCCGGCCTGCCATGCCGTCCGCAGCGCGTGCGCGTAACCCGGCCCGGCGGGGGACAGGGGCACCGGGCGCAACGCCCAGACGGTGTCGCGGACCGCCCCCGTCTCGCCGCGCCGGACCGTGCGGGGCGCGTACGCGGCCAGGAACCCGGGCGACTCGAATGCGGCGATCTCGCGGCGCGTGGACGGCGCGCGCCCCTGCGCGAAGACCACCCAGTCCGGCCGCGGGTCCGGGAGCGCGCCGTCCGCTCGCAACGGGTGCACGGGACGACCCGACAGGGCGGCGAGCGCGCCCGTCGCCTCGGCGGCGGCGGTCGCGCCGGCGTCGCCCTGGCGCCAGAGCAGCACGCCCAACTGCGCGCCGCGAACGGCCGCCGCGCGCAACTCCCGGCGTTGCCGCTCCGTGTCCCCGAGGCCGAGCAGCAGCGCGAGCAGGGGCAGGAGGAACGCGAGCACGAGCAGCCGCGGGCCAGCTGCGCTCCGCGGGGCGATGCCCGCGGCGGTCCGGGCGAGCAGCAGCGACGCGGCCGGCGCGAACAAAGCGGTGGCGCCGAGGAACTCGCCCGGGGCCGCGAGCCCGAAGGCCGCGCCGAGCGCGACGACAAACGGGACGATGGACCGCGCCGGCTGGCGGCCGGGACCGCGGCCGAATGCCGCCGCCAGCGGAAGCAGCAGGAGACCCCCCGCCCACGCGGAACGGAGGGCATCTGCCGCGGAGAGCCACCCGCCCGTCCCGGGGCGTGCCGCTTCGACGAGGTAGCGGATGGCCTCGCCGCGGTGGCCCGGCGGAAGCGCCGCGGCCGCGCCGGCCAGCGCCGCCACGACGGCCGCGGGTGCCGCGAGGGCGCGGGGCGAGAAGCGGTCGGGGAGACCGGGGGAGACGTGCAGGGCGATCGCCGCGGGCAGGGCCCAGGGTGTCGCGAGGATCGCGAGCCACGCCGGCCAGGTCGCGCGGGGCGCCCGGCTCCCGCGCCGCGCCCGCTCGAGCGCGATCGCCAGCAGCAATCCCCCCAGCGCCGCGTCCGGCCGGTGCGGGAACGACGCGGCGAGGCCGGGGGGGAGCAGCAGGAACGAGACACCCAGCAGCGCCACCGGCAGGCCGCCCGCGCGCAGCAGGACCCGCACGATCCACGCCGCGACCACTCCCAGGAGGACCGCGCCGGCGAGCGCCAGCTTGCGCTCCGGATCGGCCGTCAGCGCCGCGCCCAGCGCACTCGCGAGGGCGCCCAGCGGGGGTGCATGGGTTCCCCCGGGCGGCACCGTCCAGGCGTCGAGCGAGAGGCGCAGCAGCGAGTTCCCGGCACGCACGAGGTGGAAGCCGACGTCCGAGGTCATCGGCGACCCCAGCCCCCGCAGGATCCCCACGCCGGCGGCCGCCAGGGGCAGCACCACACCGACCCCGCGCGGCACGGAGCGCGACCCGGGGGCGTCATCGGGTATCATGCCGGTCCCTTTCGCATGCGGAGGCCGGCGTGGCGAACGAGGCACCGCGTCCGGGCGACCTCGCCCCGGACTTCCGGCTCCCCTCCACGGAGGGGCGCGACATCACGCTGTCGGAGCATCGCGGCCGCCCCGTGGTGCTGTACTTCTACCCGAAGGACATGACGCCCGGCTGCACGACCGAGGCGTGCGACTTCCGCGACCGGCACGACGCGCTCCGCGCGGCGGGCGCGGTGCTCCTCGGCGTGAGCCCGGACCCCGTGGCCGCGCACCATCGCTTCGCCGGGAAACACTCGCTGCCGTTCCCCCTGCTCGCGGACGAGGAGCATTCGGCCCAGCTCGCCTACGGCGTGCGGAAGAAGAAGAGCATGTACGGCCGCACCTTCCTCGGCGTGGAGCGCAGCACGTTCCTGATCGACGCGGAGGGGATCCTCCGGCGGGTCTGGCGGAAGGTCAAGGTGGCCGGGCACGCGGAAGAGGTGCTCGAAGCGGTACGCTCGCTCGGCTAGGGCCCGGCGTGCGGTCAGGCCGGCGCCGCGTGCCTCAGGCCGCGCCGCCGTTCAGGAGGGCGCGCTTCGCCAGGGCCAGGACGTCCCGCTCCCCCGCATGGTGCAGGAGCCGGCCCGCCACCTCGAGGGGGAACCAGCGCACCGCGGCGACCTCCGCGTCGTGGTCGTCGGTGGAGCCGTCGAGGAACTCGATGAGGAAGAAGTGCACGGTCTTCGCAACGGCGCGACGGGCGCCGTCGTCCGTGCGCGCCTGGTAGGTGTACTCGATGCGGTGCAGCTTCCGTCGGATCTCGCCCGACAGTCCCGTCTCCTCCCGAACCTCGCGCAGCGCGGCGTCCTCCAGCGTCTCGGAGGGCTCCACCCGCCCCTTCGGCAGGCACCACATGGGCCCGCGTGCGGTCTGCGTGAGCGCCACCTCGAAGCCGCCCGCGGCATGGCGGTAGACCACGCCCCCGGAGGAGATTTCGAGTTGCCGTTCCACCGGATTCTCCCGACTATGCGAGGGCTGCCAACGCTCCATGGACACTAGCAGATCGGGAACACGGTGTCCCCCCCGCGGGACGTGGTACGCTCGTCGGTCCGGGCGACGCGCAGGAACAGGAAGGCGAGAAGGAAGGCTGAATGGACACTCGGGTACGGGGAACGCTCACGAAACGCCTCGCGCGGATCGCCGGCAAGGTCATCCGCCCGGCCGATCTCCTGCATGACGACCGGATCACCCTGGCGCCGCGCGCCGCGGTGAAAGTGCCGGACTGCGAGAACTGCCCGGACCGGTGCTGCGTGCACAAGGAGCCGGACTCGGGCATCCTCCTGTCCCTGCGGGACGTGGCCCACCTCGTGGACTCGGGGCTGGGCCACCTGATCGTGGGGAAGTTCACCTTCCGGCGGGACCGCAAGGGGCGCATCACCGAGGACGTGGAGGAGATGCCGCGGCTCGCGAAGCAGCCGGACGGCAACTGCCACTTCTACGACGAGCCCACCGGCCGGTGCACGGGGTACGGCACGCGTCCCACCATCTGCCGGCGCTACCCGTACGAGGTGGCGTACCGGCCGGGCAGCGGGAAACCGTTCGCGCGGTTCATCCCGTGGGCCACGTGTCCCACCATCCGCGTGGAGCGGGGCGATGCGTCGGTGGCGCAGATGACGAAGGACGCGGTCTTCGACGAGAACATCGCGTTCGAGGACGCCATGCTGATCCCGGACGCGCTCGACGATCTGCGGCGCGCGGGATTCGACCCGTGGCTGCCCCCGCCCGAGGAGTGTCCGGGGTACGTGCCGCCGCGCCGCGCGTCGACGCGTCGCCCCGCGCGCGCCGCGAACGGGCGCCGCGGACGGTCCGCCGAGCCCGTGGGGGCGCGGCGCCGATGAGCATCCCGACGTTCGCGCGCCGGCTCCTCGTCGGCCTCGTTGTCGCGGTCGCCGCGTCGGCCGCCGCGGGCGGGGCACGGGCGGAGCGCGACGTGGACGGGATCGAGGAGCTGCTCCCGCACGCCGAGTCGGCATTGGAGTGGGAGCGCCTCGCGGCGCGCGGGCAGGCCCCGTCGCTTCCGGGGCTCCGGGCGGACGCGCCGCCGGCGGCGCCCATCCGCAACTGCGCGGAGTGGGAGCCCATGACCGGCGTGCTGATCCGGTACCCGCTCGGCCTGCCGTACGCGCTCCTGCGGGACCTGGACGACGTGCTCACCCTGCACGTCGTCGTGTCCTCGGGGCTGCTCGGCAGCGCGCGGGTCAACCTCGCCGGGAACGGCGTGGACACGTCGCGCGTGGAGTTCCTCGTGCGGCCGAACGACTCCATCTGGACGCGGGACTACGGCCCGTGGTTCGTGTTCGACGGGAACGGCGATCTCGTGATCGTGGACCACGTGTACAACCGTCCCGCGCGCCCGAACGACGACCTCATCCCCGTGCATCTCGGCACCGCGCTCGGCATCCCCGTGGTGCGGCACGACATGTGGCACACGGGCGGGAACTACATGACGGACGGCGCCGGCTGGAGCATGTCCACGGACCTCGTGTACGACGAGGCGCTGGTCGCGAACGGGATGACGCCGTCCGCGGTGGACGCGCTCATGGCGGACTACTACGGGATCCAGACGTACGACGTCGTGGACGACATCGAGTCCGGCGGGATCCACCACATCGACACGTGGGGGAAGTTCCTCGACGAGGAGACGATCCTCATCAAGCGGGTGTGGCCGGCGCACCACACCTACGCGGCGCTGGAGCAGCGCGCCACGCTGATCGCGTCGCTGCCGGCGTCCACCGGCCGGAACTTCCGCGTGTTCCGCGTGGACTGCCACGACATCGGCGGCGGCGCGCCCGCGTCGTACACGAACAGCCTGCTCGCGAACGGCGTGGTGTACATGCCGGCCTTCAACAACGCGGCGAGCGACAGCGCCGCCGCGAACGCGTACCGGGCGGCCATGCCGGGGTGGACGGTGCGCGCGTACGCGTACGGCGGATGGCTCACGGACGACGCGCTGCACTGCCGGACGAAGGGCGTGCCGGACGCGGGGATGCTGCGGGTGGCGCACGTGCCGCAGCGTGACGAGACCGCGGGTCCGGTGGCAATCGCCGCGCTCGTGGACGACCGGTCCGGGGCCGGGCTGGAGTCGGTGGACCTGTACTGGCGCCTCGACGGCGGCGCCTGGAACCAGGCGTCCATGGCGCCCGCCGGCGGCGACGACTGGACCGCGACCATCCCCTCCCCGCCCGCCGACGGCGTGTGCGACTACTACGTGCTCGCTCGCGATCTCGCCGGCCGGGAGGAGGGCTCGCCGCGCACGGCGCCGGCGGGGTGGCACACGTTCCCGATCCTGGCGAACCCCGCCAGCGCCGCCGGCCTCGCGGGCGCCCCCGCGACCGTCGCGCCCTCGGCCGCGCCGAACCCGTTCCGGAACGCCACGCGCTTCTCCTTCGAGCTCGCCCATCCGGAGCGCGTGCGCCTGGAGGTGCACGACGTCGCCGGGCGCCGTGTCCGCACCCTGGAGGACGGGGTGCGCGGGGCCGGGCCGCAGTCCATCGCCTGGGACGGCCGCGACGACGCCGGGCGTCCCGTGGCGGCCGGCGTGTACTACTTCCGCCTGCGCGCGGCGGGCCTCTCGTACGCGCGCCCCGTGGTGCTGGCCCGCTGACCGGTCAGCGCCAGGCGGCCTTCGTGTCGGCCCAGGTGGCCGGCGTCACCGCCGTGGGCACCTGCGTGGCGGTCACGAGCAGGTCGTCCACGTTGAACTCCCCGTCGTCGTCCTCGTCCGCCTGCTGCCCGAACCACACCGCGCCGATCCCGTAGGGCGAGCCGTAGCTCTCCCCGGCGAGCAGCGTCACGCCGTCGAACTCCACGGAGTACGTGTCCGCATCGAGGTCGAACTCCATCACCAGCGTGTAGTCCCGGTTCGTCTCGTAGTTGCCGATCGCCGTGGGCGTGGGCGTGTCGTGGTCCGTGTACCAGATGTTCGCCGACGAGCCGAACGACAGGTCCAGGAACCGGTGCGAGTTCGCGCGCCGCTCGCGCACGCGGAACAGGTAGTCCTCGAACGCCTGGAAGTGCACCGTGCACGAGATCGTGAGCACGCCGTGGTCGATGATCCAGTCGTGCAGGAAGCCGAAGCGGACGAAGCCGGCCTCCGAGAGATCCGAGTCGTTGATCTTGAGGTTCGGCGTGGGCAGCGGGAGGTCCTGGATGACCGCGGAGATGGTGGAACTGACCAGCATCGGCTCGCCCACGGCGGCGCCGCCGGTGCCGATGGGCAGCCCGACGGTCTTGTCGTCGAAGTCCGCGTCCAGGACGGTCTCGGCGCCGCGCGCGGCCGGGGCGAGGAAGCAGGCGGCGACGACGGCGACGACGTGCGAAGGCAGGGGTCTCATGGGATTCCCTCGTGGCGGCGAAGCTCCCGTGGCGCGGGGACTATAGCGCGCGTTCCCGGGGACGGCCACGCCACCCCGCGGGCGGCCGGGGCGAAGCGGACGGAACGCGGGACGACCCGGCTTCCGGCGGCTTCGATCCTCTCCTAGGATTCGCGGACCTCGTGCCCGGAGGCGCCCTGTGCCGCTCCTCGCCCGCGTGGTTCCCGCGCTCTGCCTCCTCGCCGCGCCGGTCGCCGTCGCCGGGGAGGCCCCGCCCGCGAAGTGGACCGGTCGTCTCGGCGCGTCCGTGGTGCCCCGGGCGCAGGCGGTCTCCCTGGACCTCGATCTCGCCGGCGGGACGTACCGCGGAAGCACCCGGATCGACGTGGACGTCGTGGAGCGCGCGGAGCGCTTCGTCCTGCACGCGGAGGGGATGACGCTCGAGCGCATCGCGGTGGAGGGACCGCCGGGCGCGCTCGCGGCGACCGCGCGGCCGCTGGCGGGGGATGCGGTGGAGATCGTGCCCGCGGCGCCCCTGGACCCCGGACCGTGGCGGCTCCGGGTGGACTTCGCGCGACCGTTCGGGGACGGCGCGACCGGCCTGTACCGGGTGGAGGAGGGGGGCCGGCCCTACGCGTTCACGCAGTTCGAATCGGATGACGCGCGCGAGGCGTTCCCGTGCTTCGACGAGCCGGACTTCAAGATCCCGTTCCGCGTGGACGTGACGGTCGCGGACGGCAACGTCGTGGTGGCGAACGCGCCGCTCGAGGCGGAGCGCGCGCAGGGCGGGCGGCGCACGTTCGTGTTCGCCGCCACGCCGCCGCTGCCGACGTACCTCGTGGCGGTGGCGGCCGGGCCGTTCGAGTTCGTGGAGATCCCGGGCATGTCCGTGCCGGGTCGCGTCGTGGTGCCACGCGGCCGCGCGGCCCTCGCGGGGCCGGCGCGCGACGCCACGCCGGCCATCCTCGCCCGGCTCGAGGCGTGGTTCGACCGGCCGCACCCGTTCGCCAAGCTGGACCTCGTGGCGGTGCCGCGCTTCTGGCCGGGCGCGATGGAGAACGCGGGCCTGATCACGTTCCGCGATACCTCGCTCCTCAAGGACCCGGAGAGCACGGGCCCGTCCGAGCGTCTGGGTCTCCGCCGGATCATCGCGCACGAGCTCGCCCACCAGTGGTTCGGCAACCTGGTCACCATGCGCTGGTGGGACGATCTCTGGCTGAACGAGACGTTCGCGGACTGGATGGCGGACGAGATCGTGGACGGGCTGCACCCGGAGGCGGCGCTGCCGGTGCAGCAGGTCGTGCGCACGCAGGCGTTCCTCGCCGGCGACGCGCGCGCCACCGCGCGCCCGATCCGCCGCGACGTGCAGGGCGTGGAGGATCTGCTGCAGGGCGTCGGCCTGGCGTACGCGAAGGGGAAGCGCGTCCTCGCCATGTTCGAGCGCTGGCTGGGCGAGGACGACTTCCGCCGCGCGGTGCTGGCGTACCTGGACGCGCACGCGTGGGACAACGCGTCCGCCGGCGACCTGTGGCGCGCGCTGGACGAGGCGTCCGGCCGGTCCGTGGCGGAGACCCTGGCGCCTTTCCTGGAGCAGCCGGGCTTCCCGTGCGTGGCCGTGGACGTGGCGGAGGGCGGGCGCGTGCTCCTGTCCCAGGAGCGGTTCCGCGGCGCCGGCGTGACCACTCCGGACCTCCGGTGGAAGGTGCCGGTCGTGCTGCGCTGGTCGGACGACGCGGGCGTGCACGAGCGGTCCCTGCGGCTGGAGGGCGCGACGACCGCGGTGGACCTGCCGGTCTCCGGCGAGCTGCGCTGGCTGTACCCGAACGGCGGTGCGCTGGGCTACTACCGCTGGACGGTGCCGGATGCCCTCTGGCCCGCGCTGCTCGAGGCCCCGCTCGATCCGCTCGAGCGCGCGGAGCGGCTGGGCAATCTCCGCGCGCTGATGGAGGCGGGGAAGGCGCCCGCGGACCGCGTGCTCGCCGCGCTCGCGCGCGCGGCGGGCGACGAGCACCCGCGGGTCGTCGAGGCCGCGTGCGCCATGCTGGACGACTTCCGGGAGACGTTCGTGGACGAATCCCTGGAGGATGCCTGGGCGGCGTGGGTGCGCGCGGCGTTCGCGCCGTCGCGCGAGCGCATCGGGCTCGCGCCGCGCGCGGGGGAGAGCGTCGTGGCCGCGATGGCACGGGGCGACCTGCTGCGCGCGCTCGGCGACCACGGCCGCGACCGGGAGGTGCGCGCGCTCGCGCTCGCGGCCGCCCGGGAAGGGCCGGACGATCCCCGGCTGCGCGGGGAGCTCGCGGGCACGCTGCTCGATCTCGCCGCGCTGGACGGCGACGCGGCGCTGTTCGACGCGTACGTCCGGCGCTTCGAGGCGGAGGGGCCGCCGGCGGAACGGGTCCGCTACCTCGAGGCGCTCGCGCGCTTCACGGACCCCGCGCTGGCCGATCGCGCGCTGCGGTACGCGCTGGAGGGACCGGTTCCCGCGCAGCACGTGCTCACGGTGGCCGTCCGCATGGCGGAGCGGGGCGGCCCGGGGCGCGGCCGCGCCTTCGACTGGGTGACGGCGGAGTTCCCGCGGCTGCGCGCGGTCGTGCCGGGCCCGCAGCTCCCGCGCGTCACGGGGGTGGTCGGCGGGAGCGATCCGGCGCTGGTCGAGCGGGCGCGACGGTTCTTCGGCCGCGAGGAGAACGCCGCGCTCGGCGTTCCCGCCGCGCTGGAGCGCGCGGGCGCCGCCGTGGAGGAGCGCGCCGGCCTGCGGGCGCGCGAGGGCGCGCGGGTGCGGGCCGCGCTGCTCGACTGAGGCGGGCTACCGGGCGCGGACCACCTTCTCCACCTGTCGCATCGTCCCGGCCTCGAGCCGCACGAAGTACACGCCGGACGCCGCGGCCCGGCCGTCGGCAATGCGGCCGTCCCAGTCGAGGCGGTGCCGGCCCGCCGGCAGGATCCCGCCGGCCGCGAGCGTACGCACGAGCCGCCCGCGCACGTCGAAGACGGCGGCGTCCACGGCCGCGGCCTCGGGAAGCCGGAACTCCAGCGCGGTGCGCCGGGCGAAGGGATTCGGCGCCGCCTGCAGGGCGGGCCCCGCGTCCGCCGCGGGAGCCGGACCGGCGGCGAGCGGGGAGCCGAGCGGCACGATCGGATGCGACGACGCCAGCGAGTAGGCCTGCACGTCCACGAGCGAGCCCTTGTGCGCGACGGTCAGCATGTACCGCCCGGGCGCGAGCGCGGTCGCCACGATCTGCTCCGTGTTGTCGCGCACGTTGTCTCCGCGGGTCGCGGCCGCGGCCGGTGCGGCCGGATCCAGGACCCACGGCTCGTGCGTGGTCACGCCGTCGCCGAGCCGCAGGTCGAGGTCGTGCACGAGCATCGCGTCCGGCGGGTCCAGGGCCGGCGCCGCCGGGGTTCCCGGCCGGTCCGTCCAGTGCAGCGTGATGCGCACGTCCGCCGTGTCGGCCAGGACCAGCTCCCACGAGTCCGTCGCCGCGGGCGCGAGCACCGCCTCCGCGACGCGACGGCCGCCCGTCCCCTCGGCATCCGCGGTGATCAGGGCGGCCGCGGCCGCGGTGTTCATCAGCCCCCAGCCGAAGCGGTAGTCCGGGCCCGGGGCGTCGCCCGCGTCATCCGCGGTCTGGAAGAGGACGGCCTTCAGCGACGCTGCCCGCGGATCGGCGCCGTGCGTGGCGCGCCAGTGGTCCACGAGCAGGTTCACGGAGCCGGCGACCGAAGGCGACGCCATCGACGTGCCGGAGCTGACCGCGTGGGAACTGTCGTTGCGGTCCGAGCAGGACCACAGCCCCACGCCGTTCGCGACGAGGTCGGGCTTGATGCGCCCGTCGTCGGTGGGGCCGAAGCCCGAGAAGTGCGTCATCGCCACGCTCGCGGCGCCGGCCCAGCCGGAGGGCAGATCGTCCACCGCGCCCACCACGAGCGTGTTCTTCGCGTTCTTGGAGCGCGGAAGCGAGTCGTAGCCGTCCAGCCCGCCGTCCGGCTCGCGCGTGTCGGTGCTCGGGACCCATTGCGTGCCGTCCCACACGCCGTGCTCGCCGCCGGAACCGGGGCCGTAGTCCGCGCGGTTGTTGCCGGCGGAGGCGACGATCAGGTAGCCCGGCGCGTCGAACGCGAGCTGGTCCAGGTCGCGCGCCTCGTCATCGTAGAAGCCGAAGGCCCAGTCCTCGGTGGGGCTCAGCGACGGATCGCCGTGCCAGTACCACTGGCCGAGCGCCATGCGCCACCCGGCCACCGGGCTGTAGCTGTGGTTCGACACGCGCATCCCCGCGGCGGCGGCAGCGGCCATCTCGGCGAGGTCCCCGTTCCAGTCCCAGCAGTCCAGCGGGGCGGCAGGGGCCATCCCGCGGGCGGACGGGTCCGCGCCGCCCGCGACCATCGTCCCGGCCACGTGGGTGGCGTGGCCCGAGGACGTGGACGGCGCGTCGCGCTGCACGGCGCGCCCCGCGAACTCGTGGTGGGTCACGCGGACGGCGCCGCCGTCCCACACGCCGAGCTGTCCGAAGGGGGTGGCCGCCCCGTCCAGCGCGAGTCCGGCCGGGCCGGCGGGATGCACGGCGTCGGTCGCGATCGTGGCGGCCGCGTCGAGGTTGTCCAGCTCCCGGTACGCCGGTACGCCGCGCGCTCCCACGCGGAGCAGGGCCAGGGCGGGGTCCGCATGCAGCCGCTTCGCCAAGGGGTCGGGGCTGGCGAGCAGCCGCGCGCGCGCGGCGTCGCGGTCCGCGGCATGCGCCGCGGCGAAACGGGACGCCAGCGCGCGCAGCGCGGGAACGTCGGGATCGGCGGGGGCCGCGACGGCGGCGGGCGCCGCGGCGAGGATCACCGGGAGCACGTGGAGGGCCAGGGGCGAGCGCCGGCGCTTCGTCACGAGGTCCGCACCATGTTCGGGGGGCAGGGCCGTCCCCGATTATCCCAGGCCGCCGCGCTTGCCGGCAATCACCGGGTGCGGGCGGGCCGGTCGGCGGCGACCAAGAGCGCCCAACGGGGGCCACGGGAACCGAAACCGGAACCGCAGGGCTCGGGGGTGCCCTTCCCGCTCCGTCGGGGACACCCCGTCGGCTGTGGACCGGATGTCCGCGCGGCTCAGGGGGCGAACGGGATCGTGACCGTTCCCCCGAGCGCCGGGAACACGTTCGCCAGGGGTGTGGCGACGCCGACCGGCTGGGTGGCCGTGAGCTCCCCGGCCAGGACGGTGAGGAAACTGGGCCGCGTGGCCCCGTCGGCCTCGCCCGGCGGCTCGAGGGTCACGAACACGTTCCCGGGACGCAGGTCCACGCCGGATGTGGCGGTGGGGAAGTCGCTGCCGGGGAACCCGTAACCCGGTAGCGGGCCCGGGGTCGGGCCGGCGCCGTCCAGGTCCGCGCCCGTGGCCGCCGCGAAGCGGCCCAGCGACACGGCGCCGAACACGCCCAGCGAGAGCCATCCCTCGTAGATCCAACCGGAGGGCGGGGGCGGAAGCGACGTAAGCGACGCCGAGGCCCCGCCCGGCGCGGCGAACCACACGCCTTCGAACTCGTCGTCCGAGGCGGCCGTGGTGGGCGTGGCCAGGTGGAAGGACCCTCCCGCGGAGCTCAAGTCCACGTTCAACGCATCCGCGTAATGACTTCCGAGAACGCAGTTTCCGTTGAGAAATGTGCCCCCCACGATGCCGGGCAGGTTGGGGCCGGGCGCATCCGCGTCCGGGGCGGGCTCCATGGTCACGAAGGCATCCACGGCCAGCTGCCAAGCCACCTCGCCGCCGTCCGTGAGCGGGACGTTGTCGGCGCCCGGCAGCACCCGGAAGACCATCGGGCCGCCGGAGAGGCCCACGATCGCGCCGCTGTTGTCGATGCGGAACCGTCCCGCCGACGCCGCCGCGGAGTGGCGGAGTCCCGACGGGGTGCGAGGCAGGGCGAACGAGATCCAGAGTTCCAGCGCGCCCTCGCCCTCGGCCACCGGGCTGAGGCCGGTCAGGGTGAGGCCCACCTCGTCCCCGGGCTCCGGGTTCGTCCCGGAGTCGTCGGAGCAGCCGCACGCCAGGAGGGCGGCGGCCAGCGCGGCCATCGGCCGCGCGACGTCGCGACGCCGGGGGCGTCCCGCCGTCACGGCAGGAAGCTCACGAAGCGCGCGAAGAAGGGGACCTCCGTGACCGACACGACCTCGCGCGTGGCGCGGTCGAAGACGACCACCGACCCCGGGGGCCGCTCGCCGTCCGGCGGCGGGTGGTGGCCGCTGCCGCTGCCATCGTCGTTCGCGCACGCCACCCACACGCGGTTCCCGTCCGGGGAGAACGCGATCCCGATGGGGCGATGCAGCACCCTCGCACCCGGATCCTCCGGATGGTCCGGATCCAGCGTGGCCGTGACGACCGGCGCCGACGGGTTCGACACGTCCACGACCGACACGGTCTGCCCCACCCAGTTCGCCACCCACAGCTCGTTCCCGCCGGGCGCGAGCGCGAGGTGCCACGGCGCATCGCCGACGACCACCTCGCCGAGGAAGGCCAGCGTGGCCGTGTCCATGACGTACACGCGGTCCACGCCGAGCGCGGACACGTACAGGCGGGAGTCGTCCTCGCTGAGCACGCACTGCTGCGGCTGCTGCGCCTCGGCCTGCGCGGGGAGGGCGGCGAAGTCCACGAGGTCCGGCGAGCCGTCCGCGGCGTCGCAGTCCGTGCAGTACACCGACACGTTGTCCGACAGGATGTTCGTCACGTACACCCAGGCCCCGTCCGAGGAGATGGCCACCCCGTGCGGCTGCAGCTGCAGGCCGGGCGGCGCGTCGAACGACTCGATCTCCGCGAGGGTGTCGGGGTCCAGCACCCGCACCTTGTTGTCGCCGCCGAGCTGGTCGAAGTTCGTGACCCACAGCTGCGACCCGTCCGGCGTGATCCTCATGAGGGCGGGGAAGGTGCCGGCGCGCGCCACGCGGATGCGCTGCAGCGTGTCCGCGTCGTACACCTGGATGTTGTCCGACGCCGTCTCCAACCGGGACACGAACACGCGCCGGTTCGGCACGTCCACGTACACGCTGTGCGGCTTCTCCACCGGGATGGTCCGGATGTAGAAGCCCGAGTCCAGGTCCAGCACGGCCACCTGGTTGTCGCCCTGGCAGGCCACGAAGGTCTTCGACGTGACGTCGGCGTACATGGGCGTGCCGTCGTCGTCCGGGGCGCCCGCGCGCACCCAGCGCTCGATCGCCCGGATCGCGCCCGGCTCCAGGGGATCCCGCCCGATGGGCATGCGCGGCTCCAGCTCGCCGGTGACGTGCTGCACGATGTGGCTGTGGTCCGGCTCGTACGGGAGGACCACGGCCCCGAACCGGCTGCCCGCGGCCACGTCGTCGTGGTTCGCCAGGCTCAACCCGAACGCCCGATCCACGGGTCCGTGGCACTCCGCCGTGTTGCAGCTGACCTCGAACAGCGGCAGCAGGTGGGCCGAGAACTCGACCGGGTCGATGGCGTCCCAGTCCACCGGCGGGGGCGGCGGCGTGCCCGAATCCCCTCCGCAGCCGGTCCCTCCCAGGGCCACGGCGGCGAGCACGGCGAAGCGCAGCGGGGCTTGCAACGCGCGAGGAATCATGGAAATCCTAAGGGGGAATCGCAGCGGTCCCAGGACGAAACCGCGATTCAGTGTAGGAATCCCTCGAAGGGACGTCAACGCCATGCGTCGCGAGATCTGGGCGGGCAAGGTCGTCAACCTCGCCGTGGAGGACGTGGTCCTGCCGAACGGCGAGACCACGCGGCTGGAGGTGATGCGCCATCCCGGCGCCGCGGCGGCGGTTCCCCTGCACGAGGACGGCTCGATCACCATCCTGCGCCAGTACCGCCATGCGGTGGGCGGGTGGCTCTGGGAGGTCCCGGCGGGCAAGCTGGACGTGCCGGGCGAGCCCCCGCTGGAGTGCGCGAAGCGCGAGCTGGCCGAGGAGGCCGGACTCGCCGCCGCCCGCTGGGAGAAGCTGGGCTCCATCTACACCACGCCCGGGTTCTGCGACGAGATCATCCACCTGTACCTGGCCCGCGGGCTGACCGCGGTGGCCACGGGGCACGAGCGGGACGAGGTGATCGAGATCCACCGCATGACCCTCGAGGACGCCCTGGCGCGGATCCGGACCGAGGAGATCCGGGACACGAAGACCGTCAGCGCGCTGCAGGCCACCGCGCTGCTGCTCGCGCCGGGGACCGGTTGGAAACCGCCGGTCTGAACCCGCAGCGACGCACGTTCGCGCGCATCGCGGCGTGGGTCGTGGTGTCCGGGGCGCTGCACGTCGCGTCCATGCTCTGGTCCACGGGCGGGCGGTTGTCGCTGCCGCTCGACGACTCGTTCATCTACTTCCGCTACGGGGAGGCGATCGCCGCGGGTCGCGGGCTCGCGTACCACGCGGGCGACGCGGCCACGACGGGTGCGACCAGCCTGCCGTGGACCCTGGTGATGTCGCTCGGGTCCCTCCTCGGCTTCGGCGGCCGCGCCATGGTCCCGTGGGCGATGGCGGCCGGCGGTGCCGCGCTCGCGCTCGCGGCGTGGGCGGCCGTCCGGGCGGGACGCGCGCTCGCCCCGCGACGTCCCGGATCCGAGCGGCCCGGCGACCTCGCGCTGCTCGGCATCCCCTTCGCGGGCGTCCTCGTCCTGCTGTCCGGGCCGCTCGCGTGGGGCGCCTGGAGCGGGATGGAGATCCCGCTCACGGCGGCCGCCGCGGGGCTGGCCTTCGCCGCGTGGGCGCGCGCGGGCGGCGTGCCCGACCGCGGCGTCGGCCTCGCGCTCGCGGGGCTCGCGCTCGTGCGCCCGGAGGGCGCCCTGCTCGCCGGGATCGCGGCCGTGCTTGCCCTGTCCGGTGCGGCGGCGGGCACGGTGCCGCGCCGCGCCGTCGGCTGGCTCGCGCTGCCGCTGGCCGCGGCGCTCGTCGCGCCGGCGATCGCGTGGGCGCTCACCGGCGATCCCCGCTCCAGCGGCTTCCTCGCGAAGACGGCGCTGGCCGGCCCGGAGGCGGACGTCGCGGGCGCCGTGCGCGTCGCGCTGCTGCGCGCGGCCTCGCTGATCGGGTCGCAGCTCCTCGGCCTCGGCCCGCGCGCGGACGGACTGCGCCTGTACGCGTACGAGTCCGAGACGGCCGCGCTCTTCCTGCCGCCCGGCGCGGGGCTCGTGTTCCTGATCGGGATCCTGCCGGCGCTCGCGCGCGAGGCCGCGGAGCGCCGGGCGGGCGCGGCCGTGCTCTCCGCGGCATGGATCGCCTCGCTGTACCTCGCCACCGGCCTCCTGGAGGAGCCCGACGCGCATCACGGCCGCTACCAGATGCCGATCCTGCCCGTGTTCCTGGTGTGGACCGCGCACGGCACCGGCCGGCTCGTGCGCGGGCTGCGCGACGCGCGCGCCGGGCTCGCGCGACTGGGCGACGGCGTGCGGGCCGCGCTCGTCGCGGGCGGGGCGGCGTCCTTCGCGTTCTTCGCGCTCGCGTTCGGCGACCAGTGCGAGGACATCGAGCGCATGCAGATCGCGTGGGGCGAGGCGCTGCCGGCGCTCGTGGAGCCGGACGCCGCGGTGGCCGTCAACGACGCCGGCGCCATCGCGTACTTCTCCGGGCTGCGCACGCTCGATCTCGTGGGGCTGACTTCGCCGGGACTCGCGGGCGCATGGCGGCAGGGGAGCGGCGTGCTGTTCGAGGCGCTCGAGGCGCTGCCGGCGGGGCGGCGGCCGGCCTGGTTCTGCATCTTCCCGAACTGGTTCGACCTGGAACCCTCGGGCGTCCTGCGCCCGGTCGCGAGCGTGCGGCTGTTGTCGCCGTCCGTGGTGGACGCGGAGAAGGTCCTCGCGCGCGCGGACTGGACGCTCGCGGGTTCGGGGGACGCGCCGGCGTCCGCGCCGGGAGCGCGCGTCGTGGACCGCGTGGACGTGGCGGACGCGGCGTCGGAGCGCGCGCACGGCTGGCGCGCGCGCGGACGCGAGCGCGGGGCGGACGGCGGCAGCTTCGTCCGGCGCGGCGCCGCCGTCCCCGCGGGCGCGGAGATCGTGGACGGCGGCCGCGTGCTCTTGGGCGACGCCTCGTTCGAGGTGGCGCGTGACCCGGTGGCGGACGCGCGGCTGGTGCTGCGCACGGCCGGCGGTCGTGGCGGGTTCGTGACGATCGCGGTGGGCGACGAGGCGCCGCGCGACGTGGAGCTCGCGCCCGCGGCCACGCCGTTCCACGAGCAGGAGGTGGCGCGCATTCCCCACGGCACGGGACGCGTGCGCATCCGGCTCGCCGCGCCGCGGGGGGCGCCCACGCTCCCCGTGTACCTGTGCCACGCGTTCGTCGTGGCCGGCGGCGGGGAGCCGTGACGCGCGCCCGGCGCGACGCGCTCCTGTTCGCGGGCGCGCTCGCCCTGCGCGCGCTCCACGTGGCGGCCGTCCACCGCGGGCCGGTGTTCCGCTACCTGTTCATCGACTCGCAGTTCTACGACGGCGTGGGCCGGCGTCTCGCCGCGGGCGACGGCTTTCCGGAAGGCCCGTTCTTCATGAACGTGCTGTACGGCGTCGTGCTGGGCGGCGTGTACGCCGTGTTCGGCAGCGCGGAGGGCGGACGTCTCGCCGCGCTGTGCCTGCAGTCCGTGCTGGGCGCGGCCGCGTGCGTGCTGACCGTGCGCCTGGGCGAGGCGCTCGCCCGGCCGCGCGAGGGGCTGGCGGCCGGCGTCCTCCTGGCGATCCTCGGGCCCGCGATTTTCTACGACGGCGCGCTCCTCACCCCGAGCGTGCTGCTGTTCCTCACCGTGGCGGCCACGCTCGCCGCCGTGCGCGCGGCCGCCCCCGGCGCCGGCGCGCGCGCGGCGCTGCTGCTCGGCGCGCTCACGGGCCTCCTCGTGCTCGGGCGCGCGAGCCATGCGCTCCTGCTGGCCGGGTGGACTCCGCTGGTCGCGCGCGGCGCCGGCGGCGCGAAGCGCGCGCTCCTCACGGCCGCCGCGTGCGCGGCCGTCGTGCTCCCGGTCACGCTGCGCAACCTCGCGGTGTCCGGCGAGTGGATCCCCGTGTCCGCGAACGGCGGGATGGCGCTGTGGGCCGGCAACCACGAGCAGGCCACGGGGATCTACTCGGAGCCGCCGTTCCTGTCGAACCCGGTGCCCGAGCGCGAGGCGGAGGATTACCGGGCCGAGGCGTCGCGGCGCGCGCGCCGCGAGCTGACGCTGGCGGGCTCCAGCGCGTTCTGGACGCGCGCCACGCTGGAGCGCTGGGCCGCCGACCCCGCGGCGGCGGCGCGGCTCGCCGCGCGCAAGCTGCGCTTCTGGTTCCACGCGGTGGAGTCGCAGACGAATCTCTCGTACTACTTCGCGCGCGACTTCTCGCCGGTGCTGCAGATCGCGCGGCTGCACCTGGGGTGGATCCTGCCGTTCGCGATCCTCGGCTTCGCGTGGCGGCGGCGCGCATTCATCGTGCCGGCGATCCCGGTGGCGGCGTCGCTCCTCACCTGCGCGCTCTTCTACACGTCGTCCGAGTACCGCCACCCGGTGGTGCCGTGCCTCCTGCTCTTCGCGGCAGCGGGCGCGCGCCGCGCGTGGGACCTGCTGCGCGGCGGCGCCCCGGCCACACGCGTGGCGGTCGCCGCGGGGCTCCTCGCGCTCCTCGTGGCCACGAACGCGCGCGATCCCTTCCTGTCCCGTCTCACGAGCCGTCGCGTGGACTACTACAACTTCGCCGCGCTGGCCGAGGCGGAGGGGCGCCTGGAGGACGCGGAGCGCTTCGCCCGCCGTTCCATCGCGATCGATCCGTCGTGGCCGGTGAGCCGCGCGAAGCTGGCGGAGATCCTGCAACGCTCCGGTCGGGTGCGCGAGGCGGGGGAGGAGCACGGGCGCGCCGAGTCCCTCCGCGGCGCGCCGGCGGATGCGCTGGAAGCCCCGATGACCCTGTTCCGCGCCGGCCGCTTCGCCGAGGCGCAGTCCGCGTTCCTCGCGCTCGCCGCCGCGGGCGGCGGCACGCGCTCGATCGCGCTCAACAACGCGGGCCTGTGCGCGATGCGCCGGGAGCGGGTCGCGGAAGCCGAGTCGCTGCTGACCGCGGCGCGCGAGGCGGATCCGGGGTACGCGAGCCCCGTGATCCACCTCGGCCGCCTCGCGCTGGCGCAGGGGCGATCGGACGCGGCCGCCGCCTACGCCCGCGAGGCGCTGTCCATCGCACCGTCCGACGGCCGGGCGCAGCGCCTTCTCGCGAGAGCGACCGGTCAGCCGGCGCCGGACGGCCCCGCGGACGAGGAGGAGTAGCCGCGCGACCGGCCCCGCGCCGCCCGTCCCGCGGCGCTACTCCCCGCCGGCCAGCCCCAGCTCGGCGGCGACCGGGAGCATCGCATCCCGGACGAAGGCGATGTGCTCGTCGAGCGGGACGCCCAGCGCCTCGGCGCCGCGCATCAGATCGTCGCGGCTCACGCCGCGCGCGAAGGCCTTGTCCTTCATCTTCTTCTTCACCGAGGACACCTGCACGTCGGCGAGCCGCCTTCCGGGACGGACGAGCGCGCACGCGGTGAGGAAGCCCGTCAGCTCGTCCACGGCGAACAGCGCCTTCGCCATCGGGGTCTCGCGCGGGACGCCGGTGTGGTCGCCGTGGCCGAGGATGGCCTGGAGGATGTCGTCGTCCACGCCGCGGGCGCGGAGGATCTCGACGCCGCGGAACGGGTGCTCCGCGAGCGACGGGTAGCGCTCGTAGTCGAAGTCGTGCAGGAGCCCGGTGACGGCCCAGCGGTCGGGGTCGCCGCCCAGCCGCGCGGCGTACGCCCGCATCGCGGCCTCGACCGCGCGCGCGTGGTTGCGCAGCGCCTCGCCCTGCGTGTACTCGGCCAGGAGGCCCCAGGCCTCCGCGCGCGTGGGAACGGACATGGTCGCCCTCCGGGGAGGGCGAGTCTCGGTCACCGCGGGGAGCGGGTCAACGCTCCGGCGCGGCGGGCGCGGCGGCGATGCCGGCGCGGGCCGCCTCGTCCACGGGAATCACGCGCCCCGGCTCGTCGCCGCACGGCGCGTCCAGGACCACCGCGAGGGCCTCCCGGATCGTCGCGGTGGCCGCGCCGCGATCCGCGGCGGGGATGTTGTCCAGGAGGCGCCGCGCGGCGAGGTCCGGGCGTCCGGCGCGCACTCCGACCAGGACCCGCGAGCCCCGCCGCAGCGCGCGCACCGCGAGCGCCGCGGCGCCCGGCGCGTCGGCGTCCTCGATGAGCACGAAGCGCGGCGCGAGGCGGTCCAGGAGTCCCGGCGCGCCGTCGCGGTCGCCGGCGTACTCCGTGCGCAGGAGCACCACCGCGGCGCGCGCGCCGCGGGCGTCCGCCGGCCAGCCCCCGGCGATCCCGAGGATCGGGAGCGCATCGCGCTCCACCAGGCGGCGCAGCAGCGCGTGGATCAGGCCGTCGAGGCGGCGGTCGCCGAACGCCCGCACGATGCCCAGCGTGCCGGGTTCCGCCAGCCGCCCGAACCACTCGTCGTCCTCCCACGGCGTGCCCTCGGCTCCGGCGGCGACCGGACGGATCGCGAGGATCTCGCCGTCGCCGCCGCGCAGGGTCTCGATGCGGTATGCCTCGCCTTCCGACAGGCGCAGCGTCCGGTGGATCCCGCCGAGCTCCAGTCCCTCCAGCCCGCCGGCGGCCTCGCGCAGCAGGTGGTCGCGCAGCCCCTCGTACCCGGGCCGATCCAGGAGCGTCTGGCCCAGCGGCATCACGCGTCCGCCCACGTGCACTTCGGGCGCCGCCCCCGCGCGCAGGAAGAGGACGGATGCGGGCGCTCCCTTGATCGCGCCGAGCAGGTCCGCGATCGCGAATCCCTGCGGCGAGCGGTGCGACAGGACCTTCGACTCCGAGTCCAGCCGCTTGAACAGCTCGCGCAGCGTGCTCGTGGCCTCGGTGGCCTCGCGCAGGTGGTCGCCCGCGCCGTCCTCGTCCGCGCTCTCCTCGTCGAGGGCGCGGGCCACTTCCATCATGAGGTTCTGCGTGGTGCACTCGATGCGGCGCGCCACCGACGGCAGGTCGGCCGTGAACGTGAAGCGCGCCCGCTTCATCGCGAACACGCGCTTCGCCGCCTCCTCGCCCTCGCGGCGGTCCTGGTCGATCGCGTTGATGACCTGTCCGCCGTCGAAGTACAGGTAGGCCTTCCCCGAGTCGTCCTCCACGCGCAGCATGCCCGACGCCTCGTTGACCGAGAGCACCTGGGCCACGTCGAAGAGGGAGAGGAAGTCGGATCGCCCGGAGAGTTCCACGGGACGCCCCCGCTACCGGCCGCCCGGGTCCCCGGCGCCGGGGGAACGGGTGGGTTCGGTCGCGCGTCCGGGTCCGGGCATCACGGCGCTGGCGGGTCGCGCGTTCCCGCCCGCGCGCGACGTGAGCCGCACGCCGGCCACGCGCTGCGCCTCCTCCAGCGAGACCGTGCCGGCGTCCACGAGCTGCTGCAGGCAGTCGTCCATCGCGATCATTCCCTCGCGACGGCCGGTCTGGATGACCGAGGGGATCTGGTGGATCTTCTTCTCGCGGATCAGGGCGCTGACGGCCGGCGTGCCGAGCAGGATCTCCACCGCCGCCACGCGGCCCTTCCCGTCGCCGCGCTTGATCAACCGCTGCGAGATCACCGCGCGCAGGGACGACGCGAGCGCGCCGCGCGCCTGCCCCTGCAGGTCCGCGGGGAAGGTGTCCACGATGCGCTCCACCGTCTCCGCCGCGCTCGTCGTGTGCAGCGTGCCCAGCACGAGCTGCCCGGTTTGCGCCGCGGTCAGGGCCAGGCCCATCGTCTCGCGGTCGCGCATCTCGCCCACGAGGAGCGTGTCCGGGTCCTCGCGCAGCGCGGCGTGCAGCGCGGCGGAGAAGCTCGGCGTGTGCCGGCCCACCTCGCGCTGGTGGATCAGGCACTTCCGGTTCGCGTGCACGTACTCGATGGGGTCCTCGATCGTGATGATGTGCCGGCGCTGCCGCTGGTTCAGGTGGTCCAGCAGCGCGGCGAGCGTGGTGGACTTGCCCGAGCCCGGCGGGCCGGTCACGAGCACGAGACCCTTGCGCGCGTCCGTGAGCTCGCCGAGGTGCGCGGGAAGGCCGAGCTGGTCCAGCGTGAGGATGGACGAGGGCAGGAGGCGGAACGCCCCGGCCAGCCCGCGGTTCTCCTCGTACACGTTGCAGCGGATGCGGAACTTCCCGGGCAGCTCGTAGCTGAAATCCACGTCGCGACGCTCGGCGAAGTCCGCGCGCGCCTTCTCGCCCATGATCTCGAGCAGCAGGAGCTCCGTGAGCTCGCGCGTGAGCTCCTGGTACGGGATGGGCTCCATGTCGCCGTGCCGCCGGATCATCGGCGGGGCGCCCACGGAGAGGTGCAGATCGGAGGCCCCTTGCGCCTGGACCGCCTCGAAGATCGCGTCGATTCTCGCCATCGTTCTCCCGCTTTCCGGGAACGATCGGCAGTCCGTGCGCGTTTGTTGACCCCGATCGGGCGCGCGCCAAGGACCGCAAGGGTCGGCAACCGGTCGCATGCGCCGCGCCGCGCGGCGCCGGGTCGCGCGGTCCTTTCCCCTGGACTTCCCGCGGGGTTTGGCCGATCAATCGCCGGAGGCGGGAAGCGGAGGGAAGTGCCCGTGAGTCATGCGGTTCCGAAGCGGCAGGTGGACGTGCGGGTCTCGTTCGCGGACGGGCGCGTGGTGCCCGGGACCGTGTTCCTGGACTTCATCGACGTGATCCACCGCGGCGCCCAGACGCTCCTGGACAAGTTCAACGGGGACTCCGCCTGGTTCCCCATGCGCGAGGACGGCGGGATCGAGATCGTGAACCGCGACCGCGTGGTGAGCGTGGAGCCGGACGAGGGCATGGCCCCGGACCTCGTGCGCAAGGACAGCTCGCCGGTGGTACGGCGGGAGTCCGTGACCGTGCGCCTCGCGGACGACCGGCGACTGGCGGGCCGGATCGCCATGGACCTCCCGGACGAGTTCTCCCGCGTCTCGGACTTCCTCAACTTCCCCGAGGAGTTCTTCGCGCTCGAGACCGAGGACGGCCCGGTCCTCGTGTCGAAGCGCCACGTCGTCAGCCTCCAACCCCACGAGAAGCCGCCGGCCGCCCCCGACGCCCACGTCGAGCGCAGGGGCGTCCGCGCCTGACCTTCGCGGCCGCCCGCGCGGCCCCGGGAGCCCATGTCGGACGCGCCCGAACCCCATGTCGCCCCGGGCCCGCCCCGGTTGATCCGCCTGCGCCCGCCCCGCGTGACGGCGGGCACCCTCGTGGCGATGGGCGTGGTCCACGCGATGCAGGAGATCGCCGGCGGCGCCGGCGACCTGGCGGTGCAGGTGTCGTTCGGCGCGAACTTCGGCCCCCTGGTGGCGGACGGCGACGTGTGGCGACTGGTCACGTCGATCTTCCTGCACGCGAACCTGCTGCACCTGGCGCTCAACGGGTGGGCGCTGTGGGTGCTCGGCCGGAACCTGGAGGCGTTCTACGGCCACTGGCGGTTCCTCGCGCTGTTCCTGCTGTCCGGCCTGGGCGGCGCGGCGGCCAGCGCGGCGCTCTCCGGCGCGATCTCGGTGGGCGCGTCCGGCGGGATCTTCGGCCTGCTCGGCGCCTCGGTGGTGTTCGCGTTCCGCTGGCGCAAGCTGCTCCCGGTCCGCGTGACGCGCGTGATGGGCACCGCGCTGCTGCCGTGGGTGGCCCTGAACCTCGCGCTCGGGGTGTTCGTCCCGCGCATCGACATGGCCGCGCACCTCGGCGGGCTCGTCGCGGGCGCCCTGCTCGCACTCGCGATCGTGCCCGACACCATGCGGGAGGCGCGCGGGATCGCGCCGCCGCCGCCGCGCGTGCTGGCCGCGCTGTGCGTCTCGCTGCTCGTGACGTCGTTCGCGTCGGCGGGGCGGAACCTCTTCGCGCAGCGCGGTCCCGGCGGCGCCGTGCTCGATCCGCGCGTGGGCGCCGCGCTCGCGGACATGGGCCGGCGGGACGCGCTCGCCACGCTGGACGATGCGCTGGAGCGCGATCCCCGCGATGCCGAGCTCCTGCGCACGCGCGGCGACGTGCACGCCGCGGGCGGCGCGTGGAACGAGGCGATCGCGGACTACCGCGCGTCGCTGGAGCAGGCCCCCGACGCCGCCGCCACGTTGAACAACCTGGCGTGGCTCCTGCTCGAGGAGGCGCCGGATCCGCTGCGGGACGCGGCGGAGGCCGAGCGTCTCGCGGAGCGCGCGGCCGGGCGTGAGCCGGACGATCCGTACGTCATCGGCACGCTCGGCGCGGCGAAGCTGCGGCGCGGCGACGCCGCGGCGGCGGTGCCCCTGTTGGAACGCGCCGTGGCGGCCTCGCGCCCGCCGCAGGACTCGGCCACGGACCGGTACCTGCTGGCCATCGCCTATGCCGCGACGGGGCGCGGCGACGACGCGCTCGCGGCGTACCGGCAGGGGCGCCGCGAGGCCGCGGAGAGCCGCTACCGGGCGGAGGCGGAGTCCGCGCTGGCCGCGGCCGGCGTGGCGATCCCGGGGGCGCCGGACAGCCAGGCCGCGCCCGCCCGGTAGTCGAGCGCGAGCACGCGCCCGCGCAGCAGCGCCGCGCCGAGGTTGCCCACCGCCTCCTCCAGCGCGATCACGCCGCTCCCCTCGGGCGCGAGGACCGCCTCCACGTCCGCGAAGCGCACGTCGCCCAGCGCGAGCGACCCCACGGTCACCTCCCGGATCGAAGCGTCGCCGCCGATCCCCGAGAGAGCGCGCGCGGAGTCGCGCGCGCGCTCCAGGTAGCCGTGCCCGGCGGCGAACGACGCGTGCAGGAGGAGCTCGGTCGCGTTGCCCGTGTCGAGGAGGAAGCTGCCGCGGTGCCGGCCGTCGAGTTCGCCCTCGATGCGCGGCACGTTCAGCTCGATGCGCAGCGGCAGCCGCGCCATGCCCGGCCGCGGCGCGTAGTCCCCGGGCGGGAACACCGCGAGCATGGAGGCCGGCTCGTCCACCTCCACCGCGAAGCGGCTCAGGAAGTCCCAGCCGAGGATCCCGTCCACGCGCGTGCCGAGCGCGGCGCCGAGCGCGGCGAGCGGGACGCTCACCACGGTCTGGCCGACCAGCTCCACGCCGGGCAGCCGCAGCGAGGCCACGTCCACGTACGCGGCGGCCTCGCTGCCGGCGGCGCCCCGCGCCTCGAGCACGCCGCGCGTGGCCATCCCGTGCTCCGCCGCGTGCTCCGCGGCGAGCACCGTGGCGCCGGCGCCGGTGTCCAGCAGGAAGCCCAGCCCGGGTCGCCCGTCCACCTCCACGCGCACGAGGAAGAGCCCGCCCGGGCGTTCCAGCGGGATGGCGCGGGCCGACGCGGCGTCCACGAGGCGCGCGTCGCCGGCGGCCGCCACCACCGGGGCCACGATTCCCGGCGGGGGGAGGGCCTCCACCACGCGAAGCGACGTGGTCCGCCCGACCACGTCGAAGCGCGGGTCCCCCGTTCCCTGCGCGGAAACGAAGGGGAAGCGGACTCCCGCCACGGTGCGCCAGTCGTTGAACGTGGTGACGACCGGCGTGCCGGCCTCCGTGCGCTCGAACCGGGCGGGCAGGAGATCGCCGGCGGCGTCGCGGACGAGGCGCAGGCGGCGCGCCGGGCCGCCGGCGCGCGGGCGGAAAGTGATCGATGGCGCCGCCGGGTCCGCGGCATCGAGCTGCCGCTCGAAGCCGGCGACGGAGTCCGCGAGCCACGTGTGGAACCACAGCGCGTGGGCGAGCGCGCAGGCGGCCAGTTCGTCGCCCGACAGTGCGCGGACCGCGCCGTTCGCGTCCTCCACCCAGCCCTCGCCGTCGATCCAGGTGAGCACCTGCCGGACGCCGTCGATCTCCGTGGCCTCCTGCAGCGCCGGCGGCGTGCGCACGCCGGCCGTCTCCACGCGCCCCACGACGAGCCCGCCGCGCTCGATGACGCCATCGGCGACGAGCGCGCGCAGGGTGTCCGGCGCCGCTCCGACGAAGAGCGACGCGGCCGCCTCGGCCCACGTGCCCGGCGCCGTGGCGGTGACCGCGCCCGCCGGTCGCGTGCCGACCGCCGCCGCGAGCGCCGCTGCGAACGCCGCCGCCGCGATTGCCGCGCGGCGCGCGCGCCGATAGGATCGCCCGATGCGCGTTCCCGTCCCCATGTTCGCGTCCGCCTTCCTCACCGACGCCTCCCTGTACCTCGTGTTCGCCGCGATCCCGTTCCGCGCCCTCGATCTCGGCGCCGGGTCGGTCGCGCTGGGCGTGATCCCGGGACTCTACGCGATCGCCTACATGGCGTCGGCGTCCTGTTCCGGCCGCCTCTCCGATCGCGTGCCCCGCCTGCGCCTGGCGCGCATCGCCGCGCTGACGGCGGTCGCCGCCGTGCTGGGCGTGGCCGCGGCGCCCACGCTGCCGTTCCTCTTCGCCGCGCTGCCCGTGCTGGGCGCCGCGCTCGGCTTCTTCTGGTCGCCCCTGCAGGCCGCGCTCTCGGATCGCGTGGGGACGCGGGACCTGCCGCGGGCGCTCGCCGCGTTCAACGTGTCGTGGACGACGGGGAAGGGGGCGGGACTGGTCCTGGGCGGCGTGCTGACCGCCGCGTTCTCCGCGCGCGCCGTCCTCCTGCTGGCGGCCGCGCCGCTGTTCCTCACCGCGGTCCTCCTCCCGCGCGACGGCGCGGATCGCCGCCACCCGGACGGCGCGGCGGGCGCCGCGTCCGGCGCGGGTCCGGTGCCGGACGTCGTGCTCCGGCTCGCGTGGATGGCCAACGCGCTCGCGTACGGCCTGGTCGGAACCGTGAACATGCACGCGCCGCGGTTGTTCCTCGCGCAGGGGGCCGGCCCCGCCGAGTTCGGCATGCTGCTCGGCGCCGTGTTCGGCGTGCAAACGCTCGTGTTCGCGTTCGCGCGTCACCGGCACGTGGGCCGCGGGATGCTCGCGGTCTCGCTCGCCTGCGGGCTCGGCGCGCTCGCGCTCCTGCTGGGTCTGCACGGACCGGCGCGCGGGCTCGCCGCCGTTCCCTTCGGCGTGGCCACCGGCCTCGCGTACCATGCGTCCCTGCGCGCGAGCCTCGACCGTCCGCACGGACGCGGCCGCGCCGCGGGCTGGCACGAGACGCTGCTCGGCGCCGGCAGCACGACCGTGCCGCTGCTCGGCGGGTGGGCGGTGGCGGGCAGCGGCGCGCTGGAGGCGCCCTTCGTGGTGGCGGCGTTGCTGCTGCTGGCCGGGCTCGGCGTGGTGGCCGCGCGGCGTCCGGCGCGCGTGGTCGCATGAGCGGATACGACGCGCTCGACTTCCTCGTGCTGGACCTGGAGACCACCGGCCTTTCGCGCCGCGACGAGGTGGTGGAGGTGGGCGCCGTGCGCTGGCGGGCGGGGCGCGCGCACGAATCCTGGGGAACCCTGTGCCGGGCCGGGCGTCCGATGCCCGCGGCCGCCGCCGCGATCCACGGGATCACCGACGCGCTGCTCGAGCCGGCGCCGACCTTCGCGGACGTGCTGCCGGTGTTGCGCGACCTCCTCGGCGAGCGCATCCTCGTGGGGCATCACGCGCGGTTCGATCGAGGCTTCCTCGAGCGCGCGTACCGGCGGGAAGGGTGGTCGCCCCCCGACGCCGACGTCTGGTGCACCGTGCGCCTGTCGCGCCGGCTGTTCCCGGACCTTCCGCGCCACGATCTGGACTCCCTGTGCGTGACCCACGGCATCCGCCGCGGCGCGGCCCACCGGGCGCCGGACGACGCCCGCGCCACCGCCGACCTCCTGGGCATCCTGCTGGAGCGGGCCGAAGCGCTCGGGTGGAGCCCGGCGGAGACGGCGCACGTGGCACGGCCGCCGGGACCCGCCTCGATGCCGCCCCGGGTCTGGCAGCCCGGCGAGGCGGCCGCACTCGAGGACGCCATGCTGACCGGGGACCGCGTCCGGCTGGAGTACGTGTCCCGGCGCGGCATCCGCACGGCGCGCGAGGTCGTGCCGTACTCGGTCGACGGTCCGCCCGGCGCCGCGCGCCTCGTGGCGTACGACCTGGAGGCCGGCAGCACGCGGACCTTCCGGTTGGATCGTGTGGTGCTCTTGCGTCCGTTGCCCTGATCTCGCCTCCCGCGGCGGGATGGTGCCACCCGCCCCCGCCTGTGTTACAGTGGTTGCTCGTCCGACGGAACGTCCCCCCCGACGTCGGCACGGCGATACGCCCCGCGTCCGTTCATCAGGAGCTTCGCGTGCCCGGTCCGGTCCGTCCCCGTACGCCTGTCCGCCTCCTCGCCGCCGTTCCCGTTCCCGCGCGTTGGCTTCCCGTCCTCTGGCTTGCCGTCGTCGGGGTCGCCCCGGCGCGCGCCGCGTTCACCGAATCCGCGGCGCTGTACGGCATCGCCGCGGGGGACGGCATGAGCTACGGGGCCGCGTTCCCCGACCTGGACGGCGACGGCGATCCGGACTTCTACGCGAACCTCCACTGGGCCGGCCCGGGCGAGGTGTGGCGCAACGACGGCGCCCCGTTCACCCGCATCCAACCGGAGCCCTTCCCGGGGTCCCCCGACCGGCACGACATCCTCTGGGCCGATCTGGACAACGACGGCTCGCCGGACGCGTACGTGTGCCACGGCGGGGACCAGAACAACGAGCTCCTCTGGAATGGCGGCGCGGGGATCTTCACCGAGGGCGCCGCGGGCGCCGGGGTGCAGGACTTCTACGGCCGCGGTCGCGAGATGGCATTCCTGGACGTGGACATGGACCAGAACGTGGACATCTTCGTGGCGAACGACTTCCGATCCGGCTTCGTCCGTCCCTCGGTCCTGTTCTACAACAACGGCGACGGCACGTTCACGCGCTTCCCGAACGCCCAGCCCGTGTTCCAGTCGCGCCTGCACGTGTCGTCCGCGGACTACGACGCCGACGGCGACCCCGATCTCCTCACCACGAACCCGCCGTACGCCACGGGGGAACTCTGGCGCAACGACGGTTCGATCACGTTCTCCAACGTCACCGCGGCCGCGTTCCCGGGCATCCCGTCGCCGCTGTTGCAGGCGAACGGGCTCTCCTGGGCGGACCACGACAACGACGGGGACCTCGACCTCCTCGCGACCGGCGGGAACCGCGGGATGTGGGACTTCGCGGCCGTCGAGGCGGACTCGATCCGCTTCTACGCCGAGACCCTGTCCATGGAGACGAAGACCCTCCGCTTCCTCACCGACGGCGACAGCGTGACCGTGTGGGCGGTGAAGTCGGACTACCAGCCCGTCATGCTGTGGTACGGCGCGCAGCAGGATTCGACGGCCGCCTTCCCGGTGACCTTGGCCCTGTCGGACTGCCAGGGGATGCCGGCGAAGCTCTCGTCCGGCAGCCGGCGCGGGCTGTTCCTCGGCGTGTTCCCCGCGGCTTCCGGGGACAGCGTGCGGCTCGCGGTGGGCGGCGCGGCGGCCGGGGCGGACCTGCTCGTGGGCGGCAGCGTGCGGACGGACGGCGTCCTGTCCGGGTTCGCGAAGGAGGGGTACCTGCCGCGCCCGGGATTCAGCCTCGGGGACTTCACGAACCGCCTGTACCGCAACGAGGGGAACGGCACGTTCCACGAGATCACGTCGGCCGCGTTCCCGTCGAACCCCGCGAACGTGCCCACGCTCGGCGCGGCGTGGGAGGACTTCGACAACGACGGCTGGATCGACGTCTACTGGGTCAACTCCGGGGACATCGAGACGGGCAACGTGCCGAACGTCCTGTGGCGGAACAACGGGGACGGGACATTCACGGACGTCACCGCCGCGGAGGGCGTGGCGGGGTCGGACCGCGGGCTCGGCGACGGTGCCGCGTGGGCGGACGTGAACCGCGACGGCTTCCCGGACCTCTTCGTGGCGAACGGCGCGGAGCACCCGCCGTTCGGCGTCGGACCGCGCGAGCTGTTCGTGAACCCGGCGGACAACGGCAACGCGTTCCTCGAGCTGCAGCTGCGCGGGCTGGACAGCAACGGCTCGGCGATCGGCGCGCGCGTCCGCGTCGTCACCGCGGACGGCCAGCAGTTCCGCTGGCGGCTCGGGGACAGCGAGAACTGCTTCTCCGGGCAGTCCATCCTGCACTTCGGGCTCGGCACGGCCACGACCGTGGACACCGTGCAGGTGGCCTGGCCCGCGGGCCCGGTGCAGACCTGGACCGGTGTGGCGGTGAACTCCCGGTACTGGGTGATCGAGGGCAAGCCGCTGCGTCCGGTGCAGAACCCGCACTTCATCGTGGCGCAGCCGGCGGTGGGAGGCTATGCGGACGAGGGCGAGGTGAAGTCGTGGCCGGTGGTCATGGACAACTTCGGCGGCGTGCCCTCCACGTTCCGCGCCACCCTGGAGACCTGCGACGGCGGTCCCATCGCCTGGCTGTCGGTCGACCCGGACACCGGCGCCGTCTGGCCCGGCGGCCGCACGTTCACGGTGCGCGCCGACGCCACGGGGCTCGCCTCCGGCGCGTACTGCGGCCGCGTCGTGTTCGCCACGAACGGATTCACCGGCGGGGACTCGCTCACGGTGAACCTGACCGTGCTGGACTCCGCGGTGGGAGCGCCGGCGGCGGGCGGCCTGCCGGATGCCTTCGGGCTCGCGGCGCCGCGCCCGAACCCGGCGCGGGGACCGGTGGAGATCGTGCTGTCGCTGCCGCGCGAGGACGACGTGACCGCGGAGATCGTCTCGGTGGACGGCCGCCGCGTGGCCACGCTCGCGCACGGGTTGCTGCCGGCCGGCCGCCATGCCCTGGTGTGGGACGGGCGCGACGAGCGCGGCGGACGGGCGGCGTCCGGCGTGTACTTCCTGCGCGCGCAGGGCGGGTCCGGCTCCGGACTTCGAAAGATCACTCTCGTCGACTAGTGTCGCGTTCCGGAAGTCGCGC
>CAZNDO010000026.1:0-52869 GCA_964571855.1 uncultured Gemmatimonadota bacterium
CGTCGGGCCGGCCGCCTCCGGGCGACAGTCCGCCCGCGCGGGTTCCCCCGCTTCAGAGACTTCGCACGCGCTCCAGCAGGGCGTCGACGTCCTCGTCGTCGTGGTACAGGCCGAAGCCCACGCGCAGGGAGTGGCCGCGGACGTCCACGACCACGTCGAGCTCGCGGAGGCGACGTTCGATGGCCGCAGCATCGGGTGTGCGGAAGGTGAGAAAGTTGCCGCGCGGGGTGTCGATCGGTCCGGGGATGAGCTGGTCCGGCTTCAGCGGACCATTCGCCGGCAGGCCGGCGACGAAGCGCCGCTGCAGGGCGCGGGACTTGGCGTGGATCTTCTCCACCGTGATGTCGTCGCGCAGCAGCCAGTCCTGGACGGCGTTGAAGCGGTAGATCGCGGTCGGGTCGAACGTGGCGCCGAGGAAGCGGCCGGCGTCCGAGGGGTAGGACACGCGGCGCACGCCGGCCTCCAGGTCGGCGAAGCCGGCGAACCAGCCGGTGAGCACGGGGCGCTCGCCGTATCCCGGCGGCGCGTGCAGGAAGCAGGCGCCCTCCCCCGCCATCGCGTACTTGTAGCCGCCGGCCACGAGGAACGCGCGGTCGTGCAGCGCGGAGAAGTCCGTGGGCCGCGCCATGAACGCGTGGTACGCGTCCACCACGAGGAACGTGTCGCGACGCGGGATGGCCTCGGCCACGCGGACGAGATCCTCCAGGACGTAGCCGGAGTCGAAGAACACGTGGCTCACGTACACCACGTGCGTCTCCGGCCGCCCCGCCGCTTCCGCGAAGCGGTCCGGGAACGTGGCGAACGGCTCCGCCGGCACGCGCTCCACGCGCGCCCGCCCCGCCTCCTCCAGGCGGCGCGTCTGCCGCTCGAAGCTGTGGAACTCCGCGTCCGAGGTCACGATCCGGACGGGGCCCGGGCGGTCGAAGCACGAGAGCACGCGCGCGATGAGCTCGTGCGTGCTCGGCGCGAACGTGACCGTGCCGGGATCCGGCAGGCGCAGCACCCGCGCCACGTGCCGCTGCGCCGCCGGCAGCACGTCGCCGAACACCTTCTCCCACTTGTGGTCCGCGCGCACCACGCCGTCCCGCCAGGCGGCCTCCTGCGCCTCGCGGGTCACGTCGGGCCACGCGTGGTGGCTGTGCGCCGCGAAGTGCAGGCGCCCGGGCGCGGCGGTCAGGAAGCGCGAGAACGCGGCCTTGTACGACGTGCGCGCGGCCGCCCCGGGGTTCATCGCGGCGCGTACTGGAAGCTCATCGTGCGCGCCACCTCCGGCGGGAGCTTCGGCAGCGCCGAGCGCGGGATGAGGAACGTCGACAGCTCGAACAGGTCCACGAAGACCTTGTGCTTCTCCGCCGTCTCGCGCAGGTAGTCCACGCCGGACGTCCCGCCCGTGCCCATCTTCGTGCCGATCATGCGCAGCACCATCAGCGCGTGCCGGTAGCGCCACGTGGTGAAGCCCTCGTCCACGTCCATGAGCAGCGTGAGCATCCGGTACGGCAGGTGCAGGATGGGCTCGTCGCGGTACAGGTTGATGAGCACGGCGGCGAGCAGCGCGCGGTGCGAGAACCGCCGGCGCCCGTCGCGGCGGAGCGTCTCGTGGCGCGCCTCGTCGAACAGCGCGGCGAAATTCCCCTCCGTGCCGGCGAAGCGCGCGAGGCGGCGCGCGCGGTCGGCCGCGTCCAGCCCGGGATCCGCCTCGATGCGCGCGCGGTCCGCCGCCAGCATCGCCTCCACGGCGCGGCGGTACTCGTGCCAGAAGTCGAAGTCCCCCATGCGCAGGAACGGCGTGCGCGCGAGCCACCCGTCCACCTGCGTCAGCAGCGACGGGCCCTTCTCGGACTCCTCGATGCGCCGCCGGTCCTCCTCGTCGAACTGCGCGCGGTACCCCCCGCCCTCCAGCGTCACGCGCGAGGCCGCGGGGATGCCGAGCCGGTTCTCGATGAGCCGGAACTGCAGGCTCTGCACGCCGGAGGCGGGCGCGAGCAGGCCGCGGAACTCCAGGAAGTCCAGGGGCGTCATCGTCTCCAGCACGTCCACCTGCGCGAGCAGCAGCCGCTGGATCTCCACGACGCGGCCGAGGTGCGAGACGGCGCGGCCCACGTCGCGCTCCTCCACGGTACCGCGGGAGAACACGCGCGAGACGGCCTCGAGCTCGTGCAGGATCTGCCGGAACCAGAGCTCGTACGCCTGGTGCACGATGATGAACAGCAGCTCGTCGTGCACGGGCGCGCCGTGCCTCGCGCTCTCCGGATGCTGGCAATCGAGGAGCTGCGGGAGGCGGAGGTACTCGCCGTAGGAGAGGGGTTTCGCTCGCTCGGGCATGGGCCGCAGCCTAGCAGACTTGCCCGAGGGCGGACCAGCCTCTAGAATGGCCGCCCTCGCGCGCCGGGCCGCCGGCCGCCGCCGTCGCCGCCACGCCCGACGTCCCGGAGGACCCCGTTGCCGCAGACGCTCACGCTCCGCATCGGCCACAGCCCGGATCCCGACGACGCCTTCATGTTCTACGCGCTGGCCCGCCGGGTGGAGGCCGTGGGCGGCCTCGCCGTGGAGCACGTGCTGGAGGACATCGAGTCCCTCAACGTGCGCGCGCTGCGCGCGGAGCTGGAGGTGACCGCCGTGTCCGCCGCGGCCTATCCGGAGATCGCGGATCGGTACTTCGTCATGCGCACCGGCGCGTCGATGGGCCGCGGCTACGGTCCCATCCTCGTCGCGCGCGAGCCGATGGACGTCGCGTCGCTCGCGGAGCGCACGGTGGCCGTGCCCGGGCTGAAGACCACGGCGAACCTGCTGCTGTCCATCTACGCACCGCCGAAGGACCGCGTGGTCGTCCCATTCGACGCGATCCCGGACGCGGTGGCGAACGGCGACGCGGACGTGGGACTGCTCATCCACGAGGGGCAGCTCACCTACGGGGAGTGGGGCCTCGTGAAGCTCCTGGACTTCGGCGACGTGTGGGCGCAGGACGCGCCCGGCCTCCCGCTGCCGCTCGGCCTGGACTGCGTGCGCCGGGACCTCGGGCGGGAGCTCGCGGCACGCGTGTCGTCGCTCCTGCGCGAGTCCATCGAGACCGCGCTGGCGAACGAGGACGACGCGCTGGCGTACGCCCTGGAGTTCGGCCGCGGCGTGGACCGCGAGACCGGCCGCCGCTTCGTGCGCATGTACGTGAACGGGGACACGCTGGACATGGGCGAGCCCGGGCTCCGCGCGCTGAGCCATCTGTACGGCCGTGCGGTGGAGCGCGGGCTGCTGGACCGCGTCCCCGCGATCGACCTGGTCTAGGCCGCCCGCCATGCCGCGGGAGCTCGCGGTCGTCATCCCGCACCTCGGGCTGTACGGCGGGAACCTGAGGTACGTCGAGCTCGGCAACGCGCTGGTCCGCCGCGGCGTGGACTTCACGATCGCCACGCCCGAGGGCGAACCGCCCGGCTGGATGCCGTTCCTCGGGCGCTCCTGCACGATCGACGCGCTGCGCGCGGACCCGCCGGAGGTCCTGCTGGCGTCGGAGCAGCGCATCTTCGACGACTTCCTCGCGATGCCCGCGGGCCGGCACGTCTTCTACTTCATCGTGGAGAAGACCGCCGCCGAGGCGCGCATCGCCGCGGCGGCGCGCGCGGGACGCGTGACCCTGCTCGCGAACTCCTCGGGCCTCGTACGCTACCTCGCGCGGAAGCACCGCGTGGCCGCGGCGCCGGTGATCGGCGGCGTGAACCCGGAGCTGTTCCATCCCGTCCCGCGCGACCCGGCGCAATGGCGTCCGCCCGGCCGCTTCGTGCTGCTCGCGAACGGACGCTTCTCGCGGCGCCGGAAGGGCACGCGCCTGGTGGCGAAGGCCGCGGACATGCTCGCGCGCGACCACGACCTGGAGCTGCGCTTCTTCGACACCTCCACGGTGGATCATCGCGCCGGCATCCCGGCGGACTTCCGCTGCCGCGCGCGCGTCCGGCTGGATCGCGACGTGCCGCGCGCGGAGCTGCACCGCCGGTACGCGGAGGCGGACGTGTTCGTCTCCGCGGAGCGCCGCGCCGGGTGGTCGAACCAGACGATCGAGGCCATGGCGTGCGGCGTGCCCGTCGTGTGCACGCGCAGCGGCACCGCGGACTTCGCGATCGACGGCGGGACCGCGCTCGTGGTGCCGCGCACCGCGTGGCACCTCGCGCGCGCGATCCGTCGGCTGCTCGCCGGCGACGCGCTGCGCGCGCGGCTGGGCGACGCGGGACGGCGCAAGGCCCTGGAGTTCGCGTGGGACGGGACGGCGGAGCGGCTGCTTCAGGCCCTGGGCCGGCGCGAGTCCTCGCGGGAGAACCGCACCAGCGTGTCGCAGTAATCCGGCTTCGCCAGGAGCGCGCGCGCCTTCGCGAGCACGGTCTCCAGGAGGATGGCCTCCATCCCCTCGCCCGGGCGCGTAGCCACGAGGTCGGAGTTCTCCTTGTCCAGGAACCAGTCCTCCACCGTGCTCCAGCCGGCGCGGTACAGGCCGAGGAAGCGGCGGCCGGAGAGCTGCGCGAAGTGCGACGGCCCGCAGTCGTTCGACACCACGAGCGGCGCGGCGGCGATGAGCCGCATCAGCGCCCCCGCCTCCAGCCCCTCGCGGATCTCCACGCCGGAGTCCGGCGGGATCTCGTCCAGGAGGCCGCGCTCGCGCGGGCCGATCACCAGGACGGGCCGCTCGCCCAGGTCCTGCCCCAGCGCACGCCCCAGCGCGAGGAACCGCGCGACCGGCCAGCGCTTCTCCGGCCGCCCCGCCCCGGGCAGGAGGACCGCGCGGGGCGCCGCGGCCTGCGGCTCGATGCCGGTGGCGCGCCGGCCCTTCAACTCCCGCTCGATGCGCTCGGCCATCCACGCGCTGAAGATGGGGATGGTGTGCCGGTCGGGCTCCGCGCGCGCACCGGGCTCCAGCAGCGCCAGGTACCGCGAGGCGATGTAGACGGAGGAGTCGTACTTCACGCGCTCGTCGAGGAACCGCGACAGGAGGCCGGCGTCGTAGCCCACGCGCCGCGCGCCGCCGAACGCGGCGGCCAGGCACGAGACCGTGGACTTCCGACGCAGGTTGAAGACGATCCGCGGGCGGTGCCGCCGCACCGCGCCCGGCAGCGCGGCGCGCCCCCCCACGCGGTGCACCTCGTCGCACAGCCGCCAGCGGATGAACTCGTCCGCGCCGTCCGCCGCGGCGAACAGCAGGACGCGCGCCTCGGGGTGGCGCTCCCGCAGCGCGCGCAGGAACGGGACCTGCACGATGCGCGCCCCGAAGAACGGCTTGTTCGGCAGCAGGACCGCCACGACGGGGCCTTCCGCGGCCGTGTGGGCGACGGCGGGAGGCGGGGACGGGGCCGGAGCGGGATCCTTCACCGCGGTCGTGGTCATGGCGGAGCCCACGTGTACCAGACGGCGGGCCGCTTGTCAGCGGCCGCGGCGCGCGCCGCGCGCAACCCCCCGGCCGCCGGCCGCGTAGTTGGACCACCCGGTTCCCCCGCCGCACGCGCCGCGCTACCCTGGCCCGCCCGTCCGGCGGCCCGGGCCGCGCGGCGCGGCGGACGACGCCCCCGGGAGGAGGAGACGGCATGGACACGATGGCGACCTGGTACGTGGCGATCGACGGCAAGGAGCAGGGCCCGTTCACCCGGGAGACGCTCCTCGCGAAGCGGGCGGCCGGCGAGATCGGCCCGGACACGTGGGTCTACTCCACGGGGATGGCGGAGTGGCAGCCGCTGCGCCGCGTGGCGGAGCTGTCCGGCGCGGCCGTCGAGGGCGCCCCGCCGCCGCCGCCGTCGGCACGCCTGGTCGCGCACGAGATCGAGTACGAGATCTTCGGCGAGGAGATGCAGTTCGTGGAGATCACGCTCGATCCGGGCGAGGCCACGATCGCGGAGGCCGGCGCGTTCATGTACATGGATCCCGCCATCCGCATGGAGACCATCTTCGGCGACGGCAGCGCGAAGGAGGGCGCGCAGGACTTCCTCGGCAAGCTGTTCAGCGCCGGCAAGCGCGTGCTCACGGGCGAGTCGCTGTTCATGACCGTGTTCGGCAACGGCGGCGCGTCGCGGCAGAAGGTGGCGTTCGCAAGCCCCTACCCCGGGCGCATCATCCCGGTGGACCTGCGCCAGCATCACGGGGTCCTCATGTGCCAGAAGGACTCGTTCCTGTGCGCCGCGAAGGGCGTGGCCGTGGGCATCGCGTTCCAGAAGCGTCTCGGCGCCGGCCTGTTCGGCGGCGAGGGGTTCATCCTGCAGAAGCTCGAGGGCGACGGGCTCGCCTTCGTGCACGCGGGCGGCCACGTGGTCTCGCGCGACCTCGGCCCCGGCGAAACGCTGCGGCTGGACACGGGCTGCCTCGTCGCGTTCGATGCGTCCGTCCAGTACGACATCCAGTTCGTCGGCGGCATCAAGACCGCGCTGTTCGGCGGCGAGGGGCTCTTCTTCGCCACGCTGACCGGACCGGGCCGCGTGTTCATCCAGTCGCTGCCGTTCAGCCGGCTCGCGTCGCGCGTGTTCGCGGCGGCGCCGCAGACGGGCGGGCGGCGGGTCGGCGAGGGGAGCGTGCTGGACCACGTGGCGGGGTTGGGAAGGCTCGTCGACGGCGACTAGAGGGGGCGCGTAACCCGCGAAGCGGCGGGGAGGTCGCAAGAGGGGGAGGCCGCGAGCCGGTCGGAGCGCACGGCGCGGGGCGCGTGCGTCCGGGGCCGGGCCTCTCTGCCGCGGACGCCCTTCCGGCGACGTCCTGTCGCCGGAAGGGCTCGGCGCTCCGGCGCCTCCGGCATCCATGCCTCCCGGCGCCTGCGCGACGCCGCTGCAGAGAGGCCCGGCCCCGGCCGCAGACGCCCCGCGCCGCGCGCTCCGACCGGCTCGCGGCCTCCCCCTCTCGCGACCTCCCCGCCGCTTCGCGGGTTGCGGTCCCGGATCCGTCGCCGTCTACGAGATGGAGGGTGGAACGGGGTGCGCAGGGTGGCGGATCAGGAGCCACAGGGCCAGCGCGAGGGCCACGGCAGTGGCGAGCCAGGCAGGGGGACCGTTGAGGAGGGTGGCCAGGTCCTCGTTCCGGGCCATCGCGATCGCCAGCGCGTTGTAGGTGGCGTGGGCCAGCATGGCGGGGAACAGGGAGCCGGTGCGGATCACCACGAGCGCGAAGGCCGCGCCCACCAGGAAGGTCGGGGCGAAGCGGAAGATGCTGAGGTGGATCAGGGCGAAGAAGGCGGATGACGCAAGGATCGCGGCGCGGGTGGTGCCGACGCGGCGGAAGAGGCCGAGGAAGGCGCCGCGGAAGACCAGCTCCTCGCAGATGCCCGGGGATACCGCCATCAGCAGGAGCACCGGGACGAGCCCCAGGTGCTCCACCGGGTCGGTCAGCTGCGCGAAGAGGCTCTCCGGGGCCGGGATCAGCTTCGACTGCAATGCCACCACGCCGCGGCTCATCGGGAGCACGAGGCCCGCGCCGAGCAGGGGCGCGGCCACGAACGCGGTCCACGGGGCGGCGCGCAGCGAGAGCACGTCGCGCACCGCGCCGCCGCTCCAGGCGAGGCGCGCGGCGGCGAAGCCCAGGGCCGGGAGCAGCGCCCACAGGCTCCACAGGAGTCCCGGGACGAACGCGCGGGTCTGCAGCAGGCTGCCGCCGTAGAAGAAGCCCAGCACGGTGACGGCCATGCCGAGCCACAGCGCGCGCCGCCGGCCGGCGCGCGTGCGCGCGAAGAATGGCTCCGGATCGAAGCCGAGGATGGTGTCCTCGCGGGAGAGGACGCCGGTGGTCCACCGCATCGTGAGCGCGGCCCAGCCCACGGACGCCGCGGCCACGAGCGCCAGGAGGAACGGCGGCACGGGCGCCACGAGCCCGTCGCGCACGGCGAGCGCCACGTTCGCCAGCGGCAGCAGCGCGGTGAACGCATCCAGCCGCACGTCCTGTCCGGTGGCCAGGAGCCCCGGCAGCACGGCCACGAGCATCACCGGCATGACGTACAGCTGCGCCTCCTTGAGGCTGCGCGCGAACGCGGAAATCCCCAGGAGCGCCCCGCCCACGAGCGCCGCGAGCGGCACCACGAGCGCGAACGCGGTGACGATCCCGCCGCCGCCCAGCACGATGCGCGCGGCCGGATCCTGCGGGTCCGCGATCAGCCCGAGCCGGTAGCACGCGAGCAGGCTGGCCAGGTTCAGGATCCCCGTGATCGACGTGGCCCCCCACACCACCAGGAACTTCGCGCGCGCGATGCGGCTGCGGTGCACGGGCGTGAGGTACAGGGTCTCCAGCGTCCCGCGCTCCTTCTCCCCGGCGAAGAGATCCGTGGAGAGCGAGCTGCCGCCGATGAACAGCGTCATCACGAGGAGCAGCGGGATCATGCGCCCGGCGCGCGACCCGCCGGACTCCTCCGCGGTGGCCACGTCCACGGCCTCCACGGTGGCGAGCGCCGCGAGGTCCGCGGTGCCGCCGGCGTCGCGGTACGCGCGCTCGGCCGCCTCCGTGCGCATCCCTTCCAGCGCCTCCCGCAGCGCGGCCTCGGCATCGGCGGAGGTCTCGTGCGGGCCGTGGTACACGATCCGCACCGCGGGCGGCTCGCCGTCCCGGGGCGTCAGCCCGTCCGGCGCGTCCACCCATGCTTCCAGGCGGCCCTCCCGCACCGCCTCGCGGGGATCCGCCTCCGGATCGAGGCGCACCACCATGAAGGACGGGTCCTTGCGCAGCGCGCGGGCGAGCGAGTCCGCGTCGCCCGTCACGCACACGCGGTAGACGTTCTCCTTCGCCGCGCTCTCCTCGCGCCGCTCCAGGCTGGACGTCAGCGAGAACGTGGCGGGGTACACGAAGACCGGGAGCACGAACGAGAGCAGCACGGCGCGGCGATCGCGCGCGATCTCGCGGATCTCCTTCCGGAAGAAGACGAGGCTGGGACGGCTCATGCGCCGGACATCACGATCGTGCGGAAGACGTCCTCGAGGTAGTGCTGCCCGGTGCGCTCCCGCAGCTCCGCCAGCGTCCCGAGCGCGCGCAAGGTGCCCGCGTGGATGATGGCGATCCGGTCGCACAACCGCTCCACCTCGCTCATGATGTGCGTGCTGAACAGGACGCACTTGCCGTTCCGGCGGCACTCCTCCACGAACTCCAGCGTGGCGGCGGCGGCCAGCACGTCGAGGCCGGCGGTGGGCTCGTCGAACACGAGCACGGGCGGGTCGTGCACGACCGCGCGCCCGATCGAGACCTTCTGCTTCATCCCGGTGGAGAGCTTCTCGCAGCGCTGGTTGCGGTACCCGTCGATTCCGAAGGTGGTGAGCACGCGCTCCACGCGCTCGTCCAGCGCGGCCCCCTTCAAGCCGTGGAACTCCGCGAAAAAGCGCAGCGTCTCCTCCGCGGTGAGCCGGTGATAGAGCCCCGTGGTCCCGGAGAGGAAGCCGAGCGCGTGTCGCACGGCGCGGGGGTCCTCGCGGATGTCGTGACCCGCCACCCACGCCGTGCCCGCGGTGGGCGTGAGCACGGTGGACAGCATGCGCAACGTGGTGGTCTTCCCCGCGCCGTTCAGCCCGAGCAGCCCGAACACCTCGCCGGCGCGGCACTCGAACGACACCCCGTCCACCGCGCGGACACCCTCGCCGCCGCGGTGGTCCGGGAACACCTTGACCAGCCCCTCGACCCGGATCGAACCGGTCACGATCCCCCTCCCCGCAGCAGGCGGCGCAGCGACAGCTTCGGCTCCAGGAACGCGTCCTCGCGCGAGACGAGGCGCGCCGCCACGACGAGCGCCGCCAGCGTCACGAACGCGAGCACGGCGAACGTGACGACCACGGGCGCCGCATCCACCGGCCCGAGCAGCGCGGCCTCGAACAGCGCGCAGGCGTTCAACACGGGGATGAACGCCTGCGAGAGGCCGAAGGGCTCGCGCGACGCGCCGACCACGAGGCCCGGCACCATGGCCAGGAGGTACGCGGGGCTGAGCGCCGCCTGCCCCTCGCGGTAGGTGCGCGACGGCACCGCGATGATCATGAAGACGGCCGCCAGGAACGCCGCGGTCAGCACGGCCGCGCCGGACACGAGCACGAAGGACAGCGGATCGATCGACACGCGGATCTCCTCGCCCACGTCGAGCAGCTCCAGCACGAAGCCCAGGAACACGGACATGCTGGCGAGGTTCAGCGTGAACGCGGTGACCGCGGCCGTCACCACGAACAGGTACTTCCCCACGAACACGTCGGCGCGCGCCAGCGGCGAGACCAGGATGGTCTCGAGCGTCCCGCGCTCCCGCTCCCCGACCACGGTGTCCAGCGCCGCGGCCGCCGTGCCGACGGCCAGCATGAGGAGGAGGATCAACGGCAGCCCGGAGGCGAGGATCTGCCGGCCGCGCTGCACCGCGGACGCCGTGTTCTCCGACGTGACCGTGAAGCGGTCCAGCTCGCCGGGCGGCAGGCCGGCCGACGCCAGGATCGACTCGGCGCGGGCGCGGCGGAACGAGTCCACGGCGTCCTCCACCGCCTGCTTCGCCGCGCGCGAGCGGTCCTGCGCGCCGTCGTGGAAGAGCCGCGCGCCGGGACCCTCCCAGTGCAGCAGCGCGTGCGGCGCCGGCAACCCGGCGCCGGCGCGCGCGGCGCGATGCGCGCGGAAGCCGGCGCCGTCCGCCGGCGCCTCCGCCCCGGGGACGTCCACGAGGACCACGCCCTCCGTGCGGGCGAGGGAGTCCCGCACCGCGGCGGGCACGGGGCCGCTCAGCTCCACCACGGTGCCCTCCCGCTCGCCGATGCCGCGGACGACCTGCAGCACCTGCAGCACGCCGAACCCCAGCAACGGGTACAGGAACAGCGGCACGAGCACGACGTTGAACACGAGGTTGCGGTCCCGGCGCGCTTCACGCAGCTCCTTCGCCAGGACCTTCCGCACCGCGAGGAAATCCGGCATCGCCCCCGCTCCCCTCCCGCCCGCCGTCACGACCGCGTCGCCGGCGGGGATTCTGCGGCTTTTTCCCCTCAAACGGCAGGACTTTCCTGCCGTTCTCCGTACGTCGCCCGGAATCGGCCCGCGCCCTGCGCGGCCGGGGTGCACGCGGACCTCGGTCCGGCCCGCTCGACGGTCGTGCCCGACCCTGGAAGTGCCGGGGGCGGGGGGGAGCCTATACAGGGGCGGACTCCCTCGGATCGCGACGGGTCGGCCGGGGTCCTCGTGCACGGCCCGTCCCCGCGACCCCCGGAAGAAACACCGCGAATCGCCCGCTTCCCGCCACCCGGGACGAAAGTTCCACGCACGCTCCGCCGATACCTCCGGGAAGGTGTCCCGTTCCACCGGGAGGGAGCCGTGTCCCGTCGAGGTCGTCGGTGAACCGCGAGGACCTCGCGGCCGCCCTGCCGCTCCTGTTCGAGAACTCCCCCGACGGCCACCTGCTCGTCGCCGCGACCGGGCAGGTGCAGCACGCCAGCCCGTCCGCGCGGCTGCTGCTGAACGCCGAGCCCGCCGACCTCGAGGGCACACCGCTCTCCCGCTGGTTCCCCTCGTTCGAGTTCCACCCCGGGATCCCCGTCCCCGCGCTCGAGACCGAGGCGGTCTCCGCCACGGGCGACCGCTTCCCGGTGGAGGTGGTCGTCGTGCCGGCGGAACCGGAGGTGGGCGGCGCCTGCTGGACCGTCTTCCGCGACGTCTCGGTGCGCCGCGGGCTGGAGGGCTCCGTGCGGCGGCACGCCGAGGAGCTGGAGGTCATGGTCCGTGCGCGCACGCGGGAGCTGGACGACCTGCGCACGCGCTACCGCCACCTGTACGACGTGGCACCCGTGCTGGATTTCGAGCTGGACTCGCAGGACGCCATCGCGTCCGCGAACCGGAAGGCGTGCGTCTCCCTGGGAGTCGTCATCGACCGGCTCGTGGGCGTGCCGCTCGCGGACCTCGCGCTGCCGGAGGAGCGGGCGAAGCTGCTCGACGCGCTGGCGGCGATGCGCGCGGGGTCGTCCGCGCCGTTCGAGGTCCGTCTGCGCGGCAAGGACGGCGTGGCCATCGACGTGATCCTCCACCCGCTCCGCCCGGAGCCCGGCCCGCGGCCGCGCATGCGCGTCGTGGGCCTGGACGTGACCGCGCGCCGCGAGGCGGAGCGGCAGGTGGACCAGAGCCTGGACCTCGCGGAGGCGCAGCGCGCGCGCATGGAGTGCATCGTGCGCGGGATCGGCGAAGGGCTGGTGGTCACCGATCCCGACGGCCAGGTGCGCCTGATGAACACGCGCGCGGAGCGGATCCTCGCGGTGGACGAGCGCTTCGCGTTCGGGCGCGATCTCCTCTCCGAGCAGCTCGACGCGGAGTTCGTGCGCCGCTGGAGCGCGTTCGCCGGCGGCGACGCCGACGCGGCCGAGGCCGAGCTCACGACCGGTGGCGGCGACGGCCGCCGCTACGCCGCCGTCTTCTCCCGCATCCGCACCCGCGAGGGACGGCCGGCCGCGTGCGCGGTCGTGCTGCGGGACGTGACCGCGGCGCGCCGCGCCGAGACCGAGATGCGCGAGCTCTTCGCGGAGCTCGTGGGCGAGTTGCGCGGTCCGCTCAGCTCGATGCGCGCCCGGCAGGGATCCGGCGACGGATCGACGAGCCCCGGAGCCGCGGACCTGGAGCGGCTGGCGCAGCTCGTGGAGGAGCTGCTGCTGTTCGCGCGCCTCGAAGCGGGCCGCGAGACCTCCGCGGTGAAGCCGGGCGATCCGGCCGACATCGTGGCGCAGGCCGTGGCCGCGGTGGAGCCGCAGGCGGTCGCGCGGGGCGTGGCGTTCACGATCCGCAGCGAGGGCCGGGATCTGCGCGCGCGCTTCGACGCCGACCATGCCCGCCGCGCCCTGGAACTCCTGCTGCGTCGCGCGCTGCGCACCGCGCCGGCGAACGGCCGCGTGGGGGTGGCGTTGGGCACCGCGGACGGTCGGGTGGAGATCACGGTCACCGAGGCGGCGCGGACGGCGGACGCGGACGCGAGCCGGGTCCGGCTGGAGCGCACCTCCGGGACCTACCGCGCGCAGGGCGCGGCGCCCTCGCTGGAGATCCACCTGGCCCGCCGTCTGGTGGAGGGCCAGGGGGCCGAGCTGCTCGTCGAGACGGGGAACGGACCCGCCGTGTACCGGCTGCGCCTGCCGGGAACCCCGTCCGCGGCCGCCCCGACCGCGACGACGCCGGCCGCGGCCACGCCCGCCGGGTCGGCCCGCCCGCAGTTCGACCCGCTGGAGGACGAGCCGGACGAGGCCCTCCCGTCGGACGCGCAGGGCTCCGGCCGCTAGGCCCGGACCGACCGGCCGTCCCCCGTCCGGCGGCCACCCGCCGGGAATCACCACGCGGATCGCCCACCGCGGGGCGGGACCCATTGAAAACGACGGGCCGGACATCCGATAATCCCTTCACGCCCGCGGCCGGGGTGGTCCCCCCTTTCGCCAAGCCGATCCGCGGGCCGCAAGGCGACCGCCATGGCGTTCCCCCGCGCCTGCGTGTGGCTGCTCCTGGGCTGTGCCGTTTCCGCGCGCGCCGCGGACCTCGTCGTCACGCCGGTGGACCAGGACAACATCCTCCTGCACGTCCTCGCCGATCCGCAGTGCCCGCTCGTGTGCCCGCCGCCCACGCCGTGCTGCGACAACTTCGACGCGGTCATCGGGAACATGAACCTCGAAGTCCCCGACCTCACGATGCTGAACGGGGACCTCGTCCTGGACAGCGCGGAGCAGGCGTCGCTGGACGTGTTCCTGGCGCGCTGGGACGCCATCCTCGGCGAGAAGCACTTCGTGCTGGGCAACCACGAGGCGGATCCGGACCCATACGGCATCTTCAGGGATCCGCTCGACCACTGGTTCCCGGCGGTGACCTACGAACCGCTGTTCCGGCACGGGACGCCGGAATACCGCCGGTACTACTCGATCCACGTGGGGAACCCGCCGCGTGTGGCCGTGCTGGCCCTGAACAACAACTCCGACAGCTGGGTGGACGACGAGGTCTGCTACATCTACTGCGGCACGCCGAACGACCAGTTGAACCACGCCGGCTCCCCGCAGCGCGCGTGGCTGGAGGCCGAGATCGACGCGATGCCGTCCACCGTGGAAGTGGTCCTGGTGTGCGTCCACCGCACGTACTACGGCGTGGAGAACTACCTCTGCCGCGGGAACGTGCTGATGTCCGGGGGGGAGGTCGGCACCGCCCCCGCCGAGACGCTGCGGACCGGCGAGACGTCGTTCCTGCGGGTGCTGGAGAGCATCCCGGAGCGCACGAACGCGGAGCGCGTGCTCGTCCTCAGCGGGGACCAGCACTGCTTCGCCATCACGCACCCGATCCGCCGGAACGTGCGCGACGACGCGGACGGGATCCCGTTCGTCGTGCTCGGGGGCGCGGGCGCGCCGATCCGCCGTTCCGCGGTGTACCCCGCGCCCGGGAAGATCCCCGCGGGCCTGCTGCGCCACGCGTTCGACGACAAGCACTTCTGGACGCAGGTGCTCGTGACGACCGACGACGTGCAGCTCCACGTGCGGGAGGCGTACTCGGACAGCCTGCTGTTCGAGGCGAGCTGGTCCCTGGGACCCCCCATCCCCACCGCGACGCCGGAACCCGCCCGCCCGCCGGCCAGCGGCCTGTCCTGCCTGCCGAACCCGGTCCGCGGCAGCCTGGCGCACATCCGCTACCGTCCGCCGCGCCCGCTGGACACGGCAGACCTCGACGAGCTCGCCGTGTACGACCTGCACGGGCGGCGTGTGCGGTCCCTGCACCGCGGCGGCTGGAGCGACGGGGAGTACGTGCGCGAGTGGGATCTCACGGACGAGGACGGACGCCCGGTGGCCTCCGGGCAGTACTACCTGCTCGCGCGCGCGGGCGCGCGCATCGCCTCGGAGAAGTTCACCGTCATCCGGTGACGCGCGACGGACGCGCCGCGACGCGCGCGCGCTGCCGGCCCGCCTCGTACAACAGGATCCCCGCGGACACGGAGACGTTCAGGGAGTCCGCGCTCCCGCGCATCGGGATGCGGACGCGCTCGTCCGCCGCGGCGAGGAAGTCGTCCGGCAACCCGGCATCCTCCCGGCCGAACACGAGCGCCACCGCGCCCCGGAGATCCGCCTCGTCCGGGGTCCGCTCCCCCTGCGGGGAGGCGGCCACGATGCGCAGCCCCGCGCCGCGCAACCAGTCGCGCAGGCCGCCGGCCGGACACACCGCCACCGGCACGGTGAACAGGCACCCGAGGCTCGAGCGCACGACGTTGGGATTCCAGAGATCGGTGCCGCCCGACACGACGAACGCGTCGGCGCCGAGCCCGTCCGCGGAGCGCAGCAGCGCACCCACGTTGCCGGGCTTCTCCAGCCCCTCGGCCGCGAGCACGAGCGGCGCGGGCGGCAGGCGCAGCGCGTCCGGACGCGCGTCCGGGATCGGGAACACCGCCACCACGCCCTCGTCCCCCTCGCGCAACGCCAGCTTCGCCGAGACCGCGGCGTTCACGGGATGGATGCGCCCGCCGCCCCGCTCGGCGGCGGCGACGATGCGGTCCGTGGCCGCATCGCCGCCCGCCAGCCGCGCCTCCTCCACGAACACGGACTCCGGCACGAGCCCCGCCTCCAGCGCGCGCTGCACCTCGCGGCGCCCCTCCACGAGGAAGCGGCCCGCGCGCGTGCGGGCGCGGCGGTCGCGAAGGCGCACCGCGTCCTTCACGCGCGGGTTGTCGGGACTCGTGATCCGCACGCGCTCCCCCTAGCGGCGCAGGACGAGCTTGCGCGTGGACGACCCCGCATCCGTCGAGAGCCGGGCGAAGTACACGCCCGGCGCCGCGAAGCGGCCCGACGCGTCGCACCCGTCCCACGTGGCGACGTGCGCGCCCGCGTCGCGCGGACCGTCCTCCACCGTCCGCACGCGCCGCCCGCCGACGTCGAACACGTCCAGCGCGATGCGTCCCGCCGCCGGGATGGCGAAGGCGATGTCCGCGCCCGGCGCTCCGGCGCGCTGCGTGATCACGGTGATCGCCGGACGGTCGTCCAGCACCTCGTCGGACCCGGTCCGCGCCTCGCGCCCTGCGAAGACGACCTCCAGCCGGTACGGTTCGCGCCCCCGGATGGAGGAGAAGTCCAGCAGACGGAACGCGTGCGGCCCGGCCGCCGGCGCCTCGATCCACGCGAGCTCCGGGGAGTCCAGGGACGCCGCCGGCACGATGCCCTCGGGACCGAGCACGTACATGTCCAGGTCCACGGTGGGGAACTTCGTCCAGTCGTGCTGCCAGAGCAGGCGCGCGCCGAGCGCGGTGGTGCCGGGCGGCACGTCCACCTCGTGGATCGCCGTGCCGTCGCGCTCGAGGGTGCCGCGGAACACGCGATCGGGCTCGAGCTCCAGCGGCTCCGTCCACATCTCCACCGAGCCGGACATCACTCCGTAGTTCTGCAGGCCGCCCAGGAAGGTGATGCGCGCGCGTCCGGGCTCGGGGAGAGTCCAGTCGAACGCGTCGCCGGGCGCGACCGACGGCGCGGCGAACACGTAGTCGCCGCTCCCGCCGCGCTTCGCCGAGTGGACGAACACGCCCAGATCGTCGCCGAGGAACGGGTTCGCGTCGCCGTCGTGCGCGACCGTCGGGAAGCGCAGGTGCACGACGCCCACGTCGTCCGGGATCTCCACGTAGAAGTCGAACGACTCGCCCGCGGCCAGCGGCGGCGCGTCGCCGGCAGCGGAGCCGCCGCGCAGTGACAGCCGCGCCGTGGTGGGATCGCGCGGGTCCAGCCGCGGCCCGCCCCACGGCGCCGGGTGCTCCAGGAGCTTCAGCGCGTCCGGCAGCACGAGGAAGCCGCCGCCCTGTTCGCGCGCGGAGACGCGCTCGTAGTCCGCGATGGGCGACGCGCCGCGGACGAGCGCGCTCGTGATGCGGCGCGGGCCGTCCGCGTGCCCGCGGCAATGGCGCGAGACCGCCGCCAGCGCCGCCGCGCCCGCCACCGTCGGGGTGGAGAACGACGTGCCGGACCCGAAGCCGAACGACGGCGCGTCGGGGATGCCGTCCCCGGTGAAGTCCGCGAGCGTGCCGGAGAACGCGAAGAGCGCCGACGCCACGATCTCCGGCTTCACGCGCCCGTCGGCCGTGAGCCCGCGGGCCGCGAAATCCACCATCTGCAGCCCGTGCGGGTACGCCACGTCGCCGCTGCCCACCGGCAGGCCGAACAGCGCCTCGATGGCCACACGGATGTGCACGGGGTCGATCGTGCCGCCCACGGTCAGGGCACGGTACGCGGAGCCCGGCGAGCCCACGGACACCTGCGCGGGACCTTCGTTGCTGGCCGCCACCACGGGCACCATGCCGGAGCGCGCGGCGGCGTCCACGAGCCGATCCAGGAAGTACCGGCCGTCATTCAGCACCGGCCCGCTCAGGCTCATGCTGATCACGTCCACGTCCAGCGTGCCGCAGCGCTTCGCGGTGATGAGGCGATCGAGCGCCTCGCCGATCCGCGCGTCCGGGGCCGACCCGCCGCGGAACGGGAACACCTTGATCGCGTGGATGGAAGCGGCCGGCGCGGTGCCGAACAGGCGCACGCGCGTCACGTCGCCGTCCACCTCCACCGCACCGGGCGCGTGGTAGGCGATGGACTGCGTGAGGTCGTCGTCCGTGGGGAGTTCGAGGTCCGCGTGCCCGGCGATGAGCCCGGCGCAGAACGTCCCGTGGTCGTCGTTCTCCACCGCGTCCCAGTCGAAGGAGTAGCCGTCGCCCACGTGGTCGCCGTCGACGTCGATCGCCTCCTCCTCCCCGGCGGGCACCAGGTTCCACCCGCCCACGACCGATCCCTCGATGAGCGGATGGCCGGGGAACACGCCGCTGTCGATGATCGCGACCAGCGCGCCCTCCCCGTAGCCGGTCTCCTCCCAGACCTCCGCCGCGCGCGTGCGCGGCTCGTAGCCGAGGAACGTGGACTTCGGCCCGCCGTCGTCGCCACGGAGCGCGCCGGGAGCGACCGGCACGAGCCGGGCGCCGCGCGCCTCCAGCGACCATGTGGCGCCGGCTCCGGGCCGCACGCGCGTGCGATCCGGCCGCAGCCCGCGGGCGTCGAGCACGCCGAGGATCGCGGGCGTCGAGACCGCCTGGCGCACCCAGCGCTGCCGCTGCACCGAAACGACGCGCGCGTCGGCGGCGAGCGAGCCCATGTCGCTCTCCGGCACGAGCGCGGACACGGCCTCCACGTTCTCGAAGACGTGGGTCACCACGCCGCCCGCGGCGACGATGCGCGCGGCCAACCCGGCCGGATCGGCCGTCTCCACCACTACGGGCACCCGCCCGTCGCGGGCGGGGACGAGGTCCGGATCCTGCGCGCGGTCCTGCCGCTCGAGCGACGGGACCGCGAGCGCCGTCGCGGCGACGGCGACGAGGAACGGCACCACCGCGAACACGGCGGCAATGGCGCGGGGAACTCGGAGAGATCGGGACATGGGGCGGCCTCCTGGCAAGCGGGCGAAGCACGGATGACGAGGCGGGCTCGCGGAGAGGGCCGTCCGCGGGAGTCCGCAGGGGGAACCGGGCGCGATTCTATACCCGGAAGGCCGCGGAGTCGGTTGCGGAAGGGCCCGCGGGAGCGCCGCGGGCCGGGAGCCGGGACGGGAACAAGCCGTCGTCCCGGCCCCGTGCGGGCGGGAGGCGCCGGGACCGCCCCGGGGAGGGATTGCGAGGGCACTCCCCGGGACGAGCGTCCCAGCGCCCCCACTCTAGCCACCCCACCCCCACCCCGCCACCGACCGGAGGTAAATCCACTCCTGGTTCACAGATTGTGGATGGCTCCGGGGGACTGGGACGCGAGGCTTCTAACCATCTGTGACTATTGGCGTTATGGAATCTGCCTCGTCCGACCTGCGAACCCCGATCCCGGCGAACAACAATCTGTGAACCACAAGGGGGGAGTTGCCGATTGTGGGGGAATGCGACAGGAAGATGCCCCCCTCCGGGTCCTCGTGGCCTGGTTCCGGTTCGGCCTCAACGGCTCCATCGCGCGCGTCCTCCGCTTCGCCGAGGAGGCCGGGCGGATGGGGCATTCCGTCGAGTTCGCGTCGCTGACCGGGGAGACGCGGCGGGAGTGGCCGGAGGGGCCGGCGATCCTCGGGGCGGAAGGACTGACGGCCGGGCGCTGGGATGCCGTGCTCGTGCCGGGGGCCGGCGAGGGGCCGCTGCAGCGGCTCGCGGATCTGCGGGATCCGCGGTTCGGGCGGCGCATCCAGCTCGTGCTGAACGATGCCGCGCGGCTGGATCGGTTCGCGGAAGTGAATGCGCACTTCGCGCCGGACACCATCGTGTTCAACAACTCGGCCTGGACGCCGTACGACATGCGGCGGCTCCAGGCGCGGGCGTACCACGTGCTGCCGGGCGCGGTGGACACCGCGCGCTTCGCGCCGCGGGCGGCGGGTGCCGCACGGCGCGGCGACGGGCGCTTCGTCGTGGGCGCGTACGCGCGCAAGGGGCTCGACGCGGTGCTCGATGCGATGGACCGCCTCGGCCGGGGCGCGACGCTGCACGTCTTCGGGGAGATCCCCGGCGAGACGGCGGCGCGCGCCGACGCGCTCGCGGCGCGCGGCCGCCTCGTGCCCGCGGGCGAGCTGTTCGGCGACGCCCTCGCGCGCTGGTACGGCGGGCTGGACGCGTTCGTGTCGGTGGAGACCTCCGCGGGCTGGAGCAACCCGGTCGCGGAGGCGATGGCCTCCGGGCTGCCGTGCGTCGCCGGACGCGGCGGCACGGTGGATTTCGTGGAGCCCGGGCGCAACGCGTTGCGCGTGGACGAGGCGACCGGCACGGCGATCGCCGCCGCGCTCGAGGCGCTGCGCGCCGATCCCGCGCGCGCCGCCGTCCTCGGGAGGGCGGCCGCCGCGACGATGCGGCGCTTCCCCTGGTCGGAGTGGTCGCGGGAGCTGCTGCGCCTGGTCGCCGCGCCGGCGCCGCGGCCGTACTACCGCGATGTCGAGCGCGGGCTGTTCGGGAAGTGGGACCCGGAGGAGCGGCTGCGCGGGCTGGAGCCCGTGCTGGCGGAAGCGCGCGACGCCTCCGTGCTGGACCTCGGCGCGGCGGAAGGGGTGGTCTCCGGGGCGCTCGCGCGCGCCGGGGCGCGGGTGCTGCATGCCTTCGAACGGGACCCGGAGCGCGTGGCGGCCGCGGCCGCGCTGCTGGGCGGGATGGACGGACCGGACGAGACGCGCGCGGAGACGGCCGACCTCGCGGACTGGGCCGCCTTCGCGCGCTCGTTCGCGGATTCGCTCCGGCCGCGATACGACATCGTGCTCTTCCTCGGCCTGTACCACCACCTGCCGGCCGACGCGCGCGACGCGTCCCTGCGGGGTGCGCTCGCGCGCGCGGAGCGGTGGTTCGCGGTGCGCACGCCGCCGTCGCTCGCGGCGGCGGCGCGACGCGTGATCGAGGACGGGGCCGGATGGTCGCTGCACTCGGCCGCGAAGGGCGACGAGGACACGGGCTGGCTGGGAATCTACCGGCGCGAGACGGCCGGACGGGACGCGTCGCGGACGCCGCGGGTGCCGGTTGCGCGCCCGGAGCGCGCCGAGACCGCGCCGCCGGTCGCCGCGCACGAGGTGTTGCCGTGAGGAACCTGCTCCTGATCGTGGTGGACTGCGCGCGCGCCGAGAAGACCGTGACGGAAGTGGCCTGCGCGTCCCCGGGCACGCGGCGCTCCGCGCTGCTCCCGGGCTGGGACTCCCTGCGCCGCGCCGGCGCCACCTGGACGCAGTACGTGGCCGTATCCAGCACGACGACGCCGAACTTCGCCACGATGCTCACGGGGCTGCTGCCGCACGAGCACGGCGTGGTGGAGCACTCCCGGCACACGCTGCGCGACGTGCCCACGCTGGCGCGGATCCTGCGCGAGCGCGGCGTCCGCACGCACGCGGAGGTCACGGGACCGCTGCGTCCCGAGGCGGGCCTGGATCGAGGCTTCGACGGGTACGTCTGGCGCGACCGCGCCGAGCACCTGGACGCGGGCTTCGGCGAGCGCGTGCGACGGGTGCTGCGCGAGCTGCCCGAGCCGTGGTTCCTCGTGGTGCACGTCTGGGAGGCGCACATGCCCTACCACGTGCCCGCGGAGTACGCGACCGCGAAGCACGGCGCCACCGCCTACGACCGCGCGCTCGCCGCGCAGGACGCGCAGCTGCGCCGCCTGCTCGGGACCGTGGACCTCGCGCGCACGTCGGTGGTCCTGTGCGGCGACCACGGCGAGCGGCTGCACGAGGACTGGATGCTCCGGCGCGAGCTCGGGGCCGCGGACGCGGCCGCCTACGCCGCGTGGAACGCGTTCCATCGCGGCAAGGCCGTCGTGGACCACGACGCGTGGTTCGCGCACGCCACCCGCGAACTCGGCGGGGCCACCGCCCGCATCTACGCGCACAACGTCCTCGGGCACGGGTTCCACCTGACGGACGACCTGGTCCGCACGCCGCTCGTCATCGTGGATCCCCGCTGCCCGGCGGGCGCCTCCCGCGCGGAGCTGCGCTCGCAGGCGGACCTCTTCCCCACGCTGCTGGATCTCGCCGGCCTGCCCGCATCGGAGCACGGCATCGCCGCGCGCTCGTTCCTCCGCGCGAAGGGACCGGACGCCGTCTACGTGGAGGCGAACGGCTCGGGCGGTCGGCAGCTCGCCGCCCGCTGCCGGCTGCGCGGGGCGCGCACCGAGCGGTTCAAGTACTGGCGCGTGGAGGCGGAGGGCGTGGAGCACCGCGTGCTCTGGGACCTGGCCGCGGACCCGCGCGAGACCCACGACGTCTCCGCGTGCTTCCCGGACGTCACGGATGCGCTGGACGCGCGGGTGACGCGATGGCTGAGTCGCGCGCCGGCCGGGGCGCCGCGCACGCTGGCGCCCGAGGAGGAAGCCGCGCTGGCGACCACGCTGCGCTCCCTCGGCTACCTCTGAGTTCCCTCGGCTACGGCTCCACGTGACCGCCGGCGCGGGGCGCCGTCAGCGCGCGCTCACGCCCGCGCCCGCGCGCGTCCGGGCGTCGTAGTCCGCGCCCTCGGTGCGGTCGAGGTGCGGGTGGTGCACCCACGCGCCGCGCGCGCACGCCACGCGCATCCGCGCGCCGCGCAGCCGGGCGAAGAGATCGAACAGCGCGTCCTCGAGGGGAAGTCCCTCGTCCAGGCCCCCGGCCCGCGCCACCGCGGCCGCATCCAGCAGCAGGCAGAACGCGCCCAGGTGCGGCACGTCCGCGAGCCGCCCGCCGTCGCGCTGCCGCCGCTTGCGGGCGACGCGCTCGAAGTCCGCCGCCTTCACCCCCGGCGAGCCGCCGCGCTGCCCGGCGGGCGCCGCGTGCGCGACCGGCCCCACGGCCGCCAGCCCGCGCACCGTGACCGCTGCGGTCATCAGTTCCCGCAGCGCCTCCTCCGGCACGGCGCAGTCCGGCCCGACGAGCAGCACGTGGCCCTCCCGACCGAGCGCCGCCGCCAACTCCGCGGTGGTCCTCCACCGGGGCACGGGCCCCTGGTGGCCATGGCGCTCGAGCAGTGCCCGCGGCCCGTCGCCCGGCTCCTCCGTTCCGACCACGCCCACCGTGAGCCGCCGCACGGTCCCGCCGCCGTTCGCGGACGGAGGGCCCCCGGGCGCGGCGCCCGGCACGGCGGTCGCGTCGTCGCTCCGGGCGCCCGTCGCGGCGACGGCGGGGGCGGCGGTCGGCGCCATCGTCGCGGCGCCCGCCGCGACCTTCGCCCGGTCCTGGAACCAGCGCGCCTCGTGCCGCGGCTCGTGCGTGTTCGCCAGCACGGGCAGGGACACGCGCGGCCGGCGCGGCTTCGCCGCGAGCTCGTCGAACGGGTACGGCGCATCCGGGCGCGCCGCGGGATCCATCCCCCACTTCGTCCGGAACAGGTCGAAGTTGCGCTCGATGGACGCGCGGTAGTCGATGCCCTCGCCCGCGAACGTGCGGCTGCCCGTGTGGTGCACGAACACGCCCGTGGCGATGCGCGTCTTCCAGCCGTGCTGGTGCGCGCGGAGGCAGTAGTCGTCGTCCTCGCAGTTGCCGGAGCCGAAGGTCTCGTCGAAGCCCCCGATCGAGTCCAGGACCTCGCGCCGCATGATCCAGCAGAAGCCCACGAGCCGCCGCGCCGCGGCGCTCCGGCCGCCGTGCTCCGCGGCCCGCGCCGCCGCCAGCTCCTCCATCCCGGCCAGCGTCGTGTACTTCGCGTCCGGCAGCACCTGCGGTCCGGACGCGTGGTTCGTCACGGGGCCCACGATGCCGGCCTCGGGGTGCGCGTCCAGCACGTCCGCCAGACCGCCCAGCCAGCCCTCGGTGAGGATCGTGTCGTTGTTCAGGACGACGATGCGCCGCCCGCGCGCCAGGGAGAACGCCTGGTTGTTGCCCGCCGCGAAGCCGCGGTTCGTCGCGTTCGCCACGACGCGCACGTTCGGCCGCCCGAGCAGCGACTCGAAGTACTCGCGCGTCCCGTCGGTGGAGCCGTTGTCCACGAGGATCAGCTCGTGCGGCTCCGGCGTGTGCTTGTCCAGCGACGCGATGCAGCGACGCGTGTGCTCGAGCTGGTTCCGGGCGAGGATGACGATCGAGACGACCGCGTCCGGCGCCGGCGCCCAGTTCTCCCGCGCCGTCCACTCCCGGATCGGCGTGCGGTCCGCGAGCCGCCGCGACCCGTCGGTCCCCTCCACGAGGTCCGGCTCCACCCGCCCGAACCAGCGCGAGGACAGCAGGGTCTCGTTGGAGCGCGTGCGCGACCAGCGCTCCGGGCCGGACATGGACTCGTGGTGCACCAGCACGCTCTCCGGCTCGTACACCACGCGCCAGCCGCGCTCGCGCACCTTCAGGCACAGGTCCACGTCCTCGTAGCCGTTCCAGAAGAAGTCGTCGAAGCCGTGCACGTCCTCGAACGCGCGGCGGCGCACGAGCAGGCACGCGCCGGTCACCACCTGCATCTCCATGCGGCGGTTCGCGGGCGGGAAGTCCGCGGGCTCGCCGTAGTGCACGTGGAAGGCGCCGAGCGGCACGGTGCGGCTGTTGCGGTGCAGGAGCGCCACGCCGGCGTGCTGCAGCCGCCCGTCCGGGAACAGCAGCTTCGACCCCGCGATGCCCACGTCCGCGGCCTCGTCGAGCCGGGCGAGCAGCGGCTCCAGCCACCCGGGCTTCGCCTCCACGTCGTTGTTCAGGAACAGGAGGTTCGGCGTGGCGGCAAGCGCGGCGCCCTGGTTGCACGCCACGGCGAAGCCCTGGTTCCGTTCGTTCACCACGATCTTCACGTTCCCGGACAGCGCGGACAGCAGGGCCGGCGTGTCGTCGCGCGAGCCGTTGTCCACGAGGATCACCTCGTACGCGCCGTCCGGCGTGTTCGCGGCCAGCGCCTCCAGGCACTTGCGCGTGAGATGCACCTGGTTGAACAGCGGGATCACGATCGACACGCGCGGGTGGCCCTCGAGCGCGTCCGGCATGCGGGTCACGCGGGTGCCCTCGCGCTGCAGCCACGGCGACGCCGGAGTCCCGCCCGCGCCACCGGCCCCGGTCGTGCGCGCGGTCGCCGCCTCCGCGAGCCGCGCGGTGAGCTCCGCGATACGCGCGCTGCGCCGTGCGAGACGCTGCTCGTCCCGGGCGCGTCCGAGTTCCAGCGCGTCCGCCCACGGTTCGTACAGTGCGCGCGCCTCGGCCGCGCGCGCCCGCAGCGCGTCGAACACCGCGTCGGTGTCCTCGCCGGCGGCCGCGCGCTGCCACGCGCGCAGCGCGTCGGTGAACAGCGCGGGCAGGCCGCTGCTCCCCGCCCCGCGCTGGTGGCGCAGCTTCGGATCCAGGAACGACCGCACCGCCGCCATCGCCGCGTCCGCGTCGCCGAGATCCAGTGCGGCCGCCAGACGCGCCGTCTCCGCGCGCGGCTCGGCCAGCAGCCGCTCGTACGTCACGAACGCGCGGCGCTCCCCGCGGGTGTCCCGCTCGGCGGCCAGCGCGTGCTCCAGCCACAGGAGGCGGCCCACGGCGTGCGGCATCCCGTCGCGCGCGTTCAGCGAGGCGGCCACCTCGTCGGGGTGGCGGCAGGTCAGCGCGTACGCCGCGTCGCGCCCCGCGCCGGCCAACAGGTCGCGCCACAGCGGCACGAGCCGGCACAGCCGCGGATCCTTGAACCCCACGAGCGGCGCGCCGGCGAAGTCGCGCGCCAGGATGGCGGCCAGTCGCTCCCGGAACGGCGCCACCTCCGGCCGCGCGGTCCACCCCTCGGGCAGCGGACGCGGATTCCGCCAGGAGCTGCCGAGCGCGGCGAGCAGATCGTCGTGCAGCGCCACGATCTCCTTCGGCTCCCAGTAGCCGGCCTCGTTGTCGGCATTCGCCGGAAGCAGCGACGGGCCCAGGTCCGCGCCCAGCAGGTTCAGGACGCGAGCCAGGGCCGAGGTGCCGCTGCGGTGCATGCCGAGCACGAGCAACGCGCGGCGGCGGGTCGGATGGGAGCTCATGGATCCTCCGGGCTGGCTTCGGGACCCGCCGGTCGCCCGACGGCCCCGGCTGCGGGGTTTGCGCTCGTTCCGGGAACATCGGCAAGTTCTTGCGCGACTTGAGCATCCCTGACAATCTGGTGCCCCGCCGCGCCCCGGAGCCCTCCGCCCGTTCCGGGGTTCCAGTGCCGGGCCCTTTCCGCGGAGTTCCCGTGACCGCTTCCCCACGCTCCCCGCGCCGATCCCGCCCCGCCGGACCCGCCCGACCCGCTGGACCCGCCGGCCGTGCCGGCCGGACCGGCCGCCCGGCAGCGGCGCTGGCCGCGCTCTCCGTCCTGCTCGCCTCCCTCGCCGGCCCGGTCCATGCGCGCGAGGAGAGCCCGATCGTGGTCATCCCCGAGCCGGAGCGCGCCGGCGTCGCCGACACGGTCCGCACCGCGATGGCGGAGCACGCCGACGTGTCGCGCTTCCCGCTCCCCGCGCTCGACGACCCGCGGATGGCGGAGCTCCTCGCCGGCGAGGTCGTGCGCTTCCGGGAGAAGTGGGTCCTCTCGCGCGAAGGCGAGGACGACGAGCAGACCCGGCAGCGCGTGCTCGCGTTCCGGCTGGTCGGCGCGCCGCGGGAGGACGTGTGGCTCTCCGCGATGGACGGGCACTTCCCCCTCAACGACTCCCTGACCGAGGTCCGACTGGAGGAGAAGGCGCGCGGCGGGTCCACGTGGTACCAGTACATGGACCTGCCGTGGCCCGTGTCGAACCGGCACTGGATCATCCACCTGTCGAAGAGCGTGGAGGTGTGCGAGGCCACGCAGGGCCGCGTGTGGGAGCAGACCTGGCGGCTGGAGCCGTCCGGCGATCTCCTGGCCCGCGAGTACGACCGGCAGGGCCGGTTGAAGCCGATGAAGTCCGACAAGGTGCGCGGCGCCCGCTACCTCGACGCGAACGACGGCGCGTGGGCGATGTTCGCGCTCCGCGACGATCTCACGCTCGTCGCGTACAACCTCACGATCGTCCTGGGCGGCTGGATCCCCGAGGGACTCGCCGCACGCTTCGCGCAGCGCGCCCTGGAGGACCTCATGGACCGGATCGCGGCCAACGCGGAGAAGATGCCGGAGCACTACGTGGAGGGCCACGAGTCCCTCTTCGCGGGCGACGGGACGCCCATCCCCGTTCGCGCGGCCCCCGCGCCGGGGGAGGAGATTTCGCGGTGATCGACCCTTCGTCGGGCCGATAACCGGACCGTATGGTCGCTCCTTCCCCTGCCGCTCCCCCGACGGACGCCCCCGCGCACGCCCCCGGCGCCGCGCTGCGCCTGCTCGTGCTCAACTACGAGTACCCGCCGCTCGGCGGGGGCGCGAGCCCCGTGACCGCCGCGGTCTGCCGGGAGCTGGCCGCCCGCGGCCACGCGGTGGACGTGGTCACGATGGCGTACCGCGACCTCCCGCGCGAGGAGACCCACGGGTCGCTCCGTGTCCTTCGCCTGCCGTGCCTGCGCGCGCACCGCCATCTCTGCCGTTCGTACGAGCTGGCCACCTGGGTGCTCTCGGCGCTGTTCGCGGTCCCGCGGCTCGTGCGCCGCGAGCGCTACGACCTCGTGCACGCGCACTTCTTCCTGCCGTCGGGACTCGTGGCGCGGCTCCTCAAGGCGCGCTTCGGGATCCCGTACGTGGTCACCGCGCACGGATCCGATGTCCCCGGCTACAACCCGGACCGGTTCCGCGTGCTGCACGTGCTGCTGCGCCCCGTGTGGCGCGCGATCGTGCGCGGCGCCGACCTGGTGATCTCGCCGAGCCGCTCGCTGTCGCGGCTGATCGGCCGCGCGCTCGGCGCCGAGTACCCGCTGGCGATCGTGCCGAACGGCATCGCGAAGGACTGGATCGCGCCCGGCGGCGCGCGCGAGCCGCGCATCCTGGTCGTGTGCCGGCTGTTCGAGCGCAAGGGCGTGCAGTACCTGCTGCGCGCCCTCGCGAAGGGACCGCTCACCCACGACATCCACATCGTGGGCGACGGTCCGCACCGCGAGGCCCTGGAGCGCCTGGCCGCCGGCGCCCCGGACCGGATCACGTTCCACGGCTGGCTGGAGCCGGGGTCGCCCGCGCTCCTGGACCTGTACCGCACGTCGTCGATCTTCGTGTTCCCGTCCGTCGCGGAGAACTTCCCCATCAGCCTGCTGGAGGCGATGATCGCCGGCACCGCGATCGTGGCATCCGACCTCGAGGCGTGCCGCGAGGTCCTCGGCGACGCCGCGGAGTACTTCCCCCCGGAGGACGACGTGGCGTTGCGACGGATCCTGGAGCGCCTCGCCGCGGATCCCGCCGCGCAGCGCGCCCTGGGCGAGCGCGCCCGGCGGCGCGTGCTGGACCACTTCACCTGGGATCGCGTGGGCCAGCGCTACGAGGAGCACCTCCGGGCGCACCGCCGGCGGGGTTGATCGTGAAGTTCCTCGTCCTCGCCGGCGACATCCGCCGCAACTTCGGCGACACCGCGATCGCGCTCGGCGTGCTCGCGCTGATCCGCGAGGCGGACCCGGACGCGTCCGTCCGCATCGCGGGCCCGCCGCCACTCCTCCCCGGCGGGTTCGAAGGCGTGGAGTTCGTGCCGGGGAACCTCGCCGCCCTCGCCGCCGCGCGCGACGCGGACCTCGTCGTGTGGGGCGGCGGGCAGCTCCTGGCGGGGAACCGCAGCCGCGCGAAGGTGCCGCTGTGGGCGGCGCGGATCGAGGCGATGCACCGGCTCGGCGCGCGGATCGCCGGCATCGGCCAGGGCGTGGGCCCGCTGCCCGCGGCCTCGGACCTGCGCTGGACCGCGCGCGCCGTGTCCCGGACCGCCGGCTTCACGGTGCGGGACGAGGAGTCCGCGCGGTTGCTGCGCGCGGCCGGCGTGCCGGAGCACCGGTTCCGCGTGGCCGCGGATCCCGCCGTGCTGCTGGCGCCGGCGGACGGCCTCGTGCCCCGCCCGCCCGCTGCGGGTGCGGCGCGGCCGGCGATCGGGATCTCCCCGCGCTGGACCGCGCACCACCACGCGCGGCGCGTGATGCCGTTCCGGTTCCTGCCGGCGGCCGCGCGCCGGCGCGCCTTCGCCTCCGCCCCGTACCGCGACTTCGAGAACGCGCTGATCGCGCTGGCCGACCGGCTCGCGGCCGAACTGGACGTCGACCTCCGGCTGTTCCCCACGTATCGTGCGGCCTGGGAGAGCGACGAACCGCTGTCCGACGCGGTCGCCGCGCGGGCGCGGAACCCGGAGCGCGTGCGCGTGATCCGTCCCGAGCGGGGAGTGGACGAATTGCTGGCGGGGCTGCGCGGCGTGGAGTTGCTGCTCGGCATGCCCATGCACGCCACCATCCTCGCCACGACGCAGCACGTCCCCGTGCTGGCGATCCCGTACGAACCGAAGGGCACCGAGTACCTCCGCGCGCTCGGGATGCCGGGAATGGTCGGCCCGCCGCTCGCGGGCCCGGGCGATGTGGAGGCGGTGGTGCGGCGGGTCCTGGAACAGTGGCCGGAGCGCGAGCAGGCGCGCGTCGTGCTGGCGGAGCGCGTGGCCGCGCTGCGCGAGCGGGCGCGCGGGTCCGTCGCCGTCCTGCGCGAGGCGCTGGCGGCGCCGCGACGCGGGAGGCGGATGCCGTGAACGCGCTGCGCAGCGCGATCGACCTCGCGCACGGCGGCGCCCTCCGCGGCGCGGACCTCGAGCGGTTCCGGATGCGGAAGCTCCGCGCGATGGTGCGGCATGCGAGCGCGCGTGTCCCCTTCTACCGCGAGCTGTACGCGGCGGCCGGCGTGCGCCCCGCGGACCTCGTCCGGCTGACCGATCTCGCCCGCTTGCCCGTGCTGCGCCGCGAGCACGTGGATGCTTCGCACCTCGTGGCGTGGGACGCCGACCGGTCGGCCTGCGTGACCCGGCGCACGGGCGGGTCCACGGGACGCCCGCTGGACCTGGTGACGCACCGGGACGACTTCCAGGCGGAGGCGATGCTCTGGCTCCGCACGTGGCGGGCGCTCGGGATGCGCTGGCGCGACCGGCACGCCGCGCTCAAGGAGCCGGGCGACACGTACCACGAGGGCAAGGATCGCTGGTTCCAGCGCCTCGGCTTCCTGCGCGTGACGCACTTCGACCTCTACCGCGATCCCGTGGAGCTGGCGAAGGAGATCGTGCCGCTCGCCCCGGACGTGCTTCGCGGGCCGCCCTCCGCGCTGGACGGCCTCGCCTACGTGGTCGCGCCCGGCCGGCTGCGGCCGCGGCTCGTGTTCACCACGGGCGAGCGCCTGGCCTCGAACGTGCGGGCCCGCCTCCGCCAGGCCTTCGGCGTGGAACCGCACGACTGCTACGGCGCCACGGAGTGCGGATGCCTCGGGTGGCGCTGCCCGCGCTGCGGCTGCTTCCACGTGAACGCCGACCGCGCCATCGTGGAGGTCGCGGACGACGACGGCCGGCCCGTGCCGGACGGGGAGTCCGGGAACGTGCTGGTCACCAACCTGTTCTCGCGCGCGATGCCGATCCTGCGCTACGCGCTCGGCGACCGGGCGCGGCGCGCCGCGCCGGACTGTCCCCACGCGCGCGGGGCCGAGTCCATCGGCGCGCTGGAAGGGCGCACGGTGGAGCTGATCCGTCTCCCGAACGGACGGATCGCGTCGCCCTACGAGCTGATGCCGGACGATCTGCCCGGCATCCGCGCCTCCGCGGCCGTGCAGGCGGGACCGGACGAGCTGCGGATCCTCGTGGTCCCGGACCCGGGGTTCTCGGAGGAGCGGATGCGCCGGTTCTGCGGCGAGGCGGTGGAGTGCCTGGACCGCACCATGCGGGTCACCTACGAGCTGGTCGACGTGCTGCCCGGCACGCCCGGGGAGCGACTCCGTCGGGTCACCCTCGGTGCGTGGGCCACGTCGCCGGCGCGGACGCCGGGGGAGGACGCGTGAGCTCCCTCACCGGCGGCGCGGCCCTCCTCGGGTTGCACCAGGCGTTCGCGTTCTTCGCCAGCAGCGTGCTGCAGGTGGCGGCCGCGCGGTACTTCGGGCCCGAGGTGTACGGCGTCTTCGCGGTCGTGAACTCACTGCTCGCGCTCCTGCTGTTCACCGCGCTCACCGGGGTCCCGCACGCCGTCGCGTCGTTCACCGCCGCGGAGCCGGAGCACGCGCGCAGCGTCGTGCGCAGCGGGCTGGCGCTGCAGCTCGCGCTGGGCGTCGTCCTCGGGGCGGCGCTCTTCCTGCTCGCGGAGCCGCTCGCGCGCGCGTTCGGCGATCCGTTCTTCACCGGGATGCTGCGGTGGGCCGCCCTGGCCTTGCCGCTGACGGGCGCCGCCTACGTCTGGATCTTCGCGCTGAACGGCCTGCACCGCTTCGGCCGGCAGTCCGCCGCGCTCGTGCTCCTCACGGGCACGAAGGTGGCCGCGGTGATCATCGTGCTCGCGCTCGGCGGCGGGGCGCACACCGCCATGCAGGCCATCGTGGTCGCGTCGGCGTTCGCGGCGCTCGGCGCGGCGGGGCTCGCGCGCGGGATCCCGGGCTCGCGCCCGTTCCGCCCGGGCCGGCTCGCGAGCACGGGCCTGCAGCTCGGCGCCACGTACGTGGCGGTCGCGGTGTGGGACCAGTCCGACCTCATGCTCATGCGCGCGCTCGGCTCCGACGCCGCGCACGCCGGCTTCCTGGCGGCGGCGTCCGCGGTGGCGGCGGCGCCGGGATCGCTGCTGGCGCCGCTGGCCACCGCGCTCTTCCCCGCCGTCTCGCGCGCCGCGGCCTCGGGGAACCTCTCCGCCCTGCGCGCCTCCGTGTCCGACGCGGTGGACTTCGCGTACCGGGCGCTCGTCCCGGTGACCGCGTTCGGCATCGTGTTCGGCGCGGACATCGCGGAGCTGCTGTTCGGCACGGACTACCGCGGCGCCGGACCGGCAGTAGCCGCGCTGCTCGCCGGCGCGCTGGCGTACGCGCTGTACGAGATCCTGGACACGGTCCTGCGCTCCGGGGGGCGGGCGCGCCTCTCGTGGCGGCTGGCGGCCGCGGCGCTCGTGGCCCACGTGGCGCTGAGCGTCGTGCTCATCCCGCGCTTCGGCCTGGACGGCGCCGCGTGGACGCGACTCCTGTCGTCCTTCCTGGCGCTCTTCTTGGTGGCGGTTCCGGCGGCGCGCTGGCTCGGCCTGCGCCCGCGCATCGTCACGATCCTCCGCCCGCTCGTGGCGGCGAGCGTCGCGTTCGCCCCGTTCGCGGTCCACGACCCGGGCGGCGAGATCGCCGAGCTGTTCTCCGGCGGCATCGGGTTCGTGCTGTACCTCGGCATGATGTGGCTGCTGCGCGGCATCCGGCCGGACGACGTCTGGCGCGTCCAGGAGATCGTGGCCACGTTCGCCGCGCTGCAGCGGCCGGGCGGGCGCGGGGGGCGCTGAGCGGCCGGCCGCACCCGCGTCCGGTCACGCGCGCGAACCGCGTGCCGCGGCCAGGACGCGCACGGCGATGCGTCGCAGCGGGGCGGGGCGCGCGCCCCGCTCCACGTTCGCCGCCGCGATCCCGAATGCGAGCCGCCACTGCGCGAAGAGGACGCGGTACGCGTCACGCAGGGAGTTCGCCGCGTCGTAGATCGCGGTGGCCTCCGAGGTCAGTCCGTTCAGCTCGAGGACACGGAACTCGCCCGCCCGGAACGCCGTCTCGTCGCGGGCCCGCACGTCGTAGCGTCCGAAGTGGAAGCCTTCGAAGCGGAGGCTCATCTCGTCCACGGCGCGCTCCAGCTCCGGCGTGACGAGACGCATCCCGTCCCGGAAGATCGCGCCGCGGCAGTGCGTGCCGAGCCAGGTCAGCGGCACGCGCTCCCCCGCCGCGGGCACGGTGCGCAGCCGGTCGCCGAGCATCCGGAAGTAGGATGCGTGCGCGCACACCGCGCGATCATCGGCCAGGATGAGCCGCTCCAGGGTGGATCTCCCGTCTCCCGTCACCTCCGGCAGCACCTTCTCCGTCACGGAGAAGATGCGTCCGTGCGGATCGCCGGGGTGCCGGACCCAGAACACGCCGTACTCGGGGCCTTCCACGAACTCCTGCAGCAGCAGGTCCGCCCGCGCCGCCCGGGCGAGGCCGGCCAGCTCGTCCGGATCGCGGGCGAGCGCCACACCGGCGCCCCGCTGCCCGACGTCCGGCTTCGCCACCACGGGGAACCCCCCGCCGGGCTCCGCGACGAACGCGAGCGCCTGCCGCACACGCGCTTCCGGGTCGTCGGACACCCGCAGCAGCGCCGTGCGCGCCACGCGGTCCGGCGTGCCGGCGAGCCCGCGGAGGATGTCGTACTTCGACTCGCCCACGAGACCGCCTTCGGGAATCGCGGGATTCACGGCGGTGGGCAGCGCGAGACTCCGGGACCGCAGTGCGAGCCGGAGCACGTAGGCCGCCACCGGCGGGTAGAAGAGCCAGGGCGGCCAGAACTCCCAGCGCGTCCAGCGGCACAACCGGCCGCGCCAGACGCGGCGTCCGGTCCACGTGAGGCACGGCAGCACGACCTCGACCGCCGCCCACAGCGCGATGGCCACGCCGGCCGCGACCGCGAGGGGCGCGCGCCCGCCGGCGTCCATCGCGTCGAGCGCGCCCCGCCCCGCCACCGCCATCGCGCCGACCAGGATCGGCGTCCAGATCCCCGCCGCCACCAGGAGCACGAGGGCGAACCGCGCGAACCCCGCGCCCGTGGCCCCGGCCGCGACGTACACGGGGAGTCGCATCCCCGGCACGAACCGGCTCAGGAAGATCGCCGCGAGCCCGCGCCGCCGGAACCAGCCGCGCGCGCGGTCCAGCGCCGCGGGATCCACGATCCACCGCAGCGGCGCGCGCCGGAGCAACCCGCGCGCGCGCCGCCCCACGGCGAACAGGGCCAGATCCCCCGCCCAGATGCCGGCGAAGCACGCGCCGACGGCCACCGCGGGCGTGAGCCGGCCCTCCGCCGCGAGGATCCCCGCCACCACGCACGCGAGATCCTCGGACACGAACGTCCCCGCCACGAGCAGCAGCACCAGCAGGACCAGCGGCTGTCCGCGGGCGGGCTCGTGCGGGATCCGCTCCCAGGGAACGGCCGCGGCGCTCACGCGCTCCGGCGCGGCGCGCGCGCGGGTCGGGGCCTCGCCGGCGGCGCAGGCCCCGGCAAGCTCCGCGATCCGCGCGGCCACCGCGACGCCGTCGGACCACGGCAGGAAGTGGTTCGCCCCCGCGAACGTCACGAGTTCCGCCTGCGGCACGAGTCGCGCGTGCTCGCGCGCCGCCGCGATCGGGACGAGGAAGTCCTCCGTGCCGTGCAGGATCCGCACCGGCGGATCGAGGCGCCCGAGGATGTCCCGCAGCGGCCGCTGATCCGAGTCGAAGAAGCTGCGCGCGTACTCCACGCCGAACGCCGCGCGGTCCAGCGCGCCGAAGTGCGGCACCAGATCGCGCGCCGCCCGCAGCGCCAGCAGCTGGGCGCCGTGCAGCGCGCGGTTCAGCCCGTGGTGGCCGAGCAGCTCCAGCTCCTGAACGCCGATCGACGACAGGAGCGTGAGCGACGCCACGAGGTCCGGCCGGTCGTCCGCGAGGTGCAGCGCGGCCCCGCCGCCCATGCTGAAGCCCGTCACGTGGGCCCCGCGCACGCCGAGCGAGTCCAGCCACGCGGCCACGAAGCGCGCGTGGGTCCGGAACGAGTAGTCCGGCAGGTCGCGGCCGGAGTCCCCGAAGCCGGGCAGATCCGGCACGAGCACGCGGCCGTGGCGCGCGAGCGACGGCACGACGCCGTCGAAGTCCCGGCGACTCCCGGGACTGCCGTGCAGCAGCACGAACACCGGCGCCTCGCCGTCCGGCCCAGGCTCCTCGCGCCACGCGAGCCGCACCGTGCGGCCCTCCGCCCCGGGCACGGGCACGCGCACCGCGTGCACGCCCGGCGGGAGGTCCGGCTCGGCGTCCCCGCGCGCGAGCCTCACGGCCCAGGAAGCGGCAAGGAGCACGCCCCACGCGACGGCCAGGCCCGCCCGCACCCGACGGCCGTCAGGCACGCGCGGCGGCCTCCCTCCGCGCGCGCAGCGTGGACGGCGCCACGCCGAACGCGTCCGGGACCTCCTGACCCTCGCCGCGCAGGCCGGTCGCGATGAGCGCCCAGTGGTGGATGGTGTGGCTGAAGAGCGCCTCCAGCTCCCGCTCCGGGGAGGACTCCGCCCACCGCGGCTCCCCCTCCAGCTCGCCGCCCACGCGCACGGCGAGGACCGGCGGCAACGCGGCGGGATCCAGGGCCAGCAGCGCGTCCGCCGTTCGCGCGATGCGCGCCAGCGCGAAGCCGCGGTCGGACTCGGTGCGCGCGTCGCGCTCCCGGGCGTGGTAGTCGATGCGTCGCGCCGGGACGCCGCCCAGGAACGCGTCGTAGAAGTCCAGGCAGTGCCGCAGGTGCGCGCCCGCCGCGCCCGCGCGCGCACCGCCGCCGGCGAACACCGCGGGGTCCACGCGGGACAGCACGGCGGCCCCCTCGGTCAGCAACCGCGCGTTCGCGCGAAGCAAAGCGGCCCTCAACCGATCGCCTCCCCGCCCGTCACGGGCGTGAACACGGACTCGATCCGCTCGCGCGCCGACGCCGCGAGCGCCTTGCGGTCCGCGCCGAGCGCGGGCGCGTCCGCGAACGCCAGCCGCGCGTCGATGCGCGGCAGGCGGAGCAATCTCCAGAAGTGGTCCGGGAACGTCATGTCGCCCCACCAGCACACGGCGTCCCGCGCGGGCGGCGCCCCGGACGGCGTGGCGTAGCTCAGCCCCGCGCAGAAGACGGGATACCCCGTCCGCGCGGGGGCCTCGAACAGCGAGGACCGCAGCGGCAGGATGCCCGCGCCGCCGCTCGACGTGCCCTCGGGGAAGAACGCCACGCCGGCGCCGCGGCGCAGCGCGGCGTCCATGCGCCCCACCACGCGCGGCAGGTCCCCGCGCGAGGTCCGGTCCACGAAGATCGTGCGTCCCGCGCGCGCCAGGAGCCCGAGCACGGGCCACGACGCCACCTCGCGCTTCGCCACGAAGCGCGCCGGCGCGTGCGCGGCGAGCACGATCACGTCCAGGTACCCCAGGTGGTTCGCCGCGAGGAAGAAGGGCGGGGACGGCGGCGTTCCCGACCGGTGCACGTGCACGCCGAGAATGGCGGTCGCCGCGAGGGCCCAGGCGCCGAACGCCCGCCGGGCGAGGGACTCGCCGGCCGCGGGTCGCAACACGCCGGCCGCCGCGGCCGCCGCGCACGCGGCCGTCGCCGCCGCGGACACCGCGGCCAGCGCCAGGAGCCGCACGAGGGCGCGGGCGTGGCTCATCGTCCGCTCCGCAGGTCGTCGGCGAGCCGGCCGAGGATCGGACGCGGTCCCAGCCCGCGCAGGTCCATGAGCGCCAGGAAGTCCACGGTCTTGAACTCGCGGTCGAGCACCGGCCGGCCGACGATCTTCACGCCGTAGCGCAGGTAGGTCCGGAAGAGCATCGGCAACCGCACCGCCTCCCACCCCCGCGCGTCCTCGCGCTCCTCGCCGCACTCCCATCCCGGCCGCGGCACGGCGTCCGGCCGGGCGCGCCAGTGCCCGTTGCGCTTGATCCACTCCAGGACGCGCGCCGCCTCGCGCGGGTCCTGGCTCGTGAGCGAGCTGCAGCCGAAGAGATACCGCGCGCGATGGTGCAGGGCGTACGCGCCGAGCCCCTTCCACAGGGCCAGGAGCACCGGGCCCCTCCGGTGCTCGCGCGCCGCGCACGCGCGGCCGACCTCCACGGCCGAGTCCAGCATCGCGTCCGACCAGGAGGACAGGTCGTACTCGCCTTCGGTGTAGAAGCCGCGTCCGGCGCGCGCCATCGCGCGCGTCTGCATGCGGTACGTGCCGACCACGCCCCCCGTGACCACGTCCTCCACGAGGAGATGGTGGCACTGGTCGTCGAAGCGATCCCGATCCAGCCCCGTGGCGGCGGAGGCGTCGAGCCCCTCGCCGAGCTCCAGGTTGAACACCTCGTACCGGAGGCGCAGCGCGGCCTCCACGTCGGCCGTCGTACGCGCGAAGCGGACGGCGTACCGCCCTTCGCGCAGTTCCATCCCCGGCACGCCCGGGAGCGCCCCGGCGATCGCGCCCGTGCCGGCCGGCGTCACGTCGCCCGCCTCCAGGTCGACGGGTCCGCCTTCAGCACGAGCAGGTCCCCCCGGCGCTCCACCTCCCCCTCGATGACCATCGGCTCCGCCACGAACGGCAACGCGGCCCGGTTCACGGCCTCGCCGTCCGCGCCCACGAGCAGGAGGTACAGCGCACGCCCGTCGCGCTCGCGCACGAGGAACACGGGCGGGATCCCGCCCGCGATGCAACGGATCGCGCATGCGCGATGCGGCTTCGTGTCGCCCGGCTCCATGGCGCCGAGGTAGCACTTGCTGTCCACGATCTCGCCGAGCAGCGCGTGCCGGCCGAGCGGCACCGCGCCGCCGTCATCCGCCGCGCCGGGCAGGACGTCGTCGAGGGCACGCAGCGATCCGGGAACCACCTCCAGCATCGTGCGTCCCTCGCGCCACAGCAGCGTGCCGGAGAGCGAGACCCATCTTCCGTCGAGCGGCGCCACGAGCGCGCCGGCGCCGTGCTTCCCCGGCGCCACGAGCAGCCAGCGGGACCACGCGTCCGCATCCGCCACGACGCCCGGGCGGCGCACGCGCAGCGTCGGGGCGGGCCCCGCCTCCAGCACGCCGGCGAACGTCCGCGGCTTCCCCCACTCGAAGAACTTCACCGCGGGCTCGTGCTGCGCCGCGGCCAGCCCGGCCGCGGCCACGCATGCGAGCGCCAGCACGCCGGCCACGCGCGCCCGCACGAAGGCCGCGAGCCGCGGCGGCATCACCGGGTGGTAGCCGACGAAGAACTCGCGCTCCGGCCCGGGCTCACGCATCCGCCGCCCCCGATCCGACGCGCGCCGCCGGCACCGGCGTCCCGGGCGGGAGCGGGCGCGGGTCCAACTGCACGCGGCCGTCCACGATGCGCACCCGGAACGTGGGCAGCCGCTCGGTGAACGGAGGCGGAGCGCACCCGTCCTCCGGGCGATACTGGTACCCGTGCCACGGGCACGTGATGCACCCGTCCACGATGCGCCCCTCCGCGAGCGGCCCGTTCTGGTGCCGGCACACGGCGGACACCGCGGACACCTGGCCGTCGTAGCGGAACACCGCCACGCGCTCGCCGCCGAGGAAGGCCGCCCGGGCCCGCTTCTCGGGGATGTCCGTCACGGCGCACACGTCCACCCACGGTGACGCCGCCACGGGCCGCCGCTCCGTCCCGACGTCCCGCGACACCTCGCGCCAGCCCGCGAGCCCGTGCAGCGCGACAACCACTCCGACGCCCGCCCCCAGCGCGACGGCGTAGACGGGGTGCCGCTCCGACTGCAGCACGCCGAGCGCCACGTGCAGCACGAGAAGCGCGTACGCGCCGTACACCGCCATGTGCAGCCGCTTCCACACGGGAGCGGTGAGGTTCGCGAGCCAGAAGTCGTGGCTCGTGGCCGCCATGAGGAACAGCACGACCAGCGCGGCGAACCCGAGCGGCTGGAAGGGGAAGCGCGCGAGGGACGCGGGCGCCCCCTCGCCGGAGAGCAGGCTCACGAGGGGGTTCACGTTCCCGGCGGCGTGGAACTGCACGAGCGAGAACGTGCCGTGCGCCAGCCCGAGGAGGAACGTGGCCACCCCCAGGTGGCGGCGGTTGTACAGCAGCGGCAGGAAGCGCGGATCGAGCCGCGCCAGGGGACCGATGACCAGTACCACGTGCAGCATCAGGAACGCGCACGTGCCCAGCGCGCGGATCAGCAGCGTCTCGATCGTGGATCCGGGGAAGCGGAGCGCGCCGACGCCGACGAACACCCCGAGGTACAGGGCGACCCCGCCCGCGAGCACGGCGTCGTAGATCCGCTTCTGGCGATTCCAGCCCACCGCCGCGTAGCCGTGCGACACGTCACGGCGCTCCGGGAAGCGCGGCCTCGTCCACGAGGGCCGCGTGCGCGAGGCTGTAGAGCAGGATCCGGCCTGGCGCCCCGCGGGCCGCGGGCGGCAGGACGAAGGAGCGCGCGCCGCGACCCGCGAGCGCGCCGAGCCAGACGGCGTCGTCCGGGAGCGCGCCGCCCCCTTCCTCGCCCGGCGCCCAGTACACCAGCAGGTCCGGGGCCTCCGGCTCCTCGCGCGGCTGCAGCACGAGCACGAGCCGGTCGGCGGCATCGTGCGCGAGCGCCGCGTCCAGGGGCGGCGCCGAGAAGAGGTCGGCGCGCCGCCACAGCGGCGCGGTGTCCGCCGCGACGCCGTCCCACCCCGCGGCCCGGGCCAGGTCCTCGGGCAGCACGGCCACGCGCGGCGCCGGCGTGCGCGCGGCGAGGGCGGCCGCCAGCGCCGCCGGCAGCAGCACCGCGAGCGCCGCGAACGTGCGGAAGTGGTGCACGCGCAGTCCGTGGATCATCGCGGGATCCTCGCGGCATCGCGGTGCGCATTGCGTTCGTCCGGCGGTGGCGCGCCGCGAAGCCAGCGCCACGCGAGCAGCGGCCAGAGCGCCGCGGCACCGGGCAGGAGGAGCAGCCGGAACGTCCACGCCGCTCCCCGCGCCGCCGGATCCACGCGGTGCACGCCGAGCGTCACGAAGGCCACGCCGAACACCACCCCCAGCGCCGTGTGGACGCCGAGGACCGCCACGAGCGCCCGCGCGATCCCTTCGCTCATCGGTCCCTCCCGCGCGCGCGGAGATATACCACGCTCCCGGAGCGACCGTGCGCCGCGCCGGCCGAGGCAACGGCCGGTTGCGACCGTCCGTCCCCCCCGTTACGCTGCGCGGCCATGTCCTGTGCCCTCGTGCTGGACCCGCGCTACGCCGCCCACCGCAACCCGCCCGGTCATCCGGAGCGTCCGGAGCGGCTGGAGGCCCTGCTCCCGATCCGGAGCGAGGGTCCGTCGCGCGGCCTCCTGCTCCTGGAGCCGCGCCCCGCGACGCGTGCGGAGATCTGCGCGGTGCATGCCGCCGCGCACTACGAGCGCATCGCGGCAACGGCGAACCACCCCCTCACGATCCTCGATCCCGACACCAGCGCCGGCGCGGACTCCTTCGAGATCGCTCGGCTCGCCGCCGGCGGGGTCCTCGCGCTCCTGGAAGCCATCGAGGCCGGACGCGCCCGCCGGGGCTTCGCCCTGGTCCGCCCGCCCGGGCACCACGCGGAGACGGACCGCGCCATGGGCTTCTGCCTGTTCGACAACGTGGCCGTGGGCGCCGCGTTCCTGCGCCGCGCCGGCCACGCGCGCGTGGCGATCGTGGACTGGGACGTGCACCACGGGAACGGCACGCAGGAGATCTTCTTCCGCGATCCGGACGTGCTGTTCGTCTCCCTGCATCAGCACCCGTGGTATCCCGGCACCGGCGCGGCCGGGGAGACCGGCGAGGGCGAAGGGATCGGCGCCACGATCAACCTCCCGCTGCCGGCGGGATGCGGCGACGCGGAGTACCTCGCCGCGTTCGACGACCGCGTCCTTCCGGCGCTGCACGCGTTCCACCCCGGGTTCCTCCTCGTCTCCGCGGGCTTCGATGCCCACTTCCAGGATCCGCTGGGAGGGATGCGCGTGACGCCGAAAGGTTTCGCGGACATGGCGGCACGCCTGCGCCGGGCGGCGGATGAGCTTTGCGACGGGCGCATCGCGTTCGTCCTGGAGGGCGGTTATCACCTCGGCGCCCTGCGCACGAGCGTGGACGCGGTCCTGGACGTCCTCGCGGCCGCGGAGACGCCGGCATGAAGCACCTGGATATCCGCGTGGAGGGCCGGGTGCAGGGCGTCTTCTTCCGCGTGTCCGCGCAGCAGGCGGCCCGCGCGCGGGGCGTCTCCGGCACCGCGCGCAACGAGGCGGACGGCTCCGTCCGGATCGAGGCCGAGGGCGAACCGGCGGCGCTGGACGACTTCGTGGCCTGGTGCCGTGAGGGCCCGCCGCGCGCGAAGGTCACGCGCGTGGACGTGGCGGAAGGGGTGGTCCGCGGCTACGAGGGCTTCGAGATCACCGGCTGACGGGCGGATCCGCCCCCGGATCGGCGCCCGGCTCCGCGCACGCGCCGCACCCGGGCGCCACCCCGCCCGCGAGCCGGTACCGGCGGCGCGCCACCGCGCGGTACACGCGGTCCCCCACCGCCCCGGCGCCCGGCAGCCAGAGCCACGGCCAAAGACCCCACAGCGCGGGCAGCCGCCCGGCGAGCCAGCGGAACGCCCGGAAGCCCTCGAGCGGCGCGGCGCCGGGCCGCGGCACGAGCTGCACCTGCGCGCGGGCCCGCTCCGGATCCACCTGCGGGAACGCCGCCCGGGCGGCCGGGACGTTCGCGTCCACCGCGTCCACGCGCGAGAGCCAGTCCAGCACGCGCAGCCACCGCACCGACCCCGTGCAGAGGCCGCAGCGCCCGTCGTACAGGAGAGTGGCCTTCGCGCCCATGCCCGAGGATAGGCCCGGACCCGGCGCGGCCCAACCCCGTCCGGCGGGGACGAACCCGCACGGATCCGGGCCCGGGCGCGTCCGGGCCGGTCCGTCCGACCTTGCCGCGCCCCTGCCCGGGTGGCAGACTGCGACGTTCTGTGGCCGCGCCCGGGCACTCCGCCCCCGCCGGACCGGCCTCGCCCGTCGTTCGTACCCCGGCCAAGGAGCCTCACGGTGTCCCGTAACCTCCCGGCGCGCGCCCTCGCGACCGCCTGCGCGGCCTTCCTCGTGCTCGGGGGCCCGGCCCTCGCCGCGCGTCCGACCCCCGAGAGCCCGCTCCCCGACCTCGCCATCGAGACCTTCACGCTGCCGAACGGCCTCGGCGTGATCTTCCACGAGGACCACTCCACGCCGATCGTGGGCGTGAACCTCTGGTACCACGTGGGCTCGGGTGCGGAGCGCCCCGGACGCACGGGCTTCGCGCACCTGTTCGAGCACATGATGTTCCAGGGCTCCGGGCACCAGGACCACGAGTACATCGAGCAGCTCCAGGGCATGGGCGCGTTCGTGAACGGCTCCACCACCGAGGACCGCACGAACTACATCCAGGTCGTCCCGCGCAGCCGCCTCGAGGCCACCCTCCTCCTGGAGGCGGACCGCATGGGCTGGCTCCTCGACGCGATGACCGAGGAGAAGCTGGCGAACCAGAAGGAAGTGGTGCGGAACGAGCGCCGCGAGTCCGAGGGACGCCCGTACAGCGTCTTCTGGCTCAACCTGAACGAGGCGTTCTACCCGAAGGGCCACCCCTACGACCACTCCGTCATCGGGATCCACGAGGACCTCGCGAACGCCACGCTGGACGACGTGAAGGAGTTCTTCCGCACGTACTACACGCCGAACAACGCCACCTTGTGCATCTCCGGGGACTTCGATCCGGCGCAGACCCGGCAGTGGATCGAGACCTACTTCGGGCCCATCCCGTCCGGCCCGCCGGTGGAGCGCGTGACCGCCTGGATGCCGGTGATGAACGGCGAGAAGCGCATCCGGTACGAGGACCGCGTGCAGCTCACGCGCCTGTCCTGGTGCTGGCACACGCCCCCCGCGTTCGCGGAGGGCGACGCGGACGTGGACTTCGCCGCGTCCATCCTGGGCAGCGGCCGCACGAGCCGGCTGTACAAGCGCCTGGTGCACGAGGAGAAGCTGGCGCAGAGCGTGTCGTTCCGGCAGAACAGCCAGCAGGTGTCCTCCCTCGCCGCGCTGGACGTCACGCTGCGCCCCGGCGCGGACGAGGCGCGCGTGGAGGCCATCGTGCAGGAGGAGCTGGACCGCTTCGCGGCGAAGGGCCCGACGGCGGCGGAGCTGGAGCGCGCGCTGCGCACGACCGAGGCGTCCTTCGTGCGCGGGCTGCAGCGCGTGGGCGGCTTCGGCGGCCTGGACGACCGCCTGAACCGGTACAACCACTACGTGGGCACGCCCGACTACCTGCAGCGGGACTGGGAGCGCTACGCCTCCCGCACGCGCGCCACCGTGCAGGCCGCGGCGGAGCGCTGGCTCGGCCGCGACCGCCTCATGGTCGCCATCGTTCCGTTCGCCGGTGGCGAGACCACCGTGGCGAACGTGGACCGCACCAGGCTCCCCGAGCCGGGCCCCGCGGACACGTTCCGCGAGCCGGTCGTGGAGCGCTCCAAGCTCCCGAACGGCATGGACATGGTGTACATGCGGCACGACGAGCTCCCGCTCGTGCAGCTGCAGCTCGTCTTCGCGTCCGGCACGTCCGCGGATCCGGCGGACCTCGAGGGCGTGTGCGAGCTCGCCGGCTCCATGCACTTCGAGGGCACGACGAAGCGCGACAAGTTCGCGTACGAGAACGCGCTGGAGGAGCTCGGCGCGGACGTCGACGTCTTCTCCGGCGCGGACCGCACGGTGTTCTCCATGCAGTGCCTGGCGGACCGGCTCGACGCGTCCATGGCGCTCCTCGCCGAGGCGCTCCTGTCGCCGTCCTTCCCGGAGTCCGAGTTCGCGGACCTGAAGCAGCGCACGCTCGTGAACCTGAAGCGGCAGTCCGACCAGCCGCAGTGGATCGCGACGCGCGTGACCCAGCGCATCCTGTTCGGCGACGCGCACCCGTACAGCCGCATGGGCTCGGGCACGCCGGCCACGATCGACGCGATCTCCCTGGACGACGCGCGGCGCTTCTCCCGCGAGGCCTTCACCCCGGGCAACGCCTCGCTGGTGGTCGTGGGGGCCGTGGATCCGGAGGTCGTGCAGCGCGCCTTCGGCAAGCACTTCGCCGCGTGGACCGGCGGCGCGCCGGCCCGCACCGCGTTCCCCGAGCCGGCAGCGCCGAAGGGCCGCACCGTGTACCTCGTGGACAAGCCGGGCGACACGCAGTCCACCATCTCCATCGCCCAGCTCGGCCTCGCCCGCTCCGACCCGCGGTGGGAGGAGACCTACGTGGCGAACCGCATCTTCGGCGGTTTCTTCTCCAGCCGGCTGAACCTGAACCTGCGCGAGGACAAGGGCTGGACCTACGGCGTGCGCTCCACGCTGGACGCCGCGGCGCACCGGAGCGCGCTCTTCGTGGGCGGCCGCGTGCAGGCGGAGGTCACCGGGCCGGCGCTCACCGAGTTCCTCGGCGAGATCGAGGGCGCGGCGGGCAAGCGCCCGTTCACGGCGAAGGAGCTGGACTTCGCGAAGGACTCGATCGTCCTGGGTTACCCGCAGCAGTTCGAGACCGTGGGGCAGCTCGCGGGCGCCCTGGCGGACCAGATCGTGTACGGGCTGCCGAACGACGCGTTCGCGCGCTACCCGGAGAGGATCGCGGCCGTGTCCCTGGACGACGCGAACCGCGCCGGCCGCGAGTTCCTGCACCCGCAGGATCTCGCCATCGTGGTGGTGGGGGACCTCGCGAAGATCGAGAAGCCGGTGACGGATCTGAAGCTGGGGCCGGTGGTCCACCTGGACCGCGACGGCAACCGCATCGACGCCGCCACCGCGATGTCGTCGCGATGAGCCGGGAGCGCGAGCTGGCCGTCGCCGTCGCCGCCGTCCGCGAGGCGGCGGCGCTGTGCGAGACCGTGCGACGCGAGATGGTGACCCCGGCCCTCACGAAGGAGGACCGGAGTCCCGTCACGGTCGCGGACTTCGGCGCGCAGGCGCTCGTGTGCCGCGCGCTCCTCGCGGCGTTCCCGGACGACCCGGTCGTGGGCGAGGAGGACGCGGCCGCGCTGCGGTCGGATGCCGAAGCGGCCGCGCGTTCCGCGGTCGCGGGCTTCGTCGCGCGCTCCGTCCCCGGCGCGTCGGCGGAGGACGCGCTCGGCTGGATCGACCACGGCAACGGCGCGGTCTCCCCGCGCTACTGGACGCTGGATCCCATCGACGGGACGAAGGGCTTCCTCCGCAACGACCAGTACGCGGTGGCGCTCGCGCTCGTGGAGAACGGCGTGCTGCAGGTCGGGGTGCTCGGCTGCCCGAACCTGCCGCGGGACCCCGCGCGGCCGGACGCCGGACGCGGGGTCCTGTTCGCGGCCGTGCGCGGCGGCGGGGCGAAGGCCATGGCGCTCGCCGCCGGGAACGGCGACGGCGCCGCGATCCGCGTGTCGGGCGGCGGCGACCCCGCCGCGTGGCGGCTGGTCGAGAGCGTGGAGTCCGGCCACGGGCACCACTCCCTGCAGGAGCGGATCGCGCAGGCGGTCGGCGTGACCGGCGGCACCGTGCGGATGGACAGCCAGGCGAAGTACGGCGCGGTCGCGCGCGGGGAGGCGGCGCTGTACCTGCGCCTTCCCTCGCCGCGGACGCCGGACTACCGCGAGAACATCTGGGACCACGCCGCGGGAGTGCTCGTGGTGGAGGAGGCCGGCGGGCGCGTCACCGACATCCACGGCCGGCGGCTCGATTTTGCCAGGAACGCGAAGATGGTGGACAATCGCGGCGTCGTGGTCTCGAACGGACCGATCCACGATCGCGTCCTCGCGGAGCTGGCGGCCATCTTCTGACCGGCGCGGGCCGGCGCTTCGCGGTGGCGACGGTCCGTCCGCCCCGGAGTCAGGATGCCCCGGCCCGCGCCGTTCGCGGAGCTCGCGCGCCGCTTCCCCGCCGGCCGCGTCGTGACGGACGCGGCCGAACTGCGCGTGTACGAGTGCGACGCGCTCCCCGTCCATCGCCAACCGCCGGCGCTCGTGGTGCTGCCGACCTCGCGGGACGAGATCGTGGAGATCGTGCGCTGGTGCGGCACGCACGGCGTGCCGTTCGTGGCGCGCGGCGCCGGCACCGGGCTGTCCGGCGGCGCCACGCCGGTGCCGGGCTGCGTGGTGGTGGACGTGAACCGGATGCGCGCGCTGAAGCGCATCGATCCCGGGAACCGCTACGCCGTCGTCGAGCCTGGCCTCGTGAACGTGCGGCTCACCGAGGCCGTGGCGCCGCACGCGCTGCAGTACGCGCCGGATCCCTCCAGCCAGACCGCCTGCACGCTCGGCGGCAACGTCGCCGAGAACTCCGGCGGCCCGCACTGCCTCAAGCACGGCGTCACGTCGGACCACATCCTCGGCGTGGAGGTCGTGCTGCCCGACGGCGAGGTCGCGCGCTTCGGCGGCCCGCTCGCGGATCATCCCGGCCTGGACCTCGTGCGGCTCTTCGTCGGCTCGGAGGGCACGATGGGGATCTGCACGGAGATCACGGTGAAGCTCACGCCGGCGCCGGCCGCGGTGCGCACGTTCCTCGCCATCTACGACTCCATGGCGGCGGCCTGCCGCACGGTCACGGAGATCACGCGCTCGGGCATCGTCCCGGTGGCGCTGGAGATCCTGGACCAGCGCACGATCCGCGCGGTGGAGGCCTCGGTGAACCGCGCCGGGTATCCGGAGAACGCGGCGGCGGTGCTGCTCGTGGAGCTGGACGGCGTGGAAGCCGGCATGGACGACGAGGAGCGCGGCATCCTGGAGATCGCACGCCGGCACGCGCCGCTGGAGCTGCGCGCGGCGCGCGACCCGAAGGAGCGGCTGGCGCTGTGGAAGGGCCGCAAGGGCGCGTTCGGCGCGATGGGCCGGGTGGACACCGACCTGTACGTGCTGGACGGCGTCGTGCCGCGCACGCGGCTGGAGTCCGTGCTGGAGCAGGTGTATGCCATCGCGGACCGGCACGGCGTGCGCGTCTCGAACGTGTTCCACGCCGGCGACGGCAACCTGCACCCGAACATCAGCTACGACGGCCGCGACGCGGACGAGACCGCGCGCGTGCTCGCCGCGGGCCGCGAGATGCTGGAGGCGTGCGTGGCCGCGGGGGGCACGATCTCCGGCGAGCACGGCATCGGGCTGGAGAAGCGCGAGTTCATGCCGCTCGTCTTCGAGGACGACGACCTGGAGCTGCAGCAGGCGCTGCGCCGCGCCTTCGATCCGGCGGGTCTGGCGAACCCGGGGAAGCTGCTGCCGGACCGGCGCGCGAAGGCGGTGCCGGCGTGACGCGGGAGCCGTCCGCGGCGGAGCGCGCGCGCTTCGGCGACGCGGTGGAGGTGGCGGCGCCGCGCGACGCGGCGGAGGCCGGCGCGCTGGTGCGCGCGGCGGAGGCGGCGGGCGGGATCGTGCATGCCGCGGGGCTCGGCGCGCACGCGGAGGCGCCCGACGCCGGGCCGCGGCCGCCCGCGCTGCTCCTCTCCGCCGCGGCCTTCGCGGGCGTCGCGACCTACGAGCCCGACGACTTCACGATCGGCGTGGGCGCCGGGATGCCGCTCGCGGAGTTCCGCGACCTCCTCGCGCGGCACGGGCAGGAGATCCCGCACGATCTCCCGCCGTCCGCCGCCGGCACCGTGGGCGGGCTCGTGGCGCGGGCGCCGTGGACGCCGCGCGAGGGCGGCACCGCGCCCCTGCACGCGCTCGTCCTCGGTGTGGAGGGCGTGCGCGGCGAAGGGAAGCCGTTCCGCGCGGGCGGCATGGTCGTGAAGAACGTGGCCGGCTACCAGGTGCACAAGCTGTGCGTGGGCGCGCTCGGGCGGCTCGGGCTGCTCACGCGGGTGAACTTCCGCCTGCGGCCGCGGCCGGAGCATCGCGTGGCGCGCACGGCGCCGCTCGCGGCGGCCGCCGATGCTGCGCGCCTCCTCGGCGCGCTGCGGGCCCGCGGCGTGGAGCCGGCCTGCTTCGTGGTCGTGTCCGGAACGTGGCGCGGGACGGCCGGCGGGCCGCGCGCGGTCTGGGTGCTCGAGGGCTCCGGCCCGCGCGTGGCGTGGCTCGAGAAGGAGGCCGACGCCGCCGCGCGGGACGCCGGCGTGCCGGCGGTCGCCGACGACGCGGCCGCGTGGCTGCCCGCGCTGGCCGGCGCGGAGGAGCCCGCCGCGGATCGCGGCGGCGGCATCGCGCGCCTCACGGTCGCGGCGGCCGACGCGCCCGCCGCGGGCGATGCGATCCCGCGCGGCGCGGACATCGCGGCGGACGCGCTCACCGGTCGTGTGATCGTGCGCTGGAGCGATGCGGCGGGGACGGCGCCCCGGCTCGACGCGCTCGCATCCCTCGCCGGCCGCCTCGGCGGACTCGTGCGGCTCGTGCACCTCGACGCGGCGCGGCGGGACGCGTGGCCGCGCGACGTCACGCCCGACCCCAACGCGGCGCTCGCCGCGCGCGTTGCCACCGCTTTCGATCCGCACGGCGTGTTCGGCGGCGCGCACGCGGCCGCGGCCGCCGCCGACGCGGGAGCGCGAGGATGAGCGCGAAGGTCCCGCGCGTGTCCACGCGCTTCCCGGAGTACCCACGCACGCTGGACTGCGTGCACTGCGGGCTGTGCCTGCCGCACTGCCCCACCTACGGCGTGACCGGCCGCGAGGGGGACTCCCCGCGCGGCCGCATCCATCTGATGCGCGCCTGGGCGGAGGAGCGCCTCGAGCTGACGGCGGACGCGCACGAGCGGCTGGACGCGTGCATCGTGTGCCGCAACTGCGAGAGCGTGTGCCCGTCCGGCATCCGCATGGGCGACATGATGGAGCACTTCCGCGCGGCCACCGCGGACGACCCCGCCCGGCGCGCCCGGCCCGGCGCGGCCACGCGCTGGCTGCTGGGCGCGACGCTGCCCCACCGCGGGCGCATCGCGGCCGCGTCGGACGCGCTGAGGCTGTACCGGGCCACCGGCGCCGATCGCGTGGTGGGCGCGGTGCTGGCGCGGATCTCGCCGCGCCTCGCCGCGCTGCACGACCGGCGGCCGGCCATCCCGCCGGCGCGCGAGCGCCGCGTGGAGACGGACCGCGTCCGTCCCGGCGGCTTCCCGGCCGCGGGGACGCGGCGCGCCCGCGTGGCGCTGTTCCTCGGCTGCATCGGCGCGGAGTGGTTCGCCCCGGTGCACCGCGCCACGATCCGCGTGCTGAACCGGGTCGGGTGCGACGTGATCGTCCCGGACGACCAGACCTGCTGCGGCGCGCTGCATCGCCACGCGGGCCTGCTGGAGGACGCGCGCCCGCTGCTGGCCCGCAACGCGCGCTCCTTCGCCCGCCAGGACGTGGACGCGGTGATCGTGAACGCGGCCGGCTGCGGGGCGTCGCTCAAGGAGCCGCTGGACGCCGATCTGCCGCTCCCGCCGTACCGCGACGTCCTGGAGTTCCTGGACGCGCTGGGCCTCACGCCGCCGCCGTCCGTCCCCGTGCCCGCGCGTGTGGCGTACGACCAGCCGTGCCATCTCGTGCACGCGCAGCGCGTGGGCCGCGAGGTGGCGGAGCGGTTGCTGGCGCGCATCCCCGGGATCACGCTCGTGCCGCTGGCGCACAGCGAGCGCTGCTGCGGCGCGGGCGGCGTCTACAACCTGCGGCACCCGGAGATGGCGGATCCCGTGCTGGCGGAGAAGGTGGAGGCGATCCGCGCGAGCGGCGCGGGGATCGTGGTCACCGGGAACCCGGGATGCGCGATGCAGCTCGCGCACGGGCTCCGCGGGACGGGCGTCGAGGTCGCCCACCCCGTGGAGCTGCTGGATCGCGGGTACGGGGGTGGCGCGCGCTGAGCGGCGCGCGCCGCCGTTCGGTCAGACCCGCGCGCCGGCGCGCGACAGCACGCCCACCGCCACGAGCGCCCGCTTCAGCTGCGCCCAGCGCTCCTCCAGGCTGCCCGTGTACCCGATCGCGAAGCGGACGTAGCCCGCGGGGATGCCCGCCGCGGTGCGCTCCTCCTCGGGCAGCTCGCTGGACGTGGACGCGGCGGAGCACGACATCAGCGTGTCGAAGTAGCCGAGGCTCACGGCCATGTAGCCGAACCTCTCCTCGTTCTGCAGGCGGCGCATCAGCTCGTTCGCGCGCTCCTGCGATCCCACGTCCAGCCCGAGCACGCCGCCCGCGCCGTACTCGCGGTTGCCGAGCCGCAGCAGGAGATCGTGCTGCGGGTGCGACCGCAGCCCCGGGTACGTGACGGGCAGCCCGCGCTCCTCGAGGCGCTCCGCGAGGAACTGCGCGCGACGGGAGTGCTCCACCATGCGCAGCCCGAGGTGCGGCAGGCGGAGGCTCGCGTGGAACGCCACGACCGGATCCATCACCGGCCCCAGCAGCATCAGCGCGCCGTTGTTCACGTCCATCAGACGCCGCAGGAACTCGTGCGTGCCGCAGATCGCCCCGGCGATCACGTCCGATGCGCCGTTCACGAACTTCGTCATCGAGTGGACCACGACGTCCGCGCCGTGCCGCGACGGCGTGATCACGAGCGGCGTGAACGTGTTGTCCACGACGAGCGCGGCCCCGTGCCGGTGCGCGATCTCCGCCAGCCGCGGAAGGTCCGCGACCACGAGCGTGGGATTCGACACGGCCTCCACGTACAGCAGCCGGGTGCGCGACGTGAACGCCGCTTCCACCGCGGACAGGTCCCCCGCGTCCACGAACGTCGTCCGCACGTTCGCGTGCCGGGGCAGGAAGTCGTGCAGCAGCGCGTAGGTGCCACCGTAGATCGTGCGGCTGGCCACCACGTGATCGCCGGACTCGCAGAGCTGCATGACGGCACTCGAGATCGCGCCCATGCCGCTCGCCGTGCAGTACGCGGCCTCGGTGTCCTCCATCGCGGCCAACGTCTTGCCGAGCGCGTACACCGTGGGGTTGAAGTGCCGCCCGTACAGGTAGCACCCCTCCTCCGGGCCGCGCCGCCCCGCGAAGAGCGACGGCATCGTCTCCGGGTTCATCACGGTGAAGGTGGAGCTGGCCTCCACCGACATGTTCACGCCGCCGTGCTCGCCGAATTCGTGTCGAGCGGCGGCCATCGCCTCGATCGGGTCGAAGGACTTCGGGGTCACCTTTGCCTCCTTCCGGCGAACGCCGCGGGGGCGCTTCACCTGATTTTGTTCTACTGTCTCGGCTGTCCACAGAGTATTGTTCCGACATAACTCCATGTGCCGAATTCACATCGGAGGAACCCCCGTGCCGGCCCCCTTGGACCGAATCGATCGAATTCTGGTGGCCCAACTCCAGAATAATGCTCGGCTGTCGAACAAGGAACTGGCCGCCCGGGTGGGACTGGCGCCTTCGAGTTGCCTGGAGCGGGTGCGGCGGCTCGTGCGGGACGGCGTGCTGCGGGGCTTCCATGCGGACGTGAACCCGGGCGCGCTCGGCGTGGCCTTGCAGGCCATGATCGCCGTCCGGCTGAAGCAGCACTCCCGGGACCTGGCCGCCGCCTTCCGGCGCCATGTGGCCGCGCTCCCCGAGGTCGTCTCCGTCTTCCACATCGCCGGCGAGAACGACTACCTGCTGCAGGTCGCCGTCCACGACGTGGATCACCTGCGGAACTTCACCTTGGACCGCCTGACCGCCCGGGACGAGGTGGCGCACGTCGAGACCGCGCTGATCTTCGAGCACCTCCCCCGCTGGCAGCTCCCGGACTACCTGGGAGAGGAACCTCCCCCGTCCCGGAAGGCGCCCCGGCGGACCTGAGGACCGCCGGACCTCAAGCCGGGCGGCGCTCCGGCCGACCAGAAGACGCAAGGACTGCCCAGGATGCTCCGGGAATCCCCCGGGAATCACCGGGCCGGCCTGTCGCTTCCGGGAGAGGGCCTATGGTAGAGTCTCTGGCGCACGCGGGCTCTCTCCGGCCCCGCCGCCCGATTCCCCCCCCGGAAACGGCTTCATTCGCTGTCGCCGCGTGATCCCCGGATCTCGCGGCGCCGGGTACTTCGTGGCCATAGTTGCGGGTGACCGTTTCCGGGCGCAGCCGGGGCGGCCCCTGTCCCCGAACCACCGAAAGGCAGGTCAGATCGTGCTGAAACTCCTCGCCTCGGCGGGGATCGTCCTCGCCCTCGCCGCTCCTGCCCGCGCCACGACCACGTCGATGGTGCAGCTGTCGGGACTCTGCTGGGAGAGCGGCGGGGCCATCCCCTCGCAGTTCGGGGACGAGCTCACCGCCGTCGGAACCGTCACGTCCGTCCGCAAGCCGTTGTTCTGGAGCCCGAGCCGCTTCTCCTACACCTGGCAGATGTCCGGACTCGTGTCCACCGGGGAGTCGGTCTACGGCACCACGCACGTGACGGAGTACGCGGGCGGCATCTTCCGGATGCACGTCGACGCGCTGCCGTCGAACGCCGTGTACGGCGTGAACCCCCCGAACGCGACCGCGCCCGCCACGTTCATCGACGGCGCGTCCACGTACCTGGAAGGCAACATCACGAGCTTCACGATGACGCTGAACACCGCCACGCAGGCCGGCAGCCTGTTCGGCTCCATCACGTTCACGGGCGGCAACGCGTACCCGCAGCTCACGAACCCGGACGGCTGGACGGTGGGCGCCACGCTCACCCGCACCGCGCCGGCGGGCTGGGACGCGGACGTGAACGCCACCCTCTTCGTTTCCGGCCCCCTCGGCGTGGAGACGGCTTCGTGGGCGGCGATCAAGACGCTGTACCGGTAGCCGCCGGCGACGAGACGACGTTCCCGAAGGGGAGCCGGGATCCCGGCTCCCTTTCCCGTCGGGCCCGGCGGCCCGAGTTGCACCGGCCCTTCCCGGGCTCTACCATCCGCCCGTTCGGTCCCCCGCGTCGGAGCCACATGGAACCCGGAATCCGCACGTGCTACGAGCTCCTCCCGCGCGTCTCCCGGACGTTCGCGCTGAACATCCGCATCCTGCCCGGGGAGCTGCGACCCGCCGTCACGGTGGCGTACCTGCTGTTCCGGTACGCCGACACCATCGAGGATGCGCCCGCCGTGGGACCGGACGACCGCATGGAGCTGTTCGAGGCGTTCCTCGACCGGCTGGACGGAGGCGGGCCGCTGGTGCTGCCCGAGGATTCCGCGCTCCACCTGCGCGAGGCGGTGACCCCGGCGGAGCGCGACCTTCTCGCCGCGGGCGAGGTCCTGTTCCGTTCCTTCGAGGCCCTGCCCGCGCCCATGCGCGAGATCATCGCGGCGCACGTGGCCGAGACGGCGCGCGGCATGGAGAAGGTCTGCCGCGAGAAGACGCGCGGCGGCGTGCTGCAGCTGGAGACGTGGAAGGACCTCGAGGAGTACTGCTACTACGTGGCGGGTACGATCGGGATCATGCTGACGCGCCTCTTCGCGGTGCACAGTCCGCACATCCCGCGCGGCGCGGAGCGCCGCCTGACCGCTCTCGGCACCAGCTTCGGTCGCGGGCTGCAGCTCACGAACATCCTCAAGGGCATCGCGTCCGACCGCGACGAGGGCCGCGTCTACCTCCCCGCCGAGTCGCTGCGCCGCCACGGAGCCGTACCGGGCGATCTGCGCGCGCCCGCGTCGCGCCGCGCCGTGATGGCGGTGGTGGACGAGATCCTGCCTCGCGCGCTGCAGGACCTGGAGGACGCGCTGCGCTACACGATCCTGCTCCCCCGCCGCGAGCCGCGCCTGCGCATCTTCTGCCTCTGGCCCCTGTTCACGGCCGTGCGCACGCTCGCCCTCGTCTCCCGCGGAGACGGGCTCGAGGATCCCACGTCCCAGCCGAAGATCGCGCGGCCGGTGCTCTACCGCGAGATGGCGCTCTCCGCCGCGCACGTGTTCTCGAACGGGAGCCTCCGGCGCCGCTTCGAGCGCTTCCGCCGCGAGTTGTTCCCGGCGCGGTCCCGCCGCGAGGTGTGGGCCGGGCCGTAGTCGTCCGCGGTGGTGTGGCCGCTGGTGGGTGGGGCGGGCCGTCGGGTGGGGCGGAGGCTCGTCGTCGGTACGGGGATCGATCGGCCAGGCGCGGGGTTTGCGACGGGCGGCCCGGTGGGTCCTCCCCGGCGGGCGCTCGGCCCCCGCCGTCCGGGCGGGGGC
>CAZNDO010000027.1:0-48690 GCA_964571855.1 uncultured Gemmatimonadota bacterium
GGCCAAGGCCGAAGCCGAAGCTGAAGCCGAGGCGACCGGCCCCGCCAGCACCGCCGCGACGGGACCCCCCGCCGCTGCTAGGATGGCGCGACTTGCCAAGGAGGGGGGTCCATGAGCGACCGGAATCCGCCGAGCACTGCCGTCTGCCCGCCGTCCGGCGAGCAGTGGAAGACCCGGGTCGGGTGCATCCTCGCCGTTGCCGGCTCCGCCGTGGGTCTGGGGAACTTCCTGCGATTCCCCGGCCAGGCGGTCGAGAACGGCGGCGGGGCGTTCATGATCCCGTACTTCTGCGCGCTCCTGCTCCTGGGCATCCCGATCGGCTGGGCCGAGTGGACCATGGGGCGCTACGGCGGCGGCAAGGGATTCCACTCCACGCCCGCGATCATGGGCGTGGTGACCCGCGGTCCGCTGGGGCGGTACTTCGGCGTCCTCGGCCTGCTCATCCCGCTCGTCATCTACATGTACTACGGGCTCATCGAGTCCTGGTGCCTGCGCTATGCGTGGGGCTACTTCACGGGCAGCCTGGATCTCGGCGCCGATCCCGCGGGCTACGTCGCCGCGTCCTCCGACTTCTTCGCGAAGGCGAGCGGGATCGGGCAGGACGGCATCATCCTCGAGCACGGCGGGCTGGACCCCGCGGTCATCTTCTGGGTGGTCGTGTTCGCCGCGAACATCTGGCTGATCCACCGCGGCCTCGAGAAGGGCATCGAGCTGTTCTGCTCCTGGGCCATGCCGGCGCTCGGGCTCTGCGCGCTCGTCGTGCTCGTCCGCGTGCTCACGCTGGGCACGCCGAACCCCGAGCTGCCGGACCAGAACGTGGTGAACGGGCTGGGCTTCCTGTGGAACCCGGACCTGTCGAAGCTCGGGGACTTCAAGACGTGGCTCGCCGCCGCCGGACAGATCTTCTTCAGCCTCTCGGTGGGCTTCGGCGTGATCGTGAACTACGCCTCCTACCTCCGGAAGAAGGACGACGTGGTCCTCTCCGGCCTGACCGCCTCCGCCACGAACGAGCTCGTGGAGGTGGGGTTCGGCGGGCTCATCACGGTGACCGCGGCGTTCGTGTTCCTGGGCGCGGGCGGCACCCAGGGCGGGACCTTCGCGCTGGGCTTCAACACGCTGCCGGTCGTGTTCGCGCACATGGGTGCGGTGGGCCGCTGGGTCGGCGGGATCTGGTTCTTCATGCTGTTCCTCGCCGCGATCACCAGCTCGCTCTCCATGCTGCAGCCCGTGCGCGCGTTCCTGGAGGAGGCGCTGGGCCTGTCGCGCACGAAGGCGGTGGCCGTGCTCGCGGTGATGGCGGCGCTCGGCTCGTTCTGGGTGATCTGGTTCAGCAAGGACCTCGCGGCGCTCGGCACCATGGACTTCTGGGTGGGCACCGTGTGCATCTTCGTGCTCGCGTCCTTCCAGATCATCGCCTTCAGCTGGATCATGGGGCTGGACCGCGGCCTCGCCGAGGCGCACCGCGGCGCCGAGATGCGCATCCCCCACGTCCTCCGGTTCGTCCTGCGCTGGGTGGCGCCGCTGTACCTGCTCGTCGTCTTCGCGGGGTTCTGCGTGCAGACGCTGCCCGGCGAGCTCGAGAAGCTGGGCGGCGACGTCGTCGGGCGGAACACCCTGATGTTCGTGGGGCTCGTGGCGCTCACGCTGCTCGTGATGACCGCGATCGGGGCGAAGCGGTGGCGCGCCGCCGGGATGGACCTGGACGGCCGGCTGCCCGACGAGGAGGACGCGCGATGACGAACGGCGGCTGGATCTTCCTGGGGTGCTCGCTCGCGTTCGTGTGGGGTCTGGCGATCTGGTGCTACGCGCGGGTCCTGTCGGGCCCGTCGAAGCGGGACTGACCGGCGTCAGCGCGCGGCGGGGCCGATCGTCCGGAACGTGGGGACGCCGTCGTCGCCCGCGCGGCCGAGGCTGCGGCCGTCCAGGAGGACCTGCAGCGCTCCGCCATCCGACGCGCGCAGCACGAAGTGCCCCTCCGCCTTCCAGCTCCGGCGCTCCCCGGCCTCCAGCCGGGCGTGCCGCTCCGCGCCCACGCCGTCCAGGAGCAGGGTGACGTCCACGGCGCGGCTCGCTCGCAGTTCCAGGACAGCCTGCCCGTCCGCGTCCGCGGGGATGGGCTCGGAGACCGGCGGCCGCGCGGGGGCCGCCGCCGCAGGATCCGGCAGCGCCCCGACGCCCGTGTCCACGGCGGCCCGCGAGGGTCTTCCGGTCACCGGCTCGCCGACCGCCGGCGCCGGGGTCACCGGCTCCCGCGCCTCCGCCCGCTCCGGAGCCCGGGCCGGGGCGCGCTCCACCCGCTCCACGGGGGCAGGCGCCGCCGTCACCTGCGTGTCGTCCCGGTCCAGCGCCCGCCGCGCCAGCAGGCCGCCCAGCACGACCAGCGTGGCCAGGACCATGCCCACGGCCAGCCGGCCGCCCTTCCGCGCGATGCGCACGACCCGCTCGGGGTCCTCCAGGGCACGCTCCAGCCGCCCGGGCGTCTCCTCCACCCGCTCCTCCGCCCAGGTGATCTCGTCGGGGGGCGCGCCGCGGGCGCGCAGGATGTCGAAGCGGACGAGGCCGTCGTTCGGCGCCAGGCCGACCTCGCGGCAGACCTGCCGCACGAAGCCGCGGACGTACGCGTCCGACGGGAGGCTGTCCAGGTCCTCCCGCTCCAGGCTCTCGAGGTTCTCCACGCGGATCCTCGTGCGCTGCGCGAGGTCGTCCAGGGAGATCCCGGCCTTCTCGCGCCCGCGTTTGAGGAACTCGCCCAGGCCTTCCATCACGCCTCGCTGTCGTCGGCCCGGGAGGCGGGTCCGTCCGCCTCCCGGCCGGTCGCTCGTCAGAACTCGGACCGCACCCGGTAGGTCAACACGACCTCCTTGCCCGCCGGCACCGGGATGGAGAACTCCAGGTCGTCCGCCTTCACCTTCTTGCCCTCGAAGTTGGACTCCAGCACCGTCCAGTGCCCGCCCGGATGCTCGCGCACCTTGACGGTGACGGCGTCCGACTCCTTCCGGTTGCGCAGCTTGATCTCCACCTTCCGCTCGTACACCCGGTCCGTCACGCGCCGGGACTCCAGCTCGTTCCGCTCGCCCACGAGGTCGAACGCGTTGCCGAGCGCCGTGGAGACCTTCTCGTCCTTCGGCGTGTGGTCCAGCCGGTCCTCGCCCGCGAACTCGAGCGCGCCGTCGGCGTCCTCGCGGTACACCCGGAACACGCCCGCGGGCAGCGGGATCCCGAGCCCGTTCGCCTTCTCGTTCCTGAAGTCCAGCTTCACCTGGACCTTGTCGTTCCCGCGGGTGGGCTCGTACACGTAGACCTTCTCCACCGGTACTTCCCGATCGGCGATCAGCTGGATCTGCTTGACCTCGCGGTCCGCCAGGGTGGTCTGCCGGCCCAGGTCGTAGATGTGGTACTCGAAGAACGCCCGCTCCTCGAAGCCCCCCGCAGCCTTGGCCATGGGGGCCTCCATCATCATCCGGTCCATCCCGTAGGGCTGGGGCGGCTGGGCCCGGTGCACGTCCCCCGCCACCACCTTCAGATGGGCGGCCGGGTACGCGGCCCCGGAGTGGTTCTCCACGGAGACCCACCCGGACAGCTTCATCCGCGTGTCCTTCGCGTCCACGGCCGCCACGTACTCGGCGTGCCAGCTCAGGCCGCCGGTGAGGTACGCCAGCTCCACGTCCCGCTCCGTCCCCCCGCGGTTGTCCACCGTCCACACCAGGGTGGGGCGCGTGATGAGGCCGTCCGGCAGCTCGGGCAGCGTGACGTCCGCGATCTCGTCGTCGGGGAGGAGGACCACCCCTTCCTTCGTCTCCAGCACGAGCGACCCGGCCGCGGTCTTCAGGACGCCCTCGTGCAGCTTGTCGTGCTTCGTGATCACCCGGATCGTCCGGTCCAGGTAGCGCTCCAGGAGCTTCTCGCGGCTCACGAGGTCGTAGCGGTAGTTCTGTTCCAGCACCGTCAGCGCGCCGCCGGAGCCGCCCTCCAGCCGCACCGACGTGGGATCGATCCGCGCCGGCACGCCCACGAAGGAGAACTCCCCTTCGCCCTTGGGGAGTTGCACGCGCCGGATCTGCTTCACCAGCGCCAGGTCGCCGTTGTAGACGGTCACGTGGATCTCGTCGGCCGCGGCGGGCACGCCCGCGGCGAGCGCGCACAGGCCCGTCAGGGCGGCGCGCAGGGGGCGGTTCGCGGGTCCGTTCATGAGGTTCCTCCCGGATCAGGCGTGTGGCAGTTTCCCGCGCGGCGGCGCCCCTGTCGAGGGCCGTCCCCGGGGTTCGTGGGGATTACCCGCGGCGCGCCGCGATTATTCCGCGCCGAGGTCGGCCAGGGCGGCGGCCACGCGCTCGAGGTCGCCCTGGAGGCTGGCCAGCTTCTCCCGCTCGCGCTCCACCACCTCGGGCTTCGCCCGCCCCACGAAGTCCGCGTTCGCGAGCTTCCGCTCCGCGCCGGCCACCAGGTTCACGAGCCGCTCGTTCTCGCGGCGCAGCCGCTCGCGCTCCACGTCGAGGTCGATCACGCCGGCCAGCGGGATCCAGATGGTCCCGCCGCGGATCACGGCGGACGCCGCGCCCCTGGGCTTCGTCACGTCCGGCCCCGCGGTCAGCGCGGACAGCCGCGCGAGCGCGCAGGCCATGCCCTGCGTGTCCCGCAGCACGCGCGCCAGCTCCGGATCCTCCGCGTGCACGCGCGCCTCCAGCAGCGTGGTGGGCGGCACGTTCATCGATGCCCGCACGTTCCGCACGGCGGACACCGCGTCCTGCAGCTTCTCGAAGTCCCGCTCCGCGGCCTCGTCCCGCGCGAAGCCGGTGGCATCCGGCCACGGCGCCTTGATGAGCGGGCCCTGCGCGCCCGGCAGGTGCTTCCACAACTCCTCGGTGAGGAACGGCAGCAGCGGGTGCAGCAGGCGCAGCGTCACCGACAGCACCCGCGCCAGCGTGGTGCGCGCGGCCTCGCGGTCCGCGGCGGCCGCCTCCGGGCCGAGCCGGCGCTTCACCACCTCGAGATACCAGTCGCACAGGTCGTTCCAGAAGAAGCGGTACAGCTCCGCGCCCGCGTCGTGGAAGCGGTACTCCTGCAGGGCGGCGGTCACCTCGCCCACGGCCCGCGCGGTGCACGAGCGGATCCAGCGATCCTCCAGCGCGTCCCCCTCGGGGCCGCGCGCCCCGCCGTCCAGGTTGCCGAGCGCGAAGCGGACCGCGTTCCAGATCTTGTTGCAGAACCGCTGGCCCAGTTCGAACCGGTTCTCCGAGAGCTTCACGTCCTGGCCCTCGCGCGTCAGCGTCACGAGCGAGTACCGCACGGCGTCCGCCCCGTACTTCTCGATCATCTCGATGGGGTCGATGCCGTTGCCGAGGCTCTTGGACATGCGCCGCCCCTGCCCGTCCAGCACGGTGGCGTGGATGTAGCAGGTGGAGAACGGGCAGCGCTGCTCCTCGGGCAGGTGGTCCAGCAGCTCGTAGCCGGCGATCACCATGCGCGCCACCCACAGGTAGATGATCTCGCGTGCCGTGCTCAGGAACTGCGTGGGGTAGAAGCGCGCCAGGTCCTTCGTACGCTCCGGCCAGCCCAGCGTGGCGAAGGGCCACAGCCAGCTCGACGCCCAGGTGTCCAGGACGTCCTCGTCCCGGCGCACCACCGGCTTCCCCGTCTTCGGGTGCGGCGCGCCGATCGCCAGCGGCGCCACGGACGCGGCCGGCACGCCGTCCTCGTCGTACCACACGGGGATGCGGTGCCCCCACCAGAGCTGCCGCGAGATGCACCAGTCCCGGACGTTCTCGAGCCAGTCCAGGTACACCTTCGTCCAGCGCTCCGGGGCGATGCGCAGCCGTCCCGAGCGCACCGCCTCGATGGCCGGCCCGGCGATGGGCCTCATGCTCACGAACCACTGCTCGGAGATGAGCGGCTCGATCACGTCCTTCGAGCGGTCCGACACCGCCACGTTGTGCTCGATCTCCTCGATCCTCTCGAGCAGCCCCTGCGCCTCCAGGTCCGCCACGACCCGGTCCCGCGCGGCGTCGCGCGTGAGCCCGGCGTACGGGCCCGCGACCTCGCCGAGCGTGCCGTCCGGCAGGAACAGGCTCACGAACTCCAGCTTGAACCGGTGCCCGCGCTCGTAGTCCACCGGGTCGTGGCCCGGCGTCACCTTCACGGCGCCGGTGCCGAACCCGGCCTCCACGGTCTCGTCCGCCACGACCGGGATGGGCCGGTCCAGGAGCGGCAGCCGCACGGTCTTCCCCACGAGGTCGCGCCAGCGGTCGTCGTCGGGATGCACGGCCACGCCGGTGTCGCCGAGCATCGTCTCGGGCCGCGTGGTGGCCACGGTCACGAAGCGGCCGGGCGCGCCGTCCACGGGATACCGCAGGTACCAGAGCTTGCCGCGGCGCGGCACGTACTCGATCTCGTCGTCCGACACCGCGGTGCGCAGCGTGCAGTCCCAGTTCACGAGCCGCGCGCCGCGGTAGATCAGCCCCTTCTCCCACAACCGCACGAACGCGGTGGCGACCGCGGTGCTCAGGTCCTCGTCCAGCGTGAACTTCGTGCGGGACCAGTCGCACGAGCAGCCCAGCCGGCGGAGCTGGCGGAGGATGAGATCCCCGTGGTGCTCGCGCCACTTCCACACCTCGGCCACGAACGCCTCGCGCCCCATCTCCTCGCGCTTGCGCCCTTCGCGGTACAGCTGCTTCTCGACCACGGCCTGCGTGGCGATCCCCGCGTGGTCCGTTCCCGGGAGCCACAGCGCCTCGAAGCCCGCCATGCGCCGCTGCCGGATGACGATGTCCTGCAGCGTGTTGTTCAGCGCGTGGCCCATGTGCAGCACGCCGGTCACGTTCGGCGGCGGGATCATGATGGTGAACGGGGGCTTCCCGGAGGCCGCGTCCGCGCGGAAGTGGCCGCCCTCGTCCCAGAAGGCGTACGTGCGCTCCTCCACGGCCGCCGGGTCGTAGGCTTTGGCCAGCTCGGGGGTGCGCGTCTCGCGGGTGCGCGTCTCCTGGTCCACTTCCGGTCCTTTCGAGGGTGCAGGAACCGGGGAGGGTAGCATCGGCCGGCGCGCCCGGGCAAGGAAGCCGTTGGGCGGGACCGGTTTAGGCCGGGCGCGCCGCTACTCGAGCTGCAGGATCCAGCGCATGACCTCCTCGCGCGCGGCCGCATCCTCCGCGGGCAGGAGGTCCAGGGCCCGGCGGAACCCGTCGAGGGCGCCGCCACGGTCCCCGCGCCACCACAGGATCTCCGCCTTCGAGGCGATGTAGTACGGGTCCTCCGGCGCGCGCGCGAGCGCCTCGTCGATCCGCGTCATGGCCTCGTCCGTGCGGCCGGTGCGCGCGAGGATCAGGGCGAGGTTGTTGCGGGCGTCCAGGTGCGCAGGATCCGCGACCAGCACGTCGCGGTACATCGCCTCGGCGGCCTCGCCCTTGCCGGCGGCGCCGAGGAGCGCCGCGCCCGCGAACAGTTCGCCGGGGGATCCCGGATCGCCGCCGGCCCTGCGCACCAGGTACGCCCAGTCGTCGCGCCGCCCGGCCACGAGCTCGGCCTCCGCGCGGCTCCGGTCGAAGGCCTGGTTCCGCCGCGCGGCCCGCGCGCCGGCGAGACGGTCGAACAGATCCACCGCGTCCTCGCCCTTGCCCTGCCGCGTGCGCGCCGCCGCCAGAGCCCAGCGCGGCAGGAAGGACTCCGGATCCCACGACACCAGCCGCAGCAGCTCCTCCACCGCCACGTCCAGCTCCTCGCCCTTCAACGCCGTCACGTCCTGCGGGCGGCGCGGCGAGAACGCGGTGAACTCCCACGAGTCCAGCACCTCGTCGTTGCGCGGCGCCCGCCCGTTCCGGCGGACGAACAGCATGGCCCAGTCGTCCCAGTACACCAGGCCCCAGTCCGGGCTCTCGAAGAGCACGTCGCCGATCCGGTCGTCCGCCTCGCCGGGAGTGCGTCGCACCATGGCGCACTGCACGTCGTAGCGCGCGAGCACGTCCTCCCACCCCGGGGCCGCGCGCAGCACGCGGTAGTACGAGTCGCGCCAGAAGTCCTCCGGGTACGCCTCCAGCCGCGCGTCCACGAACACCGGGAAGCGCAGCCCCTTGCCGCGGATCAGGAGGCTGGACGCCCACACGTCGGTGTTGAAGATGGGGCCGCGGATGTTCTCCGCCCACAGGAAGTCGATCGTGCGCAGCGGATAGTTCTTCGGGTCCCAGCCGCGGCCGAACGGGAAGATCCAGTCCTGCGACGCCTTCCAGCCGACCCATCCGGCCGCGGCCAGCACGGCGACCGCCATGGTCGCCTCCGCCGCCCCGGCGCGCCGCCGGCCCGTCTCCTCGCCGCCGCGCCGGCCGATCCGCTCCAGGAGATCGTCCGCCAGCGAGCCCCAGGTGCGGCCGAGCATCGGCGCCGCGGCCGCCGCGAACGTGATGATCTCGCGCACGGCCTGGAACGCGAGCACGCCGAACCCCGTCACCACGAGGAGCTGCGTGAGGTCCACGCGGCGCGGCCGCAGCAGCATGCCGAGCGCCAGCGCGCCGGCCACCAGCTCCCACGGCCAGTCCACGCCCAGCTGCACCGGCCGGTACTCCAGGATCATCTTCCGGAACTCGGCGCTCCCGTAGAACCGGAACGGCAGGAGGAGCGGCTTGATGCCGCTGGGGTTGACGAGCGCCATCGTGCCGAGCGCCAGCACCACCGCCGCCAGGGAGAAGAGGACGATGCGCCGGTAGTTCCACCCGTCCAGCGGCGACCCGGGGAACACGTGCGACCCCGGCGGCGGCCGCGACGTGCGCGAGCGCGCGATGAGGATCTTCAGTCCCTCGCCCACGACCGTGGCGCCGAGATACAGCACGCCGAACAGGACGCCGGAGTGGATGTGCGCCCATACGGTGATGAGCGGCACGATGGGCCACAACCGGCGCGTCCGCCCCTCGCGCACTGCCGCGATCCAGGAGTGCAGCAACGGCAGGAACACGATCGTGACCAGGAACGGCCGGGCGAAGAAGCGCGGGCGCGCCGCCACGAGCAGCAGGAGCACGATGCCCGCGGCCACCACCACCGGCGCGCCCTCGTTCCGCGCGTTGCGGTACAGGAGCAGCGCGCCGAGCAGCACCACCGCCATGCGCAGCGCGATCAGCCCGTCCGCGCCGCCGACATGGTGCACGCCGAAGAGGATCACCTGCCCCAGCCACTGGTGCACGGGATACGGGTGGTCCGGCATCGTGTGGCTGAAGAGGTTCGTGTCCGGGATCTGCAGGTGCTTGACCACGTACCGCCCGACGGTCACGTGCCCGCCGAGGTCCAGGTCCGTGACCTGGAAGAACGCCAGCACCAGCGCGGCCAGGAACACGGCCCCCAGCGCGATCCGGCGGATGCGCGTGCTCACGGACGCCTCCCGGCCAGCTCCATGAGCCGCAGCCTCAGGATCATCACGTACCCGTCCAGCAGCAGCCGGAGCGACAGCTTCGAGTCCCCGGCCTTGCGGTCCACGAACGTCAGCGGGACCTCCACGATGCGCGCGCCCGCGCGGTGGGCGCGGAACAGCACCTCCTGGACGATGGACGGACCGCGGCTGGTCAGCGTGGCCGGGCGCACCGCCTCCAGGGCGGCGCGCCGGAACGCGCGGTACCCGGAGTTGCAGTCCCCGATCGGGACCCCGAGCACGAGGCGGATGTACGCGTTCGCGAGGACGGTGATGATGCGGCGGACGAAGCTCCGGTCCGCGTCCGAGCCGCCGGCCACGAAACGCGACGCCAGCACCACGTCCGCGCCCCCCGCCAGCGCGCCCAGCATGCCGGGCAGGAGCGCGGGATCATGGGAGAAGTCCGCATCCATCTCGACCACGGCCTCCGCTCCCAGGGCCAGCGCGGCCAGGTACCCGTCCCGACCGGCCAGCCCCCGTCCCTTCGGGGGATCCCGGTGGAGCACGCGCACCCTCGCATCCGCCGCCGCCAGCCGGTCCGCGATCGCCCCGGTGCCGTCGGGCGACCGGTCGTCCACGACCAGGATGTCCGCGTCGGGCGCCACGCCCCGCAGCTCGCGCACCAGACGCTCGAGGTTCTCGGCCTCGTTGTAGGTCGGGACGAAGACGACGGTCCGCACGCGCTCCTCGAACGATGTCCCGGATTCTGCGGCAAACCGGGCGGGGAGAGAACCGCGAAAACGCGGCGGTCGCCCGGAAACGATGCGGGGGCCGCCGGACGGACCGGCGACCCCCGCGGGACTTCCGCCCGGGATCCGGGCTACTTCACGCGGACCATCTCGCGGCTGACCGTCTCCCCGCCGGCGGAGAGCCGGACGAGGTACACGCCGCTGGCCACGCGCGAACCGTCGCGATCACGCCCGTCCCACTCGACGGCGTGCGCGCCGGCCGGCAGCGGCCGATCCACCAGGTCCGCCACCTTGCGCCCGGCCACGTCGTACACGACCAGGCTCACCGGGCCCGCGTTCGGCACCGCGAAGCGGACGGTGGTCCGCGACGCGAACGGGTTCGGCGCGTTGGGCGAGAGCTCCAGCCGCCCGGCCGCCGCCGTCGCCGGCGGGTTCACGTCCGTGATCGTGGACGGCGCGAGCCAATCCAGCACGCGCTCCGTGAGCAGCGCCGCGTCCGGGGCCGAGAGACCCTCGAACGGGGCCGTCATGAAGACGGTGCGGAAGACGCCCGAGTCGTACCGCACGGCCACGTTGTTCGCGCCGGAGGTGAGCCAGGCGAACGCGCCCGACCCCGGCGTGACCGCGTCCGCGTTGTTGGCGAACGGCGGCGTGAGCGTGAACGACAACCCGTCCCCGATGGGATCCAGCGGCACGCCCACCACCGTGGGCGCCCCCACGTTCGACGTGAACGCGGACACCTTGAGGAAGTTCGTGGTGAACGTGTTGAGCCCCCGGTGGTTGAGGTACCCCTGGCTGGTCAGGAAGAACGTCCCCCCGCCGTTCAGGTACGCCTCGATCTCCGCCTGGGGATTCGCGCCGATCGTCTGCGTGGCCAGCTCGCCGGTGTTCCAGATGACCACGTCGTAGTCGTCCATGAACGTGGCCGGCGGGTTGCCGTCGACATCAACGGTCAGCGGCACGGCGAAGTACCCGGCCCCGGTGATCGCCGCGTCGAACTGGACCTCCGAGGAGGCGCCGGTGTCGTCATCGACGAACAGGATCGACGGACGCTGGTTGAATACGTGGTAGGTGTGCACCGTGCCCACCGCCCCGGAGGTGTTGCTCGCCGGCCGCGCGTCCAGGTGAACGGTGCCCAATCCGGGGCTGCCGTCCGGGATCACACGCACGATCAGCGCCTCGGTCTGCGCGTCCGTCATGGCGGGGATCGTGACGCCGGTCGGATAGACCGTGGCGTTCCACACGAGCTCCGCATCCCAGCCCACCGGCAGCGACGACTTGTCCAGCGTGAGGATCACGTCGTCATCGAGCGCTCCGGTGTACGCGAGCTCCACGTCCAGCTCGCCGGGGGCCCCGTTGGTGGTGGCGACGGCACCATCAAGGTCGTTCAGGGCACAGTCGAACTGCCTCCGTGCATACGCCGCCTGCAGCACGGGCTTGTTGGGGGCAGTCCCGGTATTCCGCTGTACCCACGCGACGACGTGGAGGTTGTCGACATCCCACGCCGGGTTGAGGCTGAACACCTGGGTGACCTGCTGCGTCTCGCCCGAGTTCGAGATCGTGAACGGCTTCTCGGTGATCATCATCCGGCCGATGTGCTGCCAGAGGGAGAACCCGGTCCGGGGCTCGCAGCAGAGCGTGATGTTGTCCTCGTAGAGCGCGGCCCGGATCCGACAGCTGTCGGGTGTGGCGATCGTGTCACCCGCCGCCACCTCGGCGTCGATGATGAGCGATCCCATCCCGGTGACCGAGTTGAGATCATAGCTGGCCGAGAGGATGGTCTTCGACGTCGTGGCGGCGTGTGCCGCCATGATCGGGCTGTACGTGTTGTACGCCGAGACCGAGTCCCCGGCGCCCAGGACGTCATCCGCACCGTCGAAGAAGACGTCGGGCGTGGCGGTCACGCCGTAGTAGCCGGCGCGCGCGGCGCCGGAGCCGTTGGCCAGTCCGCCCGACGTGTGCCAGTCGATCCGGACGAGCTGATCGTGACTGGGGTAGTCCAGGTTCACGTTCCGCAGGGCCGCACGGGCCCAGGGGCAGAACGATCAAGTCTGGAACCCGAACTCCTCCACGAACACGGTGCGGGGCACCGTGGCCTCCGCCACGGTCGCGAAGACCGCCGCGCCGAGAGCGAACAGGGCGGGGATCAGGGATCTCAGGCGCACGGGATTCTCCTTCAGATTGCCCGGATGGCCGGGGCAGGGGTCACGGAACGGGATCGCGCGAACTCACCTCAAGAGCACGAGCCTTCGGGACAGGGATCCGCGGGGCGTCTCCAAACGGTAGAAGTACGTCCCGGAGGACGCGGTCCTGCCGCCGGCCAGGGTGCCATCCCACTCCACGGAGTGCGCTCCCGACGGGAGCGATCCGTCGACGAGCGTGGCGACCTGCCGGCCCATCACGTCGTAGAGGCGCAGGGACACGTGGTCCCGCTGCGGCAGCACGAATCCGATCCTCGCCGACTCGCGCACGGGGTTCGGGTAGCTCGGGCTGAGCTGGATCTGCGTGGCGGCCACCGGCACGGATCCGACGCCGACCGCGCTCGTCCCGGCGTAGAGCCGCACGTGGAACAGTACCGACTGCGACGGATCCCCGACGGAAGTCACCCGGAAATCCGCTTCGGCGAATCCGTCGAAGAACGGCACGATGTTCACGCCGACGCTGTCCGCCGTCGTCGCCTCGAGCCGGATCCGTGCGCTCACCGGGTAGCAGATCTGACGCAGACAGACCTGCGGGAACCACCCCGGCTCCGTCAGGTTCTCGATCGCGAGATCGAAGCTGTCCGCGACGGCCGCTTCGTTCGTGAGCAGGTAGTAGAAGTAGGGCCCCTCGAAGTTGATCGTCGGCCAGCTCTGCGTGTCCGATCCGAGCGCGACGATCGAGAAGTCGAATGTCCCGGCGGTCGACGGGGCCGGACCGCTCGCGAGCAGGCAGGTCAAGGTCGCCGACAGGAGCGCCGGCACGGTGCGGAAACTCATGCGGACCCCCGATGATCAGAGGAATCGGGGGAAATATACCATGGCGACCCGGCCGAATCGACTCCCCGGAACCCCGGGAGCGGTTCGACCCTGACCCACCGAAACCGGGGCTGGCATCCCGCCCGACGCCATCCGGATCGAAGGAGCGGCGGCCGGGGCTTCCCCCGGCTAGTCCAGCGAGGCGACGGCCAGGATCTCGCGGGTGGCATCCGACTGCACGAACGCCACGACGTCCAATGCGTCCAGGGACCAGGCGGCGTTCACGGGCAACGAGACCGGCTGGACCCATACCTCGCCGGCGGCCGGCACGACAACCGCCTGGTCGGAGAACTCCCGGACGACGAACCCGAAGGCCGGCTGGTTGCCGGGCGCGACCACGTCGTCCTCGAGGAGGGCGACGCGGAGGCGCAGGCTGGACGGCAGTGTGCCGCCCCGCCACCTCATCCGCACCGTCACGTCCGCGGAGGCCGTGCCGATGCTCCCGTCCACGACCAAGGCCACGGGGCAGTCGTTCCCGCATGCCGCCAGCTCAGCGGCCGCCCGGGCGTCGAATTCCAGCAGCTCCGAGGGGTTGCTTCCGACGATGAGCGCGGGAGTGTCATTCGCTCCCCCCTGGAAGACCGTGGCCGGCCATCCCACGGACGGGCCCCCGGTGTAGTAATCCTCGCGGGCGGCCCACCGCGGGTCGTACAGCGGCAGCCCGGCCCAGGTGTGGTACTCCAGTACGAAGACCTGCCGTGGCGCCGCCTCGTGCATGGCGTCCAGGTGCTCCGCCGCCGGCGGGCAGTTGGGGCAGATGACGTAGGTGAACATCTCCGCCAGCACCGCCCGCGGCGGCCCGAGCTCCACGGCGGTGTCCACCGTGTCCGCCACGGCCACGTCCGCGGTCACCGGATCGCTGTCCGCGAACCCGGCCTTCCGCACCCGGAACTGCACCGGCCCCGGCGGCAGCCCCGGCACGATGCCCGGCGTGGTCACTCCGGTGGGCGCGAATCCCGCGCCGATGTCCGCGAGGATCTCCCCGCCGGCGACCTCCGTCAGCCGCAGCTCGTCCGTCGCGGTCACGCGCACCGCGCCCGCGGTGCCCAGCGTCAGCGTGAAGTCCGCCCGCGCCGTCTTCGCCGGCTCCACGCGGACGATCCGCTCCGCGGGATCCACGTCGTACCCCGCGCGCCGCACGGTCACCGTGTGCTCGCCGGCATCCAGCGGGCCGACGGTGGCGGCGACCCCGCGGGATTCCCCGTCCACGATGACCTCGGCCCCGGGCACGCCGCCCGTGCCCACCGCGACGAAGCCCTGCGTGGGGTCCGGGGTCTCGTCGAAGCATCCGGGCGCCGCGAGGAGCAGCGCCGCCGCGGCCAGCGCGGCTAGAAGCGACCGATCCACTTGACCTTCAGCCCCTCGAACTCGGGTTCGAAGAAGCACACGCCGCCGGTGCACTTCCAGCCCCCGCGCTCCGATCCGTAGGACACTACTACGTCGTGCCCGCTCGCCACGGCGACCTCCGCCAGCACGTTGAGCCACTCGTCCCGCTCCTCGGTGGTGTCCTCCGTGGTGTCCTCGCCGGTCACCGTGAGGTTCAGCCACGGCGACCTCCCCCAGGACACGGACACGATCCGCTCGCGGAACCGGTCCGGGAAGCGGAACGCGGACGTGGCGTCGTCCGATGCCTTCGCCTCCGTCCACTCCACCGCGACGCCGATGCTGTTCACGTCGTCGATCTCCGTCACGATCTCCGCGAGCCCCGAGATCCGCTCCTCCTTCGCGGTGCCGATCTCCAGCTCGCTCTCCGCGGCCGCCGCCGTGACGAACACGCGCTCGCGCCACGTGGTCTTCGCCTCGGCGTACCGCTCGGTGAAGTTGTCCGGACCCTCGTCCTCGTCCAGCTCCGCCCAGCTCCCGAGCACCGACGTGAACGTCCCCGGCGCCCAGTCCAGCTGCAGCAGGGTGCCGTTCACGTCGTCGTCGGGGATGTCCGCGAGCACCTCGCCGTTCACGCGGTTCAACGCGGTCCACGGCTGCTGCCGCAGTGTCGTGGGCGGGTCGTGGAACTCGTGCTCGAAGCGGAAGAAGTCCCGGTATTCCGCCGAGGCCGTCACGCCCGCCACGGTCATGTGCCCGGCCGCGAACGCGCCGCGGCCCGGCTTGCCCAGCGCTCCCACGCCGTCCTTCCCGGGGAACTTCCGCTCCACCCACTCCCCGTACACGCCGGCCGGTCCCGCCGTGACATCCAGGAGCGCCCCCGCGTGCTGCTCCCGGGGGCGGATGTCCGTGTTGGCGTCGGCGCCCCACGCCTCCACGAAGCTGGCGCCCGCCCGCACCCTCGCCGGCGTCCCGCCCAGCACGACCGGCGTGGACTCCACGAACAGCCCGCGGAACCGGTTCCCCTCGTGGCTGCCGAGCACCGCCGAGGCCGTCCCGCGGTCGTCCTCGTACTGGGTGCGCACGCCTTCCAGGCGCGTGTCGAAGTTCAGCTCCTCGTCCTCGAACACGCTGAGCGCGAGCCCGCGCCCGAAGACGTGCGAGACGTCGCCGCCCTGCACGCGGAAGCGGTCCGTGCGCGCGGTGAACAGGCGCCGCGTCACCTTCGTCTCGTCGATCCGCTGCTCCGCGGTGACCGCGTCGTCGCCCTCGCCGTAGGGATCGTACACGGTGGCGTTCGAGAGCTGCAGCGACTCCAGGCGGACCCACGCGGAGAAGATGCCGTGGTAGCCGGAGACCTCGAGGCGGCTCCGGAACGCGTCCTCCCGGACGCCGTCATCCTGGTGCAGGCGGCGGTACTCCAGCTTCTCCGTGGCGTCGAAGCGGATGGGCTCCGCGTCCTGCGCGGGTGCGCCCGTCGCGAGCGCGAGCACGAGCGCGGCGCTTGCCGCCGCGGGGGCCGGCCGGCCGATCACCCGGCGCTGTCCTCCGCGGCCGCCTCCTCGGCGGCGGCATCCGCGTCGGCGCCGCCCGGCGCGTCGCCCAGCAGCTCCGCCACGACGCGCTCCAGCTCGTTCTCGTCGCCGGGGCGGTACCCGGTGTGCTGGTAGCGGATGTTCCCCTCCGCGTCGAGCACCACCACGTACGGGATGGACCCCTTCCCCTGCAGCTTGCGGAACGCCTCCTGCTCGGGGTCCAGCAGCACGGTGAAGCCGTACTTGTGCGTGTCGATGTACTTCTTCACCTGGCTCTGGGACTTCGGCGAATCGATCGTGACCGCGAGCACCTGCACGCCGCGATCCGCGTACTTCTCGCGGATGCGGTCCACGTACGGCAGTTCCTTCAGGCACGGCTTGCACCAGGTGGCCCAGAAGTCCACCACCACGGGTCCCTTCCCCAGGAGGTCCTTGAGCGAGACCTTCTCGCCGGCGAGGTTCGCCACGCGGAAGTCCGGGGCCTTGGTCCGGGCGCCCTCGGCGCGCGGTTCGGAGGGAACGAGGATCCCCAGGGCGGCGAGACCCAGGGCGAACGGGGCGAGGCGTCGGATCATCGGGGGCTCCTCCCGCGGGCGCGGCGCGATGGGTACCCGAGGATATGCCTGCCGGGCCCCGGCGGCCAGCCGTTCCGTCCGCGGACCGGCTAGGCGGCGCGCGCGGACAGCACGCGGCGCGCGGCCTCCAGCACGGCCGTCGCGGGGATGAGCTCCTGGCAGCTCGGGTGGATGTCGCACGTGCGGCGGTAGCACGGGTGGCAGTCGATCGGGGTCACGATCTTCTCGCCCCGTCCGTAGAGCTCGATCTCCACGGCGCAGGTGGACCCGAAGAGCACGATCACGGGCACCCGGGCCGCGATGGCGAGATGCATGCCCAGCGTGTCCCCGGTGACCACGAGGTCGCAGCACGCCACCAGCCCCGCGAAGTCCGCGAGCGAGTGCTCGCCCGTGGGCAGGGCGGCGCCGCCCGACGATCCGCGGATCGCGCGGTTGCGCTCCGCGTCCTCCGGACCGCCCAGCAGCACGACGCGCGCGCCGTCGCCGGCGAGCCCGCGGGCCAGCTCCGCGTACCCCTCGATCGTCCACGCCTTGTTCGCGAAGACGCCGCCGGCGCCCGTGTTCAGCCCCACGAGCGGCCCGCCGTGCTCCGGCACCCCGGCCCCGCGCAGGATGGCGCGGCCCGCGGGCGCGCGGTCCCGCACGGCCGGCACGTCGTACTCCTGCCGGCGCCAGGGCAGCCCGCAGACCTCGAAGATCACGTCCTGGTAGGTGCGCGCGTTCTCGAGGAACTTCAACCGATCCGACAGCCCGAGGTCGTACGCGTACGCCGCATCCGGGTGCAGCGGCACGAGCGAGCCGTTCCCGTCGCGGCCGAACCCGCGGCGTTCGACCGCGTGCACGCGCGTCGCGAGGGCGGTCGAGTACGGGTCCTTGTCCAGGGACAGGAGGAGATCGAAGCGCTCGGCGCCGAGTCGCTCGGAGGTCTCGTACCCCGGTGTCAGCAGCCGGTCGATGCGCGGGTTCCCGGCGAGCAGCGGCGCCGCGGCGGCCCCCGCCACCCAGGTCACGTGCGCCGGCCCGTCGGCGTGCAGCGCCTCCAGCGCGGGCGTGGTGCGCAGGACGTCGCCGAGCGCGCCGAGCTTCAGCACGAGGACGCGACGGCCCATCGGCGAGTACAGGTCGCAGCCGGCGCACTCCCGCTTGTGGATGCAGGGGCGCTCGCCCTCGAAGAAGCGGCAGTCCGTGTTCCAGCGTCTCAAGACCGGACCTCCGGGGCCTCCGCGCGGCCGGTGGATCCCTGCTCGCGATTACGGCGCGCGGTCGCCCCGGCTTGACGCTGGGCATTCGCGGAGCGAGAGTCTCGCCCGTCGCCGATTGCGTCCGGGGTGCCCATGCCACGAACCCCTGCGCGCGGCCGCCGGGTCCGGCTCGCTCCCGTCCTAGCCGCGCTCCTCAGTTCGGTCCCACCCGGGTCCGCATCTCCCCAACCGTACCACGAGCCGGACGGCACGCCCCGCTTCCTCGCGATCACCCCGGGCGCGAGCGCGGAGGAGTTCCGGGAGTTCCTGGACCGGGTCGACGCGGCCGGTGGGTGGGTTCCGGTCGCGGTGGCCGGCGGCGGCGCCTGCGTTGCCGGCAGCCCGGAGCTGGCCGCGCGCCTGGCGGCCGACCCGCTGGTGGCCCGGGTAATCGACCGGGGCGCCACTCCTTCGGGACTCGACCGGGATCCCGCCGCCGCGGCCCTCCTCCTCTGGTGGTCCGGGCCCCTGGACGCGGCGTCCCCCGGTGCCGGCGAGACGTCCGCACCCTTCCCGGCCGACTTCTGCGCGGCCGGCCCGGCCTCGGAACGAACCACCTCCGCGGCACGCGCGGGGTGTCCGCTGCTGCCCCGGACGCACTTCGTCCAGGGGCGCTCCATCGTGAACCTCGTGTTCCCGGAGAGCGTGGGGCCGGCCAGCGTGTACGACTGGTCGGAGTCGCAGCGCGCCACGGTGCTCGCCGAGCTGGTGCGCGCGTGCGACTGGTGGGCGCGCCTCTCCGCGAGGACCGCCAGCTTCGTGATCGTGGATCACGGGCTGGCCGAGACGCCCCACGAGCCCGCGGCCGCGCCGGTGTTCGAGGACGGCCAGTATCTCGGCGAATGCCTTGCGGACCTGGGTTGGAACGGCCCCTGCTGGGAGCTCGCCCTCGACGCGTTCAACGAGGCGATGCGCACGCGCCACGGCGGGCACTGGTCGTGGACGCAGATCATCCGCAACGCGGAGGCGTTCCCGTACGGGAGCCCGGCCCTCGCGTACGCGATCCTGGGCGGGCCGATGACGGTGGCGCTCCGCGGGAACGGCGGGCACGCGCGCCACCTCGATGTCGTGATGGCGCACGAGATGGGCCACATCTACCAGGCGCTGGACGAGTACCACCCCGCGTGCCGCGGATGCGGGGATCCGCCGGCCGGGTACCTCAACGTCCCGAACCTGAACTGCCAGACCTGCGGCCTCGCGACGGGCCGGTGCATCATGCGCAACTTCGGCGAGTTCACGCCGGCCGAGATGGATGCCATGGAGACGGGCGTGGTGGCGTGCCGGCAGACGCTGGGCATGGCGGGGCTGTGGGACTCGAACCGCGACGGGATCGCCGACGTCCTGACCACCTACCCGGAGACGACGATCGAGACGGACTTCCCCGACACGTTGCGGACGTCGCTCGGCACGGTCTTCGGCGGGCGCGCGTGGGACGTGCCCTACGCGGCGCCGGCCCGCTACGCCCCCGCCGTCACGATCAACTTCGTCCGCGACGTCCTGTACTCCCTGGACGGCCGCGCCTGGCGCCCCTCGTCGCCCACGGACGGGCGGTTCGCGTCCCGGGAGGAGGAGTTCACGTCCCTGCTCCCCGCGCTCGGCGGCGGCACGCACCGGGTCCGCGTGCGCGCGGTCAACTCCGCGGGATTCGCGGACCGCACTCCCGCGGAGGCTGTGTTCTTCGTCCACGACGTGCGCCTCCTCGATCCGCTGGAGGTGGTCGCCCAGGGGGATGCCTTGATCGTGCGCTGGCGGACCGACGGCGACGACTTCGACGGACCGTGGCGCCTGACGCGCGCGGAGGACGGCGGACCGCCGGTGACGGTGGCCACGCTCGCGTCGAGCCCGGATCGCAACGCGGTCTACACGTGGGTCGACGATGCGGTCACGGCCGGCCACGACTACTCGTACGCGGTCTCGGTCGAGATCGCCGGACGCGGGCGGAAGTCGTTGGGCGCGGCCGCCGCAACGGCGCTGCTGCCCGATCCGCCTCCCGGTTCGTTCGTGACGCTCGCGCCGAACCCCGCGCGCGGGAACGTCCTGTTCACGGTGACGGTGCCCGCCGGTCCGCGCCCCGGACGCAACGGCGTCGAGCTGCCGCCCGCGGGCTCGGGCCCGGCCCTGGCCTTGCCGGACGACCCCGACTCGCGCAACCCCTTCCTGACGCTCTTCCGTGACGTGCGCGTCCGCGTCTTCGACCTGCGCGGGCGCGAGGTGCGGGACCTCGGGCTGCATCGCGAACGGGAACGCTCGCGCTTCAATGTGACATGGCACGGGGATGACGCTGCCGGCCGCCCGCTGCCCGCGGGCGTGTACTTCGTGGATGTGCGACTGGACTACGATCGTTCGACCGTCAAGGTGGTCCTGGTGGACTGAGACCTCGTGCCCGCTTGTCATGCACCGCTGCGCCCGGTACGATCCAGGAGCATCGACGGACCGCATCCTGCCGCCACCCACCCGAGAGCCGCCGTCCCCCCATGCGCAAGGAACGCCTGACCTACCGCGACCTGCTGCGCCGGATCCTGGCCGGCCGGCTCCTGCGTTTGTCCGAGCGGAGGGACGCCGAGGAGATCCTGGCCATCCCGGACCTGGTGGAGGTGGCCCGGCGCGTGGGCGACCTGCTGGACGGCGTGGCCGGCCGCGGCGGCCTCATCCGGATCGGCCGGCGCCCCGAGGACGCCCACAACGTCCGGCGCTTCCTGGATCCCGCCACGGGGGACTCCTGGGCCGTGGAAGTCCCGGGTCCGGCGGTGCTGCGCCCGGAGGCCGAGCCCGCGCGGCAGGCCCGGCGCGAAACGCCGCCCGCGCCGCGCCCGGAACCCCCGCCGGAGCCCGCTCCCCCGGCCGCGGCCTCCGCCCCGCCCGCGCCGGCGCCCGAGCCCCCTCCGGCCCCCGCGCCGCCGGCCGCGCCTCCCCCGGCCCCGCGGCTCGTCCGCGCCGTCGAGGAGGTGCAGGTGCCGCCGGGGATCGCGGCGCGGTTCGTGGATGCGGCGGGCGAGCCCCAGCGCACCCTCTTCTCCGCGTTCGCGCCGTGCCGTACGCCCGAGGATCTCGCGGGGGCGCTCGCGCCGCTGCGCGACCGCATCGTGCAGTGCACCTCCGCCACGGACCTCCGGTTCCACGTGCTGTTCGACCCGCAATCCGGCCTCACGGCCCTGCCGCTGTGGGAGCAGGCGCCCCGTCCGTTCCTCCCGCTGGGCACGCGGGTCGGCGCGGCCACGCTCGCCGAGCGGCGCGTCCTGCACGTGCCGAACCTCGCCGCGCCGGACGCCGAGACGCCGGAGTCGGAGCGCGGCGCCCTCGTGTCCCTGCCGCTGGTCTCGGGCGACCGCGTCGTGGGTCTCCTGGAGGTCCGGCGCGACACGCCGGGCGCGTTCGACCCGGACGAGATCGCGCTGTTCGTCCTGACCGCCTCGGTGGCGGCCGGCTCCATGGTGCGCGCGGAGGTCCTGGAGAAGCTGATCTTCGTGGACCGGCTCACCGGCCTGTGGAACCGCGGCTACTTCGACGACCAGATCGAGCGCGAGATCGAGCGTGCGAACCGCATGGGCACGTCGCTCGCGCTGCTCATGGCGGACGTGGATCACTTCAAGCGCATCAACGATCGCTACGGGCACGTGGTCGGGGACCACGCGCTCGCGCACGTCGCCGCCATCGTGCGCTCCAACATCCGGCAGATCGACGTGGCCGCGCGGTACGGCGGCGAGGAGTTCGCCATCCTGCTGCCGTCCATCACGCGCGCGCGCGCCGCGCGCACCGCGGAGCGGCTCCGCCGCGTGGTGGCGGACACGAAGTTCGCCGAGGTGATCCCGGAGCTGCAGGAGGCGCGCCTCTCCATATCGCTCGGGTTCGCGCTGTATCCGGACGACGCGGCCACCGCGAAGCAGCTCGTCGACCGCGCGGATCGCGTGGCGCTGTACGCGGCGAAGACCCGCGGCCGCAACCGCGTGGTCCCGTGGTCCGCGGCGCCGGACACGCCGCCGGTGGGCACCCCGCCCGCGTCGTAGCGCCCCGCCTCACCGCAGGAGCTTCGCCACCTCGGGGATCCGCTCCAGCGCGGGCCGCTGCGCCACGGCCTCCCGCGCGAGCTTGCGCGCGTCCATCTCGCGCCCCGACGCCGCGAGCGCGGCCGCGAGGTGGGCGCGCACCTCCGGATCGCCGGTCGCGCGCAGCGCCGCCTCCAGCGGCGCCACCGCCTCCGCCGCGCGCCCCGCGCGCACCGCGGCCCAGCCCCACGTGTCCAGCACCACCGGATCGTCGGGCGCGAGCGCGCGGGCGCGCGTGGCCACCTCCAGCCCCTCCGCGGGGTCGAGCGGCGTGTTCGCCAGGAGCCACGCGAGGTTGTTCAGCGTGTCCACGTCCTCGCCCAGATCCGGCAGCGCGGCGCGCAGGACGTCCGCCGCGTCCCGCGGGCGGCCCTCCCGCGAGAGCAGCAGGGCCTTCCCGTTCACCGCCGCGGCCAGCTTCGCGTCCAGGGCCAGCGCCCGGTCGTACGCGGCGAGCGCCGCGTCCACGCGCCCCGCGTCGGCGAGCGCTCCCGCCCGCGCGGCGTGCAGCCCGGCGTCCTGCGGGGCCAGTTCCACCGCGCGGTCGTACGCCAGCAACGCGTCCGCGTGCAGCGCGTCCTCGGAGAACAGGGAGCCCAGGAGGGCCCAGGCGTCCGCGTCATCCGGACGGCGCGCGATCACCTCGCGGTACTGCTCCCGCGCGCCCTCCCGGTCGCCGAGGCGCACGAGCGCGAACGCGAGGCGCATCCGCGACTCGGGATCCGCCGGGGCCAGCCGCACCGCCTCCAGCGCCCAGCGCCGCGCGTCCTCCCACCGCTCGCGGATCCGCGCGAGCAGGCCGAGCTTCAGCACGACATCGTGGTTGCCCGGGTCCATCGCGTGCAGCGCGTCCAGCTCGGCCTGCGCCTCGTCCAGCTTCCCCTCGAGGAACAGCGTGGGCACCTTCTGCAGCCGGTTGAAGAAGTCCACCATCTCCTTCGGATCGCGGCCCCCCGCGGACCACGGATCCGGCGGCGGGGGCGCCGAGCGCTCGCCCACGTAGCCCAGCCGCTCCAGCCGTTCGCGCGACGCCTCGTCCAGCGTGATCCCCTCGGGCGCGAGCGCCCCGCCCCGCGCCGCGTGCCGATCCAGTTCCGCCATCAGCTCCGCGAACACGTCCGGCCGCGCGGATGCGAGGTTGCGCGACTCCGCGGGGTCCGCCGCCACGTCGTAGAGTTCCGGCGTCGGCGCGTCGATCAGCTTCCACGGCCCGCGACGCACGAAGCGCAGCGGCGCCCAGCCGTGGTGCAGCAGCGGCCACAGGCACTCGCCGAACACGGGCGCGACGTCCGCCCCTTCGCCATCCAGGAGCGGCACGAAGGATTCGCCGTCCGCGTCGGGCGGCGGCTCGTACCCCAGCAACTCCAGCAACGTGGGCGCCACGTCCACGAGGGACGCCGGCGCCTCCACCGTGCGCGCCGCGGGGACGCCCGGTCCCGCCAGGATCCACGGCACCCGGATCACGCCCTCGTACACGAAGAGCCCGTGCGACGCCTCGCCGTGCTCCCCCAGCGCCTCGCCGTGGTCCGCCACGACCGCGACCGTCACGTCGCCGCCCGGGGCGGCGGCCAGGAGCCGTGCGATCTGCTCGTCCACGTAGGCAATCTCACCCTCGTAGGAGTCCGGCCCGTAGCGCAACGCGAAGCGGGCCGGCGGACGGTAGGCGGCGTGCGGGTCGAAGAAGTGGACCCAGGCGAACCAGGGGCGCTCGCCGCGACGCGCCTCCTCCAGCCAGGGCAGCGCCGCGTCCGCCACGGCGGACGCCTCGCGCTCGTCGTAGAAGAGCCGGGACGCGGCGTCGCGGCCGGTCCGGTCCAGTCCGTCCTCCCGCGCGGCCGAGCCGGTCAGGCGGTCGTCGTACTCCGCGAAGCCCTGGTCCAGGCCGAAGCGGCGATCGAGCGGAAACGCGGACACGAAGGCGCCGGTGTGCCATCCGTGGCCGGCCAGGATCTCGGCGAGGGTCTGCGCCTCGGCGGGCAGCCGGGCCGCGCCGTTGTCGCGGACGCCGTGCCGGTCCGGGTACAGGCCCGTGAGCAGGCTCGCGTGGGACGGGGCGGTGAGCGGCGTGGGCGCGCTGACGTCGGCGAACCGGACGCCGCGCGCGGCGAGCGCGTCCAGCGTCGCGGTCTCGACCGCCCCGCCGTAGCACCCGATGCGATCGGCGCGGCACGTGTCGATGCTGACCAGCAGCAACCCGCGCGGGGGCGCCTTGCCGCACGACATGCCGCCCGCGATCCCCAACAGGACGGCCGCGAGCGCGAGCCGCCGTCGGACGATTCCCCGCATCGCGCCTCCCCGGACGTGCGAACGGGCACGTTAGCCGCGCCCTTCGCAAACGGTCAAACACCGCGCGGGCCGTCCGCGGCGAACCGACGCGTCCCCCGCCGGTTGACATCCGCGGCGGCCCGTTCCTATGGTCGGGCGAACCGGTTCTCGGGTCCGAACGGAGAGCGAACATGCCGTGCCGCCGCCGGACCGGGGTCGCCACGCCCCCTGCCCCGCCTGCCCGCATCGCCCGCCGCGTCGCCGCGGCCGCGGCGTGGTTCGCCCTCGCCGGCGTGATCCCCGCGGGCCCCGGCCCCGTGCACGCCGACGGCCTCCGCCCGTACCACGAGCTCACCCCCGAGCCCACGATCGTGGCCCTCACCCCGGGCCTCGACGGCGGTCAACTCGCCGCGCTCCTGGACCGTCTCGCGGCCGACGGAACCCGCGTCCCCGTGGCCGTGGCGCGCGCGGGGCTCGTGGTCGTGGACGGACCCGGGGTCCGCGCGCGGCTCGCGGGGGAGCCCGCCGTCCACGAGGTGCTGATCGGGCCCGCGCCCGCGGCGCTCCGGGCGGCCACGGGGGCCTCGCGCGGCCTGCTCCGCTGGTGGAACGACGGCTTCGAGGTTCCCGGCGTGGAGCCCGAGCCCGCGGGGCTGCGCGAGAGCGTCCGCATCTGCGACGGGGCGAAGACGCTGGAGGAGGCTCTGGCCGAGCGCGGCGGGGGCGCGCTCCGCTGCAACGTGTCCGGCTACGGCCGCACGCACTTCATCCAGGGACGCAGCATCGTGAGCCTGGTGCGCCCGGAGAGCGAGGGCGAGGGCACGTGGGAGGACTGGACCGAGGACGAGATCGCCTCGACGCTGGCGCAGCTCACCCGCGCCTGCCACTGGTGGAGCCTCAAGGCCGGCCATTCCGCGAACTTCGTGATCGTGGACCACGGCACGCCGCGGACCTCCACGGAGCCGGCGGCGCCGCGCCTGGACGACGAGATGGGCTACATCGAGGACACGGTGGCGGACCTTGGCTGGTCCGGCGATTGCGTCTACGCGAACCTCGACCGCATGAACGAGGACCTCAAGGCCCGGTACAGCGGCAACTGGGCATGGACCCAGTTCATCCTGGACGCGGAGGGGTTCCTCTCCACGAGCGCGCTGGCGTACGCGTACCTCGGCGGCCCCCACACGGTGGCCACGCGCGGGAACGGCCCGCTCTCGGAGCAGGAGCTGGCGCGGGTCATCGCGCACGAGATGGGCCACATCTACCAGGCGCTGGACGAGTACGCGAACGCCTGCTTCGGCTGCGGCGCCGTCGCGGGCTACCTCAACGCGCCGAACGACAACTGCGTCACGTGCCCGCACAACGAGGGGCGCTGCGTCATGCGAAGCGCCAGCGAGTACTCCGCCGAGGACGCGGCGAACATGGAGGCCGTGATCCAGCCGTGCCGGTACACGAAGGGCGCGGTGGGCCTGTGGGACACGGATCGCGACGGCATCGCCGACGTCCTCGCCACGTATCCGGACACGCGCATCGCGTCCACGCTGGCCGACACGCTGGAGTCGTCGCTGAACGTGACCGTGTCGGGCGACACGTGGGACGTGCCGTTCCAGGCGCCGTCGCGATTCGGCACGCCCCAGACCATCAATACCATCCGGCGCGTGGAGTTCTCCGTGGACGCCAGCCAGTGGCGCGGGGGCTTCCCCGTCGACGGCCACTTCTCCCGGCAGCGCGAGGAATGGTTGGTGTACCTCCCCGAGCTGGGCGGCGGGATGCACCGGCTGCGCGTGCGCGGCGTCAACTCCGTCGGCTTCTTCGACCACTATCCTGCGGAGATCCCCTTCTTCGTCCACGACGTGAAGCTCCGCAGCGAGTTCCTGGACGTGTACGCGGAGCCGCGCGGCTTCGGCGTGGGCTGGCAGGTGGAGGGCGAGGACTTCGGCGGGACCTACCACCTGTGGCGGCGGCGCGACGACGCGGAGGAGGTCCTCGTCGCCGACATCGCCTCGCGGCGCGGCCGGCACGACCGGCACGTGTACGTGGACACCGAGGTGGACGCCGGCCACCGGTACCGGTACCGGCTCACGGTGGACATCGAGGGCCGCGGCACGAAGACGCTCGCTCTCGGCGAGGGCCTGGCCGTCCTGCCGGAGGCCGGCGACGGCGCGCGCGTGTCGGTGGCGCCGAACCCGTCCGCGGACGACTTCCTCTTCAGCGTGGCCGTGCCGCGCGGTCCGCGCGCGGGCTCCGGGGACGTGGTGGTGCCCGGCGACGACGACGGCGGCGGGACGGACTTCCCGCCGCGCGCACCGGACCCCCGCTCCCCCGGCGACCCCGAGGATCCGCGCAGCCCGTTCACGCCGCTGTGGCGCGACGTGCGCGTCGCCGTGTTCGACGTGCGCGGTCGACTCGTGCGCGACCTCGGCGTGTTCCGCGGGCTGGAGTCCTCCCGCTTCAACGTGGCGTGGGACGGCCGGAACGCCGCCGGCGCCGAGGTCCCCGCCGGCGTGTACTTCCTGCGCGTGGACCTCGACTACTACTCCGAGGTCCGCAAGATCACGCGGGTGCGCTAGCGTCTCCGGCGCCGCTCATGCGGAGTTCCGGCGCGACACGATCACGAACACCAGCACGAGCCCGATCCCGAGCGCCGCCGGCAGCAGCCAGCGCGAGCCGCCGGCCGCCGGGGCCGACGCGGACTCCGTGCCCGGGGAGGCCACGTCCGTCGGCGGGGGCGGCGCATCGCCGTCGCCCGCGGGAGCCGTGGCGGTATCCGACGGGGCCGCCACACCAGCCGCGGTTGCCGCGGCGGCGCCCTCGCCCTCCTTGGGGCGGAACCAGTGGCGGTAGTCGACCACGCCGCGGCCCCGTCCCGGCCCGTCCTTGTCGTTGCCGTCCACGATCGCGGTGATGTCCGCCGGGTAGGGGAGCCGCTCCATCTCGACGACCGTCGCCCAGCCCCAGTCGTTGTACGTCGCGTCGATGTCGTTGCGCGACTCGTTGACCACCGCGAATGCCTGTCCGTAGATCCGGTTCGCCCACTCCGGCCGTCCGCCGATCACGGGCTTGGACTTCCGCCCGCTGATGGAGATGCCGCGCGGCTGGTTGTCGGTGATCGTGTTCCCGCGCAGCTCGGGCGACGACGCGAAGATCAGCACGCCGAACGTTCGCCCGCCCTCGATCACGTTGCCCTCGAGCAGCGCGTCGGCGCCCTCTCGCAGGTTGACGCCCCAGCCGAACCCGCGGATGACGTTGCCGCGGATGGTGGGCGACGCCTGCTCGCAGAAGATCCCCGCGCCGCGGATGCCGTCCGCATCCAACGTGAACCCCTCGACGACCGTGGAGCGGTCCGCGCCGGGATCGAACTCGAGGAGCCGCTCCTCCATGAGGCTGGCGCCCAGCCCGGGCGTGTACAGGACGGTGGAGTCCGGCCCGGCGGCGGCGCGGAGCACGACGCCGTTCCTCATGCGGATCAGCTCGCGGTACTCCCCCGGGCCCACGAGCACCGTGTCGCCCGCGGCCGCCGCGCTGACGGCCGCCTGGATCGTGGCGTGCTGCGCCGGGACGTGCAGCGTGGCCGCGAGCAGGGTTTGCGGCATCACGGCGATGCCCGCGACGAGCGCGGCCGCACGCGCCGCCAGGAACCGGACCTTCGTGCAGTGCATCACCGCGGTTCTCCCTCCTGCATGCCCAGGGCACGCTCCAGGTTCTCGGTCGCCCCGGGGTGGGCCGGGGCGTGCCGCAAGGCGGTGCGCCAGCAGACGACCGCCTCGTCCAGACGACCCTCGCGCGCATCCAGCACGCCGAGGTTGTTCCACGCCTCCGCGAACGTGGAGTCCGCCTCCACCGCGCGCCGGTACGACGCCCGCGCATCCTCCGGGCGGCCCAATCGTTCCAGCGTCACCCCGCGGTTGTAAAGCACGGCCGCGTCGGCGAGACCGGCACCGATGGCGGCCGCGTAGGCGCGATCCGCCTCCTCGGGGCGTCCGGCGCGGGCGTAGGCCTGCCCGAGCGACGCCAGGTTGCGCGCGTCGTCCGGATCCAGCTGCCGCTCCCGCTCGAAGTGCGCGATGGCCTCCGCGGTCCGCCCCAGCTGCATGTACAGCGTGCCCGCGTTCAGGTTCCCCTCCGGGTAGGCCGGATCCACGTGGAGCGCCCGGAGCTGCCAGACCAGGGCCTCCTCGGGTCGGCCGCGATCCTGGTGGATGTTCGCCACCGACTGGTGGAACTGCGCCGGGGTGGGCCGGTACTCCCGGACCCAGGGATTCGCGTTCAGGGCGACGCCGAGCACCGCGATGCCCGCGGCCCCGGCCACCGCGAGCCGATCGCGGCGGCGGATGCCGTCCAGCAGGGCCAGCCCGCCGTGGACCGCCAGGATCGCCAGCACCGGGCGCAGGGGAACGCGGTAGCGCGCGGTCACGAAGAACGCCACGACCGTGGCCGAGTACACGACCGCCCAGAGGAGGACGACGCGACCGCCGGGACCGCCTCCCCGCCAAAGGAGGACCGCGCCCGCGAGCGACAGCGGGATGAGCACCGTCAGGAAGTGCATGCCGGGAGCCGCGGTCGACCCGAACGTCCGGACGAACATCGCGATGTCGCGGTTGTTCGAGAACTCCAGTCCGGACAGGAAGAAGGCCGTCTTCTTCGCCGTGAGCAGGAGCGCCGCCCCGGGACTGTCCCGCCACCACGCGAGCCCGCGTTCGAACCAGTAGTCCGAGATCTCCGCGGGGCGGAGGGCGCGCCCGGCGCCCTGCTCCGCGATCGCGATCGCATCGTCGTAGCCGCCCCACCAGTCCGTGCGCAGGAGCGACGGCGCCGTGGCGGACCACCCGTTGGCCTCGGGGTTGTTCCCGAGGAAGAAGTTGATCCCGCCTTGCCAGGCCACGAGCGTGCGGTCGTGTCCGACGAACCGGTTGAGCGCGGCGATGGGCAGCACGAACGCGCACACGCCGAGCGTGAGCGCGAGGGCGGGACCCACGAGCGGACGGCGCAGCGAGAAGGTGTCGCCGCGCCACCCCAGGGCGGCGACGAAGAGGACGGGCGTGAACGCGAGGACGTTCGGCCGCGTGGCCGCGAACGCGCCGAGCGCCAACCCCGCGGCGAGCCAGCGGCCGAACGAAGGCGATTCGCCCGCGCGGAGCATCAGGAGGATCGAGGCCAGCCCGAGCGGGGCGAGCAGGCTCTCGAGCAGGAGGTCCGCCTCGAAGTACAGCAGCATCCCGTCCAGCGCGGTCACGGCCGCGGCGACCCACGCCACGGCCGGGCGCCGCGGCACGAGCCGCCGGGCCACCGCGAGAACCAGCAGGCACGTGGTCGCGCCCACGGCGAGCTGGGCGCCGCGGATCCAGGCGAACGGGGCGGGATCCGCCCCGAAGAGCCGGTACACCAGTCCGAGGAGCGCCGGGTACAGGGGTGCCCGGTAAAAAGGAATGCGCTCGGTCCAGTCGCCGCGGGCGATCTCTCGGGCCCACAGGTCGTGGTACCCCTCGTCCATGATGGGGGCGTCGAAGTACGGATTCCCCCGGATCTGGATGAAATAGACCAAGCGGTAGGCCAGCGTGGCCGCCAGGATCAGCCAGGGAACCCAGGAACGGTCGCGCATCAGCCCTCCCCGCGTCCCGGGCCATCGGTCGCAGCGTGCGCGCAGTGTACGTCATCGGGGTCCCGGGCGCAGTTCCCGACGGCGCGGGCCCCACCCGTCCCGGCGCGGCACCCACGCGTCCCGCCGCACAGGCTCTCACCCCCGCTTGACCCGGACAGGGCGACATGCTACGGTCAGTCACGCACGGAGAGAGCAATCTCTCCGGGGATCCATGGCCCCCGAACCGCGGACTCGCGGGGAGAGGGCCCAAGTCCCGGCGACCTTGCGAGAGGTGAGCAGCTCGGCAGGCCTGCCGATGCGTCTCCCGCGGTCGGCTGTTCGACGACCAAGCCGTGTTCCGCCGAACGTATCCGACGCGTCGGATACCGACGCGGAAGCCGGTGTCATCCTCAAGGGGGCTAAGCACATGCGTAAGTTCTTCATGACTGCCTTCGCGCTGTCGGCGATGCTCGTGCTGGCGAGCTCCAGCTTCGCGCTGGAGAAGACGTCCGCTCGTCTGGCCGACGAGAGCCGCGCCGACGCGTGGAACGCCGGCACGACTTGCACGATCACCTACTACAACATCTGCACCGGCTGGATCTGGATCCTCTCCGGCTTCGCGCCGAGCGATAAGTTCGGCGTGTGCTTCGACAGCTGCTGCGGCACCGGCGAGACGAGCATGGTGACCGCCAGCTGGCACTACGTGTACTCGGGCACGCCGCCGGGCTACGGCTTCACCGGCACGATGGCTGTCAGCGCGGCTGACGCGAACTGCTGCCCGTCCGGCGCTCCGATCGAGTCGCAGGTGTTCCTCCCGGTGACGGGCTGGAACGTCTTCGGCTGGACCGCCGTGGTTCCTTCGAAGTTCGCCATCCACACGACGCTCGGCGCCGGCAGCGGCACGCCGCTCGCGGTCGCGACGGATCACCCGGGTGCGGTGGCTGGCGGCCCGCCGGCGTGCGGCACCTGCTACCCGACCTCGCGCGTGAACCACTCGTTCTACTACGGTCCCGGCGGCGCCTGCCCCGGCTCCGTGTTCTTCAATGACGGCGTGTGCGATGCGCAGCTCCTGTGGGATGCGGATCTGTTCTGCGAAGTCGCCGTCGAGCCCCAGACCTGGGGCAACATCAAGAACCTGTACCGCTAGGGTTCTGCGCACAGCGCTGCTCACGCTGTTCGCTGGGTCAAGGGAAGGGGCGCCGGTTCCGGCGCCCCTTCTTCATTGACACCCCGCGGAGCCGCTGCCGATCATCCCGTTCCCCTTGCGTCGGAGTCGCCGGTGTCGTCCCGCTCGCCCGCCGTATCCCGCTGCCGCCGCGGCGCGGCCGCGCGTGCCGCCCTGATCCTGGCCGCCGGGTGGTCGGCCTGCTCGCCCGGCGCCTCGGGCCCTCCGGACAACGCGGTCCTCCTGATCTCGCTCGACACGGTGTCGGCGGACCGCGTGTCCTGCTACGGCAACCCTGCGGTCCGCACTCCGGAGCTGGACCGCCTCGCGCGCGCCGGCATCCAGGTCGTCGACGCGGTCTCCCCCGCCCCGCTCACCCTGCCCTCGCACGCCACGATGTTGACGGGGTTGGATCCGCCCGCCCACGGCGCCCGGGAGAACGGCCTGTTCGTCGTGGCCGAGTCCCTCCGCACCGTCCCGGAGCGGCTCCCGGAGGGAACGCCCTGCGGAGCGTTCGTCGGCGCGTTCCCCCTGGCCGCCCGCTTCGGCCTGAACCAGGGTTTCGATCCCTACGACGCGAGCTTCCACCGTGACGGGGATCGACGGCGCCTCCCGGAGCGCACGGCCGCGGACGTGTTCGACGCGGCGGCGGCGTGGGTGGAGTCCCTGCCGGGGTCATCGCGCCCGTTCCTCTGGGCCCACCTCTACGACCCGCACTACGCGTACACGCCGCCGGCGCCGTGGATCCGCGCGGCCACGATCCTGGCCCCCGCCGGTCCGCACGAGGGCGAGATCGCGTACGTGGACCGGCAGCTCCGGCGGTTCCTGCAGCGTCTCGCGCGCGGAGGGCGACGCCCACTCGTCCTCGCCGTCGCGGACCACGGCGAGGCGCTCGGCCGGCATGGCGAGATCTCGCACGGGCTCTTCGTGTACGACGAGACGCAGCGGGTTCCCATGATCTGGAGCGGCCCCGGCGTGGCGTCGCGCCTGGAACAGGATCAGCGGACGCTGCGCGACGTGGCCCCGACCCTTCTGGCCGCGTTGGGCGGCGACCCGTCCGGCCTGTCGGGAGCGCCGCTGGAGCAGGCCGCGACGGAGGACCATGCCTACGTCGAGACGAAGCACACCGAGCTGATGCGGGGCTGGGCGCCGCTCCACGGGATGCGCACCTCGCAGTGGAAGTACGTTCGTGCACCGCGCTCCGAGCTGTACGATCTCGTGCGGGACCCGGGGGAGTTGCACAACGTGCTCGAGGCGCACGCCGAGATCGCGGCCGACCTGTCGGCCCGGGTGGACGAGGCGCTCGCGGCGGAAGGCGGCCAGGCCCCGAGTCGGCTCGACGAACGCACGGCGGAGCAGCTGCGCGCCCTGGGCTACGTGGCCTCGATCGCGGATCCGCGGGACGCGGACACGCGCAAGGACCCGAAGGACGGCGCCGCCAGCGTGGCCGCCTTGTTCCGTGGCCAGGAAGCCTACCTCGCGGGCGACCTGCGGACGGCCGAGCGGTATCTCGTCGAGGCCGTCCGGCTGGACTCGACCGCGAAGGAGGCGTACGCGTTCCTGTCCGGCACGTACATGTCGGTCGGGCGCGCGAGCGAAGCCGCGGACGCCGCCCGGACGGCGCTGCGGCTCGAGCCGCACCTGAACGAAGCCCCCATCCACGCCACTCTGGGCGAGGCCCTGCTCGCCCTGGACCGGCCCGCCGAGGCCATCCCGCACCTGCGCATCGCGCGCACGGCCGCGCGCGGCAGCACGAAGGTGGCGGAGATGCTCGCGGACGCCGAGGCCCGGACGCGGTGAGCCCCCGCAGGCGCCGGGATGCCGCGCATTTCGTCGCGCTGGCGTTCCTCGCCGGCTGCGGGCCGTCCGCCCCGCCGGCGCCCTCGGGTCCGCCGCCCCTGGACTTGCTGCTCGTCACGCTGGACACCTTCCGGGCGGATCGCGCCGGGTGCTACGGCAACCCCGGAGGCTGGACGCCCCGGCTGGATCGTGCCCTGCGCGGCGCGTGGCTCGCCCGGAACGCGTACGCGCCCGCGCCGCTCACCGCGATCTCCCACGCCACGATCCTCACGGGGCTCGAGCCCTACCGGCACGGGGTGCGCGAGAACGCGCTGTTCCCGCTGGATCCGGCGCTGCCCACGCTGGCGTCCCACGTCCGCGCGCACGGGCTGGCCACCGCGGCGTTCATCGCGGCGTTCCCGCTCGAGAGCCGCTTCGGCTTCGCCGAGGGCTTCGACACGTTCGACGAGGATCTGGGGCCCGAGGGAGCGGCCGGGCTGCAGTACGCGGAGCGCCGCGCGCGCGACGTGGTGGATCGTGTCCTGGCGTGGCTGGCGGCGCCCGCGGCCGCGGGGCGCTGGTTCGCATGGGTCCACTTCTTCGACCCCCACCATCCCTACGAACCGCTCGGCGCCTACCGCCGACTGCCCGGCGGCACCGACTACGAGCGCGAGATCCGCGGCATGGACGCCGAGCTGGGCCGCCTGCTGCGCGGCGTGGAGGCGGCCGGGAGGGATCCGATGCTGGCCATCGTGTCGGATCACGGCGAGGGGCTGGGCGACCACGGCGAGGTCACGCACGGCATCCTGCTGCACGAGGAGACGATGCGCGGACTCCTCGGCATCCGCGCTCCGCGCACGAGCTCCGCGGCGGACCGGCTGCGCGGCGTGCACGAGACCGTGCTGTCGTACGCGGATCTGGCGCCCACGCTGCTGGAAGCGCTGGACCTCCCGCCGATGGCGGAGGTGGACGGCCGCTCCGCGCTCGCGGCGACGCCCCCGCGCGACGGCGTGTACGGCGAGACGTACTACCCCATGCTCCACTACCGGTGGAGTCCGCTGCTGTCGTGGCGGGATGCGCGCTTCGCGTTCGTCGACGGCCCGGCGCCGGAACTGTACGACCGGCTCGCGGACCCGGGCGAGCGGACGAACGTGCTGGGGGACCATGCCGACCCGGCCGCGCGGCTGCGCGCGATGCTCGCGGACGTCGCGTCGCCGCCCGAAGCGCCCGCGTCGTCGCTGGACGCCGAGGCGCGGGAGAAGCTCGGCGCCCTGGGCTACCTCGGCACGCCGGCCGCGCTGGAGTACGACGCGACGAAGAACCCGAAGGACCACCTCGAGGTGATCAACGAGCTGTTCCGCGGGATGTCGCTCGCGTCCGAGGGGCGCTTCCGGCAGGCGCTCGGACCGCTGCAACGTGCCTACCGTGCCGATCCGGACAACGCGACGGTGCTGTTCCACCTGGCGGACTGCCAGCGCCGCCTCGGCAGCACGGACACCGCGATGGACTACTATCGGACCGCGATCGCGAAGGACCCGCGCGTGGACGAGGCGTGGGCGCATCTCGCGCTCCTGCGCTGGGAGCGCGGACACCGCGACGAGGCGATGCGGCTCCTGGAGGATGGGCGTCGGGCGAACCCGGGATCGTTCGCGCTGTGGATGACATCCGGGGACCTGAGCGCGGAGGCCGGTCGCATGGACGAGGCGCGCGCGGCGTACGAGCGGGCGGGCGGGATCGCCCCGGGGCGGAGCGAGCCGTGGGCGGCGCTGGCTCGTCTGGCCACGGAGCGCGGCGACACCGCGGACGCGCGGCGGTGGACGGAGCGCGCCGCGGCCGTCCGGGGAGGCGGGTCGTGAGGCGGCCGGCTCCCGCAGCGGGTGCGGCGGAGCGGGACGCGAGCGCGCGACGGCGGCGGCCGCATGGCGCCGCCGCGTGCGCACTCGCCGCGGCGGCGATCACGGCGTGCGCGCCGGAGCCTCCTCCCTCGCCTCCCGGCGCCTCCGCGCCTGCCGCGGCCCCCCCCGCGCGGGACGAGGCCTCGCTCCTCCTGGTGACGCTGGACACGTTCCGCGCCGACGCCGCCGGCTGCGGCGGCAGCCCGGTGGCGCGCACGCCGCACCTGGACCGGCTGGCGCGACAGGGGCTGCAGTTCGAGACGGCCCTGGCGGCCACCCCGCTCACCGCCCCGTCCCATGCCAGCATCCTGACCGGGCTGGATCCGCCCGCCCACGGCGTCCGCGACAACGGCGCGTTCCGCCTCGCGGCGGAGGTGCCGAACGTGGCCGCGGCACTCGCGGAACACGGCGCGGAGACCGCCGCGTTCGTGACCGCTTTCCCGCTGGACGCGCGCTTCGGATTCGATCGCGGCTTCTCCGTCTACGACGACGTGGACACCAGCCGGCCCACGGGCTTCGTGATGGCGCAGCGCCCGGGCGTCGAGGCGGTGGCGGCGGCGCGGGCCTGGTGGGCGCAGCGGGCCGCGGGATCCGCGCGGTGGTTCGTGTGGATCCACCTCTTCGATGCGCACACGCCGCACGATGCCCCGCGCCCGATGCGGAACGCGAGCGCGCGCGATCCCTACCTCGCGGACGTCGCCGTCGCGGACGCGGCACTCGGCGACGCGGTCGATGCGGCACGCGGGACGGGACGTCCGTTCTGGACCGTCGTGCTCGCCGATCACGGCGAGGGGCGCGGCGACCACGGCGAGGCCACGCACGGCCTGTTCGTGTACGCGTCCACGATCCGCATCCCGGCGGTGATCTGGCCCGCCCCCCGGACGCCGGGCCCCGCGGCCGACGTGTTCCGCCAGATCGACTTCCCGGCCACGGCGTTCGATCTCCTGGGCCTCGACCCGGCGGAGGCACCCGGCGCCGGGCGCTCGGCGCTCGAGGGCGGGGAGCGCGTGGCGTACGCCGAGACGTTCTACCCGCGCTTCCACTACGGCTGGTCCGAGCTCACCGCGGTCCAGGATGGCGCGTGGAAGTACGTCGAGGCCCCCGAGGCGGAGCTGTACGACCTCGACGCGGACCCCGGCGAGCGGGCGAACGCCCTGGCGGACCACCCGGGGATCGCGGCGTCGCTGGCGGATACGCTGGTCGCCCTGGCCGGGGCGGGTGGGGCACCCGAGCCGGGCATGATGGACCCGGCGGCGCGGGAGGCGCTGGCGGCGCTCGGATACCTCGCCGGCGGGGCGACGAAGCGCGACGACGCGCCGGACCCCAAGCGCATGGTGGCGATCGAGGCCCTGATGGCGCGTGCGCAGGCGCTGATGTCCGCGGGCCAGCTGGACGCGGCGGCGCTGCCCCTGCGGCAGGCGCTGGCGCGCGATCCCCGGAACAAGGAGCTGTACCAGATGCTCGGTCACCTCAACGTCGCCGCCGGCCAGGACGCGAACGCGGTGGACGCGTACCGCAAGGCGCTGGACCTGCCGCCGCATCACGCGGACCGGGTGCCCCGTTTCGAGCTTGCTTGCGCATTCTTGCGTCTCGGGAAGCCGGGCCAGGCCGTCCCCGAACTGCAGAAGATCCTGGAGATCGACCCCGAGGATCCGCCGACTTGGTACAATCTGGGAGTCGCATGGGAAGGGCTCGGGCAGATGGATCGCGCGCGCGAGGCGTGGCAACGCGCACTCGCGCTGGACCCCGCCCACGAGTTCTCGCGCACCGCCCTGGGACGAACGGGCGCCGGCGCGGGGGGCGGTCCGAGGGTCGGCGGTTGACGATCCGCGGTCCTTGGACGATTCTCGCCTTTCCTGGGCTTCGCTGACGCCACGGGACTCAACCGGACGTCAGGAATGCCGATGCGTGGAGCAAGAGACCCGGGGCGACCACCCCACTCGCCCGCACGACCCGGAATCCGAGCACCCACGGAGGACGCCTTGCGCTCGTCGGCCCGATTCCTCGTCGTACCGCTGATGGTTTTCCTGGCCGGTTGCGGGGGCACCGCGAACATCTCCCCCGACCCCGCGGCCCTGGACGCATCCGTTTCCCCCGCCGCGGAGACCCTGGAGAAGGCGAACCGGGAGTACCTGGAGGGGGTCCGGGCCTTCGTCCAGGAGAGCTACCGGGACGCCGAGGTGCACTTCCACCGCGTGCTGGAGACGCTGGCCTTCGCGGGCTCGGAGGAGGCCGCCACGCTCGATGCGCGCGACGCGGAAACGCTCCTGGCGAAGTCGGAGTACTTCCTCGACAAGATCGCCGAGCTGTCGTTCGACGACGAGGAGGGGGTGACCGAGGTCAAGGCCGAGGAGCCCTCCGGCGTCGCCTGGACCGTGCTGCACGGCGAGATCACGCCCAAGCAGAACCGGGACATCGACCGCTGGATCGACTACTTCTGCGGGGACGGGCGCAAGGTCTTCCAGAAGTGGCTCGACCGGAAGCCGGCGTACGACCGCATCTTCGAGGAGACCCTCTCGCGGCACCAGCTGCCGCCGGAGCTGGCGTACGCGTCGATGATCGAGAGCGGGTTCTCCCCGCACGCGTACTCCTGGGCCCACGCCGTCGGGCTGTGGCAGTTCGTCCGCTCCACGGGGCGGCGCTACGGCCTGCGCGCGGACTGGTGGGTGGACGAGCGCCGGGACCCCGTGCGGTCCACGGAGGCCGCGGCGCAGTACCTGAAGGACCTCTACGTCGAGTTCCAGGACTGGGAGCTGGCGATCGCGGCGTACAACGTCGGCGAGGGCCGCGTGCGCAAGCAGATCGCGCGGCAGGGAACGCGCGACTTCTGGCGGCTCTCCCTCCCGCGCGAGACGCGCAACCACATCCCGAAGTTCTACGCGGCGATGATCGTGGGAATGGACCCCGAGAAGTACGGATTCTCGCGCGGCGAGGGCGCCGCGCCGGGCACGGAGACCGTCACCGTGGACGGCTGCGTGGACTTCGACGTGCTGGCGGAGTGCGCCGGAACGGACGCGCACACGCTGGCGGAGCTGAATCCGGCCCTCGTGCGCCGCTGTACGCCGCCCGACACCGAGTCGTGGGAAGTGCGCGTGCCCGCCGGCTCCGGCGAGAAGGCGCGGCTGGCCCTCGCGGAGCTGCCGCCGAGCGCGCGCGTCCGCTGGGCGCACCACGTGGTGCGGCGAGGCGAGACGCTGTCGAAGATCGCGGGGGGGTACCGCACCACGGTGGACGCCATCGTGCAGGCGAACCGGTTGAAGAGCCGCCACCGCCTGAGCGTCGGCCAGGAGCTCCTCATCCCGCAGGGCCAGAAGTCCGCCGCCAACCTCCCGAAGCTGGCGATGTCGGACGACAGCGGCCGCTCGTCGTCGCGCGCGTCCGGCCGGTCGACGACGGTCCACACCGTGCGCCGCGGCGACACGCTCTCCACGATCGCGCAGCGCTACGGCACGTCCACCGGGCAGATCCGCCGCCTGAACAAGCTCGGCCGCCACATCTACCCCGGACAGCGCATCACCGTCCCCGACCGCGGCTCGTCGCGCTCGGTCGCGTCGGACAGCCCCTCCACCGCCGCGAGCCGCGGCACGTTCGTGAAGGTGGAGCCGGGGGATACGCTGTGGAACATCTCGCAGCGGACGGGGGTCAGCGTTCCGGACCTGCTGCGTGCGAACAACCTCCGCCGCAGCTCCCTGATCAAGGCCGGCCAGGTCATCCGCATCCCGTAGGTTGTGGTTCACAGAATGTGGATGGCCCGGATCTTCCAAGGATCCGGGCCATGCCATTTCTGCTCACCGGGTTCCAGCCGCCGCACTGCCCGCGCGGGAACTGCCCAAGTCATTCCACGAACGTCGCTTGGACCTTCCGGCGGAACGGGTTCTACACGCGCCTGGCCGAGCCCCGGCGCATCCCGCGGTACACCTGCGTTGTCTGTGGTGCCAACTTCAGTTTCCAGTCCTTCCAGGCCACCTACTACCTGAAGCGTCCCGATCTGCTCGTGCCGCTCGTGCTCCGCCTCGTGGCCTGCTCCGGGTTCCGCCAGATCGCCCGTGACTTCGACGTCTCCCACACCACCGTCATGCGCCTCTCCGAGCGGCTCGGCCGGCACTGCCTCCTGTTCCTCTGGCGTGATCTGCAGCGGCTGCGCCTCGGGGAGCCGGTCGTGATCGACGGGTTCGAGTCCTTCGCCCACTCCCAGTACTATCCCTGCCACTTCCACCTGGCGGTCGGTGCGAACTCCCACTTCACGTACGCCTTCACGGACTCCGAGCTGCGCCGCAAGGGCCGGATGACCGACGCGCAGAAGCGGCGCAGAGCGCAGCTCGAGGCTCTCCACGGGCGCCCCGACCCGCGCTCCATCGAGAAGGAGATCGCCGAGCTCGTGCACCTGCTCCCGCAGCGGGAGGGGCCACTCGAGATCCGCTCGGATGAGCATCCTGCCTACCCGCGCGGGTTGCGGCGCGCCGGCGTCGAGGTGAAGCACGAGGTCACCCCGTCCACGGCGCCTCGGACGACTTCGAATCCCCTGTTCCCGGTGAATCTCATGGATCTGCTCATCCGGCACTGCAGCGGGAACCACAAGCGGGAGACGATCGCGTTCTCGAAGACGCGGCAGAACGCCGTGGAGCGGCTCGCGAGCCTGGCGGTCTGGCGAAACTACATGAAGTCCTTCTCCGAGAACCAGAAGGATGCCACGCCGGCGATGACGTTGGGCCTCACCGACCGCAAGCTCACACCCGCCGACCTCCTCAAGAAGCGCCTGTTCCCGTGGGCGATCGGCCTCCCGGCCCGTTGGCAGGCGTACTACCGGCGGCTCGTGGCCACCGGGCCGAGGGGGCGGAGCCGTCCCCACGCGCTGAGACTCGCCTGCTGAGCGGGAAGAGTCCCCCGATCAGGCGACCGCGCACGAGCAGGCGCCACACTCTCCGCACCACAACTCGGGTCAGGGGTGGCGGGACACGACCTCGAGGGCGCGCCCCGGCACCACCGTCTCCGCGCCACTCGACGGGGAGTCACCGGAGAGGATTTCCACGATGGCCAAGTCGCCCCGGAGGCGCGGGGTTGCCCCGTCCTGGGCGCCGAGGAGGTAGAACAGGATCTCGCGGAAGCTCTGGTCCGACGCCGGCTCAGGCGCCCGGGGCGCGCGGCGGATGCCGATGGCCACCAGGGTGAGGGCCAGGACGGAGACGGCGAGGAGGGCGCCGAGGCCGTCCACCGCGTAGGCCAGGGTCTGGCACGTGATCACCAGCGTCGTGCCGACGAGCGTCAGGGCGGCGCGGCGGGGCGTGAGGCCGAAGCGGATCAGGCGGTGGTGCAGGTGCATGGAGTCGGGGCGGAAAAGGCCCGTTCCGTTGCGCGAGCGGCGGACGATCGTGGTTGCCGTGTCGAGGACGGGAACGGACGCCGCGGCCAGCGCGACCACGAGCGGCGTCACGTCCCCCCGGCCGAACCGCACGCCCATCAGGGCGGTCACGGCGAGGCCGTAGCCGAGCAGCATGCTGCCCGCGTCGCCGAGGAAGGTCTTCCGTTCGGAGCGGAGGTTGAACGGAAGGAATCCGAGGACCGCGCCGAGCAGGCAGATCGCCAGGGCCGCCAGGACGGCGTTGCCGAGCAGCACGCCCGCGACGGCCATCGAGAACGCCCCGACCGCGGCGATGCCCGAGGCCAGACCGTCAAGCCCGTCCACGAGGTTCAGCGCGTTCACGAAGCCGAGCAGGAGGAACGCGGTCACCGGAACCGCGAACGGGCCGAGGCTCCAGGTCGTGCCGGAACCGAACGAGATCTCGCGCAGCACCACGCCGCTGGAGACGACGACGCCCACGGACGCCGCCTGGGCGAAGAGTTTCACCGGCGCGGGCACGTCCCACAGGTCGTCGAGGACGCCGACGGCGTGGATCAGAAGGCCGCCGGCGCAGATCGCGAGGATCTCGCGGCCCAGCGGGATCCCGCGCGTGTCGCCGGCCACGGCGATCATGGCGAGCCCGGCCACCATCCCGGCCAGGATCCCGATCCCGCCGGTCCGCGGGATGGCGGTGCTCTGCAGCTTCCTCTGATGCGGATGGTCCAGCAGCCCCAGGGCCGCACCCACGCGCCGCGCCGGCGGGGTTGCGATCAGGGTCGCGCTGAAAGAAACCAGGAGAATCCAGATCAGTACAAGATCCAATGGTCCCGCCTCATCCCGACCATTCCGACCCGATCCCGGCTCCGCCCCGTCCGGGGTCGCCGGGAGGAGATCGAGGGGCGTCAGCCGCCTCCGGGGTGGCGCTCCGCCAACCCCCTCCCCTTCGTCGGCGCCAGGGGGGCGTGCCTTGACCTCGCGCCCGCGTCCGCCCGGCAGGCGGCCTCCAGCACGCGCTCGTACTCCCGGACGGCGCGATCGAGTCCGCCGTCACGGAGCAGGAACGCGCGCGCGTTCTCGCCGCAGGCCCGCGCGCGCGCACGGTCGGCGGCGAGCGCGAGGATCTCGCGGGCCAGGCCCGGCGCGTCCCCGGGGTCGACGCGGAAGCCGCACGCCGCCTCCTCCACGATGCGCGCCACCTCGCTCCCGTCGTCCAGCACGGCCCCGACGGCGCGGCCGGATGCCAGGATCGAATACACCTTGCTCGGCACGCACCAGCGGGCCAAACCCCGATGCAACGGGACGAGCGCGATGTCCGCGGCGGCCAGGACGTCGGCCACCGCATCATCCGGCTGGAACGGCACCACCGCGGCCCCCGGCACGCGCAGGGCCCGGCGCTCCACGGGACCCTGGCCGCTTCCCGCCCCGACGAGCAGGAGCTTCACGGTCCCGTCGATGCGCCCGGCCAGGCGGGCCGCCTCCAGCACCGTCTCGAGATCCTGGGCCCGGCCGAAGTTGCCGGCGTACTGCACGACGAAGTCGGAGGACGTGAACCCGAGCCGGGTCCGCAGCGCGCTGGCCGTCCGGGGAGTCACGCGCCGGGCGTCCGCCCAGTTGCGGATGGTCACGACCCGCGCGTCGGGGACGCCGCGGGTGGCCGCCGCGACGCGAAGGTCGTCTGAGATCACGACGATCCGCGACGCCCGACGCCACGCCAGCGCTTCCAGACCGCGCAGGATGCCGGCGAGACGGCCGTCGCGCAGCGCGCCCAGCGCGACGGAGATCTCGGGGTGCACGTCCTGCACGCAGTAGACCAGGGGACAGCGCTTCCATCGGGCCAGGAGCGCTGCCGCCGGCCCCCCGAAGAAGGGTGTGGACGACAGCGCGAGCACCACGTCCGGGCGCGGCAGCCGGATCGCACGCGACAGCGCGGCCAGCGCGAAGCCGAGGTAGTGCCACCCGCGTCCGGCAGCGCCCTCGCGTCGGGGGGGCGTGGGCACGCGCAGCACGCGCACGCCCGCGACGGACTCCTCCGCCGGCGGGCACGCCCCGCGCGCCTCGGGATAGCTGGGCGCGCCGGCCACGACGATCGGTTCATGTCCCCGCGCGGCCAGCCCGGCCGCGAGTTCGGCCACCAGCCGGCCCGTGGCCCCCGCATCCGGCGGGTAGTGCTGGGTCAGGATCAGGATCCGCACGGGCGCCCCGCGGCGCGGCCGTCAGGCCCGCGCCCGGGCGGAGTCGCCCGGGACCGGGAACAGCGCTTCGCTTTCGCGGTGTGCGCGGTACCACTCCACCGTGCGCGCCAGCCCGATCGAGATCGGCGTGCGCGCGCGGAAACCGAGCTCCCGCTCCGCCCGCGCGCAGTCGAGGGCGCGTCGCGGCTGCCCGTTCGGTTGCGACGCGTCGAACCGGAACGTCCCCGGGAAGCCGGCGAGCCGTCCGATGGTCTCGGCCAGCTCGCGGATGGCCACCTCGCCCGGGGCCCCCAGGTTCACGGGATCCGCGGAGTTCGCCCGCAGCGCGGCGGCGAGCAGGCCGTCCACCGCGTCGTGCACGTAGAGGAACCCCCGCGTGGCGGTGCCGTCCCCCCACACCTCCACCTCGCCGGCACCGCGCTCCGCGGCATCGACGCACTTGCGGATCAGCGCCGGGATGACGTGGGATGTCTCGGGGTCGAAGTCGTCCCGCTCGCCGTAGAGGTTCAGCAGCAGCACGTTCGCCGTGCGCAGCCCGAACTCCGCGGCGTAGGCGAACGATCCGGCGAGCAGCGCGCGCTTCGCGATGCCGTAGGCCGCATTCGTCTCGTCCGGGTACCCCGACCAGAGGTCCTCCTCGCGGAACGGCACCGGCGTGTGCTTCGGATAGCTGCACACGGTCCCCACCTGCACGAGCTTCCGGGCGCGCCCCTCGCGCGCCGCCTCGAGGACGTTGAGACCCATCGCCAGCGTGTCGCGGAAGAACGTCGCCGGGTGACGCCGGTTCGCGCCGATGCCGCCGACCCGCGCCGCCAGGTGGAAGACCACGTCCGGGGCGCCCGCCAGCAGGCGTCGGGCGTTGGCCGGATCGAGCACGTCGCACTGCGCGGACGAGGGCGCGGTCACGTCCGCCCCCTCGGCCCGCAGCCGGTCCACGAGGTGCCCGCCCAGGAAGCCGGTCCCGCCCGTGACCACCACCCGCCGCCCGCGCCACGCGCCCATTCGCCGCCTCCGGATGCCGCTCCCGGTCAGGCATCGGCAAGAATCGGCCAAGGCTGAAGACGAGGACGGGGGGCCAGTGGCCCCGGCGGGCGATTCCGGGGTCAAGAAGCGCTCCCGAAGGCTCGACAACAGGCCAAGAACCGGGAACGCGGGCAAACCCAGGGGGGTCGGGTCGAGGTGTGCGGAATCGCGGGCGTCGCGCTGCGACGCGGACAGCGTCCCCCCGAGGGTCTCCTGCGGGCCATGGCGGCCCGTATCGTGCACCGCGGACCGGACGAGGAGGGCTTCCACGTCGGCGAGGGCGTGGGCCTCGCGTTCCGCCGACTGCGGATCGTGGACCTGCACACGGGATCCCAGCCGCAGGCGAACGAGGACGGGACCGTCCGGGTCGTGTTCAACGGGGAGATCTACAACCACCGGGAACTGCGCGCCGAGCTGGAGGCGCGCGGGCACGTCTTCCGGACGCGGTCCGACACCGAGGTCCTCGTGCACCTGTACGAGGAACGCGGCGAGGAGATGACGGCCTCGCTCGAGGGCATGTACGCGTTCGCCGTCTGGGACGAGCGATCGCGCAACCTGCTGCTCGCGCGGGACCCGCTGGGCATCAAGCCCCTCCTCCTCGCGGAGACGGCCGAGGGACTCGCGTTCGCCTCCGAGAGCGGCGCGCTCCTGCCGGTGCCGGGAGTGGACCACGGAGTCGACCCGATCGCGTTGCATCACTTCCTGTCGTGGGGATGCGTGCCGGCACCGCACACGCTGCGGCGCGGGATCCGCTCCCTGGAGCCGGGACACCTCGCGCTCTGGCGCGAGGGGCGGCTCACCACGCGGAGGTTCTGGCATCCCCTGGACCGGAGCGCGGACCCGCCGCGGTCGTACGCGCAGGCCCGCCGCCGGTTGCGCGCCCTGCTGGAGGACTCCGTCCGCCTGCAGCGCGCGGCGGACGTGCCGCTGGGGGCGTTCCTGTCGGGAGGCGTGGACTCCACCGCCCTCGTGGGGCTCCTCGCCGGTCAGTCCGGCGGCGACCCCGTGCACACGTTCTCCGTGGGCTTCGAGGACGCGCCGGTGTTCGACGAGACGGCGTTCGCGCGGGAAGCCGCGGCTTTCCACCGCACGCGGCACGACGAGACGCGGCTGTCCGCCGCCGACATCCGCGCGGCGATCCCCGCGGTGCTCGATCGCCTCGACGAGCCGTTCGGCAGCTCCTCCATCCTGCCGGCGTACGTGGTGGCCCGCGAGACGCGACGCCAGATGACCGTGGCGCTGTCCGGCGACGGCGCGGACGAGCTGTTCGCGGGCTACGAGAAGTACCTCGGCGAGTCGTACCAGGCGGCGTGGCGGAGACTGCCGCCGCCGCTGCGCGCGATGGCGACCCGCATCGTGGACGCGCTGCCGGTCACGCGGGCCACGCGCGCCGGCGAGCTCGCGCGGAAGGCGCGGCGCTTCGTCGCCGGCGCGCGGGACGACGACGCCGCGCGGCACGAGGCATGGATGCGCATCGCGTCGGTGCGCGACGTCGCGGGGCTGCTGGGCGCGGATCCCGCACGGCCCGGCGAGGATCCGGGCCTCGCGAGGATCCGTGCGCTGCACGCGGACTACGCGGCGCGCGGCGGGACGGACCCGCTGAACCGCGTGCTGTTCACCGACCTGTCGCTCGCGCTGCCCTCCGACATGCTCCGCAAGGTGGACGCCGCGAGCATGCTGAACTCGCTCGAGGTCCGGGTGCCCTACCTGGACCGGCGGATCGTGGAGCTGTCCATGACCGTCCCGGGCTCCTGGAAGATGCGCGGGACGCGCCGCAAGCGCCTGCTCAAGGATGCGGTGTCCGACGTCCTCCCCGCGTCCGTGCGACGACGCGGGAAGGCCGGCTTCGAGGTGCCCGTGGGAGAGTGGCTCAAGGCCGACCTGCGGGAGATGTTCCGCGACGTCGTGCGATCGGCGGGGAGCCTCCCGCTGGATTCCGCGGTCGTGGAGCGGCTGGCGAACGAGCACGAGCAGGGACGCGCCGACCACGCCAAGATCCTGTGGGCCGTCTTCGCGTTGAAGTGGTGGGAGCGGCGCGCCGGGGCGCCGCCGGTCGTGCGCTCCTCCCGCATCATCCCGCCGGCGCGCTGGCGCGAGGTGGCCACCGAGGTGTCGGCGTGAGCGCCCGCCCGGCCCGCGTCCTCCACGTGATCACGCGCCTCATCCGCGGCGGCGCGGACGAGAACACCGCGATCACGGTGGAGCGCATGGACCCGGCGCGGTGGGACTCCTGGATCCTGGCCGGCCGGGGCTCGGAGACGTCCGGCTTCGCGCCGCGGATCCGCGAGCGCACCCGGGTGCTGCCCGAGCTGGTCCGGGACCCGGACCCGATGCGCGATCTCGTCGCCCTGGCGAAGCTCACCCGCCTGCTCGCGCGCGAACGCTGGGACCTCGTGCACACGCACACGGCGAAGGCCGGGTTCCTCGGGAGGATCGCCGCGCGCGCCGCGCGCGTGCCGCATGTCGTCCACACGCTGCACGGCGTGACGTTCCACGAGCACGTGCCGGCGCCGGTGCGCCGGTTCTACGTCCTCCTGGAACGGCTGGCGGCCCGCCGCTGCGACGTGCTGGTGACCGTCGGCGAGGACGTGAAGCGGAAGTACCTGGCGGAGGGCATCGGCCGCCCGGAGCAGTACGTCACGATCGCGAGCGGCATGGACACGGCGCCGTTCCACGCGGCGCGGGCGCAGCCCGCGGCGAACCGCGATCCCGTGCGCGCCGAGCTCGGGCTGGGGCCGCAGGACGTGGCCGTGGGCATGGTCTCCCGGCTCGAACCGCGCAAGGGGTGGACCTACCTGCTGGATGCCGCATCGCGGCTGGCGGCGGACTTCCCGGCGATGCGGATCGTCGTCGTCGGCGAGGGGGCGCAGCGCGCCGGGCTGGAGGACGCGGTCCGCGGGCGCGGCCTCGCGGGACGCGTGGTGTTCGCAGGGTACCGGGAGGACGTGGCCCGCGTCGTCGCGGCCTTCGACGTGGCCGTCCTCACGTCGCTGTGGGAGGGGCTCCCGCGCGTGCTCGTCCAGTACGCGCTGATGGAGAAGCCGATCGTCACGTTCGACGTGGAGGGCGCCCGCGAGGTCGTGGAGGAGGGGCGCACCGGCTGGGTGGTGCCCTCGCGCGACGTGGACGCGCTCGTGGCCCGGCTGCGCCCCCTGCTCGGCGATGCGGACCTGCGCGCCGCGTGCGGCCGCCGCGGCCGCGAGCGCGTGGGCTCGCGGTGGGACGCGGACCGGATGATCGCCCGCCTCGAGGAGCTGTACGATGCGGTCCGGCGCGGCCGTCCGCTGCCGGGGCCGGCGACGACCGAGGCGGCGTCCCTGGCGCGCTGAGCCCCCCTCCCGGACGACCGGCTTTCGCCCCCCGCCCGGCCCCGTCCGCCCCCGCCCCCGACCCGCCGGAACCGCCCCACCCGTGCCGGGTTGCCGGAATGGCGAATCGTCTGGCAGACTGCCTTGTTCTCCGTTCCATCCCCCCGCCTGAACCGCGGCTCGCGCCGCGCCCGTCCGGAGGAAGATCGTGAAGCCCATGCTGCCCGTCGCCCGTCTCGCCGTCGCGCTCGCGCTCGTCGGCCTGCCCGGGACGCTCCTGGCCGCGTCCCCCACCGCACCCCTGATCGAGTACGACACCGTGACCGCGGAGATGGTGGAGGCGGAGTGCGCGGCCGCGATGGCGAAGAGCGACGAGGTCCTCGCCGCCATGGTCGCCGTGCCCAAGGGGAAGCGCACGTTCGAGAACACGATGCGCCCGCTCGACGACGTGTCGGGCCTGATGAGCGCCGCCTTCGGCAAGTACGCCTTCATGGCGTACGTGTCCAACGACGCCGCGCTGCGCGACGTCGCGCGCGCGCAGGAGGAGGCGCTGTCGAAGTACCAGGTGAACCTGGGCTTCCGGGAGGACGTGTACGACGCCGTGAAGTCGTACGCCGAGAGCGCGGAGGCCAAGGCGCTCACGGGCGAGCGGAAGCGCCTGATCGACTTCACGCTCCGCGACTACCGGCGCAACGGCTTCGGCAAGTCCAAGGAAGTGCGCGAGAAGGTGAAGGACCTGCAGAGCCGCCTGGTGGAGCTCAGCACGAAGTTCGAGAAGACGCTGGCGGACTACGAGGACGGGATCGAGGTCCCGCCGGATCGCGCCGGCGGCCTCCCGGAGCAGTACCTCGCGGGGCTGGAGAAGCGCGAGAACGGCAACTACTGGGTCAGCCTGGACTACCCGGAGATGTTCCCGTTCCTGGACTTCGCGGACGACGCCGCGCTGCGCAAGGAGCTGACGGAGAAGGCGTGGAACGCCGCCTATCCCGACAACGTGGAGACGCTGGAGGAGGCCATCGCGGTCCGGGACCGCATCGCGAAGCTCCTGGGCTACGCCTCCTGGTCGGCGTACCGGCTGGAGACGCGGATGGCGAAGGACCCGCAGACCTCGCAGGAGTTCCTGCAGGAGCTGCGCACGCGGATCCGTCCGAAGTTCGAGCAGGACCTCGCGCGGATGCGCACGACCGTGGCGAAGAACGACCCGGACGGCGTGGACTACTGGGACTGGCGCTACTACAACAACAAGCAGATGCTGACCGAGTTCGCGGTCGACCAGTCGGAGGTGTCGAAGTACTTCCCGCTGGAGCGCGTGCTGGACGGCATGTTCGACATCACGCAGTCCATGTTCGGGCTGAAGTACGTGGAGGTGGAGAACCCGCGCGTCTGGGATCCGGACGTGCAGCTCTTCGAGATCCACGACGCGGCCACCGGCGAGCTCCTCGCCCACTTCTACACGGACCTGTTCCCGCGCGAGGGCAAGTTCGGGCACGCCGCGGCGTTCCCGCTCCGGGACGGGGGCAACATGCCGGACGGCACGCGCCGGACGCCGGTCTCCGCGATCGTGGCGAACATGACGAAGCCGACGCCGGACACCCCGTCGCTGCTCACGCACGACGAGGTGGAGACCCTGTTCCACGAGTTCGGCCACATCCTGCACCAGACGCTGACGCGCGCGGAGATGCGGCGCTTCGCGGGCACGGCCACGGAGCAGGACTTCGTGGAGGCCCCGTCGCAGAACCTGGAGCACTGGATCTGGGAGCCCGAGGTCCTGGACCGGTTCGCGGCCCACTACCAGACCGGCGAGAAGATCCCGCGTGACATGCTGTCCGGCCTGGTGGCGGCGAAGCAGCTGAACTCCGGCATCCGCTACCTGCGGCAGGTGTTCTACGCGTCGCTGGACCTCGCGTACCATGCGCCGGGCGAGAAGAAGGACACCACGAAGCTGCTCACCGAGATCCACCCGATCTGCGGTTTCCCGAACATCCCGGGCACGCACTTCCAGGCGGGCTTCGGCCACCTGTTCGGCTATGACGCCTCGTACTACGGCTACCTGTGGTCGAAGGTGTACGGCGACGACATGTACACCGCGTTCGAGCAGGGCGGCATCCTGAACCCCGAGGTGGGCATGCGCTACCGCAAGGAGATCTACGAGCGGGGCGGCACGCGGGACGGGATGGATCTCGTGAAGGCGTTCCTGGGACGGGAGCCGAACAACGAGGCGTTCCTGCGCGATCTCGGGTTGACGGCGGGGGCGGGCAGCGGCGGGGCGGCGGGGGGCGCGGCGCGGTAGGGCGACAGCGGGGCGGGACGACAGCGGGCAGCGTCGCCGGGGAAGGCCGCGGCGA
>CAZNDO010000028.1:0-38051 GCA_964571855.1 uncultured Gemmatimonadota bacterium
CGGCCGTCCGGGCCTCCGGCCGCGCCGCAGAGCCGCCGCGGAGGACCCGCCGGGGCCGCCACCGCGAGCCCGACCTCGGGGCGCCGGCCTCTCGCCGTGACGGGATCCGGGGGCTGGGGTTCCGGTTCATCCCGGGGGGTGGGCGGGCCGGCCCGGGGTGGGAACACGGGGGGACGGGCGGGGTGCTAGGATTCCAGCTGGTTCCGTCTCCGGAGGGGTTCGTGCCGCACCCGGTCCTCCGCCTCCCGGGTCTTCCGGGGGCGTTCGCGCTCCTCGCCCTCGCCGGTCCCGCGGGACCGGTGGCGGCGGCCACGCCGGGGGCGGCGGTGCCGGCGGTGCGGCTCGCGCAGTTGCACTATCCCGGCGGCGGGGACTGGTACGCGAATCCCACGGCGTTGCCGAACCTGGCGCGGGAGCTGGGCGAGCGGCTCGGGATGCCCGTGGACACGGAGATCGCGCACCCGGCCCCGCTGGACGACCAGCTCTTCGCCCATCCGTTCCTGCACATGACCGGCCACGGCAACGTGCGCTTCACGGACGACGACGTGGAGCGGCTCCGCTGGTATCTCACGCACGGCGGCTTCCTGTGGGCGGACGACAACTACGGGTTGGACGAGTCGCTGCGGCGCGAGCTGCGGCGGATCCTGCCGGATGCGGAGCTCGTGGAGGTGCCGTTCGACCACGACATCTACCACGCCGTGTACGAGTTCCCGAAGGGACTGCCCAAGATCCACGAGCACCACGGCGGGCCGCCGAAGGGCTTGGCGATCTATCATGACGGGCGGATGGTCGTGTTCTACAGCTACAACACGGACATCGGCGACGGCCTCGAGGATGCCGATGTCCACAACGACCCGCCCGCGGTCCGCGAGCAGGCGATGCGGATGGCCATCAACGTGGTGGCCTACGCGATGACGAACTGAGCCGGGGGAAGCCGCCGCCGTGACCGACTCCGCACGACGCCTCCGCGATGCCGCGCGCCGACTCGGCGGGCACGAGACGGGCAGCCGCCTGGGCTCCGCGGCCCTGACCGGGCTGGGGATCGCGCTGGCCGCGCTGGCCGCGCTGGTGGCCGTGTCGCGCGTGCTTCCGGGCGCGGCCGAAGCCCCGCGCGCGCTCCTCGCGCTGGTGGCCGCCGCGTTCGTCGCGGCGATCGCGGTGCCCTTCGTGCTCGTCGGGCGCGCGTGGCGCGCGCGACGGGCCGCGATGCAGGACCTCGAGGAGGCGGCCCGCCGCACCGAGGCGCAGGCGGCGGCCCTGCGGCAGAAGCTCGTTCCCGCGCTGCAGGTGCTGCGCGTGCGCGACGAGCGCCGCACCGGCTACTCCACGGATCTCGTGGATGCGGTCGTGGATGTCACCGTGGCCGACGTGGAGGCCGTGCGTCCGGCCACGCTGCCGTACCATCGCGGCTTCCGCCGCGCATTGCGCACGGCGGCCGCGGGCGTTGCCGCGGCGCTGCTCGTCACGTTCGTCGCCGGTCCGCTGGCCGCCTGGCGCGGCCTCGTTGACGTGGCGTCCGCGGCGGGGCGGCTCGGCCCGCGCCCGCGCCCGGAGTTCCGCGTGCTGCCGGGAGACGTTTCGGTGGCCGCCGGTTCCGGCGTGCGGCTGGCCGCGGAAGTGCAGCACGCGGTGGTGTCGCGCGGCGGCGCCAGCGGCGCGCTGGAGTGGCGGGCGGACGACGACGCGCCGTGGCGCGAGATCGTGCTCGCGGGCGTTGGGGACGCCGCGTCCGCGGTCGCGCGCTTCGAGCACGAGATCCCCGAGGTGCGCGAGTCCATCCGGTACCGCTTCCGTCACGCCGGCGCCACCTCGGACGAGTTCACCGTGTCGGCGCTCACGGCGCCCAGCCTCGCCATCGAGTCCGTGACCTACCGCTATCCCGCGTACACCGGGTTGCCCGAACGCGTCGTGCAGGACGGCAGCGGGGATCTCGCCGCGCTGCGCGGAACGACCGCCGAGCTTTCGGTCCGCGCGACGAACGAGCCGCGCGGCGGCGCGATGCGCCTCGCCTCCGGGGCGGAGATCCCGCTGGAGCCGGCCGGCGACCACCGGCTGGCGGGGCGGCTGGTCGTGACCGGCGAGGACACCTACACCCTGCAGGTGGAGGACGTGCTCGGCCTCACGAACCCGAACCCGCTGGAGTACCGCATCCGCGGGCTGCCGGACGAGGCGCCGTTCATCCGCCTGCTCGAGCCCGGTGAGGACCGGGACCTCGACGAGGGGATGTCCGAGACGCTGCGCTTCTCGGCGCTGGACGACTACGGCGTCGGACCGGTCACGCTGGTGTGGGAGGTGAGCCGCCGTCCCGGGCGCACGGAGCGCCGGACCCTCGCGGCGCCTTCCGGCGTGCGCACCGAGGTGGAGGACCGCCATGCGTGGGACCTCGCCGCGCTGGACCTCCTGCCGGGGGACACCGTCCGCTACCACCTCGAGGTGCGGGACAACAACACGCTCGACGGCCCGTCGGTCAGCCGCACGCGCGACTACGTGTTCCGCTTCCCCACGCTCGGCGAGGTCTTCGCGGAGATCGACGAGGAGCAGGGCAGCTCGCTGGAGGAGCTGTCGGAGGTGGTGGACGAGGCGAAGCGGATCGAGAAGAAGGTCGAGGACGTGTCGCGCGAGATCCTCAAGCAGGGCGAGTCCTCGTGGCAGAGCAGCCAGGAGGTGGAGCGCTCGCTGCAGGCGCAGGAGGGCCTGGCGGAGAACCTGAAGGAGACGCGCGAGAAGATCGAGTCGAGCCTGCGGGACCTGGAGCAGAGCGAGTTCGCCACGCTCGAGGCGGTCCAGAAGATGGAGCGCATCCGGGAGCTGCTGGACGAGGTGACGAACCGCGAGATGAAGGAGGCGCTGGAGAAGCTGCGCGAGGCGCTGAAGGAGCAGAACCCCTACGAGCGCCAGCAGGACCTCGCGGAGTTCGACAAGTCCCAGGAGGACCTGCAGAAGCAGCTGGACCGCATCCTGGAGAACCTGAAGCAGTTCCGCTTCGAGGAGCAGATGAAGGCCGCGGTCCGCCGCGTGGAGGAACTCGCCGCGAGGCAGGAGCGCGTGAACGACGAACTGTCGCGCGTGGACGAGGCCGCGGAGGAGCGCGGGAAGGACGAGGCGGCGAAGGACGACGCCGGCAAGGACGACGCGGGGAAGGACGAGGCGGCGCGGGACGAGGCGGCGAAGGACGAGGCGGCGCAGGACGCCGAGTCGAAGGACACGGCCGACGACGCCGGCGAGAAGGGCGAGGACTCCGCGTCCGAGTCGAAGGACGCGAACGCCCAGGACTCGTCCGAGTCGGCGAAGCCGCGCGAGGACGCCGCCGGCAAGGACGCCGCGCGGGAGGACATGAAGCGGCTGGCCCAGGAGGAGAAGCGCCTGGCCGAGGAGACGCGCGACCTGGAGCAGGAGCTGAAGGAGCTGGCGGAGATGACCGAGCAGCTCCGGCAGCAGCAGGACGCGCAGGAGATGCGCGAGATGTCCGAGCGGATGCAGGGCAAGGACATCCCCGGGAAGATGGACGACATGGCCGGCAACCTGCAGCAGGGGGAGAAGCAGGAGGCCGGCGAGCAGGGCGAGAAGGCGCTCACGGAGCTGCGCCAGCTCCTCACGCAGCTCGAGGCCGCCCAGCAGGGGATGTCCATCCGCCAGATCCAGGTCAGCCAGGCGGCGATCAACCGCGCCGTGCGCGACCTGCTCTCGCTGAGCACGGACCAGGAGTCCCTGTCGGACGATCTCGCGAACATCCCGCGCAACTCGTCCTCGTCCACGCGCGCGTTCGCGGACGAGCAGCAGCTCCTCATCCGCGGCGCCACGCGCGTGCGCGACATGCTGGACGAGGTGGCGAAGGACACGCCGCTCATGGAGTCCGCGGTGGGGCGGAACCTCGAGAACGGCCTGGAGTCGATGGAGGGCGCGGCGGGCGGGCTGGAGAACGGCGCGGTGTACATCGCGACCGACCAGAGCGCGAACGCCGTGGAGCAGCTGAACGCGGTGGTGATCGACCTGCTGCGGGCGGCGCAATCCATGTCCTCGTGCGCGTCGGGCATGCCCATGTCCGGGTTCATGCAGCAGCTCCAGGAGCTGTCGCAGGACCAGGGGAAGCTCAACGAGGCGCTCAAGCAGCTCCGGCGCCAGGGCATGGGCTCGCTGGACCGCCGGCTGCAGGGGCAGCTGCGCGACCTGGCGCAGGAGCAGCAGCGCATCCGCGACGAGCTGGAGCAGCTCGTGAAGGAGATGGGCAGCGCGCAGGGGATGCTCGGCCGGCTGGACGACGTCTCGAAGAAGCTGGACGAGGTCTCGCGGAAGCTGGCGGAAGGTCGTCTGGACGACGCCACGCTGCGCGACCAGGAGTGGGCGCTCACGCGGCTCCTGGACTCGCAGCGCTCGTTGCGCGAGCGGGACTTCGGGAAGGAGCGCCGTTCGGAGACCGGCGAGGAGCTTGGCGATCTGACGCCGCCGTCGGCCCTGCCGGAGGGACTGGACGGCGCGGAGCGCGATCTGCGGGAGGACCTTCTCAAGGCGCTGGAGCGCCGCTATCCTCCCAAGTACGAGGATCTGATCCGACGCTACTTCCGGGAGCTCTCCCGCGAGGCGCCGTCGCCCGACCTGCCGTGAGTCGTCCCCGGCCCGGCACTCCCTGAGGTCCCGCCGTGTCCCGTTCCGCCGGAGCCGGTCTCGCCGTCTCCCTCGTCGCGTTCGCCGTCTACGTCGCCACGCTGTGCCCCACGATCGCGGCGGGGGACTCCGGGGAGCTGGCCGCCGCGGCCGCTACCCTCGGCATCGCGCACCCGCCGGGCTTCCCGCTCTGGACGGTGCTCGGCCGGGTGGCGTCCCTCGCCGCGCCCGCCGACCCCGTCGTGGCGCTGAACGTGTTGTCGGCCGCGTGCGTCGCGGCGGCGGCAGGGCTGCTCGTGGGGCTGCTCGGCGCGCTCACGGGACGCGTGCTGATCCCCGCGGGTCTCGCGCTGGCGTTCGCGTTCGGCCGCGCGGTGTGGGACACCGCGGTCGTGACCGAGGTGTACGCGCTGAACCTGCTGCTGACCGTCGCCGCGCTGGCCGCGGCGGCGCACGCGCGCGTCCGGCCGCACCTGCTGCCGGCCGCCGCGTACCTCACGGGGCTCGGCGCCGCGAACCATCCGTTCGCGCTCCTCGCCGCGCCGGCCGTGGCGTGGGCCGCGTTCGGTCCCGGGGCGCCGTCCGGGGGGGCGCGCCGCGCGGGGCCGATGCTCGGCGCCTTCGCGCTCGGACTGTCGGCGTACCTCGTGCTCTGGGCGCGCTGGAGCGCGGGCCCCGAGATCAACTGGGGCGGCATCCGCTCCGCGGCCGATCTCGTGGACCACGTGCTGCGCACGCAGTACGGCGGACTCGGCGAGGCCGGGGCGCGGACGTCGCTCGGGCTCCGCCTCCGGGTGGCGGGCGAGGTGATCGCGCGCAGCGCGCCCACGCCGCTCCTGCTGCTGGCCGCGGCCGGGCTCGTCCTCGCGCTGCGCGGCGCCGCGCGGCGTCCCGCGGCGCTGATCGCCGTGTTCGCGCTGGCCGCCGGCCCGCTGACCGCGGCCGCCATCCGCTTCGAGGATGCCTTCCTCGACCGCAGCGTGATCACGCCGTTCTTCCTGCCCGCCGTGCTCGGCGTGTTCGCGCTCGCGGCGCTCGCGCTCGTGGCCGTGCAGGACGCGGCGCGGCGGCGCATCCCCGAGCCCCGCGCGGCGCTGTTCCTCGCCGGCGTGCTCGGGTTCGCCCCCGCGGCGCTCCTGTTCGACGCGAACCGCGCCGCCTGCGTCCGGAGCGACGCCACGCTCGCGCGCGACTACGGCACGCGGCTGCTCGAGTCCCTGCCGCCGGACGCGCGCCTGTTCCTGGAGGGCGACAACGCGATGTTCGCGCTGCTCTACCTGCAGCGCGTGCAGGGCGTGCGCCCGGACGTGCAGCTCGGGGACCGCACGCTGAACCTGCTCGTCGGCGCGTACGGCGCGGACTTCCCCGCGATGTCGCGCGTGGCGCGCCGGCAGGCCGCGGTCGGGCGCGAGGTGGAGATCGCGTTCGCGGAGACGGAGCGGCCCATCTTCTACGGCGACGAGATCGACCTCACGTCCTTCGGCGGCTGCCGCCTGGTGCCTGCGGGGTACGTGCTGCAGCTCCTGCGCCCGGGGGAGGCGCCCGCGGAGATCGTCCTTCCGGATGCGCCGCTGCCGGCCGCGGACCCGGATGACTTCCTGGAGAGCCACCTGCTCGGGGTGGCGCTGTACCGGGAGGCCACGTGGATGGCGTGGACCGGCCGGCAGGACGAGGCGCGCGATCGGTACCAGCAGGGCGCCGAGGCGGCGTGGAACGTGCCGACGGTGGTGCGGAACTGCGGCCTCGGACGGCTGGAGCTGGGCGACTTCGCCGCGGCCGAGCAGCTGTTCCTGCGCACGCTGGAGCTGGATCCCGACAACCAGGACGCGCTGTACGACCTGGCGCTCCTGTGCACGTACACCGATCGGGACGAGGAGTCCCTGGCGTACTTCGCCCGGCTGGACGCGATGGACACGGGCTTCGCGGAGGTCCCGATGAACTACGCCGTGGCGCTGCTCCGGACGGGACGGCTGGCGGAAGCCGGGGTGCAGGCGCAGAAGGCCCTGGCGCTCGTGCCGGACCTCGAGCCCGCCCAGCGGATCCTCGAGGCGGTGCGGAAGGGCGCGGAGATCGGGGGCGAGGAGGGCGTCCTGGAGGCGCAGCGATCCGCAGGCTCGCCCACCGTCGACGGAACTCTCCAGCTGGCACAAAGGTACCTGGACCGGGGCGACTGGGAGCGCGCCACGGCGCTGTTCCGGGAAGCGTCCGCGCAGGCCCCGGATCGGGCCGGCGCCGCCTACGGGCTGGGCTACGGCCTGCTGCGCGTCGGCCGCACCCGGGAGGCGGCCGCCGCGTTCCGGCGGGTCCTGGAGATCGACCCGGACAGCGCCGATGGCAGGAACGCGCTCGCCTACGTGCTGGCCGAGACGGGGGACAGCCTCGCCGTGGCGGAGCGGCTGGTGCAGGAGGCGCTGCAACTGGACCCGGCGCTGGCGGCATACTGGAACGACACGCTCGGCTGGGTCCGGCACCGCGCCGGACGGAACGATGCGGCGCTCGAGGCCCTGAAGGTCGCGGAGGCGACGTTGCCGGAGGACGACCTGTCGATGCGCGCGGAGAACCACTATCACCTCGGCCGCGTCCTGCTGGCGCTCGGTCGCCGCGACGAGGCGCGCGAGTACTTCCGGCAGGCGTCCGCGCGCGCCACGGACGAACCGTGGGTGCGGGACCTCGAGGCGCGCCGGCGCGAGCTGGGCGAAGGCGGGGCGTCGTGATCCGCGGCCTGGCGCTCGCGCTCTGCGCGCTGCCGCTCGTGCTGGCGGCGCCCCCGGCCGCGCGCGCGCAGGACGCGGAGGCGCAGGTTCGCTCCCGGATCCACCTGGCCGAGCGGTACCTGGCCGAGGGCCGCACCGAGGACGCGCTGGCCATCTTCCGCGAGGTGCACGAGGCCCATCCCGGGCAGTACCGGGCCGCGCGCGGACGCAAGGCGTGCCTCCTGGACCTGAAGCGATGGGACGAGCTGTCCGCGCTGCTGGAGCGGGAGCTCGCGGAGTCGCCCGGCGATCCCTCGCTCCTGGAGCAGCTCGGCACCGTGGCCGCGCAGAAGGGGGACCGCAGCGCGGCGGCGCGCTGGTGGCGCGGCATCCTGGACACGCAGAGCGGATCGCGCGGCGCGTACGCGCTGGTGGCGGAGCTGATGACGCGCAACCGCCTCCTGGACGAGGCGCTCGCCGTGTACGCGGAGGGGGACTCGCTGTATCCGGGCGAGTTCACGCGCCAGAAGGCGGGGCTGCACGAGGTCCGCTTCGAGTTCGACGAGGCCACCGCGGACTACCTGCGCTACCTCGCCGCCGCGCCCACGGCGCTGTCCTGGGTGGAGGGGAAGCTCCTCCGGATCGGCGAGCTGGAGGAGGGCCTGGACGGCGTGATCACGCGCGTGCAGCGCGCGCTGGCGGCCGCGCGCGAGCCTGCCGGCGACCGCCGGATGGACACGAACCGGCTCGTGTTGCGGAAGCTGCTCGCGGACCTCGCGCTGGAGGGCGGGCGGCACGCGGAGGCGGCGGAGCAGTACTTCCGCCTGGTGGACGACGAGCCCTCGCAGGTGCCCGCGCTTCTCGTCTTCGGGAAGCGGTGCCAGACCGACGGCGCCTACGACACCGCGATCCTGGTCTTCGAGCGGCTGGTGCAGGAGACGAAGGATGCCCGCGCCGTGCCCGGCGCCCTGTCCGAGATCGCCGCGTGCCAGCGCAGGCTGGCGCGCTGGGACGACGCGCTGCGCACGTACGCGCGGCTGCAGGCGGAGTATCCGGAGACGGACTGGGCCCTGGACGCGCGGTTCCAGAGCGGCGTGATCCTGCGCGAGGGGAAGGGGCGTCCGCAGGAGGCGGAGGCGGTGTTCCGCGAACTCGTCGCGCTCCCGCGCGGCCCGTGGCTGGAGGCGGAGCCGCAGATGCAGGTGGCGGAGTGCGCGCTGTCCTCCGGGGACCTGGACACGGCGCGCGGCATCTACGCGGCCGTCCGGGCGCGCGAGTTCCCGGAGCCCGTGCGCGAGCGTGCGCTCTTCGAGGAGGCGAATGCGCTGTTCTTCGCCGCCGCGTTCGACTCCGCGGATTCGCTGTACAAGGAGGTGGCGCAGCGCTACCCGCGCGGCGCCCACGTGAACGACGCGCTGCAGATGTCGATCCTCCTGAACACGAACCCGGGCGCGGCGGACCTCATGGCGGAGTACGCGGCCGCGAAGCTGGCCCTGCGCGCGCGCCGCGCTCCGGAGGCCGTGCAGCGCCTCGAGGCGCTGGCGGCGCGGCACGCGGGCGCCGACATCGCCGACGAGGCGCTGCTGCTGATGGGCGAGGCGCGCCGCGCCGCGGGCGATCCGCGGTCCGCGCTGGCCACGTTGCAGGAGGCGGTGGAGGCCGCGCAGGTGCCGGATCTCGCGGCGAGCGCGCGGCTCCTGCGGGCGGACATCCTGGCCGTCGATCTCTCGGACCGGGAGGGGGCGCTGGCGGAGTACGAGGACCTGATCGTGACGTACCCGGAGACGCTCGCCGCGGACCGGGCGCGGGAGGAGCGGGCGAAACTGACGAGGGCCGTGCCGTGAGCGTTGCCCGCGCCCTCGCGCCTGCCCGTGTGGCGCTCGCCGCGGTGCTCGCGGCCGCGCTGGCCGCCGCGGCTCCGGCGCCGGCCGGTGCGAGGATCCTCGTGCCGATGGACCTGTCCCAGCGCAACCACCTCAAGGCCTACGGCCTGGCGTACTGGAGCCTCACGCAGGGCGCGAACGTGGAGTGGCTCCTGAACTACCGCGGCGGGTCGTTCCTCATGGAGGACCTGGACATCCTGCGCCGGCGGGCGGCCGTGCTCGGCGTGGACACGCAGGAGATCGGGCCCGGCGAGGAGGCCGCCATCCGGGGCACGGTCGAGTCGGAGAACATGGAGTCCGTGCTCCTGGAGAAGGCTCCGCGCGTGGCCATCTACACGCCGCCGGACAAGCAGCCGTGGGACGACGCGGTGACGCTGGCGCTGACGTACGCGGAGATCCCGTACGACACGATCTGGGACGCGGAGGTGCTGGGGGGCCGGCTCTCCGAGTACGATTGGCTGCACCTGCACCACGAGGACTTCACCGGCCAGTACGGGAAGTTCTACGCCAGTTTCCACTCCGCAGCGTGGTACCAGGTGCAGCAGTCCCTGTACGAGAAGCTGGCGCGCGAGGCCGGGTACCGGAAGGTGAGCGAGCACAAGAGCGCGGTGGTGGACGCCATCCGCGCGTACGTGGAGGCCGGCGGCTTCCTCTTCGCGATGTGCTCGGCCACGGACACCTTCGACATCGCCCTCGCCGCGAAGGGCGTGGACATCTGCGGCACCGTGTACGACGGGGACCCGCCCGACCGCGATGCGCAGGCCCGGCTGGACTACACGCGCTGCCTCGCGTTCCAGGGCTTCCGCATCCTCACGGACCCCATGGTGTACGAGTTCTCGGACATCGACACGTCGGACTACGAGCTCGCGCGCGGGCCCGCCGCGGACTTCTTCACGCTGTTCGAGTTCAGCGCGAAGTACGACCCCATCCCCACGATGCTCACGCAGGACCACGTGGGCGTGATCGACGGCTTCCTGGGCCAGACCTCGGGCTTCGACCGGCGGCTGCTGAAGTCGGGCGTGACCGTGCTGGGCGAGGTGGAGGGGACCCACGAGGTCCGCTACGTCCACGGGAAGCTCGGTCGCGGGACGTGGACCTTCTACGGGGGGCACGATCCCGAGGACTACCAGCACGCGGTGGGCGATCCGCCGACGGACCTGTCGCGCCACCCGAACTCCCCGGGGTACCGCCTCATCCTGAACAACATCCTGTTCCCGGCCGCCAAGAAGAAGCCGCAGAAGACCTGACCAAACCGGCCCAGCGGGTCATCTTCTTCGCCAAGTTTCCCCGCGAATCGACGCGGCGCCGGCTCAAGCGGGCCCGGGCGACTCCCGATCCACGCGGGGGGAGGTGCGCCCATGTCCGCGCGGTCCGCTTCGGTCGTCCTGTGCTGCCTGCTCGCCCTGCCGACCCTGCCGGTCGCCGGCGGAGCGGGCGTGGCCGCGGCGCAGGGCACGACCGTTCGCGGCGTCGTGACCCGGGCGCCCGCGACACCGCCCCCGCCGGCCGCGCCGCCGCGGTACCGCGAGCGCCGCGCCCCGGAGCCGGCGGTCGAGGCCACGCCCGGCTCGGGCTGCCAGTGCGATCCCGGACGGTTCGCCGTGGTGTGGCTCACCGGGGCGACCTTGCCGCCGCCGGCGCCGCCCGCGGTCCGCCCGCGCATGGAGCAGAAGGATCGCGTGTTCGTCCCCTCCGTCCTCGCCGTGCCGGTGGGCGCGGAGGTGGACTTCCCGAACGGGGATCCGTTCTTCCACAACGTCTTCTCGTACTCGAAGACCCGGCGCTTCGACCTCGGGCGCTACCCGCAGGGGGAGTCCGCCTCCGTGGTGTTCGACCGGGCGGGTGTGGTGCCGGTGTTCTGCGAGATCCACTACTCCATGCGCGCATACATCCACGTGCTGGACACGCCCTGCTTCGCCGTCTCGGACGAGCAGCGGAACTTCGCCATCGCGGACGTGCCTCCCGGCGAGTACGTGCTGCACGTGTGGCAGGAGAACCTCCCGGAGATCCGCCGGCCGATCGTCGTCGGCGCCGCGCCCCTGGAGCTCGAGATCCCGTGAGGGTCCGGAAACCGCTGCTGCCGCGGGTCGTCGCGTTCATCGCCGGCACGTTCGCCACGCTGTCCGTGGGCGCGTTCCTCATCAACCGGTCCGTCACGCGCTCGGGCCTGGAGGACCTGTTCCGCCAGCGCCTGATGCAGTCGGAGCGCGTCCTGGACCAGTACCTGCGCACGCGGGCGGCGTCGCGCGCGGCCGAGCTGGAGTCCGTGCTCACGTCGCCGCGCTTCCTCGCCGCCGTGGAGACGCGCGATCCCGCCACGATCGGGGATGCCGTGCCCACGCACGCGCTGCTCGCCGAGTCCGACTTCCTCGTGCTGCTGGACGCCGCGGGGGGCGTGCTGCACCGGTCCGCGGCGGTGGACGACGCCACGCTGGCGCGGCTGGCCCGCCTCGATCCTTCGCCCGATCCCGCGTTCGTCGCCGTGGACGCCACCGGGGAGGTGCGCGAGGTCACCGTGGCGCCGCTCGTGGCGAACAACGGCGCGCCGCTCGGATCGCTGATCCTGGGGGACGGCTTCGGCCGGTCGTTCGCGGAGGACCTCCGCGCGCTCACCGGCTTCGAGGTCCTGGTGGCCAACCGGGATCGCGTCCTCGCCCGCAGCGCGGGCTTCGTGGCGGACCTCGCCCCGGAGCAGGCGGCGCTCGTGCGCGGGGCGGCGGCCGGCACGAACGTGGCGGTGGACCTGGGGGGGCGGCGCGCGCTGGTGCATCGGGTGGAGGATCCGGCCACCGGCGTGTCGATCTCGTTCCTCGGATCGGTCGACGACGCGATCGCGCCGATCATGGCGCGCACGAGCGCGCTCCTGCTGTTGATGACGGCCGTGGGCGCCTCCCTCTCGGTCGGCGTGGTGTACCTGTTCGCGAAGCGGCGCGTCGTGCGCCAGGTGGCCAGCCTGGCCCGGTCCGCGGAGCGGATCGCGGACGGCGATCTGGACTTCGAGATCCGCCCGGAGTCCGAGGACGAGCTGGGCTACGTGGCGGCGGAGTTCGAGCGCATGCGCGCGCAGTTGCGGACGGGCCGGGCGGCGCTGGAGGCCGCGCACGCCGAGCGCGTGAACTCCGAGCGGGTGGCGGCGATCGGCCGCATGGCCACCGGCATCATCCACGACTTCAAGAACCCGATGGCCGTGGTGCTGGGCACGGCGGACCTCATCCGCTCGCGGGATCCGGACAACCCGAAGCTGGCGCGGCAGTGCGACGTCATCTGCCGGCAGATCGACCGCATGTCCGCGCTCACGCGGGACGTGCTGGAGTTCGCGCGCGGGCGCACGGTGCTGGAGCCGGAGGAGGTGGACCTGCGCGCGTGGCTCGCCGAGGTCGTGGACGGGCACCGGGAAGCGGCCGAGCGCGCCGGACAGCGCGTTGCCCTGGAGTGCCCCGACGGACCGCGCGTGATCGTGGACCCGGGCCGCCTGCGGCGCGTGCTCGACAACCTGCTGACGAACGCGCGGGAGGCGTCCCGCGTGGGGGACCTGGTGACCCTGCGCGCGCGGGTGCGCGACGACGGCGGGGTCCTCCTCGAGGTGCAGGACGAGGGCGCGGGCATCCCGCCGGAGATCGCGGCCACGCTGTTCGAGCCGTTCGTCACCGCGGGGAAGGAGGGCGGCTCGGGGCTGGGGCTCGCGATCTCGCGGAAGATCGTCGAGGACCACGGCGCCGGCCTGACGGTGGCGAGCGCGCCGGGGGCCGGCGCGTGCTTCCGGATCGAGCTGCCCGCGAAACTTCGCGCCGGGACGCCGGGGACCACGGAGCGGGAGGAGGTGGGAGCGTCGTGAGAGGGATGCGGGCCGCGGTGTTGGGCGCGGCACTGATCGGGGGGCTGCCGGCGGCGGGCCGCGCCGAGGTGGCGGTGAGCGGTCTCCTGGACCTCGTGCTCGACAACCGGGAGCCGGATCTGACGAACCGGACGTTCTCCGGCACGTCGAACTTCGACGACCTGCGCATGCGCCTGTTCTTCGACGCGCAGCTGCAGGGGAGCGCGCAGCTCTTCACGCAGCTCGTCATCTACGACTACGGCGACGTCTTCCTGTACGGGGCGTACCTCCGGTTCCCGGAGCTGGCCGGCACGCCGGTGAACCTGCACGTGGGGCTCATCCCGTCGACGATCGGGAACTGGGGGCCGCGCACGTACAGCGACACGAACCCGCTCATCGGGATCCCGCTCGTCCAGGGGCACCACAGCTCGCTCGCGGTCCGCGAGGCGCAGGTGACGGTGGACGACCTGCTGGCGGCGCGGGACACGCGCCCGCAGAGCGGTCTTCCCGTCCTGTACGACAACTGCTGGAACACCGGCCTCGAGCTGTGGGGCGCCGCGGGGGACTTCGACTGGTCCGTCGCGGCGTTGACCGGATCGGTGTCGTATCCCACGCGCAGCCGGCAGCGCACCATCCCGCAGGCCACCGGCCGCCTCGCCTACCACGCCGGCCCGGCCTTCACGGTGGCGGCGAACGGCTGGGCGGGACCGTACCTCGTCCCCGACTCCGACCTCCTGGGGGGAGCCGACGAGAACGAGCACCTCAACCTGGGGGGCGGCGTGGACCTCGCGTGGATCCTCCGCTACGTGGAGTTCCACTCCGAGGTGTACCGCGCCCTCTGGGAGCACCCCACGCTTCCGGACCTGGGCGTCACCTCCGGGTACATGGAGGGGACGTACAAGTTCGCGCCACGGTGGTACGCGGCCGTCCGGCTGGACGCCTTCGAGCCGGACGACGTCCGGGACTCGGGCGGGCGCGCGGTGCCGTGGGACTACCCGCTGCGACGGGTCGAGTACGGAATCGGCTTCCACCCGGGGCCGCGGATCACCCTGAAGGCGGCCGCGCAGCACAATCGCTTCGACGGGGGCGATGCCGTGCTGGACGAGGACCACTACGGAGTGCAGCTGGGCGCCCGGTTCTGAGCGCCTCTCGGACCGCTACGTTCCGGAGCGGGAGGCCAGCCGGCGGCCGGGCGGCGCGCAACCGCTTTCTCCGCTTGACGGTCCGTCCCGGGTCCACTACCAAGAGCCGGGTCCCTTCCCCGTTCGGGATGGAAACGTGGTGGCGGCGGGTCGGTGGCAGCCGGGGGCGGTCGGGCTGCGGTGCGCGCAAGGCGCCGGGGGGTGACGCGTGAGGGGGGATGAACCGATGGAATCCAAAGAGGGGATGGGCTTTCCGCCCTGCCAGGCCTGCGACACGGGCATCCTGATCCCGCTGAGCGACTACGGCCGCGAAGGCGCGGCGATCCGCTACAAGGCCTGGGTCTGCACGAACCCGGAGTGCGGGTTCCACCTGCGGATCGACAACGGCGAGATCTCCGTGGGCCGCGGGCTCGGCCGGTCCCAGAAGTAGACAAGGCCGCATCGCCCCGGCAGACTCGATCGGCACAAACGACCGTTCGTTCGCGGAGGGCTCCGGGCGTGACCCTGCAGAGCCGCGTTCGTCGGGGATGCCCTCCTGTTCCCCGACCCCGCGAGGACACCGGCATCAAGCGCGTCTCGGCCGGGACCGAGAACAGGAGAACCCATGGGATCCGGTGACAAGCCCCCGCGTACCCCTCCGGCGGGCAGGTCCACCGCGGGAGGAGGTCGGAGCGTGCGGGTCGTGACCGCCTCGGAGATGCGGGAGATCGATCGCCGCGCGATCGAGGAGTTCGGGGTGCCCAGCCTGGACCTCATGGAGCGCGCCGGCGCGGGCGCCGCGCAGGTGATCGCGCTCGGCGGGCTGGAGCGCAACGCGAAGGTCGTGGTCGTCTGCGGCAAGGGCAACAACGGCGGCGACGGGTTCGTGGCCGCCCGCTACCTGCGGCAGTTCGGCGCCGACGTGCGCTGCTGGGTCATCGGCGAGCGGGACGAGCTCACCTCGGACGCCCTGCGCAACCTGGTCAGCGCCGAGGAGTCCGGCGTCCCCGTGCGCCCGTACCGCGAGACCGAGTCCGACGACGACGTGGGCCGGGAACTCGGCGAGGCCAAGGTCGCGGTGGACGCGCTGCTGGGCACCGGCGCGTCGGGGCGGCTGCGCGAGCCGATCCGACGGCTCACGAAGCTCCTGAACGCGTCCCCCGCGCGCGTCTACGCGCTGGACATGCCCACCGGGATGAACGCGGACTCGGGCGAGGTGGATCCGGACTGCGTGCGGTCGGCCATGACGATCACGTTCGGCTTCCCCAAGCGCGGGCTCTACACGATGCCCGGCCGCGACCTGTGCGGCGACATCACCGTGGTGGACCTGGGCTATCCGGAGAGCGCGGTGGGCGCGGGGACCGGCGTCCTGCTGTGGCAGGAGATGCGCACGTGGCTGCCGTTCCGCGACCCGCGCGGCCACAAGGGCACGTTCGGGAGCGTGTGCGTGATCGCGGGCTCGCGCGGGATGATCGGCGCGGCCTGCCTCGCCGCCGAGGCCGCGCTGCGCTCCGGCGCCGGGCTCGTGAAGCTCCTCGTGCCGCGCGCCGTGCAGGACGTCTGCGCGATCAAGCTGACCGAGGTGATGGTGTTCGGCCTGCCCGGGACGCGGGCCGGCGCGTTCTCCGCGGACGCCGCGGTCGCGGCGAAGCCCTTCGTGGAGGAGGCGGACGCCGTGCTGCTCGGACCGGGGCTGTCGCAGTCGCCGTCCGTGCAGCGGTTCGTGCGCACCCTCGTGCCGCGCATCCGCAAACCCCTCGTGCTGGACGCCGACGGGCTGAACGCGCTGCGGGACCGGGACGAGCGGGCGCGCAACCGGCTGCGGGAGCGCCCGGCCATCCTCACGCCGCATCCGGGCGAGATGTCCCGCCTCCTGCAGCGGCCCACGAAGGCCGTCCTGGCCGACACCGCGGCCTCGGCCCGGGCGGCGGCGGCGCGGTTCGGGTGCGAGGTCATTCTGAAGGGGGCGCCCAGCGTGGTGGCGTCGCCGGACGGGAACGCCGATCTCTGCTCCCTGGGGAATGACGGGATGGCCACGGCCGGCAGCGGCGACGTCCTCGCGGGACTGCTCGCCGGGCTCCTCGCGCAGGGTTACGATGCCCCGGTCGCGGCGCGCGTGGGCGCGATGGTGCACGGGCGCGCCGGGGACATCTGTCGTCTGGAGATCGGACGCCGCGGCATGATCGCCGGGGACGTCCTGCGGTGCATCCCGTACGCCTGGCGCGAGCTCGAGGTCCCGGAGGAGCGCGAGACCTCCGAAGAGGACGGGGAGACCCGCGCCGAAGAAGACGAGTGAAGCTCTCCGATCTCGGCGAGAACGGCCTGCTCGCCCTCATCCGCGACTGGACGGAGTCCGGGTCGCCGGCGGTGCTGCTCGGCCCCGGGGACGACGCGGCCATCCTCGCGCCGGTGCCCGGGCGGGAGATCGTGGTGTCCACCGACGCGTGGGTGGACGGCGTGCACTTCTCGCGCGACTACCTGGAGCCGGACGAGATCGGCCACCGCGCCATGGCCGGATCGCTGTCCGACCTCGCCGGCATGGGCGCGCAGGGACTGGCCGCGTTCGTGAACGTGCACGCGCCGGGCGACCTCACGGTGGACTTCCTGCGGCGCGTGTACCTCGGGCTGGATCGCGTGGCCGACGCGTGCGGCGTGGCCATCGCGGGCGGCGACACCGTGCGCGGCCCGCTGTCGTTCGACATCACGGTCCTCGGGACCGTGGAGCCCGGCATGGCGCTGCGGCGCGACGGCGCGCGCGCGGGGGACGTCGTGTGCGTGAGCGGGGAGCTGGGCAACGCGGAGGCCGGGCGGCGGATCCTGGCCGGCGGGCTCCGGCACGAGCTGCCCGAGGCGATGCGCGTCGAGGCCGAGGCCGCGCACCGCACGCCGCGCCCGCGCTTCGATGTGGCGCGCCTGCTGGCCTCGCTGGAGCGTCGCGTCGTGGACGTGGCGGCCGGGCGGGAGGTCGTGACGCCCGTGCGCGCCACCGCCGCGATGGACGTCAGCGACGGGCTCGCCCTGGACCTCTCCCGCATGTGCGAGGCCGCCGGCACCGGCGTGCGCGTGAACGAGCGCGAGATCCCGCTGGGCCGCGCCGCGCGGCGGCTCGCGCGTCTCGACGGCCACCCGGCGATGGAAGCGGCCAGCGGGGGCGAGGACTTCGAGATCCTGTTCACGGTGCCCGCCGGGGACGTGGACGTGGTGCAGGAGGCGTCGCGCCGGGCGAAGATCCCGCTCACGCCGATCGGCGTGATGACGCCGGCGGACGAGGGGATGATCCTCGTCCGCGACGACGGCGCGGAGGAGCCGCTCGCGCCGCGCGGCTTCGACCACTTCCGGGAGCCGGGGGCGTGAGGCGCGCGCTCGCCGCCGGCGTCGCCGCTGCGCTGCTCGCCGCGGCGCCGGCCGCCGCGCTGGAGACCGGCGCGGGTCGTGTCGGCACGTGGACCCTGGTGTGGCGGATCACCGAGATGGGCAAGGACGTGAACGTGTTCCGCTCGCTGATGGCGGAGGACCTCCGGTTCCCGTTCCGCGCGCGCGTGCTGGAGCACGGGTCCGGCTCCCGCGTCCTGCTGTTCGATGCGGACGGCGACGTCGAGGGGGAGATCCTCCTGGAGCCGGGCGAGCGGGCGCTCGTGGCCGAGGACGGCAGCGCGCACCTCGTGTGGCGCGCGGATCCCCTCCGCGCGCGCGAGAACGAGTACCGCTTCTACCGCGCAGGCAACCCCGAGCCCGCCTGGGACGCGGTGGCCCGCGGGGAGCCGATGCTCTTCGCCCCGGACGGCTCGCTGTTCGTGATCGCGTCCCCGGACACGTCGCTCGACCGCTTCCAGCGGGCCTGGCTGGAGCCCGGGGGCCGCGTGCAGATCGTGGACGCGGACGGGAACGTGCGCGGCGAGCTCCCGATCCTCCCGGCCTACGTGCGGCTGACCGGCGACGGACAGCGCATCGCCGTGCTGCACGCCGGCGAGCTGGTGGTCCTGAACCGGAACGGCGTGCTCGCCTGGAGCGAGCCCGTCCCGATCGACGCGGTCGTCACGCGCGAGGGGCACGCGCAGCTCGAGGCCGCCGGCGGCCGCATCGTCGTCAGCGGGACGGGGCAGATCGTCCAGCCGGAGTCGGACGGGTTGCAGCTCCGTCCGGAGCGGCGGGGAACGCTGCGCGTGTTCACCGACGAGGGGCGGCTCCTCTGGAAGTCGGAGCAGCCCGACGACGACGAACTGTGGTTCCAGATCTCGGTGGCGCTCTCGGCCGACGGCCGGACCCTGGCCACGTTCCACGCCACGGGGCGGGAGGTGGTGGTGCTGGCGTACGACACGGACTCCGGCGAGAAGCTGTGGGAGGCGCGCGTGCCGCGGCGCGCGGGCACGAGCTGCCTCTCTGTGTCGCCGCAGGGACAGCTCGTCACGCTCGCCCACGGGGATCTGCGCACGCACGTGATGGTCTGGAGTCGCGAGGGGGACGTGCTGTGGGAGGGGGAGGTGCCCTACTCCTCCCGCGTGGCGCGGATGGAGGCGAACGGCCTGCTCGTGGCCGAGCGCTGGATGGTGCGGCTGGAGCCGGAAGGCGAGTGAGCCTCCTCGGGATCTACGCGCGCCGCAAGATGGCGGCCCTGTCGGCGCTGGGGCTGGCGTCCGGGCTCCCGTACGTGCTGGCGAACGACACGCTCTCCGCGTGGCTGTCGTCCCTCGGCGTGGACGTGAAGAGCATCGGACTGTTCAGTCTCGTGACCCTCCCGTACACGTTCAAGTTCGCGTGGGCGCCGGCGATGGACCGGTGGGCCGCGTTCGGCGGCCGCTTCGGCCGGCGCCGCGGGTGGCTCCTCCTCACGCAGGCGCTGCTCGCCGTCACGTTGCTGGCGGTTGCCGCCGCGGCGCCCGCGGCGGCGGGCGGCGGCCTCGCGCTGCTGTCCGTGCTGGCCACGGTCCTGGTGTTCCTGTCCGCGAGCCAGGACATCGTGGCGGACGCGTACCGCGCCGACGTCGTCGACGAGGAGGAGCTGGGCGCGGGCGCCGCGGTGTTCGTGAGCGGCTACCGCGTGGCGATGATCCTGGGCGGCGCGGCATCGCTGCTCCTGGCGGAGCACCTCGGCTGGCGCGCCGCGTACGCCGCGATGGCGGCGCTCATGGCCGGGGCGTGCGCGGTCACCGCGTTCGCGCCCGAGCCCGCCCGTGCCTCCGCGCCGCCGCGCACGCTGGCCGCGGCCGTCGTCGAGCCGTTCGCCGACTTCGTGCGACGGCACGGATCGCGGGCCGCGCTCGTCCTGGTCTTCGTCATCGTCTTCCGGCTGCCCGATCTCCTCGGCAACCGCATGACGATGCCGCTCCTGCTGCAGGAGCTGCAGTACTCGAAGGCCGACGTGGCGTGGATCCGCCAGACCCTCGGCTTCGCGATCACGATCGCCGGTTCGCTGGCGGGCGGCGGCCTGGTGGCGCGCACCGGCCTGTTCCGCGGCCTCGTGATCTTCGGCATCCTGCAGGCGGCGTCCAACGCCGGATTCCTCGTGCTCGCGCTCTCCGAGCCGACGCGTCCGATGCTCGTGGCCGTGATCGCGCTCGAGAGCTTCTGCCAGGGGCTGGTGGCCGCGGGATTCGTGGCCTACCTGATGAGCCTCTGCGACCCCGGCCACTCCGCCACGCAGTACGCGCTGCTGGCCAGCCTCATGGCGCTCGCCAACTCGCTCGGGGGCGCCGTGACGGGGTATCTCGTGGCGAACATGGGCTACGCCGCGTTCTTCGCCGCGAGCATCGCCGCCGGAATCCCGGGCCTTGCGATGCTTCCGTGGGTGGCCCGCGCGCGTTCCCGGCCCGCGGCCGGCTGACCGCGGCCTCGCGCTGCCTCGAGCCGGCTTGCGCCGGGGACCCCGGTGGGTCCTCCCCGGCGGGCGCTCGGCCTCCGCCGTCCGGGCGGAGGCCATCGCTCCTGCGTCGACGGCCTCCGGCCCTCCAGGCCTCCGGCCGCGCCGCAGAGCCGCCGGGGAGGACCCACCGGGGTCCCCGGCGCGAGCCGGCTCGAGGCGGCGCGAGGCCGCGGTCAGCCGGCCGCGGGCCGCGAACGCGCGCCGGGTGGTGTTCGGGGGTCGTGCGGGGCGGTGGTGAACGACACCGGCGATCACACCCTCACCAACCTCCGCGGTTCGGGCGTTCCGCCGGCGGCGCGGGGCGCTGCGGTGCCTCGGGCGAGGGGGAGGGTGTGCCACGCGCAGTTCCGCAGCGGTCCGCGCCCCGGCAGCTGTCGGCGTAGGTTCAAGCGTGCGTGCGCGGGCCGTGAGGACTGTCCGAGCATGGCACACCCTCCCCCTCGCCCGAGGCACCGCAGCGCCCCGCGCCGCCGGCGGAACGCCCGAAGCGCCCCCGCTCACCGACGGTTGCGGAGGTACTCCGCGATGTCGAACGTGACACGGCCGTTCCACTGGACGCCGCTGTCGGAGCTCTCGGCGCCGCCGCCCACGGAGAGGCCGGGGACGAGGAAGTTGTTCCACGTGCCGCCGCCGCCGCGCGGGCCCACGCGGAGGGAGAGGCCGTTCACGCCGGGCACGGGGATGTCCTTCCCCTCGAGGAAGCGGAGCAGGCCCATGCGCGTGTCCGCGTCCGCGAGCAGCGGCGCGAGCGTGGCCGCGGTGATCGCGCCCCAGCCGATGACGAGGCCGCGCTCCGCCGGCGTCGCGCGAGTCCATCCCCGGGAGAGATCCCGCTCCACGCGGTCGAGGACGCCCATCGCGGCATGCTGGACGGAGGGCACGGCCCACACGGCCCGGAGCAGGTCGCTCATCTCCGCCGGCTTGGGCGTGGACGGTCCGGCGCCGCGGGGCACGAGCGGCGTCGCGGGGCGCGCGGGCGGCGGCGACGTGAGCAGCCGGTTCAGCAGCGAGGGCGACAGCATCGACCAGGGCGGCGCGAGCACGAAGGGCCGCACGGCGGGCAGGCCGGCGGCCATGCGCGCGTTCAGCACCCGGATCTGCGCCTCGATCTCCGGATCCAGCTTCAGCGTGAAGTCGCCGAGCGAGATCGGCCGCGGGCGCCACCCGAGCTGGAAGTCGTCGCCCATCAGGAGGCCTCCGGATCGGCGGATCCTACCTCGGCCGGTTCCCGCGGTTCCACGAAGATCACCTTCTCGCGCTGGATCGACGCCGTGCCGACGGGCGCGCCGCGCGGCTTGCGCACGTGCCGGCGCTCCGTGTACGCCACGGGCACGAGCTTCGAGTTGCGCGCCTTGGAGTGGAACGCGGCGATGGCCGCGACCTGCTCGACGATCTCGCGCGGCGGCTCGCCCTTGCCGCTGCCGATGCGCAGCACCGTGTGGCTTCCCTCGCAGCCGCGCGCGTGGAACCACAGGTCCCGCTGGGCCGCGCGACGGTGCGTGAGCTCGTCGTTCTGCTTCGCGTTCCGGCCGACCCACACCTCCCAGCCGCCGCGCAGGACGTAGCGTCGCGGGTTGAAGCCCTCGGGGAGGGAGGATGGCCGCTCCGGCGCGTCGGGCCTCCCGGCGGGCGCGCCCGTCGCGCCGCGCGGCCCGCGCGGATCCAGCAGCGCCGGCGCGTGCTCGCGCGCCAGCTCGCGCAGCGCGGCGAGACGCGGCGGCGGGTCGAGCGCCGCCAGCCCGCGGTCCGCGGCGGCGATGTCCGCCTCGAGCATCGCGCGCTGGGCGAGCAGCTCGTCGCGCCCGCGCGCCAACCGCCGAGCGCGCCGGAACAGCGCCTCGACGTTGCCCGCCGGATCGAGCTTCGGGTCCAGCGGGACCGCGACCTCGCGCGCGCCGTCGAACGACGGGAACACCGCGCGCTCCATCCCGCGTCGCACCTCGCCCTGGTGCGCGGCGAGGATCTCCGCCTGTTCCCGGACCGCGTCGGCCAGGTCGGCGTCGGCGAGCCGGCGCTCCACGTGGATCAGCGCCTTCGCCGCGCGCGTGCGTCGCTTCGCGAGCGTCCGCGACAGCTCCGACAGGAGGGCCGAAGCGGCGTCGGCCTCCTCGCGCGGCCGGTACAGCCGGTCCGCCGTCCCGTTCGGGGACAGCGGCGGGAGGATCTCCCAGCCGGGGACCTCCCCCGGGTCCGCCGGGAAGAGGACGATCTCCTCCGGCCCGCCGGCGCGCCGCGCGAGCCGGGGCTGCGGATCGCGGGCCGCCTCCGCCAGGGCGAGCAGCCGTCCGGGAAAGTCCACGCCGGTCTCCTCCAGCACGCGCGCGAAGCCGGCGGACCCGCCGCCCCAGCCGCGCGGGATGCGCAGGTGCAACGGTCCCTCGCGCTCCGCGAGCCGCGCCGCGAGCAGGTCCGCGTCGACGTCCGGCAGCGGCACGCCGGCCGCGTCCGCCGGCGCCGCGTACGTCCGCCCGGGCGCAACCTCGCGCACGTGCCCCGGTCCGAACTCGCGCTTCGACCACAGGATCCGCTCGTCGTTCCCCACCAGGAGGAGGTTCGCGAAGCGCGGGATCATCTCGGCGACGAGCCGCGGCGCGGCGTGGCGGCCTTCGGGTCGCTCGAAGCGCAGCGCCGCGACGCGCCCGTACGGCTCCGCGTCGACCCCCGCGAGGCGGGCGCGGAGCAGGGGCTCCGCGAGGTTGTCGGGCGCGGGCCGGGGCTCGCCCACGTCCGGAGGCTCCGCCACCAGGGAGAGCCGGGAGAGCTCCGGGTGCGCCGAGAGGAAGAGATCGCTCCCGCGGCGGTCGAAGCGCAGCAGCACCGCGTACTCGCCCACGAGGTCCACGCGGTTCACGACCGCGTCGAGGAGCGCGGCGCGCAGCTCGCGCAGCACGGCGTGCAGGAGGAGGGCGTCCATCGCGGCTCCGGGAAGGGTGCGGCGCGCAGTATAGGCGCTCGCCGCCCGGACGCGCCGCGCCGGCCGCGGCTCAGGGAGCGGGCGCCGCCGATCGGATCTCGCGGGTCGCCTGGCGCCAGGTCTCCAGGTGATCCGCCAGCCCCAGGGCCTCCAGCTCCACCTCGAGCGAGCCCGCGCCGGGAAGCGGCCCGTCGCCCACGAGCGCCGAGGCGACGTGGACCAGGCCCCGGACCGTCGTGCGGTCGTCGGCGGTCTCGAGCGGGGCATCGTGCCGTGCGACGGCATCGACGATGGGATCGGGCATGCCCCACAGCGCCAGCAGGTAGGCGCCCACGTCGCCGTGCGTCGCCCCGAGGCGTTCGCACTCCACCTCGGTGAGGGTTCGACCTCCGCGGGCCGCGTCGGCGAGGACCGCGGCGTACTGCGCGGGGAGCTGCTGCGCGAGGACGAGCTGCCCGACGTCGTGGAAGAACCCGGCCAGGAACGCGTCGTCCAGGACGCGCGTGTCGACCTTCTCGCGCCGACCCAGCGTGCGAGCGCACAGGGCGGTTTCGAGACTCCGGTTCCACAGCGCGTCCAGCGAGAATCCTGGAATCGCCTTTCCGTGAGCCTCCTGGAATACCTGCACGCTCAGCACGAGGGTCCGGATCGTTTCCGTCCCGAGGAACGTCACCGCGCCCTGGACGGTGGTCATGGGACGGTGCAACCCGAAGTACGCCGAGTTCACGATGCGCAGCACGCTCGCGCTCATGCCCACGTCGCGGGCGATGAGCTCCCCCACGCGCGCGAGCGAGCCGTCCGGCGACGACAGCTCGTCCCGCACCTGGCGGTACAGCGCCGGGAGCGCCGGCAGGGATCGCATCCGCGCCACGACCTCCTTGAGGCGCGCGTTGCCGAGGCGCTCGCGCAGGGCGAAGGCCTGCTCGATCGCGCGCTGCAGCGTCGCCGGGTCGCAGGGCTTCGCCAGGTACTGGTGGGCGCAGAGGAGGGCCTTCAGGACGATCGCCTGCTCCGCGTGGCCCGAGAGGATGATCCGGATGGTGTCCGGGTGACGCTCCTTCACCCGGGTGAGGAACTCGGCCCCGGTCATGCCCGGCATCTTCATGTCCGACACGACCGCGTCGAACGGCTCGGCGGCCATTCTCTCGAGGGCCTCCGGGCCGTTGCCCGCGAACTCCGTGCTCCACTCCGTCCGCTTCGCGTAGAACATGCGGCGGATGCCCTGGAGGACGTTCGCGTCGTCGTCGACGAAGAGGATCCGCTTCATTCCCGGGCTCCGTGAGGCTCCATGGACTTCCCAATCAGCTATCGGCAGGGGTGTCGTGCCTGATTCAGCGGAAAGTAGATCGAGAGGAACCTCTGGCTAGCTGACCCCGGTCCCCCGGGGGCTCAAGTCCGGGAGGCGGCCGCCCGATCCTCGGGGAAGCCGGGAAGGGGTGCGATGGGCCGCCGGACCCCCTTCGCGATCGGGAGGGGTGCGGTGAGCGGTCGGATCCTCTTCGTCGACGACGAACCCAACATCCTGCAGGCCCTCGAGCGGCAGCTCCGCGGCCGGTTCCCCGTGATGACCGCGTGCGGCGGCGCCGAGGGGCTCACGGCACTGCGCGAGAAGGGACCGTTCGCGGTCGTCGTCTCCGACATGCGCATGCCCGGGATGGACGGCCCCACGTTCCTGAAGAACGTCCGCAGCGAGTTCCCGGACGTCGTGCAGATGATCCTCAGCGGCCAGGCGGACTTCGACGCCACGATCCAGGCCGTGAACGAGGGCAACGTCTTCCGCTTCCTCACCAAGCCGTGCCCGAGCGACGTGCTTTCGCGCGGGCTGAACGCGGCGCTCGAGCAGCATCGGCTCCTGACCTCCGAGAAGGAGCTGCTGGAGCGGACGCTCAGCGGGTCCATCCAGATGCTCACCGAGGTGCTGGAGCTCGCGCATCCCGAGGCGTTCAGCCGCTCCGCGCGCATCCGCGCGTACGCGGAGGCGCTCGGCGAGACGCTGCACGCGCCGAACGCGTGGCAGCTGCGCCTCGCCGCGATGCTGTCGCAGCTCGGCTGCATCGCGCTGCCGGGCGACGCGCTGTCGCGCATCCGCTCCGGCGGCAACGCGACCGAGGACGAGCGCGTGATGTACAACGACCACCCGCGCATCGCCGGGCGGCTGCTGGGGAAGATCCCGCGGCTCGAGGGCGTGGCGCGCATCGTGGCCGCGCAGGACGGCCGCGCGCCCGTGGACGCACGCATGAGTCCCGACGAGAAGTGGGCGGCGGACATCCTCCGCACCGTCGTGAAGCTCGTGGACGCGCTGGAGCAGGGCCGTTCCGTGGCCGAGGCCGTGGCGCTCGCGGAGGAGGGAACGCCGCGGGACGTGGCCGAGGCGCTCCGCGCGATCGACGTGACCAGCGCGTCGGTCGTGTCGAACCTGCCCGTCGACAAGCTCCGCATCGGGATGATCCTCGACCAGGACGTGCTGTCCCGGGCCGGGCTCCTGCTGGCGCGCCGCGGCCAGACCGTGTCGGACACGATGCTCTTCCGGCTCCTGAACTTCTCCCGCGGCGTCGGGGTGGTGGAGCCCATCCGGGCCCTGGTCCCCGCCCGGGACCGGGCGCACGCGCCGGCCTGACCGCCTGACCGCCTGACCGCCGGGTCGTCCGGGGCCCGGACGGCAGTCCCCGCCGCTTGACCCGGCCCTTCCCGGCCGCTACCCTCCCCAGTTCGCATCGCCGGAACCGGTCGGGGGGCTTGCGCTTGATCCGGAGCATGACCGGCTACGGGGCCGGGCAGGGGGCCCGCGGGGCCGTCCTCGCGCGCGTCGAGCTCCGGTCCGTGAACCACCGCTTCCTGGACGTCGCGATGCGGATCTCGCGCGATTTCGCGGGGTTGGAGGACCGCGTCCGGGACCGCCTCCGGTCCGCGCTGGCGCGCGGGCGCGTTTCCGTGACCGTGGACGTGGAGGTCGGCGGTGCCGCCGGACACCTCGTCCTGGACGAGGCGCTGGCCGGAGAGTACCGCACCATCCTCCGCATCCTGGAGGAGAAGCACGGGCTGGCGGGCGCGGCGGACTCGCTGACGTTCGCCCAGCTCCCGGACGTCGTGCGCCGGGAGAGCCCGAAGTACGCGGCCGAGGACGTCGAGGCCGCGCTGGACGAGGCGGTGGACGCGGCGCTGGGCCAGCTGGACGCCATGCGGCGCGCGGAGGGCGAGGCGCTCCGCCGGGATCTGATGGGCCGCCTGGACCGGCTGGACGAGGTCCTCGCGTCCGTCGAGCGGGCGGCGATCGGGGCGTCGGAGCGAATGCAGCGGAAGCTGCGGGAGCGCGTGGCGGCGCTCGTGCCGGACGGGGTGGCCCCGGACGCGGAGCGGCTCGCCACGGAGATCGCGCTCCTCGCGGAGAAGGCGGACATCACCGAGGAGGTCGTGCGGTTCCGCGCGCACGTGGCGGCGCTGCGCGAGTTCCTCGGCAAGGGCGAGGCCGTGGGCCGGCGCATGGACTTCCTGCTGCAGGAGATGAACCGCGAGGCGAACACGATCGGATCGAAGTCCGCGAGCGCGGACCTCGCGCACCTCGTCGTGGAGGCGAAGGAGGAGATCGAGCGGCTCCGCGAACAGGGGCAGAACGTGGAATGAGCGCGTCGCGCCCCGCCTTCCCGCTGGTCATCTCGGGGCCCTCGGGCGCCGGGAAGAGCTCGGTGGCGGCGTGGCTCCTGGAGACGGACCGGGAGGTCATCCTGTCCGTGTCCTGCACGACGCGGCCGCGTCGCGGGCGCGAGGTGGAAGGGATCGACTACTTCTACGTGGACGAGGCGGAGTTCCTCGCCCGGAGGGATCGCGGGGAGTTCCTGGAGTGGGCCCTGGTCCACGGGAACCTGTACGGCACGCCGCGCGCGTTCGTGGACCGCCGGATGCGCGAGGGGAAGATCGTCCTCCTGGACATCGACGTGCAGGGGGCGATGCAGGTGCGGCAGTCGCGGTCGGATGCGGTGCTCGTGTTCCTCATGCCGCCGAGCCTGGAGCTTCTGGAGGAGCGGCTGCGCGGGAGGAGCACGGATTCGGACGAGGTGATCGAGCGGCGGCTGGCGGCGGCGCGGCGGGAGATGCGCACGGCCGGCGCCTACGACTACCTCGTGGTGAACCGGAACCTGGACGACACGCGGCGCGCGGTGGCCGCGATCGTCGAGGCGGAACGGAGTCGCGCGTCGCGGGTGCTCGGCCCCGACGCGCCGGAGCGCGAGCCGATCCTCTCGGAGATCCGGCTCGAGAAGGCCGGGACGATCCCGGAGAACCTGGAGCGGAGATGAAGAACGACGAGAAGGAGCTGAACGACCTCGGCGGGCAGGACCTGGACCTGGACGAAGCCGTCACCGCGCTGGGCCCGCCACGGCAGGCCACGGTGGTGGACTCCGGCCCGCAGGTGCCGAAGCCGCACGAGCGCGCGGCGGACATCGACCGGAAGATCCGGGGCGCGGTGGACCGCATGCTCGAGGACGTGCACAACCCGTACGAGGTCGTGGTGGCGGCGGCCCAGGAGGCGCGCCGCATCAACGAGCGCCGGCTCAAGGCGCGCAGCATCCTCAACCAGTCGGTCGAGCACGTGGAGGAGCTCCTCCCCGAGGTGCCGTTCATGCCGCGCCCCGTGGAGGACGACGAGCCGGAGGTCAAGCCCACGAACGAGTCGCTGGAGCGGCTCGCCATCGGCCTCGTGCAGTACGAGATCGACGGCAGCGTGAAGCAGGCGCCCAGCTACTACGGCGGCGAGATCGACTTCCCGCTCTTCCCGCCGGCCGAGGACGAGGCCGCGGAGGACTCCGCGAAGTCGTGACGACGAAGTCCGGTCCCCGGATCCTCCTCGGGGTCACCGGGTCGATCGCGGCGTACAAGGCCCCGGAGATCTGCCGGGAGCTGCGCGACCTGGGTGCCGAGGTGTGCGTGGTGATGACGCGCGCCGCGGCGCAGTTCGTGGGCCCCATCACGTTCGAGACCATGACCGGCAGCCCCGTGGGCTGTGATCTCTTCGATCCGCGCGGACGGGCCGCCCTGCCCGCGTGGGTGCAGGGCACGGACGAGGCGCGCGGCCCGTACCACCTCGTGCTGGGCGAGTGCGCGGACCTCATCCTCGTCGCGCCGGCCACGGCGTCGCTGCTCGCCAAGATGGTGCACGGCGTGGCGGACGACCTGCTGACCACGCTCCTGCTCGGGACGTCCCGGCCCGTGGCCGTGGCGCCCGCGATGAACTGGCGCATGTGGCAGCACCCCGCCACGGTCGCGAACGTGGCCGCGCTGCGCGAGCGCGGCGTGCTCGTGCTGGAGCCCGGCACCGGCAAGATGGCCTGGGACACCGAGCTCGAAGGCCAGGGTCGGCTGCCCGAGCCGGCGGCGCTGACGGCGGAAGTGTGGCGCTGGTTCGGCGTGCGCCGGCAGTGGGCGGGGCGGAAGGTCGTTGTGTCCGCCGGCGGGACCGAGGAGCCGGTGGATGCCGTGCGCGTGCTCGGGAACCGCAGCTCCGGTCGCATGGGCGTGGCGCTCGCGGCCGAGGCGCGCGACCGCGGCGCGGACGTGACGCTCGTGGCCGCCGCGATGTCCGTGCCGCCGCCGCCCGGCGTGCGCGTCGTGCGCGCGCGCACCGCGGCGGACATGCGGGACGCGATGCTCGCGGAGAGCGCGGGCGCGGACGTCGTCATCATGGCGGCGGCCGTGGCGGACTGGCGCCCGCGCTCCCCGGCGCCGCACAAGATCCCGAAGTCCGAGGGGAAGCCCGTCATCGACCTGGAGCCCACCGAGGACGTGCTGGCGGCGCTCAAGGAGCGCGCAACCGGTGGATATCGTGTGGGCTTCGCTCTGGAGACCGGCGACGCGGTGGACCGCGCGCGGGCGAAGCTCGTCGCGAAGGGCCTGGACCTGATCGTGGTGAACGACGCGTCGGAGCCGGGCGCCGGGTTCGACGTGGACACGAACCGCGTCACGGTCCTTGCCGCGGACGGGACCGCGACGGAGATTCCCCTGCAGTCGAAGCGCGCGGTGGCGGCGCGGCTCCTGGACCTCGTGCACGAGCGGCTTCCCGCGCGGTCTTGACCCGGCCGGGCCGCGGGCGATAGGTTCGCCACCCCTCCGCACGCGGAGCCCGCCCATGGCCGATTCCCTCTCCCCGGAAGAGATCGCCGACGTGACCCGAAGGCTGCGCACGGCGTTGGAGATCCAGGCGCTCCTGCGGGACGAGCCGCTGGCCGCGCCCGGCGCGGCGCTGGGCTCGCTGCGCGCGGCCGGCAAGCGCGGGGCGGCGAAGCCGAAGGCGCGTGCGGCCGCGAAGGCGGAGCCCGCGCCGGCCCCCGCTCCCCCGGCGCGCCGGAAGCCGGCCGCCGCGGCGCACGTGGCCGCCGCCGCGCCCGCGCGCGCGGCGGACGCCCCGCCGCCTGCGGCCGGCGTCAGCGCGCCCTGGCAGGGCGATCCGTCGCGCTGCGCCACCATGGCCGAGCTGCACGACACGTACTCCGCCTGCCGGCGCTGCGAGCTCGGCGGCACGCGCACGCGCTTCGTGTTCGGCGTGGGCAACCCGGACGCCGGCGTGATGTTCGTGGGCGAGGCGCCGGGGCGGGACGAGGACCTGCAGGGCGAGCCGTTCGTGGGCGCGGCCGGGCAACTCCTGAACAGGATCCTCGCCGCCATCGAGTTCCGGCGGGAGGACGTGTACATCGCGAACATCCTGAAGTGCCGCCCGCCGGGGAACCGCAACCCCGAGCCCTTCGAGATCGCCAGCTGCGAGCCCATCCTGCGCCGGCAGATCGAGCTGATCCGCCCGCGCATCCTGTGCACGCTCGGCTCCTTCGCGGCGAAGACGCTGCTCGGCACCACGGAGGGGATCTCGAAGCTGCGCGGCCGCCTGCACGAGTACCGCGGCATCCCGGTCGTGCCCACGTTCCACCCGGCGGCGCTGCTGCGGAATCCCGCGTGGAAGAAGCCCACGTGGGAGGACGTGCAGCTCTTGCGGCGGGAGTTCGACCGGCTCGAGGCGGCGGATCGGAAGACGTCATGACGGACACCTGGGTGCCCGACGGCGAGCCGGACTTCGATCCCGGTCCCTACGAGGAGCGGCCGGCCGAGGCGGCCCGCGTGCGGGGGCGCGGGGTCCCGCCGGGAACGCGCGTGCCGCCGCAGGCGCTGGACGCGGAGCGCGCGGTGCTCGCCGCCATGATGCTGGACTCCACGGCCATCGCCACCGCCGTGCAGTCCGTGATGCCGGACGACTTCTACCGCCCCGCGCACCGCAAGGTGTGCGCCGCCGTGTACCGCATGTTCGAGAAGAACGAGGCGGTGGACATCGTCACGCTGACCGAGGAGCTCTCGAGCGCCGGCGATCTGGATGCGGTGGGCGGGCAGGTGCACCTGGCGGAGATCCTGGACTCCGCGGTCACCGCGGCGAACGTGGAGTACCACGCGCGCATCGTGCGGGAGAAGTCGCTGCTGCGGCAGATGATCCGCGCGTCGCAGGAGATCGCGGAGGAGGCGTTCACCTCGCCGGACGACGTGAACGGCTTCATCGACCGCGCCGAGCACAAGATGTTCGAGATCTCGGAGAGCGGGCCGCGCAAGGGCTTCATCGCGGTGAAGGACCTGCTGCAGGAGAGCTTCGACAAGATCGAGGAGCTGTACAACGAGAAGCGCCTCGTCACCGGCGTGCCCAGCGGGTTCGTGGACCTGGACACGCTCACCTCCGGGTTCCAGAAGTCGGACTTCGTGGTGGTGGCGGCGCGCCCGTCCATGGGCAAGACCGCGTTCACGCTGAACGTGGCGGAGCACGTGGCGGTGGACCACCGGCTGCCGGTGGCGTTCTTCAGCCTGGAAATGTCGAAGGAGGCGCTGGTGCAGCGGCTCCTGTCCAGCCTGTCGCGCGTGGACGGCAACCGGCTGCGCACGGGCTTCCTGCGCGAGAACGAGTGGCCGCGCCTCACCACGGCCGCCGGGCGGCTCTCCGAGGCGGAGCTGTGGATCGACGACACCGCCGGCATCACCGCGCTGGAGATCCGCGCGAAGGCGCGCCGGCTGATGGTGGAGACGAAGGGCCGGCTGGCCATGGTCGTGATCGACTACCTGCAGCTCATCCGCGGCCACGGCCGCCAGGAGAACCGGCAGCAGGAGATCTCGCACATCTCGCGCTCGCTCAAGGCGCTGGCGAAGGAGTTGAAGGTGCCGGTGGTGGCGCTGTCGCAGCTGAAGCGGCCCACGGACGTAAAGGAGGGTGGGCGGAGGCCGGTGCTGTCGGATCTGCGGGAGTGCGTCACCGGGGACACGCTGGTGGTCCTGACCGACGGGCGCCGCGTGCCGGTGCGGGACCTCGTGGGAACGGCGCCTGGCGTGGTTGCGGTGGACACTTCCGGCCGGCTCACGTCCGCGGTGTCCGATCGCGTATGGTCCGTGGGCGTCCGTCCCGTGTTCCGCATCGAGCTGGACGGTGGCAGGAGCATCCGGGCAACCGGGGAGCATCGGCTGCTCGCGCTCGACGGTTGGCGCACCGTGACGCGCCTTGCCCCGGGTGACCGACTGGCCGTCTCGGCACCGTCCGCGGTTCCGGTCTCGACGCGGTCGCGCGCCGGGACATGCGCATTGCTGGATGCGCCGGATGTCGTTCCGGTTTCCACGGGGGATCTCCGGTGGCCCCGGATCACCTCCATCGAGCCCGCCGGCGAGGAAGAGGTCTTCGACCTCACGGTTCCCGGTCCGTCGTGCTGGCTCGCGGACGGCATCGTGAGCCACAACTCGGGAGCCATCGAACAGGACGCCGACGTCGTGCTGTTCATCCACCGGCCCGAGGTGTACGGCGTGCAGGAGAAGGAAGGCATCGCCGAGCTCATCCTCGGCAAGCAGCGCAACGGGCCCATCGGGCTGGTCGAGGTGGCCTTCCAGAAGTCCATCACGCGCTTCGAGAACCTCGCGCGCGTCCGGGAGTGACGGTGGCGGACGGCGCGGCGGGGCGGGGCGAAGCGCGGCCGCGGACCGGGGCCATCGTGGTGGCGGCCGGCCTCTCCGAGCGCATGGCCGGTCTGGACAAGGTGCTCACGCCCGTTGCCGGCCGGCCCGTGCTGCTCCACTCGCTCCTCGCCTTCGAGCGCTGCGACGCCGTGGACGAGATCGTCATCGTGACGCGGGAGGAACTGGAGGAGCGCGTGAACGCGCTCGCCGCGTCCGCCGGCTGCGCGAAGGTGCGCTTCGTGGTGCGCGGCGGGGCCACGCGCGCGGAGTCGTCGCGGCACGGGCTCGGCGCGCTCTCCAAGGAGACGGAGCTGGTCCTCGTGCACGACGCCGCGCGCCCGCTCGTCACGCCGGAGTTGATCGCGCGCGTGGCCGCCGCGGCGGCGGTGACCGGCGCCGCGCTGCCCGGCGTGGCGCCCGTGTCCACGATCAAGGAGGAGGCCGGCGGCGTGTCCGTCCGCACGCTGGACCGCGCGCGGCTGCGCGAGGCGCAGACCCCGCAGGGCTTCCGCCGCGGCGTCCTGTCGAAGGCCTTCGCCGCCGCGCTCCGCGACAAGTTCGACGGCACGGACGAGGCTTCCCTCGTGGAGCGCACCGGCGTCCCGGTGGCACTGGTGGAGGGGGACCGCCGCAACGTGAAGATCACCGTGCCGGAGGACCTGGCCGTGGTGGAGGCGCTCGCCGGCGGTCAGGCGCCGCCGCAGCAGACCCGCGTGGGCTTCGGCTACGACGTGCACCGCCTCGTGGAGGGTCGTCCGCTCATCCTGGGCGGCGTGGAGATCCCGCACCCGACCGGGCTCCTCGGCCACTCCGACGCGGACGTCCTGGACCATGCCGTCTGCGACGCGCTGCTCGGCGGCGCCGCGCTCGGCGACCTCGGCTTGCATTTCCCGGACACGGATCCCCGCTGGAAGGACGCGAAGGGCTCCGTGCTGCTCGCGCGGACGGTGGAGATTCTGCGGGATTCCGGGTACGTTCCCGTCAACGTCGACGCGACGGTGGCGGCCCAGGCGCCCCGCCTGGCCCCGCACCGCGATGCGATGGTGACGCACCTGGCCACGTTCCTCCGCCTGCCCGAGTCGCGCGTGTCGGTGAAGTTCACCACGACCGAGCGGCTGGGCTTCGAAGGGCGCGAGGAGGGCATCGCGGCCAGCGCGATCGCACTGGTGGGGCGGATTCCCCTCGCCCCGGAGGTTCCATGAGCGCGTTCACGATCCGGGCCGCCCGCGCCGCCGACGAGGCCGCCGTTCTCGCGCTGGCCAAGGAGGAGATGGCCGCGCACGAGGCGATCGACCCGCGCTTCCGCCTGCGCGCGGACGCCATGGGCCGGTACGCCATCTACCTGCGCGACCGCATGCGCGAGATCGACTCCGCGGTGTTCGTGGCGGAGTCGGCCGGGCAGGTGGTCGGCGTGGCCATCGGATCCATCCGCGTGCAGGACGCGTTCTTCGAGACGCGCCGCTACGGCTACGTGTCCGATCTCGTGGTGGCGCCGGACGCGCGGCGGCAGGGGATCGGGCGCGCCCTGTGGGATCGCGTGGCGCTCTGGTTCAAGAGCGTGGGACTCGACATCGTGCGGTTGCACGTGGCCACGCGCAGCCCGGAGGCGCGCGCCTTCTGGCGGACGGTGGGCGCCGAGGACTTCCTGGCCGAGGCGTGGATCAACCTGCCGGCGGCCGGTCCGCCGGCGGGAGCGCGGCGCGCGGAGGCCGAGGGCGGCGGCGCGGCGCGGGAGCAGTTGAAGGGCGAGCGGTTGGCGGGGGACACGGAGGTCATCTGAGGCGCGGGCCCGCGGCCCGCCGGGAGGGGACGATGCGGCGGAAGGTGGCGGTCATCATGGGCGGCGAGAGTCGCGAGCGCGACGTGTCCCGCGTGACCGGGACGGCGGTGGCGAAGGCGCTGGCCGAGCGCGCATGGGACGTGATGCTGGTGGACACGCAGGGCGGCATCCTCCCGCTGGAGGGGCGGCCCGCGCCGGCCATCGGCACCGCGCCCCCGGACGCGTCCGGCGGCGAGGCGGGCGCGTCCGGCGCGCCGCAGGCCGTGGCGGACTTCCTCCGCTCGGTGGGCGACGTGGACGCGGTGTTCATCGCGCTGCACGGCGGCTGGGGCGAGGACGGCACCATCCAGGCGCTGTTCGACCTCGCCGGCCTCCCGTACACGGGCTCCGGCGTGCTCGGCTCCGCGCTCGCCATGGACAAGGACCGCGCGAAGCGCGTGATGCGCTTCGGCGGGATGCCCACGCCGGACTGGACCGTGTTGCAATGGGACGCGGGCACGCCGCCGCCCGAGGCGATGGTCGCGTCGCTCGCGCAGCGCTTCCGCGGGGACTTCGTGGTGAAGCCGAACGCGGAGGGCTCCACCGTGGGCCTCACCGTGGTGCGCCGCGGCGAGGACCCGCGCCCCGCGCTGGAGCTGGCCGCGCGCTTCGACGAGCGCGTGCTGTGCGAGGAGTTCATCGACGGGCGCGAGCTGACCGTGGCCATCCTGGGGCACGAGGCGCTCCCCATCGTGGAGATCGTGCCGGAAGGCGGCATCTACACGTACGAGGCGAAGTACACGAAGGGCAAGAGCCGCTACGAGTGCCCCGCGAAGCTGCCGGACGACCTCGCGGAGAAGCTGGCCCGCACGAGCGAGCGGATCTACGAGGCGCTCGGCTGCGAGGGCTTCGCCCGCGTGGACTGGCGCCTCGGCACCGACGGCCGCATCCACTGCCTGGAAGTGAACACGGTGCCCGGCATGACGCCGCTGTCGCTCGTCCCGATGGCCGCGAAGGCGGCGGGAATGTCCTTCGGCGACCTCGTCGACCGGATCCTGCAGATCGCGATCGCGCGAGGCCCCCGCCGCCGACGGGCCGTGGCCGCCGGCGTCTGAGCGATCGCGCCGACCGTCCATCGGCCGTCCGGAAGTCGAACGCGCCGGAAGCTCCGGGGTCCTTCCCGCGGGCGTTCGAGCACGCACGCCACGCGCCCGCAGGGCGCGGTGCGTTCGCGCGCAGAGGCCCGCGGGAAGGACCCCGGAGCTTCCGGCGCATTCGCTTCCGGCCGCCCAGCAGCCGTCCGGCGCGATCGCCCGGACGCCTCTTGAGTGGTGACGCCCCCGCCCGCCGCGCGGTACCCTCCACGCCATGCGCTCCTTCGTGGATCTCTTCGGCGGGGTCAAACCCGTCCTTGGCATGCTGCACCTCCGTCCCCTTCCGGGCAGCCCGCGCGGCGGCTCGGTGGAGGAGGCCCTGGACGCCGCGCGCGCGGACGCCGAGGTCCTCACCGGGGCCGGCGTGGACGGGCTCATCCTGGAGAACTTCGGCGACTCCCCCTTCGCGAAGGACCGCGTGCCGCCCGTCACGGTGGCGGCCATGGCGGTCATCGCGCGGGAGATCCGCCGCGAGCACAACGTGCCGCTGGGCGTGAACGTCCTCCGCAACGATGCGGAGGCGGCCCTGTCCATCGCGCACGTGGCGGCGGCGGACTTCATCCGGGTGAACGTCCACGTGGGCGCGGTCGTGGCGGACCAGGGCATCCTGGAGGGCCGCGCGCGGGAGACGCTGCTCCTGCGCCGCGCGCTCGGCGCCTCCGTGCTCGTGTTCGCCGACATCCGCGTGAAGCACGCGCGCCCCCTCGGCGGCGGGTCCAGCGCGGACGAGTTGCTCGCCGAGGCACGCGATGCGGCCACTCGCGGCGGCGCGGACGCGCTCATCGTGTCCGGCGCGGCCACCGGCGCCGCGGCCGACCCGGAGGAAGTGCGGATCGTGAGCGAGTCGCTCGCGGGGACGCCCGTGCTCGTGGGCTCCGGCGTGACGCCGGAGAACGTGGCCACGTTCTGGCCCTGGGCCGACGGCCTCATCGTGGGCACGGCCACGAAGGAGAACGGCGACCCGAAGCGCCGCGTGGATCCGAAGCGGGCGAAGGAGATCGTGGCCGCGGCGTCGCGGCTCAAGCGCGGCGAGCAGGTCCGGGGGGCGTGATGGGTCTCGTCATCTGGGACACGCTCCGCGGCGGCAAGGTGCCCTTCGAGCCCGTGAGCCCCGGGCAGGTGGGCATGTACGTGTGCGGCATGACCGTGCAGGGGCCGCCGCACGTGGGGCACATGCGCGCGTACGTGGTGCAGGATCTCATGCGCCGCGTGCTCGTGGCGCGCGGCTTCACGGTGAAGTGCGTGCAGAACTTCACGGACATCGACGACAAGATCATCGCGAAGGCGGCGGAGGCCGGCCGGGACTGGCGCGACCTGGCCGAGGAGAACATCGCCGCGTACTTCGAGGCCTCGGACTGGCTGGGGATCGAGCGGGCGCACGTGTACCCGCGCGCCACGGAGCACATCGCGGAGATCGTGGCGATGATCTCCGCGCTCATCGACAAGGGCCACGCCTACGCGTCCGGCGGCGACGTCTTCTTCGACGTCACCTCCAAGGCGGACTACGGGAAGCTCTCCGGCAAGCGCGTGGACGAGCTGCGCACCGGCGTGCGCATCGAGGTGGACGAGGACAAGCGCCACCCGGTGGACTTCGCGCTGTGGAAGGCGGCGAAGCCGGGCGAGCCGGCGTGGGACAGCCCGTGGGGACGCGGCCGGCCGGGCTGGCACATCGAGTGCTCCGCCATGGCCACGAAGCACCTCGGGATCACGCTGGACCTGCACGGCGGCGGGCGCGACCTGGTGTTCCCGCACCACGAGAACGAGCTGGCGCAGAGCGAGGGCGCCAGCGGCCAGCCGTTCTGCCGGCACTGGATCCAGAACGGGCTGGTGAACCTGGGCGGGCAGAAGATGTCGAAGTCCACCGGCGTCTTCTTCCTCATGAAGGACGTGATGCAGGAGGTGGAGCCGGCCGTGCTGCGGCTGTACCTCCTGTCCACGCACTACCGCAGCCCGATCGAGTACGGGAAGGAGCGCCTCGAGGAGGCGCGCACGGCGCTCGAACGCATCCGGAACTTCCTGGCCGCGGCCGACCACGCCGCGGGCGCGGGCGGCGCCGCGCCCCTGCCCGCGCACCCGGAAGGCGCGGACGCGCAGGCGCTGGCGGCGCTGGACCGCGTCACCACGGAGTACGAGGAGGCGCTGGACGACGACTTCAACTCCGCCGGCGCCATCGGCAAGATCTTCGAGGCGGTGCGCCTCGGGAACGCGTGGCTGACCGAGGGCACCACCTCCCCGCACTTCGCGCCCATCCTCGCCCGCGCGGCCATGCGCGTGCGCGAGCTCGCCGGAAGGCTCGCCATCGACGTGGACGCGAAGCGCGTGGCCGCGAACGAACCGCCGGCGGAGGTGTTGGCGTGGGTGCGTGCGCGCGAGGAGGCGCGCCGGTCGCGGAACTGGGCGGAAGCGGATTCGCTGCGCGGCCGGATCCGGGACGCGGGGTGGATCGTGGAGGACCGGCAGGAGGGCTCCCTGGTCAAACCGGCGGAATAGCGGCGCCCGTGATCCGGAAATCGCGCCCGGGCGGGCCGATTTCACCCGAAAATAAACGAAATCCGGCAGGGGTTGGCCCCTTCCTGCCGGGTTTCGCCGCCGTCACCTTCCCTTGACACTGGACGGCCGCACCCGCTAGATTCCACGGTTCACGCCGTGCGAAATATGCTGGCGTAGCTCAATCGGTAGAGCACCTCATTTGTAATGAGGCGGTTGGGGGTTCGACTCCCTTCGCCAGCTCACGTCGGGGGGGTGCGAAGGCGTCGGCACGTCCGGCAGGCTCCGCGCGCGGGGTCTTTCGGACGTCCTGCGTGGCGAGGTTCCCGAGCGGTCAAAGGGGGCAGACTGTAAATCTGTTGGCGCACGCCTTCGAAGGTTCGAATCCTTCCCTCGCCACCAGTTCGAGAGCGTGAACGCGTCCCGGGAGTTCGGGCGGAACCCGGGTCGCGAGGTTCAGGCGGGAATAGCTCAGTTGGCTAGAGCATCAGCCTTCCAAGCTGAGGGTCGCGGGTTCGAGTCCCGTTTCCCGCTCCAGGTCGCCGGGGCAAACCCCGCAGGGGCAGCGGGGCCACGTAGCTCAGTCGGCAGAGCAATTGCATGGTAAGCAATAGGTCAGCGGTTCGATTCCGCTCGTGGCCTCCATCCTTCCGCCCGGCGCGCCGCGTGCGCGTCCGATCCACCGTCCGCAGCCGGCGACCCGGTCCGGCGCGGGAGACTTCATTCGTCCGCCCGAGCGGCGGAAGAGGCTGACATGGCGAAGGAGAAGTTCCAGCGGACGAAGCCGCACGTGAACGTGGGGACGATCG
>CAZNDO010000029.1:0-35579 GCA_964571855.1 uncultured Gemmatimonadota bacterium
CCCGCCGTTCGTCCCACCGGCCGGCCACCCCGCCGGCGTCCCCCGCCGCGTGGCCCGCGAGCGACTAGAGTCGGGTGGGATCCAGCAGCATCAGCATGAACAGCCCCGGCAGATACGCGAGGCTGGCGTAGAAGACGACGCGCGCCGCCGGCACCGTGTGCGTGCGGTGCAGCACGAGCGAGGCCGCGACCATGGCGAGACCGAGCAGCGTGGAGCCGGCGAGGTACAGCCAGCCGGCCATCCCCGCGAAGGCCGCGGCCCACGCCACGGGCAGGAGCCCGAGCGAGTAGACCGTGACGATGCGGAACGTGGCGCGGCCGTCGGGGTCCAGGACCGGGAGCATCCGGAACCCGCCCGCGGCGTAGTCCTGCCGGTGGATCCACGCGATGGAGAGGAAGTGCGGGATCTGCCACACGAAGAGGATGGCGAAGAGGATGGCGGCGCCCGCCTCCACGCGACCGGCGGCGGCAGTCCAGCCCAGCATCGGCGGGATGGCGCCGGACACCGCGCCAACGATCGTGTTCAGCGGCGTGCGCGGCTTCAGCGGCGTGTAGGCGAGGAGGTACACGGCCCACGACGCCGCCGCGAGCGCGGCGGTCAGAGCGTTCGTCCACGCGGCCAGGAGGACGAGTCCCGCCACCGTAAGGGCGAAAGAGAAGCCCAACGCCTGCCCCGGAGTGACCCGCGCCGTGGGGAGCGGACGATTGCGCGTGCGGCGCATGCGCGCATCCCGCGCGACCTCCGCCCACTGGTTCAGCCCGTTCGCGCCGCCGCCCACGAGTGCGGTCCCGACCACCGTGGCGAGGAACCGGACCCAGTCCGTGGCGGGCCCGCCGGCGAGCAGGTAGCCCAGGCCCGTGGTGACGAGCACCAGGGACAGGAGCCGCGGTTTCGCGAGCTCGACGAGCGCCGGCACCACCGCGGCGCGCGCGGGCGCGTCGCCGGCGTGCCGGAGCGCGGCCTCCGGGGTGGTGGGCGGGGTCATGCGTTCCTTCCGTCGGGTGGGAAGCCGGGATGGTGCCCGCGCCGGCGGGCCGCGTCAAGAGCCGCGGGCCGCGGCCGGCCGCTGCCGGACCGAGCGGACGACCGCCCGGACGTGGAACGGGGCAGGCTCCCGAAGGCCCGCCCCGCTCCCGTGCCGATCGTTCGAGTGCGCGCGCCGAAGGTCAGTTCCGCTCGCGCATCCGCTCGAACGCTTCCTGCATGGAGGTCATGCCGCCGTCCCCGCCGCCGCGGTAGCCGCGGTCGTAGTCCTCGCGCCACGACTGGTCCCGGCGTCCGCCGCTGCCGCCGTCCCGCCGGCCGCCATCCCGGCGCCCGCCGTCCCGGCCGCGGTCCCGGCCGCCGCGTCCGCCGCGATCCCGATCCCGCCGGCCGCGGCCGCCTTCCTTGCCGCTGTCCGGGGCGCCCCAGGCCATATCGCCGCCGCCGGACCAGCCACCGCCGCCGCCTTCCTCGTCCCGCGGCCCGCGGTCCCCGCGCGCGCCGCGCGTGGCGGGATCCACGACGGAGAGCGAGATGCGCTTCGTGCCCGGATCCACCGACACGATCCACACTTCCAGCTCCTGCCCGACCTCGAGCACCTCGGACGGATGCCCGACGCGGTGGTCCGCCAGGGTGGACACGTGCGCGAGACCGTCGATGCCCGGCGCCACTTCCATGAACGCGCCGAACTCCGCGAGCCGGACCACCTTCACCCGCACCTTCTCGCCGGGCTTCAGCGCGCCCGCGGCCGTGGTCCACGGATCCCCCTGCAGTTCCTTCATCGAGAGCCCGATCCGCTCGTCCGGACGACCCAGGTTGTCCACGCTGCGGATCTTGACCTCGACCTCCTGGCCCACCTTCAAAACCTCGGACGGGTCCTTGATGCGCCGGTGGCTGATCTCCGAGACGTGGATCAGCCCGTCGATGCCGCCGAGATCCACGAACGCGCCGAAGGGACGCAGCCGGACGACGGTACCCTTGAGCACCTTGCCGACGGCCAGGTCCTTGCGCAGGTCCTCGGCCTTCTCCTTCGAGTCCTGCTCCAGCAGCACGCGCCGCGAGAGGACCACGTTCCGGCCCTTCGGATCCGCCGAGGACACGCGGAACGCCAGTTTCTGGCCGACGAAGACGGAGGGATCCTCCACCCAGTGCCGGTCGATCTGCGAGAACGGGCAGAAGGCGCGCACGCCCAGGATCTGCACGACGAGCCCGCCCTTGTTCACGCCGGTGACCTTGCCCTCCACGGGCGCCCCCGTCTTGGCCGCATCGAGCAGCGCCGGGATGTTCCCCGCGTGCGCCCCCGGCTTCCCGCCGGCCGCCTTCAGGGACATCTTCACGCCGCCCTCGACCGAGAGGACCGTGCCGCGCACGTCCGCGCCCACGTCGTGCGTGAGCTTGCCCTCCGCGTCCGTGATCTCCTTGCGATCCAGGAAGGCCTCTTCCCGGCCGCCGAAGTCCACGAAGGCGCCCTCCTCCCCGAGCTTCACGATCTTCCCCCGGATCGGGCCGCCCTTCCGCGGCTCCGGGGGGCCACCGGATTTCGGGAGTTCGGCCACCGCCGCCTGCATGACGGCCGCGCCCTCCGCGGCGGCGGACCCGTCGGTCTCCGACGCGGCACCGCCCGCCTCCGCCGGACTCGGAGCCTCGGCTTCGGGTGCCGCGGACGCGGCCTCCGGAGCGGGGGTCTCGGCGGGCTTCACGGTCTCGTCGTCGGGCCTGGAATCCATGATCGGCTGTCCTTCTTTGGGTTCGGTTCTTTCGGGGACGGTTTCGGGCCTCGCCCTCGGCGGATTTGCACGGGGCGGGCAAGCCGCAGGAGCATACCACGATCGGGCGCGGAAATCCCCTGAGGAACGGGAGGACCTGCTACACTTCGCGATTCCTCGCAGGACCCCCGGGAGGACCCCCTTGATCATCGTCACCGACCTGGAGGGCGTGCTGATCCCGGAGGTCTGGGCGGAGATCGCCCGGGAAACCGGGATTCCGGAGCTCGCGCTCACGACCCACGACGAGCCCGACTTCGCACGCCTCATGCAGCGGCGGATCGACATCCTCGGGCGGCACGAACTGCGCCTCCCCAAATTGCAGGAGATTGCCTCCGCCGTCCAGCCGTACCCCGGGGCCGTGGAGCTCCTGGCGTGGCTCCGCACCAGGGGGCAGGTGATGATCGCGTCGGACACCTTCCACGAGCTGTCCGAGGGGATCGTGCTCCGGATGGGCGGGTGGAACCTGTTCGCGAACACGTTCGTGACCGACGAGACCGGCCTGATCCGGGACTACCGCCTGCGCATCCGCGGCCGCAAGGATCGGGTGGCGCGGTCCCTCAAGGACCTCGGCTTCCTGCTCGTGGCCATCGGGGACGGGTGGAACGACGAGCGGATCCTCCGCAGCGCGGACGTGCCTATCCTGTTCAACGCCCCGGAAGCGCTGGCCGAGCGCATCCCCGGGGGCCTGCGCGCGGACGACTACGACGACGTCCGGCGCCACGTCGAGGTCGCCCACGCGCGCCGCGTCCTCGAGGCCCGGGAGACGGATGACGCCTCCCTCCCCGTCGCGCGCGAGTCGTAGGGACCCCGCATGGACCGGATCGTGGAGTGCGTCCCGAACTTCAGCGAGGGACGGGACCGGGCGAAGATCGACGCCATCGTCGGCGCGATGGCCGGCGTGGCCGGCGTCACCGTGCTGGACGTGGACCCGGGCGCGGACACGAACCGCACGGTCGTCACGCTCGTGGGCGCGCCGGACGACGTGGCGGAGGCCGCGTTCCGCGGCATCGCGGAGGCGGCGCGCCGGATCGACATGGCGGCGCACCGCGGCGCGCACCCGCGCATGGGCGCCACGGACGTCTGCCCCTTCGTGCCCGTGTCCGGCGTCACCATGGAGGACTGCGCGGAGCTGGCGCGGCGCCTGGGCCGGCGCGTGGGCGACGAACTCGACATCCCGGTGTACCTGTACGGCCGCGCGGCGGCCACGCCGGCGCGCGTGAGCCTCGCGGACGTGCGCTCCGGCGAGTACGAGGGACTGGCCGCGCGCGCCGGGAAGCCGGAGTGGCAGCCGGACTTCGGCCCCTTCGAGTTCCCGCGCGGCACGGGCGCCACGGCGATCGGCGCGCGCGAGTTCCTCATCGCCTACAACGTCAACCTGAACACGCGCGCGAAGGCCGCGGCGCACGACCTCGCGCTGGAGATCCGCGAGGCCGGTCGCCGCAAGCGCGACGCGAGCGGCAAGGCCGTCAAGGACGACGCGGGGAACTTCGTGATGGTGCCGGGGCGCTTCCGCGAGTGCCGCGCGGTCGGATGGACGCTGCCCGAGCACGGGCTGGCGCAGATCTCCATCAACCTCACGGACTACCGCGTCACGGGCCTGCACGACGTGTTCGACGCGCTCTCCGAGGAGGCCGCGCGCCGCGGGCTGCGCGTCACCGGCAGCGAGATCGTGGGCCTCGTCCCCATGGAGGCCATCCGCCGCGCGGGCCGCCACTACCTACGCAAGCAGGGCGGCACGGCCGGCGTCCCGGAGAAGGACCTCGTGCACGCGGCCGTGCGCAGCCTCGGCCTGTCGGACCTCTTCGCCTTCGATCCGCACGAGAAGATCCTGGAGTGGAAGCTGCGCCGGAAGGGCCTGCTCGTGGACCGCAGCGTGGCCGCGTTCGCGGACGAGCTCTCCGCGGACAGCCCCGCCCCCGGCGGCGGCAGCGCGGCCGCGCTGATGGGGTCGCTCGCCGCCGCGCTCGCCGCCATGGTGGCCGCGCTCACCGTGGGCCGGAAGGGCTGCGAGGGCGCGTGGGAGCGCATGAAGGACGTGGGCGAGGAGGCGCAGGCGCTGAAGGACGCGTTCACCGCGGACATCGACCGCGACAACGACGCGTTCCTCGCGCTGCAGGCGGCGGCGCGCCGGCCGAAGGGGACGCCGGACGAGACCGCCGCGCGCGACGCCGCGGTGCGCGCGGCCACGCGGCTCGCCACCGAGGTGCCGCTCGGCGTGCTGGAGCGATCGTGCCGCGCGGCGGAGCTGGCGGCGGCCGTGGCCGCGGACGGCAACCCGTCGTCCCGCTCGGACGGGGGCGTGGCGGCACTGGCCGCGCGCGCGTGCGCGGAGGGCGCGTACTACAACGTGCTCATCAACCTCGCGGGCTCGGACGAGCCGGAGTGGGCGGCCGGCGTGCGGCGGCGCGCGGAGGATGCGCTCGCGCGGACCACCGCGGCAGCCGAGCGCGCGGCGCAGTTCGTGCGCGGGATCCTGGAGAAGGAGGCCGGCGCGGCGCAGGAGTCGCGCGCGTAGCCGCCGCGTCCGGCTAGCGCTTCGTCCCGCCGCGGCGCCCGCCGAGGTCGTCCACGACGCCGAGGATCCGGTCCACCTGGAACGGCTTGCCCAGCACCACGTCCACGCCGGCCGCGGCGATCCGCTCCTGCGGCAGCGTGGCGTCCCAGCCCGTGAGCAGCGCGATGCCGAGGTGCGGGTCGCGCGTGCGGGCCGCGGAAACCACGTCCCACCCGGACATGGGGTACATCCCCACGTCGCACAGCATCAGGTCGAAGGTCCCGGCGTCCAGCAGCTCGAGCGCGCGCGCGCCGTTCGCCGCCGCGACCACGCGATGCCCGGCCGTCTCCAGGATCTCGCAGACGAGGTCGCGGATGTCCTCCTCGTCATCCACGACGAGGACGCTCAGCGGTCGCGGCATGCGGCGGCTCCTTCCGGGGCGAGCAGTGGGGCCGGCGCCGCGGGACGCGCGGCGACGTGACGGCGCAACGTGTCGGCCAGCCAGCGGGCGTCCGCCGCCGAGAGCCGCGTGCCCACGCGGAACGTCTCCCGGTTTGTGACGAGGAGGAACCCGCCCCAGGCGGTGCCGAGCCGCACGTCGGGATCGGCCACGTCCCGCAGATCGCCCAGCGCGAGCGCCCGGCCCCGGTCGTCGAGGACGCCGGCCCGTTGCAGTCCCAGCATCCCGCCTTCCACCACGAGCCGCTCCGCCCCTCCGGAGAGCCAGGCGGAGGTCACGGACGCGCCGAAGAGGGTCAGCGCCAGCGCGAGCCTCCCCGCCGGCGGCAGGTTGCCCGGGGCGCGCAGCACCTCCACGGCCACGGCCAGGAGCGCCGCGCCCAGGGCCGCGCGCGTGAACCGCCGGAACCGCGGGTCCGGCCCGATCACGGCGGCGAAGCGCTCGCCTCCGGCCACCGGGCGCTCTTCCAGGATGCGGATCGTCACGGACGCCCTCCCGTCGTCCGTCCCATCGGCGCGCTCGCGCCGGGAGTTGACGCCAACTCGCCCCGGGCCGGGCCGTGGGTTAGACTCGGCCTCCGCTTCCCGGAGGCGCCCTTGGAGCCGCGCGAACAGGACCTGATCCACGACTGGAACCACGCCGACGGCTTCGTCTTCCGCACGACGCCGGGCTTCCAGCTGAACGACGAGACCCTGCGCGACGGCCTGCAGTCCCCGTCCGTGCGGGACCCGTCCATCGAGCAGAAGCTGCGGATCCTGCACCTCATGAACGACCTGGGGCTGGATGCCGCGGACCTGGGCCTCCCCGGGGCCGGCGTGCGCGCCGTGGAGGACATCGAGCGGTTGGCGAGGGAGATCGCCGACGCGCGGCTGGGGATCTCGCCGAACGTGGCCGTCCGCACCCTGGTGGCGGACCTGGAGCCCGTGCTGGGGATCAGCGAGCGCGCGGGCATCCCGGTGGAGGCGTGCGCCTTCCTCGGCTCCTCCGCGATCCGGCGGTACACGGAAGGCTGGGGCATCGACCGGCTGCTCAAGCTCACGGAGGACGCCGTCCGCTTCGGCGTCGAGCACGGCATCCCCATGTGCTACGTGACCGAGGACACCACGCGCGCGGACCCCGAGTCCCTGGACGCGCTGTACTCGTGCGCCATACGCGCGGGCGCGAAGCGCATCGTGGTGGCGGACACGGTGGGACACGCCACGCCCATCGGCGTGCGCGCGCTCCTGAAGTTCGTGCGCGGCATCGTGGACCGTTGCGGCGGCGGCGTGGCGGTGGACTGGCACGGCCACTCGGACCGCGGCCTCGCCATCCCGAACTGCATGATGGCGCTGGCCACGGGCGCGGATCGCATCCACGCCACGGCGCTCGGCGTCGGCGAGCGCTGCGGCAACGCGCAGATGGACCTCCTGCTCGTGAACCTGCGGCTCGAGGGCATCCTGGACCGCGACCTCTCGAAGCTCGGGGACTACGTGCGCGCCGTGTCCGAAGCCACCGGCATCCCCATCCCGTTCAACTACCCCGTCTTCGGCGAGGACGCGTTCCGCACGTCGACGGGCGTGCACGCCGCCGCGATCCTCAAGGCCCGCCGCAAGGGCAAGGAGGCGCTGGCGGACCAGGTGTACTCCGGCGTGCCGGCCGGAATGGTGGGACTGCACCAGCGCGTCGAGATCGGCTTCATGAGCGGCAAGTCGAACGTGGTGTTCGCCCTGGAGAGCCGCGGCGTTCCCGCGGACGACGCCCTCGTGGAGCGGATCCTCGCCGCCGCGAAGCGATCGGCCACGGTGCTGACGGATGCGGAGATCGACCGGATCGTGGCCGAGCACCGCGCGGAGACCGCCGGCCGCTGACGGCCCGGCGGGCGCGCGGGCTCCCCGCGCGGGCCCGCGTTCCGGTATCCTCGTAGGACACGCGACGACACCCTGCTCCTGCACCCCGGATGCCCGATGGCGAACGACCCCGCTCCCCCCCGCTTCCCCGTGCGGCCCGCCCTCTTCCTGGTGGCAGGGGCGTGGGCGGCGCTGCGCGTGGCGGCGCCGGCGCTGCCGCTGCCGGGGGCCGTGGCTCGCGCCGTGGACTCCGTGCACGTGTACGTGTCCGCGGAGTCCGGGCGGCTCGCGATCCACGGCTGGCCGGACGCGGTGGAGGAGTGGGGCGTCCCCGCGATCGACGACGCGCGCGCCGCCTTCGTGCGGCTCGACCGCGCGGTGGACGCGGCGAACGCGGCGCTGGCCCGCCGCGCGGCCGAGGCCGGGGCCCGCGTGGAGATCTTCGAGGAGGGCGTGACGGGGCTTCGCCTCGGCGGGTTCCTCGTGGTGTTCCCGCCGCCGGATGCGGACGAATTGGCGGCCCTCGCCGACCCGGATGCCGGGCGTCCGTGCGAGACGATCTCCCGCTTCGCGCGCCTGCTGGAGATCCGCCTGGAGGAGCCGCCGGATGCGCTGCGCGTGGACGACTCCGCGCAGCGCCGCGAGCTGCTCCGCCTCTCGCGCGATCTGCGCGACGCGCTGGACGAGAAGCGGACCGAGACGGCGGCGGCGGCCGAGGTCTTCCGCGCCGAGACGCGGGACGCGCTGCGCGAGGCGGCCGGCCCGTTCCTCCGGCGCGGCCGCGGCGTGGCGATCGAGACCCTGCTGGCCGCGCTGCTCGGCGCCTTGCTGCGCGAGTCGCTGCGCCGGCGCCGGAGCGCCCGGGAGGCGGACCCCGCGCTGTCCGCCGCGATCGCGCCCGCCGCCGCGCTCGCCGCCGTGTTCGCGCTGCGCGGGACGCGCTGGCTGCCCGTGCACCCGCTGCTCGGCGTCACGCCGGCGTTCGTGGCGCTCGCGTTCGTGATCGGATGGCTGGTGCCGGGGTGGCTGCGCGCGCTGTCGCGCCTCGACGCGGCGCCCGCGGACGAGCCGGCGCCCGTGCCGGCGCCGCCCGCCGCGCGGCCGCCGGAGCCGCGGCGCACCTTCGCGCCGCCGTACGTCCCGCCGGCGCCGGAGGAGCGCCCGCCGTTCTTCCCGCGCCGGCGCTGATGGCCGCGGCACGCCGCGCGATGCGGGCTACGCGGCGGTCTCGCCCGCCGCGTCCGCCTCGCGGCGCGGCGCGTCGACGATCCCGCAGAAGCACCGGCGGTCGACGATCGTGCCGTCATCCAGGAACGCGCCCGCGCGGCGACCGAGGGCCTTGCGCATCTCCTCGAGTGCCGCGGGCGTCTCGGGATCGTCCGCGCCCGGCGCGCCGATGACGAAGACGCGCTCGGGACGGATGCGGGTCACGGCCTGCTTCCAGGCGATGCGGGACGCCTCGCTGTCGTTCAACCCCGGGCGCACGGGGAGCTCCAGGGCCACCGCCACGGACGACTCGCGCTTGAGGGACGCGATCGTCTCCACGTGCCGCTCCCATGCCTGCTCCCGCGCGTAGGCGTCGCCGGGCTCGGATCGGTCCTGCAGGGCCGGCAGCCAGACGACGAGCAGGCCGGCCTCGGCCGCCTCGCGGCGGACGTCGCGGTCGCGGAGCAGCACGCCGTTCGTCAGCACGACCGCGCCGAGGTGAACCTGGGTGCGGATCCGGCGGAGGATGGCGCCGAGGCCCTTGTGGCGGAGCGGCTCGCCGGCCCCGCCCAGGACGATGGACTCCACGGACGCCCCGCGGTCCAACGGCGCGAGGATGGCGCGCACGGCCGCCCCCGGATCGCTGAAGTGCGCGCGCGAAGGAAGGGTCGCGCCCTCCGCCAGCAGCCCGCGACAGTACCGGCACCGGCCCTCGGCGGGCGGCGGCGCGATCTCCGCGAACAGCGTGCGGCCGAAGCGCACGGACTCCACGACGTCGTGGATCACGGGAGGGAACGCCATGCTTCTCTCCGGGGCGGGGAATCCCGGATTCTCCGGGGCCGCGCGCGCGGTGTAAAGTCCCGGGAATGGCCTTCCCGGCGCGCACCCTCACGGCGGCGATCCTCGCCGCGATCCTGCCCTCCGCGGGGGCGACCGTCGCGGACGATCGGTCCGGGAGCGATGCCCCCGGCGACCTGCCCGCCCTCGGCGACCACTTCCCCGACGAGGGTGTGCCCACCCACGGCTTCGTGCTGCTCGACGGGGACTCCGGCGAGGTCCTGCGCGCCGAGGGCCCGGAGGACCAGAGCGCGCCTACGGACGGGCTCGTCCGGCTGCTGCTGGCGTTGGAGGGGCTGGAGAGCGGCATCCTGGATCCCGCGCGGCACGTCCGGTGCGACTCGACCTGCTGGGCGGACGGCGGCCACGGGGAGCCGGACCTCATGGAGGGCCTGGCGTTCGACTGCGACGCGTGGGCCGCGGACGCGCGGGACCGGGTCGGGGCGGCCGCGCTGCGGGCGCGGGCCGCGGCGCTGGGACTGACGGACCGCGGCGGGGAGACCGCGGCCGCGCCGCACGCCTGGGCCGATGTGTGGCGCGCGCTCTCCTCGGACGACCTCGGCCTGCGTACGTCCACGACGACCACGCTGCTGGGTGCGGCGGGGATGGCGGTCACGTCGCCGCGGGGCAGCGCGCGCACGCTGCACGATCCGCGGCGGCGCACGCGCGCCTTCGTCTTCGCGGGAGCGCACGGCAGCTGGGTGCTGGGCAGCCGGACCGTGCTGTCCCGCGAGTGGGTCTTCGCGCTGCACATGCCGGAGGCGGCGCCAGCGCTGGCGGCCGCGCGGGCGGCGCGGCTGGTGGACGGAACCCGGGATGTGGCGCGCCGGTCCTCGGCGCAGCGCGGCGGCCGACCGATCCCGGACTAGGACCGCGTCCGGGACGCCCGGCTCAGCCCGCCGCGCGCGTCGCGTCCGTCTGCGCGAGCGCACGACGCGGGTGGCCCTCGGGCCCTACCCAGCCGAGCGACTCCACCTTCGCGCGGATCGCCTCCGCCGCCAGCCGGTGCCCGGTGGCGTTCCAGTGCGGATCGAGCGAGTAGTACGGCGGCACCCCGTCCGCCTGCGCGCGACGCATCACGGGCAGCAGGTTCAGCGCCGGGACGCCGAGGTCCTGCAGCGCCGCCAGCACCTCGCGCTGGGCGTGCTCGCGATCGAACGCGTCATCCGGGAGACCCCACGCCTTGCGGTAGCGTTGCCACGCGCCGTCGTCCACCTGCCAGCGCGCGGGCACGAGGACCACGAGGTAGCGCGCGCCGCGCTCGGCCGCCCAGTCGCGGATGTCCGCCACGGCCCCGCGTCCGGCCGGCCACGTGACGTCGCGGATGCGGGCCGGCCACTCCGCCAGTCCCACGGGATCCACGTACTGGCTCCGCTGCCACAGCCCCGTGGCGCGGTACAGCCCGTAGCAGTGCTGCCGCAGGAACGCGTACAGGTGGGAGCGCGTCCGCAGGAACATCCGCGCGCGCGCGAACGGATGGCGGCCGGGCGTGACCATGCGGCCGTCGCGGACCTCGGGGCTCGTGCGGTAGGTGGCCGGATCCGAGTCCTCCAGGTCGTTGCCCACGTAGATCGCGTGGACCACGATCTCGGGACGCCAGTCCCCCTGTCGCGAGAAGAGCGCGTGCGCGGAGCGCAGCGGGCCGTAGCCGCCGACCCCGCCGTTGCGCACGTGCCATGCGCCGGCGCCGCGGGCGAGGCTCCGCTCCAGCACCGCCGGGAACGCGTTCTCCGCGTCGACCCCCACGCCGAACGTGAACGAGTCCCCGATCGCCAGCACGCGCACCGCGCCGTCCGGGCGCGCGGGCTCGTCGTCCGCGACGCGGTACCCTTCGGCGTCCGTGCGCACGACGGTCCGGTACTCCGGGACGCGGATCTCGTTGCGGTACGCGCCGCGGAGCCGGTAGCCGGCGGCGGGATCCTGCTCGAACATGCCGAGCGTGACGTCGGAATGCTGCGGCCAGAACGTGCCGAGCAGGAGCTCGCCGAGGACGAGCGCGGCGATGCATCCCGCCAGCAGCACGCCGGCATCCGCGAGCCGGCGCCGGGCGGTCACCGTAGCAGGGCGGTCTTCACGAGGCGCTCGCCGCCCGCGGCGCTCAGGCGCACGAAGTAGATGCCGGCGCTCACGCGCGCGCCCGCGTCGTCGCGCCCGTCCCACGTGATGCGCTGCTCGCCGGCGTCCAGCGACGCCGCCACCAGCGCGCGCACGCGCCGGCCCGCGAGGTCGTACACTGCCACGTCCACCGGGCCCGCCTCGGGCAGCGCGAAGCGCACGGTGGTGGACGTGCGGAACGGGTTGGGCACGGGGCGATCCAGGACGAGCGGGGCCGTCACCGCCGCGCGCGCCGCGGGTGCGGCGCCCGCGTGGTCGTCGTCCGGCGCCGGCGCGGTCACGAAGTCCCGCGGGGACAGCGCGCCGTTCGCCACCACCGCGTACCCCTGCGGGCCCAGCGGCACGGACGCGCCGCGCACGCGCACCGTGTACTCGCCCGGCGGCGGCGCCGCGAGCAGGACGCGCTCCACGTCGTTCAGCGCGTCGGGCGAGCCGCCGGTGAGCGACTGGCCGGTCAGCGTGTCGATCACGTTCCCGCGGTACAATCCGCCCGGCCCCTGCACCTCGAGATCCAGGTCGTTCACCGGCGTGAGGCCCGCACCCGGCGCCGCGGGCTGGTCCACGAACACCAGCGTCACCTTGAGCGGCTGCGCGGAGGACGCCACCTCGAAGCGCCACACGTCCTGCTGCCCCGTGCCCAGCCCCTGGGCGTGACGCACGTCGCGCAGCCACAACCGCCGCGCGTCCCCGGGGAAGTACAGCGCGTCGTCGAGGAGGATTCGGCCCCATCCCTCCACGTTGCTCGGGTAGCCGACCTCGCCGGTCATGTCCACGGCGCTGTTGATCACCACCGCCTTCAGCAGCGCGCCGGTGGGGATGCGCTCGTGCGCGGGCCAGGGCGATCCCGTGGGGTGGAACCCGCGGCGGAAGTACTCGCGCACGAGCGCGGCGCCGCCCGCCACGGCGGGCGCGGCCATGCTGGTGCCGGTGCTCGCTCCGGTCGCGCACTCCCCCACCAGGGCCGATCGCGTGTCCCGCCCCGGCGCGTACACCTCGGGCTTCCGCCGCCCGTCCGCCGTGGGTCCGGTGCCGCCCGAGGAGCGCACGCCCTGGCTCGGCGGGCGCAGCGTGGCCCCCACCGCGAGGCAGTTCTTCGCATTCTCCGGCGTCCGCAGGGTGGCGAGGTTCGTGGCCGAGAACACCACGAGGTCGTCCTCGTGCTGCCGCGAGAACGTGTCGATGTCCACGCACCACGCGGTGTAGTCGAAGCGCGTGTCGTCGCCCCAGCTGTTCGTGTGGATCCGCGCGCCGTCCGCGTGCGCGAGCGCGAAGAACTCCGCGAGGTTCGACGCCACCGTATCCCCGGTGGCGCCGTGCAGGTCGTAGTAGCTGCTGCAGGACAGCCTCGCCTTCGGCGCCATGCCGCGATGCTGCGGGAAGCCCGGGTCCACGTTCTCGCCCGCGGCCGTGCCGGCGGTGTGCGTGCCGTGCGCCCCGGTGGAGGGCGGGTTCACGCGGCGCAGCGCCACCACCTTGCGGTGCAGCGGCCCCGGCGTGTTGTCCGTGTCGTCGCGGAAGTAGCAGCTGGGCAGGTACGGCGGCTCGTCGATGTGGCCGATGATCTCGCCATCGCCCAACAGCCCGCGGTCGTACAGGGGGACCGCCATCGTGGCCGCGTTGTCGGACTGGATGACCCAGCGGACCGTGTCGTTCCGCAGCGTGGGGCGCGGGAGGTCCTCGATCCACTGCACCGCGGGGATGGCGGCGATCCGCGGCAGCGCCGCCCGGTCCGCGCGCACCACGAGGCGCCGCAGGCCGAAGCCGTCCACCACCTGCAGCACTTCGGCGCCGGCCGCGCGCACGCGGTCGGCCGCCGCCGCGGGGCTCTCCCCGGGCCAGATCTCCACGAAGTAGCGCGCGGCGGCTTCCGCGCGCGCACCCGGCGGCGCGATCTCCGGCGAGATCTTCCAGGCCGCGCGGTACGGCTCCACGCGGAGCACGCCGGCCGCCTGCCCCATGCGCCGCGCATCCTCCGCGTCGCCCCAGACGAGCCACGCGTTCGAGGGGACGTACCCCAGCACGCGCCCGCCGGCCGCCTCCAGCGCATCCGCCGTGCCGCTCCCCTGCGGTCCTTCGAGCACCACCACCCACGCCCCCGGAGCGAGGCGGGCCTCGTCCGGCGGGACGCCCGGGCCGGCGGCCGCGTCCCACGTCTCGACCCGGAGGTGCACGAGGCGGTCGCCGAGGTCCGTGGCGACCGTGACGGGCGCCAGGGCGAGCTGGAGCGCGAGGCCGAGTGCGACGAACGCGGAGGTCCGCTTCACGGGATGTCCCAGGCGAGGGGTGGTGGTCCGCGGCAGTCGCGGGGAGCTTCGAAGCCACATTCTAGCACCGGTTTTCGGCATCGGCGACGCTCGCGCCAAGTGGCGGAACCGCCCCGGCGGAGCCTATATTCGGACGGGAGCGCCCCCCTCCACCCGATTGCCGAGGAACCCCCGTGAGACGTCTCGCCTGGCTGCTCGCCCTCGTGTCGCCCCTGGCGGGGTGCTCCGACTCCGCCGACCCGGCCGGCCCCGATCCCGTGCCGGACGGGCCGCCCGTGGTGGAGTACTTCGTGGCCACGGACACGAGCCTGCTGCACGGGGAGTGGACCCAGCTCCGGTGGCGCATCGCCGGCGCCTCGGCGGCTTCGGTCGCGCCGGAGGTCGGGCCGCTGTCCCCGCCGGCGCAGGGTGCGCTGTCCGTCCGGCCGGTGGGCCCGCGCACCTACACGCTCTCGGCCAGCAACCCGCACGGCACGGTCACCGCCACGGTGACCGTGGACGTCGCCTATCCCTCCGGGGTGTACGTGGACTCGGTGCACGGGGACGACGCCCGCACCGGGGACTCCCCGGAGAACGCCATCCGCACGCTGGCGGAGGCGATGATCCGGACCGCGGGCGGGGGCGCCATCTTCCTCTCCGCGGGCGTGTACGACTCCCCCATCGTGATCGACGGCCCGGACCGGTCGATCTTCGGCGGGCTGAACCCGGAGACGTTCTTCGAGGAGGGCGCCGCGTACGAGACGTGGGTGCGTCCGGCCGGCGCGGACGTGCCGCTCGAGGTGCGGAACTCGTCGATCGGCACGTCGCTCCTGTCGCGCGTGAAGTTCGACGCGCGCAACGGCGGCGGCGTGGCCGCGGACGTGCTGGACGCGAACGTGATCTTCGCGGACTGCACCTTCGAGGCGCGGCGTTCCGGGAGCGGGACGGCGCTGCGGGTGCGGGGCGCGTCGGACGTCCAGGCGGCGCGCTGCCGCGTGCACGGCGGCCGGGACGGGACGGGATCACCGGTGCACGCGCACGCGCGGGGCATCGAGGTCCGGGATTCGGCGTCGCTGCTCGCCACCGCGTCGTTCATCGACGGCGGCTGGGCCGGGCAGTCGTGCTCGGGCGTGGACATCGAGACCACGGGCACCGTGCGGCTGGGCTTCAACACGATCTGCGCCCAGCTCTCCGGCGGCGTGACCGCCGACATCGCCGCGGCGGTGCGCATCCGCGCCGGCCGGCCGGCGCTCGGCGGGAACATCCTGCTCACGCGCGGCAGCGCGGAGCGCCACGCGATCGCGGAGGACTCCGCGGACGCCGATCCGTCCTGGATGCTCGGCAACCTCTTCGTCTCCGCAGGCACGCCCCCGTACGACAACTTCGACGGCGCGGACCCCGCCGACGAGACGCAGCTCAACTCCTCGGACTTCGTGAACGGCGAGCCCGGCACGCTGTACGGGAACCGCCTCGCCTCCGGCGTGGCGCTCGCGGACATGTTCGTGAACGTGGACCAGGCGGACTTCCACCTGATCTCCCCGCTGGCGTCCGGCGGCGCGAATCCGGCCGTGAACCGCGGCGACCCGCTCTTCCTGAATGCGGACCTCTTCGGGGACCAGTCCCGCGACGTGGACGGGCAGAGCCGTCCGGGCTCCGCCCTGCAGTTCGACCTGGGCGCGGACGAGAACTAGCGGGGCGTCCTGGAAGCGGTGCCTCGGGACTCACCGGCCGAGGAAGACCAGCTTCGTCTCCGTGGCGCGCCGGCCCTCGGTCAGCCGGGCGAAGTACACGCCGGCGGCGGCCGGGCGGCCGCGGGCGTCGCGACCGTCCCAGGCGACGCGGTTCTCTCCCGGCGCGAGCGCGCGATCCAGCACTCGCCGGCCCGCCGCGTCGCGCAGCAGGAGGGAGGCCGGCTCCCCGTCGCGCCGGCCGGACGCGAAGAGCACGGTGCGACCGGTGGCCGGGTTCGGGTGGGCGGTGAGCCGCAGCGCGGACGCGGCACCCGGGATGGCCGGACCGGCCACGAACGTGGGGTCGCTCTCCGTCAGCGTCACGCGTCCGGCCGGGACGTCCGTGAACACGTCCACCACGCCGGAGGGCCACTCCACGATCACGGAGTCCGCGACGCCGTCCGTGCCGAGGCCGAAGTACGGATCCAGCATCGTGGGACTCCCGCGCCAGGTGTTCCCGGTCACGTAGCGCACCTGGCGACCCGCGCCCGGCGTCACGCACGTCACCTTCGCCCCGTACCCGTCCCGCGTGGAGAGCACGCCCTCGAGGTCCACGCGCAGCCGGAGGCCGGCGACGCCGTCGTTGCGCAGCAGGCGCACCCGCTCCAGCCCCGCGAGGAACCGGGGGCCGGCGCCCGAGGTGAGCATCACGTCGAGGTCCCCGTCGTCGTCGAAGTCCTCCCACGCGAACGACTCGCCGAGGCCACCGCCCACGGGCCCTTGCAGGCCGTAGGCCGCCGTCTCGTCCGCGAACGACGCTCCCTGCAGGTTCCGGTAGAACACGTTGGGCGCGTTGAGCACCTCCGTGTCCCCCTTGTTCTCCACGTACAGGTCCAGCCAGCCGTCCTGGTCCACGTCCACCCACTCCAGGACGTGCACGTTCACCGCGTCCGTCAGCCCCACCGCGGCGCTCACGTCGGTGAAGACCCCGCCGTCGTTCCGCCACAGCCGGGTGCCGCGCGGGCCGGGGATCACGTACGGCTCCATGGCCACCGGACCGACCGCGGTGATGTCCCCGTTGGTCGTGATGATGCCGGCGAAGCTGTGCCCCGCCTCGGGCGGCGCGTTGCATCGCATGTGCCACGCGCCGAAGAGGCTGTCGGACCAGATGTACGTGGCCAGGGTCTGTCCCGGCGCGAAGATCGGCGCGTTGAAGATCTCGAAGGGCAGCGTGAACGGCGACAGGAACGGATGCCACGCCGACGCCGAGATGAAGATGAAGTCCGGCTGGTAGAAGCCGTCCTGCGTGATGTTGTAGGTGGCGCTGTCCCCCGTCTGGAGGAACCCGATGCCGTCGAGGCCGTTGTCCCCGTACCGCGTGTTGAAGAAGTACCGCAGCGAGTCCGCGTTCCAGGTGACGGTGTCGAAGAGCGCGCGATCGCCGAGGCCGATCGCCAGGTCCGGGTCGCCGTCGTTGTCCGCGTCGCCCCAGGACGCGGCGGCGATCTGCCCCAGACCGGGCAGCGCGGACGCCGTGACGTTCGTGAACGTGAGGTCCCCCTCGTTCCGGTACAGCCGCGTCTCGAAGGACGCCTCCTCCTCGCCGCCGATCAGGAGGTCCGGGTCGCCGTCGCCGTCGTAGTCCGCCCACAGGCCGCCCACGCACCCGAAGTGGTCCGCCAGCCCCGCGCTCGCCGCCACGTCCGTGAAGTGCATGGACCCGTCGTTCAGGAACAGCGAGTTCGGGCTGGCCACGCGCGACGCCTTCGCCACGAAGATGTCGAGGTCCCCGTCGCCCTCCACGTCCATCCCGGACGACGACCGGCCGCGGGCCAGGAGGTCGGAGACCCCGCACTCGGGCCCGATGTCCACGAAGGACAGGCGACCGTCCACATCGAGGCCGTCGTTGCGGTACAGGCGCTTCAGGGAGTCGCCGAAGCCGGCGTCCGCGCCGGCGGTCAGGTAGATGTCCGCGTCCCCGTCCTCGTCGAGGTCCGCGACGAGCGGCCCGTGATGGTCCACCGGGGAGTCGAACAGCGGCGGGAACACGGGGAACGAGATCGTGCCGTCCCCGTGGTTGCGGTAGATGACGGGCCGTTCGTAGTGCCGGCAGACCAAAGCGTCCGGATCCCCGTCGCGGTCGAAGTCGCTCCAGGCGAGGCCGAACGTGACGCCCCACACGGGGGTCCCGGTGTGGGTGGCGGTGACGTCCGTGAACGCCGCGCGCGCCGTGGGCCCCGCGGCGAGGAGCGCCGCGATCGCGAGGGTCGCGGCGCCTCCCCGGGGGGGGCCGGCGTGGTCCGGGAATCGCCGCACGCGGATCATGATGCCTCGCTGCGCCGGGGCGACTCTTCCGGGGGGGAACCGGCAGTCGCCGGATCGTAGCAGGTCGAGCGACGCAAGGGAACCCGAGCGTTTGCAATGTCGCGCGGCGGGGACGCGTGTCCGGACGCGATCCGCGGGCATCCGCCGCGGAGTGCGCGCGTGCCGCCGGCGGCGCGCGCCGCGCGACAAACCACTCCCGGAACGGCGCACCCCGCGACGGGTTCCCTGCGGGCGCCGTTGCGCGTAGAATCGGCGACTCGCCTCGCGACGAAGGAGAGGACCGTGCGCGTACTGTCGGGAATCCAGCCCTCCGGCGCCCTCCACCTGGGGAACTGGTTCGGGGCCATCCGCCAGTTCCTGGAGCTGCAGCGGACGCACGAGTGCTTCTTCTTCATCGCCAGCTACCACGCCCTCACGTCGCTCCGTGAAGGGGCGCATCTCCGGGAGCGGATCCTGGACATCGCCGCGAGCTACCTGGCCCTCGGCCTGGATCCGGGGAAGAGCGTCCTGTTCGACCAGGCGGACGTGCCCGAACACCACGAGCTGGCGTGGTTCCTGTCGTGCTTCGCGCCCGTGGGCCTGCTGCAGCGCGCGCACAGCTACAAGGACAAGGTGGCGAAGGGGATCGAGCCCTCCCACGGCCTCTTCGCGTACCCGGTGCTGATGGCGGCGGACATCCTCGCGTACGACGCCGACCTCGTCCCCGTGGGCAAGGACCAGAAACAGCACGTGGAGATCGCCCGGGACCTGGCCATCCGCGTGAACAACGAGTGGGGCGAGCTCCTGCGCGTGCCCGAGCCGCACATCCTGGAGGAGACCGCGGTGGTGCCGGGGCTGGACGGCGAGAAGATGTCCAAGAGCTACGGCAACACCATCGACCTCTTCGACGAGCCCGGGAAGATGAAGAAGCGCGTGATGTCGATCGTGACGGACTCCACGCCGGTGGAGGAGCCGAAGGACCCGTCCACGTGCACGGTCTTCGCGCTGTACCGGCTGTTCGCGGACGCCGCGGAGCGCGCGGAGATGGAGCGGCGCTACCGCGCCGGCGGGATGGGCTACGGCGAGGCGAAGAAGGCGCTGCTCGCGAAGGTGGAGGAGACGTTCGGCCCCGCGCGCGAGCGGCGCGAGGCGCTGCTGGCCCGCCCGGACGAGCTGGCCGACGTGCTGGCGGACGGCGCGGTCCGCGCGCGCGCGCACGCGCGACCGCTGCTGGAGCGGGTCCGCGAGGCGGCCGGGCTCACGAGGCGGCCGCGGTGAGGGCCGGCGCGGCGCTCGCCGCCGCCCTGCTGGTGGCGTGCGCGCTCCCGGAGGGGGCCGGCGCGCAGGTCTATCCCGGTCCCGCGTGGGCCGCGGCCACGCCGGAGGAGATGGGGATGGACGCCGCGCTGCTCGCGCAGGCCCGCGCCTTCGCGCAGAACTCCGGGGGGGCCGGGCTGATCGTGCGCTCCGGCTACGTGGTGGAGTCCTGGGGGAACACCCACGCCGTGCTGGAGCTGAAGTCCTCCACGAAGTCCCTCGGCTCGCTCCTGCTGGGGCTGGCCGTGGGGGACGGCCTCCTCGCGCTGGACGACAGCGCCGCGGCGCATCTGGCCACGGTGGCCGTCCCGCCCTCGTCGAACGACACGACGGGATGGATCGGATCGGTCACCGTCCGCTCGCTGGCCACGCACTCCGGCGGCTTCCCGAGACCCGCGGACTACGCGCACTTCCTGTACGAGCCGGTCACCGCATGGCAGTACAGCAACTGCGGCGCGGACTGGCTGGGGGACATCCTCACCGTGCGCTTCGGCCAGGATCTCTCCGACGTGCTCGAGACGCGGATCCTGGATCCCATCGGCGTGGCCGGCAGCGAGTTCGTGTGGGCGCCGCACGCCTACCGCGAGCCCACCATCCAGGGGATCCCCCGCCGCCAGATCGCCTCGGCCGTGTCCATGTCCGTCGACGCGATGGCGCGCGTGGGCTACCTCTGCCTGCGTCAGGGGCTCTGGGAGGGCGTGCCGCTCGTCCCGGCGTCGTGGATCGCGCAGATGGGCCAGGCCGATGCCTCGATCGCGGCGCTCCCGAACCTCGACCCGCCGCGCTACCCGAACGCCACCGCGCACTACGGCCTGCTCTGGTGGACCAACGCCGACGGCACACTGGACGCGCCCCCGGACACGTACTTCGCGTGGGGTCTGTACGAGAGCCTCATCCTGGTGATGCCCTCGCTGGACATCGTCGCGGCGCGCCTGGGCGACGGCTGGCAGGATCCCTTCACGGGCGACTACGCCGTGATCGCGCCGTTCGTGGAGCCGATCGCGGCTTCGGTCCTCATGCCGTCCGCCACCTCGAGCGGGATGGCCGCGGAGACGTGGGGCCGCGTGAAGTCCCGCTTCCGGGCCGACGGCCCCTAGGTCCGACCCGTCACGGTGCGGAGGGCGCCCCGAAGACCGCCGGCACCGAGCACCACGCGTCCAGCTCCTCGATGCCCGTGAACACCAGGACGACCTCCTCCCCCGTCGACCACTTGGGCGCGAACGTCCAGAAGAAGGCCTTCGCGGGAACGTGCGGCTCGCCCCAGCGCTCCCCGTACTCCACCGTGGACCACGGTCCCCACGGCGCCGGCGCCTCGAACATCCCCAGGTTCGACGTGAACGACGCCGCGTGCTCCGTGCACAGCACGATGCGGTCGGGGTGCGGCAGGTGGACGGCGGAGACGCACCAGCCCACGCCGTTCGGATCCTCGAAGACCGGGACGCGCGCGTCCGCGTCGGTGGTCCAGGCCGGGGCGGTCGCGTCGCCCGCGAAGAACTCCCAGGCGTCCCGTTCGCCGAGGCGGTCGATCGGCGCGCGCGCCAGGTCCACCGCCCCGGGGCGATGCACCGCGAGCGTGTCGGCGCGGTCCTCGCGGCGGATGAAGTACGTGTACGCGAAGTCGTCCGGCGCGCCGGCGCGGTCCCGTCCGTACTGCAGGAAGGTGGGCATGGCCAGGCGCGTCCGCTCCGGGAACGACCACCGCATGCGCTCCCACGTGGCGCCGCGATCCGTGGAGCGCGCGAGACGCGCCTCCTTGTACGACTCCGTGCCCGATCCGGGGCCTACCCACATCCACAGCACGTCGCCGGCGGCGAGGATGCCGTAGCTCTTGCCGTCGAAGGCCGGCGCGGTCCCGCCCACGCCGCCCCAGAGGTTCGTGCCCTCGAAGCCGTCGTAGTCCCCGTCCAGGCGCGCGACGCCGAGGCTCGCGCGCCCCTCCTCGTTCGTGCCGCCGAAGCCGCCGCCGTCCCCGAAGGACGTGTACTGCGCGTCGTCGGCCGCCCAGGTGACGGGCCAGTTGTCCGAGCCGGGCGCGAGGGTGACGTACCGCGACCAGTCCGGCGCGAGCGGGCCCAGCACGCGGCTTCGCGGGTACGGCGCGCGCCCGTCGGGCGGCGGCAAGGGCGGCTCCGGCGCGGCACAGCCCAGCACGACCAGCGCCCCGAGGGACGCGGCGAAACGGCGCCTCACGACGCCGCGGCGGCGCCCGCGGCCAGCTCGGCCGAGAGCGCGTCGGGGCTCACGCGGTCCATGAACAGGCGATACCAGATCTCCGCCGTGCACAGCAACCACAGCCGCTGCCCGTGGTCCCGCCGCTTCCCGAGGTGCTCCTGCAGGAGCGTGCGGATCCCGTCCGCGCGCAGGTAGCCGTCCCGCACGAGGTGCGAGCGCTCCAGCAGCGTGCCGTGCAGGTGCCGGAACTCGTCGGCGAGGATGTACGTGAGCGGCGACGCGAAGCCCTGCTTCGAGCGCGCCAGGTTCTCCGCGGGCAGGTACCGCTTCGCCAGCTCCTTCTCGATCACGCGCAGCTCCCGCCCGCGCACCTTGTACTCCGGCGGGATGGACGCGCAGAACTCCGCCAGCTCGTGGTCCAGGAACGGGCACCGCGCCTCCAGCCCGTGGGCCATGGTCATGCGGTCCAGGATCATCACCGGGTGGTCCGGCATGCGCACGCGGCTGTCGGAGTGCAGCATGCGGTCCACCAGCTCCTTCGCGTTCGCGGAGTCGAAGTGCTCCTTGATGGTGCCCTCCGGATCGAAGGACGCCACCCGGGACAGGAACCCGTCGGCGTACACGCGGTTCCGCCACTCCTCCGAGAAGTAGAAGTAGCCCAGGCTCTTCGCGTACCGCTCCCCGCCCTCGTGGAAGGCCAGGTGGTGCATCCACTTCAGCCGGTGCCCCAGGCTGCGGTACCAGGAGCCGCCGGACACCGCGTCCAGCAGCGGGCCCATCACCGCGCGCCGGAACACGGCCGGCAGCAGCGCGTAGTAGTCCACGTACAGGTTGCCGTAGTAGCGGTCGTAGCCGCCGAACAGCTCGTCCCCGCCCTCGCCGCCCAGCGCCACCTTCACGTCGCGACGCGTGAACTCCGCCAGGTGGTACTGGCACAGCGACAGCGGATCCGACGGCTCGTCCAGCTTGTCCACCACCACGGGCAGCCCGCGCACGAACGACGGCGAGATCTCGATCACGCGGTGGTCCGTGCCGTACCGCCGCGCCACGTTCTCCGCCCAGGGGCCCTCGGCGTAGTCGCCGTAGCGGATGTCCCCCGTGAAGGTCTTGAAGCCGCCGCCCGTGAGCCCCGCCATCATGCCCACCACGATGGACGAGTCGTACCCGCCGGACAGGAACGCGCCCACCTCCACGTCGCTGACGAGGTGGTAGCGCACGGTCTCCTTCACCTTCGCGTCCAGCTCGTCCACGGTGTCCGCGAGGGAGGCGCGGCGCTTCGGCTCGAACTTCAGCTGCCAGTACGGCGCCACCGTGACGCGGCCGTCCTCGAACACGAGCGTGTGCCCGGGCGGGAGCTTGCGCACGCGGCGGAACATGGAGCGGGGCGGCGTGACGATGCGCACGCTCAGGTACTCGTGCAGCGCGTTCTCGTCCACCTCGCGCAGGGACGGGTCCCACGCCAGCAGCGCCTTGATCTCGGACGCGAAGGCGAAGCGGTCCCCGTCCTGCACCCAGTACAGGGGCTTCTGCCCGAGGTGGTCCCGCGCCACGAGGAGGCGGCGGCGCCGCGCGTCCCACAGCCCGAACGCGAACATGCCGCGGAAGCGCGTGACGCACGCGTCGCCGAGGTCCTCGTACAGGTGCAGGATCACCTCGGTGTCGCTGCGCGTGCGGAACGTGTGCCGCTCCGTGAGCCCGGGACGCAGGTCCTGGAAGTTGTAGATCTCGCCGTTGAACGCGATGCGGACGGCGCCGTCTTCGTTCGCCATCGGCTGCGTGCCGTCGGAGAGGTCGATGATGGACAGCCGGCGGTGCCCGAGCCCCGCCATCCCGTCCGCCCACACGCGCGCGTCGTCCGGGCCGCGATGCGCGATCGCGTCGGTCATGCGCCGGAGGCCCGCCTCGTCCACCCCCGCCGGATCCACCACCCCGCAGATTCCGCACACGTCGCTCGTCCCCTCCTATCGTCCCGGGCCGCCGGTGGGCGCCGTCTCCGCGGCGGGCGGCCGGCGCTCGCCGAGAAAGTGCATCACGCCCCCCGGCAGCACGGCCAGCAGGAACAGCACGTGGTTCACGAGCCCCACCGCGAAGCCCAGGCTCTCGTCGATGCCGCGCTGCGCCAGGAACCACGTGAACAGCCCCTCGCGGATGCCGAACCCGTCCACCGAGAGCGGCAGCCGGATGACGAGGAGCTCGATGGGCACCATGGCCGCGAAGAACAGGAACGGCACGTCCACGTGCATCGCGCGCGCCACGAGGTACGCGCGGACCATGGGGAAGAAGTTCTCCAGCAGCGTGAGCACGAAGAACAGCGTGAGCGCGCCGCGGTTCTCGCGGTACGCGCGGAACGACCGGAACACCTTCACGAGGACCTCGGCGATCCGCCCGGCGTGCCGCTTCCCGGCGAAGCGCGCGGCCGCGCCCTCGGCCAGGCGGCCGGCCGCGTCCGTGAGCGAGAACGCGAACGCGGCGGTCACCGCGACGGCGGCCGCGCACGCGAGCAGGAGCAGCTTCCCCCGGTCGAACTCCAGCTTGCCGAGGACCGCGGGGGCTAGCGCCGCGCCGACCACTCCGAACAGCCCCAGCGCCACCATCCCCAGGAAGCGCTCCACCAGGATGGACGAGACGATCTCCGCGCGCCGCGACTCGCTTCGGGACAGCATCACCGCGCGCACGACGTCGGCGCCCACCGTGGCGGGCAGGAACAGCCCGAGGAACGTGGACGACCAGTACACGCGGACCGCGCGCCACCACCCCACGCGGAGGTCCCGGGCCACGAGGAGCAGGTTCCACTTGAGGGCCATGAGGGCGCGGTTCGCCAGCGCGATCAGCAGCCCCACGGCGAGCAGCCCGGGATCGGCGCCCCGGACCGCGCGCAGGAACGAAGGACCGTCGATCCACCGGACGAGCACCACCAGCAGCACCACGCTGACGGCGATCTGCAGGATCCGCCCAGGCTTCACCAGGACTCCCGTCCGGACGTGCTCCGGATGCCGCGGTTGGGGGGTGCCGCGCGGCCCGCGCGCGTCGCGGTCCACGCTCGCCAGTCGCCGCCCCGTGCGATAGGCTCCGGCGCGGCAGGGGCCCTCCGGCCCGCCTCAGGATCGGCCGGAAGAGGGTCGAAGATCATAGCAGATCGCGAGGTAGCCGCCCTCGCCCCGGAGCGCCCGCTCCGGCGCCCCGAAAGGACCCGCGTGGACCGCCCCGAGCGCAACCGTCTGGACGAAGCGCAGTTCATCCGCCACCGCCTGTACGGCGGCTCGGGATCGCCGCTGCGGCGGTACGCGGAGCTGGTCCTGGCCCGCCCCGGCTTCTGGAGCCTGGTGCGGTACGAGCTGCTCACCACCTTCCTGGGCCCCATCCCCGGCGCGCTCGGGATGGCGCTGCGCGGCGCCCTGTGGCGCTCCCTGTTCCCGGTCATCGGGCGGAAGGTGGTGTTCGGCTGCCGCGTGACCATCCGGCATCCGGAGCGCATCCGCCTGGGCGACGGGGTCATCCTGGACGATGACGCCTTGATCGACGGGCGCGGCGCCGGGGACGAGGGCGTGGTCCTCGGGGATCGGGTGATCGTGAACCGCGGTGCGGCCATCCAGGCGAAGGTGGGCGGGATCACGCTCGGCGCGGACACGAGCGTGGGCGCGGGCTGCAGGATCATCTCGCAGGGACCCATCCGGATCGCGGAGAACGTGTCGCTCGCCGGCGGGTCCATGGTGGCGGGCGGCCGCTACGTGGTGGAGCGCACGGGCGCCACGGAGTCGGAGAAGGAGCGCTTCACCGGCGGCGAGATCCGCATCGGGCGCAACGTGCGCGTGGGCATGAACGCGATGATCCAGGACGGCGTGACCGTCGGCGAGGGCGCGATCGTGGCGCCGGCCAGCGTGGTCGTGAGCGATGTCCCGCCGCAGACGGTCGTCTCGGGATTCCCGGCGCGGCCGTGGCGGGAGCGGAAGTCGGATCACGAGGAGCCGGCACCTGCGGGAGCGGCGCACGCCGCCCCGGCGTCTCCGCCGCCCGGGGCGGCGGCCGCCCCCGCCGGCGCCGCCGTCGCGGCCATCGCCGGGCAGGTGCGCGGGTACCTCGAGGAGGTCCGCTTCGCGGACTTCGACGACGGCTCGCTGTCCGAGGTGGACTCGCTCTTCGACCACGACATCCTGGACTCCCTCTCGCTCGTGGCGATGGTCGCGTGGCTGGAGAAGACGTTCGATGTCGCCATCGGCGACGAGGATCTCGTCCCCGAGAACCTGGACTCGGTGCAGCGCATCGCCGCCTTCGTCGCCGCGCGGCGCGGGGCGAACGGATCGTCGTGACCCCGCTCGTCTCCGTCCTGCACGAGCGCGGCCGGCGCGATCCGGATCGGCTGGCGGTGGCCGCGGAGGGCGTGGCGCTCACGTGGGGCGAGCTGTCCGCGCGCGTCCGCGTCGCGGCGGCGCGCCTGGCCGCGTCCGGCGTGCAGGCGGGCGACCGCGTGATCCTCGCCGCGTCGTCCACGCCCGCGTTCGTGTGCGGCTACTTCGCCGTGCACCACCTCGGCGCGATCGCGCTCCCGGTGGATCCGCGCATCCCGTCCGGGCGCCTCGTCGACATCGCGGAACGGACGCGTCCGCGCGCGCTGTTCCTCGCGCGCGCCGTGGACGCCGGCGGACGCGACGTGCGCGACGTGGAGGAGCTCGGCGCGCCGGGCGACGCGCCCCTGGACGCGGGCGTCGTGGTGCGCGGCCCCGAGGACGTGGCCGACGTGCTGTTCACGAGCGGCACCACCGGGCGCCCGAAGGGCGTCGTGCTCAGCCACCGCGCCATCGCCGCGGCCGCTCGCAACATCAACGCCTTCGTGGGCAACGGCCCGGAGGATCGCGAGGTCGTCCCGCTGCCGCTGAGCCACTCGTTCGGCCTGGGCCGGCTGCGCTGCCAGGTGCTCGCGGGCGGTGCGCTCGTGCTGGTCGACGGGTTCACGGCGGCCGGGAGGCTCTTCGGCGCGATGGAGGAGCACCGCGCGGCCGGCTTCTCGTTCGTGCCCGGGGGGCTGGCGGTGCTGCTGCAGACCACCGGGGACCGACTCGCCGACTTCGCCGACACGCTGCGCTGGGTGGAGATCGGCTCGGCGTCCATGCCGGCGGAGCACCGCGACCGGCTCATGCGCATGCTGCCGCGCACGCGGCTGTGCATGCACTACGGGCTGACCGAGGCGTCGCGCTCGGCGTTCGTCGAGTTCCACTCCGCGGGGGCGCAGCGGGACTCGCTCGGCAAGGCCACGCCCGGGATCGAGATCCGCGTGGTGGACGAGGCGGGCGCGGACCGGCCGCCCGGCGAGCGCGGCAAGATCGTCGTGCGCGGCGAGACGTTGATGACCGGCTACTGGGAGGATCCGGAGCTCACGGCCGCCGCGTTCCTCGACGGCTGGCTCGTCAGCGGCGACCTGGGCACGCGGGACGCGGACGGCTGGCTGCGCCTGGAAGGCCGCGAGAAGGACATGATCAACGTGGGCGGCCGCGAAGTGTCCCCCCTGGAGATCGAGCGGACGCTCGAGGAGTTGCCCGCGGTGGCCGAGTGCGCGTGCGTGGGGATCCCGGACCCGCAGGGAATCACCGGATACGCGGTGAAGGCGTACCTCGTGGCGGCACCCGGAGCGGCCCCCCTCGCGCCGAAGGAACTGGCGAAGCACCTCCGCGGCCGGATCGAGCCCTACAAGCTGCCGGCAGCGTTCGCGTGGATCGACGCGATCCCGCGCACGGACAACGGCAAGGTCCAGCGCGCGAAGCTGGCGGAGCGCGGCTGAGCCGCGCGTTTGACGCTCCCTGTCGCCCTCCGCAGGTTGCCCACGAACCGTCTCCGGGAGGCGATCGTGGACCAGGCCACCTTGATCCTCCGGGGCCGCCACCGCGATCGGCCGGAACCCGGCCGGCGAGCCGCGCGCCTGCAGCGGAGTGCGCGGCGATCGGGCCCTCCGCTCGGGCCTGGTCTTGCCTAGTCCACGTAACCCAGGGCGCGCAGGCGGGCTCGTTGTTCCTCGGTGCCGGCTTGCAGATCCAGTTCGTCCACGGCGGCGCCGGAGACGAGCTTGCGGAGTTCGGTCAGCAGCGCCGTGGTGGTGTCCGGGTGGGAGGCGGCGAGGTCCGTCGTTTCGCCGGGATCGGTCGCGAGGTCGAAGAGCGCGGCGCGGTTGCCTTCGGCCACGACCTTCCAGGGCCAGCGCAGCAGGGACTTCCACCGGGCCATCTCGCTCGTCGCCGGGCGTCCCGGTTCGGCGCCTCCCTGCAGGATGCCGCGCAGCGTGTCGCCGAAGTGGTCCGGGACCGGCGGCAGGCCGGCGAGGTCCACGAGCGTGGGAGCCACGTCGAGATTGCGCACGACGCCCCCGTGCACCACGCCCGCGCGTCCCGTGCCGGGCGCGTGGAGGATCAGGGGCACGTGCACGAGCTCCTGGAACACCGTGTGGGAGTGCAGCACCGATCCGTGCTCGAAGAACTCCTCGCCGTGGTCGGACACGATCGCCACGATCGCGCGCCCGTCGGGATCCCGCTCCTCCAGCGAGCGGAGCATCCTCCCCACCCGGCGATCCGCGGCGCGCACGGCCGCGTCGTACAGGGCGCGCAGGTGCGTCCGGTCGCGCGCATCGAGGTCCGTGGACCCCGTGTACTCCTCCCAGCGCCCCAGCCGGCGGATGGCGCGGCACAAGGGGCGCGTCTCCTCCGGCGTGATCCTGCCGTCGTAGTCGGGGTCGTACAGGCGCACGAGCGGCGCCGGCGGGTGGTACGGGACGTGCACGTCGTAGCCGTGCAGGAACGCGAGGTACGGCCGCCCGCCGCCGCCGCCCGCATCCAGCCACTCCGCGAAGCGCGCGGCGCTCCATGCCAGCCCCTCGCCGCTCTCCTCCCAGGTCTCGAACCCGCGGTCGAAGCCCAGTTCGCGGGACAGGTTGCCGCCGCCGGTCCACGCGACCGTGGCCCAGCCGGCGTCGCGGAAGACCTCCGCGAGCGTGGGGGACGCATCCGACGTCCGGGACGCGGGCAGGGACTGCAGCAGCGACCGGTGCGACGGCAGCGTGGCCGACGCCTGCGCGATGCACGCGGCGAACGTGGCACTGCCCCGCGCGAGCCGGTCCAGGTGCGGGCTCGGGCCGCGCGGGTTTCCCCCGCAGCCCAGCCCGTCGGCGCGCAGCGTGTCGATGGAGACGAGCACGATGTCGGGCCGCGGGTCCTCCGCGGAGGGCCCGCACCCGGCGGGGAGGAACAGCCCGGCGAGGGCCACGATCGCGGCGCGAAGGATTCGAGGCATGCGCCGCCGAGGCTAGGGGCGCCCCCCGCGCCGGTCAAGACGCGGGGAGCGCTCCCCCGCCGCTACTCGAGGCGCGTCACCTTCGCCGCCGTCCGGAAGTCCCGGCCGTCGACCCGCACGAAGTAGACGCCCTCGGCGAGCGGACGCCCTTCCGCGCCGAGGCCGTCCCACTCCAGCGACACCTCCCCGGCGGCGTCCAGCGTGCCGAGCGCGGCCACGCGACGCCCCGCGGCGTCGTGCACGGAGACCTCCACGGGCTGCGGACGCACGATGCGGAACGAGATGCGCACCGGACCGCCGCGCGCGGGGTTCGGGCTCACGCGGAGACGCGGCACGGCGTCCTCGTCCGGCGCGCCGCCCGCGGTCACCGTGAGCACCGGCGTGTACCCGACGAACACGCCGCCCCTCCGCAGCGCCGCGCGGTACGCGTAGCTCGCGCCCGCTTCCGCCGTGTCGTCCACGAACACCGCGGTCCCGCGCACGACCGCACGCGGCCCGGACACCGGCCGGAAGACGACGACGGGATCCTGCGTGCGCGCCTGGACCGCGTCCATGGTGGAGAGCCGCCCGTCGCGCCACGCCTCCAGCACCTCCAGCTCGAAGCGCGCCGCCGCCGCGGCCCCGCCGGTCGCGCCGGCGGCCCGCTCGAGCACGGCCTCGTCCGCGTCCCAGGCCGCGCGCAGGGTGACCTCGAGCCCCGCGAGCCCGGCGCGCGCCTCCAGCATGGGTACGGGCGCGGGCGTGACGGTCTGGCCGCCCTCGAGCAGGAACCCCTGCCCGCCCGGCGATCCCGTGAGCTTCTGCGACCCCGCGAACACATCCGGCCGGCCGTTCAGGTTCAGGTCGCTCGCGCCGGTCACGAAGAGCACGCGGTTGCCCGTGTCGTAGCGCCAGATCACCGCTTCCGCGACGACGTCCACGAGATACACGAAGCGATCGAACGAGCCGATCGCCAGCTCGGCGATCCCGTCCCCGTTCGTGTCCTCCACGCGGGACACGGCCCACACGTCGCCGCCCGTGGGGAAGCTGGACACGATCGTCCCGTCCGCGCCGTCCAGCACGAACGCGCTGTCCTCCCACGTGCCCACCGCGATCTCGGGGACCATGTCCCCGGTCACGTCATCGAGCACGGCGAGCCGCATGACGTAGGGCGATCCCGGGAGGTCCGCCACCCAGAGGAGGCCGCCGTCGCCGCCGCGGAGCGCGAACACGGTGGAGTCCGACGCCCACGCGCCGGCGATCACCTCGTCCTTGCCGTCCAGGTCCAGGTCCGGGAGGCGCGCCAGCGCGAGCACGCTCCCCGGCATCGGCCGGTTCCACAGCGCCGGCGTGGCGCTCGCGCCGCCGCGCATCACCCACACCGCGTCGGCGAAGTCGCCCACGCCGACCGCCATGTCGGGGATGCCGTCGCCGGAGACGTCGCCCAGCGGCGTGCTCGCGAAGATCGCGTCGCCGAGATCCATGCTCCACAGGATCCCGCCGCCCGCGCCGCTCGCATGGTATGCGCGGTCGTTGTCCGATCCGCAGCCGAACACGACGTCGGACACGCCGTCACCCGTCGTGTCGCCCACGGGCCCGATCGTGTAGACCCAGCCCGACGTGGGCGGATCGGGCGGCCGCTCCGCGTAGGTGTCGAAGTCCCAGATCACCGCGCCCGTCGGACCGTCGATCGCGTACGCGGTGCGCCCGCCCCACGCGGTGCCGAGCAGGATATCCGCCCGTCCGTCGCCGTTCAGGTCCGGGCTCGTGCGCAGGCACTCGTCGCCGTCGCCGCCCGAGGAGCTCGGCCCGCCCGGTGGCTTGACGGACCAGATGGCCGAGGCCGCCGGGCCGGGCGCTCCGCCGCTCAGGCACCAGAGGTGGTTGCCCACGGCCCCGGCGTCGTAGGTCTCCACGACGATCTCGGGGATGCCGTCGAGGTCCACGTCCGGGATCTCGGTGGCGCACTCCACGTCCTCGATGCCCTGGAACATCCACAGGAGCTGGCCGGGACTCTGGGCGCCGACATCGGACGCGGTGAAGGACAGGAGCAGGAAGCCCGCGATCGGCAGGGCTCGCGCGGGCGCGGGGAGGATGGCGCGCATCGGGGCACCTCCGGGAGGATGGCCGCTACCGGGCGCACCCTAGCACGCCGGGGGGGGCCGACCGAAGCCCGGGGAGGCGAGGAACCTGCCCGCCGCCTAGAACAGCGTGTAGATGAGCGGCGAGAGCGGCGTCCCGAAGAGGAGCATGAACGCGCCCAGCAGCACCGCTGCCACGACCAGCGGCGTGAGCCACCACTTCTTGTTGTGGCGGAGCATCCCGAAGAACTCGCCCACCATGCCCGAGCCCTTGCCCTCCACCTGCCGGGCGAAGTCGTCGGGCTTGCGGTCCGCCGTCATCGGGCTCCCTCGCGGGCGGTCAGAACTGCCGGAGATACCGCGACGGATCGCCGCCGGTGCGGTGCTCCGTCCAGTACGTGGCGGCGCCGGGCTCGCGACGGCGCCGCATCGGATCCCGCCCGACGACCCGCATCACCGCGGCCATGGGCGTGACGATGCCGAAGAATAGCACGGCCAGCACCGCGTGCGACACGAGCCACCCCAGCGGGAAGAAGAGGTGCATCCATGCCAGGTACACCGCGATCCGCAGCGGCGGCATGATCCAGAACGCCGCGGTCAGGACGCCGCCGGCCACCCACACGCCGTTGCCCGCGCCGGCCGCGCCGAGCTTCCACCGCGCCACCGAGCCCACGATCGCGAAGAACACCGGCAGGATGAACCCGAACCAGAAGAGGTCCCGCCGCGACGGACGCCGGTTGATCTCGATCACGCTCACGAGCGCGTCCCCTTCCGTCCGATCATCACGAAGAACCCGCCCTCCTTCTGCCCGGGCGCGAGGATCTCCGCGGCCTGCGCGAGCCCGCGCTCGGTGGCGGTCCCGCGCGGCTGCGGCTCGAACAGCGTCTCCCCGGCGAGCCCGTCGTCCTCCAGCCGCATGGCCGGGATTCCCCGCACGAACTCGAACCCGGTGCGGTCGAACCAGCGCTGCACCTCGCCGAACGCATGCTTCGACTCGTGCGGGTGCCGGTACTGGTCCGCGAACCACGCGCGCGCCTTCCCCGTGCCGGGCGCGGTGCGCCGCAGGACGGGATCGATCCAGCGCGCCCGGCCGCCGGTGAGGCGGAACGCCACGCGCCGCACGTCCGTGAGCAGCCGCCCCCAGCGGTTGTACAGCCCGATCACCACGTGGCCGCCCGGCTTGACGAGCCGCGCGATCGCCTCGAACCCGCCGTAGGGATCCGCGGTGTGGTGCAGCGTGCCGTTGCACAGCACCACGTCGAACACGCCCGGCCGGAACGCGGGGCGGAACAGGTTCATCTGCAGGAAGCGCACGCGATCGATGCCGTGCTCCCGGCGGAAGCGCTCCCCCAGCGCGAGGGACGCCAGCGACAGGTCCGTGCCGATCACGCGCCGGCAGGAGATCCCGAGGAAGTTCGAGAGCTGCCCCGTGCCGCAGCCCACCTCCAGCACGAGCCCGTTGTACGGGATCGTCTCGTCCAGGCGGCGCGCGTAGATGCCGCGCCGGGACTTCTCCAGGAGGGAGCGCACGGAGTCGTGCTCGTCGTAGTCCGGAAAGGGCGTCCCCTCGTAGAACTCCTTCACGCGGTCCGTCACGTCCTGCTCGCCGCGGTACGCCTCGTGCGGGGCGAACAGCCGCGGGATCCCGTCGACGACCGGGTATTGCGTCCCGCACGACCCGCAGCGCAGTCCCCCGTCGTCCCGCGCGAGATCGGCGCCGCAGCACGGCGACGCCAGCACCGGGTCCAGCACGGGGTCGGGGGCCGCCGCGCTCTCCGCGCGCGCGGGCGCGTGCCCCGGCTGGTCCTCCTTGCGGATCATGTGGCGCCCGAGGAACAGCACGTCGATGCCCGACGCCATGAACGTGGACCACGCGTCCTTCGGCGTGCGCACGATCGGCTCCCAGCCGAGGTTGAAGCTGGTGTTCACGAGCACGGGGCAGCCGGTGCGCGCGTGGAACGCGGCCAGGAGCCGGTGCAGCGCCGGGAACCGCTCCGCGTCCACGGTCTGGATGCGCGCGGACCCGTCCACGTGCGTGACGGACGGGATGGAGCCGCGCCGCGCCGCCGCCACCGGCGCCACCAGCAGCATGTACGGGCTCCCCACGCCTTCCGGCAGGTCGAACCACGCGCTCGCGTGTTCCGCCAGCACGCACGGGGCGAAGGGGCGGAAGCCCTCCCGGAACTTCACCTTGCGGTTGATGATGGACTGCATGTCGGGATGCCGCGCGTCCCCGAGGATGCTGCGGGAGCCGAGCGCGCGCGGTCCGAACTCCATCGCGCCCTGGAACCAGCCCACCACCTTCCCGGCATCCAGGGCGGCGGCGGCCTCCGCGCACAGGGCGTCGTCGTCCCCCAGCCGCACGCTCCGCGCCCCCGCGCGCGCGAGCAGGTTCGCGATCCCCGCGTCATCGAAGGACTCGCCGAGCAGGGACCCGCGCTGCGCGTCCCGCGGATCCGGCACGCGCTCGTTGCCGAGGAGCTGGTGCCAGATGAGGAGCGCCACGCCCAGCGCACCGCCCGCGTCGCCGGCCGCGGGCTGCACCCAGATCCGCTCGAACGGCCCCTCGCGCAGGATGCGCCCGTTCCCCACGCAGTTCAGCGCCACGCCGCCCGCGAGGCACAGGTCCCGCATCCCGGTCCGCTCGTGCACGTGGCGCGCGGAGCGCAGCATGATCTCCTCGGTGACCCGCTGCACGGACGCCGCCGCGTCCTTGTCCACCTGGCGCACGGGCTCGCCCGGGCGGCGCGGCGGCGCGCCGAACAGCGCGTCGAACCGCGGGCCGGTCATCGTGAGGCCCTGGCAGTAGTTGAAGTACGCCATGTCCATGCGGAACGAACCGTCGTCCTTCAGGTCCACGAGCTTCTCGAGGATCCGCTCCGCGTACACGGGCTGGCCGTACGGCGCCAGCCCCATGAGCTTGTACTCGCCCGAGTTGACCTCGAAGCCGGTCCAGTACGTGAACGCGGAGTACAGGAGGCCGAGGGAGTGCGGGAACATCTGCGCGTGGGTCAGCTCGATCCGGTTCCCGCGTCCCGTGCCCCAGGCCGCGGTGGCCCACTCCCCCACGCCGTCGAGCGTGAGGATGGCCGCCTCCTCGAACGGCGACGGGAGGAACGCGCTGGCCGCGTGCGACTCGTGGTGCTCGGCGAACACCACGCGCTTGCGGTACGCGCCGCCCAGCCCGTTGCGGATCTCGCGCGGCAGGTGGAGCTTCTTCTTCATCCACAGCGGCAGCGCGCGCGTGAACGAGGCGAAGCCGGCGGGCGCGAACGCCAGGTACGTCTCCAGCAGGCGGTCGAACTTCAGGTAGGGCTTGTCGTAGAAGCCGACGAAGTCCAGGGCGCCGGCGTCGATCCCGGCCTGGCGGAGGCAGGCTTCCACGGCCGCGGCGGGGAAGTCGTCGTCGTGCTTCCTGCGGGAGAAGCGCTCCTCCTGGGCCGCAGCCACGACGCGCCCGTCCACGACCAGCGCGGCCGCCGCGTCGTGGTAGAACGCCGAGATGCCCAGGATCGCGGTCATCCGCGACGCCCCTCCCGCCCCGTCCGGACCGCGCCGACACGACCCGCCGGCGACGGGGCGGCGGCCGGGCGGGGGCCGCGCGCAAGCCGCCAGTGTGGCGCGAAGGCGCGAAGCCGTGTCAAGCGGGATCGCGCATGCTACGATGCGCGACCGCCGCGCCGCCGGAGGAGACGGAAGCCCCCATGACGCGTGCCCTCCGGATCGCCCGCTTCGTGCTGGTACAGCTCCTGGTGCTCCTCGTCCTCGCGGAGATCGGGCTGCGCGTGGCCCGCCGGTACAACGACAACGTCCGCATCCTGCTGTACCACCCCGGCATCGTCACCGGCTACGACGACGCGAGCACGCTCCCGGACCTCCTCCGCCGCACGATCCTCGGGTACGGCCCGTACGAGGAGTTCGCCGGCTTCATCCGCAACTCGCGCGGGCTGCGCACGCACGAGTACGCCGCGGAGAAGCCGCCCGGGGTCACGCGGCTCGTGGTCCTGGGAGACTCCTTCACCGCGGAGTGCGGCGGCATCCCGTTCCCGGACATGTGGCACACGATCGCGGGGCGGCGCATGGACGAGGCGCTGCCCGGGGACCTCGAGGTGATCGCGCTGGGCGTCCCCGGCGTGGGGCCCATGTTCGAGCGCCGCATGTGGCAGCTGGAGGGGTCGCGGCTGTACGCGGACGCCGTGCTCCTGCAGCTCTTCGTGGGCAACGACTTCACCGACGAGTACGAGATGGCCCTGGCGCCGGATGCCGCGGCGTCCCTGGCCCGGGCCAGTGTCACGGTCCGCTTCGTCCGGAACGCCGCGCGCGCGCTGGCGGCCCGCGCGAACCGGGAGCTGGAGGACGTGCGCGTGGGCGCCGGGCCGGGCGAGGGCGCGCGCCGCGGCGGCTACGAGCTGCCCGAGTACCGCGAGCTCTCGAAGCAGCGCAAGCCGTACATGTCCCCCGAGCGGCTGCTGCGCATCGAGTCGCAGCGGCTGCGGCTGTGCGAGAAGGCGCAGGCGGGCGCCTTCGCCGAGCTCCTGGCCCGGGTCACGTCCGTGATCGGCGAACTGCACGCCGAGGTGTCCGCCGCCGGGATCCCGTTCCACGTGGTCGTCATCCCGGACCGCTTCCAGGTGAACCCGGACGAGCGGGCCGCGATGCTGGAATTCCTGGGGATGACGGCGGACCAGTTCACGCCCTGGGACATGCCGCAGCGCGAGCTGGGCGCCTTCCTGGACCGGGAGGGGATCCCCTGGCTGGACCTGCTGGACACGATGCGTGCGGCGGCGTCCGCGGAGCCGCTGTACTTCCCGGACGACATCCACTGGAACGTGCGCGGGAACGCCGTGGCCGCG
>CAZNDO010000030.1:0-33897 GCA_964571855.1 uncultured Gemmatimonadota bacterium
ACGGCGCGCATGGGCATGGGCACGATCACGACCTGCATGCGGGGGCGACCGCCGCGGAGAGCGGACGCTAGGCGGACGGCGTCCGGCGGCTGCGGCGCGCGGACCGACCGCCGCGGAGCGGAGCGGTTGGCGAGGGCGAGCCCGGTGGGTCCTCCCCGGCGGGCGCTCGGCCTCCGCCGTCCGGGCGGAGGCCTTCGCTCCTGCGACGGCGGTCTCCGGCCGTCCCGGCCTCCGACCGCGTCGCAGAGCCGCCGGGGAGGACCCACCGGGCTCGCCCTCGCGAACCGCTCCGACGCCGCGGCGGTCGGTCCGCGCGCCGCAGCCGCCGGACGCCGTCCTTCGCGTCCGCCCGGCGCGCGCCGCCCGCGCTGCCCGCGCCGCCCGCGGTCCGGCCGCGTGATATCCTGACCGGGTCCCGCAGCCGGGAGGGCCCGATGCGCCGCGCCGATCTGATTCCGCTTCCTGTCGCGCTCGCGGTCGTCGCGGGCGTTCCCGTCGCCGCCGCCGCGCCGCGCGTGGACTGGCCGGAGTCGTCGCCGCGGTTGCCGCTCGTGGAGGGGGAGCGGCTGCTGGATCCGCGGGATCCGCTCGCGAACCTGCGACAGCGGAGCGAGCCGGGGAACGCGCTGGCCGGCTCCTTCGACGGGTGCCCGCACGACTACGACGTGCTGCACTACTCACTGGACTTCTCCTCGATCGACGTGGGCGCGCAGACGATCGCCGGCGTGACGGAGATCACGCTGGAGGCGAAGGTGGCCGCGCTCGCCTCGATCGATCTGGACCTCAAGGCGCCGCTGGTCGTTTCGGCGGTCGACCTGGTCGGAGGGGGCGCGCTGCCGTTCGCGCAGGTAGGGGACGTGCTCACGGTCACGTTCGCCGCGCCGCCGGACTCGGGGGACGTGCTGGGCGTGCGGGTCACGTACGGCGGCGTGCCGTGGAACGAGGGCGCCGGCGGGTTCGGCGGGTTCTGGTTCGCCACCTTCCCGTACACGGCGTACTCGATGGGCGTGGGGCTCGCCGCGGATCCGCCGTCCATGGGGAGGACCTGGTTCCCGTGCTGGGACCGGCCCTGCGACAAGGCCACGATGGATCTCAGCGCCACCGTGGACCTGGACAAGACCGTGGTGTCGAACGGGCTGCTGACCGGCGTGGACTCCACCGCGACGACCGCCACGTACCACTGGTCGCACGCGTACCCCATCTCCACCTACCTGATGGCGATGTCCGCGGCGCCGTACCGCGTGCTCTCGGACACGGTGGTCACCGATCCGCGGATCTCCGTGTACTTCCACCAGGGCTACCGCGCGGCGTCCACGGTGAGCTTCGCGAACGTGGACGCGATGATGGCGGCGTACGAGGCCCGCTTCGGTCCGTATCCCTACGACAAGTTCGCGTACATGACCACGCCGAAGGGGGACATGGAGCACCAGACGTGCGTGAGCCACGCGCTGGCGCTCGTCAACGGCACGAACACGTACGATGACATCCTGGCCCACGAGATGACGCACCAGTGGTTCGGGGACATGGTGACGTACGGCGACTGGCGCGACGTGTGGCTCTCCGAGGGGTTCGCCACCTACGGGGAGGCGGTGTTCCGGGAGGCGGCGGGCGGCCCGGCCGCGTACCACGCGTACGCGAGCGGCCAGATGAACCAGGTGATCACTTCCGGGAACCTCGACGGCCTGTACGACCCGTCGTTCAAGTGGGGCGTGATCGCGTACGAGAAGGGCGCCTCCGTCCTGCACATGCTGCGCGGCGTGCTGGACGACGATCCGCTCTTCTGGCAGGCGCTGCGGGACTACCTGGCCGCGCACGCGTACGGCAACGCGCTCACGCCGGACTTCGTGGCATCCGTGGGGACGACCGTGGGCCAGGACATGTCCTGGTTCTTCGACCCGTGGCTCTACGGGCAGGGGCACCCGGTGTACGAGTACGGCTGGTCCTACGACGACCTCGGTGGCGGGCAGTGGCAGGTGGACGTGGTGATCCGGCAGGTGCAGACCACGGGCACGCTGTTCGACCTGCCGCTGGACTTCCGCGTGCAGACGGCGGGCGGCGACTTCGACTTCAACGAGCGCATCGACGCGGCCGAGCAGACGGTCTCCTTCGTGGTGACCGCCGTGCCCACCGGGCTCCTGGTCGACCCGGACGACTGGGTGATGGACCAGCAGCTCCTCGCGCCCACGTCGATCGATTTCACGCCGGACGTGGCCTCGGCGCAGGGGCTGCGCCTGGAGGCGCCGCGCCCGTCGCCCTTCCGGGACCTCACGGAGATCCGCTACTTCCTGCCGCGACCGGCGCGCACCGAGATCGCGGTGCTGGATGTGGCGGGCCGGCGCGTGCGCACGCTGGACCGGCGGGAGGAGCAGGCGGGGCCGCGCGCGATCTTCTGGGACCGCCGGGACGACGGCGGGGCGCGCGTGGCCGCGGGCGTGTACTGGGTGCGTCTGGGGACGGACGAGGGGTGGTCGCGCGCCGTGAAGGTCGTGGCGGTGGACTAGCCCCTCGCCGCGGGGCTATGCTGCCCCGCGGGCCGTAAGGGGGATGCGGGGATGAGGCGGACCGGGCGGTCGGGCGCCGCACACCGGCGCGCGCGCACACGTGCAAGCATCGTCATCCTGATCGCGGCGCTCGCGGGACCGGCCGCGGCCGGCGCCGCGCGCGCCACGCTGCCGCCCTTCACCACGACGGAACCGGGCGACGCCCCGCGCGTGGGCGGCGACTACCTCGACGAGGGCTTCGACGGGACGACGTTCCCTCCCGCGGGCTGGTCCTACGCGCCCGCGCACCCCACGCACCGCTGGGAGCGGACCGCCACGGCGCCCTACGTGCGCAGCGGCGCCGGCGCCGCGCGCGTGCGCGCGCAGTCCGCGTCGGTGCAGGACGAGAAGCTGGTGACGCCGGCGTGGGATCTCTCCGCGGCGTCGGGCACGGACCTGCGGCTCTCGTTCTGGTGGCGCACGGATCCGTTCTGGTTCCAGGGCGTGAACACGTTCTTCCAGGTGCACGCGTCGCTCGACGGCGTGGCCTGGACCGAGATCTTCACGCTCACGGGCTTCGCGGAGACGGGCTGGGCGTGGCGCAACACGGTGCTGGACCTGTCCGCGTGGGCGGGACAGCCGGGGCAGTTCCGCGTGCGCTTCCGCTACAAGGGCATCGACGCGGCGGATCTCTCGCTGGACGACGTGCGCCTTGGCTACCTCGCGTCCCCGGCCCCGCCGGAGAACGACGACTGCGCGGGCGCGGCCCTGCACGGGTACGTGCTGGGGCCGGCCGACGGGACGTGGCAGCTCACGGGAAGCACGCTGCTGGCGTCGAACGACCTGCCGCTGCCGCCCGGCGGCTGCACGGTCTCCACGCACGACGGCCGCGACGTGGTGTGGCGCGCGGACGTCCCCGCGGGCCGCGAGGTGGTCGCCACCATGCACACGGTGGGCGGCTGGGACGACATGCTCTTCCTCGTCACGGACTGCGCCGCGCCCGCCGCCACCTGCGTGGACGGCGACCGGGGGTTCCCGGACGGGGCGACGGTGTCGTTCGTGAACCCCGGACCGGGGACGCGCTCGATTTGGCTGGTGGTGTCCGGCTACGCGGACGCGGCCGGCGAGTTCGTCGTGGACGCGGCGATCCGGCCGCCGGTCGCGCTCCGCAGCGGGAGCTGGGGCCGCGTGAAGGCGGCATATCGCGGGGATGCGGAGTGAGCCGCGCCGTCGCGCTCGTCGCGCTCGCCGTCCTCGCGGTGGCCGCCACGGGGACCCGCGGGAGCGCGCCGCAGATCACGGCAGTGCCCGCGAGCGTGGCGTTCGGCGTGGTGCCGCTCGGCGTGGTGGCGCGCGACACCGTGACCCTCGGCAACGCGGGGGATGCGCCCCTCGTTCTCGGGCAGGTCACGGTGGACGATCCGCAGTTCGCGGTCGGCGGCTCCGCCGGCGGCGTGCCGCCCGGGACCGTGGTGGCCGCGGGCGGCAGCCTGCGCGTGGAGGTGGCGTTCCGGCCGCAGGCGCTGCTGCCGGCGGCGGCCACGCTCGTGATCCCCTCGAACGATCCCGCGCAACCCGAGCTGGCGGTCCCGCTCTCCGGGACGGGCGCGGGGCCCCCGACCGTCTCCGTGACGCCGGACTCCCTCGGGGTCGCCCTCGTGCTGGGGGAGACCGACACGCTCGCCGTCACGATCGGCAACACCGGCGAGGCGACGCTCGCGTGGGCGCTCGGCGTGCAGCCCGTGTCCTCGCTGCGCGACCTGGACGGCGTGCGCGTGCTGTGGGACCGCTCCAAGGGGCAGCCGGGGACGGTGGCGTGGTCCACGCTGGCCGGCGACCTCGCGGCGCGCGGGGCGATCGTGCAGGAGATTCCCGCGGGCACCGTGCTGAACGCCTCCGTGCTCTCGGCCGGCCGCGTGTACGTGTCGGTGGACCCGAGCTTCGAGGCGAGCGTGGTGTGGACCGCCCCCGAGACGGCGGCGCTGGCCGCGTGGGTGCAGGGCGGCGGCGCGATCCTCCTCATGGGGGACAACGGCACCACGGTCGGGAAGTTCAACACGATCCTGACGGCGCTCGACGCGGGGATCCGGATGTCGCCGTCGCTCGGCACGTCCGAGGTGGTGGTCAGCGGCACGCGCATCACCGCGCACCCCGCCACGGAGGGCGTGGACCGCGTGTGGCTGGGCGTGGGCACCCGGACGTTGTCGCCGGTGGACGCCCCGGCCGTTTCGCTGGTGCGCGACAACACGAACAAGCACGTGGCCGGCGTGCAGTCGATCGGCGTGGGGAAGCTGGCCGTCCTGTGCGACGAGCTCTTCGACGACGTGACCCTGCAGGATGCGGCGGCGGTCTCGGCGAAGAACCGGCTGTTCGCGGAGAAGCTGTTCGACTACCTCGGCGGCGATCTCTGGCTCGTGCCGGACTCCACGTCCGGATCGCTGGCCGGCGGCGCGTCCACCACGATCGACCTGTTCGTGGATCCCGCGGAGCTGCGCGGCGGGTCGTACGATCTGGCGCTGCGGGTCGCCACGAACGACCCGCTGCGGCCGCTCGTGACGGTGCCGTGCCATCTGGAGTTGACCGGCTTCCCGGAGATCGCCGTCACGCCGACGGCGCTCTCGTTCGGCGCGGTGCCGCAGGGCGACGTGTCCGTGCGGACCCTGCGGGTGGAGAACCCGGGCGCGGAGCCGCTCACCGTGACCGACGCCACGTCCTCGTCCCCGAACTTCACGGCGTTCCCCGCGTCCTTCGCGGTGGCGCCCGCGGAGGCCGAGACCGTGACCGTGACGTTCGCGCCGGACTCCGTGGGCTCCTTCGTCGGCACGCTCACGCTGCTGTCGAACGCGGCGTCGGACCCGGTGCTCGCCGTGCCCCTGGACGGGAGCGGTTCCGTGAACTGCGCGCTCCCGTGCGTGCCGCCGGCCGTCGTTCCCGCCGACGTGGAGGCGTCGGACCAGTACCCGTTCTGGCTGGACATCTCCGTGCTGGCCGCACCGTCGCCCATCCAGAGCTTCGGCTTCGAGCTGGAGTACGACCCGCGACACCTGGTGTTCCAGGACTCCGCGCGCGCGGAGGGGCTGACCGGGGGCTTCGTCGTGGACGCGCAGGAGAACGAGCCCGGGCGCCTCACCTGCGGCGGGTTCGGGACCTCGCCCATCCCGGCCGGCTCGTCCGGAACGCTGCTCCGGTTGAAGTTCGTCGCGCAGTGCGACACGTGCGCCGCGGGGGCGACGTCGGACCTGCGCATCGTGGAGCCCATCGAGGACCTGGCGGGCACGCGCCCCTGCTGCGGCGCGTTCACGTTCGCCGCGTGCCCGTCGGGGGACGGGGACGTGAACACGGACGGGGCGCTGTCCGCGACGGACGCGCTGTGCGCGCTCAAGGTGTACCTCAACGGGCAGTCGCCGCCGTCCGACGGCACGTGCGACGTGGCGGGGGACTGCGAGGCGGAGGCCGCGGACGCGGACTGCAGCGGCGCGGTCGGGCCCGCCGACGCGCTCGCGATCTACGAGCGCGTGCTGTGCGTGGCGGATCCCACGCCGCTGCCGTGCCTGGCGGATGTGGATCCCGATCCGTGCGGGGCGCTGCGGGCGCGGGAGGCCGGGGCCCTGGCGCTGGGCGCGCCGCGGCGCGTGGACGCCGGCGCGTGGGAGATCCCCGTGCTCGCGCGGGGCGAGGCGCCGCGCGCGTTCGGCCTGACGCTGGCCGCGGAGGGCGCGACGTGGGCGGGCGCCGCCGGCGACGACGGGTGGCTCGCGTTCGAGGGCCGTGCCGGGGCCGACGGGACGATCCGCGTGGCGGGCCTGCGCGATGCCGCGTCGGATGCCGCGAACGGCGAGATCGGGCGGCTGCACTTCCGCGGGGAGGGCGGCGTGGTGCGCGTGGCGGACGCGGTGGACGTGGCGTTCGACGGCCCGGCCGAGGTGCGTCTCGGCGCGGCGCCGATCCTCGCGGCGGCGCTCGACGTGGCCGGCACGCGCCCGGCCGGCGGCTTCGAATTCCTGGCGGCCGTGCCGGCCGCCGGGGCCGGCGCGTTGGACGTGCTCGATGTCGCCGGCCGCCGCGTGGCGCGCATCGCGAGCGGCCTCCCGCCGGGCCGGCACGCGCTGCGCTGGGACGGCACGGACGACGCGGGACGCCCGGTCGCGTCCGGCATCTACTTCGCCCGCCTGTCCGGTCCGCAGGACACCCGCGTTCGGAAGCTTGTCCTGGTGCGCTAGCGCCCGCGGCCGCCGCGGCGTATCCTCCCCGGTCCGATTCCCGAGGAGACTCCCGTGAGCCAGCCCGTACGCCGCCCCACGCGCACCGTCCTCGTGGGCCCCGTGCCCGTGGGGTCGGGGCACCCGATCGTGGTGCAGTCCATGACCAACACGGACACGGCGGACGCGGAGGGCACGGCCGCGCAGGTGGCGGCGCTGGCGGAAGCCGGGTCGGAGTTGGTGCGGATCACCGTGAACACGCGCGAGGCGGCGGCCCGCGTGCCGGAGATCGCGGCGCGGCTCGCCGATCGCGGCGTCACCGTGCCGCTCATCGGGGACTTCCACTTCAACGGGCACGTGCTGCTGCGGGACTTCCCGGAAGCGGCGCGCACGCTCGCGAAGTACCGCATCAACCCCGGCAACGTGGGCAAGGGCGACCGGCACGACGGGAACTTCGCCACGATGATCCGCGTGGCCGTGGAGCACGACCGCCCGGTGCGGATCGGCGTGAACTGGGGCTCGCTGGACGGGGAGTTGCTCACCGCGCGCATGGACGAGAACGCGCGCCTCGCCGCCCCGCGCGACGCGCGCGACGTCACGCTGGACGCGATGGTGGAGAGCGCCGTGCGCTCCGCGGAGCGCGCCATGGAGCTGGGACTCCCGGGGGAGCGGATCATCCTGTCGGTGAAGATGTCGCGCGTGCCGGATCTCGTGGAGGTGTACGAGCGGCTCGCCGCGCGCACGGATCTGCCGTTCCACCTCGGGCTCACGGAGGCCGGGATGGGGACGAAGGGCGCGGTCAACACGGCCGCCGCGCTGGGCATCCTGCTGCAGCGCGGTCTCGGGGACACCATCCGCGCCAGCCTCACGCCGCGCCCCGGTGGCGACCGCACCGAGGAGGTGCGGCTGTGCCAGCAGGTGCTGCAGGCGCTCGGCCTGCGCAGCTTCGCCCCGCAGGTCACCGCGTGCCCCGGCTGCGGGCGCACCACGAGCACCGTCTTCCAGAGCCTGGCGGAGGAGATCCAGACCTGGCTGAACGCGAAGATGGCGGAGTGGAAGACCGAGCGTTCCGGCGCCGAGGAGCTGAAGGTGGCGGTGATGGGCTGCATCGTGAACGGCCCGGGCGAGTCCAAGCACGCGCACGTGGGCATCTCGCTGCCGGGCACCGGGGAGGCGCCGAAGGCCCCCGTGTTCGTGGACGGGCGCAAGGTGACCACGCTGCAGGGGGACCGCATCGCGCAGGAGTTCGCCGCGATCGTGGAGGAGTACGTGGCGACGCGCTGGGGGCGCGCCCCGCGGACGGAGCGCGCCCCTTCCTGACCGCGCCGGCGGCTACCGCAGCAGCGACAGGCGCTCCGTGGCCGTGCGCTCCGCCGCGTTCAACCGGACGAAGTAGATGCCGCTGCCGACCGGCCGGCCCTGGTCGTCCGCGCCGCCCCATGTGACACGATGCGTGCCCGCCGGCCGCACGCCGTCCACGAGCGTGGCCACCCGGCGGCCCTGCACGTCGTACACCGCGAGCGAGACCGGGCCTTCCGCCGGCAGGGCGAACGACAGGGCGGTGGCGCCGCGGCTCGGGTTGGGGCGCGGCGCCTCCAGGGCGAAGCCTCCGGCGGCGGCCGCGGCGACCGCGGGCGCGGAAGTCACCGGCTCGCACGGCTCCGGCGCCTTGAACTGCAGCGTCCAGCCGTCGATCGTGCCGACGTCGATCGAGGCGTTGTCCGAGACGAACAGCCGCCAGTCGCCCTGGGCGCTCACGCCGGCGAAGACGCCCATCGTCCCGGGGCCGGCCGGCGGCGTGAGCTCGTCGTACGTGGTGTGGAGGTTGTCCGTGGAGCCGCCGGTGCGGTTGTGCAGGCGCAGCACGGTGCCCAGCGGGCTGCGCAGCTCCACGATGAGGTCGCCGATGTACGTGTGCGTGAGGTCCACGACCACGTCCACCTCGTCCGGCACGATCGCGTCCGGGACGTTCAGGATCGCGGTGACGCCCGTGGCGTTGTTGTCCGGGATGGCAAGGTTGGGAAACTGTGCGTACGACACGGCGTTCAGGTCCACGAGCTGGAAGTTCACGCCCGTCTCCGCCTCGCCGGGGGCCAGGGACACGGTGGCCTCCTCCGTGGAGAAACCCGGCGCCGTGGCCGACACGTCGTAGCTTCCCGACACGAGCGCGGTGACGGACCAGTCGCCGGCGGCGTCGGTCACGTCCGAGCCCGCGCCCGCCACGGTGACGACGGTTCCCGAGTGGTCCGTGGCGCCGCAGCGCAGCACGCGGCCCGCGATGGACGCGGTACCCGGGCTCAGGACCAGGTCGACGCCGGAAGTCGTGCCGCCCTCGGTCACCGCCACGCCCGCCACCTGCGCCGGCTCGTGGCCGGGCGCGGACGCGCGCACCGTGTACGCGCCGGGCGAGAGCCACGGGATCCCGTAGCCGCCGTCGAAGAGCGCGGGCGCGTCGCCGCCACCCGCCGCGACCACGGTTGCGCCCGGCAGGGGCGCCCCGCCGCTCGCGGTCACCGTGCCCTCGATTCGGCCGCCCCCGACCGCCTGCGAGACGTCCAGGATGAACAGGCCCTGCTCGATGCCGTTCACGACGACCGTGCCGCTGGGGAAGTAGGGATAGGTGCTCCACGCGCCGTTGAAGGACGCGGAGTTGCTGGACGGGTACACGTCGAAGTAGCCGGTCTCGGTCAGCGTGCCCGCGGCCACGTTCGCGTGGGACAGGATCCGCAGCCCCGCGCGGTAGTCGGACTCGAACGTGTAGCCGCCGCGTGTGTACAGGTTGTGGTCGATGGCCGCCGTCGGCCCGTAGTAGTTGCCGGAGATGAACGGCGCGTTCAGGTCCGTCACGTCCCAGATGCGCGTGCGGGTGGCGTGGCCGAAGTTGGACTCGTCCAGCTCGTCGCCGTGCAGGAAGTAGCGGTGGTCGGGCGTGAGCCAGCCCTGGTGCGAGTAGCCGCTGCCCGGGTAGGTGGCGCGCGCGAGCTGCAGGGGGGCGGCCTTGTCGGTGACGTCCACGATCGTGATCGTGTCCTCGTTGCAGGCGAACGCGATCTGGCGGCCCGCATATGCGGCGTCCGGGCCGTCGTACACCACGACCTGCACGTCGTGGGTGTAGCCGTCCGCGGAGAAGCAGCCGGCGAAGACCGGCGCGTCCGGCACGCGGATGTCCACGATGTGCAGCCCGCCCGAGCACGCGCCGGCGCCCACCACGTACGCGTAGCCGGAGACCTCGTCGATGGCCACGTTGTGGGCGCTGCCGATGCCCGAGTACCACGCCGTGTTCGAGAACGTGACCGGCGGGGACGCCACGCTGCGCAGCTGCGTGAGGTCGAACACCTGCATCCCGTGGCTGCCCGCCTCGGAAACGATGTACGCGTGGTCCTTGTAGGTCTTGATGTCCCGCCACGTGCTGGACGACGTCTGCGTGGGGAGCTTGCCCAGGTAGACCGGGTTCACGGGGTCGGTGATGTCCACGAACGCCGTGCCGTTGTTCAGCCCGACCAGAGCGTACTCCTTGCCGGTGGTCACGTCCGTCCACCCCCAGATGTCGTTCCCGCCGGAGGCGGAGAAGAACGCCAGGTTCCGGAAGGCCAGCAGGTCCACCTTGCTGCACGGGTACGATCCGGCCAGCCCGCCCACGCAGGGCGTGACCGCCGTGGTGGACTCCGCCGCCGGCGCCGCCGCGGGATCGGGCTCGGCAAGGTACACGGCCTCGGCCGCGGCGGGGTCCTTCGCGTCGGCCCCCGCGCGGTCCAGCCGGGGGATGGCGCCGGCGGGCGCGGCCAGGGCGACGAGCAAGGGAACGAGCACGAGCGGCCGGATGCACGACTTCATGCGCAGGGTCCTCGGGTTCGGGTTGGCGGGCCGGGAATGCGCGAACAGTACCAGAAACGCGGAGGTCGGTGCGCGCGCGCGGCGGCCGCGGACACGCCGGATCAGGCCGGATCCTCGAACAGCGCGCGCTGCGGCGGCTCGAGCGGAAGCTCCAGGCGGCGGAGGATGTCCTCCACCCAGCCCTCCGGACGGGCCGGGTCCAGGCGAACGACCGGGGCGCCGAACGCGGCCACGAGCCGGTCGATGCCGGAGTCGATGGCGCCCTGGAACGCCACGTCGGTGTCGCGTGTGCCGTCGTAGCGCGGCCGCTGCCACAGGGGGACCTTGAACAGGCCCGCGTACGTGCCGCACCACTTCGCGATCCAGTCGTCCAGCTCGGGACGGCGGCCCATCGCGTGGACCAGGTACGCGTAGTTGTCCAGCACCGACCGGTCGCAGACGACCACGTCGCCCTTCGCCGCCCCGGCGATCTCCCGCGCGCACTGCGTGTGCAGGATCCAGGTCTGGGCGTCCAGGGTGGTGTCGCGGTTGATGGGGAGAGGGCAGTCCCGGGCCACCTCCGTGACGAGGTGGACGCCGAGGTCGAGGCGCTTCAACCGGGAGGCGAGATCGAAGCAGAGGGTGGTCTTCCCGACGCCGTGGGTTCCGATGAGCGCGATCTTCAAGGGGTCCTCCGGTCGCCGTGCCGCCGCCGCGGGCGGAGGGTAGCCCCCCGGAGGGTGCGTGACCAGCATCCGCCGCGCGCGGCGCCCCGGGGTCCCCGCCCGGCGGGATCGGCGCCGCGCGTGCTACCTTCGCCCCATGGAGCTCGACGCGAAGACCACGGCGGAGCTGCGCGCCCGCATCGGCGCGCTGGGCGCGACCCCGGCGCAGGCGGTCCGCATCCTCGGGGCGTGGCTGCGCGGCCGCCCGCTGGAGGAGGCCGCCGGACGCCGCACCGGAGCGCTGCCCCGCGCCGCGACCCGCGCGCTTCCGGAGCTGGCCGCCGCGCTCGACGGGCTTGCCGCCGAGATCGCGCGACAGGCCGGTCCGGACGACTCGTGCCGGAAGCTGCACCGCCTGCGCTCGGGACGGACGGTGGAGAGCGTGGATCTCCCGCGCGAGGGCCTGTGCGTCTCCACACAGGTCGGCTGCGCGGTGGGCTGCCGCTTCTGCAAGACGGGGGAGAAGGGGCTCGTCGCGCAACTCGCGTCCCTGGAGATCCTGGCGCAGGTCGCGGCGGCGCGGCGCGAGCGCGTCGTGCGGCGCGTGGTCCTCATGGGGATGGGCGAGCCCTCGCACAACGTCGCGGCCGTGCGCGACGCGATCGTGGCGCTCGGCACGGAAGGCCGGCTCGCGCACAAGAACCTGGTCTTCTCCACCGTGGGGGATCCCGGGACGATCGCCGCCCTCGCCGGCTGGCCGGTGCGCCCGGGCCTCGCGCTGTCCCTGCACACGCTGGATGCGGGCCTGCGTGCGGAGCTGCTTCCGCGGGCGCCGCGCGTGCCGCCGGAGGAACTGCTGGAGGCCGGCCTGGCGTACGCGGACCGGACCACGTATCCCCTCCTGGTGCAGTGGACGCTGCTGGACGGCGTGAACGACTCCCCGGAGGAGGCCCGGCGCCTCGCCGCGCGCCTCGCCGGCCGGCGCGCGCTCGTGAACTACATCCCGTTCAACGCGGTCGAGGGGAACGGCTACCGGCGCCCGCCGATCGAGCGCTGCGTGGCGCTGGTGCGGGAGGCGAAGGCGGCCGGCGCGTGGAGCACGCTCCGCTGCTCCGCCGGGCAGGAGATCGACGGTGCGTGCGGGCAGCTGCACGCGCGGCGGATGGACGCGGAAGGGGCGGGCGAGGGGGACGCGGCCGGGGCCGGACCGCCGACACGGCGGCCCGGCCCGGCGGCCGTCACAGGTTGATCTGCTGCCAGAGGTAGATGCGCCCCACCAGGATCGTGAAGGGCGGCTGGCCCGCGTTCCCCGAGAACGACGGGTCGTACGCATAGTCGCGCTGCGGCGGGTCGTAGGCGCCGAAGCGGATCCACGGCTCCTCCTCCGGCCGCCGCCCCACGTTGCGCAGGTTGTCCGCCATGTCCGCGGTCTGCAGGTGCACGATCGATCCCAGCTTGCGGAGCGTGCGGCTGCCGCCCCACGCCTCGAGCAGGTGGTCGGCGTTCTCGATCGCGTTGCCCGCGCCGGGGTCGTCGGGGTTCCCGTCGCCGTTCAGGTCGGCGCACTGCGCGGTGCCGATCGGGGGCTGGCCGTCCACCAGGGCGGCATTGATCGTGGTCGTGCCGTTCGAGGCCTGCCGGCCGCTGGTCGAGCCCTTCGTCTTCGAGTCCGCGTCGCTCCACGCGTTCGACAGGTGCCAGATGCGGTTGCGCGAGATGATCGCTGCGGGGCGCTTGTTCACGCTGTTGAAGTTGCCCTTCGTGTAGATGGACTGCGACGACACGATCGTGAGCGGCCCGCCGAGCGCGTCCGCGTTCACGATCCGCAGCGGCGTGTCCGCGTAGATCAGGCCGTTGGGCGGCAGGTTGCCGCCCGCGTTCAGCGCCGCCATGTCGATCTCCTGCACCGTCGTGTACTCGCCGATGGCGGGGTTCCAGAAGGTGACCTCGCGGACGGCCGAGCCCAGGATCGCGGAGATGTCGTTCCCGGAGGCGTCCTCCTGCACGTCGCCGGCGCTGAGGCGCAGGGACGAGCGCTGGTCGTACCACCCGCCGGGAGCGATGGTCTCGACGGGCGGCGGGTCCACGCGGCTGGCGCCGAGTTCGCCGTCGCGCACGATGCCGTCCCACAGATCGAGGGCGCCGTCGATCCCGTCGGCGGGATCCTCGTTCGCCCAGTTCGGGTTCATCGAGTCCATGGCGTTGCCCGGGCTGCCGAGCGCCATCGTCACCCAGTTCCCGGAGCGGTCCTTGATCCGGACCGTGCTGCCGGAGAACAGGTCCCGGCCGAAGATGTCGGTCGTGCGGATCATGCGGCCGGTGGCGGTGACGGACGGCGAGTCGATGCTCAGCGTGCGCGGATTCCACGGGCGGAAGTACATGTCGCCGTTCGCGTGGATCTTCCCGTTCACGTCCTGGTCCTCGCCGCGCGTGAACTCGGAGAGGTGACCGTCCGCGAAGATGGCGTAGGTGAAGGCGGGCTCCACCACGCCGCGCACCTGGATGCGCTGGTGGGCCTCGCCGAGGGAGCCCTCCACGTCGATCGTGAACTCGGTGTTGGTGACGTTCGCGGTCGCGGGGTACGCCTGGAACCGGATCGACTCCAGCTGGCCGGTGCGGGTGAGGCCCTGCCCCGGATCGCCGGGCGCCCACTCCCACACCATGGCGTAGTCGTCGCGCTCGTCGCGGAGCCCGTCCATGCCGGGGCCGTCCAGGACGAGGTCGCCGGGGAACGTGACCGGGATCAGGGGGGAGAGGACCTCGGGGTTCCCGTCCGGCTGGTGCGTCCAGCCCTGGAAGTTGTTCGCGGCGAGCTCCTGGTATGCCATGTGCGCGCCGGACTCGGCGACGAACAGGGCCTGCACGTCCGAGCGCACGTTCGTGGCGATGCGCCCCTCCGTGTTCGCGAGCGTGAGGAACGTGGCGCCGACCACGGTGAACACGACGAGCATCAGGAGGGAGACGACCAGGATGGAGCCGCGCTGGTCGCCCGCGAGGGAACCCGCGGGGGCGCCCGGCGCGGACGGGCCCGGCGGGTCGAAGGACGCGGCCGGATCGCGGGGAGGCGTGGCGTTCACCGCGACACCTCCGGCGAGGCGGGCGCGCCCGCGCGACGGGCCTCGGGCGCGGTCGCGCCCGCCGCGGCGCGCGCGGCGTCCGGAGCCGGCGGCGCCGGGGCGCCCTCGGATCCCAGCCAGTCCAGGAACGCGTTCAGGTCGTCGGCCAGGCGGGTCTGGTAGTCGCCGCGCCGCAGGGTCACGCGCGCCGCGCGGTTGCCGTCCCGCCACGTCTCCAGCACGCGCGCGATCCGGTACGACGTCCCGGCGATCTTCTGCGAGGACAGGAGCGCGGACACGAGCTGGGTCATGGACGCGGAGACGAAGAGCAGCAGGATGCCCAGCTGGTGATCGGGCATGCCGAGGATGGTCCCGTCGGTGGCGAGGTGGCCGGCCGCCACTTGCCGGCGGTAGAACCACTCCACACCGACCGCGAACACAAGGCACGCGATCATCGGGATCGACGTGGACAGGACGATGCGCGCCTGCAGCTTGCCGTCCACGACGACGGTGCGGCGCCGGTTCCGCGGTGGGCTCTCTGCCATGGGGGCTCCTCCCCGGGCTCGGGGGAACGGGACTCGGACCTGGATGTATCGGCAGGGGACTTGCCTTCCTTGACCGGTGGTCCCCGGCGGGGCCGGCGGGCCGGACGCGCGGTGCCGCGCCGCGACCCTCGCCGTGACGGGAAGCGCGGTCTCGGGTAGCGTGGTCGGGCGCGGGACCGCGCGGCGCGGTCGGGAGGATGTGGCATGAAGACGGTGGCGGTGCTCGGGGCCGGTCTGGTCGGAGGGCTCATCGCGCGGGACCTGGCGGAGGACGAGGGGCTCTCCGTCCTTTCCGTGGATGCGCGGGACCAGGCGCTGGCGCGCGTGGCCGGACCGCGGGTGCGCACGGCCCGGGCGGACCTGTCCGATCCCGGCGAGATCGCGCGGGTGGCGGCGGCCGCCGACGTGGTCGCCCTGGCGGTTCCGGGCGCCCTGGGGACCGCGGCGTTGCGCGCGCTCATCGACGCGCGGAAGCCCGTCTGCGACATCTCGTTCTCGCCCGAGGACCCCCTGGAGCTGGACGGGGCGGCGAAGGCGGCCGGCGTTCCCGTGGTGGTGGACTGCGGCGTGGCCCCCGGCCTCTCGAACCTCTTCGTGGGGCGGTCGGTGGCCGAGCTGGACGCGGTCGACGAGGTGTCGATCCTCGTGGGCGGCCTGCCGCTCCGGCGCGTCCAGCCGTTCGAGTACCGCCTGGTCTTCTCGCTCACGGACGTGATCGAGGAGTACACGCGCCCCAGCCGCTACCGGGAGAACGGCCGCGAGGTGGTCCGGCCCGCGCTGTCCGATCCGGAGCTGGTGGACCTGCCGCGCGCCGGCACGCTCGAGGCGTTCAACACGGACGGGCTGCGCACTCTCCTGCGCACCATCGACGCGCCGAACCTCAAGGAGAAGACGCTGCGCTGGCCGGGCCACGTGGCGAAGATGTGGATGCTGCGCGAGGCCGGGTTCTTCGCGGAGGAGCCGATCCGCGCGGGCGGCGTCTCCGTGGCGCCGCGCGCCGTGACCGAGGCGCTCCTGGCGAAGGCGTGGGCGCTGCCGCCGGGCGACGACGAGTTCACGATCCTCCGCGTGGAGGTGTCCGGCCGGAAAGCCGGGGCGGCGCGCCGCATCGTCTGGGACCTGTGGGACGTGACCGACCCGGCCACGCGGGCCACGTCGATGGCGCGGACCACCGGGTTCCCGTGCGCGATCGTGGCGCGGCTGCTCGCCGAGGGCGCCTGGACGCGGCCGGGCGTCCACCCGCCGGAGGTCCTGGGCCGGGACGAGGCCGTCACGCGGCGGATCCTGGACGGGCTGGCCGCGCGGGGCGTCTCGGTCGAGCGCCGGGGCTGAGTCCGGAGGGCGCCGGGCGCCCGCCCGGTGGGTGGCATCGGTCGCCCGCCGCCGGATCGCGATCCCCGCTGGCAGGCCGGCGGCGGCATTCGCTATAGTCGACCGGTCCGTCGCGGGCCCTTTCCTTCGTCGACCACCTCGCTCCCGGGAGACTCCATGATCCGCGTGCTGCGCGCGGCCGCGCTCCTGTCCGTCCTGCCCCTGTCCTCGCCCGCCGTCCGGGCGGAACAGGCGGTCCTCCTCGACACGGTGCATCCGGACCATCGCGGCACGCCGCGCCTGCAGGTCGATCCCGCGTGGGATGCGCCCGCGGGCGTCGCGGGCGAGGCGCTGGCCCGTGCCTTCGTGGTCGACCGCTCCGCGGCGTTCGGGATCGCGCCGGATGCGGAGAGCCTGCGGCTGAGCCGCGTGCGCGAGAGCCTGCTCGGCACGCACTACGTGTTCCAGCAGACGATCGGCGGGATCGACGTGGACGGCGCGGAGATCATCGTCTCGGTCGCCAAGCGCGACGGGCGCGTCTACCGCGCGTTCAACAACTACTTCCCCGCGAAGGGCGCGGGCGTGCTGCCGCGCGCCGCGGCGCTGGACGCGGACGCGGCGTATGACGCGGCGTGGCGCCGCCTGCGCGGCCACGGCGACGTGCTCGCCCCGCCGGCGGCGCGACTGGTGTGGACGCCGGAGGGGGCGGGCTTCCGGCTGAACTGGATCGTGGACCTGGAGTTGTCCGCGCCGCACGGCGGCTGGACCGTCCGCGTGGACGCGGGCACGGGCGAGGTCGTGGAGACGCGCGACGCGCGACTGTACCGGGTCGTGGACGAGACGATGGCCCGCTCCGTGGAGGAGCGGCTGGCCGATTACGCGGGGCCGGCCACGGACCGTGCCGCGGCGTTCGCGGCGTTCGCGGCGCGCGAGGCGGAGCGGGCCGGCGCCGGGCTGCGCGGCCTGCGCGCGAACGGCACCGGTGTCGTGTTCGATCCGGATCCGCGCACGACGCTCATGAACGACAACCTGCAGGACGGCTCGGCCGCGTCGGCGTTCGCGGGCTCGTACTTCACGCGCAACCTCCTGGACATCACGCTGAACGCGGGCACGTACTCGCTGGTCGGGCCGTGGGTGAACATCCTGAACTGGGATCCGCCGGCCACGGCCCCGTCCACCACGACCACGGGCAACTGGACGGCGGAGCGCGGGCCGAACTCGTTCAACGACGCGATGACGTACTTCCACCTGGACCAGAACCAGCGGTACATGCAGTCGCTGGGCTTCACGGGTGCCACCGGGATCCAGCAGGGATCCATCGGCGCGGACACGGACGGCTGGAACGGCGCGGACAACTCGTCGTACACGCCCAGCACGAACCGCCTGTCGTTCGGGCACGGCTGCGTGGACGACGACCAGGACGCGGACGTCATCCTCCACGAGTACGGCCACGCCATCAACCACGACATCAACCCGTCCTGGACCGGCGGCGACACCGGCGCCATGGGCGAGGGCTTCGGCGACTACTGGGCCGGCTCGTACAGCTACAGCACGCCGAACGGCCCGACGTACCACCCGGAGTGGGTGTTCACGTGGGACGGCCACGGCACCGGCAACCAGTGCTGGGCCGGCCGCATCATGAACGCCTTCGCCGCGCAGTACGTGCACACGACCTTCTACGGCGCGCATACGTCCATCCCGGGCGGCTTCCAGTCCGACGAGCTGTGGTCCACGCCGCTGTTCCAGTCCCTCGTGGCGCTGGTGGGCCAGGGGCGGCCGCGGACCGAGGTGGACACGATCATCCTGGAGGCGCAGTTCGGTCTCGGCTCCGGGATCAAGATGCGCGACATGGCGAACGCCATCATCCAGACGGCGCAGGCGCTGTACCCGGGAGGACCGCACTCCGACGTCTTCGTCCAGAAGTTCCTCGTGCACAACATCGTGGTCGTCCCGACCGTGCTGCTGGAGGCCTCGGACGTCACCCTGACGTCGGCCGGCTCGAACGGCGCGCCGGATCCGGGCGAGACGGTGTCCTTCAAGATCGAGGTGCACAACGCGGGGACGCTCGGCGCCACCGCGGTCAGCGGGACCCTCACCTCGCCCACGCCGGGCGTGACCGTGGTGCAGGGCGCCTCGGCGTACCCGAACCTGCCGGCCGGCGCGTCGGGACAGAACGCCACGGACTACTCGCTGCACCTCGATCCGTCGTTCGAGTGCGGCGATCCCATCGCGTTGTCGCTGCAGGTGGCGTACGACGACGGTTCGCCGCACACGACGAACCTGTCCTACGGCATGGTGGCGGGCGTCGTGCAGGGCGCCGACCAGTCGGTGAGCCCGAACCTGGCCATCCCGGACAACAACTCCACCGGCGTGACCAGCACGATGGTGATCTCGGGCACGGGGGCCACGGTGACGTCCGGCTTCAACGTGGACGTGAACCTGACGCACACGTACATCGGGGACCTGGTGCTCACGCTGCAGTCGCCGCTGGGGACGAACGTGATCCTGCATAACCGGTCCGGCGGATCCGCCGACAACATCGTCGGGAACTACCCCGGGACGCTGACCCCGGCGGGCTCCCTGGCCACGCTGATCGGCCAGCCGCTGGACGGGACGTGGTCGCTGCGCATCCAGGACCTGGCGAGCATCGACGTCGGGACGCTCAACACCTGGGCGATCCACGACGTCACGGGCTACGAGTGCGACGCGTCCGTGGACGCGCCGGTCGTCGCGGGCGCGCCCCGGGAGTTCGCGCTCCGGGGCAACACGCCGAACCCCTTCGCCACGTCCACGACCATCCGCTTCGCGGTGCCGGGCGCGGGCGCGGACGTGAGCCTCGCCGTGTACGACATCGCGGGTCGACGGATCCGCACGCTGGTGGACGCCTTCCGCGCCGCCGGCGAGCACGACATCACCTGGGACGGGGCGGACGAGACGGGCCGCCCGGTCGGATCGGGCATCTACTTCTACCGCCTGGACAGCGCCACGTTCTCGGCCACGCGGAAGCTGGTGCTCCTGCAGTAGCGCGCCTTCCGGCGTCTCCCTCCGGCGGGGTCCCGCGCTCGCGCGGGGCCCCGTTCGCGTTCCCGGGCTCCGGGCCGCGCCGCGGGGACCGGGAGCGGGTCGTCCACCCGCTTCCCGCGAGTCCGCAGTGCTTGCCCGGGCCGTCCATGTGCGCCTAGCCTGTCCCGTCGCAGGTCCCTCGGGACCCAACGGAAGGGAGATGGCATGACACGGACCGGGAACAGGATCGCGGCGGCGGCCCTGGTGGCCGCGTGGATCACCTCCGGCGCCCCCGCCGCCCACGCCGGCGCGTGGCCGCACGATCGCAACGGCTTCATGATCGGGTTCGGCGTCGGCGGCGGCAGCCTCGGCATCGAGGACGGCGACGAGCGCGAGGGGAGCGGACTCGGCAACTTCCGGATCGGCTACGCCGTCCGGCCGGATCTCGTGCTGCAGCTCGAGACCGAGGGCTGGACCAAGCAGTTCGACGACGCGCTGGGCGAGGTGACGTGGAGCTTCTCGGTGGCCGCCGTCGCGCTCACCTGGTACCCGGGGGCGCAGGGCGCCTACCTGCGCGGCGGCGTGGGCGTCGGGGTGGCGGACGCGGAGCTCGACCTGGGGAACGTGACGATCTCGGGCGACGAGTCCGGCCTGGGGATCGCGGCGGCCGCGGGGTACGAGTGGCGGCTCACGCGGAAGTTCGCCCTGGGTCCGGAGGCGCAGTTCTTCTGGATGGACCTCGAGGAACTGGGCTCCGCGAACGTCCTCGGCGGCACCCTGAACCTCGACTGGTACTGGTAGCAGCCCGCCCGTCGGAGTCGCCGAGCGGCGCCGCCGGAAAGACTTGCGCAGCCGGACTTCGGGCAGCAGGGTGGCAGGAACCGGTCGAGCGAGAGGGACATGGCCCGGATCCATGGAAGATCCGGGCCAGCCGCAACTCCCCGAACCACAACCTCAGTCGTAGTACTCCAGACCGAGGTGGGTGATCAGGGCTTCGCCCTTCAGGTGCCGGAGCGTGTTCTTCAGCTTCATCAGCTGGATGAACAGGTCGTGCTCCGGATACAGCCCCTCCGCGGTCTGCGGGCTCTTGAAGTAGAACGACAGCCACTCCTGGATGCCCTTCATGCCGGCGCGCTTGGCCAGGTCGAAGAACAGGGCCAGGTCCAGCACGATGGGCGCGGCCAGGATCGAGTCGCGGCAGAGGAAGTCCACCTTGATCTGCATCGGGTAGCCCAGCCACCCGAAGATGTCGATGTTGTCCCAGCCTTCCTTGTTGTCGCCGCGGGGCGGGTAGTAGTTGATCCGCACCACGTGGTGCATGTCCCCGTACAGCTCGGGGTAGAGCTTCGGCTGCAGCACGTGCTCCAGCACGCCGAGCTTGGACGTCTCCTTGGTCTTGAAGGACTCCGGGTCGTCCAGCACCTCGCCGTCCCGGTTGCCCAGGATGTTCGTGGAGTACCACCCGTGCAGGCCCAGGAGGCGCGCCTTGAAGCCCGGGGCGAGGATGGTCTTCATCAGGGTCTGGCCGGTCTTGAAGTCCTTGCCGCCGACGGGCACGCCCTCGCGCTTCGCCAGTTCCACGAGGGCGGGGATGTCGCAGGACAGGTTGGGCGCGCCGTTCGCGAACGGCGTGCCGGTCTTGATGGCGGCGTACGCGTAGACCATGGACGGCGCGATGTCCGGGTCGTTCTCCATCAGGCCCAGCTCGAACGCCTCGATCGTGCGGTGCACGGGCTTCGTCTCCATGTAGATCTCGGTGGAGGCGCACCACACCATCACGCAGCGGTCCAGGCCGTTCGCCTTCTTGAAGCGCTCGATGTCGTCCATGAGCGCGCGGGCCTTCTCCATCCAGGAGTCGCCCTTCTTCACGTTCGTGCCGTGCAGCTTCTTCACGTAGCGCTGGTCGAAGACCGCGGGCATCGGGCGGATGGCCTCCAGCGCGGGGCGCAGGCGGTCCAGCAGCGGGCGTTCGAGGACGCCGGCCTTGCACGCCGCCTCGTACACGTTGTCCTCGAACACGTCCCAGCCGCCGAACACGAGGTCGCCGAGCTCGGCCAGGGGCACGAGGTCCTTGATCCGCGGCGAGCGGTTGTCCGTGCGCTTGCCGAGGCGCACCGTGCCCATCTGCGTCAGCGAGCCGATCGGCGCGCCCAGGCCGGCCTTCACGGCCTCGACCCCCGCGACGAACGTGGTGGCGACCGCTCCCATGCCCGGCAGCAGCACGCCCAGCTTGCCCTTCGCGGGCTTGATGTCGACGCTCATCGGTTCCCTCCGGTTCCCGTTCCGCTCCCGCCGCCCGGCGGGATGCGCTGACCGTCAAGCTACGGGCGGGGCGGACGATCGGTCCAATCGATGTTTCTTGTCGAAGTGATAAGTACCAATGATCGAGCGGGCCTGCCGGCGGATCCCCGGCGTCGTCGGCCCGCCCGAGGCCCCGTCCGTGCCCGGCCCCGGAAGGGCGGCAGGAGCGAGCCCGTTCCCGGAAGGCCGGCAGTGGGCGAGGCCGCTCCCGGAAGGGCCGGAACCATGGCTCGATCCCGCGGGTATGAGGTAAATTGTGGAGTCCACGAACAGGAATTGCGGAGGTCCACCCCTGGCCGGTCCGGTCCCGTCCCCATCCACCCCCGGCGATCCCGGGGCCCCCCGGGCGCCCCGGCGGAGCGAAGCGCCGCGCACGGGCCCCCTGGGCCGCCTGCGGGTCGGCCTGCAACTGGCCGTGGTGGGGGCGGCGGCGTTCACCGGCTGGCGGTTCGCTCGCGGGGAGTCCCCGGTGTCCGTGGAGACGTACTGCCCGTTCGGGGGACTGGAGACCGCCTGGGCGTTCGTCACGCGCCAGCGGTTCACGTGCGCCGCCGGCGCCACGAACCTGGCGCTGTTCCTCGCCCTGATCGGCCTCACGCTGCTGGCGAGGAAGGCGTTCTGCGGCTGGGCGTGCCCGGTCGGGGCGCTGTCGGAGTGGCAGGCCCGCCTTGCGCGCCGGATCTTCCGGCGGCGCGGCTTCCGCGGCGCGTGGCGGCTGCGCCCGGGCGTGGATCGCGCGCTGCGCCTCGGGCTGCGGATGGCCGTGCTCGGCGTCGTCCTTGCGGCCACGTGGGCCACCGGCGAACTCGTGTTCCGCGGCTACGATCCCTACTACATCGTGTTCAGCGCCCACGGCCACGACGTGCGCGCGTGGAGCTACGCCATCCTCGGCGGCCTGGTGCTCGCGGGGTTCGCGTTGCCGATGGTCTGGTGCCGGTACCTCTGTCCCCTCGGGACGGCGATCTGGCCGTTCGCGTCCGCGGGCCGGCTGCGGCTCGTGCGGAACGCGGAGGCGTGCTCGTCGTGCCGCGCGTGCGATCGCGCGTGCCCGCAGGGGATCGATGTGGCGCGCGCCGGGGAGGTGCGCTCCGGCGAGTGCACGCTGTGCCTGGAGTGCACCGATGCGTGCAGCGATGACGCGCTGACGCTGCACTGGCGGGGGGCGGGATCATGACGCGGGGGCGGGATGATGAGCGGAGCGGGACGAGGAACGGGAGCGGGACGGTGAACGGAGCGGGACGATGAGGGTGCCGCGTCCGGTAGTCCCGGTCCTCGTGGCGCTGGCCGCGGCCGCGGGCGTGCTGGGCGCGCGCTTCGTGGAGCGGCCGAGCGTGGTCCGGGACTACGCGTCCGGCGCCGACGCGGACGGCGTCCGCACCACGCGGCTCGTCGTGCACGGCGTGCGGTGCGTGGACACCGCAACGGCCGCCGCACTGCAGCTGGCGGACGTACCCGGCGTGAAACGCTTCACCGCGTGGGCAGCCGGCGGCCGCGTGGAGATCCGGTTCGACCCCGCGGCCACGGACGTGGCCGCGCTGATCGGGGCCCTGGAGGGCCCGGTGTACGACGAGGCGTCGCAGGAGTACCGGTTCGGCACCTACGCCGTCCGGGAAGTGGACGGCAGGAAGGTGGACGAGTGATCCACGGAGGAGGAACCATGCGCGTGCATCCGATCGTGACGGCCCTGGTCTGCGTGTTCGCTGTCGCCGCGCTCGCGCGGGCGGAGGATGCCCCGAAGAAGGACGAGGCGCCGGCGCCCGCCGCGAAGACCGCGGTGTTCGCGGTTCCCGACCTGGGCGAGGAGGCGGTCAAGAAGCTCACCACGGCGCTGGCCAAGGCCGACGGCATCCTCACCGCGAAGGCGGACGCCGAGAAGGGCCGCTTCCTCGTGACGTTCGACACGGGGAAGACCGACGCGGAGGCGCTGACGACCCTGGTCACGAACGTGGCGCCGGACGCGAAGCTGGAGACGGTGGAAGTCGCGGACGCGAAGGCCGCGGGGCCGGACTGCGGCAAGTGCCCCAGCCGCTCGAGCTGCGGGAAGGCCAAGAGCACGAGCTGAGTCCGGCGCGGGGGCGGGCGGAGGGCGCCCGTCCCCGCGCGGGCCGGGGCGGATCGGCGCGGCCCGCGCCGGTCCCGCGGCCGAAGGCCGCAACGGTCTCCGCGGTCGTCCCACTCCGATAAGTGCAGGCGATCCGGAGCGCCCGCAACAGGTGTGACGGTTATACTGGCCGCATGGACCTGCGCGCGCTCCGGTACTTCGTCGCCGTGGCGGAGGAGGGCTCCTTCCGGGGCGCCGCCCGGCGCCTCGCGGTGAGCCAGCCCGCCGTGTCGCAGGGCGTGGCCGCGCTGGAGCGGGATCTCGCCGCGCGCCTGTTCGACCGTGCCGGGCGCCGGGTCGCGCTGACGCCGGCGGGAACCGACCTCCTGGAGCCGGCCCGCCGCGCGCTCGCGGAGGTGGACGCGCTGCCCGGTCTCCTGGACCGCGCGCGCGGCGTCGTGCGCGGACGATTGGAGCTCGGCACCACCGACGTGGCCAGCATCTACGTGCTGCCGCGCGTGTACCGCGCCTTCCGCCGCCGCCATCCGGAAGCGGAGCTGTCCGTGCATGTCGAGGGAAGCGAGCCGCTCCTCTCGCTCCTGCGCGCACGGGCCATCGAGCTCGCGATCGTGTCGCACCGCGTGGGCGACGTGGAGGCGCCCGTCCCCGACGGATTCGCCGCGGAGCCGTTCTTCCGCGAGCGGCTCGACTTCGTGGTCGCCCGCCGCGATCCGCTGGCCGAGCGGCGCCGCGTGACGCTGGCGGATCTCGCCGCCGTGCCGCTGCTGGGCTTCAAGCGGGACTCGGTCACGCGTCGTGCGGTGGACGCGCGCTTCGCGGAAGAGGGCCTCGCGCCGCGGGTGGCCATGGAGATGTCCAGCCCGGAGGCCATCAAGAAGCTCGTGGCGGTGGGGCTGGGGTGCGCGGTGCTCCCGGCGCGGTCCGTCGCGGCGGACGTACGGGCGGGGCACCTCGCCATCCTGCCTGTCGCGGGGCGGCGCCTGGAGCGCGTCCTCGCGGTCGTACGCGACCGGCGCCGCACGGCTTCGCCCGCCGCGGCCGCGTTCCTCGCGCTGCTCGAGGGCATCCGCAACGTGGACGCCCCGTCTTGACCGGGCCCCCACCGGCGCTAGACTCGCACCCCCGGAGGAATCGCCCGTGACCGAACCCGCTGCGGCCCGGCTCTGGACCGTCGTAGTGCTCGCCGGCGCCGCCACGCTGGCGCTCGGCGGCGACGTGGCCGGGAACTTCGCCCCGGAGCCGTCGGGCGCCGTGGCCCCGGAAACGCCGCTGCCCGTGCCGCTCGAGCCGGAGGGCGAGCTGCCCGCGCCGCCCGCCGTGTTCCGGTGGACGCCCGGCGGGGACGACGTGGACCTCGCGCAGATCGTGCTGTTCCGCTCGAACTACGAGGTGTTCTGGCAGTCCGGCCCGCTCGAGGGGCCTCCGCTCGAGGTCGCCCCGGCGGAGATCTTCGCCGGGATCCCGGCGGGTGAGCCCGTGGCGTGGCGCGTCCGCGAGGTCGCGCAGGGGCGCCCGCGTGCCGCCTCGCGGATGGTCATCTTCTCCTTCGAGGTGGACACGGAGGGGCGCCCCGTGGGCGAGAGCCGGCCGGCGAACCCGTTCCTGCCCATGCGCTGACGGGGCGACCGTGCCGGGCGCCGTGCCGGCCCGCTCATTCCCGGACCGCCGTGCGCCGATCCCCGACCGGGGGGAATCCATGTTCGCGCTGCTGTGGACGGCGGCCGCCGCGCTCGCGGTGGGAGCCGTGTTCACGGTCCTCGATCACGACGTCGAGTGGGGGGGGCGCCGGATCGGGCGGCCGCTCTACGGCGCGCTCGTGTTCGCCGGGCTGATGGCCGTGTACGTGTTCGTCACGCGCACCGGCTGGCTGCCGCTGCCGGGCTGGATCGTGCTGGCGTTCGCGGCCGCGTACCTCCCGTTCCTGTCCTCGTCCTTCATCGACCTCGAGACCACGGACGCGCACGCGGTGCGCGAGGTCGAGCGGCTGCTCCTGGAGAAGGACCTGCGGGAGCTCCGGCACTCCACCGGCTCAGGCGTGCTGCGCGACGGGCGCCGGCGCCTGCGGGTCCACTGGGAGTGCCGGGTCCAGGACGACGGGGTCCTGCTGGAGCTGGACGTGCACCCGAGCCTCCTGCCCGTCACCGTCTCGCGGCCGCACGTCGTGCACGTGCGCGATGCGCAGGACCTGGAGCGCATCCGCGCGGAGATCCGGCGCCGCCGCGCGTGAGCCGCGCCGCCCGTTCTCAGAGGTCGGACTTCGCCTCGGGCAGGAACGCCTCCCCGGACAGGTCCGACGACGGTTCGAACCGGTCCCACACGGTCTCGCGCACGGCATGGCCGCCCACGAACGCGGTCGCGCGGAACGGCCACACGGCGCCGCCCGTCTCGCGCCAGTCCGCGTAGTCCACCTCGAGCGGCGCGGCGCCCGGCAAACGATCCACGTAGCGGCGCACGCGGCCCGTCGCCGGGTCCACCTGCCACTCCCGTTCCGGGATCCCGGGCTCCGCGAGGCGCACCCATCCCTCCTCCGTGACGCCGGCGGACACGAGCGAGTCCGCGGCGAGCGCCGGCGCCCACGGCGCGATGCACTCGGCGAACCGGCCGGCGATGCGCGCGGTGGCGTCCGCGCCGGCGGGTCGCGGCGTGCCGAACCCCTCCCAGGCCAGCCGACCCACGAGCCTCTGCGTGCGGGTGTGCGGCGGGCGTCCCGTGTCCTCGCGGAACGAGCCGCCGAGATCGGCGGCCACGCGGAAGGACGTGACGGGTCCGTCCACCAGCGGCAGCACGCGGCCGCGCGCCGTGAACCCGCGCAGGGACGCCCGCACGGAGTCCGGCGCCACCGCCGCGCGGACGCGCGCGGACAGGGCCGCGTCCACCGGGGAGACACTCGACGCATCCGCCGGCGGCGCCGCGGGCACGGCGCCGACGAGCGCGAGCACCGCCACCACGGCCAGGGCTGCACGGCGCATGATCACCTCCGGGGAAGGGGACGAAGTGTACCGCGGTCCCCGCCCGCGCGCTTGCCGGGGCGTCCGGGATCGAACATGCTCGCCCCTCGGCACGGGGAGGTGGACCATGGCCGGATTCCGGGGGCGGGGAGGCGCGGCGCTGGTCACGGGCGCCAGCGGCGGGATCGGACGCGAGGTCGCGAAGCTCCTCGCCGCGCGCGGCATGGACGTGGTGCTGGCCGCGCGCTCGCGGGACGCGCTCGAGTCCCTGGCCGCAGCACTCGCCGCGGAGCACGGCGTGCGCGCCGTGCCGTGGGTCGTGGACCTCTCCGCGGAGGACGCCGCGCGCACGCTGCCCGCCTCCTTCGCCGCGCTGGACGTCACGGTGGACCTCCTCGTGAACAACGCCGGGTTCGGCGTCTACGGGCCGTTCGGGAACCAGGGCCTCGAGCGGGAGGCCGCCATGATCCGGTTGAACACCGTGGCGCCGTCGATTCTCGCGGGGATCCTGCTTCCGGGGATGATCCGCCGCGGCCACGGCTGCATCCTGAACGTGGCGTCCACCGCGGGCTTCGCGCCCGTGCCGTGGCTGGCGACCTACTCGGCCACGAAGGCGCACCTGATCGCCTGGACCCACGCCCTGGACACGGAGCTGAAGGGGACCGGCGTGCGCGTGGCGGTGGCGTGTCCCGGGACGGTGTCCACCGGTTTCCTGGAGACGGCCGGCGCGGACCGGCGCGCGAGGCCGCTCCCCTCGAGCACGCCGGAGGACGTGGCGCGCGGCATCCTCGGGGGGCTGGACTCGGGCCGGCGCGTGTTCGTGATCGGATGGCTGAACCGGCTGCACCGCGCCGCGGCCGCGATCACGCCGCCGGCGCTGTCCGCGACGATCGGGGGCGCGGTCAACCGGCCGGCGGATCGGGAGTGGCGGACGGGGTGAGCAGCGATCGCGCGGCGGAGTCCGGTGCGGCCGCCGCGCCGCCCGCCGCTGCATCGCCCGCCGTCGCATCGCCCGCCGTCGACCACGACGCCGGGAGGTCCACCACGCGCAACACGCGCCGGCCGCCGTCGAACGGGTACAGGACGAGAACCCGCGACCGGTCGCGAAGCACGTAGTTGAAGTACATCGCCGTGCCGCCGGCCGCATCCCACGAGCGCCGGTACTGCAGGTCGCGGGGCAGCGGGTCCCCCTCGTCGTAGTACCCGCCGGTCCGGTCCCAGCGCGTGTCCAGGACCTCCACCCAGCCGGTCGGGGGCGGCGGCAACGGCAGGACCTCGTTCGCGTCGGCGTTCAGCAGCAGCTGCCGCCCCCCGTGCCGCGTGATGAGCGCGAGGCCGCGGTCCAGCACCGCCACGTGTTCCGTCTCCTCGGTGATCCGCACCCACTCGTCCCCGAAGCGGCAGTCCAGGTGCGGGCGGTCCCCGAAGAGGTCCGAGATCACCGGGTCGCGCTGGCCGCGCTGGGTCCAGTGCGTGTCCAGCCGCTCCAGCACCTCCACGAGGGGCTTGAGCGGCCCGTCTCCCTGGCGCACCGCCAGGCGCGCGGCCAGCGCCTGGCGGCGCTCGTCCTCGCGCGCCAGCTCCGCCTCGCGCGCTTCGTACTGCCGCGCCAGCTCCCCCTCGTACAGCGGGACCACCTGCGCCTCGTGATCCTCGTTCCAGACGCCGTGGTACAGGTCCGGCGCCTTCCACCGGAAGCGCTGGCCGTCGCGCATCCCGGTGAAGGGGCGTCGCGACACGTAGGTGGCCGTGACCGCGTCCCAGACCCAGTGGTACGTGGTGAAGTCCCCCGTGAACGCGTACAGGAGCCCGCGGCTGGTGGCCTCCACGAGCAGGTACCGCCCGGTGGGGTCCCAGCCGCCGAGCCGCTCCGCGGTTCCTTCGGGCGTGGGGACCGCGCGGTGCTCCGCCGTGGCCAGGTCCAGCACGAACGCGCAGCGAACCGGACGGCGCTTCAGCCAACCCCCGCGCACGTAGTGCAGGTGGGCGAAATGGTCCCCGGTGGGGGAGAACGACTCCGGCGCCACCGGAAGCCCGCGCTGGAACAGCCGGTCCCGCGCCTCGACATCCCGCACGGCGGCCGCCGGGAGGACTGCCGGCGGGGATGCCGCGGCGGCCGGGGACCCGGTGGCGAGCGGCGCGCCCGCGAGCGCGCACAGCACGAGCGCCGCGATGGGTGCCGCGGCGCCGCGGCGATTCCTGGCCGACACGAGGTCCTCCCGCCGGGGCCGGCTCGTGCGCGACCGGACCGCCCCGACGTCCGGACGTGCCACTCTACCGCGGGCCGGCGTCACGGCCAACGTCCCGTCCTCCGGGCAGGTCCTCCGGATCCACGCGACCCTCGGCGGCGGCGCGCGCGGCGTCGCGGAGCTGGGTGAGGTCCCGCAGCCGGAACGAGCCGAGGAGGTACAGGCCCACGGGGTACGCCGCCAGCCCCAGCGCGAACCACACGGGCCGCAACGGCTCCACGAGGAACGCGGGGGCGAAGCACACGGTGCCGGCGAGCACGGCGGGCAGCAGGCTTGCCGCCGCGGTGCGCGTGGCGCCGCGCGTCCGCGCGAACAGCACGCCGGCCAGCACGCGCAGGGCGTACGCGCCCAGCGTGGCGAGCGCCGCGCCGCGCGCGCCCTCCGTCGGGATCAGCCAGAGATTCCCGAGGACGTTCGCCGCCGCGGCCATCGCCACGATGGCCAGGTTCGCCCGCTCCGCGCCGGTGGCGAGGAACCGCGCCGTGAGCACGATGTCCGCGAACACGAAGACCTCGGAGAGTGCCAGCACCACGAGCACCGGCGCGGACGCGGCGAACGACGTCCCGAACAGCGCCGAGATCAGCGGCTCCGCGAACACGATCTCCGCCGCGGCGAGGGGCACCAGCACGGTGCCGAGCACGCGCAGGCTGCCGCGCAGCAGCTTGTCCACGCGCACCGGGTCGTGCGGGTGGCTCGCCGCGAACAGCGGGTACACGGACGTCATCAGCAGGATCGGCAGGAGGTTCGCGATCTCCACGATGCGCACCGGCGCGGAGTACAGGCCGACCTCGCGCGTGCCGCGCAGCACTTCCAGCATCACCACGTCGATGCGGGCGAGGACCACGTTCACCGCGAGCATCGCCAGCAGGGGAAGGGCCGTGGCGAACAGCGCCCGGAGCCGCGCCGCGTCGGGGCGCAGCGCCACGGCGCCCTGCCGTCCCGCGAGCAACGCGAGGATCACGAAGAACGGGAACGACGCGATGGCCTGCGCGGCCACCGCGCGCGGCACGCCGCCCGCGGGCAGCCACGCCAGCAGCAGTCCCACGTGCACGGCCTCGGCGAGCACTCCCAGCAGCGTGGGCCAGCCCATCCGGAGCGCGGTGCGGTACCGCGTCTCCAGCAGGGACCGCAGCGAGGGACGCCGGTTCGAGGCGACGAGCGCGGCGCCGCCGAGGACGACCAGCCACGCCCCGCCGGCCTGCCCCGTGAGGACCGGGAACAGGAGCGCCGCCGTGGGCACGACCGCGACCATCAGCGCCGCGCGCAGGATCAGGGCGTCGCCGAGGCGGCGCGCCGCGTCGCCCGCCTTCCGGGCGAGATCGCGCACCAGGATCGAGTCCAGCCCGGCATCCGCCACGAGCTCGAAGAACGCCAGGTACGCGAAGACCAGGGAGTACAGCCCGAACCCCTCGGGTCCCAGGCGCCGCGCGAGCAGGAGCGTGGCCACGAGGACCAGCCCCTTCGCGGCCGCGGTGCCGGCCAGCAGGAGGCCGGAATTCCGGATCAGCGAGGGAAGAACGGACATGGCCGCCGACCGTAGCACCGGCTCCACGGGCCGTGGCCCCCCTTTTTACGGCTCGCGCCGGGTCGTGTAGATTGGGTCCTCGCCCTCCGCCCGCGCGCGCGACCACCCCCGGGAGAACGCCCATGCCGCTCGTCGACCTCGCCGGACCCGTTCCCGCCCGCCGCGCCGGCGCCGAGCTGGCGGACTTCCTGGCGGAGCGGGTCCTCGTCCTGGACGGGGCCACCGGGACCGGCCTGCAGGCGCGGAACCTCGGCCCGGAGGACTTCGGCGGCCCGGCGCTGGAAGGCTGCAACGAGAACCTCGTCCTCACGCGCCCGGATGTCGTGGCGGAGCTGCACGCCGGCTACCTGGAAGCGGGCGCCGACATGGTGGAGACGAACACTTTCGGCGGCACGCCCATCGTGCTGGCGGAGTACGACCTCGCGGACAGGACGCGCGAGATCAACCGGCGGGCCGCGGAGATCGCGAAACACGCGGCCGCGTCCTGGTCCACCGCGGCGCGCCCGCGCTTCGTGGCCGGATCCATCGGACCCACCACGAAGGCCATCAGCGTGACCGGCGGCATCACGTTTCCCGGGCTGGTGGCGGCGTTCCGCGAGCAGGCCGTCGGGCTGCTCGAGGGCAACGTGGACGCGCTCCTCGTGGAGACGCAGCAGGACACCCGCAACGCGAAGGCGGCTCTCCTGGGCATCGACGACGCGTCCGCGATCACCGGCATCCGCGTGCCCGTGATGCTCTCCTGCACGATCGAGCCCACCGGGACCATGCTCGGCGGCCAGGACGTGGACGCGTTCTGGGCCGCGGTCTCGCACTACCCGCTGCTCTCCGTGGGCCTGAACTGCGCCACCGGCCCCGAGTTCATGACCGACCACCTGCGCAGCCTCGCCGAGCTGGCGTGGTGCTTCACGAGCTGCGTGCCGAACGCCGGGCTCCCGGATGCGGACGGCCGCTACGGCGAGGGGCCGGCGAAGCTGGCCGGCGCGGTCGCGCGGTTCCTGGAGGCCGGCTGGGTGAACGTGATCGGCGGGTGCTGCGGCACCACCGCGGACCACATCCGCGCGCTGCGCGAGGCGGCCGACGCCGCGAAGCCGCGCCGACCGCGCCGCGTGCGCCGCACGCTGGTCTCCGGCATCGAGGCGCTGGAGGTGACCGACGACGTGCGCCCCGTGCTGGTGGGCGAGCGCACGAACGTGATCGGGTCGCGGCGCTTCAAGCGGCTCATCGACGAGGACCGGTTCGAGGAGGCCGCGGAGATCGCGCGGCGGCAGGTGAAGGGCGGCGCGCAGGTCGTGGACGTGAACCTGCAGAACCCGGACCGCGACGAGCTGGCGGACGTGGACCGCTTCTACGCGAAACTCGTCCGCATGGTGAAGGCGCCCATCATGATCGACACGACGAGCCCGGAGGCCATCGAGCTGGCGCTCACGTGGTGCCAGGGCAAGTGCATCGTGAACTCGATCAACCTGGAGGACGGCGAGGACCGCTTCGACAAGGTGTGCCCGCTCATCCGCCGGTACGGGGCGGCGGTGGTCGTGGGCACGATCGACGAGGATCCGGTGCAGGGCATGGGCGTCACGCGCGAGCGGAAGCTGGAGATCGCACGGCGGAGCCACGCGCTCCTCACCGGGAAGTGGGGATTCGCGCCCGAGGACATCGTGTGGGATCCGCTGGTGTTCCCGGTGGGAACCGGGGACGAGGCGTACGCGGGGAGCGCCATCGAGACGCTGGAGGCGATCCCGCTGCTGAAGGAGGAGTTCCCGGGCACGCGCACGATCCTGGGCATCTCGAACGTGAGCTTCGGGCTGCCGCCGGCCGGGCGCGAGGTGCTGAACTCCGTCTTCCTGTACCTCGCCACGAAGAAGGGGCTGGACTTCGCCATCGTCAACTCGGAGAAGATCGAGCGCTACAACCTCATCCCGCCCGAGGAGCGCGAGCTCTGCGAGGACCTGCTGTTCCGCCGCGGGGAGGATCCGGTGGCGGCGTTCGCCGCGCACTTCCGCGACGCGAAGGCGAAGCCGGAGCGCGCCGCCGCGCCGGACCTGCCGCTGGACGAGCGCCTCGCGCGTTACATCGTGGAGGGCACGAAGGACGGCCTGGTGGCGGACCTCGAGCGGAAGCTGGCCGACGGCGTGGCGCCGCTGGACATCATCAACGGCCCGCTGATGGCCGGCATGGCCGAGGTGGGCCGGCTGTTCAACGACAACCAGCTCATCGTGGCCGAGGTGCTGCAGAGCGCCGAGGCCATGAAGGCGGCGGTTTCGCACCTCGAGCCGCTGATGGAGAAGTCCGCCGCGTCCACGAAGGGGCGCGTGCTGCTGGCCACCGTGAAGGGCGACGTGCACGACATCGGGAAGAACCTCGTGGAGATCGTGCTGTCGAACAACGGCTACGACGTGGTGAACCTGGGCATCAAGATCCCGCCGGAGATCCTGATCGAGAAATGCGAGGAGCTCTCGCCGGACATCGTGGGGCTCTCCGGGCTGCTCGTGAAGAGCGCGCAGATGATGGTGACGACCGCGGAGGACATGTCCCGCGCGGGCGTCACGCCGCCGCTGCTCGTGGGCGGGGCCGCGCTGTCGGAAACGTTCACGCGGGCGAGGATCGCGCCCGCGTACGGCGGCGAGGTGTTCTACGCGAAGGACGCCATGTCCGGGCTCTCGCTCGCGGACCGCATCCGCGGGGCGAACGGCGGGATGGAGGCGCTCGTCGCGGAGACGAGGGAGCGCTCCGCGGGCGCGGCGCCGCGCACGGCCTCCGCCGCCGAGGACTACGACCCGGGCACGAAGCGCAGCACGAACCTCGTGGTCGTGCAGGACCCGCCGGCGCCGCCGGACCTCGAGCGGCACGTGGAGCGCGAGGCGGACCTGCGCGCCATCTGGCCGTGGATCAACCCGCAGGTCCTGCACGGTCGCCACCTCGGCCTGCGCGGGAAGTTCGAGAAGCTGTTGGAGCAGGGCGACCCTCGTGCGCGCGAGCTGGACGCGCTCATCCGGGACATCCAGGCCGAGGGCGAGCGCGGCCGCCTGCACGCGCGCGCGGTGTGGCAGTGGTTCCGCGCCGAGTCGGAGGGGAACACGGTGCGCCTGTTCCACGCGTCCGGCGAGCCCGCGGGCGAGTTCGCGTTCCGCCGCCAGCGCAAGCCGGACGGCCTGTGTCTCGCCGACTGGGTGAAGGAGCGCGGCAGCGGCCCGGACTGGGTGGCGCTGTTCGTCACCACGATGGGCGAGGGCGTGCGCGCCTGGTCGGAGGACCTCAAGAACCGCGGCGAGTACCTCCGCAGCCACGCGGTGCAGGCCCTCGCGCTGGAGGGCGCGGAGGCGTACGCCGAGATGCTGCACGCGCGGCTGCGCGCGGACTGGGGCTTCCCCGACCCCGAGGGTGCCACGATGATGGACCGCTTCCGCGCGAAGTACCGCGGCCGGCGCGTCTCCTTCGGCTACCCGTCCTGCCCGGACCTCGAGGACCAGGCCACGCTGTGGCGGCTCCTCCGCCCCGAGGACATCGGCGTGGAACTCACCGAGGGATACATGATGGACCCCGAGGCGTCCGTGTCGGCCGTCGTCTTCCACCACCCGCAGGCCGAGTACTTCGGTGTGGGGAGGGATCGCGGGGAGGCGTGACTTGGCCCGGCGACGGCGGATGGGTCGGGCGGCCCGGTGCCTCTCTCGCGGGCCTCTGCGCGCGTACGCGCCGCGCCCTTCGGGCGCGTGGCGTGCGTGCTTCTATGAAGCGGCCCCGCC
>CAZNDO010000031.1:0-27185 GCA_964571855.1 uncultured Gemmatimonadota bacterium
CCGGCCGCGCAGCTCCCCGCCCCGCCGGACCTCCGCCCGAATCCGGGGGTTGGCCCGGGGCGTCCTGGCACCCGCGCCCCGCTCGCTTGGGGTGGTGCACGCCGTTCCGGAGGTCGTGGTCGGCTGAGTCCCCGCCGCCGTTCCGGCCCGTGGCTTGACGGGTGGTCGGGGCGGGTGTCACTTTCGTTCGTCCCTTCGTCCTGTTCCCTGATTCCATCCGGTGGGCGGCTTCGCCGCTCGGGAGCCTCCTGGTGAGCGAGAAGACGCCCGACGACGCGGCGCGTTTCGGGCCGAATGCGTGGTTGATCGAGGAGAAGTACCGGCAGTTCCGCGAGTTCCCCGAGTCCGTGGGGGATTCGTGGAAGGGGTTCTTCGGGGGCGGCGTGCGGGGCGGGAACGGGCCCGAGAAGGCGGCGCCGGCGGATGCCGAGGAGTTGGCGTGGCGGACGCCGGCGCGCGCGGAGAACGCGGCCGGCGGATCCCGGCCCTCCCCGCCCGCGGGGGCGCCCGGGACGGCGGGGTCCGCGGCCGCGCCGGTGGCGCCCGCGGGTGGCGCGCAGGCGTTGCGCGGGGCGGCGGCGCGGGTCGTCGAGAACATGGAGCGGAGCCTCGCGGTGCCGACGGCCACGTCGGTGCGCGAGATGCCCGTGCGCGTGCTGGAGGAGAACCGGCGCGTCGCGAACCAGGACCTCGCCGCGCAGGGCGGGAAGGTCAGCTTCACGCATCTGGTGGCGTGGGCCATTCTCAGAGCGCTCGCGAAGCACCCGGCGATGACCGCGGCCTACGCGGAGATCGAGGGCACGCCGCATCGCATCGTGCCGGAGCACATCCACCTCGGGATCGCGGTGGACGTGACCCGGCGCGACGGCTCGCGCGGGCTGCTGGTGCCGAACATCAAGGAGGCCGAGCGGCTCTCCTTCCGCGAGTTCCTCGCCGCGTACGACGACGTGGTCCGGAAGGCGCGCGAGAACCGCCTCGCCCCGGACGACTTCGTCGGCACCACGGTCACGCTCACGAACCCCGGGACCATCGGCACGGCGCACTCCATCCCGCGGCTCATGGCCGGCCAGGGGCTGATCGTGGCCACGGGCGCCATCGAGTACCCGCCCGCGTTCCGGAGCGCCGACCCCGCGGCCCTGGCCATGCTCGGCGTGAGCCGCGTGATGACCATCACGAGCACGTACGACCACCGCGTGATCCAGGGCGCGGAGTCCGGCGAGTTCCTGCGCACGATGGACGGGCTGCTCCAGGGCGACGAGTCGTTCTACGACGACATCTTCGCGAGCCTCGGCGTGCCGCTGCGGCCCGTGCGCCTCGTGCCGGACACGAGTCCCGTGGGGGAGCGCGGCGAGGGACTGGTGAAGAAGGAGGCGAAGGTCCTGGAGCTGATCCGGACCTACCGCGTGCGCGGCCACCTCATCGCGCACGTGAACCCGCTCTCCACCGACGTGCCCGCGCACCCGGAGCTGGACCCGGAGCACTGGGGCCTCACCGTGTGGGACCTGGACCGCGAGTTCTACACCGGCGGGCTGGGCGGCCGGGACCACATGACGCTGCGCGAGATCCTGGCCACGCTGCACGGCGCGTACTGCCGCGCGATCGGGCTCGAGTACATGCACATCCAGGAGCCCGAGGAGAAGGAGTGGCTGCGGGAGCGGATCGAGGGCGGCGCGGATCGCACCGACTGGATCGACGACGCGCGCAAGCGCCGCATCCTGGACCGGCTCAACGCCGCGGAGGCCTTCGAGCGATTCCTGCACACGAAGTACGTGGGCCACAAGCGCTTCAGCCTGGAGGGCGCGGAGACCCTGATCCCGCTGCTGGACCGGCTGTTCACGTGCGCGGCGGACGACGGCATGACCGAGGCCGTGATCGGCATGGCGCACCGCGGCCGCCTCAACGTGCTCGCGAACGTGATGGGCGTGGGGATGGAGAAGCTCTTCCGCACGTTCGAGGGCGACCTGGACCCGGACAGCCTCGAGGGCTCCGGCGACGTGAAGTACCACCTGGGCGCCGTGGGCCGGCACGTGGCGCCGGACGGCAGCGAGGTGCGGCTCACCCTCTCGTCGAACCCCAGCCACCTGGAAGCGGTGAACCCGGTGGTGGAGGGCATGGCCCGCGCGAAGCAGGACGCGTCCGGCGACACGGAGCGCGGTCGGGTGCTGCCGGTGCTGATCCACGGCGACGCGGCGTTCGCCGGCCAGGGCGTGGTGGCGGAGACCCTGAACCTCTCCGACCTGAAGGGCTACCGCACCGGCGGCACCGTGCACGTGATCGTGAACAACGGCATCGGCTTCACGACCGCGCCCGTGGACGCGCGCTCCACCGTGTACCCCACGGACGTGGCGCGCATGGTGCAGGCCCCCATCTTCCACGTGAACGGGAACGATCCCGAGGCGTGCATCCGCGTGATCGAGATCGCGTTCGCGTACCGGCAGCGCTTCCGCCGCGACGTGGTCGTGGACATGCAGTGCTACCGCCGCCACGGGCACAACGAGGGCGACGAGCCGTCGTTCACGCAGCCGATCATGTACGCGCGCATCCACGAGATGAAGCCCGTGCGGCTCCTGTACACCGAGGCGCTCGTGCGCCGCGGCGACATCCGCGAGGAGGAGCAGGAGGCCGCGCTGGCGGACTTCCGCGCGCGGCTGGAGAACGCGTTCAAGTCCACGCGGGACAGCCGCCCGCCCACGCCGGTGCTGCCGCGGGACGGTGTGACCGACGACGCGCAGCCCTCCCCCGACACCGGTGTGGAGCGCGCGGTGCTGGACGAGGTGCTGCGCGCGGTGGCGTCGCATCCGGCGGAGCACCGCGTGCACCCGAAGCTGAAGAAGGTGCTGGAGGAGCGCGGGCGCATGCTGGAGTCGGACTCCGTGGACTGGGCCACCGCGGAGGCGCTGGCCTTCGGCACCCTGCTGCGCGAGGGTGTGAACGTGCGCCTGTCGGGGCAGGACTCCCGCCGCGGCACGTTCTCGCAGCGGCACGCCGTGCTGATCGACCAGGTCACGCAGGACGAGTACGCGCCGCTGGCGCACGTGGCGGAGAGGCAGGGTCGCTTCCAGGCGTACGACAGCCTGCTCTCGGAGTTCGCCGTCGTCGGCTTCGATTACGGCTACTCCGTGGAGGCGAAGGGCGACCTGGTGCTCTGGGAGGCGCAGTTCGGGGACTTCGCGAACGGCGCGCAGATCATCATCGACCAGTTCATCTCCTCCGCGCAGGAGAAGTGGAACCAGGCCAGCGGGATCGTGCTGCTCTTGCCGCACGGGTACGAGGGCCAGGGGCCGGAGCACTCCAGCGCGCGGCTGGAGCGGTTCCTCACGCTGTGCGCGAAGCGGAACCTGCGCGTGGCCATGCCCACGACCGCCGCGCAGTACTTCCACCTGCTCCGGCGGCAGGTGCAGCAGACGCCGCCGAAGCCGCTCGTGGTGATGACGCCGAAGAGCCTCCTGCGCGCGCCCGCGGCGAAGAGCCCGGCCGCGGACTTCGAGAGCGGCGCCTTCCGCCTCATCCTGGACGACCCGGACCCGCCGTCGGATCCGGAGCGGCTGCTGCTCTGCTCCGGCAAGGTGGCGCACGACCTGCTGGCGTTCCGCAAGCGCCACCGGGTGGGCGGTTCGGTGGTGGCGCGGATGGAGCAGCTCTACCCCTTCCCCACCGACGACCTCGCGGCCCTGCGGGAGAAGTACCCCACGGCGCGCCGGATCCGCTGGGTGCAGGAGGAGCCGTCCAACATGGGCGCGTGGAACTTCGTCCTGGAGAAGCTGCGCGAGCGGCTTCCCGCGGACGTGGAGCTCACGTGCGTGGCCCGCCCGAAGGGCGGAAGCCCCGCCACGGGCAGCCAGGCGATGCACGCGGTGGAGCAGGAGATCCTGCTGCAGCAGGCGTTCCTGGGCTGACGGCGGGCGGGGCGACCCCCTGCCTCAGCCCCGCGGCGAGACGGCCTCCTCCCGGGGTCCCGCGTGCACGTACACGATGTGCAACGTGGCACCCTCCAGGGTCCCCAGCCGGTTCCGGTCCTCAACACGGAGCCCCGATCCGAAGCGCGACGGAACCGTCAGCAGAAACCGCGCGGCGTTGTCCCCGCGCCGGAAGGCCTCCTGGACCAGCGACGTGACGTCCACCGTGAGGCGCCCGGACGTGTCCGACCCGTCGAACTCCGCGTAAGGAACATTGCCCTCCACGTCGCCGCCGGGCGTGCGCCAAGGACTGGTCCAGGTGGCGGCCCCGCGCACCCAGGCCGTGGGAACCGAGTACACCTGCAAGTCCAGTCGTCGCTCCGCGGCGACGGCGGGCACCGGGATCTCCAGGTACGCCGTCGTCACCCACGCGGGCGACGGCCCTGGCAGTTCGAGGGGCTCGTACGCCAGCAGGATCCGTGCGGCCCCTTCCTCGCTCACGATGACGTCTGTCCCCGCAAGGGGAATCGAGAGCCGCGCCGCCTCCGCAGCGCCCGCGATCATCAGGAACCCCGCAGCTCCCGCGGCCCACGCTCGAAGTCCACTCATCGCTTCCTCCTTGCTCACGGCGTCCGGAAGGCCGCCTTGGTTCTTCCCCAGGACATCGGATCGATCGACACGGTGTCGCACGCGACCCCCAGCGCGCCCAGCGGGGCGCACCAGAGGGTCGCGCACGGCGAGTTCGACTGCACCGTCCAGTCCCCGGCCAGGTGGTTGCAGAACAGGGGATCCACGTCGAAGTCGGACGGCGACGGCGTCCAGTTCCCGTAGTCGCCCGCCGCATTCGCCCAGAAGAGATTGCACTGGTTGCCGATGATAGTGACCCCGACCGCGGCGTTCACCGCCTCGGCGCCGGCGGAGTACGTGGTGACGTTGTGCTCGAACACCACGGACCCGCCGAACGCCGCCGAGAATGCCGCTCCACCCAGCCTCGAGTAGGACCCCACGAACGTGTTGTTGCGCACCGTCAGGTCCGACGTCTCCGAGCGGATGGCGCCACCTCGGGATCCGCTGACCAGGGTGGAGTCGTACGCGAACGTATTGAACTCGATCGTTGCCGTACAGACTGTCGTCCGAAGGCCGCCGCCGCCGCCCTCCTCCGCCGCGTTCCTCAGGAACAGGTTCCGCGCCACAGCGACATCGGGCGCGTAGTACAGGTCGAGGCAGACGCCGTACCCCGCGCCGCGGTTGTCCACGAAAACGCAGTCCTCGACGCGCACAGGGCCGGGAGTTGGATCCCCGTCGAAGTCGGCCTGGATGCACTTCCCCACAACCCGTTCGAAGCGACAGTTCTGCACGTCCAGCGCGCCGCGCACAAGCCAGACCGCGCCGCCAGGCGAGGTGCAGTCCACGATCTCGGAGTCGATGATCTCGACGCTGCAATCGCGAGCCGCGACCGCGGCTCCCACACCCCCCGATCCTCCCGAGATGTTGTCCGCGAAGCGGCAACTACGAACCACGACACCGGGAGAGCGGATACTGCCAACGGCCGCCGCATCTCGGGCAGGATCGACGACTCCTCGGAGGCTCAAGTCCTCGATCACCAGGGGCTCCGCACCCTCCGGTTCGGCGAAGACAATGATATCTTGCTCACCATCGCCGCCGCCAGAACCATCGATCGTGGTCACATTCGCCCCTTCCCCGCGGATCGTCATTCCATGCCTTGGGAACGCCGATCCAGAGATCAGGAAGAGGAACCCATCGATCTCCACCCATCGGTCCTCTCGGTGCGTCCAGGTTCCCGCACCCACAAGGACGGTGTCTCCCTCCGCGGCCGCGTCCACTGCCACCAGCACACTCGGGTAGTCGTCCGGCACGCGGAGCGTGCTCGCCTCGACGACCACAGCCAAGGCAAGAGTCGACAAGGTCCGTACGCCGAGGACGAACTCGCGCATGGCGCGACTACCTCACAACCACGAGCTTGGCGGCACCCGAGAAGTCGGGTGCTGTCACGCGGACGAAGTACACTCCCGCGGCGACGGGTCTTCCGAGAGTGTCCCGCCGATCCCAAGTGAACCGGTAGCGACCTGGCTCAAGCGCGTGTGCCCCCAGACCGACGACCCGCCGACCTCGCACGTCGTAAACAGCAACCTGAACGGACTGCTGGCTCGCACCCGGAACCGAGAGTTCTACGGTGCCGCTGGGAACGCCCACCCCCGCCGGGGCCGGGCGAATCGACCATGCGATCGGCTGGTCCTCCCCCTGCCCATCGGGCGCCCTCATGGACTCTCCGCCTCGACCGCGCGAAGCGCCTGCGCTGCACAGATCCTCGGACGCGAGGATGGGGCTCAACAGGACGTCACCCAGGCCACCGTTGAACGTGGCACGGATAGTCGTCGAGTCGGTCACGATCGACCCGCCGATCTTCCACGAAGTCGCTCCGAAGTCTGCGTCGACGAAGTACGTCATGCGCAGGTCTACGTTGTACGGAACGAACTGCTCGAGCTCCATCGCGTTGCTCTCGGCCGAGCTTCCTCCCCCTGCCCGGTCGTACCACCGCATACCCACGTTATCGTCGAGCGCGACATTCCACGTTCGACTCGAGCGCATCTCGTTCCGCGTGAACCAGACGCTGCCCTCGTATGACTTCATCTTGCCGCCCACACGCTCGTATCGGAGCCCGACACGGTTGTCGATGAACCGGTTGCACCCCAGGTCCACGTCGGCCGCCTGATAGATGTGCATCCCGCGCCCCGACCACTGCGTCACGAGGTTGTCCTGAATCGCCCCCTGGTAGTACTGGCAGAACCACTCCAGGAAGATCCCGGCGCTTCCAGCGATGCCGACCTCCTCGCCTTCCCCGGTCAGCGTGTTGCCCACGATCGTGACCGTCTTCGTCGGCGTCTGGCTCACGGAGGCGTTGCAGAAGGACTCACTTCCGTGCCAGCGGATCCCGTAAAGACGCTGCTGGCCGATCTCGTTCCCTGAGATGACCGGCTCCCCCGCGATGCAGTGGATGCCCGTGGTCGCGAGATCGGTGTCGAACCCCGGACCTGTCTCGATCACGTTGTCCTCGATGACGCTACCGTACCAGTCGAGGATCGCCTCCTCGTTGTAGTTGTGCAGGTAGCACCGGCGGACCTCCGCCGTGTCCGCCGCGACCAGGTTCAGGGGGCGGACGGCAAACCCGATGTCGGCGTCTTCCAGGATCGCCACCGCGGGTCCCGACACCACGATGCTGCCCCAGTCATCCCCATTCGCGGAGTCTTTCGTGGTGCTCTCGAACACGACACGGTCCCCGCCGGCTCCGTCGCCGTAGGTCTGGAAGCGGCCGCCGCTCTGCACGATGTCCACCTTCCCGGACTCGCCGTCCCCGTGGTCGTACTGCGAGGTCGTCGTCGCCACCACGCGCATCGGTCCTTGCAGCGTCACGGACTGACCCTCCGCGATCCGCACGTCCCGATCCAGGTAGATGTCGCCTTCGCTGTTGTTCTCGAAGGACGGCTTGGTCAACGTCATCAGGCAGGTGTCCAGGACAGCGATCGCGCGCACCGCATCCCGGATCTGCGTGAACTCGAGAGTTCGCTCGCAGTCGCAGTATCCGCCGGACGGCGCCTCCGGGAAGAGCTTCATGCCGCCCCAGTCATCGGTCAGGCCGGCGCCCGAGGAGTCCGGATCGTCGGACCGCAGCACGATGGGCTTGGCCTCCGTGCCCTCGAACCGGGTCGGGCCGTTCACGAGAAGCTCCGACAGGTTCGGATACGTGCCGAGCCCGTTGTTGTGCGCGACGTCACGGTTCGCGGCGAACCCGACGCGAAGCCCCGGCGGTACGACGACCGAGTCCGAGGGGCCGATCTGCACGTCGCGATCGAAGCTGAGATCATTGAACGAGCCGCCGGAGACGATCTTGTGCATCCCGAACAGCGACTCGGCGTCGGGGAACTCGTCCGCCTCCAACGCCACCGCTGCGCGCGCGCGATCGATGACCACCTCGCCGATATCCAGGTCTTCCACGTCCTTCACGCGCAACCCGTACCAATCGGCGGGCCCCGGTGCAACGGCGACGATCTCCGTGGAGTCCGGGCCGCCGAGTGCGCAGGACTTGTTGGGATCGCACGTGAAGTACAGCGTGCCATCCGGTTTCGGCCCGATCCGCTGCGCCGTGTCCCGGGCGGATCCGAGGAACGGAGGCTGGGTGCTCGTACCGAAGTCCAGCGTGCCGCCGTCTGCCACCAGGACTTCGACGCGGTTCTTGTCGACGCCCTGATCGGCGGTTCGCGGCGGGCCGGCAAGGACGCGCGCGTTCTCGGCCAGAGCCACGGAGTGCCCGGACTGGATCGAGAAGTCGTCGGCGAGAAGCACCTGCCCGTTCCAGGTCACGCTGCCCGCACCGGTGGCGTTCTGGGGTTGGTTCCAGCGGATGTCGAAGATCAGGCTACTGTCCGGACCCGTCCGGATGTTGAGGATGGCGAGTCCACTGGACACGCTCTGCAGCGTGTCGCCCCAGGCGTAGAGGTTCGTGTTGGGGCACGTGTAGGGCGCGAACGTGTTGTTCCGCCCGGGCAGGAAGGGGTCCTCGGCGGACGCGCGGCGACCGCCCGTCAGTGCATTGTGGCCTCCTACAGGATCGGGGTCGAAGTTCTCATCGAACAGCCCGTACGCGGACTCCACGTTCAGGCGGAAGGCATTCCCGTCCCCGCAGCCGTCGCCGCCAGCAAGGGGGGAGCCATAGTTGACATGCGTGATGAGGAGGCCGCTCCCGGGCTGTCCGGGGTTTGTCTCCACCGGCGACTCCGCCCATCCCTCGGCGTAGGGCGTGGACGCGCGGCGGTTCTCGATCAGGAAGTACTGCGTGGTGTCCTGCGCTACCGGAAACACGCGGCAGTAGGTGGAGTCGGACGCCCCCCAGGATCCGACGTTCCTGGCGAACGAGTCGTACAGGCGAATCGTCCGCCACTCGTTGTACTGCACGTCGATCGGCTCGACCCAGCCGGCGCTGAGCCGCTCATAACCGTGCAGCAGCGTGCCGTGATCCGACTCCGTCATGAGGCCCCAGACCACGGGGTTCGCCATGTGGAGCCCGCCGGAGAGATTGGGCTCTCCGAGGAACACGGAGTGCATCATCTCGTGGGCGATGACCGTCCGGTACCAGTTCAAGCTCGTGTCCAGGACCACGGAAGTCTCATCGCTGCTGCCCCCCGCGGAGCAGGGTGCGACCGGCTGCGTGGCGCACCCCGACACCATGTGGCAGTCCTCGGGGAACGCGCCGGCGGAGACGTACGAGGAGTAGTCGCTGGAGCAGATGCGATGTCGCAGGCTGGTTACCCACCCCGCGGCGGCCGAGTTCCAGTAGACCTGCTGCTGGTCGGCCGCACTCCACACGGACCCGGCGAACTCCCACACTCCGTGCCCCGTGGTGGAGGCGATGCTGACGACCCCGCCGGCCTCGCACGTACCTTCGTACTTCGACAAGCTGCGGAAGACGACGCAGACGTAGTCGAGCTTTCCGGATCCCGTGTTGATGAAGGGAGTAAAGGAGAAGGTCGAGTCCGCCGCGACCCTCGCCAGAGCATCGCGGGCGATCCGGTCGACTCGAGAGGTACCCGTTCCGACGGCTCTGTACTCGGAGATCGTGCTGTCGAGGACCACGACCTGCCCGTAGACCGAAACATCGATCAGAAGGTCCCCACGCGACATCAGCCAGAAGTAGTGTGCCAGCGACCCTTCCTCGACCGGAGCGCTTCCCGGCGGCCCCCCCGTGTCCTCCGCGAGATCCGATGCCCAGGACGGGAGCGAGTCCCACTGCGTGGCCGTCGTGTCGATCGGCCAGTGGTCCGCCCAGTCTGCGATGTTGTCGTCCGGGAAGCGGGCGAAGATGAACAGTGCGCGGCGGTAGCCCTCCGTCGGAAGGCCGAATGCCTCGGGATCCTCGGCGACCTCTTCGGTCCCGCAGTCCCAGAACTCCTCAGTGGCGGCCGAGGCGACACTCCCCCCAGCCCAGAGCAAAAGCGAGGGCAGCACCGACTGCGGCGAGGCTCGCCCCCCCCCGGGTGAAGTCGAGACGAATCTGGTTCCCGGTATGCCTCATGATCGCGCCTCCTCGGCCGGCCAGCTCGAGGATCGGGCACGAACCGTGGCCGCGGCCACACAGGGCAGACAGACCCAGGGGTCGCGGCGGGGATCCGGCCGGTGGCCGATCCGCGGGACCTAGCTGCGACAAGAGGATCATTAGCGCCGAGTGCGGGACACGTCAATGTTTTTCTGGCGAAAAGCTAATGAGGCTGGCCGCCGTAGTCCGCGTGGAGTAGGTATCGTCCGGCTACTACTGGGGGAGGGCATCATGCTCCGCCACTCGGCAATCGGCACGGCAACCGTCCTCGCGTTCGGGACCGCGGTCGCCATGTGGACCGCCGGCTTCCTCGGCCGGATCCCGCAGGCCCCGCTGCCGGGGTACGTGCTGATCCCCGTGCTCGCCGCCCTGACCTTCGCGGGCGGGGCCCGCGCGGGACGCATCCCGGGCATGGGCGTCGGCGTCGGGGCGCTCACGGGGCTCCTCGCATCCGTCGTGAACCTGCTCGTGCTGGGCAGCGTGCTGCACGGCGCGCAGGATGCGGGGACCGCCGCGTACCTGGGCGTGGTCGCCACGCTGCCGGCGGGCGCGCTGCTCGGCGCGGCGGGCGCCGCGTTCGGCCGCCGGCTCGCGCCGAAGGAATTCGACGCCACGTCGGCGCTGGCCCGCGTGGCCGCCGCCGCCACGGTGGTGCTGGTGCTCGTGGGCGGGCTCGTGACCAGCCAGGACGCCGGGCTGGCCGTCGTGGACTGGCCGAACTCGTTCGGCTACCCCATGTTCCTCTTCCCGCTCGCGCGCATGGTCGGCGGCGTGTTCTACGAGCACGCGCACCGCCTGCTCGGCTCGCTCGTGGGGCTGGTCACGCTGGCGCTCGCGCTGCGGCTGCTGTTCGCGGATCCGCGCGCGTCGGTGAAGGCGGCCGGGCTCGGCGCGCTCGCGCTCGTCGTCCTGCAGGGGATCCTCGGCGGGCTGCGCGTCACCGGGCACTTCACGTGGAGCGACTCGGTGGAGGTCACGCGCCCGAACCTCACGCTGGCCATGGTCCACGGCGCCACGGGCCAGGTGTTCCTCGCGCTGCTGGCGGGGTTGGCGGCGGTCACGTCGCGGTCCTGGCGGGAGCTGCCGAGGCCGCAGGGGAATCCCGCGGACGCGTCCCTCGATCGCGGGCTCTCCCTCACCGTCATCGCGGCCCTGCTGGTGCAGCTCGCGCTGGGGCTCCGGCTGCGGCACCTGGGCGAGGGCCTGCTCATCCACATCACGTTCGCGGTCGCGGTGGTGGCGCTCGTGACCGTGGCGTCCGTGCGCATCGTGGCGCAGTACGAGCACCTGCCGCCCTTGCGGAAGTCCGGCGCGGCGCTGGTGGCGCACGCCATGACGCAGCTCGTGCTGGGCGGCGTGGCGTTCCTCGCGGTCTCGCGCGCGCGGGAGAGCGGGCCGCAGCTCTTCGACGTCCTCGCCGCCACGCTGCACCAGACCGTGGGCGCGCTGCTCCTCGCGAACGCCGTGCTCGTGGCGCTGTGGGTCCGCCGGCTCCTGCCTGCGGCGGCCCCGTCAACCGGCGCCGTGCCCGCCGCCGCGTCGGGTCGCCCGTGACGCGGGCCGTCGAGGCGCACGCGCTCGGCCACCGCTACGGGAGCCGCACGGCGCTGGACGCCCTGGACCTCGCCGTGCCCCGTGGCACCCTCACGGCGCTCCTGGGCCCGAACGGCAGCGGCAAGAGCACGCTCTTCCGCATCCTCGCCACGCTGTTGCGCCCCGCGTCCGGCCGCGCGCTCGTGGACGGCCACGACGTGGTCCGCGCGCCGGATGCCGTGCGGCGCGCGCTGGGCGTGGCGTTCCAGGCGCCGAGCCTGGACGACCGGCTGGGCGTGCGCGAGAACCTCGTCCACCAGGGGCATCTCTACGGCCTGCGCGGGCGGACGCTGCGCGAGCGTGTGGCCGCCGCGCTCGAGGCGGACGGCCTGACCGCGCGCGCCGGCGATCGCGTGGGCACGCTGTCCGGCGGGCTGCGCCGTCGCGTGGATCTCGCGCGCGCGCTGCTGCACCGGCCGCGCGTGCTGCTGCTGGACGAGCCCACAGCCGGGCTGGATCCCGCCGCGCGCCGCGACCTCTTCGACCGCCTCCGCCGGTACCGCACCGCGGAGGGCGGCACGTGCTTCCTCACCACGCACCTCCTGGAGGAGGCCTCCGGCTGCGACCGGGTGATCTTCCTGGACCGCGGGCGCTGCGTGGCGGAAGGCGCGCCGGATGCGCTGGTGCGCGACGTGGGCGCCGATGTGGTCGTGCTGCGCGGGGACGAGCCCGCGGAGTTGGCCCGCGCGCTGAACGAGCGCTTCGGCTTCGCCGCGCAGGTGGCGGACGGGGCGGTCCGACTGGAGACCGAGCGCGGCGCGGAGCGCCTCCCCGAGATCCTGTCCGCGTTCCCCGGCCGCGTGCAGGCGGCCACGGTGGCGCGCCCGGACCTGGCGGACGTCTTCTTCCACAAGACGGGTCACGCGTTCGCCGACGCGGACGGCGCCCCGGAGGCCGCGTGATGGACGGGTTGCTCTCGCGGTTCCTCGTTCCCGTGGGCACGCTGCTCGTGCGCGAGCTCGTGCGCTTCGTGCGCGCGCGCTCCCGGCTCGTGGGGTCGATCGGGACCCCGCTCCTCTTCTGGCTGCTGTTCGGGTTCGGGTTCGCGGGATCGCTGCGCGCCGGGGCGGACGGGCAGCACTCGCTCGTGTGGTTCTTCCCCGGCAGCGTGGGGCTGCTGCTCGTGTTCGCGTCCGTGCTCTCCAGCATCTCCCTCATCGAGGACCGGCACGAGGGGTTCCTGCAGTCGGTGCTCGTGGCGCCGGTGCCGCGGGCGGCGCTCGTGCTGGGGAAGGTGCTCGGCGGCGCGATCGTGGCGTTCCTGCAGGCGGCGCTCCTCCTGGCCGTGGCCGCCGCCGCGCGCGTGCCCTTCCCGGGCGCGTCCTGGGGCGAGGTGGCGGGAGCGCTGGCGGTCCTGGCCGTGGGGCTCACGGCCTTCGGCTTCTGCTTCGCCTGGGTGGTGGACTCGGTGGCGGGCTTCCACGGCGTGATGAACCTCGTGCTGCTCCCGCTGTGGCTGCTTTCCGGCGCGCTGTTCCCGGCGGACGGCGCCCCGGCCCTGCTGCGCGCCGCCGCGGCGGTCAACCCGCTGGCCTACGGGCTCGCGCTCCTGCGCCACGGTCTGGGGGTGGCCGCCCCGGGCTCCCCCGGCCCGGCCGTCGCGTGGATGGTCCTCGTGGGCTTCGCGGGCGTCTGCACCCTCGTGGCCGTGTTCCTCGTGTCCCGCCCGCGGAGCGCATGACCGTTCCCCGACGGAACGTGAATTCCTGCTTGCGCCTTCGGTCACAAGCCGATACCTTGCCCCCCGATTTACGCGTGCTCGACCCCGTCGCCCGTTTCCGTATGCCGCATCCGAGGTAGACGGGTTTCTGTCGTCCGCCGTCCCGGTTTCGCGTCCCCCGCGGGCCCGGGCGGCCGTGATGAGGAGACCTCTTGTCGCAGGATCCATCCCCTTCGTCCCGTCGCCCCCCGTTCCCCGCCTGGCTCGATCGAACGATCAAGGTCGGAGGGATCCTCGCGGGGCTCGGCGCGCTCTACACCGTGGGGATGCTGTATTACGGCATCCACCCGCAGGCCATGGACATCGGCTACCAGCCGGTGCAGCCCGTCCCGTACAGCCACGCCGTCCACGTGGGGCAGCTCGGCATGGACTGCCGGTACTGCCACAACACGGTGGAGGAGTCCGCATTCGCGTCGGTGCCGCCCACCCAGACCTGCATGAACTGCCATAACGCGGTGCAGCCGGCCAGCACGAAGCTGGAGCCGGTGCGCGAGAGCTACGCGTCCGGCATGCCGGTGGAGTGGATCCGCGTGCACGACCTGCCGGACTTCGTCTACTTCAACCACAGCGCGCACGTCACGCGCGGCGTGGGGTGCGTGGAGTGCCACGGCCGCGTGGACCGCATGGAAGAGGTGTACTGGTCGGAGCCGTTGAGCATGGCGTGGTGCCTGCAGTGCCATCGCGATCCGGACGCGCGGCTGCGCCCCGTGGAAGAGGTCACGAACATGGAGTGGAAGGCCCCCGAGGACCCGGCCGTGTTCGGCGCGAAGCTCCGCGCGGCGAAGGACATCAACCCCCCGACGGACTGCTCCGCATGTCATCGGTAGACGGAACCGTTCGCACGCACTGGCGCAGCCTGGACGAGCGCGCCGGCACCGCGGAGACGCGGGCCATCGCGCACCGCGAGTTCCTCGAGGAGCTCCCGGTGGAGGTGCCCTCGGCCACGCGCCGCCGCTTCCTGCAGCTCGCGGGCGCGTCCATGGCGCTGTTCGGCGCGGCCGGGTGCACGAACCCGTCGTGGCCGCGGTGGCCGGTGGCGAAGATCCTGCCGTACACGTCCCGGCCCGAGGGCATGGTGGACGGCACGCCGGTGTTCTTCGCCACGGCGCTGGATCTCGGCGGGGTGGCGCGGCCCGTCCTCGCGAAGAGCTACGACGGGCGGCCCATCAAGATCGAGGGCAACCCCGAGCACCCGATGAGCCGCGGCCGAGCGGACCTGCAGGCGCAGGCCGCCATCCTCGCGCCGTACGACCCGGACCGCAGCACCGGCCCCGCGCGCTTCGCGGACGGCGTTGCCGCCCAGGCCACGTGGGACGAGTTCGCCGCGGACTTCGGCGGCGTGGTGGCGTCGCTGCGCGCGGCCGGCGGGCGCGGCCTGCGCGTGCTCGCGGAGCCGTCGGCCTCCCTGCCGCTCGCGGCGCTCGCGGCGCGCCTGGCCGCGGAGCTGCCGGAGGCGCGCTGGCACGAGTGGTCCCCGCTCTCGCGGGACAACGCGCGCGAGGGCGCCCGCCTGGCGTTCGGCCGGCCCCTGCGCGCGCGCTACCGGCTGGAGCAGGCGGACGTGATCGTCTCGCTGGACGACGACTTCCTGATGGACCACCCCGCCGCGGTGCCGTACGCGCGCGACTTCGCGCGGCGCCGGGACGCGGACGGCGACATGTGCCGGCTGTGGGCGGTGGAAAGCCAGATCTCCATCACGGGCAGCAACGCGGACCGACGCCTGCCGGTGCGCGCGGCGGACGTTCCCGCGGTGGCGGCTGCGCTCGCGGCGGCGCTGACCGCGGAGGGCGTGTCCCTGCCCACGGACGCGGCACTCGTCGCGAAGGATGCCGCGGATCCCGCGGTGCGGGAGTTCGTGCGGGCCGCCGCGAAGGACCTGGCGGCGCACGCCGGCCACGGGCTCGTGGCGGTCGGCGCCGCGCAGCCGCCCGCCGTGCACGCGCTGGCGGCCGCGCTGAACGCGGCGCTCGGCAACGCGGGCCGCACGGTGGACTGGGCGGCGGAGCCGGACGCGGCGCGCGCGCCGCACGCGGAGTCGATCCGCGAGCTGGCGACGGCGATGAGCACAGGACGCGTGGAGGCGCTCCTCATCCTGGGCGGCAACCCGGCCTACGACGCGCCGGCGGACTGCGACTTCGCGGCCGCGCTGGCGAAGGTGAAGCACACGGCGCACCTCGCGTCGCACCGCGACGAGACCTCCCGCCTCTGCGCGTGGCACGTGCCGCTCGCGCACGCGCTGGAGTCGTGGGACGCGGGCCTCGCGTGGGACGGCACGTTCACGATCACGCAGCCGCTCATCGTCCCCGTCTTCGGCGCGAAGAGCGCGGCGGAGACGCTGGCCCTGGTGCTGGACGGCGGGAACGCGGCCACCGGCGAGGCGATGGCGCGCCAGGCCTTCGGCGCGCGCGTCGGGGGCGGCGACGCCGCGTGGCGCAAGGCCGTGCACGACGGCTTCGCGGCCGGCTCGGACGACGCCGGGGAGGTCCCCGCGATCGGGTCCGGCTGGGCTCGCCCGGCGGACTTCGCCCCCGCCGCGGACGGCATCGAGGTGGTCTTCCGCGGGGACCTGAAGATCGGCGACGGCCGCTTCGCGAACCTGTCCTGGCTGCAGGAACTGCCCGATCCCATGACGAAGCTCACCTGGGACAACGCGGCGCTCGTGGCGCCGGCCACGGCCGCGGAGCTGGGCGTGAAGCCGGGCGACCTGCTGCGGATCACGCGCGGCGCGCGCACGCTCACCATCCCCGCGTACCTCATGCCCGGCCAGGCGGCGCGCTCGCTCACGATCGCGCTCGGCTGGGGGCGGCCGCACGCGGGCACGGTGGCGCGGCGGGACTCGAACGGGCACGGCGGCGGCTTCGACGCGTACGTCGTCCGCACCACGGACGCCCTGTGGGCGGCCACGGACGCGAAGGTGGAGAAGGCCGGCGGTTCGTACGCGCTGGCCACCACGCAGCACCACCACCTCGTGGCCGGCGTGGAGAACGCGAAGTCCATCGGCGGCCAGGCGGAGCGCCTGCCGTGGCTGGTCCGCGAGGCGGACCTGCCGCACTACCGCGAGCACCCGGAGTTCGCGCAGCACGTGGTGCACCACCCGCCGCTGAAGTCGTTGTGGGCGGAGCCGGCGCTCACGTCGGAGCACCAGTGGGGCATGTCCATCGACCTCACGAACTGCACGGGGTGCAGCGCGTGCGTGGTGGCGTGCCAGGCGGAGAACAACATCGCGGTCGTGGGCAAGAGCGAGGTGCAACGCGGCCGCGAGATGCACTGGATCCGGATCGACCGGTACTTCACGGGCGACCCGGCGAGCCCGCAGGTGGCGCACCAGCCGGTGCCGTGCATGCAGTGCGAGAACGCGCCGTGCGAGCAGGTCTGCCCGGTGGCGGCCACCATGCACAGCTCCGACGGCCTGAACGACATGATCTACAACCGCTGCGTGGGCACCCGGTACTGCTCCAACAACTGCCCGTACAAGGTGCGGCGGTTCAACTGGTTCAACAACATCGCCGACCAGCCGGAGATCCTCGCCATGCAGCGCAACCCGGACGTCACCGTCCGCGCGCGCGGCGTGATGGAGAAGTGCACGTACTGCGTGCAGCGGATCAAGGCGGTCACGATCCCGGCGCGCAACGAGGGCCGGACGGTGAAGGACGGCGAGATCGTGCCGGCCTGCGCGCAGACCTGCCCCACCGACGCCATCGTGTTCGGGAACCTGAAGGACCCGGACAGCCGCATCCGCCGGATGCACGAGCACGCGCGTTCCTACTCCATGCTGGCGGAGCTGAACGTGCGCCCGCGCACCCGGTACCTGGCCAAGATCCGGAACCCGGACGGCGCCGCGCATGCGGCGGCGGGGGGACACGGCGCCCACGCGGCCGAGCCGCACGCCACGGAGCACGGTGCATGACCACGATGCAGCTCTCGCTGACGGACACCGCCGAGGATCCGCGCGTCCGCCCGCCGCTGGTGCTGGGGGACAACGACTTCGCCTCGGTGACGGACAAGATCTGCCGCGTGGTGGAGACGGCGAAGACGCCGCGCCTGTGGTGGATGCTCTTCGGCATCGCGAACGTCTTCCTCGGCATCCTGGGCGCCATGGTCCTGTACCTGTTCTTCAAGGGCGTGGGCGTCTGGGGCCTGAACAACCCGGTGGGCTGGGGCTTCGACATCACGAACTTCGTGTTCTGGGTGGGCATCGGCCACGCCGGCACGCTCATCTCGGCCATCCTGTACCTGTTCCGGCAGAACTGGCGCACGGGCATCAACCGGTTCGCCGAGGCCATGACCATCTTCGCGGTCATCTGCGCGCTGCTCTTCCCGGGCATCCACGTGGGCCGCGTGTGGATGGTGTGGTTCCTCTTCCCCATCCCGGACCAGCAGCTGTGGATGTGGCCGAACTTCCGCAGCCCGCTGCTGTGGGACGTGTTCGCGGTGGGCACGTACTTCACCGTGTCCACGATGTTCTGGTACATGGGCATGATCCCGGACCTGGCCACGCTGCGGGACCGCGCCACCACGAAGACGCGGGAGCTGGTGTACGGGATCTTCGCCCTGGGCTGGCGCGGGTCGCACCGGCACTGGCTGCGCTACGAGCGCGCCTATCTCATCCTGGCCGCGCTGGCCACGCCGCTGGTGCTCTCGGTGCACTCCGTGGTGTCGTTCGACTTCGCGGTCTCCCAGCTCCCCGGCTGGCACACCACGATCTTCCCGCCGTACTTCGTGGCCGGCGCCATCTTCTCCGGCTTCGCCATGGTGGTCTTCCTGGCCGTGATCGCGCGCGCCGCGTACGGGCTGCAGGAGATCATCACCATGCGGCACCTGGAGAACATGAACCGCATCATCCTGGCCACCGGCACCATGGTGGGCTACGCGTACGGGATGGAGTTCTTCACCGCGTGGTACAGCGGCAACCCGTACGAGACGTTCACCTTCCAGAACCGCGCCTTCGGCCCGTACTGGTGGGCGTACTGGATCATGGTCTCCTGCAACGTGATCAGCCCGCAGCTCTTCTGGTTCAAGCGGATCCGGACCAGCATCCCGGCCATGATGGTGATCGCGTTCTTCGTGAACGTGGGCATGTGGTTCGAGCGCTTCACGATCATCGTGTCGTCGCTGTCCGCGGACTTCCTCCCCTCGGCGTGGTGGATGTACTGGCCCACGTGGGTGGAGATCCTGACGCTGCTCGGCAGCTTCGGGCTGTTCTTCACGCTGTTCCTGCTGTTCATCCGCTGGCTGCCCATGGTGGCCATGGCGGAGGTGAAGGCCATCATGCCGCAGGCGAAGGCGCACGGGCACCACGGTCCCGCGCACGCGCCGAAGCCGGCGGCCGTCCTGGAGGGCGCGCGATGAGCGGCGGCGCCACGGTCCACGCCCCCGCGGGCAAGACGCTGGCCGGGCTCCTGGTGGAGTTCGAGACGCCCGCGGCCGTCCTGGAGGCGGCCCGCCGGGTCCGGGACGCGGGCTACACGAAGTGGGACGCGCACACGCCCTTCCCGGTCCACGGCATGGACAGCGCCATGGGGCTGCGCTCCACGCGGCTGCCCTGGATCGTGATGTTCGGCGGCACCACCGGCTGCCTCACGGGCCTGGCGCTGCAGTGGTGGACGAACGCGGTGAACTACCCGTTCAACATCTCGGGCAAGCCCTTCTGGAGCATCCCGGCGAACATCCCGGTCACGTTCGAGCTCACCGTGCTGTTCAGCGCGTTCGCGGCGTTCCTGAGCATGCTCATCCTGAACGGGCTGCCGCAGCTGCACCACCCCGTGTTCTCGAGCGAGCGGTTCCGCCGCGCCACGCAGGACCGGTTCTTCCTGAGCATCGAGGCCGCGGATCCGCAGTTCCACGAGACGCGGACCACCGAGTTCGTGCGCACGCTCGGCGGCCTCGGCGTCGAGCGGCTGGAGGTCTGACGGATGCCCCGCTGGCTCGTTCCCGGGTTCGTGCTGCTCGTCCTGGCCTCGTTCATCCCGGCGGCCATGATCGCGCGGGCGCGCCACACGCACTCCACCACCCCGCGCATCAACATCATCCCGGACATGGACGCGCAGGCGAAGTACCTGCCGCAGACCGAGAACGCCATGTTCGCGGACGGCCGTGCCATGCGCGGCTGGCCGGAGGGCACGGTGGCCCGCGGGCGCCTCGCGGCGGACGGCGTGTTCTTCGCCGGTCGCGAGGGCGAGGAGTGGGTGGCGCACGTTCCGGCGTCGGCCGCGGAGAAATTCGGCTCCTGGGAGGGCCTGATGGAGCGCGGGCACAAGCGCTTCGAGATCTACTGCGCGCCGTGCCACGGCACCGCCGGCTACGGCGACGGGATGGTCTCCCGCCGCGCCGTGCAGCTGGCCGAGCAGGGGCTCGCGAACTGGACGCCGCCGTCCTCCCTGCACGACGACCTCGTGCGGAGCCGGCCGGACGGCCACCTCTTCAACACGATCACGAACGGCATCCGGACCATGCCGGCGTACGGGCCGCAGATCGCGCCGGAGGATCGCTGGGCCATCGTGGCGTACGTGCGGGCCCTGCAGCGCAGCCAGCGGGCGTCGCTCGCCGACGTGCCGCCGGACGCGCGGGCCTCGCTCCAGTAGCGGAGGGAACGTGAACACGAACGATCAGCACACGATCGACCTCGCCTCGGAGCGCCTCACGCTGGGCGACGCCGCGCCGCGCATCGCGGGCGTGGCGGGCGTGCTGGGGATCGCCGGGCTCGCGGCCACCGCGTTCCTGGGCATGGGCTCGCCGGAGGCGGCGCACCGCGCGTCCCTGTCGTTCCTCGTGAACTGGGTGTTCTGGCTGAGCCTCGTGCTGGGCGGCCTGTTCTTCGTCCTGATCCAGCACCTCACCCGCGCCGGCTGGAGCGTGGTGGTCCGCCGGCTGGCGGAGGCGCTCGCGGCGAACGCGGGGCTGATGGCCGTGCTGGGGCTGCTCCTCGTGGGCCTGGCGATGAGCGGGCGCGTCCACCTGTTCCCGTGGATGGACCCGGCGCACCTCGCGGCCGAGCCGGTGGTGGCGAAGAAGCTCCCGTACCTGAACCCCACGTTCTTCACGATCCGCGCGCTCGTGTGCTTCGGGCTCTGGACGTGGCTGGGCACGTGGTTCTTCCGGCAGTCGCTCCGGCAGGACGAGTCCGGCGACCCGGCGCTCACGGTCTCCATGCAGAAGGTGGCGGCGCCCGGGGTGATCGGCTTCGCCATCACGCTCACGCTGGCCGCGATCGACTTCCTGATGAGCCTGGAGCCCGCCTGGTACAGCACCATCTACGGCGTGTACTACTTCGCCGGCAGCACGCTGTCCTGCTTCGCGGGGCTCGTGCTCTGGACCTGGCTGCTGCAGCGCTCCGGCCGGCTGGCCTCCGTGGTGACCACGGAGCACTACCACGACCTGGGCAAGCTGATGTTCGCGTTCACCGTGTTCTGGACGTACATCGCGTTCTCCCAGTACATGCTGATCTGGTACGCGAACATCCCCGAGGAGACGCTGTGGTTCGACCGCCGGCAGACCGGCGAGTGGACCGCCTTCTCCTGGTTCCTGCTGATCGGCCGCTTCCTGGCGCCGTTCCTGGCGCTGATCTCGCGCGGCCCGAAGCGGCGCAAGGGCCTCCTGGCCGCCGCGGCGGTGTGGGTCCTTCTCATGCACTGGATCGACATGTACTATCTCGCGATGCCCCACGCGAGCCCCGGGCGGGTGCCGTGGAACCTCACGGATGCCACGGCGTTCCTCGGGATCGGCGGGCTCTTCGTGGCCACCCTCATGCGTCGACTCGGCGGGAAGTCGCTGATCCCACGGCGGGATCCGCGGCTCGCGGAGTCGCTCGCGTTCGAGAACTTCTAGGGAGAATCCCGTGTCCGCGACGCACGATGAACCGCAGGGACCCCCGCAGGACGATCCGTCGGCCGTGCCCACGGCGTACGTCACGGCCATCATGGTCGTGGTGTTCGTGATCACCGTGATCGGCCTGCAGGCGTACTTCGGCCGCGTGGAGTCCGAGGAGCGGGAGACGAAGGTGGTGGCGCCCGAGGTGCAGACCCTCGTGGACTTCCGCGCGGAGCAGGACGCGAAGCTCGTCGGGTACCGGGCGGTCGCCCCGGACTCGGGCATCGTGGCGGTGCCGATCGAGCGGGCGATGCAGCTCGTGGCACAGGAGATGGCCGCGCGCAGCCCGGTTTCCCCCTCCCCCGCGGAGTGACGACGTGACCGTTCCCCGCCTCCTCCCCGCCGCCGTCCTCGGGACGGCGCTCGCCTGCGCGCCGGGGGCCGTGCGCGCGCAGCTGCTGGAGGATGCGCCGGAGGAGGTCCAAGGCGTCGGGATCACGGACCGCTCGGGGGCGCGGCTGCCCATGGACCTGCGCTTCACGGACGAACAGGGGAACGAGGTGGCCCTGGGGAGCTTCTTCCGCCCCGGCCACCCGGTGGCGCTGAACCTGATCTACTTCAACTGCCCGATGCTCTGCAACGTGTTCCTGGACGGCTTCGCCGCCGGCCTCTCGGACCTGGACTGGACGCCGGGGCAGGAGTTCGACGTGGTGACCGTGAGCATCGATCCGCGGGACGACGCGGCGGGCGCCACGCGCAAGAAGGCGCACTACCTGGAGCAGTACGGGCGGCCCGAGGCCGCGGCCGGCTGGCACTTCCTCACCGCGAGGCCGGAGGCGGTGAAGGAGCTGGCGGACTCGCTGGGGTTCGCCTACCGGTTCCTGGAGGACAAGGGCGAGTTCGCGCATTCCGCGGGGCTCTTCGTGGCCACGCCGGACGGCCGCCTGTCGCGCACCATCACCGGCGTGGTGTTCGAGCCGCAGACGCTGCGGCTCGCCCTGGTGGAGGCGTCCGACGGGAAGATCGGCACGCCGATGGACCAGTTCCTCCTCTTCTGCTTCGCGTACGACCACACGGCGGGCCGGTACGGCCCCACCGCGATGCGGCTCGTGCGCCTGTTCGGCCTCATGACCCTGGTGGCCCTGGGCGTCGTCCTCGCGGCGCTCTGGCGCCGTGACGCCGCAAGGCACCGCGCCACGAACCTCGGAGCGAGCTCTTGAACGGAAACCTGGGCGGGGCGTGGGCGGCCGACGCCGCGGGCAAGGGGACCTTCTGGCTCCCCGCGGCCCAGTCCACGCTCGCCGGCGACACCGACCGCGCGTTCTACCTGATCTTCTGGGTCTGCGTGTTCTTCTTCCTGCTGATCCTCGTCCTGGCGGTGTGGATGCTGCTGAAGTACCGCCGCAAGGGGGACGAGGCGCCGGTCATCCAGCCCAGCTCGCACCACAACACCATGCTGGAGCTGGTGTGGAGCGGGATCCCGCTGCTCATCGTGCTGGGGATCTTCGTGATGGGCTTCCGCGGGTACATCGACCTGCACACCCCGCCGCAGAACGCGTACGTGGTGAACGTGAACGCGCAGAAGTGGGCGTGGAGCTTCCAGTACCCGAACGGCTACGAGGACCCGGAGCTGCACGTGCCGGCCGGCGTGCCGGTGAAGCTGGTGATGACGTCCGCGGACGTGCTGCACAGCTTCTTCGTCCCGGAGTTCCGGGCGAAGCAGGACGTGGTGCCCGGGCGGTACACCTCCGTGTGGTTCCAGGCGCCCGAGGCCGGCGAGGCCCGCATCTTCTGCGCGGAGTACTGCGGCACGCAGCACTCGCAGATGCTGTCCAGGGTCGTCGTGCACGAGCCGGCGGACTTCGACGCGTGGATGGCGAAGGCCGCGGACTGGATCAAGGACCTGCCGCCGGTGGAAGCCGGCGCCCTGGTCTACAAGAAGAAGGGCTGCAACCAGTGCCACTCCGTCGACGGGACCGGCGGCGTGGGGCCCACGTTCAAGAGCGCCTTCGGGAACCGCCGGCAGTTCGTGGACGGTTCCGCGGGGACCATGGACGAGAACTACATCCGGGAGTCCGTGCTGAACCCGCGCGCCAAGGTGGTGGCGGGCTTCGACCCGGTGATGCCCACGTTCCAGGGCCGGCTCAAGGAGAACGAGATCGGCGTGCTGATCGAGTACCTCCGGAGCCTCAACCAGTAGCGGCGGGGAGAGACCCATGACCACGTCGAGCGCCGCCCTGGGCACCGCGCGGGACCACGCGCAGGCCGGGACCGGCGAGAACTACCTGAACTGCGAGCACGGCATCAAGTCGTGGCTCACCACGCTGGACCACAAGCGGATCGGCGTGATGTACCTGGTGGCCACGCTGGCCAGCTTCCTGCTGGGCGGCATCTTCGCCATCCTCGTCCGCATCGAGCACCTCACGCCCGGGCAGACGATCATGGACGCGGACACCTACAACCAGATGTTCACGCTGCACGGCGCGGTGATGGTGTTCCTGTTCATCATCCCCGCCATCCCGGCGGCGTTCGGGAACTTCGTCCTCCCCATCATGCTCGGGGCGAAGGACGTGGCGTTCCCGCGGCTGAACCTGGCGTCGTTCTACTTCTGGATCTTCGGCGCGCTGTTCGCGGTGCTGTCCATCGTGATCAACGCGCCGGACACCGGGTGGACGTTCTACACGCCGTACAGCACGTCCACCAGCACGGCGGTCATCCCGGTGGTGTTCGGGGTGTTCATCCTGGGCTTCAGCTCCATCTTCACGGGGCTGAACTTCATCGTGACCATCCACAAGCTGCGCCGCCCGGAGATGGGCTGGTTCAAGCTGCCGCTGTTCCTGTGGGGCCTGTACGCCACGGCGGTCATCCAGATCCTGGCCACGCCGGTGCTGGCCATCACCCTGCTGCTGCTGATCGTGGAGCGGGCGTTCGGCGTGGGCATCTTCGACCCCGGCCTGGGCGGGGACCCGGTGCTGTTCCAGCACTTCTTCTGGTTCTACTCCCACCCCGCGGTCTACATCATGATCCTGCCCGCCATGGGGATCATCTCCGAGCTCGTGGCCACCTACAGCCACAAGCACATCTTCAGCTACAAGTACATCGCGTTCTCCTCCATCGCGATCGCCATCTTCGGCTTCTTCGTGTGGGGCCACCACATGTTCACCAGCGGCCAGTCGCAGCTGCTGAGCATGATCTTCAGCGCCATCACGTTCTCGGTGGCCATCCCGTCGGCGATCAAGGTCTTCAACTGGGTGGTCACGATGTACAAGGGGTCCGTGGACCTGAAGACCCCCATGTGGTACGCGCTGATCTTCATCTGGGTGTTCTCCATCGGCGGGCTCACCGGCATCTTCCTGGGCACGCTGAACGTGGACGTGCACCTGCACGACACCTACTTCGTGGTGGCGCACTTCCACTACGTGATGTTCGGCGGCACCGTGATGGCGCTGCTGGGCGGGCTGCACCACTGGTGGCCGAAGATGTTCGGGCGCATGTACGACGAGCGCTGGGCGCGCCTGGCCACGTTCCTGGTGTTCGTGGGGTTCAACCTCACGTTCTTCGTGCAGTTCATCATGGGGTCGCGCGGGATGCCGCGGCGCTACTGGATGTACCCCTCGGAGTACACGTCCTGGCACGTGGCCTCCTCCATCGGGTCGTTCGTCATGGCGGCCGGGTTCGTCCTGACCGCCGTGTACCTGCTGCGCTCGCTGTTCGACGGGCCGAAGGCGCCGATGAACCCGTGGGGCGCGGCCACGCTGGAGTGGCAGACCGCCTCCCCGCCGCCGAAGGAGAACTTCATCGGGACCCCGCCGCGCGTGGGCGACCCGTACGATTTCGACCGCGTCGTGTGGGATCCGGCCGAGAAGGCCTTCCACCACAAGCCGCTGGGCTCGTGACCGCGAGCCGCTGAGAGCCGGAGAGGAGACGGACGAGTCCATGGCCGCCGAGTCCACCGCGCACGCCGCGCACCCGCCGCACCTGGCGCACCACTTCGACACGCCCACGCAGCAGTTCGAGTCGGGCAAGCTGGGGATGTGGCTGTTCCTGGGGACGGAGCTGCTCATGTTCGGCGGCCTGTTCTGCGCCTACAGCATCTTCCGCGGCAACCACCCGGAGATGTTCCGCTACGCGCACCAGTTCCTGGACGTCACGCTGGGCGGCATCAACACGGTGGTGCTGATCTGCTCCAGCTTCACGATGGCGTACGGGGTCCGCGCGGCGCAGCTCGGGAAGAAGGGGCTGCTCGTGGCCATGCTGGCGCTCACGCTGCTGTGCGCCGCCGGCTTCCTCGGGATCAAGTACGTGGAGTACACGCACAAGATCCAGCACGGCCTGCTGTGGGGGAACCACTGGAAGGCGCAGGAGCACGGCGCGGGGCACGGCGCCGACGCCGGGCACGCCGCGGACGCGGGGCATGCCGCCACCGGCGCGGCCGCGACGGACGCGCACGGCACGGCGGCGCCGGCGGAGGGTGCCGCGGGAGCGGACGTGCACGCCGCGCAGGCGGCGCCGGCCGACGCGCATGCGGCCGCCCCCGTCGCCCCGACCCCGGCTCCGGCCGCGAGCGCTCCGGCGCCTGCCGCCGCCACGGCCGCCGATCCGAACGCGGTGGAGCGCACCACGCTGCCGCCGCCGGCGTCCGCGCCGGGCGGGCTGGCGGCGCCGAAGGCCGCGGGGGACGCGCACCACGCGCCGGCCGAGGTCCCGGCGAACCCGCAGATCTTCTTCGGGATCTACTTCGCCATGACCGGCCTGCACGGCATCCACGTGCTGGCGGGCATGGTGGTGATCGGCTGGCTGCTGATCGGGGCGATGCGCGGCGCGTACGGTCCGGACTACTTCACGCCGGTGGACCTGGTGGGCCTGTACTGGCACATCGTCGACCTGATCTGGATCTTCCTGTTCCCGCTCCTGTACCTCATCCACTAGAGGCGCCGCGATGTCGAACGATTCCCACGCGCTGCACGTCCACGTGGTGCCCACGAAGGTCCTGGTGGGCGTGTGGGCCGTGCTCATCGTGCTCACGTGGCTCACGGTCTCGGCCACGAAGGTGGATCTGGGGCCGCTGAACATCTACATCGCGCTGGGCATCGCCGTGGTGAAGTCCACGTTCGTCGCGCTGTACTTCATGCACCTGCGCTACGACCGGCCGTTCCACGGCGTGGTGTTCGTGGTGGCGCTCCTGTTCGTGGCGCTGTTCATCTCGTTCGCGCTGCTGGACACGAAGGAGTACCACGCGGACACGATCCCCGGGTACGCGCCGGCCATCGTGACGGAGACCCCCGCCGCCACGCCGTAGGACGCCGCGTCCGGAACACCGGGGCCCCGCCACGCCGCGGGGCCTCCCCCACCCGAGGTCGAGAGGTCGTGGACAAGGGCACCGGGCTGCACGGGCAGGCGGGCAACGGCGCCGCGCACCGCCACGGCAACGGCCGGCACGGCGCGCATGCCGCGACCAAGGAGAACCCCGCGCCCGGCTCGGGCCCGTTCGGCCTCGCGCTGTTCCTCGTCACGCTGGCCGTGCTCTTCGCCGGAAGCCTCGTGGCGTACGCCGTGATCCGCAGTCGCGCCCCGGAGTGGCCGCCTCCGGGCTTCCCGCCGGTCCCGTCCGGGCTGTGGGTCGGCACGGCGTTCCTGGCCGCGGCCAGCTTCACGCTGGAAGCGTCCGTGCGCGCCCTTGCCCCGTACCGCGCCGGCCGCCTCCGCGCCGCCCTGGCCGCGTCGCTGGGCCTGGGCTTCGCGTTCCTGATCAGCCAGGCCGTGTGCGCGGTCCAGTTCCTCCAGGGCATGCGCGAACCGCACCTGTACACCTGGCTCGTCCTCTTCCTGACCGGCTTGCACGCCGCGCACGTGATCGGCGGGCTCGTGCCGCTCGTCATCACGACCGTGAAGGCCTACCACGGGCTCGTCCCGCCCCCGGGCAGCGGAGGGGGCGACATCCGCGCCACCGCCGTGTACTGGCACTTCCTCGGGGTCGTCTGGGTGACGCTGTTCGGGGTGCTGCTGCTGACCACGTAGGGGCGGCCGCTTGGGCGGGGTTGGCGGGCGAGCGAGGCGATCG
>CAZNDO010000032.1:0-24586 GCA_964571855.1 uncultured Gemmatimonadota bacterium
GGCGGGGCCGCTTCATAGAAGCACGCACGCCACGCGCCCGAAGGGCGCGGTGCGTACGCGCGCAGAGGCCCGCGAGAGGGGTACCGGGGCGACCGACCCATCCGGCGCGGCCGCCGCACCTGGGCGCACCTCCGCGGCGATGCCGGGGCGCGTTGCCGGATCGGCGCTACAGCGGGCCCATTCTCCAGGGGGGCCAGTAGCGCGCGAAGCCGCGAGCCAGGAGGGCGGACTCGGGGAGGAAGCCCCAGACGTGGCCGTCGAGGGAGTTGTTGCGGTTGTCGCCGAGGACGAAGACGTGGTCCTCGGGCACGAGGACGGGCGGCATGCGATAGTGCGGCGGCTCCAGGAGGTACGGCTCCTCGCGGCGGATGCCGTTCACCCATACGGCGCCGTCGCGCACCTCGACCGTGTCGCCCGCCACGGCCACGATGCGCTTCAGCAGGCGGTCGCTGCCACCGTCGGACTGCATCGCGCGCACGGCGGGGGGCGTGCGGAACACCACCACGTCGCCGCGCTCGGGTTCCCAGAGCCAGTAGTGGAACTTCGTGCCGAGGATGCGCTCGTGCTCCAGGATCGTGGGGCGCATGGAGCCGGTGGGGACGTCGTACGCCTCCACGACGACCGCGCGCAGCACGAGGAACATCACGGCGGTGGACACGATGGTGTTCGCCCACTCGCGAAGGGTCCGTCCCGTGCGCGGGTTCATCGGCGTCCTCCGGAGCGGGTCAGAGACCGCCGATGCGTCGCGGCGGCCAGTAGCGGGCGAACACGTGCGCGAGCAGCGCCTCGCGCGGGAGGAATCCCCAGCGGTGGCTGTCCAGGGACTCGTTGCGGTTGTCCCCCAGGACGAACACGTGACCGGGCGGCACGCGCCGCGCGGGGAAGACGTAGTCGGGCGCCTCCGCCACGTACGGCTCGGCCAGCGCCGCGCCGTTCACGCGCACCACGCCGTCGCGGATCTCCACCTCGTCGCCTTCCACGGCGATCACGCGCTTCACGTAGCGCGTGGCGTCCGCGCGGCCGATGCGCAGCGCCTCGTCCGGCGGGCGGAACACCACGACCTCGCCGCGGCGCGGTTGCCAGAAGCGGTAGTGGAACTTCGACCCGAGGAGGTGGTCCCCCTCCACGATCGTCGGCCGCATGGATCCCGACGGCACGACGAACGCCTCGACCACCACGGCCCGCATGGCGAGCGACGCGAGCACGACGAGCGCCGCCGTGCGGAGCCAGGCGCGCCACTCCCCGTCCCGGCGTTCGCCCACGGTGCGCTCCTCCGTCGACCGGCGTGAACCCCGTCCCGCGCATCCGGTTCCGGCGCGCATGGACCGTACGGGGTTCCATGGTATCTTGTTTCGCCTATGGAGTACCGCCCCCTCGGAAGAAACGGCCCGAAGGTGTCCCGCCTCGGGCTCGGCACGTGGCCGCTCGGCGGCTCGGTCATCCTGGCCGGGCAGCCCACGGGCTACGGCCGCGTGCCGGACAGCGAGGCGCACCGTGCGCTGCGCCGCGCGCTGGAACTCGGCGTCAACTTCTTCGACACGTCGGACTCGTACGGGCTCGGACGCGCGGAACGCCTCCTCGGCGACGCGCTGTCGGACCGCGCCGGGCAGGTGGTCCTGGCCACGAAGGCAGGCTGGGTGCCGGACGGCGTGGAGAAGTGGAGCCCCGACGTCTCGCCCGATCACCTGCGGGCGGCGTGCGAGCGGTCCCGCCGGCGCCTGCGCGCGGACGTGCTGGACCTGTTCCAGCTGCACCGCGTCCCCCTGGAGGGGGACGAGACGTCCGCCGCGCTGGACACCCTGGACGAGCTGAAAGCGCGCGGGCGCATCCGGCTTGCGGGCGTCAGCGCCGGGCTGGACGTGGACGGCGCGCTGCGCCTGGTGCGCACCGGACGTCTGGACACCCTGCAGATCCATTACAACCTGCTGCACCAGGGCGCGTCGGCCGTCATGGACGAGGCCGCCACGCGCGGCATGGGGGTCGTCGCGTCCACGCCGCTCGCGTGGGGCTTCCTGTCCGGGCGCGTGACCCGCGGCACGCGCTTCGAGCCGGACGACTGGCGCAGCCGGCTCACCGCCGAGGAAGTGGCCGCGCGCGTGGAGCGGGCGGGACGGCTTCGGTTCCTCTCGGGCGACGGCCGCCGCGCCCCGCTCGCGGCGGCGCTGGGCTTCGCGCTGGCGCACCCCGCGGTGACGTGCGCCATTCCCGGCTTCCGCAACGAGGCGCAGGTGGAGGGGCTCGTGGATGCCCTCGCGGAGCCGCCGCTCTCCGACATCGAGATCGCGCGCGCCCGCGAGACCGGCCGCGCGAAGGGGCGGGCCACCGCGGACGCCTGAGGCGACGCGAAGGGAGGCGCCCCTGCCCGCCGTCGACGTCCTGGTTCCCGTGCGGGATGCGGCCGCCACGCTGGACGCGGCGCTCGGCTCCGTGCGCGCCCAGACGTTCGCGGACTTCCGCTGTCTCGTGCTGGACGACGGCTCGTCGGACGACTCCCCGCGCGTCGCCGCCGCCTTCGCCGCGGCCGACCCGCGTTTCGTCGCGATCCGCGGCCCCGCGCGCGGCCTCGTGCCGGCGCTGAACGACGGGCTGTCCCGCGTCGCCGCGCCGCTCCTCGCGCGGTTGGACGCGGACGACCTCATGGCGCCGGATCGACTCGCGCGCCAGGTCACGTTCCTCGGGGAGCACGGCGGGATCGACGTGGTGTCGAGCCGCGTGGAGTTCTTCGGCGAGCGCGGGATCTCCGCGAACCTCCGGGCGTACGAGGCCTGGCTGAACTCCGTCCGCTCGCCAAGCGAGATCGAGCGCGACCTCTTCGTGGAGTCGCCGCTGCCGCACCCTTCGGTCCTGGCGCGGACCGCCGCGCTGCGACGGGTGGGCGGCTACCGCGACGGCGGACCGGAGGACTACGACCTGTGGCTGCGCATGTGGCGCGCGGGATCGCGCTTCGCGAAGGTGGATGCCGTGCTCACGCGCCTGCGCGACCACGACCGCCGCCTCACGCGCACGGACGCCCGCTACTCGCCGCGCTCGCTCCTCGAGTGCAAGGCCGAACACCTGGTCGAGGCGAAGGGGCTCGACGGCCGCGACGTCGTGGTCTGGGGCGCGGGGCGCGACGGCATCCGCGCCGCGAAGGCACTGCGCCGGCGCGGCGCTGTGCTGCGCGCGCTCGTGGACATCGCGGAGACGAAGCTGGGGCGCAGCATGCTCGGCGTGCCCGTGCTGCCGCCGGAGAGCCTGGCGGCCGGACCGCGTCCGTACGTCGTGGCGGCGGTGGGACGGAAGGGCGCGCGGGCGCTCATCCGCGCCCGCCTCGGCGCGATGGGCTACCCCGAGGGCGACGGGTTCGTCTGCTTCGGCTGAGGCTCCGGCGCGAGATCCGGCGGGGACCACTCGCTCCATGCCTCGTCGCCCACCAGGACCGTTCGCGGAGCGGCCGGGTCGGGGCGCCGCGCGAGCCCATCCGCGACGAAGCGGTAGCGGATGGTCGTCGGAACGGGGAAGCGCGCTTCCACGGACCATCGCCCCTTGTCCAGGGTCAGGGGCAGCCGCTCGCCGGCGGGGAGGAAGTCCCCTTCCACCTCCAGCAGGAACTCGCCGCGATCCGGCGCCTCGAATCGCACGGACGCGGCGCCGCGCCCCGGGTCCCGCGTCCGCGGCAGTCGCGCCACGAGTTCGCGCGCGGCGTCCAGGCGATCGCGGATCCCGCCGGCCGCGAGGGAGCGCCCCTCCCGCAGGTCGGCCAGCGCCTCCTTCGTGCGGCTGCGCCGGACCAGCGCGCGCGCGCGGACCTCCAGTAGCTCCGCGCGGCTCTCGCGCGGCGCCCGGCGGGTGTCCGACAGCGCCCGGTCCACCGCGGCCAGGCAGCCCGCCGCGTCGCCGCGCACGAGGCGGGCCATCGCCAGGTCCCCGAGGACGGCGAAGTACGCACGCTCCTCGCTTCCCGACAGCCCGCGCGAAGGTCCGCTGACCATCTCCTCCAGCGCGCGGATGCGCGCCTCCCCGCCGCTGCCCGAGGCGCGCACGATCCGCGCCGCCTCCGCCAGCTCCGGCAGGGACACCACGGACGGGTCCCGCCGTCCCGCCTCCAGCCGCGCGGTCGCGCGCTCGCGCGCCGGATCGGACGCGTCCAGCTCCTTCGCCAGCGCGTACTGCTTCAGGGCCTCCTCGTGGCGGCCGAGCACGTCGAGCGCCATGCCGCAGCGCAGCCGCCCCCACATCGTGATGCGCCGGCTCCCCAGCCGGCCCCGCTCCAGCAGGTCGCCCAGGTCCCGCGCTGCGCCCTCGAAGTCGCCGCTCGCGAGCCGCGTGCGCGCGAGCCGGTAGTCCAGGAAGCCGCGCACGCGGGACGTGCGGGGTTTGTCCCGCAGCGACTTCCACTCCGCCTGCGCGGCCCGCGCGAGGTGCAGCTCATCCAGCACGCGCGCGTGCAGCCACGTGAACAGCTCGTTCTCGGGATACCGGTCCCGCAGCGCGCGCGCGTAGCCCAGGGCGGTCCAGTGGTCCTCCTCGAACGACGTGTGGATCTCCGCGAGGAAGAACGCGGCCTCCGTGCCCACGAGCTGACCGCCGCGCAGCGCGCGGCGGATCTCCGCGAGGCCGCGCTCGCGATCGCCGCCCAGCCCCACGATCCCCGCCAGCACCTTGAGGACGGAAGGGATGACATCCGCGTAGTAGTGGTAGATGCCGAGTCCGAGGTACGGGTCGTCCAGCGACGGCGCGTCGGCGGCCGCGCGCTCCAGGTGCTTCAGCCCCTTGCGCCCGGTCCGGTAGGCGTCCCACCACTTCTCCTGCAGGGCGAGATAGCGCGCCTCGTAGCCGTACGCGCCGCCGGTGAAGAAGCGGGCCGACACGTCGCCGGGGTCGCGCTCGAGCGCCGCCTCGCCCAGCGCGATGGCCGCATCCATGCGCTGGAAGAAGCGCTTCTCCGCCGGGCCCTCGCCGGCCCAGCCCTCCGGGCCGGTCGTCAGCTCGTGCCAGGCGATCCCGCCGTGCAGGAAGTCGGCGGCGGGGCTCTTCGGGTTCCGGGCGCGGATCCGTTCGAACGCCGCGGCCGCCTCTTCGGTGCGCGCGTGGTACAGGTGGTCCAGTCCCTCGCGCGCATCCGCGAGGGACGCCGCGTCCAGCAGCGCCTTCGGCGCCGCGAGGGCGGGGGCGGACGCCACGACGACGAGCGCGAGGGCGCCGAGCAGCGGACGGCGGAGAGGGGAGCGGCCGCGCCCTACCAAGACATGAGGCGGCGCGCGGCCGCGACGACGTCCTCGGTCTGCGGGAGGATCACGTCCTCGAGCACGGGCGAGTACGCCACGGGGGTGTCCATGCCGGCCACGCGGGCGACGGGCGCGTCCAGCCACGGGAACAGCTCCTCGCCCACGCGCGCGCAGACCTCCGCGCCGAAGCCGAAGGAGATGTGGTCCTCGTGCACGACGAGGCAGCGGCTCGTGCGCTTCACGGACTCCGCCACGGTCTCGAAGTCCCATGGCGCGAGGCTGCGCAGGTCCAGGATCTCCGCGTCGATCCCCTCGGCCTCGAGCTGCTTCGCCGCCATCTCGCTGCGGCGCACCAGGGCGCCGTAGGTCACGATGGTCAGGTCCGACCCCTCGCGGTGCGTGCGGGCGCGCCCGAAGGGGACCATGTAGTCCGGGCCCGGGTGGTTCCCCTTCGCGTAGGGCTGCCGGTACAGGTGCTTGTGTTCCAGGAAGAGCACGGGGTCGTCGCAGCGGATCGCCGTGCGCAGCAGGCCGTTCGCGTCGAGGGCGTTCGAGGGCATGACCACGCGCAGCCCGGGGCAGTGCGTGAACAGGCTCTCTCCGCACTGCGAGTGGTACACCGCGCCGCCCTGCAGGTAGCCGCCGATCGGCGTGCGGATCACCAGCGGGCACGCGAAGTCCCCGCCCGACCGCCACCGCATCATCGCCAGCTCGTTCCGGATCTGCATCATCGCGGGCCAGATGTAGTCGAAGAACTGGATCTCCACGACCGGCTTCAGCCCGCGCGTGGCCATCCCGATCGCGCGACCCACGATGTTCGCCTCGGCCAGGGGCGAGTTGAACACGCGGTCCGCGCCGAATCGCTGCTGCAGGCGGTGCGTGACCTTGAACACGCCGCCCTTGCCCTGGACCTCGCCGCGGGCCTCCTCGCGCGTCACGTCGGCCACGTCCTCGCCGAAAACGAGGATGCGGCCGTCGCGCGCCATCTCGTCCACCAGGCAGGCGTTGATCAGCCCCACCACGGACTCGCTGTCCCCTCCGTCGGCCGGGGGCGTGTCGAAGCCGGCCGAGGTGGGGTCCACGTCCGGGGAGTACAGGAAGGACTCGGCGGCCGCGCGCGTGGGCTCCGGCTTCGGCGCAGCCAGGGCCTCCTCGGATGCCTTCGCCACCTCGTCGCGCACGGCGTCGCGGAGCATCACGAGCTCCTCCTCCGTGGCCACCTGCGCCTCGATCAGCGCGCGCGCGAAGGTCTTCAGGCAATCCCGCGCGGCCTCGTCCTCCAGCTCCTGCTTCGTGCGGTAGAAGCGGTGATCGTCCGACAGCGAGTGCGAGTACGGGCGCGTCACGTGGCTGTGCAGGAGCGCGGGACCGCGGCGGGCCCGCGCCCAGCCCACGCACTCGCGCACCGCGGCCAGGCTCTCCACCGGGTCCGTCCCGTCGCACTCCGCTACCTTCAGGTCCGGGAAGCGCTCCACGAGCCGCGAGATGCTGCCGCCGGGGGTCTGGTGCTCCACCGGCACGGAGATGGCGTAGCCGTTGTCCTCCACGTGGAAGACGACCGGGAGCCGCCGCGTGCACGCGGTGCTCAGCCCCTCCCAGAACTCGCCCTGGCTGGTTGTCCCGTCGCCGAGGGACACGTACGTCACCTCGTCGTCGCGGAAACGTGCCGCGCGATCCGGCACGTCCGGCAGCACCCCCCACAGGAGCGCCGCCTCCGCGCAGCCCACCGCCTGCAGCACCTGCGTGCCGGTGGGGCTGGACTGGGACACGATGTTGAGCTTCCGGTGGCCCCAGTGGCTGGGCATCTGCCGCGCGTGCGAGTTCGGATCATCCACCGCGGCCACCGCGGACATCAGCATCTCCCGCGGGGTCATCCCGAGCATGAGGCACAGCGCGCGGTCCCGGTAGTAGGGGTAGAACCAGTCGTGCCCGGCGCGCATCTCGTGGCCGAAGGCGGTGAGCACCGCCTCGTGTCCGGCGCCCGAGATCTGGAAGAAGATGAGGTTCTTGCGCTTGAGCGAGATCTCCTCGTCGTCCAGCGCGCGGGACATGACCATGTTCCGGTAGAACGCCAGGAGGACGTCGTTGTCCAGGCCGGTGTCCCGGAGCGTCTTGACTCGCACGGCCATGCCTTCTCCCGGACTCGTGAGGGGGGATCGCGCGAAGACGGGGGATCGATGCACCCGCCGGGCCGACACTAGCACGCGCTCCCCCCGGCGGCAACGCGCGGGCCGGGGGGCGCCCCCGGGGCTTCCCCGTTGCCGGTCCCCGGGGGCTTTGCTATGGTCCACGTTCGTTTCGTACGTCGGCCGGCGCGAACCCGAAGCCGACGCGTCCCTCGGGCTCGGGAGGGGTCGGGCATGACGGCGCTGCGCACTGGGTTCCTCGTCGCATTCCTCGCCACCCTGGTCTCCGGCTCCGGGGCTTCCGGGCAGACCGCGGACGCGCCGCCCGCTCCTCCGGTGACCGCTCCCGCGCCCGAGGTCGCGGCGGACGCCCTCGAGGCGGCGGAGTCGCGCGGCGGCGTCTTCGGCGGCATCCTCTGGGGATCCCTCGACGGCAGCGAGGTGGAGAAGGCGGACCCCGCCATGGGTTTCGAGGGAGGCGCCTTCTGGCACCTCTGGCGCGGCATCTCCGTCTGGGGCAGCTACGCGGTGTCGTCGCACGACGTGAACGGGCAGCTGCTGCAACTTCTCGACCAGCCGGTCCGCGCCGGTGGCCGCTCCGCCACGGTGGAGGGCAGCGTGCAGGTGAACCGCGCGCGCGCCGGCGTCCGGCTGGACGCCCTGCGCCAGGCCGGGTGGCGCTTCGTTCCCTACGCCGTCGCGGCCGTGTGCTTCTCCAGCATCGAGGTCACCGTGGACAAAGTGGACGGCGCGGACCCGGTCCCCGTGCCGGACGCGGCGGGGAACCCGGTGGACATCCGCAGCCTGGACGACACCCAGCTCGGCGGGCTCGGCCGCTTCGGGGTGGAGTGCGAGGTCTCGCCGATCCTCCACGTGGACGTGCACGGCTCCTTCGAGGTCTTCGAGTTCCCGGCCGGCACGAACGCCTCCGCGACCGCCGGCGCCGGGCTCGTCTACCGATTCTGACGGTCCGCAACCCGGGACGCCGATCGGGCGGCCCCGTCCGGGGCAGCGCTCAAGTGGCTCCTGTTCCCCTCCGAAGCATCGGGCGAGGAGCCTCACCTTGGACAGAGTGCCGTCCCCGAGTCCCGACCTCCTGGACGCGTACCGCCGCGGCGTGAACGCCCTGCTGGAGGGGCGGCTCGATGCCGCCGCGGACGACCTGGCGGCCCCGCTGGCGGCGGGCCTGCCGGAGGCGCGTCTGGCCTGGGCGAAGCTGCAGCTGGAGCGGGAGGACGGGGCGGCCGCACGCGCCGTGCTCGCGGAGCTCCTGGCGACCCCGCCGTCCGATCCCGCCGGGCACGCCTACCTGCTCGTGTTGGAGGCGTCCGCGGCCGCGCGGACCCGCGACCTGCCGGGCGCCCTGCGGGCCCTCGACGCCGCGTCGCGCCTGGATCCACGGATGGATCCCGTGGTGCGGGCGCTGCGCCGCCGCATCGAGAAGGACCGGCCGCCGCGCGTCCGCTTCTGAGGCTCCGTTCCCGACCTGCCCCGGCGCCTGCCGCCCCCCCCGCGGATGCGCTACGATGACCTCCCCCGAGCGAACCGGAGGAGGCACGCCGTGAGCAAGGACCCGCGAGACGAGAAACTGGCCCGGACCTTCGTGAAGTACTCCCTGGACGTCCAGCCGGGCGAGCGCGTCCTTCTCGATTTCCGCGGGAGCAGCACGCAGGGCCTCCTGCGGGAGACGATCTCGGAGGTGACCCGCGCGGGCGGCGTCCCGTTCCCGCTGCCCGGCGACGACTCCCTCGCCGCGCGGTTCCTCGCCGCGGCGAACGAATCGCAGGTGAAGTCGTGGGGCGCCATCCATGACCGGCTCATGCGCGAGATGCAGTGCTACATCCGCGTGAACGGCACCGACAACCCGTTCGACCTGTCCGACGTGCCGGAGGATGCGCTGAAGTGGGAGCGGGAGCACTACATGCGCCCCGTGCACCTGGAGTACCGCGTGAAGAACACCAAGTGGGTGGTGGCGCGGTACCCGAGCGCGTCGATGTCGCAGCAGGCGCGCATGAGCCGCGAGGCCTTCGCGCGGCTGTACTACGAGGTGTGCGACCTGGACTGGGAGCGGTTCTCGCGCGCCATGGACCCGCTGAAGGCGCTGATGGAGCGCACGGACCAGGTCCGCCTCACCGCGAAGGACACCGACGTGACGTTCTCCATCAAGGACATCGGCGTGGTGAAGTGCGACGGGAGGATGAACCTCCCCGACGGGGAGGTCTTCACCGCGCCGGTACGGGACTCCGTGAACGGCGTCATCACGTACAATGCGGGCGCGCTGTACGCCGGGACGAGCTGGGACTGGATCCGGCTCACGTTCCGCAAGGGGCGCATCGCGGACATCGAGGCGTCGAACGACGTCGACAAGCTGCGGAGGATCTTCGCCACCGACGACGGCGCGTCGTACATCGGCGAGTTCTCGTTCGGGTTGAATCCGAAGCTGCACCGCGCGATCAAGGACACGCTGTTCGACGAGAAGATCTACGGGTCGTTCCACACGGCGCTCGGCCAGTGCTACGAGACCACGGAGAACGGGAACCGCTCCGCGATCCACTGGGACCTCGTGTGCATCCAGACCGATGCCTACGGCGGCGGGAACGTGTGGCTGGACGGGCGGCTCGCCCGCGAGAACGGCCACTGGGTGCATCCGGACGTGCGCGACGTGCTCTCCATCGAGTCGCTCACGTCGGCCGTCCGCGAGGCGGAGACCCTGGCGTAGCGGCGCGCGCCTCCGCGCCCGAACGACGAGGCCCCCCGGGATCCCGGGGGGCCTCGGTGCGTTCCGGCGGGAAGCGCGGGATCAGCGGATCAGCGTCACCTTGCGCGTGACGCTGGTGTCGCCGGACTCCACGCGCGACCAGTAGATGCCCGCGGCCACGGGGCTGCCGGCGGCGTCGCGGCCGTCCCAGGTGGCGTCGTGCGACCCGGCCGGGAGGTCGGCGTCCACCAGCGTGCGGACCACGCGGCCCATCACGTCGAGCACGCGGACCGTGCCCCGCCCGTCCCGCGGGAGCGCGAAGCGGACGCGCGTGGACCCGGACGTGGGGTTGGGTGCCGGCGCCTCCTGCAGCAGCCGATCGGCCGACGCGGCCACCAGCGGCGCGTCCAGCCCGGCCGGCTCGTCCAGCACGTCCAGTGTGTACGACACGAGGCCGCCGGAGCGCTTGCTGTTCGTCACGATCACGCCCACGTACCTCAGGTCCGCGAACGGTATCGGCACCACGTAGTCCAGGTCGTTGTTCGCGTCCAGGGGCGGGCGGATGATCGTGAACGGCCCCGCGTCCTCCTTGATGAGCACGGACACCGTGAAGTTCGTGTGGCCGTCCAGCCCGTTGAACAGGATGCGCGCCACGCCCGTCCCGGGGTTGAAGCGGTACGGGTGCCCCGCGAGCTGGTCCACGGAGTCCGACCGGCTGAACGGGTACGCGGCGACGGCGTCCAGCCGCAGGTTCATGCGCTTCAGGTCCGGCGCGTCCGGGAGCCCGAAGCCCGGCTCGAAGCGGGACCCGGTGAACCAGGCCCACTCCAGGAACCCCGGATAGGCGTCGTCCCAGCCGGATCCGTAGAGCCCCAGGACCTCCTGGTAGGAGGCCTTCACCGTGGCGGCGGGGTTCGCGTTCCGGATGTCCCAGAAGTCCAGGATGATCTGGTTGCCGAAGCGCGTGGACATGTAGGTCTGCCACAGGCAGTCCTCGTAGCTGCCGGTCCCGCCGGAGTCCAGCGGCGTCCACGGCTGGCCGAGGACGCTGCCGCCGTTCGTGTTCGTGTAGTTCCAGTAGTCGTTCGTGGCCGGGAAGACGATGTCCTCCATCCACGTGGCGTCCAGCTCCACCCAGCCGCCCTCGGTCCAGCTGCTGGTGGTGTACTGCGAGGCGTGCTTGAACTCGTGCGCGCAGGTGACCTTGGCCGCGCCCAGCTGGTTCCCGTCCGGATCCGTGTTCGCCGGGAACGTCAGGAACGTGTTGTGCAGCGTGATCGTGGTCTGCCCGGGCCCGGACGGCGAGGTGAACCCGTAGGCGCCCATGCTCTGGAAGAAGACGTCGTACGTGCCGTCCCCGGGGAGGACGGGACCCGTGAAGCCGAGGGTGTCGATCTCCCCGGTCCACGACGTGTCCATGTACTCCGCGCAACGCTCGACGAAGTCCGGCACGCCGTTCGCGGGGCTCACGTCCGTCGCCGGCACGGCGTTGCCGCCCGTCGTGAAGTACGTGAGCGCGAACTTGCCGGACGGGCTCACGTGCACGGCGCGCAGGCCGCCCGCGGGCGGGGACAGGTAGCCGTCGATCTCGCCGACGGCCGAAGGCGACAGGCGCTCCCGCGCGTCGTGGAACGCGGCGATCTCCGGCGTGATGCAGCGGAGGAGCGTGCGCTCCCGGGGCGCGTAGCGGTCGTCCAGCCGCCCCGGCGCGAAGACGTAGCGGAATGACTGGAGGAGCCACTCCTCCCGGTCGATCCGGGCGCTCGCGAGGTCCTCGGCGAGCGCCGCCCGGACCGCATCGCCGTCGGCGGGGCGGGCCAGGGTCGTTGCGGGAAGGGCCAGAAGGCCGGCGAGGACGACGATCGGCAAACGGAAGCTCATGGGGACTCCTCGATTCGGATTGCCGGGGGGATTCGGGGAAGAGTGTAGCACGGCCGGGACCGCATCCGCTCGGGCCCGCGGGCGGCCTCTCAGCGGACCCGGACGACGCGGGTCCCGAAGCGGCGGCCGGCTCCCTCGGCGATCGCCCAGTACACGCCCGCGGGCGGCGGGCGCCCGGCGGAGTCGAGACCATCCCAGACCACCCCGGTGGACCCGGCGGACACCGGGAGCTCGCGGACCTCGCGTCCCGCCACGTCGAGGATGCGGATCCGCGGCGCGGGACCGGCGGCGGCGGGGACCGTGAAGCGCACGGGCCCGCGCGCGGGGTTCGGGGACGCGGCGAGGCGCTCCGGACGGTGCCGGACCGCGCCGGGCGCGGCGGTCGTGACGTCATCGAGGATCTCGAGGGAGTACACGCGCGCCCCGTCCGCGGGGTCGGCGTGCGTCACGATCACCCCGAGGTACGCGAGGTCCGACCAGGACTCCTCCAGCAGGACCTCCCCGGCGTTCGCCGTGTCGAGCGCGAGGCGGTCGATCGTGAAGGAACTGTCCGCCAGGCACGTGATCAGGCTCACCACGAGTCCGCCCGCGCCGTCCTCGCCGTCGAAGCGCACGCGCGGCCGGCCCGTGCCCGCGTCCGGGTGGATGCGCCGCGGATGCCCCGCCAGGCGATCCACCGCGGCGTTCGCCACGTGCGGCAGGGACATGATGGTGGGCTCGTACACGCGCATCTTGAACAGCGTGGGTGCGTCCGCGAAACCGAATCCCGCCTGGGCCCGCGATTCGGTGAACCAGCACCACTCCAGGTGTCCCGCGTACGCCGACGGCCAGTCCGTGCCGTGCGCCGCGAACAGCGCGGCGAAGCTGTCCGTGACGGGCTCGGTCGGGAACTGCTCCCGTCGCGTCCAGAACTCCCGCATGCCCGCCGAGCCCCACTGTCCGCTGATCCAGTGGTGCCACAGGCAGTCCTCGTAGTTCCCCTGCCCGTCGTCGTTGTCGATGCGCACCCACGGCGCGTCCAGCTGGCTGAGCGAGAACATGTCGACCCAGTACCGGTACTCGTTGACCTGCGGGTACACGATGTCCTCCGCCCACATCGCGTCGGCCTCGTTCCACAGCCCCTCGGTCCATCCGCTCGAGGAGAACTGCGAGGCGTGCTTGAGCTCGTGCGCGATCGTCACCTTCGCGCGGCCGAGTTGCACGCCGTCCGGGTCGTCGTTGGGGCCGGCCCAGCCCGTGCCGCCCAGGAAGCTGCGGTGCAGCACGATCTCCGTGGTGGCGCCGGACACCGTGCAGTAGCCGTAGGTGCCGGACGGCAGGCCGAGGAACGTGATGTCGTAGGTGCCGTCGGGCGGCAGGACGGGCGGGGCGAACAGCAGCGAGTCCACCTCCACCGACCACGAGCGGTCGGCGTACGCCGCGCACCGCTCCACGAAGTCCGGGACGCCGTTCGCGGGGTCCACGTCCACGTCCGGAACGGAGTCGGCCCCGGTCGTGACGTAGTGCAGCGAGAACAGGCCCGTCGGGCTCACGTAGGTGGACCCGGTGCCGTCGCGCAGCACCGGGTGCAGCCAATCGCGGGGCAACTCCGCCAGGCAGGGCGGCGGCTGCAGCCGTCCCGCGTGCGCGGCGGCCGCGTACGGCGTGAGGCATCGGCACGGCGGGGTCCCGGCGCGCGCGCTCCCGGCCCGGCAGGGCGCAACCAGCCACAGGCCGAGCATCGCGACGAGCACGCTGCGGAATCGCACGGCGCCGCCCTCCCGGGGGCCAAAGCGAGGTGTCCGCGCGGGAGCGCGCGCTCCGGGGAGCGCTGCCGGGGGGCGCCACGCCGTCGTCCGCCTCCGGGCGGCACGTCGGCCACGGATGTGCCGAGCATAGCACGGACGCGGGCCGCGGCCCCCCGGCCCGGGTTCCGGGAGCGGCGCGCGGGTGCTAGGATGCCCGACGCCCTCGCACCCCGGATGGACCCGCCATGACGTCGATCGCCGAGGAACTGCACGAACTCTCCGAGCGCTATCTCGAGTTGCACCATGCGAAGGAGGAGGCGTTCTGGGAGACCCGCATGGGTCTCGCCGACCGTCACCGGGAGCTGGCCGAGGCCGACGTGGCGCTGAAGGAGTTCCTGGGGGATGCGGGCCGCCTCGCCCGGCTGCGCTCGCTGCGCGAGGGCTCGGCGCCCACGCCGGACCAGGGCCACGTCCTCGACGGCTGGATCCGGATGTTCTCGCGGAACCAGGTGGAGGACGAGGAGGCGCGGGGGATCCTCCGCGAGATCGTGCGCCGGGAGACGGAACTCGCGCGAGCGCGGGGCGGGATGGAGCTCGGCTGGCGGGACGCGGGCGGCGCGTTCCGCCGGGCCAGCTCGGTCGCCCTGGCGAACCACGTCCGCACGAGCGCGGACGAGGCGACGCGCCGCGCGTCCTTCGAGGGCCTCCGGGGCATCGAGACCTTCGTGCTCGACCACGGCTTCCTGGAGATCGTGAAGCTGCGGAACCGGTTCGCGAAGCGGCTCGGCTTCGAGGACTACTACGACTACAAGGTGCGGTGGGCCGAGGGCTTCGACAAGCGCACGCTCTTCGGCCTCCTGGACGAACTGGAGCGGCGCACCGCCGCGCATGCGCGGCGCGAGCTGGAGTCGCTGCGCGCGTCCGACGGGGCCGGCGTGCTGGAGCCGTGGAACTTCTCGTACCGGACCTGGGGCGGGGATCTCCAGGCGGAACGGGATCCGTATCTCCGGTTCGGGGACGCGCTCGATCGATGGGCGCGCAGCTTCGGCGCGCTCGGCATCCGCTTCCGCGACGCGCGGCTCACCCTGGATCTCGTGGACCGGCGCGGCAAGTACGAGAACGGGTTCATGCACGGGCCGGTGCCGGCGTTCCTGCGCGACGGGCGCTGGCAGCCGGCGGAGATCAACTTCACGGCGAACGCGCTGCCCGACAGCCCGGGCGCGGGGATGCGTGCGGCGCAGACTCTGTTCCACGAGGGCGGCCATGCCGCGCACTTCGCGAACATCGTGACCGGCGCGCCGTGCTTCTCCCAGGAGCATGCGCCCACGTCGGTCGCGTTCGCCGAGACGCAGTCGATGTTCTGCGACCGGTTCCTCGACGATGCGGATTGGCGTACCCGGTACGCCCTCGACGCGTCGGGCCGGCCCATGCCGTTCGAACTCATCGAGCGCGAGATCCGGGCGGTGCAGCCGTTCGCGGCGCACGCCGTGCGCGCGATGCTCGTGGTGTGCTACGTGGAGAAGGAGCTGTACGAGATGCCGGAGGCGGAGCTGGCGCCGGCGAACGTGCTGGCGATGCTGCGCCGCGTGGAGGCGCGCGTTCTCGGCCTGGCCGGCGGGACGCCGCGCCCGACGCTCGCGGTGCCGCACCTGCTGTCCTGGGAGTCGTCGGCCTACTACCACGGTTACGTGCTCGCCACCATGGCCGTGGCCGCCACGCGTGCGCACCTCGCGGCGAAGCACGGCCACCTCCTGGACAACCCGGCGGTGGGGAGGGACCTCGCGGAGATCTACTGGCGGCCGGGGAACGCGCGCCCCTTCCTGGATCTGGTGCGGGAGATGACCGGTCGGTCATTCTCCGCGGACGCGCTCGTCGAGGAGGTCTCGCGCACCGCGGACGAGGCGGTGGCCCGGGCGCGGGCGCGCGTGCGGAAGCTGGACGGCCTGCCGCGGCCGCCCGACACGGTGGACCTCGACCTCCGGCTGAGCGTGATCCACGGGCACGAGACCGTCGTGGAGGAGACCCGGGACGCCCTGGCGGCGGCGCGGATCTTCCGCGAGTGGATCGCGGCCCGCTGGCCCGCGGCGACGGGCGCGTCCCCGGCTTGAGCCGCGCCGGCGCGCGCGGAGCAGCCGCCCTCCCGGCCCGCGACGAGGGAAGCGGCGCCGTCTTCGCGGCCCTCACGTCCGTGCAGCTGATGTTCGCCGTGCACTACGTGGCCGCGAAGGTGGTGCTGCAGTCCGTGCCCGCGCCGGCCTGGGCGGCGATCCGCGTGCTGGCGGGCGCGGCGCTGTTCCTGGTGGTGTACGCGCACCGCGGCCCGCGGCGCCTCGTCGCGCGGGACCACGCCGCGCTCGCGGGACTGGCCGTGCTCGGCATCGTGGTGAACCAGATCTGCTTCGCGGAGGGGCTGGCGCGCACCACGCCCTCGCACTCGGCGCTCATCAACACCACGATCCCGGTGGCCACGCTGCTGTTCGCGCTGCTGCTCGGGAGGGAGCGGCCGCGCGCGGCGGGGCTCGCGGGGATCGGCACCGCGCTCGCCGGGGTCCTCGTCCTCCTGCGCGTGGACGACCTGGCGGGCGGCGCTCCGTGGATCCGCGGCGACCTCCTGACCCTGGTCAACGCGGCGTCGTTCTCGCTCTTTCTCGTGCTCTCGCGCGACACGATCCGCCGGCTCGGTCCGACCGCCGCCACCGCGGGACTCCTGTGCTGGGGCTCGCTCGGCGTGGCCGCGTACGGCGCCTCGTCCATCGGGACGCTGGATCCCGTGGTGTTCACGCCGCGCCTGCTCGCCCTGGCCGCGTACATCGTGGTGTTCCCGACCGTGCTGGCCTACCTGCTGAACTCCTGGGCCCTGGCGCGGGTGGAGTCCTCGCGCGTCGCGCTGTTCATCTACCTGCAGCCCGTGATCACCGCCGTGCTGTCCGCTTCGTTCCTGGGGGAGCGGATCACGCCGCGGCTCGTCGGCAGCTCGGCGCTCGTGTTCCTCGGCGTGCTGCTCGCGAGCCGGCGGCGGCGCGCCGCGGCCTGACCCGCCGCTCCGGCGCGGCCCGGGCGCGCTCCACGAGCGAGCGGAGCCGCTCGTCGCCGGGGGCCTCGCGCAGCGCCGCCTCCAGCGCGCGGATCGCCTCGTCCCGCTCGCCCTGCGCGATCAACGCCTCCGCCCGGGTGGCGTGCAGCGGCACCTCGTTCACGTGGGGCTCGAGCGTCAGCGCCGCCGTAGCCTCGCCGGCGGCCTCCGCGAACCGGCCGGTGCGCAGCAGCACGCCGGCGAGGTACGCGTGCGCGTCCTTCAGTGCGGGATCCGCGGCGAGCGCCTCGCGCAATGCGCGCTCGGCGGCCGGCATGTCCCCGGCGAGGTACGCCTCCTGCCCGCGGAAGAGCGCAGCCGTGCCCGCGATGCCGTCCTTCGGGTCGACGGCCGCCCCGCCCTCCGCGGCGGCGGCGCCCGCCGACACGTAGCCCAGCGCGGCGAGCTGCCGCCGCGCCGTCTCGGACAGGCCCGGCGGCGGCGCGTCGTCCGCCCCCGCCAGCGCGGAGTCCACGAACGCCTCCAGGGCCTCGGCGATCCCGGACCGCTCGCGGACCAGGTTCACGGTCTCGCCGGGATCGTCGCGCAGGTCGTACAGCTCCGCGCGCGGCGCCCGCACGTACTTCCAGCGATCGGTGCGCGCTCCGAACAGGGGACTCCATCCCTTCGACAGCTTCGTGTGCATCGTCTCCAGGTACGCCGGCGCGTCCCTCGGCGCGGCCCGCAGCGACTCCCCGCCGGGGGCCGGCACGCCGTACAGGTCGAGCATCGTGGCGGCCACGTCCGCGAGGCGCCGCATGCGCGGCTCCAGGGCCGGCGCGATCCCCGGCCCCGCCAGCGCGAGCGGCACGCGCTGCGTCGCGTCGTACACGAAGTTCGCGTGCGTCGGTTCGCCGTGGTCGCCGAGCGACTCGCCGTGGTCGGACGTCACGAGGACCGTCGCCGGCGCGTCGAACGTCTGGGCCACGCGGGCCAGGAAGCGGTGGAGCGCGCGATCGACGCCGGCCACCTCGGCGGCGTACGCGTCGCCGCCGGTCGCGGCGGCCGCGGCGGGCCACGGCGCGGGCGCCTCGTAGGGGTGGTGCGGATCGTACAGGTGCACGAACGCGAAGGGCCGGGCCTCGCCCGCGCGGTGCTCCAGCCAGGCGAGCGCGCCGGCGAGGACCTCGGCGGCCGGACGCTGCGGGTTCGCGCGCACCGTCACCTCGCCGAGGCCCGTGTCGTCCCACACGTCGAACCCGTGGTCCAGCCCGAACGTGCGGACCAGCGGGTAGCCGCCGATGAACCCGGCCGCGGCCACGCCCTCCGGCAGCAGCTCGGCGATCGTCGGCGTCGCCGGGTCGAGGCGGTACAGGCCGTTGTCACGCAGGCCGTGGGCGGGGGGATCCAGTCCCGTGAGCATCGTGGCGTGGGACGGCAGCGTGAGCGGGGCGGGCGCGATGGTGTCGCGCACCTGCAGGCCGCGGCGCGCGAGGCGGTCGAACGCGGGAGTGCGCGCACGCGGGTCGCCCCAAGCGCCCACGCGGTCCGCGCGGAGCGTGTCGATGCTGACCAGGAGGCGCGGGCCGTCGCCGTCGCCCGGGGCCGGCGCGCACCCCAGCGCCGCGGCGAGCAGCGCGGCGGCGGCCGGCACGCCCCCGCGCATCACGCCCCGAGGATCCGCGCGAGCGCGAACCCCGCCCCGGCGACGGCCGCCAGCGCCACCGCGTCGCGGACGCGGCGCACCGCGCGCGTCTTCTGCGGGACGAAGCGGGCCGGCCGGCCGAAGCGCGGTGTCCCCGCCGGCGGCGGCAGGGCGGCGTCCGGATGGCGCTCGAGCCAGTCCACGAGCGGTCCGTACCGCGACAGGAGGACCAGCGGGCGCGTGTACGTGCGCGTCGGGAAGGTCTCCAGCGCGGCCACGGACTCGTCCCGGAAGCGCCGCGCGCATCCGGCGAAGCGCGCGCGCTCCTCCCCGGTGGCGCACAGCGCCGCGTACGCGAAGACGTCGGCCTTCCGCAGGTCCTGGGCCGGCCAGGTCTCGGTGGGGTACTCCAGCGCCTCCGGTCGCGAGAGGGTGGGCCGCTCGTGCTCCGCCATCCAGCGCGCGTAGGCCAGCAGGCTCTCCCGCGCCCACGCGTACGCGGCGCCGACGCGACCCGCCTCCGCCATCTCGTCGAGATACCGGCCGAGTGCCTGAAGGTACACGGTGTACGACCAGCGGTTCTCCACGTCCAGGAGGTCGCGCGCCGCGACGTCGTCGAGCGGATGGATCGTGCGCCGGATGATCTCCTCGCATCGCGCCAGCCAGTCGTCGTCGCCCGTCGTGCGCCACGCGTCCAGGAACGCGACGATCGTGTTGGCGGCGCCGCGTCCGGGTCCGTGGTACGCGAAGTCCCGGGTCTTGGACGCCAGTCCCGTCGGCCCGCGGACGACCCAGCGGAAGACCGTGCGACCGCCGTCGTCGGCATCGCGCGCGCGGCGCGCGCCCTCCAGCGACGCCTCGCGCCCGCGCGGGTTCCCCGTGAGCAGTCCCCAAAGCCGCAGGCCCGTGGTGTAGTTGTGCTCGTTGTCCGGGCCGCCGCCCTCCGTGCCCCGCGGGTACGTGCGGTGCGTGGCGCGGCCGGCGTCCACGTAGTGCACGGTGGGCCAGAAGAGGCCGTGGTTGTACGCGGGCCGGTCCGCGTCCGTGTGGTAGATGTCCACGTCCATCACGTGCCGCGCCAGCTCGTCCGCGAGCCGGAACCAGCGCGGATCGCCGCCTCGCGCGAACTGGTGCAGCGCCCCCAGCACCGCGTCGTACTGGTTGTTGTAGTGGGAGACGAACGTGCCCTCGCCGGTCCAGCCCCGCGACTCGTGGTCGGCGGGCATCTCCCCGAAGTGCCGCCAGCCGTACTCGTCGTCCCGCTCGCGCTTGCCCGGGAACCCGTTCTCCCCGAACGCCTCGTCCACGAGCCGCTCGTACGCGACGCTGCCGGTGTCGGACCGGAGCGAGAGGTGCGGCAGCGCGCCGGCCGCGACCATCGATCCGGGGTCCGGCGCCGCGGCCAGCGGGTGCGCGAGCGCGGCCAGCGCCGGGGAGCGCGCCGCCGCGCCGTAGCCCAGCGCGATCTCGTGCGTCTTCCGTTCGCCGCCCTGCAGCTCGTGCGGCGCGACCGACTGCCGCGGGAAGAGCCGCAGCGTCACGGTGGCTGCGTCCGCCTCCAGCGTCTTCGGGAAGTTCTCCCAGAAGTGCCGCATCGTCACGCCGACGCCGCCCGCGTCGTCCCCCGCGGTCGCGCGCGGCGTGGCGCGCAACCCCTCGCGCTCGCTGCCGCCGGTGCGCACGCGGAATCCCCGGAAGGTCATGGGCACCGTGCCGTCCCGCGCGACGTGGACGCGGCTGCGCCAGTTGGTTCCGCCGGAGGACTCCTGCCGGATCTCCACGCCTTCGCGCGCGGCGGCCTCGAGCGCGTGCCGCGGCTCCGTGGCGAACCGGGCCGCGCCGTGCGTCACCGCGCCGGCCGCGAGCGAGAGGTCGCGCAGCAGGATCGACCCCGGATCGCCGAGCTCCCAGATGCCTCCCGGGTGGAGCGCGCGCCGCGCGTTGCCGACGGTGAGCTCCACGCGCACGATCGCCGAGCCGGCGAACAGGGTCGCGCGCGCGGTGAAGCGGAGGGCGTCCACGCCGTCGCCCTCGCCGGTGAACCGTCCGGCCAGGCGCAGCGTGGCACGGAGCGGACCGTCCGCCTCCAGATCCACCTCGCGGATCTCGCCGGTCCACGCGTGGCCGGCCGCGTCCTCCGCGCGGAGCGTGCAACGCTCCGGGGCGATCCGCTCGCCCCCGTCCACGCGCACCGACCGGAACGGGAACGCCGCGCCCGGCGCGGCCTCGAACCGCGCGGCGCCCGTCTCGACGATCACGGCGGAGCCGCCGTCCGATATGCGCACCCGCGGCGCGTCCGCGGGGAGGACGGCGGACCCGGCGTCGTCCACGAGCGCGAACCGCGCTTCGCCGTGCGCGGGAATAGCGACCTGGAAGTCCAGTATTGACCACCGCACGCTGCCGTCGCTCCAGCGCTCGACCACCGCCGTCTGCACCGGGACGGGTTCGCCCCGCGGGCCGAGAAGCACGAGGGCACCGGCCTCACGTACGGCGCCGCGGGGGAGGGGAACACCCACCGTGACGGCCTCGCGCTCCCGCGCGAGCCCGCTCTCCTCCCGGACGACGACCTCGATCCGCATGCGTTCCTTCCTCTTCCGCGCGCGCCGACCGCGCGGGCGCACGGCGGGAAGCATAGTCCGATGCGGCGATTCACGGAATCGCGTCGTGTCGTCGATCGTCGCGGCTTGACGAAGGTCGGTCGCGGGCGATAGCCTGATCCCTTCCCCTGTTCCAGTGAGAGTCCGGAAATCAGGGAAACCCCTCGGGACGAGGTCGACATGCCGCCAGCCGACAAGCCCCTCGTCGTACAGTCCGACCACACGGTCCTCCTGGAGGTCGACCACCCCCTGGCCGCCGAGGCCCGGGAGGCCCTCCTGCCCTTCGCGGACCTCCTGAAGTCCCCCGAACACGTCCACACCTACCGGGTGTCCGCGTTGTCCCTGTGGAACGCGTCGGCGTCGGGGCTGACGGCGGACGAGGTCCTGGAGCGGCTGGCCCAGTACAGCCGGTACCCGCTGCCCCCGAACCTGATGCAGGAGATCCGGCTCCAGATGGGGCGCTACGGGCTCGTGGAGCTGCGACCGGGCGGCGGGGACGGGATCCTGGTCGTGGTGACGGACCCGAAGTCGGCGAACGACGTCTTCCTGGATCCGAAGATCCGGCCGTTCCTGGAGAGCGGCGCCAACGGGGATCCCGCCACGCGCCGCGTGCACGTGGGCATGCGCGGCGAGATCAAGGTGGCGCTCACCGAGGCCGGCTTCCCCGCGCGGGATCTCGTGGGCTTCGCGCCGGGCGAGGCGCTCGACATCCGCCTCCGGGACGCGTGCCTCTCCGGCCGTCCGTTCGGACTGCGCGGGTACCAGCGCGCGGCGGTCGAGGCGTTCCACCGCGACGGCATTCCCGAGGGCGGGCAGGGGATCGTGGTGCTCCCGTGCGGCGCCGGGAAGACGGTCGTGGGGCTCGCCGCCATGGCCCGGGTCGGCGCGCGCACGCTCATCCTGGTCACGAACACGGTCGCCGCGAAGCAGTGGATCCGGGAGATCCTGGACAAGACGGAGCTGACCGAGGACCAGGTGGGCGAGTACGACGGCGCGGCGAAGGAGGTGCGCCCCGTCACCGTGGCCACCTACCAGATCCTCGTGTACCGCCGGAAGAAGGACGGGGAGTTCCCGCACATGGAGCTGTTCCGGCGCGAGAACTGGGGGCTCGTCGTGTACGACGAGGTCCACGTGCTGCCCGCGCCGGTGTTCCGCGCCACTTCCGAGATCCAGTCCCGGCGCCGGCTCGGTCTCACCGCCACCCTCGTGCGCGAGGACGGCCGCGAGACGGACGTGTTCAGCCTCATCGGGCCGAAGCGCTACGAGCTGCCGTGGCGGGAGCTGGAGTCCAAGGGGTGGATCGCGCAGGCGCACTGCTACGAGATCCGCGTCCCGCTGCCGGAGGAGGTCCGCGGCCGCTACGCCTCCGCGGACAAGCGGCGGAAGTACCGGGTGGCGGCGGAGAACCCGCACAAGCTGGACGTCGTGCGGCGGATCCTGGCGAAGCACCCGGGGGACCACGTGCTCGTGATCGGCGGATACCTCTCGCAGCTGCGCGGGCTGGCCGCGGAGCTGCGCGCCCCGCTCATCACGGGGCAGGTGCCCTCGTCGGAGCGCGAGCGCCTGTACGACGGCTTCCGGCGCGGCGAGATCCGGCTGCTCGTCGTGTCGAAGGTCGCGAACTTCGCCGTGGACCTCCCCGAGGCGAACGTGGCCATCCAGGTGAGCGGCACGTTCGGATCGCGGCAGGAGGAGGCGCAGCGGCTCGGCCGCGTGCTGCGCCCGAAGGAGGCGGACACCCGGTTCTACTCGCTCGTCACGTCGCACACCTCGGAGCAGGAGTTCGCGCTGAAGCGCCAGCTCTTCCTCACCGAACAGGGCTACCACTACAACATCGTCGATCTGGAGACGCCCGCGGCCATCGAGGACCACCTGGATGCGGATGTCCCCGGTGTCGAGAACACCTGGGCAGGTTCGTGAAGCGGACGCTACGGGACTTCCTGAAACACGAGCTCGTCTTCGAGCACCTGCGGACGATCTACCGCCACCATCTCGGCACGGGCGGCTACGACCGCACCGAGATGGTGGAGGGGCTGGCGTCCTACCTCGAGAGCGGGGAGGGACGGCGGCGGCTGGCCGAGGGCCTGTTCGGGCCCGAGGTGGAGCTCCTGTACCTGTTGCGGCAGGTCGGCGGCATCGCGCCGGCGCGATGGCTGTTCCGCGAGGCCACCGCGCGCTGCGGCGGCGGTCCGGACGATTGGCGCGACGTCTTCCTGGAGCTGCGCCGGCGGCATCTCACGTTCGTCATCGGCAGCGACATCGCGTACCTGCCGGAGGGGCTCTCGGACCTGCTGGGCAGCCGCATCGCGGGCCGGCCGCGCAAGCTCGTGGGGGACGTGGTCCCCGGGGCCAGCGCGCAGCGCCGCGCCGTGCACGGGCTGGTCATCGCGATGTTCAACTACCTGCACCAGAACCCGCCGCGCGTGATGGCGGAGGACGAGAAGATCTGGAAGCGGGACCTCGAGGCGATGGGCGAGTTCTTCGCCGCCTACCTCGCGGAGCCGGGTCCGGACGCCGGTGCGGTCTCGGCGCGCGCGGCCTCGGCCGGCGCGGCGCGCGGCCGCGTGAGCCGCCTGGTGGAACTGCTGCGCAACATGGGGTTCCTGGAGAAGCGCGGGAAGCGCCTGTACCTGGACGTGGACAACTGGTCGGATTGGGCCGGCCGGCCCGAGTTGGAGCGGCTCACCTTCTTCCTGTCGTTCCTCGAGGACCGGTACGAGAACCTGCACGTGGCGCTCGAGGCGCTGGTGGACTGGAAGGACGCGGGCTGGGTCCCGCTCGGCCGCCTCACCGAGGCGGTGCGCTACCGCGCGCTGCGCACGCACTTCCACGTGCTGCGCGTGCGCCCGCAGGCGGACGTGTCCACGGAGGGCCCGGGCGCGCGCTGGGTCTCGGCGTGCGTGCATCTGCTCGCGGACCTCGGCCTCGCGTGGACGGGCTGCGACCGCCGCGGCCGGCCGGTGGCCACGGCCACCGACGGCGGCGTGGAGGCATGGAACGCGCTGCACGACCCGCGGCGCCGCCGGCGCAAGTGGGTCCCGGACGACCCGCCGCGCGCGTTCGCGCAGCCGAACTTCGAGCTGCTCATTCCCGAGGAGTGCCCGCCGCCGGTGCATCGCGACCTCGGCGCCATCGCGTCGCTCCGCTCCCTGGACCGGTTCTGGACTTACGCGCTCACGCCGGAGTCCGTGGCGCGCGGCGTGCAGGAGGGGATGACCGCGGAGGAGGCGGCGGCCACCGTGGAGCGCGTGGCCGAGGGGCGCGTGCCGCCGAACGTGCGCGAGGCCGTGCTCACTTGGGGCACGACCGCGTGGTGGGTGGACGCGAACGGGAACGGTTCGCAGCTCATGGCCGAGCCCGCGCTCCTGCGCGCGCTCGTGGCGCGGGAGGATCTCGTGGACATCTTCGAGTCGAGGGACGGTTCGCTGAGGCCGCTCGTGTCGCGCGCGGATGCGGATCGCTGGCTCGAGGAGCGCGGCATCCGGGTGGCCGGGGAGGACCGTGATGCCCCCGGAGAGATCGGCCGCTCCACGCGCGGGGAGTACGGGCGCGCGCTGGACTCGTGGCGCCGGCGCATGGACCAGTCGGGCGCGGGGACGCCGTCGGGGAGCTACTGGACGGACGTCGTGCCGGTCGAACCCTTCAGCGGGAGATAGGGCCGGCTTCGCGGCGCTCTCGTCCCGGGTGCCGCG
>CAZNDO010000033.1:0-24198 GCA_964571855.1 uncultured Gemmatimonadota bacterium
CGCGAAGCTTCGCGCGACTTCCGGGACGCGACACTAGGGGGCGAGGAGGGACTCGAACACCGAGTCGGCCAGCAGGCGGCCGCGGGGCGTGAGCCGGCCGCGGCCGTCCTCGCCGATCTCGACGCGGTCGTCCCGCCGGGCTTCCGCGATCGCGGCCCGCAGCCGGTCGGCCCCCGCCACGCCCGCGAGCCGCGCCTCCACGTCCACGCCGGCCGACGTGCGCAGCCCCAGGTAGAGGTCCTCCGCCGCCCAGGTGGCATCGTCCAGCACCTCGGCGGGCTCGCCCGCGCCCTGCCCCGCCTCGACGCGACGCACGTACTCGTCCAGGTCCGCCACGTTCGTCCAGCGCGCGTTGCGCACGTGCGACGCCGCGCTCGCGCCCACGCCGAGGAGGTCGCCGCCCTGCCAGCCCGCGAGGTTGTGGCGGCACTCGCGGCCGGGGCGCGCGAAATTCGAGATCTCGTAGCGGTGCACGTCGTGCCGCGCCAGCACGTCCTCCGCGGCCTCGAACATGTCGGCGCGCGCATCCTCGTCCGGCGGCACGAACGTCCCCGCCGCGCGCCGGCGCGTGAGGCGCGTGCCTTCCTCGAACGTCAGCTCGTAGGCGCTCACGTGCTCGGGACCCATGGCCGCGGCCTCGTCCAGCTCCGCGGCCCAGTCCGCCGGCGTCTGGCCCGGTCGGCCGAAGATCAGGTCCACGCCCACGTTGTGGAAGCCGGCGGCGCGCGCCGCGCGCAATGCCGCCGCGTTCTCCTCCACCGTGTGCGTGCGGGTGAGCGTCCGCAGCCCGTCCGCGCGCAGGGACTGCCAGCCCAGCGTCAGCCGGTTCACGCCGGCCGCGCGCCACGCGTCCAGCGCCGCCGCGCCCAGCCCGTCCGGGTTCGCCTCCAGGCTGACCTCGGCGTTCGGCTCGAACGCGAACGCCTCCCGCGCTGTCGCGCAAAGCGCCGCCACGTCCGAATTGTCCATGAGGCTCGGCGTGCCGCCGCCGAAGTACAGCGAGTGCACGCGGCGCCCGGCGAAGCGCGGATCCGCCGCCATCGCGGCGATCTCCCGCCGCACCGCCGCCACGTACCGCGCGCGGACATCCCGCCGCCCCACGACGAAGTAGAACGCGCAGTAGTGGCAACGGGCCGCGCAGAACGGGAAGTGGACGTACAGGCCGACGGGCGACGCTTCCGCCGTCACCGCTCGATCTTCAGCACGGAGAGGAAGGCCTCCTGCGGGACGTTCACCGTCCCCACCTGCTTCATGCGCTTCTTGCCTTCCTTCTGCTTCTCCAGGAGCTTGCGCTTGCGCGTGATGTCGCCGCCGTAGCACTTCGCGATCACGTTCTTCCGCAACGCGGAGATCGTCTCGCGCGCGATCACCTTGCTCCCGATGGCCGCCTGGATGGCGATGGCGAACTGCTGGCGCGGGATCACTTCCTTCAGCTTCTCGCACAGCCGCCGGCCCCAGTCGTACGCCTTCTCGCGGTGCACCACCATGGACAGGGCGTCCACCGGATCCCCGTTCAGCAGGATGTCCAGCTTCACCATGGGCGCGGCGCGGTACGGGCCGAAGTCGTAGTCGAAGCTGGCGTACCCGCGGGTGATGGACTTCAGCTTGTCGTAGAAGTCGAAGATGATCTCGGCCAGCGGGAACTCGTAGTGCAGCACGACGCGCGTGGGGTCCAGGTACTCCATGCCGAGCTGCGTCCCGCGCCGGTCCTGCCCCAGCTTCATGATGTTCCCGATGTAGTCCGTGGGCATCACGATCTCGGCCTTGACCGTGGGCTCCTCGATGCGGTCGATGCGCGCGGGCGACGGGAGCTGCGTGGGGCTCTCGATCTCCAGCATCGTGCCGTCCGTGAGGTACACGTGGTACGGCACCGTGGGCACGGTGCCGATGAGGTCCAGGTCGAACTCCCGCTCCAGGCGCTCCTGGACGATCTCGCGGTGCAAGAGCCCCAGGAAGCCGCAGCGGAAGCCGAAGCCGAGCGCCGTGGACGTCTCCGGCTCGTAGTGCAACGACGAGTCGTTCAGCTTCAGCTTGTCCAGGGCGTCGCGCAGGTTCTCGTACTGGTCCGCGTCCACCGGGTAGAACCCGGAGAACACCATGGACTTCGCCTCCACGTAGCCGATGAGCGGCTCGGCGGCGGGACGCGCCGCGTCCGTGATGGTGTCCCCCACCTTCGCGTCGGCCAGGTTCTTCACGCCGGCCACCACGTAGCCCACCTCGCCGGCGGACAGCTCGTCCTTCGGCACCATGGTGAGGCGCAGCGTGCCCACCTCGTCCACCAGGTACTCCTGGCCGTTCGAGAAGAACCGGATGGTCATCCCCTTGCGCAGCACGCCGTCCACCACGCGCACGTACGCCACCGCGCCGCGGTACTGGTCGAACGCGGAGTCGAAGATGAGCGCGCGCACCGGCGCGTCCGGATCCCCCTCGGGCGGCGGGACGCGGCGGATCATCTCCTCGAGGAGCGTCTCCACGCCGAGCCCGGACTTCGCGCTGATGGATACGATCTCCGCGGGATCGCACCCGAGGAGATCCACGATCTGCCCCTTCGTGCGCTCCGGCTCCGCGCCCGGCAGGTCCACCTTGTTCACGACCGGCACGATCTCGAGGTCGTTGTCCAGCGCGAGGTGCAGGTTCGAGATGGTCTGCGCCTCCACGCCCTGGCTGGCGTCCACGACGAGCAAGGCACCCTCGCACGCGGCCAGGCTGCGCGACACCTCGTAGGAGAAGTCCACGTGGCCCGGCGTGTCGATGAGGTTCAGCACGTACGGCGTGCCGTCCTTCGCCTTCCAGTCCATGCGGATGGCGTGCGCCTTGATGGTGATGCCGCGCTCCTTCTCCAGGTCCATGGAGTCCAGCACCTGTCCCTGCGCCTTGTCGGCGGACAGCGTGCCCGTGAGCGCGAGGAGCCGATCCGCGAGGGTCGACTTCCCGTGGTCGATGTGGGCCACGATGCAGAAGTTGCGGATGCGCTGGAGACGGTTCATTCGGATGCGGGCGGGGCTCCGGGGTGGGACGCGTGCGCCTGCTCCATGCCGCGCGCGTACACCTTGCTGTAGTCGGTGGCGATCCACTTGCCGATGCGGGTGATCCGCGGCCGGCCGAGCACGAGCTCCAGGAGCCCGCGCACCCAGTTCTGCGGCAGGCTGCGCACGAACGCGGGGGCCTTCGACGGGTCCGTGGACCAGTACAGGACGAGGGCGTGCCCCACCACGCGGTCCGGGGCGAGCGGCCCCCAGTACCGGCTGTCCTGGCTGTTGTTCCGGTTGTCGCCCATCATGAAGAGCGCGTCTTCCGGGATGCGCAGCGGCCGGTCCACGGCGAACTGCGGCGGCTGCCCGCCGTGCGGGTACGGCTTCACCGCCTTGTACGGCTCCGTGAGCGGCGCGCCGTCCACGAAGACCTGGTCGTCCGCCACGAGCAGCGTCTCCCCGCCCGTGCCGATGCAGCGCTTGATGAAGTCCTGCTCGGTGGTGGGCGCCTTGAACACGATGATGTCCCCGCGCTCGGGCTTGCGCAGGCCGGGCAGCCGCCAGTCCGTGAACGGCACGCGCGCGCCGTAGGAGATCTTCTCCACGAGCAGGAAGTCCCCCACGAGCAGCGTGTCCTCCATGGACCCGGACGGGATGCGGAACGCCTGCACGAGGAACGTCCGGATGAACAGCGCGATGGCCAGCGCGAAGACCGCCGTCTTGACGGTCTCGACGAACCCGCCCTTCTTCGGGGGCGCCGTCCCTTTCCTCGCGGCCATCGGCCTCTCCTCCTAGAACCGGACTCCCACTTCCACGCGGCGCTCCGCGGGATCCACGGCGCCGAACAGCTCCCGGTCCTCCTCGAGCTCGCGCTCGAAGTTCCCGAGATGCGCGTCCACGTACGCGTCCACCGCGCCGTAGAAGGCGCCGATCAGCGCCCAGAAGATCATGTCCCGGCGCCGGTCGAAGTGCTCCTGCGCCGAGTCCCGCGCGATCCCCGCGAGCGCCATCCCCTCGGCGTCGGTGCGGTCCGCCAGCGCGTCCGCCCGTCGCTGCGACTCGTGCGCCTCGCGGTGCTCCTCGATCAGCCGGGTGAGGACGTAGGCCTGCACCGTCATCACCACCGCGGCCTTCTTCGACTTCCCGTTGGTGATCTGCCCCCAGGCCGGCACCACCACGCTGCGCACGGCCCGCGCGAACGGGCTGGGCGTGCCCTCGGGCACCGGCTCCGCCGCCCGCGCCGCGCCGCCCGCGACGGCGCCGGTCACGATCCCCAGGAGCGCCGCGACGCACGCGCGCCGCGCGGCCACCCCCTTCGTCTGGCGGGAATGTGTGGGAATCGAACCCACCCCGGATGGTTTCAGCACCCGACGGAAGGATTTGAAGTCCTCGAGGTTCACCAGAACCCGCCCATTCCCGGGAAGTGCCCGCCGTGGCGCGCCGTCAGCCCGTCCGCGCCACGACCTCGATCTCGACCGCCGCCCCCCTCGGCAACGCCCGCACCGCCACCGTGGACCGCGCCGGCGGGTCCTTCGGGAAGCGCGCGGCATACACCTCGTTCACGGTGGCGAAGTCCCCCATGTCCGTGAGGAAGATGGTGGTCTTCACGACCTGCGAGAACGAGCTCCCGGCCGCATGGAGCACCGCCTCCAGGTTCTTCATCACCTGCTCCGCCTGCGCCCGCACGTCCGCCCCGACCAGCTCCCCGGTCGCCGGCACGAGTGCGATCTGCCCCGCCGTGTACACGAACCCGCCCGCCACGACCGCCTGGCTGTACGGCCCGATGGCCGCCGGCGCCCTGTCCGTGAGCACGATCCGCCGATCCATGACCTCAACCCCTTCCCTCAGGCACCTTCCGGGCCGCCGTCCGTCCGGCCCGGCACCCCGGATCGGCTCCAGGCTCCCGAGTCCCGGCCGGCGAGCCGGACGGGTCGGGTGCCCCGGGACCCTTCTCGCGGGCGTTCGAGCACGCACGCCACGCGCCCGAAGGGCGCGGCGCGTTCGCGCGCAGAGGCCCGTGAGAAGGGTCCCGGGGCACCCGGCCCATCCGCTCGCCGGCCGGGACTCGGGAGCCTGGAGCCGATCCCCGGGCCACCGCCGCACGGCCGGCGCCCCGGAGAGCGCCCCATCCTACTCGACGGTTACGCTCTTGGCGAGGTTGCGCGGCTGGTCGACGTCGCAGCCGCGGCCCACGGCGATGTGGTAGGCCAGGAGCTGCAGGGGGATCACGGACAGGATGGGCATGAGGCAGGGCAGCGTGCTCGGGATGTGGATGACGTGGTCCACCTTCTCGCGGATGTCGTCGTCGCCCTCCGTGGCGATGGCGATCACGCGGCCGCTGCGCGCGCGGACCTCCTCGATGTTGCCCACGACCTTCTCGTAGGCGCGGTCCCGCGGCGCGATGAACACCACCGGCATGTTCTTGTCGATGAGCGCGATGGGCCCGTGCTTCATCTCCGCCGCGGGATACCCCTCGGCGTGGATGTAGCTGATCTCCTTCAGCTTCAGCGCGCCCTCCATGGCCACCGGGTAGTTGTAGCCGCGCCCGAGGTACAGGACGTTCTCGTGGCTCTTGTACGCTTCCGCGAGCGCGCGGATCTCCGCGTCCTTGTCCAGGATGCGCTGGATGCGCTCCGGCAGCCGCTGCATCTCCTCGATGAACTCGCGCCCGGCGCCGCGATCCATGCCCTTCAGCCGCGCGAACATGAGCGTCATGAGCGCGAGCACGGTGATCTGCCCGGTGAACGCCTTCGTGCTGGCCACGCCGATCTCGGGACCGGCGTGGATGTACGTGCCGCCGTCCGACTCGCGCGCGATGGTGGAGCCCACCACGTTGCAGATGCCGAGCGCGCGGGCGCCCTTCATCTTCGCCTCGCGCATGGCCCACAGCGTGTCCATGGTCTCGCCGGACTGGCTGATCGCGATGGCCAGCGTGTTCGGCGTGACGATGGGGTTGCGGTAGCGGAACTCGGAGGCGTACTCCACCTCCACCGGGATGCGCGCCATCTCCTCCAGCATGTACTCGCCGATCACGCCGGCGTGGAACGACGTGCCGCACGCGGTGATGATGATGCGCTCCACCGAGCGCAGCTCGTCGTCCTCCATGTTCATGCCGCCGAGGTGCGCGGTGGCCGCCTCCGTGTCGAAGCGGCCGCGCATGGCGTTGTGCACGGTCTCCGGCTGCTCGAAGATCTCCTTGAGCATGAAGTGCGGATAGCCCTGCTTCTCGATGGCCTCCAGGTCCCACTCGATCTCGTTGATCTCCTTGGAGACCTCCACGTTGTCCAGGCTGGTGGTGCGGAACGTCTCCCGCTCCACCACCGCCATCTCGTGGTCGTCCAGGTAGATCACCTGCCGCGTGTGGTGCAGGATGGCGGCCACGTCCGAGGCCACGAAGTTCTGCCGCTCGCCGATGCCCACCACGAGCGGGCTGCCGTTGCGCGCCACCACGATCCGGTCCGGCTCGTCCGCGCACACCACCGCGATGCCGTACGTGCCCTCCACGCGCTTGAGCGCGAGGCGTACCGCGTCCTCCAGGTCCCCGGCGTAGTAGTGGCCGATGAGCTTCGCCAGCACCTCGGTGTCGGTCTCGGTCTCGAAGACCAGGCCCGCGTCCTCCATCTGCCGGCGCAGCACGCGGTAGTTCTCGATGATGCCGTTGTGCACGACCGCGATCTTCGACTCCGCGTCCGTGTGCGGGTGCGCGTTCGTGCTGTTCGGGGCGCCGTGCGTGGCCCACCGCGTGTGCGCGATGCCCACGCTGCCGCGCGCGTCCAGCTGCCCGTTGGACGCGATCAGCTTCTCCAGGTTGGAGATCTTGCCGGCGCACTTCTTCACGCGCACGCGGCCGTCCGCCACCAGCGCGACGCCCGCCGAGTCGTACCCGCGGTACTCCAGGCGCTTCAGCCCTTCGATGAGGATCGGGAGCATCGGCTGCGCCCCGATGTAACCGACGATGCCGCACATGGTCTCCGCCCTCCTGGAGGCGTCAGGACGCCACCGTGTCCGCCCGTTCCACCAGCGACCGCGTCCTCGCGACGAGCCGCTCCGCCGCCTCCCCGGTCCGCGCTTCCACCATCAACCGCAGGATGGGCTCCGTGTTCGACCGCCGCACGTGCACCCAGCCGTCTTCCATGAGGAGCTTCAGCCCGTCCGTGCGATCGGCGCGGGCGCCGGGGAAGCCGCCCTCCAGCCCCGCGAGCACGCGATCCGGATCCGTGCGCCCCAGCTCGATCTTCTCCTTCCGCATCACCGTGGCGGGGATCCGCGCCGCCAGCTCCGACGCCTTCCCCCCGGTCCGCGCCAGCGCGTCCAGCCACAGCGCGATCCCGAGCAGTCCGTCCCGCCCGGGGTTCACGTCCGGCACGATCACGCCGCCGTTCCCTTCGCCGCCCACCTTCGCGCCCACCGCCAGCATCCGCTCGGTCACGTGCACCTCGCCCACCGGCGTGCGGTGGACGATGGCGCCGTGGCGCGCGGCCACGTCCTCGATGGCCATGGTGGTGGACACGTTCACGACGACGCTCCCGCCGGTGCGCGGCAGCACCGAATCTACCACCACGGCCAGGGTGACCTCCTCGCCCACCGGCCGCCCCGCCTCGTCCACGACCGCCACGCGGTCGGCGTCCGGGTCCAGGGCGAATCCCACGGCGGCCCCCGCCTTCCGGACTGCGGCGCCCAGGTCGCCCAGGTTCTCCGGGCGGGGCTCGGGGTCCCGCGGGAAGCGCCCCGTGGGCTCGGCGAAGAGGAAATCGGCAGAAGCGCCCAGCTTCTCCAGCAGGAGCGCGGCGATGGCCCCGCCGGCCCCGTGCACGCAGTCCACCACGACCCGCGGCGCCCGGGCCCGGATGGCCGGGACGTCCACCAGGGGCGAGGCCAGGATGCGGTCCACGTGGACGGCGCTCATGTCGGTGCGGCGTTCGATGCTTCCGAGCGCGTCCCAGGTGCGGAAGGCGGGGCGCCCCGTGTCCAGCAGGGCCTTGTACCGCGCCCCCTCCTCGGCGGTGAGGAAGATCCCGCGGGGGCCCAGCAGCTTCAGGGCGTTCCACTCCGCGGGGTTGTGCGAGGCGGAGATCTGGATCCCGCCGGCCGCGGACACCTCGCGGATGGCCACCTCCACCGTGGGCGTGGCCGCGATGCCGAGGTCCACGACCCGGCGGCCCATGCCGACCAGCCCGGCGGACACGGCCGCCATGGCCATCTCCCCGGAGACGCGGGAGTCCCGGCCCACGACGACGGGGCCGGGGCCCAGGAACGCCGCGAAGTGCGCCGCCATTTCCGTGAAGACGAGAGGGTCCAGCCCGCGCCCGACGACCCCGCGGGCGCCCGACACCGAGATGATCAGGCCTTCCAACGCGCGCTCCTTGCGGCGGCTCGCGCGGCCGCGGACCGGAGGGGGATACTGCGGGGCGGAGGATGGAGCTGGTGAGCGGAATCGAACCGCTGACCTACGCATTACGAGTGCGTTGCTCTACCAACTGAGCTACACCAGCTCGCCCTCATCCGACGGCGGGGGGTCCCGGGTGACCTCGTAGGTGGTGAGTCGGCCCAGAATCGAACTGGGGACACCAGGATTTTCAGTCCTGTGCTCTACCTGCTGAGCTACCGACTCACCCGGGATCCCCGCGCCGCCTTTTTCCGGTGCGGAGGACTCGCGAGATTAGGGAACGGCCCCGGGGTTGTCAACGGGCCGCGCCGTAGCCCTCCGGGAACCTCCGGCGCCAGTCCCACGCGCTCCGGACGATGGTCTCGAGGTCGTCGCGCACGGGGCGCCAACCCAGCACCTCGCGGGCGCGGTCCGCGGAGGCGATGAGCGTGGCGGGGTCCCCCGGACGCCGGGGCGCGGCGACCTGGCGTACGGGGCGGCCCGTGACCTTCTCGGCCACGGCGATCACCTCGCGCACGGAGAAGCCGCTCCCGGATCCCAGGTTGAACACGCCCTGCACGCCGCGGTCCATGGCGTCCAGCGCCAGCACGTGCGCGTCCGCGAGATCCAGGACGTGGATGTAGTCCCGCACGCACGTGCCGTCGGGCGTGGGGTAGTCCTGCCCGAACACGCGGACCTCGCCCCCGCTCGCCGCGGCGCCGAGCACGAGCGGGATGAGGTGCGTCTCGTGGTCCCGGTCCTCGCCGCGGTCCGCGGACGCGCCGGCCGCGTTGAAGTAGCGCAGCGCGATCCAGCGCATCCCCTTCAGGCGCGAGTACCACGCGAGGATGCGCTCGAACGCGAGCTTGGATTCGCCGTACGGGTTCGTGGGCGCGGCCGCGCACGTCTCCGTGATGGGCACCTGCTCCGGCTCGCCGTACGTGGCCGCCGTGGACGACAGCACGAAGCGCGACGCCCCCGCGGCCAGCGCCTCCTCCAGGAGGTTCACGCCGGCCGCCACGTTGTTCGTGAAGTACTTCCCGGGATCCTCCATCGACTCGCCGACGAGGCTGGACGCGGCGAGGTGGATCACGGCGTCGATGCGCCGGCCGCGCAGCGCGGCGGCGAGCGCCGCGCGGTCCTTCAGGTCCGCCACGGCGAAGTCCGCGCGCGGCGGCACCGCCTCGCGATGTCCGGTGGAGAGATCGTCCACGACGAGCGCGTCGTGCCCGGCCTCGAGCAGGCGCTCCGTCACGACGCTGCCGATGTAGCCCGCGCCCCCGGTGACCAGGACCTTCATCGAACCTCCACGCGCCGCGTCGCGTGCGGCGCCGACGCACCCTAGCCGCGGCTCCGGGCTCCGTCAACCGACCGCGAGCGACGCCGGAAACGCTGCAGGGGCGCGGGTTTCCGCGTTCGCCGGGCTTCGTGCCTTGACGCGCGGCGACGCGATCTGATAGGCTGCTCCCGTTCGACACGACAACCGGACGGGCCGGAGGCGGTGTTCCCGCCTCGTCGGGCGAGCAACTCCGGAAGGCAGCTGGCCGGGCACTATGGTTTACCTCACCAAGGACCGCAGCTTCGCCAAGGACGTCGCCGAGCGGCACGGGCCGCACTCCATGCAGCATTCCGTGGCGCGGATCTACGGCCGTCCCGACGACGTCGTCGACTGCGATCCCATGCAGACCTGGTACTACTACACGGAACGTGTCGCGTTCGTGTTCGAGAACGACAAGATCTCCCAGATCACCGAGCTCAGGTCGTATTGACCTGATTCCGCGAGCCTCGGGCATACCCCCCCGGGTGCCTGAAGGGCCCCATCGAGGAGACAAGGGCCGGTCCTCCCGAGGACCGGCCCTCTTCGTATGCCCTCGGCGCCGCCTTCCCGCGGCAGTCCTCGCCTCCGGGATCTTGCGCACCTTCGCCGATCCTGACGCCCGTTCGTGACGCCGCTCAGGAAGCGGTCTAGGATCGTCGATCTTCCGGGAACTCCCGGCCTCCCGGCAACGAGGGTGTGACGTCCATGGCCGACTCTTCGCGCGTGCACCCCCCGGGTCCCCGTCCCGGCGGACCGGGGTCCGCGCTCCTGCCGCTCGCGTTCGCGGCGATCGCGGCGGGCTTCCTGTGGGACGTGGCGTTCACCGGCCGCGCGTACCTGCTGCGCGACGTGCTCACGTTCTTCCACCCGTGGCAGACGGCCGTGCGCGCCGCGGTGCGCTCCGGCGCGCTGCCGCTCTGGAACCACGACGTGTTCTGCGGCCTCCCGCTGCTGGCGAACCTGCAGAGCGGCGTCTTCTACCCGGTGAACTGGCTGTACTGGTCCCTGCCGTTCGACGCCGCGCTGACCGCCGGCATGGTCCTGCACCTCGCCGTGGCCGGGATCCTGGCGCGCTCGTTCCTGCGCCGCACGGGGCTCGCCGACCCCGAGGCGTTCCTCGGCGGCGCGCTCTTCGCGTTCGGGACGTGGCCGCTCGCGCACCTCGAGGCGCCCATGAAGCTCGGCGCGGCGGTGTGGCTGCCGCTGATGTGGAGCGGCGTGTGGGAGGCGATGCGCGACGGCAGCCGCCGCGGCCTCGGCATGCTCGGGCTGGGCGTCGCGCTGTCCCTGCTGGCGGGCTACCCGCAGATCACGGCGCTCGCCCTGCTGTCCGTGGCGCTGCTCTCGCTGTTCCTGCTGGGCGGCATGCTGGTGGCGAAGGACGCGGACGCCGGCTCGCGCGCGAAGCGCGCGCTCGCGCTCCCGCTCGGCGCCGCGCTCGGCGCGCTCACCGCGGGGGCGCAGCTCGCGCCCGCGCGCGAGATGACGGAGCTCTCCGGCAAGATGGCGGACTACCCCGCCGCGGTGGCCATGTCGCGCTCCCTGCCCTGGAAGGGCCTGGGCGGGCTGGTCGATCCCTTCTTCCTCGGCCTCCCCGGCGTGGACCGCTTCTGGGGCGGCGACGCGGTGGAGTTCCCGTACGCCGCGCTGTACGTCGGCGTGATCGGCGTGGTGCTGGCCGCGGTGTCGTGGCCCGCGCTCCGCAACCCGCCGCGGCCGCGCCGCGTGCGCCGCGAGGACCTCGCGATCCCGGAGCTGCCGAAGGTCACGTCGCGGCTGGTGCCGGCGTTCCTGCTCGCGGGGTTCGTGCTGGGGCTGCTGCTCGCGCTCGGCCGCTTCGGCCCGCTGTGGGGCGTCCTGCACGCGCACGTCCCCGGCTTCGCGAAGTTCCGCTGGCCGGCCACCGCGAACTTCCTCGTGGTGGCGCACCTCGCGCCGCTCGCCGCGATCGGCCTGGCGTGCCTGCGGCAGGACCCGCGGCGCTGGCGCCCGGTCGGCACGGCCGCGCTCGCGCTGGGCGCCGCGATGCTCCTGCTCTCCATCCTCGCGCGCGGCCCGCTCGCCGGCGCGTTCCGTGCGCTGCAGCTCGCGGGCTCGCCGCCGTTCCAGCACGCCGCGTGGGACGCCGCGCACGAGGCGTGGGCGCAGTCCCTCGCCATGCGCGGGGAGATCCTGCTGGTGGCCGGCGCGCTCGCCCTCGGGCTGGCCGCACGCAGCGCCGCCGGCGTCGCGTGGGGCTGGACCGGGCTCGTGCTGCTGGATCTCTTCCTCGTGGCGCGCGCCTTCGGCACGCCCACGGCGCAGGGCTTCTACGACCGGCCGCCCGAGGGCGTGCAGGTGCTGCGCGACGAGCTGGGCGGGCGGCGGATCTACACGCCGCACTCGGTGGACCAGCTCGGCAACTTCCTCGCCGGCTGCCGCAATCCGGTGGCGTTCGAGTGGGCGAAGCACGCCATGCTGTGCAACGCGAACGTGGCGTTCGGGGTGGCCCAGGCCCAGGGCTGCGATCCGCTGAGCCCGCGCCGGCACGACGCCTTCGCGCAGGTGTTCGACGCGCCGGGCACGCCGCACGGGACGCGCGAGCGCATCTTCGACCTCTGGGACGCGGGCTACCTCGTGGAGATGCGCGGCGTGCAGCCGCTGGACATCCCCGCGCTGCAGGATCCCGCGCGCGGCTTCCTGTTGAACCCGCACGAGCCCGCGTTGTCGCGCGCCACGCTCGTGAGCGGCTGGGAGTCGTACGAGGATCCGCAGGCGCTGCTCGCGCGGCTGCTGTCGCCGGAGCACGATCCGCGCCAGGCGGTGCTGCTGGAGGCGGCGCCCGGCGGGCCGGCGCCGCCCGCGGCGAAGGCGCCCGTTGGAGCGTGCGACCTGATCGGCTACGATGTCGCTCCCAACCGGATCCAGGCGGCCTGGCACGTGGGCCGCGGCGGGATGCTCCGCATCCTCGAGACCTGGGCGCCGGGCTGGCAGGCCACCGTGAACGGACAGCCCGCGCCGGTGTACCGCGCGGACTTCCTGTTCCTGGCGGTGCCGGTGCCCGAGGGCTCGGTGCAGGTGGAGCTCACGTATCGCCCGGCGTCCCTGCCGCTGGGCGCCGCGCTCTCGGCAGCCGGGATCCTGGGGCTCTTCGTGTGCTTCGCCGGCGGCAAGCGTCGCGCCGGCGCCGGACGTCATCCCTCGGAGGTCGCATGGGCCGCGTCGTCGCGATCCGCATCACCCCCGTCGAAGGGCAGCCCACGTCCGCCGTCGTCGGCGCGCGTGTCTTCGCCCACCGCGGGATCGAAGGGGACCACCACTGCCTCCCGTCCCGACCCGAGTCGCCGCGGAGCGGGCGGGACGTCACGCTGATCGAGACCGAGGCCCTGGCCGCGCTGCAGGCCGAGTACGGCGTGGCGCTCACGCACGCGGAATCCCGCCGCAACGTGCTCACCGAGGGCGTGCCGCTCAACCACCTCGTGGGGAAGGAGTTCCGCGTGGGCGGCGTGCGGATGCTGGGCGTGCGGCTGTGCGAGCCGTGCGCCTACCTGGAGAAGCTCACGCGCGAGGGCGTGCGCGCCGGGCTCGTCCACCGCGGCGGCCTGCGCGCCACCGTGCTGGACGACGGCGAGATCCGCGCGGGGGACGCGGTCTCGACCGGCTGACCCGCGCAGGAGGCACGATCACGACCCGCCGAGCCGCGCGCGGAGCGCGGCCGCGGCGTCCCGCAGCGCCGTCGCCGCGAGCAGGAACGCCAGCGGCGCCAGATGCCAGCGGAAGCGGTTGTTCTCGCCGTACTCCAGCAGGATGCCGGCCGCGCCGGCCCACAGGATCGTGCCCACCGCGAACGCGAGGAACAGGCGCTCGCCCGGCGGCCCCGTGCCGCGGACGAGACGCGCCGCCGCCCACGCGAGCACGAGGAGCATGGCCCCGCGCGCGACCGGGCTGCGCTCCGCCGCCTCGAACGGCGCGATCTGCGCGCGCACGGGCCAGCGGATCGTGCGAAGGAAGACGTCGTCCGTTACCGGATCCAGCCAGCGGCGCGCGGTGAACCGCACGGACTCCAGGTAGGCGCCGGGATGCCGGCGCAGGAGCGCGAGCGCGTTGCGCGCGTACTCGCGCGACGCGATCGGGTACACCCAGTGGTTGTAGTTCACCGGGTTCTCGCGCGTCCGCGTCTTCGCGGTCTCGTCCAGTGCCGGGATCCCCGTGCCGGGACGGTCCGGCGAGAGCAGCCCCACGTAGACCGCCGGCGGCGAGAACTCCCACTCCCGGGAGATCGGCGAGATCTCGCCGGACGCCACCATGGCCTCGAGCGCCGGCGGGTCCACGGACTCCGTGAGCATCCGGTGCAGGCTGTTCCCGCCCCAGGAGCTCGTCCCGAAGAAGCCGAACATCACGAGGTTCTTCGCCGCCCACGCGAACCCGACCAGCACCGCGGGCGCCGTGGCCGCCGCGGCCGCGCGCCGCCGCCCCGCGGGCGCCATGCGCACGGCGATCGCCGCCGCCGCCGCGAGGTACAGGGGGTGGTACAGGCTGCGGGTCATGGCCAGCACGCCGAGCGCCGCGAAGCCGAGCCCGAGAAGCACGGGACGCCCGCCGCGCCCGGACGCCAGGAGGAACGCGGCCGCCGCCGCCAGGCACGCGAGCGCGAGGTGCGGGTAGAAGCACCAGTGCTCGTACACCGCGAACGTGGGCGTGGCGGTGAAGGCCACGGCCAGCGCGGCGGCCGCCGCCGGCGGGAAGCGCAGCGCGCGCAACGCCGCCAGGAGCGCGAGCGCCGTGCCCAGGCCCGCGGCGAGGAACAGCCAGCGCAGCGGCGCGCCGGGATCCTGCGGCGAGGCCTTCAGCGCCCAGCCCACGGCCAGGTTGAAGAGCGGCGGCTGGGCGTGCAGGTGCCAGAGGCTCTCGCCGAGACGGTTCGCGAGCAGCGGCGGATCCAGCAGCTGCGCGAAGTGGTCGATGGTGCCCGCGTGGAAGCGCACGCCCTCGCGCTCCCAGAGGAACGTGGACCCGCAGAAGCCGGCCGTCACGACGGCCGGCGGCCACCATCGCCTCACAGGCACCCCCGCCGCACCGGCTCCGCGCACGATACCCAAAGCCGGCCGCGCCCGCACGCGCGCCGAGTTGCGGGAAGCACCCACGGGCGATATCTTCGGGGCTTCGCTCCCGCCTTCCCCCACCCGGAGTCCCCATGGCCGGCACGAAGTCCCTCGCGCTCGAAGTCATCGTGGCCCGCAGCGCCGGCACGTGCTTCGGCGTGGAGGACGCCATCGACATGGCCCGGGACAGGAAGCAGGCCATCCTGGGGCCCATCGTGCACAACCGGCTCGTGGTGGAGGGGCTGGCGCGCGAGGGCATCCCGGTCCTGGAGCGGTACGCCGACCTCACGGCGCTTTCGGGCCAGGGCGTGCGCGAGGTGGTCATCACGGCGCACGGCTACCCGCGGGAGCTGAAGGAGGACCTCACGCGGCGCGGCATCGTGTACCACGACGCCACGTGCCCCGTGCTGCTGAAGTGGGTGTACGGGAAGATCCGGAAGTTCGAGGCCGACGGGTACAAGGTCATCCTGGTCGGGAACCCGGACCACGCGGAGATCATCGCGTCGCGCTCGTACGGCGAGGACATCCACGTGGTGTACTCCGACGAGGCGGTGGACGCGCTGCCGGACGACCTCGGCCCGAGGACGGTGGCGTTCTGCCAGACCACGATCACGCGCGCGAAGTTCGAGCACATCGTGGAGCGCATCCGGGAGCGGAAGTACCCGGACCTGAAGGCGGTGGACACGCGCTGCAAGCCGGTGAAGAACCAGCAGGAGGCCGTGGCGCGGCTGGCGCAATGGGTGGACGCCATGATCGTGGTGGGCGGCTTCAGCTCGTCCAACACCACGAACCTCGCGCGCATCGCGCAGCGGTGGCTGCCGGACCGCACGTACCACGTGGACTCCGCGGACCTCCTGAAGCGCGAGTGGCTGGACGGGGTGGCGCACCTCGGCATTGCCGCCGGCACGTCCACGCCCAAGGAGCAGATCCAGTCCGTGCAGCGGCGCATCGGCGAGATCTGGGAGGGGCAGGTGCTCTACCGTCGCGAGGACAAGGACGGCGAGCTGCTGAAGGACGACTTCGGCGAAGACGACGAGCTCTAGGCGGCGCCGCGCATGGCCCACCAACTCTCCTTCCTCAAGGTCCTGGCCGCGGTCGCGTGGGCCGACGGCGAGATCCGCGAGGAGGAGCGCAACCGCATCAAGACCCTCCTGAACGCGTTCGAGCCGGACCCCGCGGAGCGGAAGGAGGTGGACGCGCTGCTCGCGCGCCCCGTCGGCTTCGAGGAGGCCGTGGAGCTCACGAAGGCGTTCGCGGCGTCCCTCGCGGGCCCCGGCGAGCGGCGGCGGCTGCTGGACGAGGTGGAGCGCATGCTCGGGGACGAGGCGCGCCGCACGGACGCGGAGCGCGAGCTGCTGCGGCATGTGCGCGCGATCGTGGAGTCGCACGGCCCCATCGACGGCGTTGTGGAGCGGTTGCGCGGGTTGTTCGGCGCGTTCCTCGGCCGGCCCGCGCCGGACCCTGCCGCGCCGCACGAGGATCGCGACGCCGCGTTCCTCCGCGAGGTGATGGACGACGATCCGGAGCGGGACTCCGACCTGCAGCGCCGGTGCGCGGAGTACTCGCGCGAGGCCACCATGGGCGACCGGCTGCGCATCGTGGAGACGATGTTCGCGCGCATGGCCGCGGACGGGGCCATCGACAAGCGCGAGGCCGAGCACGTCCGCCGCGTGGCGGACCTGCTGTGGATCTCGCGCCCGGAGTACCTGGCCGTGCGCGACCGGTACCGCGACCGGATCGAGTCGTGACCGGCGGCGCCCGCCGCGGCGCGGCAATCGCGCTCGTGCCGCTGCTCGTGGCCCTGGCGCTCGCCTCGCGCACGGCGTTCCGCGAATCGTGCACGGTGGACGAGTTCGGCAACCTCCCGCTGGCCGCGGCGTACTGGCGCGGGAACGGGAACCTGCACATCGACCGCGGCAACCCGCCGCTGACGCGCTGGATCCAGGGGATCCCGCTGCTGGCGGCGAAGCCGTCGCTCGGGACGTCGCCGGCGGAGCTGGACTCCATCCGCACGTCGTGGGACCTGGGGTACCGCTTCGAGGATGCGCACCGGCGGGACTACCACCGGCTGCTCGTGCGCGCGCGCACCGGAACGCTGGCGCTGCTGGCGGTCACGGTGGCGGGCGTGTTCGCGCTGGCGCGGGACCTGTGGGGCATGCGGCCCGCGCTCGCGGCGGCCACGCTGGCCGCGGTGTGCCCGAACCTGCTGGCGCACGGACGGCTCGTGACCCCGGACGTGGGGCTGGCGGCCTTCGGGGTGTGGACGATCTGGGCGGCCGCCCGCGCCTGGCGCCGCGGCGGTGTCGGGTGGGCGGGGGCGGCCGGGGCGCTCGCGGCGGCCGCCACGCTGGCGAAGTTCCCGGGCCTGCTGTTCGCGGCGGTGGCCGGCGCGGCCGTGGTGCTCCCGCCCGCGCCACGGCGGCTCGCGCGCGGCGCGGCGTTCGCCGGCGCGTTCCTCCTCCCGCTGTATGCGGCGTACGGCTTCCCGTTGCCGGGGCTCTTCCGCGGCATCCCCACGCCGCTGCCCGGGGACATGGTGGCGGGACTGGAAGCGCAGCTCGCGGAGGCGCCGTACCCCGCGTTCCTGCTGGGAACGCTGCGCGAGGACGGCGGCTGGGTGCACTACCACCTCGTGGCGGTCCTCGTGAAGACGCCGCTCCCGGCGCTCGCGCTGTTCGCGTTCGGCGCGTGGTGCGCGCTGCGGGAGCGGCGGCGGGCCGCGCTGCTGCCGCTGCTGGCCGCGGCGGTGTTCTTCGCGGCCTTCGGCGCGGCCACGCGCAAGAACGTGGGACTCCGCTACGTGCTGCCCGTGCTCCCTCTGCTGCAGGCCACGGCGGCCGCGGCGTTCGTGCCGCGCGCGGGTGCGCCGCGGATCGCGCGCGCGCTGCCGTGGGCGCTGCTCGCGGGCGCGGGGCTCTCCGGCATCGCGGCGAGCGGCGCGCCGCTGGCGTACTTCAACGGCGTGGAGCGGCTGCTCGGCGGGAAGCGCGCGGTGCTGGTGGACTCCAACCTGGACTGGGGCCAGGCGCTGCCGGACCTGCGCGCATGGCAGAAGCGCGAGCACGTGGACAGCGTGCAGCTCGCGTACTTCGGGCGGATCGACCCTTCGATCTACGGCGTGTCCTGGCACTCGCTGCCGAGCCACCCGGTGCGCGGGCCGGTTGCCCTCAGCGCCACCTTCGCCGCGGGCCGGCCGTACGCCGTGCTCGTGAAGGAGAAGCCCGGCGCGCGCACGACGCGGGCGTGGAGCAGCCCGGACACCTGGGCCTGGCTGGCCGGCGTCCCGCCGGACGAGGAGCTGGGCGGCGGCGCGATCCTCGTGTGGAAGGACGTGGGCAAGGCGCGCGACGCGCTGAAACGGAAGCCGAGGTGAGCGCGCCCGTCTCGCCCGCGCGCCTCGCGGACGCCGTCCGGCTCGCCGCGGAGCTGCACGCCGGCCAGCGGCGCAAGGGATCGGATGCGCCGTACGTGGCGCACCTGCTCGCGGTGTGCGCGCTGGTCCTGGAGCACGGCGGCGACGAGTCGCAGGCCGTGGCCGCGCTGCTGCACGACGCCATCGAGGACGCCGGCGGCGATTCGGTGCGCGCCGTCCTGCGCGCGCGCTTCGGCGAGGACGTGCTCGCGCTCGTGGAGGGTTGCACGGATACGGACGAGACGCCGAAGCCGCCGTGGCGCGCCCGCAAGGAGCGCTTCCTGGAGCGCCTGGCCGCGGCATCGCCGCGCGTGCGCCTGGTGGTGGCCGCCGACAAGCTGCACAACGCGGCGACCACGCGGGCCGACCTGGCCCGCGACGGCGCACGGGTGTGGGAGCGGTTCCGGGGCGGCCGCGAGGGAACGCTCTGGTACTACCGCGCCGCGGTCGACGCGCTGCAGCGCGGCTGGTCGCATCCGATCGTGGCGGTGCTGGCCCGCGAGGTGGCGGCCCTGGAGGCCGACGCGGGCTGAGGCCGGAATCGCGCACGGGCCGCCGGTCCGGAACGTCGTCGAGCCCCCACTCGCCACGAAGATCGTCGGGAGTGCCCCGGGATCTCCTTCCCCTTCGATGGGAGCCCGCCTGGTCCCTTGCCGGTCGGCCCGGCGCTTTCCGATTCGCCCGGTCCCGCCGCGTTGCCGGCGGCGTTCCCGGGTGGAGCGTGCACTTGACGATACGCAGGAGCGCGGGGAACGACGCGGCGGTCGGGACGGATGGCGCGGCGCGCGGGACGAAGGCCCCGCGGACGGGGCCGGGCGGTTCGGAACCCCTTGCGGCGGAACGAGTTGGCCAGAGGCGGGCCTACCCGTTCCGGGGGGTCTCAGGCGCCGCCGGCCAGGAGCCGCTGGAGGCCGTCGCGGTAGCCGCGGCTGGAGGACAGGCGCGTCCCGTCCTTCAGGACCACCACGTACTCGCCGTGGGTCACGCCCTCGAGCTGGCGGATGCGGTCCACGTTCACGATGAGCCGCCGATGGATGCGCAGGAACCGCTGCGTGTCCAGGCGGCTCTCCAGCTTGTTCATGGTCTCGCGCAGCAGGTGCGAGTCCTTCCCCACGTGCAGCTCCACGTAGTTGCCGGCCGCCTCGATCCAGTCCACCTCCTCGGTGCGCAGGAACGAGACGCGCCCGCCGGACTTGATCACCAGCCGGTCCAGCGTCTGCTTCCGCCCCTCGAGGTCCTGCAGCAGCGCGAGCAGCCGCCCCTCCAGCGCGGACTCGTCGGCGCCGCGCGCGATCTCGCGGCGGGCGCGGTCCAGCGCCTCGCGGAAGCGCTCCTTGTCGAAGGGCTTCAGCACGTAGTCCAGCGCGTGCACCTCGAAGGCCTTCACCGCGTACTCGTCGTACGCGGTCACGAAGATCACCCACGGCAGCACCTCGGGCGCCACGCTCTCCAGCACGGCGAACCCGTCCAGCTCCGGCATCTGCACGTCGAGGAACACGAGGTCCGGGCGGTCGCGCTCAATCGCCTCCACGGCCTCCTTGCCGTTCGCGCACTCCCCGACGATGCGGATGTCCGCCTCCTTCGCGAGGAGGTTGCGCACGCGCTCGCGGGCCAGCGGTTCGTCGTCCACCACCAGCGCGCGGATGCCTTCCGCGCCTCGTCCTTCGGTCACGGCGTCTCCTCCGTGGACCCGGCCGGCTCGGCCGCGGTCCGGAACGGGATGGTCAGGGTCACGTGCAATCCGCCCTCGCCCCGGTTCGCGAGCGTGAGCTGCGACGCCGGCCCGTAGAGCTGCGCCAGCCGCGCCCGCGTGTTCGTGAGCCCCACGCCCTCGCGGGCCGGACGGCTGGCCCCGCGCGGCAGCCCCGGCCCGTCGTCGGTCACCTCCAGCCGCAGCGCCCCGTTCTGCCGGTGCGCGGCGATCCCGATGCGGCCGGCCGCGGCCGACCGCGCCACCCCGTGGCGGATGGCATTCTCTACGAGCGGCTGCAGGATCAGGTTCGGCACCCGGGCGTCCAGGAGCTCCGGCTCCACGTCCATCCGGACATCCAGACGGTCCGCGAACCGGGTCTGTTCGATGTCCAGGTACCGCCGCAGGAAGTCCAGCTCCTGCCGCAGCGTGACCTCCTGGGCGGCCCCGCTCTCCAGGGTCAGCCGCAGGAAATCCGAAAGGCGCGCCAGCATCCGCTCGGCGGCGTCGATGTCGCGGTGCATGAGGGCGGAGATGGCGTTCAGCGTGTTGAACAGGAAGTGCGGCTGGAGCTGCATCCGCAGCGCGTGCAGCTGCGCCTGCGCGAGCTGCGTCTCCATGCGGGACACGCGCAGCTCCTCCTCGCGGTAGCGCGTGTAGAAGTCGAAGGTGTGCCGCAGCACCACCAGCACCCAGTACGTGACCACGCCGAAGTGGAACTTCCCGAAGAACAGCCCCTGCACGAGGCCGGCGAGGCTGGCCTCCTGCGACGGCACCCACTGCACGTTCCACACGATCGCGCCGTAGATCGTGGAGTGCGCCACGGTGAACGCCAGGCTGAGCAGCAGGTGCACGAACACGTGGCGCACGGGCAGCCCGCGTCCCAGCGGGAAGCGGCGGGACGCGCGGAACACGAGCGGGCTCAGCCCGGCCCACAGGTACCAGTCCAGGAAGGACCACGAGAGCGCCTGCGGCCAGGAGATGGGCTGCTGGGTGAGCTGCGACGAGAAGTACAGCCGGTTCGCGAAGAAGAGCGCCACGAGCGTCCACCCGGCCAGCGCCACGGCCGCGGCCGGGATCGGCCGGCCCGTGGGGCGCTCGCGGTCGTGGCGGCGGGTGGGCATGGGAACTCCGGGACCGGTGGGGGCGTGCGGGGCCGGTCCGATCGTAGCCACACGCGGCTCCCGCCGGAAGGGCCGCCGTCGTGCTTCCACGGCGCGGCCGGGGGCGTCCGTCCCGCGCCGCCCCCGGACGGACCCGCGCCGCGCCGGGCCGGGCGGGGCGGCCGCGGCGCCCGGAGGCGCTTCCGCGGCGCCGTGATACACTGCCCGGCCGCCGCGCGGGGACGCCGCAAGGGCGCCGGAAGGGCGCCGCGACGCCGCCCCCGCGCCACCGCCCGCCGCGGAAGGGGGAACCCCGTGGAAGACGTGATCCTGGACTACATCCGCAAGGAGTACCTGGACGAGGACGACGACCTGGAGCTGGACGCGGACACGCCGCTCATCTCGGGCGGGATCGTGGACAGCTTCAGCATGGTGAGCCTCCTGCGGTTCCTGGAGAAGAAGTACGGCGTGCGGATCCCGGACGAGGCCGCCACCGCCGACGCGTTCGACACGGTGAAGGGCATCGTGGCCGTGGTGAACGCGCACCGGAAGGCCGCGTCATGACGTACCCCGCCGCCGTCCGCGACGCCTACCGCGCGGAGCTCGGGACGATCCGGGAGAAGGGCATCTTCAAGGAGGAGCGGTACCTCCACTCGCCGCAGAGCGCGGACATCCGCGTGGAGTTCCCCGCGGGCGCCGCCCTCCAGCGCGTCGTGAACCTCTGCGCGAACAACTACCTCGGGCTGTCCAGCCACCCCGACGTGGTGGCCGCCGCGCACCGCGGCCTGGACGAGCGCGGCTACGGCATGTCCTCCGTGCGCTTCATCTGCGGCACGCAGGACGTGCACCGCCGCCTGGAGGAGAAGCTGACCGCGTTCCTCGGCACCGAGGACACCATCCTCTTCCCGAGCTGCCTGGACGCGAACGCCGGAGTGTTCGAGGCGGTGCTCGGGCCGGAGGACGTGATCATCTCCGACCGGCTCGTGCACGCCAGCATCATCGACGGCATCCGCCTGTGCAAGGCGATGACGGACACGTACAAGCACGCGGACATGGCGCACCTCGAGGAGAAGCTGGTCGAGCACGCGGAGCGGCGCGTGAAGATGATCGTGACCGACGGCGTGTTCAGCATGGACGGGGACATCGCGCCGCTGGCCGAGATCTGCGACCTGGCCGACAGGCACGGCGCGCTCGTGTTCGTGGACGACAGCCACGCGTCCGGCTTCCTCGGGAAGACGGGCCGCGGCACGCACGAGCACTGCGGCGTGCTGGGCCGCGTGGACGTGATCACGACCACGCTGGGGAAGGCGCTGGGCGGCGCGAGCGGCGGCTGCGTGTCGGGGCGCCGGGAGATCGTGGAGCTCTGCCGGCAGCGCGCGCGGCCGTACCTGTTCAGCAACGCCGTGCCGCCGCCCATCGCCTACGGCGCGATGGCGGTGCTGGACCTCGTGAGCGCCAGCACCGAGCGCCGCGACAAGCTGGAGCGCAACACGAAGTTCTGGCGGAAGGCCCTGGCGGACGCGGGCTTCGTCCTGAAGGAGGGCGACAGCCCCATCGTCCCGGTGATGCTCTTCAACGCGAAGCTGAGCCAGGACATCGCCCGCGACCTCTACGCCGAGGGCGTGTACGTGATCGGCTTCTTCTTCCCGGTGGTGCCGGCGGGGCAGGCGCGCATCCGCACGCAGCTCTCCGCCGACCACGAGATCGCGGACCTCGAGCGCGCGGCGGCGGCGTTCCGCAAGGTCGGGGAGCGGTACGGCATCCTCGGCCTGGACAAGAAGGGCATCCTGGCGAAGTACGGGCCGTGACCGACGCGGCCGCCCGGCAGACGCCCGCCGAGTGGGCGGACGGGATCGTGGGCAACGCGCTCCGCGCCGCGGAGGCGTTCCTGGCCTTCGACCAGGCGCGCACGGACCGCGTGGTGCGCGCCGTGTACGAAGCGGCCTGGGCGGCGCGCTTCGATCTCGCGCGCCTCGCCCACGACGAGACCGGGATGGGCGTGTACGAGCACAAGGTGCTCAAGAACGCCTGGGCGGCGCACGCCACCTGGGCGGACATCGCCGGCCGCCGCTCCGCCGGCGTGATCGCGGAGGACGCCGCGCGCGGGCTCGTGGAGATCGCGCGGCCGAAGGGGCCGGTGGTGGCCACGCTGCCGGTCACGAACCCCACGTCCACCACGATCTTCAAGGCCCTGCTGTGCATGAAGGCGCGCAACCCGGTGATCTTCAGCCCGCACCGCGGGGCGCGGAAGTCCATCAAGGAGGCGGTGCGCGTGGTGGCCGAAGCGGCGGCCGCCGCGGGCGCGCCCGAGCACGCCATCCAGATCGTCACGAAGTCCCAGGCGGAGTACACGCAGGCCGTGCTGGCGCACCCGGGCGTGGCGCTGATCGTGGCCACCGGCACGCCGTCCATCGTCCGGACCGCGCAGCTCTCCGGGACACCCACGCTCGGCGCGGGCCCGGGCAACGTGCCGGTGTACGTGCACGCGTCCGCCGACCTGGAACACGCGGCGCGCGACATCGTGCACTCGAAGACGTTCGACGGCGGGGTCATCTGCGCGAGCGAACAGGCGCTGGTGGTGACGCGCGCCGTGTACCCGAAGCTGCGGGAGCACCTGGAGGCCCGCGGCGCGTACTTCTGCACGCACGCCCAGATGGAGGCGCTCGGCCCGAAGTGCTACGACGCGGAGCGCGACGGGATGCGCGCCGACGTCGTGGGCCAGCCCGCCGCCGTGATCGCGCGCCGCGCCGGCATCCCGATCCCGGACGGCACGCGCCTCCTCATCGCCGAACCCGCCGGCATCGGCCCCGGCCACCCGCTCTCCTACGAGATCCTGGCGCCGGTCCTGGCCTGCTACCCCGTGGACGACCACGCCGCCGCGCTGCGCACGTGCACGATGGTGCTGGCCCACGGCGGCCGCGGCCACACGCTCGGCCTGCACACGACGGATGAGGCTTCGATCGCCGACGCGGCGGCCCTGGACGCCGCGCGCATCCTGATCAACCAGCCCTGCACGGAGGGCGCACTGGGCGGAACCACGAGCGCCCTCCACCCGTCCCTGACCCTCTCCACCGGCGCCGGCGGCCGCAACCTGGACACGGACAACCTGACCCTCGCCCACCTCCTGAACACCCACCGCCTCGCGCGCTTCGCTCCATCGCCAACGTGGTCGCCGGCTACTCGTTCCGCGTGGCTGTCACCGGGTACACCACCCCCGGACGCGTAGCGAGAAGCAGCTTCCGGACCGGATCCGCGCG
>CAZNDO010000034.1:0-22400 GCA_964571855.1 uncultured Gemmatimonadota bacterium
CGGCCGGCGTCCCGCGGACCTTCGCTCGCCCGCAGCCGCTTCCCCGGAAGAGCCGGGGAGACACTAGGGAGCGCGTTCCGCACCTGTCAACGACGCCACGTCCCCGCACTTTCCCGGACGCCGCGCCGGGTGTAGGGTAGCGCCATGCGCGAACACGTCGTCCTCGTCACCGGCGCCAACGGCGAGATCGGCCACGGGCTGATCGACCGCCTCTTCGAGCGGGGCGAGCGCATCGTCACGCTGGACCTGGCGCCGCTGGATCCCGCGCTCAGCGAGAAGTGCGTGGAGTGCATCCAGGGATCCATCCTGGACAAGGCGCTCCTCTCGCGCCTGGTTTCCCGGTACGAGTTCCGCGCCATCCACCACCTCGCGGCCATGCTGTCCACGCGGGCGGAGTTCACGCCCACCGCGGCGCACGAGGTGAACGTGCAGGGCACGTTGAACCTCCTGGAGCTGGCCGCGGAGCAGACGGAGTGGGCGGGGCATCGCGTGAAGTTCCTGTTCCCCAGCTCCATCGCGGTGTACGGGCTGCCGGACCTCGCCACGAAGGCGCAGGCGGGGCCCATCCGGGAGAAGACCTGGAACCTGCCCACCACGATGTACGGCTGCAACAAGATCTACTGCGAGCAGCTCGGCCGGTACTACGCCACGCACTACAAGCAGCTCAGCGCGTCGTCGGCGATCTCCGGCGTGGACTTCCGCGCGCTGCGCTTCCCGGGGCTGTTGAGCGCGGTGACGATGCCGTCGGGCGGGACGTCGGACTTCCTGCCGGAGATGCTGCACGCGGTGGCGAACGGGCAGCCGTACGAGTGTTTCGTGCGCGCGGACACGCGCATCCCGTTCATGGCCATGCCGGACGCCATCCGTGCCATGATGCTGCTGGAGGACGCGCCGGAGACCGCGCTGTCCTGGCGCAGCTACAACGTGACCAGCTTCAATCCCTCCGCCGGGGAGTTCCTGGACGCGCTGCGCAGGCGCTGGCCGGACGCGAAGGTGACGTTCGTGCCGCACGAGAAGCGGCAGGCCATCGTGGACAGCTGGCCCGCGGACGTGAACGACGAGGCCGCGCGCGAGGACTGGGGCTGGTCGCCGGAGTACGACCTGAAGCGCGCGCTGGAGGAGTACCTGCTCCCCGGCGTGACGCAGCGTCCGGTGCGGGGGCACGCCACGTGACGCCCCGGGACGCCGAGGCCGCGCGTTTCTTCTCCGCCCTCGGCGATCCCACCCGGCTGGCCCTCTTGGAGCTGCTGCGCGCGGGCGACCGCAACGTGGGCGAGCTGGTGGCCGCGCTCGGGTGCCCGCAGCCAAAGGTGTCGCGCCATCTCAAGGTGCTGAAGGACGCAGGGCTCGTGCGCGACGCGCGCGACGGGAGGAACGTGGCGTACGCGCTGACCGCGCCGCGCGCGTGGCCGGCGGCGGCGCGCGCGTGGGTGGAGCGGCTGGAGGGGGGGATGCCGCTGGCGTCACTCGGATGCCGCGAATCGGTCTCCGATGCACCCGCGACCGTGTCGGGAGAGCGCTCATCCGCCACGGCAAGGCCCTCTCGGACGCTCGACACCTTCCTCCTCTAGCGCAACTCACCATATATTGGGTGCTTTTTTTGGGCAGCCGGTCATGCAGGCGCCTAGTGGCCAAGGACTTGACAGCGAGACCGTGTCAACGCTAATGTCTATGAGTCCGACGGTCGATTCGTCATTGGTGAGGTCAATGGCTATGTCAATTTCTCGACTGCTCCACATCGCTCAGCCCCCCTTGGCTTGGTACGTCCGCGTCGGCAGAAACGACCATAAGTGCGTCCTGCAGGTGCTCTCCGAGCGCCCTCGTGTCCTTACCGGCATCGTCTCAAGCCCAGCACACGTAGACCGACATGCGGATCTGCGAGCTGAGGCGACGCGCCAAAGGGTCGAGGTCGTATTGGACCCGCTGGCGTTGGAGTTGAGCGCTCCGCGTGCCACCGAGATGAGGGGTCTGTCGAGACTTCCGTGGGCAGGCACCTCTCCCCATGCCACATCGGATCTGCGTGGCGCGGGTGGGCTCCGCATGGTTGAGAAGATCGCACGGTTCGTGGCGGAACACGGATACACATCAGTGCTCGCCCCAGCCCATCTGGTCACGAGCAGCAGCGACCCGTGGCTTGCGATCGACCGCGATCTCGTGACGGCACTTCGCGCGGCGCTGGACAAGTGTGGCCTCGAACAAGTCCCAGTGTACTACCCGCTCGTGGTGGACTCACCCTGTTGGCGGGCAATGGGGGAGCGATTCCGCCTTGTCGCCGCGCTGCGAGATCTCCCCGTCGACGCGATCTGGCTGCGGATTCATGGCTTCGGTGGAAGGAGCTCTGGACCTGCTCTGCGCCGATACGTGGAAGCGTGTCAGGACTTCATGTCCCTCGGTGTCCCCTTGGTTGGCGAGCGCATTGGTACGGCCGGACCTGCGATGCTCGCGTTTGGCGCCGTGGGCGGCATCGAGTCGGGGGTCACCATCGGAGAGCAGTTCAATGCTCGGACGCTCTTCCGCGAGCGAAGGTCCGGACGAGGATTCCTTCCGCCACCACGAGTCTATCTACGGGAAATCGGAGCTTTCCTAACTCGAAGTCAGGCGACGGCGTTCTTTGATGTTCGCGGCACAAAGTCCCGATTTGGATGTCGTTTCGACTCGTGTTGTAGGCGGGGCGTCAGCGACACGCTCCGCGATCCACGGAGGCACTTTCTGATCCAACGGGGAGCGGAGGTCGCCGGTCTGTCGAAAGCTCCCCCGCACCTCCGCGCATCGATGTACCTCGATGACTTCCTTCGGCCTGCGAGTGACCTGGTCGTTCGGGCCGCGCAGATCAGCCCGGCCCTTGAGCGCCATCGGGCGACCCTTGAGAGTTGGCGGTACACGCTTGGTGTCCTGGAGGGAGACGGCAAGAAGTTGGCCCTGTCAGCCCCACCGGAGGGTCGCAGGCTGCTTGCTAGAAAGACGGCGTAGTTCACGCCGCTGAATGAGATCCATTATGACCTTTAAAATTGGTTTAGATCTCTCTATAAATATGAAGGTATTGAATCATGTCTTCAGCTGTGGCCCGACGTTTGGCTATTATTCGAGATGGGGCTGGAATCAAGTCAAGGGAAGTGGCTCAGTTGCTTAGCACTACACCCGAAACGGTCTCCAGATGGCAGACCGGTCGTGTTGAGCCTCAGCCGAGCAGCCTTCAGCGTCTGCTGACACTTGAATGGCTGGTCTCTCAGTTGAGCGAGTTCTACACGCCGGATGAGGCCCGTCTGTGGCTGTTCGCCCCCCACAAGTTGCTGGCGGGCCATTCCCCAGCGGAGAGGATTCAGGCTGGTAGGGTGGCCGATGTTCTTGCAATCATCGAGCAACTGCGAGATGGGACGTTTGGCTGAGAGCCCGACCACGTGAGGAGCCGACAGGAAGGTGATACACGACCCCAGATTGCTCGACCGACTGGAGGCACTCTCTCCCGACCAATGGCAGGGAACCGTGTATCGCGTCATGCTTGGAGGCTACCCGCCCGATCGCGCCAATACCCACGGAGCGCGTTGGAATCCGCCCGGAGTGGCCGCGATCTACACCAGCCTCGATGAGTTGACGGTGATTGCGGAAGTCTCTCATCGGCTCTCGCTGGAGCCTGTTTGTCCAAGGACGGATGTAGCCTTCTATACCATCAACGCTGTCCGAACGCGGCTGCTGAATCTGACGGACCAGGGCCTTCTCGCTGAGTTGGGTCTCACTCGGTCAGAGCTGGAGAGCTACGACTTCGGACCGTGTCAGAGGGTGGGGGGTGCGGCCGCATGGCTTGAGGCTGACGGTATCCTCGTACCATCCGCGCGCGCCCCGGGTGTGAACCTGGTCCTGTTTCGCGACAACGAGGACGACGGAGCGAAGTTCGAGGTTGTTGGCCGTCGTCCGGTGGATGTTCATACGCTGTGGCGTCCGAAGAAGCACGAACCCACTTAGAGGGGAGGCTCGCGGTCCGCCCGCGGCGGACGTCGCGGTGGGGGGGCACCGGGCGTGTGCCGACATCAATGCCAGGCCTCGCGAGACACCACCATGCTGTCGTCGCGGACGATAATGGCAGTCGACCGCCTCTACCGCCGCCACGCGCGCTTCTACGACGCCACGCGCCGCTTCGTCCTGCCGGCGCGGCGGCGGGCGATCGCGCGGCTCGGCATCGTTCCCGGGGACGCCGTCCTGGACTTCGCGTGCGGCACCGGCCTCAACGTGCCGCCGCTGCGCGCGGCCGGCGCGGGCGAGATCACCGGTGTGGATCTCTCCGAGGCCATGCTCGCGCGCGCCCGCCGCAAGCACCCGGACGTGCGGTTCGTGCGCGACGACCTGGCCGCCGTGGACCTCGGCCGCACCGCCCCGCGCGTCCTCTGCACGTGGGGGCTGGCGTTCGTCCCGGACCTGCCCCGCGCCCTGCAGAACCTCCACCGCCACACCGCGCCCGGCGGCACGCTCGTCACGCTGGACTTCCACCGCCTCGAGGGCGCCGCCCGGCCGCTGCGCCCGCTCCTGGACGCGTGGCTCCGCGGCTTCGGCGCGCACCCGCCGGTGGCCGTGCCGCGGCTCCTGGAGCCGCTGTTCGAGGACGTCTCCACCGAGACGATCGGGTCGGGCTACGCCCTCCTCACCGTCGCCCGCCGCCCGCGCTTCCGGTAGAATCGATCGGCCCCGCCCTCCGGGAGGCTCCGTGAGCAAGGCCCGCATCCTCATCGTGGACGACGACGCGTCCATCCGGGAGTCCCTCAAGCGCGTCCTGGAGTACGAGGACTACGCGGTCCTGGCCGCCGAGAACGGGCCGAAGGCGCTGGAGGTCCTGGGCGAGCGGCGCGTGGACCTCATGCTCCTGGACGTGAAGATGCCCGGGATGGACGGGCTGGAGGTCCTGGAGCGCGCGCGCCGGATGCGCCCGGACCAGGTCTGCATCATGGTGTCCGGGCACGGCACCGTGCAGACCGCGGTGGAGGCCACGAAGCTGGGCGCCTTCGACTTCCTGGAGAAGCCGCCCGACCGCGACCGCCTGCTCCTCACCATCCGCAACGCGCTGCAGCAGGCCGTCCTCGCGCACGAGACCGAGACGGCGCTGCGCCGGCTGGGCAAGAGCTACGAGATCGTGGGCGCGTCCGCGGCCATCCGCGACGTGATGCGCCAGGTGGACAAGGTGGCGCCCACGAACGCCACCGTGCTCCTCTCCGGGGAGAACGGCACGGGCAAGGAGCTGGTGGCGCACGCCATCCACCGGAAGAGCCCGCGCGCCGAGGCGCGCTTCCTGCAGATCAACTGCGCGGCCATCCCGGAGGAGCTGATCGAGTCCGAGCTGTTCGGGCACGAGCGCGGCGCCTTCACCGGCGCCACGCAGCGCCGCGAGGGCAAGTTCGAGCTGGCGGACGGCGGCACGCTGCTCCTGGACGAGATCGGCGACATGAGCGCCACCGTGCAGGCGAAGGTGCTGCGCGTCCTGGAGGAGGGGACGTTCGAGCGCGTCGGGGGCAGCCGCACCCTGTCGGTGGACGTGCGTATCCTGGCCGCCACGAACAAGGACCTCGCGCAGGCGGTGGCGGCCGGCGCCTTCCGCGAGGACCTCTTCTTCCGGCTGAACGTCATCCCCATCCGCGTGCCGCCGCTGCGCGAGCGGCGCGAGGACGTGCCACTGCTCGTGGAGCACTTCCTGGCGCTGTACTGCGAGCGGGAGGACCGCCCGCCGGTGCACGTGGACGAGGATGCGCTGCGGCTGCTCGCCGCGCACGAATGGCCGGGCAACGTGCGCGAGCTGCGCAACACGCTGGAGCGCATGGCCATCCTGGCGGACGGCAACCACCTCACGGCGGCCGACGTCCCCTTCGCCATCACGCCGGCCGCCGCCGCGTCGCACGCGGCCGCGCTGCCGCGCGCCACGGGCGCGGCGCCCGGCCCCGCGTTCCTGGACGCGCCCACGTTCGAGGAGTTCAAGGAGATGGCGGAACGCGCCTTCCTCACCCGCGCGCTCGATCGCAACCAGTGGAACATCCAGCAGACCGCGCGCGAGCTGGCCATGCAGCGCAGCAACCTCTACAAGAAGATCGAGAAGTACGGACTGAACCGCGGGGCGGCGTCGTGACGCGTCCGGCGCGCCCCCGCAATGCAAAGGAGTCCCGATGAGCCCGCAGCTCTCCGCCTACGCGCAGGCGCGCAGGCCCTCCGCCATCCGTGCGGCCGGGCTCCGCTTCGCCGAGCGCAAGGACGGCACCACGGCCATCAACGTGGCCATCGGCAACGTGTCGTTGCCCATGCACCCGGCCATGATCGAGCGCATGGCGAACCTCCGCCGCGCGGACAGCCCGTTCCGGGACGGCGTGGTGGCGTACACCGCCACCGCCGGCACCGAGGAGTGCCAGCGCGCGTTCCTGCGGGCGATCGAGTCCTCGGACTGCGACGTGTCCGGGCTGCGCGCGCAGATCACGAACGGCGGCAGCGAGGCGATGGAGATCGTGCTGCCGGCCATGCTGGGCGCGCCGGGCACGAAGGACAAGCCGCTGCTCCTGATCGACGCCGCGTACACGAACTACAAGGGCTTCTGCGACCGGCTCGGGCGGGCCACCGTGTCCATCACGCGCACGCTGGACGGCAACGGCCGCTGGGCGCTGCCGGACTTCGCCGAGATCGACCGCGTGATGGAGCGCGAGAAGCCGGGCGCCGTGGTGGTCATCCCCTACGACAACCCCACCGGGCAGTTCTACCCGCACGAGTCGCTCGTGGAGCTGGCCAAGCTGTGCGTGAAGCACGACCTCTGGATCCTCTCGGACGAGGCGTACCGGGAGCTGTTCTACACGAAGGACCGGTCGTCGTCCGTGTGGAAGCTGACCGAGGCCGAGGTGCCCGGCGTCCGCGGGCGGCGGGTGAGCATCGAGTCCACGTCCAAGGTGTGGAACGCGTGCGGCCTGCGCATCGGCGCCATCGTCACGGACAACGACGCCTTCCACAAGGCGGCGCTGGCGGAGCACACGTCGTCCCTGTGCGCGTCCGCCATCGGCCAGTGGATCTTCGGGGCCATCGCGCACGAGTCCACGGATGCGCTCAACAAGTGGTACGGCGAGCTGCGCGCGTACTACGGCGCGATGCTCGCGAGCTTCACGAAGCGCACGAAGGAGCTGCTGCCGGGCGTGATCGTGTCCAGCCCGGACGCGGCGCTCTACTCCGTGGTGGACCTGCGGGACCGCGTGGGCCCGGACTTCGACGCGCTGGAGTTCGTGCTGTTCTGCGCGGCCGAGGGCCGCGTGGAGCGGGACGGCAAGGTGCTGACGCTGCTGACCGCGCCCATGGGCGGCTTCTACGACACGCCGAAGGGCCGGGCGAACCCCGGGCGGACGCAGATGCGCATCGCGTACGTGGAGAAACCGGAAGTCATGGCCATCGTGCCGGACCTGCTGGCGGCGCTCCTGGGGCAGTACGCGAAGGCGACGGCCCCGACCCGCTAACCACCTTGCTCCTTGACAAGCCCCCCCCCTCTCTTCGCTAGGGCCTTCGGTGCGGGGAGTTGGGCGGCAGGCGTTCGACTTGTCCACTGGCGGAACGACGTACTTCCTCGACCTTGATGGGACGCCGAATGATCCCGTGTGGACTCCGAATGACCACGAGCCCTTCTGCTCCGGCTACGTGGCCGTCGACAATCGCCTGTTCATCTACGGCAACGACCTGTGGCACGTGTGGACTCTGAGCCCGGTGCACATACCCGTGACCACGACGTGGGCGTCGTTCTTCGACCCGGGGCCCACGATCACCGACCCCCGTCCCACAACGATGAACTGGATCGACGCCGGCCCCGTGCCGCAGAACAGCGGATCCGACAACACGGTTTGCGATGGCGTGGAGTGGAGCCTGGCGCGGTACTATCCGACCTGCACGCTCCTGCCCGACGGACGGGTCCTGATGGCGGCGGGCGACTTCTGGACCGACTGCAACGGCGACCACGACGTGCAGACGTGGGCCGCGGAGTACGACCAGCAGGAACGCTGGCTGATCTACGATCCCTCCACGAACACCTGGGAGGTCGACATCGACCCCGGTGGCTTCAACAACCCCTGGAACCAGGAGATGGTTAGCTATCCGCACATGAAGGTGCTTCCGTACGGCCTCTTCTGGCACGGAAACGACGGCACCACGACGGGCAGCGACATCGCGTCTCGTCTCTGGGCGCCGTTCGAGACCTGGGGTGACCCCAGCCCGCCCGCGCCGCTCCAGCACGTGAACAACCACAACCACACCGACTTCAGCAATCCCGCCTACTGTCGTGCCCTGTCGCCGCCGGGCCCGCCTTCCGCAGCGGTCGTCGGCGGTCGCCACGCGGCAGTGACCGGCGATCGGAACCCCGGGGCAGGACCGCCCGTCGCGGCAGGGGTCGGGGGTTTCCAACTCGTAGTGCGCGTCACGAACGAGAGGACTTCGGGAGCGATGTTCGACCTGGTCGTTGGTGCTGGTGGCGAGGGGCGGTACCGGATGCGCGTCTTCGACGTCGCGGGCCGGATCGTCGTAGACTCGGATCTCGGAGTTCGCGCCGTCGGGCGCTCCACTGCGCGCTGGGACGGGCGTGCCGCCGATGGCCAAGCCGCGGCAGCAGGCATGTACTTCGTCCGCGTGGAAGGGCCATGCTTCCACGCGACGCGGAAGGCGGTGATCGTCCGATGATGCGGCGCGCGGGCGCGGCGGTTGTCTTGATCTTCGCGGTTCCTGCAGTCGCCTTGGCGGGAACACTGCGGGTTCCTTCGGAGCACGCCACGATCCAGTCGGGCATCGATGCAGCTTCCCCGGGAGACACGGTTTTCGTGGCGCCCGGCACGTACAGCGACGTGACGGTTCGCGTGCGTGGTGGGCTTGCGTGGGCAGCCGTGGTGTTCCTTGAGCCCGACGTGAAGGTTGTCTCGGAGGGCGGTGCGTCGGTGACCACGCTGGACATGCTCGGGTCGGTGGCGGGCCAAGGCCGCAACGTTGTGAGTGGGGTGGGACAAATCGAGGGATTCACGATCACGGGTGTTGCGTTCGGGCACACCGGGATGGGGTCGGGGGGCGGCGGACACGTAGTAGTCAAGGGCTGCGTGTTCCGGGACCTCGACTCCGGACCGACTACTGTAGGCGGTCTGGCGATCGGTGACGACACGTTCGCGGAGATCCTGGACTGCCGTTTCGAGCGGTGCCGCGGCCATGGAGCAGGGGCGGTGTGGGTGGACGAGGCGCCGTTCGTGATCCGGGGTTGCACGTTCGAGGATTGCGAGGGGACCGCGGTTCAGGGGTTCGGGGAACTTCCGAGCAGCTACTCCGCGCTTATCGAGGACTCGGTGTTCCTTCGGAACCGCGACCCGGACGGGAACGGCGGCGGCCTGGCGGTGAGCCAGTACGGGGGCGGGTGCACCGTGCGGCGGTGCGTCTTCGTGGAGAACGAGGCTCGAAGCGGCGGCGGGGGGGCCACGATCGGCAATAGCGGACCGATTCTCGTCGAGGGCTGCGTGTTCCGCTCGAACCGGTCGCTCGAGTCCTGGGCGGGAGGCCTGCACGTGGGGGTCGCGGACGTCCGCGGATGCACGTTCTCGGGGAACTCCTCCCTCACGTCCGGAGGCGCGGTCGTCGTCCAGGGCGGACCATCCGTGTTTTCCAACAACGTGATCGCCTCCACCACCGGGACGGTTGCCTTGCGCGGGCCCTCGTCCGCGGCCTTGACAGCAGGCTGCAACGTCTTCTGGAACAACGCCGCCGGGGACGCGCAGAACTACGTCTTCGCCGCGACGGACCGGATCCTGGATCCACTCTTCTGCGACGAACCTGCCGGGGACCTCACGCTCCAGCCGCTGTCGCCGTGTCTCCCGGACTTCTCGGGGGGTTGCGGGCGGGTCGGGGCGTTGGAACAGGGATGTGGGACAGTCTCGATCGAGGCGGAGTCCTGGGGCAAGGTGAAGGCGGCCTACCGAGCGCCGCACGGAGGACAGTGATGAGACTCGCGATGGCGATAGCCGTTGTCGTGCTGGCTGCGGATTCGGCGCTTGCGATGGAGCGGACGTTGACGGTGCAGGACGTGGCGGTCCTCCAGGACGGGCGCGGGCAGGGACGCGTGGCGTTCCGGGTCCCGGAGATCGCTCCGGGGGAGCGCATCGTGGTGTCCAGCGCGCAACTCGTGGTGCCGTTGTCGGGGGCCGTGTCGGAGCGGTCGCTGCGGCTGCGTGCGCATCCGATCACGCGCGCGTGGAACGGCGGGGCCACGTGGACCACGCCGTGGTCGCGGCCCGGCGGGGACATCGCCGAGGACGTGTACATGGCGTTCGACGTGGACCTGCGGCGCGGCAGCGCGGTGCTGGATCTGACGGCGCTCGTGAAGGAGTCCGTGGAAGGCGGGCAACCGGCGCACGGCTTCCTGCTGACCGCCGATCCCGTGGACGGGGCGGGTGTCCGTTCCGAGGACTTGCCGCGTTTCTCCGGGCTGGCCGGAGGGCGCCTGGAGGTCCGGTACATGCGGGTGGGACCGCCGCCCGCCGGACGCTGATCCGCGCAGGTCCATCCCCCGCGCGCGGCCGCCGAACCCCGCCCGGCTGGACGCCGCCCCGGGCGTGACCTAGCATGCCCCCTGGCATCGCCCACACCCCGGCCGGGAAACCGACCGGGGTTTCGGCGTGGAATCCGCCGGACCCGCCCGCCGCCGCAGCGGCCGCGGGCCCGCCGGAAACCCCGCCGCGTCTTCGGGGTGCAAGGGGAGCCCCGCACGACCGACCGAACCGGCCCGGTATCGGCCCAAGGAGAGACCCGTGACGCCCGAGCAGCAGAACGACGTCCAGGCGGTCCGCGAGCTGAAGGACGCGCACGACCGCATCATGGCCGAGGTGGGGAAGGTGGTGATCGGCCAGCGGGAGGTGATCGACGACCTCCTCATCGCCATCCTCGCGAACGGGCACTGCCTGCTCGTGGGCGTCCCCGGGCTGGCGAAGACGCTGCTCGTGAGCACGGTGGCGCGCGTGCTGGACCTGAAGTTCAGCCGCATCCAGTTCACTCCCGACCTCATGCCCTCGGACATCACGGGCACCGACGTGCTGGAGACGGCGTCCGAGACCGGCCGGCGCTCCTTCCGGTTCATCCAGGGGCCGGTCTTCGCGAACATCGTGCTGGCGGACGAGATCAACCGCACGCCGCCGAAGACGCAGGCGGCGCTGCTCCAGGCCATGCAGGAGCGCGAGGTCACCGCCGGCGGCGCCACGTACCCGCTGTCGCCGCCCTTCTTCGTGCTGGCCACGCAGAACCCGATCGAGCAGGAGGGGACCTATCCGCTCCCGGAGGCGCAGCTCGACCGATTCATGTTCAACATCCACGTGGACTACCCGTCGGCGGCGGACGAGGCGCGCATCGTGGAGGAGACCACCTCCGCGTACCATGCGGAGCTGGCGAAGGTCCTGAGCGCGGACGACATCCTGCGGCTGCAGAAGCTCGTGCGCCGGGTGCCGGTGGCGGAGGACGTGGTGCGGTACGCGGTGCGGCTGGCCCGCTGCACCCGCCCGCGCGAGGAGGACGCGCCGAAGTTCATCAAGGACTGGGTGGCCTGGGGCGCCGGCCCGCGCGCCAGCCAGTTCCTCGTGCTCGGCGCGAAGACCCGGGCCGTGCTGGATGGCCGGTTCACGCCCACCGCGGACGACGTGCGCTCCGTGGCCCGCGCCACGCTGCGGCACCGCATCGTCACGAACTTCAACGCCGAGGCCGAGGGCGTGGTGGACGTGGACATCGTGGACCGCCTCGTGCGCGAGGTGGGCGCGGAGGCCGCGGTCCGTTGAGGGTCTCCGACACCGAGCGCCGGCGCCTCTTGGACGCCGCCGTCGTGGCGAAGCTCGGGCGCATGGACGTCCGCGCGCGCACGGTGGTGGAAGGCTTCGTGGCCGGGCTGCACAAGAGCCCGTACAAGGGCTTCAGCGTGGAGTTCGCGGAGCACCGGCAGTACATGCCGGGCGATCCGCTCAAGACCGTGGACTGGAAGGTCTACGGCAAGAGCGACCGCTTCTACGTGAAGGAGTTCGAGGAGGAGACGAACCTCCGCGCGTACCTCGTGGTGGACGGCTCGGCGTCCATGGCGTTCACGTCCGGCGAGGTGTCGAAGTTCGACTACGCGCGCTACCTGGCCGCGGCGCTCTCCTGGCTGATGATCCGCCAGCAGGACTCCGTGGGGCTCCTGCTGTTCGACGCGGACATCCGCCGCTTCATCCCGGCGCGCTCGGCCACGAAGCACCTGCGCGTGCTGCTGGAGGAGCTGGAGAACGCGAAGCCCGCGTCCACCACCGGGCTCGCGAACACGCTGCACAAGCTGGCGGAGCGCGTGAAGCGGCGCGGGCTCGTGGTGCTGATCTCCGACCTCTTCGACGACCAGGCCGCGGTGCTGCGCGCGCTCAAGCACTTCCGGCACAAGCGCAACGAGGTGGTGGTGTTCCACGTGCTCGACGTCGCGGAGCGCACGTTCGACTTCCCGCGCGAGGCGATCTTCGAGGACATGGAGACGAAGGACCGGATGCTGGTGCGGCCGTGGGAGCTGAAGGGCGACTACCGCAAGGCCATGGCGGCGTGGATCGAGAGCACGCGCCGCGGCTGCCGCGAGATCGGCGTGGACTACGTGTCCATGCACACCGAGACGCCGTTCGACACGGCGCTCATGGCGTACCTGGAGAAGCGCAGCCGGCTCGGCTGAGCGCGCCTGGAGTCCCGTGACCTTCCTGAACCCCGCGTTCCTCTTTGGCCTCTTCGGGATGGCGGTGCCGCTCGTGATCCACCTGCTGAGCCGGCGGACGGCGCGGCGGGTGGAGTTCTCGTCGCTGGAGTTCCTGCGCAACCTGGAGCGCAAGAGCCTCAAGCGCGTGCGGGTGCGGCAGCTCCTGCTGCTGCTGGTTCGGATGCTCCTGATCGCGGCGGTGTCGCTGGCCATGGCGCGGCCCGCGCTCACCGGGAAGGCCACGGGCGACGGCCGCGCGCGCACGTCGGCGGTGATCGTGCTGGACGGGACGTTCTCCATGGGCGCCGAGGACGGCGGCGTGCCGCTCTTCGAGACGGCGAAGGAGCGCGCGCTGGAGGTGCTGGGCACGCTGCGGGACGGCGACGAGGTGGTGCTGCTGGTGCCGGGCGCTTCCGGGCAGGGCAGCCCCGAGTTCGCGCACGACCTCGGCTTCGTCCGGGACGCCATCGTCGGCGCGTCGCCGGGCGCGGCCGGTGCGGACATGGCGGCGGTGCTGCGCGAGGCGTTCCGCGCGCTGGGCGCGGCGCGGCATCCGAACCGCGAGGTGCACGTGATCTCGGACTTCCAGCGCACGGGGTGGGATGCGCTGGAGGCCGGCACGGCGCCGGACGGCGTGGGCGTCTTCCTGCTGCCCGTGGGCGCGGGCGAGCCCGCGAACGCGTGGGTGGAGTCGGTGGAGTTCGGCGGGCAGATCCTGGAGAAGGGGGCGTCGCTGGAGTTCCGCGCCGTGGTGGCCGCGGACGGCGCGCACCCGCGCTCCGAGGTGGACGTGGAGCTGGCGTTCGGCGGGCGCGTGGTGGATCGGCGGCGCGTGGACCTCGCGCCGGGCGGGCGCGTGTCGCTGTCGCTGCGCGAGACCTTCGCCGAGGACGGGCTGCACTTCGGGACCGTGACCGTGCGCGGGGTGACCGGGCCGGCCCAGGACGACGACCGCGTCTTCCTCGTGCGCACGCACGCCGCCGTGCCGGTGCTCGTGGCCGCGGGCGAGGACCGCGGCCGGCGCTACCTGGAGGCGGCGCTCGCGCCGCCGGGCGTGGGCGCGGGTTCGTTCGCGGTGAGAACGGCGGACGTGGACGCCCTGGACACCGTGTCGCGCGCGAACGAGGCGGTGGTGATCCTCTCGGACCTGGAGCGCCTGCCCGCGCCCGCGCTCGACGGGATCAAGGCGTTCCTGTCCGACGGCGGCGGCGTGCTCGTGATCCCGGGGTCGCGCACGGACGCCGCGGCGTGGAGCCGGGACTTCCTGCCGCGCTTCCTGCCCGGGACCATCACCGGGACCACGGCGGCGGGCGAAGCCTTCCGCATCGACCGGCTGGACCCGTCGCACGCGCTGTTCGATCTCTTCCGCGGCGGCGAGGGCGGGCTGACGGACGTGCGCTTCACGCGCGCGCTGCGCATCCGCCCCGAGTCCGGCACGACGACGCTCGCGTCGTTCTCCACGGGGGATCCGGCGCTGCTGGAGTCCGCGCTGCTCCCGGGGCGCGTGCTGTTCCTCGCGTCGTCGCTGGATCCCGCGTGGAGCGACCTCCCGCTCACCGGCGCCTTCGTGCCGCTGCTGCACGAGGCGGTGCGGTACCTCGCGGAGGCGCGCGGCGGCAGCGGCGGGCGGTTGGACGTGGGGCAGGGCGCCACGCTGCGGGTGGCCACGGTGCCGCCGGGCGGCGTGACGCTGCTCTCGCCGGACGGGGAGACGCGCCAGGTGGCGGCCGAGGCGGGACCTGGCGGCTATGCGCTGAGCCTGCCGGAGGCCACGCAGCCCGGGTACTACGTCTTCCGCGCGTCCGCCGGCGACACGCTCGGCGCCTTCGCCGCGAACGTGGCGGCGAAGGAGAGCGATCTCTCCCGCGCCCGCCCGGAGGAGCTGGAGGAGCGGCTGGCCGCGCGCGGCGCGGTGCTGGCCGCCACCGGCGACGCCACGCGCGCGATCGAGGTGGCGCGCCGCGGCCGCGAGATCTCCCGCGCGTTCCTGTGGGCGGCGGCGTTCCTGCTGCTCGCGGAGACGTGGCTCGCGCGGCGGCCCGCGGGGGTCGAGGAGGCGGCCGCGTGAGCGGCATCGCGCGCGTGCTGCAGGTGGTGGCCGAGGACCCCGCGCTGCGCGCGGCGTTCGCGGATCTTGCCGCCGGGCGCGAGACGCTGATCAACGGGCTGGGCTGCTCCGCGAAGGCGCTGGCGCTGGCGAACCTGCACCGCTCCGCCGACGCGCCGATCCTCGTCATCGCGCCGACCGCCGAGGAGGCGGAGTCCCTGGTCGGCGATCTCGAGGTGTGCCTCGGCGTGGAGCCGGTGTTCCTGTTCGCCGAGACGGATGTGCTCCCGTACGACCGCCGCTCGCCGCACGCGGAGACGCTGGGCGAGCGCATCCCGTGCCTGGGCGCGCTCGCGTCCGGCGGGAACATCGTGTGCGTGACCACGGCGCGCGCGCTGGCCGGCCGCGTGCCCTCGCCCGCGGAGTTCGCGGCCATGCGGCTGCCGCTGGCCGCCGGGGACACGCTGGACCGCGACGCCCTCGTGGAGCAGCTCGTGCGGCGCGGCTTCCGCGCGGAGCGCATCGTGGAGGAGGTGGGCACGTTCGCGGTGCGCGGCGGGCTCGTGGACCTGTTCCCGTTCGGCTCCCGCAATCCGGTGCGCGTGGAGTGGTTCGACGACTCGATCGAGTCGCTGCGCACCTTCGACGCCGCCACGCAGCGCACGGTGGAGCCGCTCGCGCGCATCGACCTGCTCCCGCAGCGCGAGCTGATGGCGGGCGAGGCCGAGATCCGCGCCGCGCGCGCGCAGGGGCCGCTGCCGTTCGAGGACGGGGCGAACCCGTTCGTGGACGGCATCGAGGCGTGGCTGCCGCGCTTCTGCCCGGACGCGGGCAGCCTGCTCGCGCACGTCGCGCCGCACGGGATCGTGGTGCTGGACGAGCCGGATCGGCTGCGCGAGGCGCTCGCGGAGCAGCACGCGGAGGCCGCCGCCGCGTACGCCGAGCTGCCGGCCGCCGCGCCGCGGCCACCGGCGCCGGACGCGCTCTTCGTCACCGCGGACGACGTGGCCGCCGCGCTGCGCGACCGCACCGTGCTGCGCCTCGCGCTGTTCGCGGGGGACTCCGCGAAGACCGCGCTGCGCCCCGCGGACGGCCCGCTCGCGGAGCATCGCGTGGTGGTCCACTCCCAGGAGACCTTCCGCGGCTCCTTCGCCGTGCTGCGCGAGCGGCTGCGCGCGCAGGTGGACGAGGGGCACGAGGTCTGGGTCTTCTGCGACAACAAGGGGCAGCAGGGCCGGCTCGCCGAGATGCTGGAGGGGCTGGCCGAGTCCGTGCGGCTCGAGGTGGCGTCCTTGCGCAACGGCTTCTCCATGCCGGAGCGCAAGCTGGTGGTGCTCACCGACCACGAGATGTTCGCGCGCACGGCGCGGCGGCGGCGGGCCTTCCGCCACGGCGGCGGCGCGCCCATCCACGACTACGCGGCGCTCAAGCGCGGGGACTACGTGGTGCACGTGGACCACGGCGTGGGCCGGTACGACGGCATCGAGCTGGTGGCCACCGGCGGCTTCGAGTCCGAGTGCCTGATCCTGCGCTACCAGGAGAACGCGTCCATCTTCGTGCCGGTGGACCAGATCAACCTCGTGCAGAAGTACGTGGGCGGGGACGCGGGCGCACCTCCGGTGGTGGCGAAGCTGGGGACCGCGCAGTGGGAGCGGACGAAGGCGCGCGCGAAGAAGGCCGTGGAGAAGATGGCCGCGCAGCTCCTGGAGATCCACGCGGCGCGGCAGGCGAAGCAGGGACACCCCTTCTCCGCGGACGGCGAGTGGCAGCGGGAGATGGAGGCGTCGTTCCTGTACGAGGAGACGCCGGACCAGCGCAAGTCCACCGACGCGGTGAAGCGCGACATGGAGGACGCGCGCCCCATGGACCGCCTGGTGTGCGGCGACGTGGGCTACGGCAAGACCGAGGTGGCCATCCGCGCCGCGTTCAAGGCGGTGGGCGACGGCAAGCAGGTGGCCGTGCTCGTCCCCACCACGATCCTCGCGAAGCAGCACCTGGACACGTTCACGGAGCGGCTGCGCGCGTACCCGGTGCGCGTGGACATGCTGTCGCGGTTCCGGTCGCCGAAGGAGATCAAGGAGAGCCTGGCGAAGCTGGCGGCGGGCGACGTGGACATCATGATCGGCACGCACCGGCTGCTCTCGAAGGACGTGAAGTTCCGCGATCTGGGACTGGTGATCGTGGACGAGGAGCAGCGCTTCGGCGTGAAGCACAAGGAGCGCCTCAAGGAGCTGCGCAAGCTCGTGGACGTGCTCACCCTCACCGCCACGCCCATCCCGCGCACGTTGAACATGGCGCTGCTCGGCCTGCGCGACATCTCCGTGATCGAGACGCCGCCGCCGAACAAGCTGCCCATCGTGACCGAGGTGGTGGAGGCCGGCGACGAGGTGATCCGGAAGGCGGTGCTGCGCGAGGTGCAGCGCGGCGGCCAGGTGTTCTTCGTGCACAACCGCGTGCAGTCCATCGACGGGGTGGCGGCGCGGCTGCGCGAGCTGCTGCCGGAGCTGCGCTTCGACGTGGCCCACGGGCAGATGGCGGAGGGCCAGCTGGAGCAGGTGATGATGGACTTCCTGGAGCGCCGCTCGGACGTGCTGGTCTCCACGATGATCATCGAGTCCGGGCTGGACCTGCCGAACGTGAACACGATCCTGATCAACCGCTCGGACGCGTTCGGCCTCGCGCAGCTGTACCAGCTGCGCGGGCGCGTGGGACGCTCCAACCACCGCGCGTTCGCGTACCTGCTGATCCCGCCCGGGGCGCAGCTCACCGACGTGGCGCGCAAGCGGCTGCGCGCGATCGAGGAGTTCTCCGAGCTGGGCGCGGGGTTCCGCCTCGCCATGCGGGACATGGAGATCCGCGGCGCGGGCAACTTCCTCGGACCGGAGCAGTCCGGCCACATGGAGGCGGTGGGCTACGACCTGTACTGCCAGATGCTGCGCGAGACCATGGCGGACCTGCGCGGCGACGAGCGCCCCGAGGAGCGGCTGCCGGTGCGGCTGGACATCGCGGTGGACGCGTACCTGCCGGAGGAGTACATCGCGGACCCGGACCAGCGGATCGTGTTCTACAAGCGCCTGGCGGATCTCGCGGAGGTGGACGGCGTCCGGCGTCTCGGCGAGGAGCTCGTGGACCGCTACGGAAGGCTCCCGGAGGCCGCGGCGAGTCTCCTGGCCGTGAAGCAGCTGCGGATCCTGGCCGAGGCGTCGGGTGTTGCGGAGCTGCGGGCCCGCGGCGGCCGCGCCGCGCTCGCGTTCCACGAGGGGCGGGCCCCGCGGCCGCCCATCGTGCGCGAGATGGTGCGGCTCACGCCGGCCGAACTGGCGTTCTTCACCGAGGGCCGCGACGGCCTGCGCCTCGAGGTGAAGGCGGACGGGGTGGACGACCTCATCGCCGCCCTGGAGGCGCTCTTGCGGGTGACTTCCGGCTCTGATACGTTGTCCGTTTCGCAAGTCGTCCATTGAGTCGAACGGGAGGAGATACCGTGTTCCGCGCTTCGAGAATGGCGGGTTCCGTCGGGGCGGCGCTGGCCGCCGTCGCGGTGCTCGCGGGTTGCGGCGGCAAGGAGAAGGGGCCGCTGGACAAGGTGGTCGCCCGGGCGGGGGACATCCAGGTCACGCTGGCGGACTTCGCGGACGCCTGGAACAAGATCTCCCCCCCGAACCGTCCGGACATCTCCACGATCGAGCAGAAGCGCACGTTCGCGAACGATCTCGTGAACCAGCGCATCCTGCTGGCCGAGGCGCGGCGGCTGGGCGGGATCACCGACCCGAAGATCCTCGAGGCGCTGGAGCAGCGGCGCCGCACGGACATGCTGAGCGCCCTGTACCGCGCGGAGATCACCCAGAAGGTCGAGGTGGGCGGCGCGGAGGTGGAGGAGCTGTACCGGAAGCGCGAGACGGCCGTGAAGGCGTCGCACATCCTCCTCGACGACATGGAGACGGCGCGCAAGCTGCACGCGGACATCACCGCCGGTCGCATCGCGTTCGCGGACGCGGCGAAGCAGTACTCGCTGGACCAGTCCACGAAGGGCAAGGGCGGCTCGCTGGGCGAGATCCAGTGGGCGCAGACCCTGCCCACGTTCCAGGACCGCGCGTTCTCGCAGGAGCCGGGGACCATCTCGGAGCCGTTCGAGACCACGTTCGGTGTGCACATCCTCCGCGTGGAGGAGCGCGTGGCCCGGAAACTCGGCACGCTGGACGAGATGCGCATCCAGCTCCGCAACGAGGTGCGCTCGCAGAAGGAGCAGCTCCGCCTGCGCGAGTTCAGCGCGGAGCTGGAGAAGAAGGCCGGGCTGGCCTGGAACGAGGAGGGGCTGGGCGCGCTGGAGGCGGCCATCGCGCGGATGACGGACGTGGATCCGGACACGGTGGACGCCGAGCGGCGCTTCCTGCCCGAGGTCTCCGAGGCGGAGAAGGCCACCGTGGTCGCCAGCTTCTCGGGGCGCAACTGGACGATCGGCGACTACGTGGCGGCGCTCGCGAAGCAGACGTACACGAGCCGTCCGCCCGCGCGCATCCCCCGCGCCGGGCTGCGCGAGCTGATCCGGAGCACCCAGATCGCACCGGAGCTGGCGGCCGCCGAGGCGCAGGCCCGGGGCCTGGGCGACACGCCGGAGCTGAAGAGCACGGTCGCGCGGCTGGAGGAGCAGGTGCTGATCGAGCAGCTCCACACCCGCTTCATGCAGTCGGTCGACGTGACGCCGGAGGACGTGCGCGCGCACTTCGACTCCACCCGCGCCGCGGACTCCTCCGCCTTCATGTATCCGGAGCGCGTGGACATGCTCGTGATCACGAACCCCTCGGTGGACGTGGTCAAGGACGCGCTGCGGCGGATCCGGAAGGGCGAGAACGAGGAGGCGGTGCTGAAGGAGGTCTCGTTCGACCACCTCACGAACCAGAAGGGCGGGCGCACCGGGCTCGTGGGCCGCGGCACCTACTCGCCGCCCATCGAGGACGTGGCGTTCTCGGGGCGCGTGGGCAAGGGCTGGTGCGAGCCCATCGTGCTCGAGGGCGCCGCGGCGGCGGTGAAGGTGCTGGACCAGCAGCCGCCGCGTCCGGCGCGGTTCGAGGAGATCGAGGACCAGCTCACCCAGGCGCTGCAGCAGCAGCGCGGCGACGCGGCCTTCGAGGCCTGGCTCGACAAGGAGCGCGAGGCGCGCGGCGTCGAGATCCTCGACGACGCGCTCGCGCTGTACGACCAGGCGGTCGGCGCGCAGACCGCGCCGCCGGCGCCGGCGGCGAACCCCTCGCAGGGAGGCTAGCGCGCGTGCACCGGGCCGGCGTCCGTGCGCTCGCGGCGCTCGCGGTCGTCGCCTCCCTCGCAGGGGCGGCGCGGTCGCAGGACGCCGCGTCGCCTCCGGGAGCCGGCGACGGCCCGGACGCGGGCGCCGACGCCGAGGTCGTCGACCGCATCGTGGCCGTGGTGGGCGACGAGATCGTGCTCCTCTCCGAGGTGGAGGAGGAGGTGTACCTGGCCAGCCTGCGCGGCGAGGTCTCGCTCACGGACGGGGCGGCCGTGGAGGAGCGCCGCCGCCAGGTCCTGGACCAGCTCGTGGAGAGCAAGATCCTGCTCGCGGAGGCGCGGCGGCAGGGCGTCCGCGTGGAGCGCGACGAGATCGATCGCGCGCTCGAGGACACCATCGCCGACGTCCGGCAGCGCTTCCCGGACGAGGAGTCGTTCCTCGAGCAGCTCCGGACGGAGGGCGTCACGCTGGACCAGCTGAAGGCCAGCCAGCGCGGGAAGCTGGAGGAGCAGCTCGCCGTGCGCCAGCTCGTGGACCGCGCGGTCCGCAGCAAGGTGAACGTGGACGAGCGCGAGATCCGCGCGTACTGGGAGGAGCGGCGGGACGAGATCCCGAACCTCCCCGCCCGGCTGGACCTCAGCCGCATCCTGGTGTCGGTGCAAACGCCCGGAGACGTGGACAGCGCCGCGGTGCGCCGCGCGAACATCGTGAAGGCGCGGCTGGACGCCGGCGAGAGCTTCGCCACGCTCGCCCGCGCGTTCTCGGAGGGGCCGAACGCGGCGGAGGGCGGCGCGCTCGGCTGGTTCCGCCCCCAGGACCTGGATCCCGGGGTGACGGAGGCGCTTCGCGGCATCCCGCCGGGCGGCAACACCGGCGTCGTCGTTTCGCCGCGCGGGGCGCTGATCCTGCGCGTCGACGAGGCGGATCCGCAGAAGGGCCTGCGCCTGTCGCAGATCGTCTTCCTGCGCGACGAGAAGGCCGCGCGCGCGGCGGCGCGCGCCCGCGCCGAGGCCCTGCTCGCGCGGCTGGCGGCGGGCGAGGATTTCGACGAGATGGCCAGGACGGAGTCGGACGACAAGGCCACCGCGGCGGCGGGCGGACACGTGGGCATCGTCCCGCTCGAGTCGCTGGACGACGTGTACCGCAACGCGCTGGACGGGGTGGAGCCGGGCAAGCTCGCCGACCTGATCGAGGACGCCGAGGGATTCTCGATCGTGCGCGTCAACGCGCGCGAGGGCGAGCGCCCCGCCACCTTCGAGGACGTGCACGACCGCCTCGCCGAGGTCCTGCGGGCGCGCAAGGGTCGCGAGCTGTACGACGAGCTCCTGGCCTCCGCGCGCGAGCGCACGTACGTGGAGACCCGGCTGGCGGAGTCCGCGGGGTGACCCGATGACGACCACCCCGACCGCCGCGCTTCCGCGCCTGGCCGTGACGGCCGGGGATCCCGCGGGCATCGGCCCCGAGATCGTGGCGAAGGCGCTGCAGGACGGACGGCTCCAGGCACTCGGACGGATCGCGGTCTACGCCCACCCGGAGCTCTTCGAGCGCGCGTGCGCGGCGATCCGCCTGGCCGTACCGCCGCGGCTGGCGATCGATACGGACGGCCCGTGGCCGCGGCTCGTGCCGGAGCCGATGCCGCCGGTCCCCGACGGCTTCGTGCCCGGCGTGCCCAGCGCCTTCACCGGGACCGTGGCGGCCGCGTGCGTGCGCGCCGCCGCGCGCGCCGCGCTGGAGCGGAAGGCCGAAGCCGTGGTCACGGCCCCGCTGGCGAAGGTGGCGCTGGCCGCGGCGGGGGTGCCGTTCCCGGGGCACACGGAGATGCTCGCGGACCTCGCCGGCGTGCGCGACGTGGCGATGATGTTCGTGGCGGACGACCTGCGCGTCACCCTGGCCACCATCCACGTGGCGCTCGTGACGGTGCCGGAGCACCTCAGCCGCGAGAAGCTGTTCACGGTGATCCGCCTCACGCGCGAGGCGCTCGTGGAGCGCCTGCACTTCGCGGACCCGCGGATCGCGCTTCTCGGCGTCAACCCGCACGCGGGCGAGGACGGCATGTTCGGCCGCGAGGAGGAGCGCACGGTCCTGCCGGTCGTGCAGCTCGCGCGCGAGCGGGGCTGGAGCGTGGACGGCCCGTTCCCCGCGGACTCGTTCTTCTTCCGCCGGCGCGCGGACTTCGACGCGATCATCGCGATGTACCACGACCAGGGGCTCATCCCGGTCAAGCTCCTCAGCCAGGGCAAGGCCGTGAACGTGACCCTGGGCCTGCCGTTCCTCCGCACGAGCGTGGACCACGGGACGGCGTTCGACATCGCGGGGACGGGGGTCGCGTCCGCCGACAGCCTCGTCGAAGCCGCCCGGCTTGCCTCGGTCTGGACGCGATAGACGTTCGCTGGGCGAAGGGCGCG
>CAZNDO010000035.1:0-21816 GCA_964571855.1 uncultured Gemmatimonadota bacterium
GCTCGCGTGCGTCCCTACCGGTCGAGCTCCACCAGCACGGGCGCGTGATCGGACGGGGTCAGGCTCTCTTTTTTCTTCCGGAAGTCGCGGTCGATCGTCACCGCGCGCACTTCCGCGAGCACCGGCGCCGTGCCGAGGATCAGGTCGATGCGGAGGCCGCGGTTCATGTGGAAGGCGCCGGCGCGGTAGTCCCACCAGGAGAAGAGGCGGTCGGTGGGGCGGGTGGCGCGGAAGAGGTCCCGCCAGCCGGCGGATTCCAGGGCGGCGAAGCGGGCGCGTTCCTCGGGGGTGTGGAAGATCGAGCCGGCCAGGTCCTCCTCGGAGAACGTGTCGAGCGGGGTGGGGCAGAGGTTGAAGTCGCCCACGAGGAGCGCGGGGCGGTCGCCGGGGCGGGCGTGGGCGACCAGCGCGTCCAGCCAGGCCAGCTTCCGCGGGTAGTCCTCGTGGTCCACGCTCTTGCCGTTGGGGACGTAGATCGTCGTGAAGGAGATGCCGGCCACTTCCGCGGCGAGGAGGCGGGCGCCCAGTTCCTCCTGGCCGGGGAGGCCGCGGGCGGTCTCGACGGCGGCGGGGAGGCCGTGGCGGACCAGGATCGCCACGCCGTTCCAGCCCTTCTGGCCGTGGATGAGGGCGTCGTAGCCGGCGGCGGCGAACTCGTCCCGGGCCCACGCCTCGTCGTCCAGCTTGAGTTCCTGGAGGCCGACCACGTCGGGCCGGCGGTCCTGCAGCCAGATCTTCAGGAAGTCCAGCCGGGCGCGCAGCCCGTTCACGTTCCAGGTGGCCAGCTTCATCCGTCCCCTCCCGGCCGCCCGCCGGCGCGCCCGGGCGGCACCATAGCACGGGGTTTCCCCCGGAGCCGTCCCTTGACCGGCGATCCGCGCGGGGCCTACGTTCCCCCCGGGGTCCGGGCGGTGGGCACGCCCGGCGGGGGAACGGCGGGGGCGGGTGCCCACCCCTTCCAGTTCAATTCCTGGTCGATTCTTGCCGATCCGGGGAAGGCCATGATTTCGCTCACCAAGGTCGGCAAGCAGTACCGCAACGGCCGCTGGGGCCTGCGCGACGTCACGTTCTCCCTGCAGAAGGGGGAATTCGTCGTGCTCACCGGCACGTCCGGCGCCGGGAAGACCACGCTCATGAAGCTGCTGAGCTTCGAGGAGTGCCCCACGGAAGGGGAGCTCGTCCTCGACGGGCACGTGAACGGCAAGGCGAAGAAGAAGCAGCTGCCGTTCATCCGCCGGCGCATCGGGATGGTCTTCCAGGACTTCCGGCTGCTGCCGGACCGGTCCGCGCACGACAACGTGGCGTTCGTCCTGAAGGCCACGGGGTCGGGCGGCAGCGGGCTGCACCGCCGCGTGGTGCGCGCGCTCGCGGCGGTGGGCCTGGCCGGGCGCGGCGACTCGATGCCGGACGAGCTGTCCGGCGGCGAGCAGCAGCGCGTCGGCATCGCGCGCGCCATCGTGAACGACCCGATGGTCGTGCTCGCCGACGAGCCCACCGGCAACCTCGACGACGCCACGAAGCGCGAGATCTTCAAGGTGTTGAAGAAGGTCTCGGCGGGCGGCACCGCCGTGCTCGTGGCCACGCACGACGTGTCCATCGCGCGGGAGTTCCGCGCGCGCACGCTCGTGATCGACCAGGGCCGCCTCGTGGCGGACGTCCCGCCGGCGGCCACGCTGCCGTCCAACGGCGCGGCCGGCGCCGCGCCGCCGCCGCCCGCCGCGGTCCGTCCCCCCTCCGGCATCCGGGTGCAGCCGCTGTGAGCACGCTGGGGTTCACGTTCCGCGAGGGCTTCCTGAACATCCGGCGCGCGCCGCTGCTCTCGCTCACGTCGGTGGCCGTGATGGGGCTGTCGCTGTTCGTGCTCGGCATCTTCCTGCTCATCACCGTGAACCTGCGCGCGGCCATCCAGGCGGTGCAGCGCCAGGTGGAGATGCAGGTGTTCGTGAACGAGGAGATCCGCGATGCGGAGCTGAAGACGCTGGATTCGTTCCTGCGCGAGCACCCCGGCGTGGCCGGCGTGCGCTACCTCACGCGCGACGAGGCGCTGTCGGAGTTCCGCCGCGAGCTGAGCGAGCGCGAGTACCTGCTGGAGGCGCTGGAGACGAACCCGCTGCCCGACACGTTCGAGATCACGCTCTTCGACGACTGGAAGTCCACGGACCGGATCGATCGCATGGCCGCCGAGATCGGGGGCATGGCCGGCGTGGACGAGGTGAAGTACGGCAAGGAGTGGGTGGGCCGGCTGAACCGCATCATCGTGGTGCTGGTGCTGGTGGACCTGTTCCTCGGGATCGTCGTGGCGCTCAGCTCGCTCGTGGTCGTGGCGAACACCGTGAAGCTCACGCTGATCGCGCGGCGCGAGATGATCGAGCTGATGAAGATGGTGGGCGCCACGATCGGCGTGATCCGGCGGCCCTTCGTGATCGAGGGCGTGCTGAAGGGCGGGATGGCGGCGGTGCTCGCGGCGGCGCTGCTGGCCGGCCTCACCGCGTTCCTCGGCTCCCGCGTGCCCGAGGTGGTGGGCCTGTCCGTCCCCATGATCCTGGGGTTCCTCGCGTTCGGGATGTTCCTGGGCGGCCTCGGCAGCGTGGTCTCGCTCCAGGGCTTCCTCCGGAAGTGGTGACGCCGTTGCGCCGGGCCGGCCTCCTCGCCGCGCTCGCGCTGCTGCTCGGCGCCGCGCCCGCGCTCGCGCAGGCCGGCGGCGACGCCGCGGCGCCCGCGGACCCGGGGCTGGCCGACCGGATCGCGGGGGAGTCCGCGGAGCTGGAGCGCATCCGCCAGGAGCTGGAGCGCGCCAAGCAGGAGCAGAAGACCGTCGCGGCGCGCGAGACGAAGATCCTCACGCAGCTCAATTCCATCGACTCCGAGATCACGCTGAAGGCCCGGCTCGTGTCCGGGCTGGTCCGCAAGGAGGAGCGGCTCGCCGGCGACCTGGCGCGCACGCGGACGCGGCTGGAGCAGCAGCAGGCGAAGCTGGAGGAGCGCCGCGCCATCCTCGCGCGGCGGCTGCGGAACATCTACAAGGTGGGCGAGAAGCCGGGGCTGCAGGTCATGCTGGGGGCCACGTCCGCCGTGGACCTGGTGCGCCGGTTCGACTGGCTGCTGCTGGTGGCGGCGCAGGATCGCAAGCTCGCGGACGACGTGCGCGAGCAGCTCGCCGTGGTGAAGCGCACGGAGGCGGAGCTGGCGCGCAAGCAGGACGAGGTCCGCGCCATCCGGGAGGAGTCGGAGGGCGAGCGGGACAAGCTGGTGCGCACGCGCGAGGACCGCAGCTCGCTGCTCGACTCCGTGCGGCAGGAGAAGCGGAAGAAGCAGCAGCTCGTGACCGAGCTGGAGGCGTCGGAGAAGGCGCTGAAGACGCTGCTCGCCGAGCTGGAGGAGCGGGCCCGCGCGCGCACCGCGCCGGGACAGGAGCTGCCGGCGGAGGGCACGGCGTTCGCGTCCGCGAAGGGACGGCTGCCGTGGCCCGTGCAGGGGAAGGTGTCGCGGTGGTTCGGCGTGCAGAAGGACCCGCGCTTCGGCACGTCCACGTTCAACGGCGGCATCGATATCCAGGCCGAGAAGGAGTCCGACGTGATCGCCGTGCACCACGGCCGCGCGGACTACGTGGACTGGCTCCCCGGCTACGGCCAGTGCATCATCGTGAACCACGGCGACGGCTACTACTCGCTGTACGCGCACACGTCGAAGGTGTTCGTGAGCGTGGGCGACGTGGTGCGCGCGGGGGAGGTCATCGCCTCCGTGGGCGACACCGGGTCGCTGCTGGGCGACGTGCTGCACTTCGAGATCCGCAAGGACGCCGAGCCCGTGAACCCCGCGCCCTGGCTGTCCTCCACGAAGCTCCGCTGAGCGCTTGACCCGCCGCTCCGGCGCGCGGAGAATCGCGGGCAAACCGCGCCCCGCATCCGCGTCCGGAGACCCCCGTGCCCGAGAAGTTCTACCTCACCACCGCCATCGACTACGTGAACTCGCACCCCCACCTGGGGACCGCGTACGAGAAGATCGCCGCGGACTGCCTCGTGCGCGCGCACCGTCGGCTGGGCTGCGACGTCCGCTTCGTCATGGGCAACGACGAGCACAGCACGAACGTGGAGAAGGCGGCGAAGGCGGCGGGGCTCACGCCGCGCGAGTACACGGACCGCATGGAGGGCGTGTTCCGCGACGCCTGGGAGCGGCTGGACATCTCCTACGACGACTTCATCCGCACGAGCGAGCCGCGCCACCACGCGGCGGTGCGGGAGATCGTGCGGCGCGTGCGCGAGGCGGGCTGGCTGCGCAAGGACAAGTACGCCGGCTGGTACTGCGAGGGATGCGAGGCCTTCTACACGGAGAAGGACCTGGTGGACGGCATGTGCCCGAACCACCGGACGAAGCCGCGCTGGGTGGAGGAGGAGAACTGGTTCTTCGCCCTGTCCGCGTTCCGGGACCGGCTGCTGGAGCACATCCGCGCGAACCCGGGGTTCATCCGCCCCGAGACGCGGCGCAACGAGATCGTGTCGTTCCTGGAGTCCGGGCTGTCGGACATCTCGGTGTCGCGCGCGGGCGTCACGTGGGGCATCGCGTTCCCGGACGATCCGGAGCACGCCGTGTACGTGTGGTTCGACGCGCTCACGAACTACCTGTCGGCCACCGGCTTCGGCACGGACGACGCGGCGTCGGCGCGCTGGTGGCCGGCGGACGTGCACGTGGTGGGCAAGGACATCACGCGCTTCCACTGCGTGATCTGGCCGGCCATGCTCATGGCGGCCGGCCTGCCGCTGCCGCGGACCGTGTTCGGGCACGGGTTCATCTACCACTCCGGCGAGAAGATGTCGAAGTCGCTGGGGAACATCGTGAACCCGCTCGAGGTCGTGGAGCGCACCGGCCCGGACGCGCTGCGCTACTTCCTGCTGCGCGAGATCTCGTTCGGCAAGGACGGGGACTTCACCTGGGACGGCTTCATCACGCGCACGAACGCGGATCTCGCGAACGACCTGGGCAACCTGCTCAAGCGCACGACCGAGATGACGCTGAAGTTCCTGGACGGGAGGATCGCGGCCGGGCGCGACGCGGGCGCGGATCGCACGGGGCTCGCGCCGGTGGCGGCCGCGGCCGCGCGCGACGTGGCGGCGGCGTACCGGGACCTGGATCCCACCGCGGCGCTCGAGGCCGCCTGGCAACTCGTGCGCGCCGCGAACCGCGCGGTGCAGGAGGCGAAGCCGTGGGAGCTGGCGAAGGACGCGTCCCGCGCGGACGAGCTGGCGGGCGTGCTCTCCGAGATCCTGGAGGCGATCCGGATCGCCGGCGAGCTGCTGGAGCCGGCCATCCCGCGCAAGGCCCGCCGGCTGCGCGAGCGGCTCGGCCTGCCCGGGGATCCCGCGCCGTGGCGGGATGCGTGCGCGTGGCGGGACCGCCCCGCGTGGGTCGTGCGTCCCGGCGAGCCGCTGTTCCCGCGCCTGGACCGGGCGGCGGCCGGGGAGGCCGCGGGCAAGGCGCCGGCCGCGCCGAAGGCGGACGCGGGGCACGGCGGCGCACCCGCGCCCGTGGCGGCGAAGGCGGCGAAGGGCGGTGCGGCCGGCGGCCCCATCTCAATCGACCGCTTCCGCGAGACCGAACTGCTCGTGGCCACGATCGAGTCCGCCGCCCGAGTGGAGGGAGCGGACCGGCTGCTCCGGCTCACGCTGGACCTCGGCCGCGAGAAGCGCCAGGTGGTGGCGGGAGTCGCCGCGCACTATGCGCCGGAGTCGCTGCCGGGGCGGCAGGTCGTGATCGTGGCGAACCTCGAGCCGGCCGTGATCCGCGGCGTGGAGTCCCGCGGCATGATCCTCGCGGCGAAGGACGGGGAGAAGCTCACCCTGCTCGCGCCGTCGGACGCCATCGCGCCCGGCGCGAAGGTGTCGTGAGGGCGTCGTGATCGACTCGCACTGCCACCTCAACGTGGACGCGTTCGGGGACGACCTGGACGAGACGCTGGACCGCGCGCGCGCCGCGGGCGTGCACGGCGTGCTCGTGCCCGGCATCGGGCTGCCGGAGTGCGCGCGGGGCGTGGACATCGCGCGGCGCTTCCCCGCGGTGCGCGCCGCCGTCGGCATCCACCCGCACGAGTCGCCGCAGTGGGGGCCGGTGGCGGAGGAGCACGTGCGCGCGTGGGCCGCGCTGCCCGAGGTGGTGGCCATCGGCGAGATCGGGCTGGACTGGTACCGCAACTGGGCCCCGCGCGACGCGCAGCACCGCGCCTACGACGCGCAGCTCCGCCTCGCGCGCGAGCTGGACCTGCCGGTCGTGGTCCACGACCGCGACGCGCACGCGGACGTGCTCCGCGGCATCCGCAAGGTGGACGGGGTGCGCGGCGTGCTGCACTGCTTCTCGGGCGGTCCGGCCGAGGCGAAGGAGGCGATGGCGCTGGGCTTCTGCATCTCGTGGACCGGCTCGGTCACGTACGCGAAGGGGAGGACCGTGGACGACGTGCTGGCCATCGTCCCGCTGGACCGCATGATGCTGGAGACCGACGCCCCGTGGATGACGCCCACGCCGAACCGGGGCAAGCGGAACGAGCCGGCGTGGGTGGGGCGGGTCGCGGAGATCCTCGCGGAGAAGCTGGGCAAGGACGTGCGCGAGGTCCGCGAGACCACGTCGCGCACGGCGGCCGCCCTGTTCGGATTCCCCCCGGAGCCCCCCGTCGCGGAGGCGGGTGCCGCGTGATAGAATGACGCGGCTCTTCGCCCCCGCCCCCGACACGATTCCCCGGCCGAGGTCCGGCGCCATCGCCGCCGCGAAATCCCTGCGCGACCTCCTCAAGCAGCGCGAGATCGCTCCCCGCCGCCGGTTCGGGCAGAACTTCCTGCACGAGACGCGCGTGGCGCGCCGCATCGCGGAGGCCGTCGAGGCCGCGCCGGGGGAGCACGTCGTGGAGATCGGGCCGGGGCTGGGGGCGCTCACCGTGCCGCTCCTCGACGCCGGCGTGTGCGTGACCGCGGTGGAGATCGACCGCCGGCTGGCCGACTATCTGGAGGCCGAGCTGGGCTCGCGGGCGGGGTTCACGCTCGTGCGCGGCGACGCGCTGACCGCGGACCTGGAGCGGCTGGCACCGGACGCGCGCGCGCTCGTGGCGAATCTCCCGTACTCGATCACGGGTCCGGTGCTGGCGCGGTTGACCGAGCCGCCGGCGCGCCTGGAGCGCGCGGTGCTCATGCTCCAGAAGGAGGTGGGCGCGCGGCTCGTGGCGGGGGCCGGCGGGCGCGGGCTCGGGGCGATCGCGGTGCTCCTGCGGCAGTTGTGGCGCGTGGAGCGGCTCTTCGAGGTCGGCAAGGGCGCGTTCCTGCCCGCGCCGGAGGTGGTGTCGGTGGTCCTCAGGTTCACGCGGATCCCGGGGGCGGACGTTCCGCCGGCGCTGCGCGACGCCGTGAACCGGGCGTACCGCCAGCGCCGCAAGATGCTGCGCAAGACGCTGGCGGACCCGGCTGCGCCGGAGGCGGCGTGGGCGGAGGCGCTGGTGGCGGCCGGGCTCCCGGACACGGCGCGCCCGGAGGACGTGGACCCCGCGATCTGGCCGGGACTCCTGCGGCGCGCGCACGGGGGGCCGGCATGAACGCGGCATCCGCGCGCGCTCTCCTCGCCCTGGCGACGGCCCTGCTCGCCGCCGCCGGCCTCGGCGCACCCGCCGCGGGGCAGGACGACGAGAGCGCCGCGGCCGGCGGCTCCGCCGCCGACACGACCGCGGCGGACTCCACCGCCGCGCCGAACCCGCGCACGTTCCTGTCCACCGACGGCGCGATCCGCGTGTACGAGGAGCTGCGCCCCGGCGAGGGCATCAACGGCTTCTGGTGGGAGTACGACCCGCAGGCCGACCTGACGCGCCTGCTGGACGACGACCTGCGCGACCGTCCGCTGGACAAGCTCACCGACGCGTTCGGCTTCCAGATCTTCGCGCCGGACAGCATCCTGGCGCTGCGCGACTCCGTCTCCGCGGTGGCGGACTCCATCCTGGCCACGCGCGTGGACCTGAAGACCTCCTTCGATCCGAAGCTCACGACCCGGTACACGGAGAACCGCGACAGCTTCGACTTCGTGAACGAGCTGACGTCGCCGGTGCCGCTGCCGTGGGGCACGCTGACCACGACGTTCCGGGAGGCCGACAACTTCAACGAGTCCACGAACAAGGTCCGCGACGACCGGTCGCTCGCCACGACGTTCACGCGCCGGTTCGGGGAACAGACGTCCTCCACGGTCTCGTTCAACCGGTCCGGCACGGAACAGCGCCGCGGGGACGTGCTGGAGTCCCGGTCGAACTCCACGAGCGTGAACGCGCGCCTGCTCGGCCAGCGGAGCCTGGGCTGGGCGGGCACCGGAACGGCGGATCTGGGCATCGCCGCCGGGCGGGACGACTACCGCACCGAGATCACGGACGGCGAATCCCGGCAGCTCACGCCGAGCTGGGGCGCCACGCTCAAGCGGGTGCTCCCCGCGGGCAACCTGTCGTTCGACTACAAGGGGAACACGGATCGCGGCACGCGCCGCGAGGAACGGGTGGAGACCGTCCTCGACGAGAACAACTTCCCCGTGGTCGGGCCCGACGGCCAGCCGGTGACGGAGATCCGCGTGACGGAGACCGACGACCGCAACCTCACCAACAACCTCCAGTTCTCCGGGGACACGAGGATCGGACCGATCTGGACCGTGCGCATGGCGGCCGGGCTGCTGCGCGATCGCACGCAGTACATCGCCCAGGAGGACTCGGTTTCGGGCCGGCAGGAGACGCGGCGGAACACGTCCGACAACGCGAACCTCAACGTCGAGGGGAAGCCCTGGAGCGGGTTCGAGCTGAAGCTGTCCGGCCGCGTGAGCCGCAGCGGCTTCGACTACGAGCTGGAGCGCGGGAAGTTCAGCCGGACCAACAGCGGCGGAACGGACGCCGAGGTCCGCTGGAACCCCACCGAGGCCAGCAACTGGACCGTGAAGCTGGGGCGGAGCCGGGAGGACCGGAACTCCCTGACCACGCAGGCCGGCATCGTGGACAAGGAGTCCGCGAACCTGAACTGGAAGCAGATCCTCACGGACGCCGTGGACTTCACCGCGAACTACGACGTGACGCTGGACTCGTTCGTGTTCGACGACAAGGAGGCGAACACCGGCGATCGCGACCTGCGGAACCAGCGCGGCATCTTCACGATCAACTACATCGTGAGCCCCGCGCTGAACACGGCGGTGAAGATGGACGTGCGCAAGAACGACACGGTGAACATCAACGCGCAGAAGTCGCGGGAGAACAAGTCGGACTACGCGTACATCATCACGCCCACGTACTCGCTGCGCGCGGCCGGGAACAGCGTCACCGGCGAGTTCTCGGCGGACGCCCGGTACGCGGTGTACGATTTCGACGAGGACCGGAACTTCCTGACGCGCCGGTTCTCCACGCGGCAGCGGTGGCAGCGATCCCTCACGGAGAACGTCACGTCGGACGTGCTCGGGACGTACGAGATCTCGGACGAGGGCAGCTATCGCCCGGGGGACGACGGCGTGCGGCGCTTCGCCCGCTCCCGGGAGGTGCACCGGTTCCGCGTGGAGACCCAGGTCCTGTACAACATGCCGTGGGGGCTGCAGCTCCGCACGCTCTACCGCCGCGACGGCGACGACCAGTACAGCGTGGTGGAGGGCGAGAAGCGCTCCAGCGGCCGGTTCCGCACGGACGAGTTCTCCTTCGGCCTCTCCGGGAAGAAGCGGTTCCTGAAGAACATCCTCACGGATCTGGACGCGTCCTGGACGAGGAAGGCCGGGGATCGCGTGACCGACGTGGACCGGCGGTTCTTCACCATCCGGCTGTCGCTGGAATACCAGCCCTTCCGCAAGCCGGGGCAGAACGGGGGTGGCTCGTGACGCGTCGTCGCCTGGCGGACCTCGCGCTCGTGGTCGCGGCCGCGCTGTGGCTTCCCGGGGCGGGGTGCCTGTTCGACACCCGCAAGGCCGAGGAGGGCGAGGGCGGGGACAGCGTCTGGGTCCCGCCCACGTCGCCGGAGATCGTCGTGGAGAACCTGCGCGCCGCGCTGGAGGCGGGGACGTTCGGCGACTACCTGCGTGCCTTCACGGAGGACTTCACCTTCGAGCCGGACGCGGCGGACATCGCCCAGCTGGCCATCGAGCGCCCCGGCGAGCCGGTGTACGACGACTGGACCCGGGACGTGGAGACGGAGACCGCCGAGAGCATCGCGGCGGGAGCGGAGTCCGTGACGCTGTCCCTGTCCCTGATCAGCGAGCAGCTCGTGGAGGGCGGCCGGTTGCAGAAGTACGACTACACGCTGACGCTCCAGCGCGCGGACGGGGCGGACGTCTACCAGGGCGAGGCCTGGTTCGAGATCCGGCAGGAGCCCACGGGGGACTGGCTGATCCATCACTGGCTCGACGTGATCACCCCGGAGACCGTGGAGTCCTGGGGCCGCCTGAAGGGTCGGAGCCGGCTGCTGTGACGCGCTCGCGGGGGCGACGGTGCGCCCGCGCAAGCGGCTGGCGGAGAGGCGCTTAGGTCCGGTCGCTCCGGTGCCGAAACCGGGGCGGGGCGTTGACACGGACGCGGCCACCCCCATACAATGGGGGCGCCGATTCCGGGAACGGGAATGTCCGCAAGGGCCGTCCGGACCGGCAGTTCACTGGCCAAGGAACCGGCCCGAGACCCCCGACACGGGCGGAAGGAGTTCCGGCACCGCGCATTGCTACAGGTCCATCGCTTCCCGCGGAAGCGAGCGCCGAGCCCCCCGATCCCCTCGGAGGTAGTTCCCGTGGTCTCACTCAAGCGTCCCCTCCGCACCGCGCCGGCGGTCCTGGGGCTTCTGGCCTTGGTCATCATGCTCCCCGGTTGTCCCCTCAGTCCGGACTCGGACAAGGGGAAGGACGACGACACGCGCATCCCGCCGCGCAACTCGGTGAACGGGGCCATCGAGCAGTACGCGTACATCTGGACGGAGCAGCGGCTCCCGGAGTACGAGCTCCTCCTGCACGACGACTTCGAGTTCTTCCCGCAGAGCCAGGACGTGGACGACTTCCCCTGGATGACCGGGGACAGCTGGGCTCGCACGGAAGAGATCGGCATCGCGCGGAACATGTTCGACGACGACTTCGTCAGCCAGGAGAACGGGAACTCCATCGACAGCATCGAGATGGAGATCGAGATCCTGAGCCAGACGGACACGCCCGACGGCACCGTCGTGCTGACGCACGCCACGGCGCAGGTGCTCTGGGCCGAGAACAGCGGCGCCATCTCGGACGTCCGCTTCGAGTTCCTGGTCGTTCCGGATCCGGACGAGCCGGGCCTGTACCAGCTCAAGGAGCAGCGGGAGCTTCCGCTGCTGTAGGCGCACCGCCGATCGAGGGGATCGCCGAAGGGCCGGGAGCGCATCCCGGCCCTTCTCGCTTCCGGGATGCTCTGCTAGTCTGCGGCCCACTCCCGCACCCACCCGCCGGAGCGGATCGCGATGACCCCACCCGCGCACGGCCCTTCCCGCAACGACGCCCGCGCGCCGCGCGTGTTCCTGGGCGTGCTCGCGGCCATCGCGGCCGGCGTCGCGCTGGGAGCGCGCACGCCCGTCGTCACCGGAGCGGCGGACGCGGCGCCGGTCACCGCCGCGCTGGACGCCGCGCTGCGCGCGCAGGGCGTGGAGCGCGCGGCCGTGACGGAGGAACCGGCGGTCGCGGGGCCCGGCGCGCCCGCGCGGTGGACGGTGGCGTTGCCGCCGCGGGCCACGTACGCCGGCGTGAACGCGGCCATCGCCGAGGCGGTGGAGGCACGGGGCGGGCGCGTCGTGGACGCCGTGGAGCGGGGCACGTTCCCGGACCGGCCGGAGGCGCTCGAGATGGTGCTCGGCACCGCGGACGCGGTCACGCACCGCGTCACGTTGCGGGCGGACCGCCCGTTCGACGGGGACGTCGTGCCGCCGGACGCCTCGCCGTGCATCGCCCTCGTCTTCGATGACCTCGGCTACACCACGGTCGGCCTCGCCCGGGAGCTGCTGGAGCTGGAGGGACCGCTGACCTTCTCGGTGCTGCCCGGGCTGGCGCACTCGGCGGACTTCGCGCGCGCCGCGCGCTCCCGCGGGCACGAGGTGATCCTGCACCTGCCCATGGAGCCGCTGGACGCGCGGCACCACGACCCCGGCGAGGACGCCATCCTCGTGGACCTGCCGCCGGCCGAGATCCGCCGGCGCATGGCGAGGAACCTCGCCGGCGTTCCGGGCCACGTGGGCGTGTCGAACCACATGGGATCGCGCGCCACGGCGGATGCGGACGTGATGGACCTCGTGCTGGGGGAGATCCGCGCGCGCGGGCGCGGCGTGTTCTTCCTGGACAGCCGGACCACGCCGTCGTCGGTGGTCGGGTCCCGCGCGCGGGCGGCCGGCGTGCGCACGGTCGCGAACGACCTGTTCCTGGACGGGACCGACGAGGCGGAGGTGGTGCCGTCGGTGCAGACCGGGCAGCTGGAGGCCATCGCCCTGCGGCACGGCCGGGCGGTCGGCATCGGGCACGTGCGCGAGGAGACGGTGGCCGCGGTGCAGGAAGCCCTGCCGCGGTGGCGGGCGCTCGGGATCCGGCTCGTGCCGGTGTCCGGGCTGGCGGGGCCGGGGGCGCTCGAGGAGCCCGCGCCCACGATGCTCGCCGGGAGGTGACCATGCGACTCGGCGTGAACGTGGACCACGTGGCCACGGTGCGGGAGGCGCGCCGCGGCCGGCAGCCGGATCCGGTGGCGGCGGCGCTGAAGTGCGAGGAGGCGGGCTGCGACCAGATCACGGTGCACCTGCGCGAGGACCGGCGCCACATCCAGGACCGGGACGTGCGGCTGCTCCGCGAGGTCGTGACCACGCGGCTGAACCTGGAGATGGCCGCCACGGACGAGATGGTGGCGATCGCGCTCTCCCTGCGGCCGGACACGGTGACCCTGGTCCCGGAGCGTCGCGAGGAACTGACCACGGAGGGCGGGCTGGACGTGACGGCCGGCGGCGCCGCGCTCGGATCACGGATCGCCCGGCTGAAGGAGGGCGGGATCCGCGTGAGCCTGTTCGTGGACCCGGACCTGGACCAGGTGAAGGAGAGCCTCCGGCTCGGGGCGCACGCGGTGGAGCTGCACACCGGCCGGTACGCGAACGCCGCCACGTCCGAGGCGATCCGCGCGGAGCTGGAGCGCGTGGCCGACGCGGCGTCCCTGGCGGAGAAGATGGGGCTGGAGCCGCTGGCCGGGCACGGCCTGGACTACCGGAACGTCATCCCGCTGTGCCGGATCCGGCCGCTGGCGGAGCTGAACATCGGCCACTCCATCGTGTCGCGGGCCATCCTGGTGGGCCTGGCCGAGGCGGTCCGGGAGATGATCGCGGTGCTCCGGGCGGCGCGCGCCGCCTGACCCGCGCGCCGGGTCGTCCCCGCTCCGGCCCCCGCGCCCGCGGCGGCCTCCCCGGAGGGTTGACACCGCTTGCGGCCCTCCCTACGCTCGTCGCCCTTGTGTCCGATCCGTGCCCGGGCCGGAAGTTCCGGGCGCCCCTCCCGAGGTCTGCGCTCCGATGAACTTGAACCTCCGCTGGCGGGTGATCCTGGTCCTCGCCTCCGTGCTCCTGTCGTTCTGGATCCTGTGGCCCACGATCCGCCTCTCCCGGATGACCCCCGACCAGCGCGCCCACGTGGATCCGGCCGAGCTGGACCGCCTGAAGGCGCAGGCGCTGCGGCTCGGCCTGGATCTCCAGGGAGGCATGCACCTCGTCCTGGAGCTGGACGATTCGAAGCTGGCGCCGGACACGGACCGCAAGGACGTGCTCGACCGCGCGCTGGAGATCGTGCGCAACCGGATCGACCAGTTCGGCGTGACGGAGCCGGTGGTGCAGGCTTCCGGGGACAAGCGGATCATCGTGGAGCTGGCCGGCATCGACGACCTCGCGCGCGCGCAGGAGATCGTCTCGAAGGCGGCGGTGCTCGAGTTCAAGATGGTCCGTCCCGGGGCGGAGGTGCGGCGGCTCGTCGAGCGGATGGACCTCGAGCTCGCGCGGCGCGCGGGCGTGACCCAGACGGACCCGACCGCCGCGCTGGCGGACACCACGGAGGAGATGGACGAGGCGCCGGAAGACACCGCGGCCACCGCGGCGGTCGCCGACTCGGCAGCCTCCGCGCCCGCGGCGGATGAGGCGGCGGCCGAGGCGTCGCCCGGCGTCCTGCCGGACTGGGCCCTCGCGGACATCCGCACGAGCGGCGGCCGGCCCCTGGCGTCGCGGGTCCAGCTCGTTCCCCGGCAGGGGCGCGTGGCGATGAACGAGGTCTCGCTCGTGGCGGAGTCGGAGTACTCGCGCGTGGCGAGCTACCTGGACTGGCTGGAGGCGAACACCAACGTCATCCCCGGCGACGTGGAGTGGCACTGGGACGCGGAGACGGCCGGGGACGCGAGCACCGGCGGCGTCATCCGGTACCTGTACCTCCTGAACTCGCGCGCCGAACTGACCGGCGAGGTCCTGGAGGACGCGCGCCCGCAGCCCGATGCCACGTCGAACATCGCGGGGAACTTCATGGTCCAGTTCGACCTGGACCGCAACGGCCGCCGGCTGTTCAGCCGCACGACCGGCGAGAACGTGGGCAAGCTGATGGCGATCGTGCTGGACGGCCGCGTGAAGTCCGCGCCCGAGATCCACGAGAAGATCCGCGGCGGCTCCGCCAGCATCAGCGGGCAGTTCACGGCGCAGGAGGCGGCGGACCTGGCCGTCGTGCTGCGCGCGGGCGCCTTGCCGGTGCCGCTGACCATCGAGGAGCAGCGCGCGGTGGGCCCGTCGCTGGGCCGGGACTCCATCGAGCTCGGCAGCCGCGCCATCCTGTACGGGTTCGTGGCGGTGCTGATCTTCATGGTGATCTACTACCGGGTGGCCGGGGGCATCGCGGTGTTCGCGCTGTTCCTGAACCTGCTGCTGATGCTGGCGGCGCTCGTCTCCATCGACGCCGTGCTCACGCTTCCCGGCATCGCGGGATTCGCGCTCACCGTGGGCATGTCCGTGGACGCGAACGTGCTCATCTACGAGCGCCTCCGCGAGGAGATGCGGCACGGCCAGACCTTCCGGAACGCCATCAGCCGGGCCTACTCCCGGGTGTTCCTCACGATCTTCGACTCCAACGTGACCACGCTCTTCGCCGCGCTGGCGCTGCTCTGGTTCGGCACCGGCCCGGTGAAGGGGTTCGCGGTCACGCTGTCGCTCGGGATCGTCGTGAGCATGTTCACCGCGCTGTTCGTCACGCGGCTGATCTTCGATCTCCTCATGCGGCGCGCCGGCGTCCGCGAGATCCCGGTCTAGGGGGCGCCGTCATGCAGTTCCTCAAGGAAACGCGGATCGACTTCATCGGCAAGCGCAAGTACGCGTTCGTCCTGTCGTCCATCCTCATCCTCGGATCCATCGCGCTCGTCGGGCTGAACGGCATCAAGTACTCCATCGACTTCGCGGGGGGCTCGATCCTCCAGGTGCGGTTCCCGCAGCCCGTGGCCGTGGACACCCTCCGCGAGACCCTGAACGGCGTGGGGCTCGGGCAGTCGGAGATCCAGCGGTTCGGCGAGGCGAACGAGATGCTCGTGCGGATCCCGGACAAGGGTCCGGCCGCGCGCGCCGACAGCGTCGCGAAGGCCGCCGTCCTGGCCGCGTTCCCGGACGTGGAGGTGCGCCGCGAGGAGACGGTGGGCCCCAAGGTGGGCGGGGAGCTGCGCGGCGCGGCGTTCCAGTCCATCGTGCTCGCGCTGTTCCTGCTCCTGCTGTACGTCACGTTCCGCTTCGAGTTCCGCTTCGCGGTGGGCGCGATCCTGGCGCTGGCCCACGACGTGATCGTCACGGTGGGCGCGCTGGTGCTGATCGGCCACGAGATCTCGCTCGTCACGATCGCCGCGCTGCTCACCATCGTGGGCTTCTCGCTGAACGACACGATCGTGGTGTACGACCGGATCCGCGAGAACCTCCGCGTCCCCACGCGGGAGCCGGTCGAGGCGGTGCTGAACCGGAGCATCAACCAGGTGCTCGGCCGGACGATCATCACGTCCGGCACGGTCCTCATGTCCACGCTGGCTCTGCTGTTCTTCGGCGGCGAGGTGCTCTGGGACTTCGCCTACGCCCTCACGGTGGGGGTCGTCTGCGGCGTGTACTCCACGGACTTCGTGGCCACGCCGATCGTGTACGAGTGGGACCGGCGTTTCCCGCGGAAGGTGAAGGGGGCCCCGGCCGTGCCGCCGGCGCCCGCCACCTCCAAGGGGAAGGCCGCGGCATCCTCCGGGAAGGGAGCCGCCGCCAAGGCGTCCTAGGACACGCGCTGCCGCGGCCGTCGCGATCTTGAAGTGCCTGCGGGGCAACGGGTTGGGTGCTCCCGGCCCTTGCGCCCGCGTTGACCCTTGCGCGACCCCGGACCTATGATGGGGACGCGCGGGCTCCTCGCCGTAACCGATCCCGCGCGGCCCCTCCCCGGAGGCACGTGGTGTCGCGGTCCCGTCTTGGCCTGATTGTCGCGCTGCTCCCGCTGCTCGGCGGAGCGGTCGCGGTGCGCGCGGACTCCACGGCGGCCCCGGACGCGGAGCTGGATCCCGGCATCGGGCGCGCGGACCTGCCCCCCGGCGTGCCGGACGGACCGTTGGCGGTGTTCGCCGCGCTGGAGAAGGCCTGGGCCGAGGAGGACGCGGACGCGGTCGTCGCGCTCCTGGATCCGGAGGATCGCGTGCGCATCGCCATGGCCACGGCCGGTCCCCGCGGCGGCTGGTTCAACCGGGACCAGGCGTACTTCCTCGTGAAGGACATGTTCGCGTTCACCGAGACGGAGCGCTTCGAGTTCGAGCGCTACTGGAACCTGGACTCCCGCGGGCGCTCCCCGTACGCCGTGGCCGTCCGCGATCTCGACGGCGGCGGGAATGGACCGCGGACCGATCGCGTCTACATCTCGCTCCGGAAGCGCGACGGCGCCTGGTACATCGGGGAGATCCGGTCCATCGATCGGTAGGGGGTCCGCCCGATGCCGGCCCACGTCGCGATCCTCGCGCTCATGGCCGCGACGGCGGCGGTGGCGGTCCTCGCCGGCCGCACGCGCACGGACCGCTTCATCGCCGCGCTGGCCGTGGCCTGCGCCCTCCTGCAGGGCGGGCTCCTGCTCGGGGAGCGCGAGCGCGGCCCGCGGTGGCAGGAGTCCGCCGCGTCCGAGCTCACGCGGCGGGTCGAGGGGATCGTGGCCTTCCTGCGCGAGGAGGGCGCCTCGGCGCTCGGGCAGGTCCGCGCGATCGGCGACGACCCGGACACCCGCACGCTGCTGTCCGGGGACGACACGCACGCGCAGAACGCGCGCCGTCCCGTGTTCCTGGACCTCCTGCAGCGCTTCCCCGAGGGCGCGGACGCGGGCGTCACGATCTACGACCTGCGGGGCCGGCCGCGCGCGTGGGGCGGGTGGTCGCCGCCCGCCACGATGATGCTGGCGCACGAGCCGCAGGGGGACTCGGAGACCGTCGAGATCCGCGAGGGGAACATCTACACGCTGCTCGAGGTGGTGCACCCCGTGGCGGGGGCGGCCGGGGCGCCGCTCGGGTACGTGGCGTACCAGCGCCCGCTCCGCGTGCAGTACCCGCTGGAGAGCCGGCTGCTGCGCGTGCAGGACGTGCTGCAGCGTCTCGAGGGCGGCGGCGGCGCGCGCGCCAGCGTGGCCCTCGTGCTGGACGTGGCCGACGGCGCGGACGTGCGGTCGCTGCGCGCCGGGAACGTGAAGATCGACGCGCGCGGGGAGGTGGCGTCGTGCTCCGCGGCGATCCTCACGTCGACGGACGACGTGGCGGGGCGGGTGTCGCTGACCGGCTTGTCCCGTGACGCATGGCTCGCCGATAGCCAGCTCGGCCTGCGGCGGCTGCGCGACGTGCTGCTGGCGCTGCTCGCCGCGCTGGCCGCGCTGCGGATCTGGGCGCGGGCGGGCGCCTTGCCGGCGCCCGTCGCGCCGCTCGCGCGCATCGCGCTCGTTGCCGGCGGGCGGCTCCTCCTGCGGGGCGTCGCCTCGCGCACGGGTCTGGAGGGGATGGAGCCCTTCGACCCGTCCTGGTTCGCCTCGATCCGGTGGGGCGGGCTGCTGCGTTCCCCGGCGGACGCGCTGCTCACCGCGGTGGCGCTGTTCCTCGTCACGCGCGAGATCCGGCGCCTCGTCGTGGGTTTCGAGCCCCGGCTGGGGGCGCTTGCCGCGCGCTCGCGCCTCGCCGTCGTGCCCGGCGCGCTGCTCGCGCTGCTGGTCGGCTCGCTTCTCGCCCGGCACTGGCGCCAGGTGGCGGACATCGCGCACAACGCGAACGTCTCCCTGTACGACGGGCTCGACCCGTTCACGTCCGTACCGGTGGCCACGCTGGAGGCGGCGCTCCTCGCCTTCGGCCTCGCGTTCCTCACGCTGGGGGACGCGCTCGGCAGCGCGGCGCGCGCCCTGTGCGCGCGGTGGCGGCCCGTCGTGGGCGCCGGGTTGGTCCTGGCGTGCGCGTGGTTCGCCGCGGCAGTGAAGACCGTGGGACCCAGCGCGTCGGTGCCCGGGGACTTCCTCCGCCCGCTGCCCGCCCTCGCGGCGCTCGCGGCGTTCCACGCGCTGCGCCGGCGCGGCGTGCGGTCAGCGGCCGCGTTCGGGCTGGCGGCGTCGCTGCTGGCCGCGGTGGCGAACTTCCCGCCGCTGCTGACCGGTGTGGAGGCGCGGCGGCGGGAGCTCGTGGAGCTGTACGCGGTGGACCACACCGAGAGCCCGTCCTCGTCGCGGCACTTCCTGGTCGAGCGCATCGCCGAGAGCGTGGCGGCGTCGCCGGAGCTCGTGGAGGCGCTGACCGAAGGACCGGGACCGAAGGGCGCGAACCTCGCGTTCGTCCTCTGGGCGAAGAGCCCGCTGTCCAGCCTGCCCGCGGGGTCGTTCATCCGGCTGTGGGACCGGTCCGGGCGCTCGTTCTCGGAGTTCAGCCTGGGCTATCCGCCGGAGATCGTGTCCATGCAGGCGCCGCGACGCGGCACGCGGTTCCGTCGCGAGGAGATCGGCTCCGAGCGGGTGGACGTGTACTCCACGGCGGTGGGCGCGCGCACGGGGGAGGGCGCCTCGGGCACGGTGGAGCTGTCCATCGCGTGGTACGACGAGCTCGGGCGGCCGGAGGGCGCCCCCCGGACAGCGTCCGGCCTGCTCGCCACGTTCCAGGCGCCCACGGAGTACCAGCGCTTCGCCACGAGCGTGCCGGAGCGGGTGGACCGGTACCGCGGCGACCGGCTGGTCTCGTCCACGGACCTGGAGGAGGGACTGCTGAGCCGCGTGCCGTCCACGATCATGGACGCGCTCGCCGACCCCGCCGTGGAGGGCCGCTGGGAGCCGCGGCGGATCGGGCGGAAGCTGTGGGACCTGTACTGCGTGCGCGAGCGGGACGGCGAGGACACGGTGGGCTACCTCACGTTCGGCATCGAGCGGCACGGCGTCGTGCACGGGGCCGGGCTGCTCGTGCGCGCGGCCCTCGTGACGCTGCTGCTCGGCATCGGGTCCATGGCGGTCCTCTCGATGCTCGCGCGCGCTCTCCCGGACCACAGCGGCGCGCGCCGCTTCGCGCTGCCGCGCATCGGCTTCCGCGAGCGCGTGATCGCCGGGTTCCTGCTCGTGTCGCTGCTGCCCACCATCCTGCTCGGCGTGCTCGGCCGGAACCTCTTCGTGCAGCAGAAGCGCGACCAGTTCCGTGCGGGCCTGGAGGAGGACCTGCGCGTCTCGCGCGAGCTGATCGGACGGCGCCTGGTGGACGCCGCGCGCAACGCCGCGGCGTCCGAGGAGGTCCGCGCGATCCTGGACGGCGAGGCGGGCTACCGGGAGCTCTCCACCCCGGCGTCGGTGGACGGGATCGTCGTGCTGTCGCCCTCGGGGAAGCTGCTCGGCGCGAGCCCGCAGGCGGACGTGCAGCTCTCGCTGCTGCCGGCGGTCATGGACCTCGCGGACGCGCCGCTGGAGTTCTTCCGGCATCGCGGCCCGGAACTCGTGGCGTGCGCGCTCGTGCCGCTGGAGGCCGAGGCGCCGCAGGAGCCCGCGCGCGTGCTCGCGTTCCAGTGGGTGGATGCGGCGTTGGCCGCGGACCTGGAGCGGCGCGTGGGATCCCCGGTGGGCTTCTTCGGTGCGGGGCGCCTGGCCGCCACGTCGAAGCCGGAGCTGTACCGCTCGGAGATCCTGTCCGACCTCGTGGACCCCGGGGCGTTCCTGCGGATCGAGCTGCAGGGCGCGCAGCGCGTGTTCCGCCCCGCGCGCGCCGGGGGCACGTCGTTCCTGGCCAGCTACGCGCCGCTGCGCGACGAGCACGGGCGCCCCGCCGGCGTGCTCACCGCGCTGGCGCCGCATCCGGGCTGGCTGGACCCCGACGCGACGCTCGTGGTGTCGCGCATCTACTACCTGTGCCTGTTCGTGATCGCCGCGGCGATCGGCGGCGCGCTCTTGCTCGCGAACCGCCTCACGCGCCCCATCTCCGAGCTGACCGAGGGCGCGGAGCGGATCCGCGCGGGGCGTCTCGGCGAGCGCATCGCCTCGCGCGCCACCGGGGAGATCGGGCGGCTCGTGCGCTCGTTCAACCTGATGTCGGAGCAGCTGGCGGAGTCCGAGGCGCGCGACCGCGAGCGGCGGGAGTACATCGAGGCGATCATCCGGCACGTCGGCTCGGGCGTGGTCAGCTTCGACGCGAAAGGGCGCATCGCCACCGTGAACGAGGCGGCGGCGCGCATCCTCGCGGTGGACCCCGAGGCGGTGACGGGGGCGGATCCCGCGGAGGTGCGCGGCCACGACGCGCTCCGCACGATCCTGGACACCGTCCGGCCCGTGCTGGCCGGGAAGCGCGCGGAGATCGTGACCGAGCTGGAGACGCCCGGCGGCGCGGCCGACCCCGAGGGGCTGCCGCGCACGCTGCGGCTCGTGGCCACTCCGCTCGTGGACCGCGCGGGGCGCGCGCAGGGGGCGGTGGCCGTGTTCGAGGATCTCACGGAGCTGATCCGCTCCAAGAAGATCACGGCGTGGGCGGAGATGGCGCGGCAGGTGGCGCACGAGATCAAGAACCCGCTCACGCCCATGAAGCTGTCGGCGCAGCACCTCCGGCAGGCGTGGCGCGACCGCCACCCGAAGTTCGACCGCATCCTGGAGGAGTCCACGGAGACCATCGTGGACCGGTGCGAGGCGCTGCGGCGCATCGCCATCGAGTTCGCGGACTACGCCCGCATGCCGGGACGGCGCCTGCAGCGCGAGGACCTCGGCAAGCTGCTCGGGGAGGCGCAGCGGCTGTACGGCGAGGCGCGGGACCGCAAGGTGGACTTCCGGCTGGACGCGCCGCACGCCCCGCTGTTCGCGCGCGTGGACCGCGACGAGGTGATGCGCCTCTTCATCAACCTCATCGAGAACTCCATCCAGGCGATGCCGGACGGCGGGGATCTCGCCGTGCGCGCGTGGCGCGACAACGGCACGAACATGGTGACGATCCACGACACCGGCGTGGGGATCCCGGCGGAGAACCTGCCGCGCATCTTCGAGCCCAGCTTCTCCACGAAGACGGGCGGTGCCGGGCTGGGGCTGCCCATCTGCAAGGCGATCATGGAGGACTACGGGGGGTCGATCGCGATCGCGTCGGCGGCGGGGACGGGGACGACCGTCACGCTCGTGTTCCCGGTGGACGAAGCTCCGGCGAGCGGGGGGGCGGTGGATCCCGTCGCGGCGTGACGCCGGCGCCCCGAGGTCGGGCTTGCGGTGGCGGCCCCGGCGGGTCCTCCGCGGCGGGCGCTCGGCCTCCGCCGTCCCGGCGGAGGCCATCGCTCCTGCGGCGGCGGCCTCCGGCCGTCCGGGCCTCCGGCCGCGCCGCAGAGC
>CAZNDO010000036.1:0-20219 GCA_964571855.1 uncultured Gemmatimonadota bacterium
CGGCGCCCCGCCCGCGGGAGATCCCGTCGGCGGCGCGCTGCGCCTACTCCGCGAACTTGTATCCCAGGCCGTGAACCGTCAGCAGGAAGCGGGGTCGCGCGGGATCGTCCTCGATCTTCTTGCGGAGTTTCGCCACGTGCATGTCCACCGTGCGTGTGAACGGCGCGTTCTCGTAGTCCCAGACCTCGTCCAGAAGCTGTTCGCGCGTCACCACACGGCCACGGTTCTCCAGGAAGTAGCGAAGGAGACGAAGCTCGCGGGCGGTGAGCGCAAGCGGCGCTTCCCCCTTCCGGGCCTCCGCGCGGCCGAAGTGCACCACGACGTCGCCGAAGCGGTACTCCTCCTTTCCCGGGAGGATGCTTGACGCCCGGCGCAGCAGCGCCTCGGCGCGTGCCGCCAGCTCCAGGAAGCCGAAGGGCTTCGTCACGTAGTCGTCGGCGCCGAGCTTGAGGCCGAGCACCTTGTCGATCTCCTGGCCGCGCGCGGTCAGCATGATGATCGGGAGCGTGCTGCCGGACTTGCGGACCTCGCGGCACACGTCGTGGCCGGAGAGCCGCGGCAGCATCACGTCCAGGATCATCAGGTCGGGACGCCCCGTGCGCGCCAGCTCCAGCCCGGCGGCGCCGTCGCGCGCCAGCAGGACCTCGTAGCCCTCGAACTCGAAGCCGTCCTTCAGCGCGACGGCCATGGCCTCCTCGTCCTCCACGATCAGGACGCGCGGCATCACTCCCCTCCTTTCCCGGCGGCGCCCGCCGCGGACGTTCCGGCCGCCAGCGGGAACCGGAGCGTGACCGTGGTCCCGCGGCCGGGCTCGCTCTCCACCTCCGCGGCGCCGCCGTGCGCCTCCATCACGTGCCGCACGATCGCCAGCCCCAGCCCCGTGCCTTTCACGTCGTGCACCAGCGCCGAGCCGACGCGGTGGAACCGGTCGAACACGCGCGCGTGCTCCTCGCGCGGGATGCCGATCCCCCAGTCCTGCACGGCGCACGTCACCGACCGGCCCTCGCTTCCCAGTCGCACCCGGATCCGGCGCGAGTCCCCCGAGTACTTCGCGGCGTTCTCGAGCAGGTTGTGCACCGCCTGGCCCACCGCATCCGCGTCCAGGGGAAGGGTCGGCAACGGCGCGTCCGGACCCGCCAGTTCCACGGCGAAACCCGCGGCCGCCGCCCCGCGCCGGAACGCGTCCACGACCGGCTCCACCACGGCCTCCAGCGCCTCCGTCTCGAAACGGTACTCCTTGCGCCCCGACTCGATGCGCGAGAAATCCAGCAGGTTGTCGATCAGCCGCGACAGGCGCCGGCTCTCCGCCTCGATGTGGTCGCCGTACTCGCGCACCTTCTCCGCGGGCACGCGCCCCAGCTTCAGCAGCTCCCCCAGCGCGCGGATGGACGACAGCGGCGCGCGCAGCTCGTGCGACACGTTCGACACGAAGTCGGACTTCATCTCCGAGAGCTGCACCTCGCGGCGCGCGGCATTGAGGGCGAACGCGATCCCGCCGAGCAGCGCCGCCGCCAGCAGCACGGCGAGCGTCATGTTGAACGCGAAGCCGGCGCGCGCCCACGACTCCGCCGCCGGCGCCGGGCCGGACACCGACATCACCCAGTCCGTGAACACCCAGGGGAAGCGGCGCTCCGCCCCCGCCCCCGCGGCCGCATCGCCCTCGGTCAGCTGCACCCGGCCGCGCGCGTCGCGCACGGAGACGGCCAGGCCCTCGGACTCCGCGCGCGCCACGGCCCGCGGGAGGAGTTGCTCGGCGAACCATCGCTCGTCCAGCACCATCCCCGCCACCCCCGCCATGTGCCCCTCGTCGTCCAGGAGCGGGAGCAGCAGGATCCGGTGGTCCGGGTCGCGCTCGTCCACGAGGGGCGCCGGGCTGTCCACGACCCGACGGTGGTAGCTCGCCATCTGGAACGGCGTGCACGCCACGATGATGGCGAGCGCCTGGTCGGACGCCGGAGGCGACACGAGGCGCGCCTCCTCCGGATCCCACTCCAGCACGCGGCCGAACGGCTCGCCGGAGTAGTCGACGAGGAACAGGGTTCGCGCGCCTTCCACGGGACGCCGGGCCCACAGCCGCGTGTACTCCGCGGGAAGGTCCGCCTGCCCGGTGGGGGGAACGAGCGCCCGTTCGGCCAGCGACCGGTAGAAGGTCTCGATCTCCCCGGTCACCGCGTCGGCGAAGTTCCGGACGGCCGCCTGCCGCGCCACCCGGGTGGCCGCCTCGAGACGGCCCAGCCACACCCACTGCAGCCCGAGCAGGAGCACGAGCGGCACGAGCGCCGCCACGAGCCCCAGCGTCAGGGAGCGGGTTCTCTGGGAGAGGGTGCTTGCCGCCATCGGGGACCCCATTCTAGCCCGGAGGAGGGCACGGCAGTTGTGCGCTCTTCCCCGGCGCTCCCCCGCCTTTACCGCGCCTTGACAACTTCGACACCTGTTTACCGCAGCGCGAACGACGCGCGCGTCGCCCGGTCGTACATTCATCCCCATCGGAGCGCCGATCCCGGGAGGGGCCCGGAACCGGCCCGCCGGGCGACCGGACGTCTCCCGGGCGCATGGGAACAAGGGGGAAGACCATGACCCGCTTTCTGATCGGGGCCTGCACGGGGCTCCTGATCCTGGCCGGCGCCGCGGGCGCGGGCGACTCGAAGTGCACGCACAGCACCCAGGAGTGCCTGGACTACATGGCCTCCAAGCTCAAGGAGGCCGGCTGGGTGGGCGTGGAGCTGGAGGGCGACGACGAGAAGTACGGCCCGATGACCGTCACGAAGGTCGTCCCGGACAGCCCGGCCGAGTCCACCGGCATCCAGGTGGGCGACGTCCTCGTGGCGATGGGCGGCATCCCGCTGCAGGAGGGGAACGAGGAGAAGGTCGCGAAGGCGCGCGCCGAGTGGAAGCCCGGCAGCTCCGTGGTGTGGACCATGAAGCGCGGCGGCGAGCAGCGCGAGGTCGGCATCGTGCTCGGGGCGATGCCGGCGGACGTGCTGGCCCGCTACATCGGCCAGCACATGCTGCAGCACGCGCAGACCGAGGTAGCCTCGAAGTAGGTCCTGCCCCTCCGCTTCGCAGGCACGGGGCCGGCGTCCTCCCGACGCCGGCCCCGCGTCGCGTCCGGGCCTACAGCTGCACCTGCGCCCCGAGCTCCATCACGCGGTTCGGCGGCAGCCCGAAGAAGTGCGTGGCCGGCGTGGCGTTCCGCGAGAGGAACGCGAAGAGGTGCAGGCGCCACCTCGGGAGCTTCGAGCGTCCCGTGGCGATCATCGTGGTCCGGCCGAGCACGAACGTCGTGTCGAACAGATCGAACTCCAGGCCGAGCGGCTTGCACTGCTCCAGGATGGCCGGGACGTTCGGGTTCTCCATGAAGCCGGACCCGGCGAGGACCCGCCAGAACCCGTCGCCCACGTCCTGGACCTGCACCCGGTCCTCCTCGTCCGCATAGGGCACGTCCAGCGGGATCACCGTCAACAGCACCACGCGCTCGTGCAGCACGCGGTTGTGCTTGAGGTGGTGCAGGAGCACGGTGGGCACGCCGTCGGGGGACCGCACCAGGAACACCGCCGTCCCCGGGACCCGCGACGGCCGGCTGCGGCGGATGTTCGCCAGGGTGCGCTCCATGGAGACCTCCCGCGGGAGCGCGCGGTGCAGCGCCACGCGCCCCTGGTTCCACGTGACCAGGACGACGTACAGGAGCGCCGCGATGACCAGCGGGACCCATCCGCCGTGCGGGACCTTCACGAGGCTGGACGAGAACAGCGCCAGGTCCACGAGCGCGAGCGGCAGGAACGCCGCGAGCGCGGTGGCGCGCGACCAGTTCCACTTGCGCCGCACGACGACGTACGCCAGCACGGTCGTGATGAGCATGGTCGCCGACACCGCCACGCCGTACGCCCCGGCGAGCCCGGAGGTGGACCGGAAGGCCAGGACCAGCGCCACGCACCCGAGCATCAGCGCCCAGTTCACGGCCGGCACGTAGATCTGGCCGCGCATCGTCTCCGACGTGTGCTGCACCACCAGGCGCGGCGAGTAGCCGAGCTGCACGGCCTGCCGGGTCAGCGAGAAGGTGCCGGAGATGAGCGCCTGGGACGCGATCACGGTGGCGGCGGTGGCGAGGACGATGGCCGGGACCAGGAACGGTCGCGGAACGAGCAGGTAGAAGGGATTCTCGATCGCCGTCGGGTCCTGCAGGAGGAGCCCGCCCTGGCCGAGGTAGTTCAGCACGAGCGCCGGCAGCACGACCCCGAACCACGCCCGGCGGATGGGCGCGCGCCCGAAGTGGCCCATGTCGGCGTACAGCGCCTCGGCCCCGGTCACCACCAGCAGCACGGCCCCGAGCACGAAGAACGCGGTCCAGCGCTCGACCAGGAAGAAGCCGACGGCGTGGCGCGGGTCCATCGCGGCCAGGATGGCCGGGGCCTTCGCGATCCCCAGGATTCCCAGCGCGGCGATCACGACGAACCACAGCAGGATGACCGGACCGAACGCGGCGCCCACGCGGGCGGTCCCGCGCCGCTGGACCAGGAAGAGGCCCACCAGGATCACGACAGCCATGGGGAGCACCGCGCCCCCGAACGCCGGCGCCGCCTCCTCCACGCCCTCCAGGGCGCCGAGCACCGAGATGGCCGGCGTGATCACGCCGTCCCCGTAGAGGAGCGCCCCGCCGAACAGACCCAGGGCGAGAAGCGCGCGCCGGCTCCGCCCGGCGACGCGCGTGGAGCGGAGCGTGGCCAGCAGCGCGAGGATGCCGCCCTCGCCGCGGTTGTCCACGCGCATCACGAGCAGGACGTACTTGACCGCGACGACGACCAGCAGCGTCCAGAGCAGGAGCGAGAGGACGCCCACGACGCGCTCGGGGGTCACGGGCATCGGGTGCGATCCGGAGAAGCATTGCCGCACGGCGTACAGCGGACTCGTCCCGATGTCCCCGAACACCACGCCGAGCGCCAGGAGCGTCAGCCCGGCGGGCCGCGGCGCGCCCGCGGTGCTCATCCGCGGATCCCCGGGGGACGGCACGCCCGTGGTGCGAGCCAACTGGCCTCTTGACCGCCGCTTGAGTGGCTCACGCGAAGAGTTTCCTCGAAGTACCCCGTGCGGATCCCGCCGGCCCGGCACCCGGCGACCCGGCGCGCCCTTGCCCCGGCGACGGGGGCGCAGCATAGCGCACGACGCGCGGACCGGCATCCCGCGATCCTGCCGTCGATTCCGCGCCCCACTTCGATGGAACCCGGAGCCCGAGGTTGACGGACGGGGAGAGGCGTGGTTTCTTGCGACGTTCCCGCGCCGCGCCCCCGCCGACAGAGGCCGGGATGCGGTCTCGCGCGCGGATCCCTCGGCTTCCGGAGGCCTTTCGCCCGATGGCGCTCCTTCCCCTGGCGCTCCACCTTCTCGCGGTCGTCGGGCTCATCGCCTCCATGCTCCTGGTCTCGTCGCTCCTGGGCGAGCGGCACAAGGAGCTCTACACGGGCGAGCCGTACGAGTCCGGGGTCGTCCCCACCGGGACCACCCAGGGCCGCCTCTCGGTGCACTTCTACCTCGTGGCCATGTTCTTCGTGATCTTCGATCTGGAAGCGGTCTTCCTGTACGCCTGGGCGATCTCGGTGAAGCAGGTGGGCTGGGTCGGCTACGTCGAGGCGTGCGTCTTCATCGTCGTGCTGCTGCTCGGCCTCGTGTACCTGTGGCGCCAGGGCGCCCTGGACTGGGGCACCACCGCGCGAATGAAGCGCCTGAAGCGCCAGCGCGAAGCGTCCGGAGGCCGCGCATGAGGTACACGCTGCGGAAGGCCCCGAGCCTGGTGGCCCCGGGGACGGAGATTCCCACGCCCACGTCCGTCCCCGAGGAGATGGTCCAGCGCTCCGTCGTCCTGTCCCGGCTGGACGACCTGATCGCCTGGGGCCGCAAGAACTCGGTGTGGCCGTTCGGCTTCGGCCTCTCCTGCTGCTTCGTGGAGCTGGCCACCGCGCTCACCAGCCGCTACGACGCGGCCCGGTTCGGCGCCGAGGTGATCCGCGGCACCCCGCGGGAGGCGGACCTCATGGTCGTGGCCGGCACGCCGTTCATCAAGATGGCGCCCATCATCCGCCGGCTGTACCAGCAGATGATGGAGCCGCGCTGGGTCATCTCCATGGGCTCGTGCGCGAACTCCGGCGGCATGTTCGACATCTACAGCGTCGTCCAGGGCGTGGACAAGATCATGCCCGTGGACGTGTACGTCCCCGGCTGTCCGCCCCGCCCGGACGCGTTCCTCGAGGGTCTCGTGCTGCTGCGGGAGTCCATCGGGAAGGAACGCCGGCCGCTGGGCTGGTGGGTGACCGACCAGGGCGTCGTGAAGCCGAAGATGCCCTCGAACCGCGACCTGAAACGGGACGAGCGGATGAAGAGCACCATCCTGCGTCCCCCGAACGAGGTCTGACGCGAAGCATGGCCACCATCACCCGCCCTGTCGTCCCCGCCGGGCAGCGTTCGCCCGCGGCCGTGACGCTGGAGGAACTCCGGGCCAAGCTCGGCGCCGCGAACGTGGTCCCCCAGGACACGCGCGACGACGTGCCCACGTTCTGGATCCCGGCGTCGTCCCTGCGGGACGCGGTCCGCCACCTGAAGCACGGGATCGACCGCCCGTACCGCCTGCTGTGGGACCTCACCGCCATCGACGAGCGGAACCGGCAGAACCGCGCGGGCCAGCCGCCCGCGGACTTCACGGTGGTCTACCACCTCATGTCCATGGAGCGGAACGCGGACATCCGGCTCAAGGTGGCGCTGAGGGGGGAGTACCCGTCCCTCCCGAGCATCACGGACCTCTGGAAGAACGCGAACTGGTACGAGCGCGAGGTGTGGGACATGTTCGGGGTCGTCTTCGACGGTCACCCGAACCTCCGCCGCATCCTCATGCCGGACTCCTGGCAGGGCCATCCGCTCCGCAAGGAGCATCCCGCGCGGGCCACCGAGATGGGCCCGTTCGAGATGCCCGAGGAGAAGATGGTCGCCGAGATCGACGCGCTGACGTTCAAGCCCGAGGAGTGGGGCATGACGCGGCGCTCCGGCGACACGGAGTTCATGTACCTGAACGTGGGCCCGCAGCACCCCGGCACGCACGGCGTGCTCCGGATCGTGCTGCAGCTGGACGGCGAGGAGATCACGGACGCGGTGGCGGAGATCGGCTACCACCACCGCGGCTCCGAGAAGATGGGCGAGCGGCAGTCCTGGCACACGTACATCCCGTACACGGACCGCGTGGACTACCTCGGCGGGGTGATGAACAACCTCCCCTACTGCATGGCCGTCGAGCGGCTGGCGGGGATCGAGGTGCCGGACCGCGCGAAGGTCATCCGCATCCTGATGTGCGAGCTGTTCCGCATCGCCAGCCACCTGGTGTGGTACGGCACGTTCGCGCAGGACGTGGGCGCCATGTCGCCCGTGTTCTACATGTTCAACGACCGCGAGCGCTGCTTCGACCTCGTGGCCGCCATCTGCGGCCAGCGCATGCACCCGAACTGGTTCCGCATCGGCGGCGTGGCCCAGGACCTGCCGGACGGCTGGCGCGAGCTGTTCGAGGAGCGGCTGCTGAACTACCTGCCGAAGCGCCTGGACACGTACGACCGGGCGGTGATGAAGAACAGGATCTTCATGGGCCGCACGAAGGACATCGGCGCGTACACGGCGGAGCAGGCCATCGAGTGGGGGCTCACCGGCGCCGGGCTGCGCGCCTGCGGCGTGGAGTGGGACTTCCGGAAGATGCGCCCGTACGGCGGCTACGACCAGTTCGAGTTCGATATCCCGACCGCGCAGGGCGGCTGCTCGTACGCGCGCTCGCTCGTGCGCATCGAGGAGATGCGGCAGAGCATGCGGATCATCCGCCAGTGCCTCGACAACATGCCGGAGGGCCCGTACAAGGCGGACCATCCGGCCGCCGCCTCCCCGAAGGAGCGCACGATGCACGACATCGAGACGCTCATCCACCACTTCCTCAACGTGAGCTGGGGACCGGTGGTGCCGCCGGGCGAGTCGTGCGTGCACGTGGAGGCCACGAAGGGCTCCAGCGGCTACTACCTGGTGTCGGACGGCGGGATCCACTCGTACCGCACGCGCTGCCGGACGCCGTCGTTCCCGCACATCCAGATGCTGCCCGAGATCGCGCGCGGGCTGATGGTGCCGGACCTGCTCGTGCTCCTCGGGAGCATCGACTTCGTACTCGCGGACATCGACCGGTAGGACCCCGCGCCACGCGGGCCCCGGGCAGGGGGAGGAAGGCTTGCTGAGCCAGGAAGAGATCGCGGAGATCGAGCACGAGTTGCCGGTCTTCCCGCACCGGAGCGCGGCGGTGATCGAGGCGCTCCGCATCGTGCAGCGCCACCGCCGCTGGGTCTCGGACGAGGCCGTGGCGGACATCGCGGACTTCCTGCGGATGAGCCGCGACGAGGTGGACAGCGTGGCCACCTTCTACAACATGATCTACCGGCGGCCCGTGGGGCGGCACGTGATCCACGTGTGCGACAGCGTGAGCTGCTGGCTCATGGGCTACGAGAGCCTGAAGGCGGCGCTGGCGGCGAAGCTCGGCATCGAGTACGGCCAGACCACGCCGGACGGCCGCTTCACGCTCCTGCCCATCTGCTGCCTCGGCACCTGCGATCGCGCCCCGGCCATGTTCGTCGGGGATGACCTGTACCGTGACCTCAAGCCCGGGGACCTCGACGGGATCCTCGCGAAGTACGAGTGACGCGCATGGCTGCCAGCGAGCTCAAGCCGTTGACCCGGAACATCGACGCGGCCCGCGGTCCCCTGGACCTGAAGGGCTACGAGGCCACCGGCGGCTACGAGGCCGTCCGCAAGACGGTGGGCAAGCTCTCGCCGGCCGACGTCCTGAAGATCGTGAAGGACTCGAACCTCCGCGGCCGCGGCGGCGCCGGCTTCCCCACCGGGATGAAGTGGAGCTTCGTGCCCATGGGCCCGGACGCGCCGCGCCCGAAGTACCTGGTGGCGAACGCGGACGAGATGGAGCCCGGGACGTTCAAGGACCGCCTCCTGATGGAGGAGGACCCGCACCTGTTCATCGAGGGGATGATCCTGTCGGCGTACGCGCTGGACGCGGACACCGGCTTCATCTTCCTGCGCTGGGGCTACCCGCTCTCGGACCGGCGGCTGCGCAAGGCCATCGCGGAGGCGAAGGCCGCGGGCTACCTCGGGAGGAACGTGCTGGGGTCGTCCTGGTCCTTCGACATCCACATGCACATCTCCGCCGGGCGGTACATGTGCGGCGAGGAGACCGGCCTCATCAACGCGCTGGAGGGCAAGCGCGCGAACCCGCGCGCGAAGCCGCCCTTCCCGCAGACGTCGGGGCTGTTCGGCAAGCCCACGATCGTCCAGAACGTGGAGACGCTGAGCAACGTGCCCGGCATCCTCCGCTGGGGGCCGGAGTGGTACAAGTCGCTCGGCCGCGGCCCGGACGCCGGCACGAAGCTGTTCGGCGCCAGCGGCAAGGTGAAGCGCCCCGGCCTGTGGGAACTGCCCATGGGCACGCCGCTGCGCGAGATCGTCGAGGAGCACGCCGGCGGCATGCAGGACGGCCTGGCCCTGCGCGGCCTCCTCCCCGGCGGCGCCTCCACCGCGTTCATGCTGCCGGAGCACCTGGACACGCCCATGGACTTCGACTCCGTGGCCAAGGTCGGCAGCCGCCTGGGCACCGGCACCATGATCGTGCTGGACGACAGGACCTGCCCGGTCGGGATGATGCACAACCTGGAGGCGTTCTTCGCGCAGGAGTCCTGCGGCTGGTGCACGCCCTGCCGGGACGGCCTGCCCTGGACCGCGAAGACGCTGAAGGCCATCGAGGAGGGCCGCGGCGCGGAGGGCGATCTGGAGCGCCTCGCCCTGCAGTGCCGCCTGCTCGGCCCCGGCAACACGTTCTGCGCGCTGGCGCCCGGGGCGGCGGATCCCCTGGCGAGCGCCCTGAAGTACTTCCGCGAGGACTTCGAGCGCCACCTGCGCGAGAAGCGCTGCCCCTGGAGAGCGCACTGATGGCGAAGATCTGGATCGACGGCGTCGAGCACGAGATCGACCCCTCGAAGAACCTCCTCGAGGGCTGCCTGGAGAAGGGGAAGAACCTCCCCTACTTCTGCTGGCACCCGGCGCTCGGCTCGGTCGGCGCCTGCCGGCAGTGCGCGGTGAAGCAGTACCGCGACGAGAACGACAAGCAGGGCAAGCTGGTCATGGCCTGCATGACGCCGGCCGCCGAGGGGACGCGCATCTCCATCGACGACCCCGAGGCCGCCGCGTTCCGCAAGGGCATCACCGAGTTCCTCATGGTGAACCACCCGCACGACTGCCCGGTGTGCGACGAGGGCGGCGAGTGCCACCTGCAGGACATGACCGTGATGACCGGGCACAAGATGCGGACGTACCGGTTCACGAAGCGCACGTACGTGAACCAGGACCTCGGCCCGCTCGTGAACCACGAGATGAACCGCTGCATCCAGTGCTACCGGTGCGTGCACTACTACCGGGACCACGCGGGCGGCAAGGACCTGCAGGCGTTCGCCGCGCACGACCACGTGTACTTCGGCCGGCACGAGGACGGGAAGCTGGAGTCCGAGTTCTCCGGGAACCTGGTGGAGGTCTGCCCCACCGGCGTGTTCACGGACAAGACGCTGAAGAGCCACTACGCGCGCAAGTGGGACCTGACCACGGCGCCGTCCGTGTGCGTGCACTGCAGCCTGGGCTGCAACACGATCCCGGGAGCGCGCTACGGCACGCTCCGCCGGATCCGGAACCGCTACCACGGCGACGTGAACGGCTACTTCCTGTGCGACCGCGGCCGCTTCGGCTACGAGTTCGTGAACGACGAGCGGCGCCTGCGCCACACCACGGTCCGCGGCGCCTCCGGTCCGGAGCGCGCGCCGAAGGACGCCGCCGTGCAGCGGGCCGCGAAGCTCGTCCACGCGGGGAACGCCATCGGGATCGGTTCGCCGCGGGCATCGATGGAGTCGAACGCCGCGCTGCGCGCGCTCGTGGGCCCGGACCGCTTCTTCGCCGGCGTGCCCGCCGCGGAGGCCCGGCTCGTGGCCGCCGTGCTCGGCATCCTCCGCACGCTGCCCGCGCCCTCGCTGCGCGGGATCGAGTCCTGCGACGCCGTGTTCGTCCTCGGCGAGGACGTCACGAACACGGCGCCGATGACGGACCTCGCCATCCGGCAGGCGATCAAGAACCAGCCGCGCACGGCCGCGCGGAAGCAGGGCATCCCCGGCTGGCACGCGGTCGCGCTGCGCATCGCGGTCCAGGAGGCGAAGGGGCCGCTCTTCGTGGCCACCACCGCGCCGACGAAGCTGGACGCGGTCGCCGCGGGCACGTTCCGCGGCGCGCCGGACGATCTGGCGCGGTTCGGGTTCGCCGTGGCGCACGCGCTCGATCCCGCCGCGCCGGAGCCCGCCGGGCTGCCCGCGGAGACGGCGGCGGCGGCGAAGCAGGTGGCGGAAGCGCTGCGCGCCGCGGAGCGGCCGGTCGTCGTGTCCGGCACGGGCGCCCGCAGCGAGGCCGTGCTGGCGGCGGCAGCCGCGGTGGCCCGGGCGGCCGGCGTGGCGCGCGGCGGGCCGGCGGCCGGGATCTTCTGCGCGGTGCCGGAGTGCAACAGCCTCGGTCTCGCGCTGTTCGAGGCGCCGCCCATCGAGGAGGCGTTCGCCGCCCTCGAGCGCGGCACGTCGGACACGGTGGTCGTGGTGGAGAACGACGTGACGCGTCGCGTTCCCGCGGCCGCCGCGGACCGCTTCTTCGCCGCGGCGAAGCACCTCGTGGTGGCGGACTCGCTGCTCAACGCCACCGCGGAGCGCGCGGAGGTCCTCCTCCCCGCCGGCACCTTCGCCGAGGCGGACGGCACCCTCGTGAACAACGAGGGCCGCGCCCAGCGGTTCTACCAGGTGTTCGTGCCGGAGACGGAGATCCAGGAGAGCTGGCGCTGGCTCGGCCAGGTGGCGCGCGCCGCCGGCCGCGCCGACGGCGCCTGGGACGACCTGGACGCAGCCACCGCGGCGGTGGCGTCCGCCGTCCCGGCCTGCGCGAAGCTGCCCGAGGCCGCGCCCCCGGCATCCGCCCGCTTCGGCGGCGTGAAGGTGCCGCGCGAGACGCACCGCTTCAGCGGCCGCACGGCCATGCGCGCGCACATCAGCGTGCACGAGCCCAAGCCGCCGGCGGACGCGGACTCCCCGCTGAGCTTCTCCATGGAGGGCTTCGAAGGGCGTGTCCCGGCCGCGGTCACGTCGAACTTCTGGGCGCCCGGCTGGAACTCGATCCAGTCCCTCAACCGGTTCCAGGAGGAGCTGGGCGGCGCGCTCGCGGGCGGGAACCCCGGCGTGCGGCTGATCGAGGCCGGCGCCAACGGCTCGCGTCCGGCGTACGGCGCCGCGCCCGCGGCCTTCGCGCCGCGCAACGGCGAGTGGCTGGCCGTGCCGGTGCACCACATCTTCGGCTCCGAGGAGCTGAGCGCGCTGTCGCCGGGCATCGCGGACGCTTCCGCGAAGGCCGCCGTGGCGCTCGGCGCGGAGGATGCCGCCGCCCTGTCCGTTGCGGACGGCGCGGATGTTTCGGTGACCTTGGACGGGGTGGCCGCGAAGCTCCCGGTCCGTATCGTGCAAGGCATGCCCCGCGGCGTCTGCGGCTTCCCGATGGGCGTCGCGGGCGTCCCGGTGGTTCCCGTGCCCGCATGGGCGAGGATCGCGAAGTCATGACCATGACCCCGCTCCTGCAATCGGTCCTCGCCATGGCGGTCATCCTGGGCGCGTCCATGGGCCTCGCGTCGGCCCTCATCTACGTGGAGCGCAAGCTGCTGGCGTACTGGCAGGAGCGCTGGGGCCCGAACCGCGTGGGTCCGTTCGGGCTGCTGCAGGTCGTGGCGGACATGCTCAAGCTGCTGGCCAAGGAGGACTGGACGCCGCCGTTCGCGGACCGGCCGGTCTTCGTGCTGGCGCCCATGATCATCGTGCTGAGCGTCCTGATGTCCTTCGCCATCATCCCCATGGCGCCCGGCTTCGTGGTGGCGGACCTGGACGTGGGGATCCTCTTCTTCCTGGCCATGTCCTCCATGGGCGCCTACAGCGTGGTGCTGGCCGGTTGGGCGTCGAACAGCAAGTACGCGCTGCTCGGCGGCATGCGGTCCGCGGCCCAGATGATCAGCTACGAGGTCTTCATGGGCCTGTCCCTGGTGGGCGTGGTCATGCTCTCGGGGTCCTTCCGGCTCGGGGACATCGTGGCCGCGCAGCAGGGCGGCTGGTTCGTGATCCCGCAGTTCCTCGGCTTCGTGGTGTTCATGATCGCCGGGCTGGCGGAGACGCACCGCATGCCGTTCGACCTTCCGGAGGCGGAGAGCGAGCTGGTGGCCGGGTACCACGCGGAGTACTCCGGCATGAAGTTCGCCATGTTCTTCCTGGGCGAGTACCTGGGCATGATCCTGGTGTCCGCCCTGCTCGCGCTCCTGTTCCTCGGCGGGTGGCTGGGACCGGGGTTCCTGCCGGCGCCCGCGTGGTTCTTCCTGAAGACCATGCTGTTCATCTGCTTCTTCATCCTGCTGCGCGCCGCGCTGCCGCGCCCGCGCTACGACCAGTTCATGGCGGTCGGCTGGAAGTACATGCTGCCGCTCACGCTCGTGAACCTCCTGGCCACCGGCGCGTGGATCCTCACGCGATGAACGGGGAGGCGTACGGCCGATGCTGAGCATTCTCGCTTCGCTCTGGAAGGTCTTCATGATGATCTTCGCGAAGAAGATCACCGTGCAGTACCCGGAGGAGAAGCCGTACCTCCCGCCGCGCTGGCGCGGGCGGATCATCCTGTCGCGGGACCCGGACGGCCAGGAGCGCTGCGTGGCCTGCTACCTGTGCGCCGTGGCGTGCCCCGTGGACTGCATCGCCCTGCAGGCCACCGAGGACGAGACCGGCCGCCGGTACCCCGCGGAGTTCCGCATCAACTTCTCGCGCTGCATCTTCTGCGGCTTCTGCGAGGACGCGTGCCCCACGTACGCCATCCAGCTCACGCCGGACTTCGAGATGGGCGAGTACCGCCGCGAGAACCTGGTGTACGAGAAGAAGGACCTGCTCATCTCCGGGCCCGGCAAGTACCACGGGTACAACTTCTACCGCGTGGCCGGGCTGGCGGTGGGCGGCAAGGCGAAGGGCGAGGCCGAGAACGAGACCCCGCCCGTGGACGTCCGGAGCCTGTTGCCGTGAGGTTCCGCAGGGAGGATTCCGAGTGACCGCGCTGTTCTTCGTGGCGTCGGCGGTCGCGGTGCTCGCCACCATCCTGGCGATCAGTCGCGCGAACGCGGTGCACGCCCTGCTGTACTTCGTCGTGTCGCTGTTCGCCGCGGCGTTCCTCTTCCTGCTGCTCGGCGCGCCCTTCGTGGCCGCGCTCGAGGTCATCGTGTACGCGGGCGCCATCATCGTGCTGTTCCTGTTCGCCGTGATGCTCCTGAACCTGGGGCACCGCAGCGTGGACGAGGAGAGGACTCGCCTGTCGGGAGGCATCTGGGTGGGACCGTCCATCCTGGCGCTCGTGCTGGCGGCGGAGCTGGCGTACGTGTTCTCCACCGGCGCCCCGGTCACCACCGGGGCGGAGAAGGTGGGGCCGCGCGCGGTCGGCATCGCCCTGTACGGCCCGTACGTCCTCGCCGTGGAGCTGGCCTCCATGCTGCTCCTGGCGGGGCTGGTCGGCGCGTACCATCTGGGCCGCAAGGAGACGGCGCGCGGGGAGATGAACCCATGACGCCCATCCCCCTGAACGCGGTGCTGTCCGTGGCCGGCCTGCTCTTCGCGCTCGGCCTCACGGGCCTCCTGGTGCGCCGGAACCTCATCTTCATGCTGATCTCCGTGGAGGTCATGCTCAACGCGGCCGGCCTGGCCTTCGTGGCCGCCGGGTCCCGCTGGGGCGCCCCCGACGGGCAGATCATGTTCCTGCTGATCCTCGCGATGGCCGCGGCCGAGGTGTCCGTGGGCCTGGCCCTCGTGATCCTTCTCCACCAGCGCTTCCGCACGCTCGATGCCGACAGTGCCAGCGAGATGAGGGGTTGATGGAACTTCTCTGGATTACCCCGGCCGCTCCGCTCGCCAGCTTCCTGATCCTGGCGCTCGTGGGCTCGCGGCTGCCCCGCGCCGTGGTGGCCGCGCTCGGCGCCGGGTCCGTGGGCCTGTCGGCCGCCGTCGCCGTGTTCATCGCCGCGCAGTTCCTCTCCTCCCCGCCGCCCGGCAACGAGTACACGCAGGTCCTCTGGAGCTGGGTGTCGGTGGGGAACTTCGATCCGCAGATGGCGCTCCGGCTGGATCCGCTGTCCCTCGTGATGCTGTTCGTGGTCACGGTCGTGGGCTTCTTCATCCACGTGTACTCCACGGAGTACATGGAGTCGGACGAGCGGTTCGCGCGGTTCATGTCGTACATGAACCTGTTCGTGGGCTCCATGCTGTTCCTGGTGCTCGGGGACAACCTCCTCCTGCTGTACCTCGGCTGGGAGGGCGTCGGCCTGTGCTCGTTCCTGCTGATCGGGTTCTGGTACCACGAGCAGGCGAACGCCGACGCCGCCCGCAAGGCCTTCGTGGTCACGCGCATCGGCGACACGGCCATGGCCATCGGGCTCTTCCTGCTGTTCCTGCATCACGGCACGCTGCACATCCCGGAGCTTCTCTCGCGGGTGGAGGCGGCGTGGCCCATGGGCTCCCCCCTGGCCACGCTGGCGGCGCTCCTGCTCCTCGGCGGCGCCGTGGGCAAGTCCGCGCAGCTCCCGCTGCAGACCTGGCTCCCGGACGCCATGGCCGGCCCCACGCCGGTGTCCGCGCTCATCCACGCCGCCACCATGGTGACGGCCGGCGTCTACCTGGTCGCGCGCATGCACACGCTGTACGACCTGTCGCCCTTCGCCTCCGCGGTCGTGGCGGCGGTGGGCGCGCTCACGCTCCTGCTGTCCGGCTTCACCGCGCTCACGCAGCGGGACATCAAGCGCGTGCTGGCCTACTCCACGATCAGCCAGATCGGCTACATGTTCCTGGCGCTCGGCGTCGGCGCGTACGGCGCGGCCGTGTTCCACCTCATGACGCACGCCTTCTTCAAGGCGCTGCTCTTCCTCTCCGCCGGCGCGGTGATCCTGGCGCTGCACCACGAGCAGGACATCTTCAGGATGGGCGGGCTGAAGAAGGAGCTGCCGGGCGTGTGGTGGGTCTTCCTGATCGGCGGGGCGGCGCTGGCCGGGTTCCCGCTGGTGACCGCCGGCTTCTACAGCAAGGACCTCATCCTCTGGGATGCGTGGTCCTCGCCCCGGGGAGGTCCCCTCCTCTGGGCGGCCGGGACCGTGGGGGCGCTCCTGACCGCGATCTACACGTTCCGGCTCATCTTCATCGTCTTCTTCGGGAAGGCGAAGACGCACGTCCACCACGGCCCGGGGCCGCGCATCATGGTGCCGCTGGGCGCGCTCGCGGTGCTCAGCCTCGTGGGCGGCTTCGTGGAGGTGCCGAAGACGATCGGCGGCACGCCGGTGTTCGTGGAGTTCCTCGCGCCGTCGTTCGCGTCGCACGCGCACGCGTCCGGGCACGAGGCGGCCGGACATGGCCCGGCCGGCCAGGAGGCGGCCGGCCACGGGGACGCGGCAGGACACGAGCCGGTGGCGGCGCCGGACACGCACGGCGGGCATGACGGGGCGGCGGCCGCGCACGGCGGCGCCCACGCGGAGCACGACCTCGGCACGGAGCTCCTGTTCCAGGGCATCGCGTCGCTGCTGGCGCTGCTGGGCATCGCCATCGCCGCCGGGCTGTACCTGAAGCGCACGCCCTCCGAGGACCAGGCGGTGCCCGGGCTGCCGAAGCCGCTGCACCGGTTCTGGTTCTCCGGCTGGGGCTTCGACGCGATGTACGACGCGCTGCTCGTGCGCCCCATCGGCGCGATCGCGCGTCTGAACCGGCGGGACTTCCTGGACGAGATCTACCGCTCCATGGTCGCCGTGGCGCGGTTCGGCAACGCGGGCCTGGCCGAGATCCAGACGGGACGGCTGCGGTGGTACGCCGCGGCGCTCGGTCTCGGGGCCATCGCGGTCATCACGCTGGCGGTGTTCCTGTGAGCCTTCTCCTGCTTCTCCTGCTGCCGCTCGCGGGCGGCGTGATCGCGGGCCTCGTGGGCGACCGCGCCCCGAAGCTCGCCCGCTGGATCTGCCTGGCCGCGCTGGGCGCCACCCTCGTCGTGGCGTTCCCGCTCGGGTCCGGCGCCCCCACCGCCGGGCTGCCCTCGGACTGGGCGGCCGAGTACCGCGTGGACTGGCTGCCGGACCTGGGCATCAGCTTCCACCTGGCCATGGACGGGCTGAGCTGGCTGATGGTGCTGCTCACGCTCGTGCTGGGCATCATCGCGGTGGGCTGCGGCTGGACCGAGATCACCGGGCGCGTGGGCTTCTACCACTTCAACCTGATGTGGGTCCTCAGCGGCATCCTCGGCGTGTTCCTGTCGCTGGACCTGCTGCTGTTCTACTTCTTCTGGGAGCTCATGGTGGTCCCGATGTACTTCCTCATCGGGATCTGGGGACACGAGAACCGCACGTACGCCGCCACGAAGTTCTTCCTGTTCACGCAGGCGGGCGGCCTGCTCATGCTGCTGGCCATCCTGACCCTGGTGCGGATCCACGCGGACCAGACCGGCCTGCTCACGTTCGACGCACCGGAACTCCTCGGCACGCAGCTCGCGGCGCCGGTGGCCATGCTGCTGATGCTCGGGTTCTTCGCGGCGTTCGCGGTCAAGCTGCCGTCCCTGCCGGTGCACACGTGGCTCCCGGACGCGCACACCGAGGCCCCCACCGCCGGCTCGGTCATCCTCGCCGGCCTCACGCTGAAGACCGGCGCCTACGGCCTCATGCGGTTCGCGGTGCCGCTGTTCCCGGAGGCGGCCGCGGCGTTCGTCCCGGTGGCCATGGGGTTGGGCGCGGTCAGCATCGTGTACGGCGCGGTCATGGCCTTCGTGCAGACGGACCTGAAGCGGCTGGTGGCCTACACCAGCGTCAGCCACTTGGGGTTCGTGCTGCTGGGCGTCTACGCCGGCAACAAGCTCGCGCTGCAGGGCGCCGTGATGCAGATGATCTGCCACGGGCTCTCCACCGGCGGGCTCTTCGTCCTGGTCGGCCTCCTGCAGGAGCGCATCCACACGCGCGACATCGCGCGCATGGGCGGCTTCGCCCAGTTCGCGCCGCGCATGGCGGGGCTGGCGCTGGTCATCGCGATGGGCGGCATGGGACTCCCCGGCATGGGGAACTTCATCGCCGAGATGCTGACGCTGATGGGCGCGTTCCAGCGGCACGTGCCGTGGACCGTGGTGGCCACGCTGGGCCTCGTGGGCGCCACCATCTACACGCTGGTCTTTTTCCAGCGTTCGTTCCAGGGCCCCAACGCCACGTCCGCGAAGTTCCCGGACCTCTCCGGGCGCGAGACGGTGATTCTCGGCGTCCTGGTCGCGGGGCTGCTCTGGCTGGGGTTGTACCCGCAGCCGGTGCTGGACGCCGCCGACGCCTCCCTCACCCGGATCCAGGAGCTGGCCTCGCCGGTGCAGCTCTCGAGCGAGTGACGCCGTGAAGCCGATCGATCTCCTCCCGATGCTCCCGATTCTCGTCCTGGCGGCGTCCATCCTCGTGACGCTGATGATGGTGACGTTCTTCCGGCGCCACGCCCTGGCGGCGGGAACCACGATCGTCGGGCTGCTGGCCTCCCTCGCGTCCGTGCCCATGGCGGCCGGCCCGCTGGAGCGCCAGGTCACGCCGCTCCTGCGCATGGACTCGTTCGCGCTGCTCGTGTTCGTCATCCTGGTGGTGGCCACGGGCTTCGTCACGCTGCTGTCCCATACGTACCTGGCGAAGCGGCGCGAGGACCCCGAGGAGTACTACGTGCTGCTGCAGCTCGCGGCGCTCGGCTCCGCGGTGCTCGCGGCCAGCACGCACTTCGCCTCGTTCTTCCTGGGCCTGGAGACGCTGAGCATCTCGCTGTACGCCCTCGTGGCGTACACGCGGCACTCGCGCGGGCCGGTGGAGGCGGCGGTGAAGTACCTCGTGCTCGCCGGCGCGTCGTCCGGCTTCCTGCTCTTCGGGATGGCGCTCCTGTACGCCGAAGTCGGGGCGCTGGACTTCCCCGGGCTGGCGCTCGGACTGGCCACGGCCACCCCCGGCGGCCTGCTCGTGGTCACCGGGCTCGCCCTCCTGGTGGTGGCCATCGGGTTCAAGCTGGCGCTCGTCCCGTTCCACCTCTGGACGCCGGACGTCTACCAGGGCGCGCCCGCCCCCGTGACCGCGTTCATCGCCACGGTCTCGAAGGGCGGCATGGTGGCCGCCGTGGTGCGCTTCTTCCTGGAGATCGGGCTGCCGCGCGAGTCCACGGTGTTCATCCTGCTGTCCGCCATCGCGGCCGCGTCCATGCTGGCCGGGAACCTGCTCGCGCTGCGGCAGACGAACGTGAAGCGCATCCTCGCCTACTCGTCGATCGCGCACTTCGGCTACGTGCTCGTGGCGGTGCTGGCGGACGGCGCACTCGCGGTGTCGGCCGTGGTCTTCTACCTCGTCGCGTACTTCGCCACCACCCTGGCCGCCTTCGGCGTGGTCTCGGTCCTGTCGGACGGCGAACGGGACGCGGATATGCTCTCGGACTACCGCGGGCTCTTCTGGCGCTCCCCGGTGCTCGCCTCCGTGCTCACGGTGGCCATGCTCTCCCTCGCGGGCATCCCGCTCACCGCGGGATTCCTCGGCAAGTTCTACGTGCTCTCCGCGGGCATCGAGTCCCAGCTCTTCGGCCTCGTCGTCGTCCTGGCGCTCAGCTCCGCGATCGGCCTCTACTACTACCTCCGCATCGTGGTCGCCATGGCCGACGGCGCGGGCACGGACCACCACGAGTCCCCCACCCCGCTGCCCCCGGCGCCGTGGATCCCGCTCGCCGCGAGCACGGTCCTCTCCGTCCTCCTCCTCGCGGTGGTCTGGCTCGGCGTCCAACCGGGGCCGGTCCAGCGCTTCATCGAAGCAGCGGTGGCCGGACTTCGCTAACGGCGAGGTCGGGAGCGTCGCCCCGAGTCGGCGGAGGTGGCGCGGCAGGGCGCCGGGGCCGGCGGGCTGCCGCGCCACCTCCGCCGACTCGGGACGACGCTCCCGACCTCGCCGCGCTTGGGTTGGGGGAACGGTCACACTCACACGTCCCGTCGCGTCGGGGATGGCGGGGCCGGTCGCCTCGGCTTCAGCTTCGGCTTCGGCCTTGGCC
>CAZNDO010000037.1:0-19223 GCA_964571855.1 uncultured Gemmatimonadota bacterium
TCCAGGCCTCCGGCCGCGCCGCAGAGCCGCCGGGGAGGACCCACCGGGGTCCCCGACGCGAGCCGGCTCGAGGCGGCGCGAGGGCCGCGCCCCGAGGAGCTGCGCCGCGCATGTCCGCACGCCGGGCGGCCGCTCCCTCACCGCTCCCCGGGCGCGGCGATCAGTGGAGGCAGAGGCGGGTGGTCGCCGAGGCGTGGGGGGAGTCCAGGCGCGCGAAGTAGAGGCCGGCGGCGACGGGGTGGCCGGCGCGGTCGCGGGTGTCCCAGGCGGCTTCGCCGCGGTCGGTGTGGGGGAGCGTGAGCGTGCGGATGGTGCGGCCGGTCACGTCGGTGATTCGCAGGGTTGCGGCGGCCGCGGTGGGCAGGGACCAATGCACGATGATGCCGGCTCCGGCGCGGGCGGGGTTTGGCCGTGCCCGGAGCACCGCGTCGCTCGCTTCCATCGTGATCGGCGCCGCGGTCGGCGATGTGCGGGCGATGCGCCAGAGGCCCCAGGTGAGGGAGTCGCGCTTCATCAGCCAGAGCGCGCCGTCCGGGCCCTGCTGGAAGTCGGACATCGACTCGATGCCCTCGGCCCAGTGCTCCGGGGAGGGCTGGCCCGCGGCGGGTGCGGCGAGGGACCACGTGGATCCGGAGCCGTCGAGGCGGCGGATCACGCTGCTGCCGTGGTCCACGACGAAGAGGTTGCCCTCGTACTCCGGCGGGAACCACGGCGGATCGGATGCGCCGGGCGGCATGCGGTAGACCGGGCCGCACACGATCGCCGACGGCGCGGTGGCGTCGTGCGCGTACGCGAACACGGGCTCGACGAACCGCTCGCCGTCGCCGCAGTCGTCCCCCAGCCCGGACGGCGCGGGGCCTTCGCGGAGGGGCCAGCCGAGGTTCCAGCCGCCCGGGCCGCGGAACGGGAGACGGTTCACCTCCTCCCAGCGCGCCTCGCCCACGTCGCCCACGAAGAGGTCGCCCGTGAGGGGATCCACGGTGAAGCGGAACGGGTTGCGCAGACCGCGCGCCCACACCAGCCGCGGCAACGGCGCGGGGCCGCGCACCGGGTTGTCCAGCGGGGTGATCTCCCACAGCGGCGGCGGACCGCCGGGGCCGTCGGGGAGCCGCGACACGTCCAGGCGCAGCAGCGTGCCCGCGAGACTCGCGAAGCCCTGCGCATCGCAGCGCGAGAGGTTGTCGCCGAGGCTGACGTACAGCATGCCGTCGCGACCGAAACGCGCGGTCCCGCCGTGGTGCCACGGCGCGAAGTCCGGGCCCCGGTCGAACACGGTGTAGGCGGCGCCGAGGGACAGTGCGGTCGACGACGGGTCCGCGAGGTCGCCGGCCGCGCGCAGCCGCGTCACGTGGCCGCGGTGCGAGACGTGCGAGTGGTAGAGGTACACGAAGGGTCGCGCGGGCCACGCGGGATCCACGGCGATGCCGAGGAGCCCGCGCTCCCCGGTGGAGCCGTCGGAGCCCTCGACATCCGTGATCCACACGGCCTCGGGCCCGCCCGGGAGCGCGATGCGGATGCTCCCCGTGTCGCGCTCGATGACGAGCACGCGCGCGTCGGGGAGGAACGCGAAGCCGGTGGGCTCGCCGACGAACGGTCCCTCCACGACGCGCTCGAACGTGAATCCGGAAGGCAGGGCCGGCGCACCGGGAGGAGCGGCGCGCGCCGGCAGCGCACCGAGCAAGAGGACCAGTGCCGCGCGACGCGTGCCCCGCATCCCGCCTCCCGGCGACCGGCGGTCGCCCGCCGTGGGATCGGCACAGCTTACGCGCGGACTTCCGCGCACCGGCGTGGCGACAGGGACGTCCCGGCCGCTCCGGGGGCCGGACCGGTCCGCGCGCCGGACGGAGCGCCCTCGACCCTTCGCCGCGTTTCGCCCCTCGCGTTTCCGCGGCGCGCGAGGCAAGATGGGCGTCCCCTCTCCCAGGAGGCCGCAGTTGACGAGCGCGACTTCCGCCCCTGCCCAGGCCCTTCCCGGCACGATCCTGGGGCATCCGAAGGGGCTCTTCGTCCTCTTCTTCACCGAGATGTGGGAACGCTTCTCCTACTACGGCATGCGCTCCCTGCTCGTGCTGTACATGGTGGACCACCTGTTCCTGCGCCCCGACGTCGGTCAGGCCGTCCTCGGCTTCAGCGCGATCCGCGGCAGCCTCGAGGCCGTGTTCGGTCCGCTCGCGCCGCAACCGCTCGCCTCGCAGATCTACGGGTTGTACACGGCGTTCGTGTACCTGACGCCGTTCTTCGGCGGCATGCTGGCGGACCGGGTGCTCGGGCAGCGCCGGACCGTGGTGCTCGGCGCGATCCTGATGGCCATCGGGCACTTCCTCATGGCGTCCGAGCGGCTGTTCTTCCCGGCGCTGATGTTCCTCATCCTGGGCAACGGCGCCTTCAAGCCGAACATCTCCACGCAGGTCGGCCTCCTCTACCCGCAGGGCGATCGGCGGCGCGACGGCGCGTTCACCATCTTCTACATGGGCATCAACCTCGGCGCGTTCTTCTCGCCGCTCGTGTGCGGCACGCTGGGCCAGACCGTCGGGTGGCACTGGGGCTTCGGCGCCGCCGGCGTGGGGATGGTGCTGGGGCTGTGCCTGTACCTGTGGGGCGGGCGCTTCCTCGCGCCGGACGTGCTCAGCCAGCGGCGCGCGGCGGGCGACGCCCGCAAGGAGCCGCTCACGAAGGACGAGTGGTTGCGGGTGGGCGCCATCGTCGTGCTGTGCGCGCTGAACACGGCGTTCTGGGCCGTCTTCGAGCAGCAGGGCAACACGATGCAGCTCTGGGCGGACCGCAACACGAACTGGAATTTCCTGGGCTGGACCGTGCCCTCCACGTGGTACCAGGCGTTCAACCCGGCCATGATCTTCATTTTCGCGCCGCTGCTGACGCTGGTGTGGGGGTGGCAGGCGAGGCGCGGGACGGAGCCGAGCTCGGTGGTGAAGATGGCCATCGGGTGCTTCCTGCTCGGGATGTCGTTCATCGTGATGATCCTGGCGTCCTCCGGCATGGCGCCCGACGCGCAGCGCAGCGTGCTGTGGCTCGTGGCCACCACGTTCGTGCTCACGATCGGGGAGCTGTACCTGTCGCCCGTGGGGTTGTCGTTCGTGACGAAGGTGGCGCCGGCGCGCATCGTGTCCATGATGATGGGCGCGTGGTTCCTCTCCAGCTTCTTCGGGAACTACCTCTCCGGCTACCTCGGCACGTTCTGGGAGATCATGCCGCGGCAGCGCTTCTTCCTGATGCTCACGATCATCGGCGTCGGCACCGGCCTGCTCACGTTCCTGCTCGCGAAGCCGGTGGACCGGATCGTGGCGCACCACGACCGCGGGAAGGCGCACCCGTGACCGGACGCGCGTCGACGCCCCGACGCGCCTCCCTTCGGAGGAGCGGCGCGTGATCGAGGTGCGCGGGCTCCGGAAGCAGTACGGGGAACTCGTGGCGGTGGACGACGTGTCGTTCACCGCGCCGCCGGGGGGGATCTTCGGGCTGCTCGGACCGAACGGCGCAGGGAAGAGCACCACGCTGGGATGCATCTCCGGGCTGCTTCCGCCCACGTCGGGCACCGTGCACGTGCTCGGCCGCGACGTGCAGCGCGAGCCGCGCGCGGCGAAGGCGGCGCTCGGCGTCGTGCCGCAGGAGGTGGCGCTGTACGAGGACCTCGGCGCGCGGGAGAACCTGGCGTACTGGGGCGAGGCGTACGGCGTGGGCGGCGCGGAGCGCGCCGCGCGCGTGGCCGAGGTCCTGGAGCTCGTCGGCCTGGCGGACCGCGCGAAGGAGCCCGTGAAGCGCTTCTCCGGCGGCATGAAGCGCCGTCTCAACTTCGCCTGCGCCCTCGTCCACCGGCCGAAGGTGCTCCTCCTGGACGAGCCCACGGTCGGCGTGGACCCGCAGAGCCGCGTGAAGCTGCTGGACCTCGTGCGCGCGCAGGCCGCGGCGGGCACCTGCGTGCTCTACACCACGCACTACATGGAGGAGGCGGAGAGCCTCTGCGATCTGCTGGCCGTGGTGGACCACGGCCGGATCATCGCGCACGGCACGCTCTCCGAGCTGCGCGCGCAGATGGGCGAGCGGGATCTGCTGCGCCTCTCGGGCACGTTCGCGCCGGCCGCCGTGCGGGAGGCGGTGGCGCGCCTGGCCGGGATCGACGTGGTGCAGGCGGAGGCCGGGCAGGTCACCCTGGCGGCGGCGCGCGCGTCGTCGCGGCTGCCCGCCATCTTCGAGGCGCTGCACGCCGCGGGCGCCGACGTGCGCGAGACCACGCTGTCCGAGCCCAGTCTCGAGACGCTCTTCATCAAGCTCACCGGCAAGGAGCTCCGGGAGTAGCCCATGTCGTTCGTGTGGGCCACCTGCGTGAAGGACTGGCGCCGGCGGAGCCGCGATCCGGTGGCGCTGCTCCTGTGGATCGGCATCCCGGTGCTGATCGGCGCGATCCTCTCGCTGCTGTCGGGCGGGCGCGAGGGGCCGAAGCCGCAGGCGCTCGTGCTCGTCGTGGACGAGGACGACAGCTTCGTCTCCGGCCTCCTCGTGGGCGCGCTGAGCCAGGACCGCGTGGGCGGCGTGATGCGCGCCGAGACGGTGGAGTCCGAGGCGGGGCGCCGGCGCGTGGAGGACGGCGAGGCGTCCGCCCTGCTCGTGATCCCGGACGGGTTCGGCGAGGCGGTGCTCACCGAGAAACCCACGACGCTCACGCTGCGCACGAACCCCGCGCAGCGGATCCTGCCCGGCATCGTGGAGGAGTCGCTGGCCGCGCTCGGCGAGGGAGTGTTCTACCTGCACCGCGTGCTGGGCGACGAGGTGCGGGAGATCGCCGCGGGAGCGGCGGGCGGGACGCCGGAGTCCCGGGACGTACAGGTGGCGGACATCGCGGTGCGGATCAACCGGGCGGTGGAGGAACTGCAGGACGTGCTCTTCCCGCCGGTGATCGCGCTCGAGACCGGTCCGGAGGCGGAGCCGGACCCCGTGGATGTCGCGGCGAGGGAGCCGCGCGTGTCCTTCGCGCTGCTCTTCGTCCCGGGGCTCCTGTTCATGTCGTTCCTCTTCATGGCGCAGGGCATCGCCGAGGATCTCTGGACGGAGCGCCTCGCACACACGCTGCGGCGCACGGCCGTGACCCCGAACGCGCCGGCCGCCGTGCTGCTCGGGAAGGTGCTGTCCGGGGCCGGCGTGTTCCTGCTCGTGGCCGCCGTCGCCCTGGCCGTGGCGTGGGGGTGGTTCCGGCTGGAGTGGACGCGCTACCCGCTCGCGGTGGCGTGGTCCGCGTTCTCCGCCGTGCTGCTGCTCCTGATCTTCTGCGCCATCCACGTGCACGCGCCCTCGCGCCGCGGGGCGAGCGTGCTCTCCACCGCGATCGTCTTCCCGCTGATGATGCTGGGCGGCAGCTTCTTCCCGTTCGAGGCGATGCCGGACTGGATGGCCGCGGCCGGGCGCTGGACCCCGAACGGGTGGGCGCTGGCACGCCTGAAGGACGTGCTGCTGGGCCGGGCCGAGGCCGCGGAGATGGCGCGCTCGGCGGCGTTCATCGCGGCCACCGGCGCCGCGCTCTTCGCCCTCGCCGCGCGCCGCCTCGGCGGATCGTTCGTGCGGAGCGCCCCGTGATCCGCGGCATCCTGTTCGTCGCCCGCAACGACCTGCGCTTCATGCTGCGCGCGCGGGAGACCCTGCTGTGGGTCTTCGTGATGCCCGTGGTGTTCTTCTTCTTCATCGGCAACGTCACCGCGGGCTTCGCCCCGCCGAAGGGCGAGCGGCGCGATCCCCTGCTCCTCGAGACGGGCGACGGCGCGGGGTTCCTCGCGGACGAGATGGCGCGCCGGCTCGAGGCGCAGGGGTACGCGGTGACGGTGCGAAGCGTCGCGCCGGCGGACAGCACCGCCCGCCCGGCGCGCGTGCTCCGCGTCCCGGCCGCGTTCACGGACTCCGTGCTCGCCGGCGTGCGCACGCCCGTCCGCTTCACGTCCACCGCCGAGGGCGTGGGCGCGGACTACGAGAACTTCCGCGCGGGCCGAGCCGTGTACGGCGTGCTCGCGGACCTGATCGCGGCGCGCGGCGGCGGGGAGGCGGCGACGCCCGGGACCTTCGCGAAGCTGGCGGCCATGCCCCGCACGGTCACGGTGGACGCGCAGCCCGCCGGCCACCGCCGCCGCGTCCCGACCGGCTTCGAGCAGGCCATCCCCGGGATCCTCGTGATGTTCTCGCTGCTGGTCATGGTCACCAGCGGCTCCGTGCTGCTCGTGATCGAGCGCGAGCAGGGACTGCTGCGCCGCCTGGCGTCCGCGCCGCTCACGCGCGCGCAGGTCGTGACCGGCAAGTGGCTCGGCAAGCTGGCGCTCGGCTTCGTGCAGGTGGCCTTCGGGATGATCGCCGGCACCGTCCTCTTCAAGATGGACTGGGGCCCGGATCTGCCGACGGTGGTGGGAACGCTCCTCGCCTGGAGCGCGTTCACCGCCGCGCTCGGCCTCCTCCTGGGCAGCGTCGCGCGCACCCACGGCCAGGCCATCGCCGCCGGCGTGATCGGCGCGAACGTGCTCGGCCCCCTCGGCGGCTGCTGGTGGCCGATCGAGGTGGCCCCGAAGTGGATGCAGACCCTGGCCGGCTTCCTCCCGACCGGCTGGGCCATGGACGCCCTCCACCGTCTCATCAGCTTCCAGTCCGGCCCCGCAAGCGTCGCGCTCCACGTGGCAACGATGCTCCTGGGCGCCGCGCTCCTCCTCTGGGCCGGAAGCCGGACGTTCCGCTGGGACTGACGCCGTACGGCGCATGGATGCGGTGCGCCCGCCGCGAGCAGTGCGCACCGGACGTCCGTCAGAGGTGCAGCAGGCCCCGTCCGAGCATCGTGTACAACACGGCCCCCGGAATCCCGCCGAGCAGCAGGCTGAGAAGCTGCGTGCGCACCGGCACGCGGTGGGCGCCGGCCAGCAGGTCGGCGAGGCTGCCGCCGGCCCAGGGGAGCTGGCGGAGCGCGATGAGGTAGAGGAGGTTGTCGGCCTGGTGCACGCGGAACCACTTCGGCAGCGTCTTCATGCGGGACTGCAGGTCGAACTCGTGGTCGCCGCGGCGCCAGATCCAGTACGTGACCAGCCCGGCCACGGCACCGCTCGTGACATTCAGGAAGATGGACGTCCACGGGTCGAACAGCGCGCCGAACGCCACGGGCAGGAGCACGGCGCCGATCGGCGTCATGGAAGTCACCGTCTTCGCGCACCACCCGATCAGCGGGCCGTAGATGCCCCAACGCTCCACCACGGTGCGCAGGCCGCCCTCGGCCTCCACCCAGCGCTCCGCGATCAGGCTGAGGATCAGCGCCGCGATCGCGAGCCACAGGAAGCTGGAGAGCATCACGCGCCGCACCCAGATCATCGCGCCAGCACCTCCAGCGCGCCGGGCACGGACTCGATCACGAGGCGGTCCTCGCGCGTCTCCAGCACCTCCCCGTCCACCTCGTAGCGCAGGGGCGGCGTGAAGTGCAGTTCGAAGCGCGCGCCGCGGCGCACGTCCACGCGCGGGTGGCCCTCGTGCCGCCCCTTCGCCACCAGGTCGAACAGCTTCGCCCGCCCGAGCGGCGGCGCGTTCCGGATCGACACGAGATCGATCATCCCGTCGCCGAGGTCCGCGGCAGGGGCGATGTCGAACGAGCCGCCGAAGTACCGGCCGTTCGCCACCACGAGCATCAGGTGATCCACGCGCGACGGAACCCCGTTGCCAGCGGAGATGGAGAGCGGCAGCCCCGGGAAGCGGAAGAGCTGCCGCAGCGCGCAGAACCGGTACAGCGCGTCCCCCTTGAGCCACTTCACGCGGTACGAGTCGTCGATCACCGCGATGTCGAAGCCCGCGCCGACCACGTTGAGGAAGTGCCGGTCGCCCACGCGGCCCACGTCGATGCGGCGCACGGCGCCCTCGCCGATGGCGCGCGCCACCTCCTCCACGCGCTCCCACGTGACGCCGAGGGACTTGCCGAAGTCGTTGCCCGTCCCGCCCGGGAGGAGGCCCAGGCGGATGTCGCGCCGTCCCGAACGCAGGATGCGATCCGCGACGAGGCTCCAGGTCCCGTCCCCGCCCACGGCCACGATCGTGCGGAAGCCGTCGGCGATCGCCCGGTCCACCAGCGCGGACTCCGCGCCGGCCCGGTCGGTCACGACCTCCAAGTGATCCGGCAGGTGGCGGCGCAGCAGCTCGCGGAAGCGCGGCAAGCGCTGCGCCCCGCGGCCGCGGCCGGCGGCCGGGTTCACGAGCACGAACGCGCGGTCCTGGCTCACCGGTTCGCCCGCGTCAGACGGTCTCGAGCGTCTCGAGCTCCTCGAAGGTCTGCCGGCCTTCCTTCATCCAGAGCTCCCGGAAAGGCACCGTCTCGATCTCGTCCGCGTCCAGCCGCTCCGTCATGGGGTGCGCGTGCAGCGTGAGCCGGCCCATCTCCTCCTCGTGCTCCGAGAAGAGGCCGCGCATGTGGATGTCCACCTTGAAGGCGGAAGACGCGTTCACCATGAAGGACTGGTACAGGTCGTCGGCCTTCTCCCAGCGATGCTGGCCGACGGAGAAGTCCAGGACCGGCTTCCCGGACTCGTGCACGTGCGCCTCGATCAGCCCGTTCGCCTCGCGGAAGTCCACCTGCACGTCCCGCATGTAGTGCGGCAGGTGCCAGCGCTCGATGGCGTGCTCCCGCGACTCCGGCGTGCTGGTCCCCACCAGGAACGGGAAGAACGCGGACTTCGGGAACTGCCCCTGCGGGTGCACGACCGGCGGCACGATCACCGCGAGCACGATCTCGTGGTACGGCCCCACCATGCTGTCCGTGAAGTCGAACGCCGTGGCCGCGAAGATGGCGGAGCCGTGGTGCACCTCCAGCGGTCGCAGGTGCGCGGGGAGCAGCGACGCGGCCTGGTCCGTGGGCATCTCGAAGAAGGCGCTGACGGCGGTCTTGAATCCGTAATGGGTCAACGGCATGTCCGGTGCCTCTCGCAGTGTCGGGGAAGTCGGCTTGACGGGTCCTGGATGGTGACCCTACCGTGCCCGGGTCCGCCCACCCCGCATCGTCTTCCCGCGGTACGCGAACCTTCACGAAAATCCCCGGGAGTGTCCGGCCCGGGGTCGGCGACGAATGGCGCGAGGGTACCTTACTTTGGCCGTCGTCGGGAGCTTTGTTCTGGCGGCCGAACTGGCCACCCGGACGGCCCTGGCTCCCGCGCTCGGTCTCTTCCGGGGCCGCCGGACGGCCCTCCTGACCGCCTGGATGCGCGGCGCCGCCGGCGTCCTCCTGGGCATCCTGCGCCGCATCGGCGGCGTGCGGATCGCGGGCGAACCCCGGATCGCGGGGCGCGAAGGCGTCCTCGTGGTGGCGAATCACCAGTCCCTCCTGGACATCCCGCTCGTCGTCCGCGCGCTGGAGGACTCCCACCCGCGCATCGTGACCCGCCGTCGATACGCGCGCGGGATCCCGCTGGTTTCCGCGATGCTGTCCCTGACGGACAGCCCGCTCGTGGACCCGGAGCGGCCCGGGCCCGCGCAGGCCGCCGCCCTCGGCGAGATGGCGCGGCACTGTCGCCACCCCCTGGTCATCTTCCCGGAGGGCCACCGCAGTCGCGACGGCGCCCTGCGGCCTTTCAGGCGGGGAGGGCTCGGGGCTATCCTCCGCGCACGCCCCTGGCGGGTCCACCTGCTGGTGGTGGACGGACTCTGGCCGGCGGGGAAGTGGGCGGATCTCGCCGGAGGCCTCGCCTCCATCCGCGGCAAGGTCGCGGCGGTCGGGCCGCTGGAGTGGCGGGGGGAAGGAGGCGGGGACGTGGACGTGGACGCCTTCATCACCGGGCTGGAGCAGCGCATGGCCGCGGAGCTGGAGCGCCTGCGCGGGGGACCCGCGTGACCGGACCGGCCCCGGCCGGCGGTCCGGAGGCGGGAGCGGCGGAGGTGGCGCGCGGCTGGCTCGCCGCCGGCGCGCCGCACGTGCGGGCCGTGCTGCACTTCGGGTCCACCCGGTCGGGCGCATCGCCGGGGCGGCGCAGCGCCCACGACCTCTTCGTGATCGTGGACGACTACGACGGGTTCTACCGCGCCGTCCATGGCCGGCTGTCGCGGCGTCCCGCGGCGCTCCTGGCCCGGCTGAACCGGATGCTGCCCCCGAACGTAATGCACGGCACGGGTCCGGACGGGGAGGCGAAGTTGTTCGTGCTGTCGGAGCGGGATCTCGAGAGGGCGGTGGGGCCGCATCCGCGGGACCACTTCGTGCGCGCGCGCCTGGCGCAGGACGTGGGCGTGGCCGCGGCCGCGGACGCCGCGGCGGCCGGACGGGTCGAGACCCTTCTCGCGGAGACCCGCGCGCGCGTGGTGGACTGGATGCGCCCGTTCGCGCCCCCGTCCTTCGACGGCGCGGCGCTCGCGCGGCGCATGCTCGAGGTGTCCTACGCGTCCGAGATCCGCCCCGAGTCCCCGGGCCGGGTGCGCGAGGTCTTCGAGGCGCAGCGCGCCTTCCTGGAACCGGAGTACGACGCCGTGGCCGGTCGCGCCGCGGCCCAGGGACGGCTGCTCCGGGAAGGCGATGGCCGGTTCGCCTATCCCCGGCCGGCCGGCGCCTTCGAGCGGTTCGCCGCGCGGCTCTGGCTCGCGCGGTCGCGCGCGCGGGCCACGCTGCGCTGGGCGAAGTACGTGGTCACCTTCGAGAATTGGCTGGACTACGTGGCGGCGAAGACGGAGCGTCGCACGGGGCTGCGGCTCTCCCTCACGGAACGGGAGCGACGCTGGCCGTTCCTCTTCCTCTGGCCGAAGTTCTTCCGCGTCATGCGGGCGCGCGGCCGGGGCCACGCACGGGAGCGGGACGCTTGAGGCTGGAGATCACGCTGTTCCTCGCGGCGCTGGGCGTCGCGCTCGCGTCGATGGTGGTGTTCGGCACCACCGCGGCGGCGCGCGCGCGCTCCGCGGAGGTGGCGCGGCGCGGCAGCTTCGTGCTCGGGAACTGGCTGCGCGAGTGGTTCTACTGGACCGCGTCCCCGGTGGGACGCTTCTCCGTGCGGACCTCGCTGGCCCCCGAGGTGTTCAACGCCGTCGGTCTCGCGCTGGGTCTCGCCTCCGGCTGGGCGTTCGCCGTCGGCCAGCTGCCGCTCGGGGGCGCGCTGCTCCTGCTGTCCGGTATCACCGACGCGTTCGACGGCCTCGTGGCGCGCGCGCGCAACGTGGTCTCCACGTACGGCGCGTTCCTGGACTCCACGCTGGACCGGTTCACCGAGGTGTTCGTGTTCGCCGGGCTCGCCATGTTCTACCGGGAGCCGTGGGAGGTGCTGGTGGTGGCGGCGGCGCTGGGCGGATCGATGCTGGTCAGCTACACGCGCGCGCGCGGCGAGAGCCTCGGCGTGCTCTGCAACCTCGGGGTCATGCAGCGCGCGGAGCGCCTGCTGCTGCTGGGGCTCGGCCCCATCCTGGATCCCACGGTCTCCGCGTGGCTCGGCCGCCCGGCGGGCGCCGTGCTCATGGGAATCCTCATCCTCATCGCGGCCGGTTCGCTCGGGACCGCCGTGTTCCGCACCGTCTGGATCTCGCGCCGCCTGCGCGAGCGCGGAGGAAGTCCGTCGTGACCCGTCGCATCCCGTTCCTCCTCGTCGCGGCGATCGTCGCGGCGGCGGCGCCCTCGTTCGCGGACGCTTCCGGCGATCCGCCCTCCCCGGCCGCGACCGCGCCCGTCGAGGCGGCCACGCTGCCCACCGGCCTCCTGGCGCCGGAGCTGGAACGCCGCGTCTCGCGGGACTTCCTGGAGACGATGGACCTCATCTATGCCGGCGACATCCCGGAAGCCACCGTGCGCGTGAACGCCCTCATCGCCGCGGCGCCGCAGGACCCGCGCCCGTACCTCCTGAAGGCGCGCCTCCTGCGCGAGTATGTCTCCGAGCAGGACAACACGCGGGAGAACGTGAAGCCGCAGATCGATCCCATCCTGAAGGTGCTGGACGCCGCGCGCCGCACCTCGGAGGCGATCCTGGCGAAGGACGGCGACTCCGTGGCGGGCCACCTGTACCGGGGCTGGACGCGCATGTTCCAGGGACAGCTCCACGAGCTGGCCTTCGAGCACTGGAGCGCGGGGCGCGCCGCGAAGGACGGCAAGTCCGACCTCGACAAGGTCCTCGCCGCGGATCCGGACAACCCGGACGCCCTGATGATCACGGGCACGTACCTGTACTTCGCGGACCTGCTGCCCGGCGTGCTGAAGATCGCCAGCTTCATCCTGCGCATCCCCGCGGGGGACCGGGAGGACGGGCTGGCGTACCTGCGCCGATCGGAGGCCATGCCGAGCTACTCGCAGCACGACGCCCGCGGCATGCGCGGCGCCATCCTGTTCGGCTTCGAGGGGGATCTCGACGGGGCGCGCACGCTGTTCGAGGGATTCAACGAGCGCTTCCCCGACAACCCGCGGCTCGTGGAGCCGCTCGCGGCGCTGGACCTGTGGACGCCGGAGCACCTCGGGCGCGGGCGCGCCCGCGTGGCGCGCATCGTGGCGGACAACGAGGGAACGTCGGACGCGCTGGCGCGCGAGCTGACCGCGCGGCTCCGCCTGTACCAGGCATGGGCGGAGGAGATCGAGGGGAACCCGGAGGCCGCGCGGGACAACCTGCGCCGGCTGCACCGCGAGAATCCCGGCCGCCCGGACTGGTTCCAGCCCATGGTGGATCTCACGCTGGCCGACGTGTCGCTGCTGCTGGGCGATGCGGACGGCGCGCGGGCCCTGCACGCCGAGGCGGTGGAGCGCGGGGATGCGTCGGGGCAGATGCTGCTCGCGTTCGTGCTGGAGCCCGGCGCCGCGGCCGGCCCCGACGAGGTGGCGCGCCTCGCCGCGCTCGCGCCCGTCGCCCGGGACATCTACTCCGGCCGGCTGGAGCAGGCCGGCGCCGCGCTCGAGGCCTTCCCGTCGGGCGATCCCCTGGTGACGTTCTATCGCGGCGAGATCGCCATGCTGCGCGGCGCGTCACGCGACGCGATCTCCGCCTTCGAGCGGCTGGAGGGAGCGGACGTTCCGGACCGCTGCCGGCTGTTCCGCCGCCTTGCGCGCCTGCGTCGGGCGGAGCTGCACGGGCGCCTGGGCGAATGGGCGGCGGCGGCGGCCGCGTTCACTCCGGAGATCGACGACTACGACGTGAAGGACATGCTGCGGCACGTGATGCGGGCGCGGCAGCGCTGGTTCCTCCGGAATGCCGAGAACCCCGGGGCGGCGCCGGGTCGTACGACGTCGGTAAAGAGTCCGTAAACCCCCGTCCCGTCCGTCCGCGCGCGCAGAACGTCCTTCCCTCGTGCCCTGGTTGCGGTAAGTTATTGGACCCCGCGACCGGACGATCACCAACGCGGCACGCGGACACGAGATATCCGGATGGGAGACTCATGATCGTTTGGCTTGCGTCGGCGGCGCTCGTCGTGGCCGCCGGCGGCGTCACGGAGGCCGATCCGGCCAACGACCTGGAGGCGCAACTGCAGGCCCTCGAGGGGCAGCCGCTCTCCCTGGAGGAGGCGGTGGGGCTCGCCGCACGGGAGGCGCCATCCGTACTGGAGGCGAACGCCGGACTGCGCGCGGCGCGTGGCGCGTTGCGGCGCGAGAAGGGCGCGTACGACCCCGTGCTCTTCGCGGGCTACCTGGTGCTGGATGCCGAGTCGCCCACCGCGTCGCCGTTCTCGGGCGCGGACGTGCTGGAGACGGAGACGCGCTCGCTGTCCGCCGGCGCCCGGCTGCGGCTCCCCGTGGGCACGGAGCTTGCCGCCATCCTGGAGAGCACGCGGCTGGAGACGAACTCGGCGTTCGCCGCGCTGGATCCGGAGTACTCGGCCGCGGGTCGCCTCGAGGTGCGCCAGCCCCTGCTGCGCGGCTTCGGCCCCGCGGCGAACGTGGGCGTGTCGTCGTCCGCCCGCGAACTGGATGCCGCGCGGGCGCGCGCCGCGGACGCGCAGCGCGCCGCCGCCGCGGACGTGGAGGCCGCGTACTGGGCGGTGCACTCGGCGGAGCGGGATCTCGCCGTGCGGCGGCTGCTGGTCGTGCAGGGCGAGGCGTTCGCCGAGCAGGCCGCGCGCCGCGCGGAGGTGGGACTGGCCGGGCCGGGCGAGGTGGCCACGGCGCAGCTGTTCCTCTCGGAGCAGCGGAGCGCGGCACTCGCCGCCGAGGAGGCGCTCGACGCGGCCTCGGACGCGCTCGGCTCCCTCATCGGCCGGCGTCCCGCCGACGCGCGCTTCCGCGCCGTCACGCCGCCGCCCTCGGACTTCCCGGTCGAGGCGGAGGACGCGGTCCTCGCCCGCGCGCTGGAGGGGAACGACGAGCTGCGCGCGGCGCAGGCGGACCTGGAGGCGGCCGAGTCGCGCGCGCGGGCGGCCGGCTGGGACCGGCTGCCGAAGCTGGACCTCGTGGGATCGCTCGGCGGCAACGGTCTGGCGGGCGATCCGCAGGCCGTGGCCTTCCTGGACACCACGCTCGTCGTGGACGAGTCCGGCGGCTTCTCGGAGAGCGTGTCCGAGGCCGCGAGCCGGGACTACCCCACGTGGAGCGTGGGCATGACGCTGGAGATCCCGCTGCTCTTCCGCGAGGGCCGCGGCGAGCGCGAGCGCCTCGTGGGCGAGGCGGACCGCGCGCGCGCGCGGCTGGAAGCGGTCCGCCGCGCGCTGGAGGATCGCGTGCGCGCCCGGCACCGTGAGGTCGTGAACGGCAGGGAGCGGCTCGATCTCGCCCGCATCGGACTGGACGCGGCGCTGGAGCAGGGCCGCATCGGGCGCATCGAGTACCAGAACGGACGCATCACGGCCTTCGAGATCGCACGTCTTGGCGCCGACGTCGCGTCGGCCCAGGCCCGCTACTCCGACGCCCTCGTGCGCACCGCGCGGGCGGCCGCGGAGCTGGCGCGACTCGCACCCTTGGAACGGACCCTGGAGGAGTGAGAATGATCGGCATGCGGTCGGTTCGCGCGGTCGCGTTCGCGGGAGCGCTGGCGTTGTCCGGATGCGGCGGCGGGCAGGGCGGCCCCGGCGGCGGCGGCTTCGAGATGCCGCCCACGCCGGTGGAGACGGCGCCGGCGTCCGTCGGCGTCGTGAGCGACGTCTTCACCACGGTGGGCACGCTGGAGGCCGCCGAGACGGTGGAGGTCGTCGCCGAGATCAGCGGCAAGGTCGTGCGCGCGCCGTTCCGCGAAGGCGATCCCATCGCGAAGGGCGCGGTGATCGTGCAGCTGGACGACGAGGCCCTGGACGCGGAGTACCGCCGCGCGGAGGCGCTGCGGGACCAGCGGAAGGCCACGTACGATCGCGTGAAGCACGTCGTCGAGGCGAAGGCCGGCGCGCCGCAGGATCTGGACGACGCGGAGGCCGCGCTCCGCGTGGCGGACGCCGAGGCCGCGCTCGCGCGCGTGCACCTGTCGAAGGCGCGCATCGTCGCCCCGTTCGCGGGCGTGATCGGCCCGCGCGCGGTCAGCCCCGGATCGTACGTGGGCGCGGGCGACCCCATCGCCGAGATGGCGCAGATCACGGAGATGAAGGTCCGCTTCAACCTGCCGGAGCGCTACCTCGCGGAGGTCCGCCGCGGCGCGGAGGTCACCATCGTGACGCCCGCGTTCCCCGGCCGCGAGGTGACCGGCCGCGTGGACGTCGTGGATCCCATCGTGGATCCGGCCACGCGCAACGTGCGCGTGATCGCCCGCGTGCCGAACCCGGACGGTCGGCTCCTGCCCGGCCTGTCCGCGGACGTGCGGCTCGTCATGGCGCAGCGGGATTCCGCGCTCACCGTGCCGGCGGAGGCCGTCATCGGCGAGGGGAACCAGTTCTTCGTGTACCGCGTCGGCGAGGACGGCTCGGTGGCCCGGGCGGTCGTGCAGCTCGGCACGCGGCTGGCGGACGCCGTGGAGATCGTCTCGGGGCTCGAGGCCGGGGACATCGTGGTGCGCGCCGGCCACCAGAAGCTCTACCCGGGCGCGAAGGTCATGCCCGTGGGCGCCGGCGCGCCGGGCGGCGGGCCGGGCGCGCCCGAGGGGGCTCCGGCGGGCGGTGATCCCGCGGCCGAAGGCGATGCCGCCGCGGCGGCCGAGGCGCCGGCGGAAGGAGCCGGCACGCCGTGAAGCTCAGCGAGCTGTCGATCAAGCGGCCCGTCTTCGCCACCGTGCTGAGCCTGGGCATCATCCTGCTCGGGCTCGTGTCGCTGGGGCGCCTGCCCGTGCGCGAGTACCCGGACATCGACCCGCCGGTCGTCTCCATCGTCACGTTCTACCGCGGCGCCAGCGCCAGCGTGGTGGAGACCGAGATCACGGACGTGCTGGAGGAGCAGCTCGCCACCATCGAGGGCATCAAGACGGTCACGTCCGCCAGCCAGGACCAGGGCTCGTCCATCACGGTGGAGTTCGAGCTGACCCGGGACGTAGACGAGGCGGCGAACGACGTGCGCGACCGCGTCGCCCGCGTGCAGGAGAGCCTGCCGGCCGAGGCGGAGGACCCCATCGTCTCGAAGGTGGACACGAACGCGCAGCCCATCTTCTGGATCGCGCTGTACAGCGAGACGGTGGATCCGCTGCGCCTGTCCGAGATCGCGGAGATCGACCTGAAGGACACGCTCCAGCGCCTGCCCGGCGTGGCGAACGTGTTCATCGGCGCGGAGCGCCGCTACGCCATGCGCGTGTGGCTGGATCCCGCGCGTCTCGCCTCGCGCGGGCTGACGCCCGCGGACGTGGAGTCCGCCATCCGCCGCGCGAACGCGGAGATCCCCGGCGGGCGCGTGGAGGGGGACGAACGGGAGTTCTCCGTGCGCACGCGCGGGGAGCTGAGCAGCCCGCAGCAGTTCTCGGACATCGTGGTGTCCGAGGCCGACGGGAAGCGCGTCCGTCTGGGGGACGTGGCCCGCGTGGAGATCGGCCCCGAGGACGAGCGCACGATCGCGCGGTGGAAGGGCACGCCCTCCATCGGCCTGGGCGTGGTGAAGCAGAACAAGGCCAGCACCATCGAGGTGGCGCGCGAGATCCGCAAGGCCCTGCCCGGTCTGCAGGAGCGGCTGCCGGCCGGCGTCACCATCGAGCCCGCCTACGACTCGTCCACGTTCATCCAGGAGTCGCTGGACGAGGTCATCGAGACCATCTTCATCGCGGCGGCGCTCGTGTTCTTCGTGGTGCTCGCCTTCCTGAAGAGCTTCCGCGCCACGCTGATTCCCGCCGTGGCCATCCCGGTGTCCATCATCGGGACGTTCACGGTGGTGTTCTTCCTCGGCTACACGATCAACATCCTCACGCTGCTGGCGCTCGTGCTGGCCATCGGGCTCGTCGTGGACGACGCCATCGTGATGCTGGAGAACGTGTTCCGGCACATCGAGATGGGGAAGAAGCGGCGCGAGGCCGCCCTGGACGGCGCGAACGAGATCGGCTTCGCCATCCTCGCCACCACCGTGGCCCTCGTGGCCGTGTTCATCCCCGTGGGCTTCCTCACCGGGAACGTGGGGCGGCTGTTCCGCGAGTTCGCGGTCTCGCTGGCGGTGGCGGTCACGCTGTCCATGGTGGTGGCGTTGTCCTTCTCGCCCATGCTGTGCTCGCGCATCCTGCGGCCGCTGCGTTCCGGCAAGGACAACTGGGCGTCGCGCAGCTTCGAGGCGTTCTTCGACGGGCTGGACCGCCTGTACCGCGGCACGCTCGGCACGGCGCTGCGATGGCCCTGGCTGATGGTGCTCTCCGCGGTGGTCGTGGTGGCCGCCTCCGCGCTCGTCTTCCGCATCCTGCCCTCGGAGCTCGTGCCCACGGAGGACCGGAGCGTGGGCTTCGGCATCGTGATCGCGCCGGAGGGCTCCACGCTGGAGTACACGGACCGGTACATGCGGGAGCTGGAGAAGGTGCTCCTGGCGCAGCCCGAGACCGAAGGCCTCTTCTCCGCCACCGGACTGGGGTTCGGCGGCCCGGGGCAGGTGACGAACGGGTTCGTGTTCCTGCTGCTGAAGGACCGGGACGAACGCGAGCGAACCCAGCAGGAGATCGTGGCCGGCCTGTTCCCGCAGACGTTCTCCATCCCCGGCGTGCTGGCGTTCGTGATCAACCCGCCCAGCCTCGGCGGCAACTTCAGCTCCAGCCCCGTGGAGTACGTGCTGCAGGCCGACACGTACGAGGAGCTGGGGCGCGCCACCGGCATCATGATGCAGAAGGCGCAGGAACTCGGCTACCTCGTGAACCTGGACTCCGATCTCCGGCTGAACAAGCCGCAGCTGGACATCACGATCGACCGGGACCGCGCCGCGGGGCTGGGCGTGTCCGTCACGGAGATCGGCGGCACGCTGGAGACGCTGCTCGGCGGCCGCGTCGTCACGGACTTCAAGCGCGGTTCGAAGCAGTACGACGTGATCGTGCAGCTGGAGCCGGGACAGCGCGCCACGCCGGACATCCTGGACGAGGTCTACGTGCGCGGCGAGGGCGGGCTGGTGCAGCTGGCGAACGTGATCCGCGTGGAGGAGACGGTGGCGCCGAAGGCGCTGAACCACTACAACCGCATCCGCTCCGCCACGATCACCGCGAACCTGGCCCCGGGCGTGGCGCTCGGCAAGGCGCTGGCGGACCTGGACCGCATCCGCGAGACGGAGCTCCCCGGCATCCGGAACGACCTCGGGGGGCAGTCGCGGGAGTTCCGGGAGTCGTCCGGCGCGCTGTACCTGCTGTTCCTGTTCTCGCTCGTGTTCGTGTACCTGGTGCTCGCGGCGCAGTTCGAGAGCTTCATCCACCCGCTCACCATCCTGCTCTCCGTGCCGCTCGCGGTCACGGGCGCGCTCGTGTCGCTGTGGGCCTTCGGGCAGACGCTGAACATCTACTCGCAGATCGGGCTCATCATGCTGATCGGGCTGGTCACGAAGAACTCCATCCTGATCGTGGAGTTCGCGAACCAGCTCCGGGAGCGCGGCATGGCCGTGCGGGAGGCCGTGCACGAGGCCGCCGGCATCCGGTTGCGCCCCATCCTCATGACCACGCTGGCCACCATCTTCGGCGTGCTGCCCATCGCGCTCGGGCTCGGGGCGGGCGGCGAGGCGCGCATGCCGCTCGGCATCGCGGTCGTGGGCGGGATGGTCTTCTCCACCGGGCTCACGTTGTTCATCGTGCCGGTGGTCTACATGCTGCTGTCGCGGCTGTCGCCGACGCACGTGCGCGAGGCGGCGGCGGCGCCGGCGGCGGTCCCCGGGGCGTAGTGCGGCGCGCGGCAGGTCCACGGAGCCAGCCCGGCGCGGGTCGCGGCGCCGGGCTGGCTCCGTGGACGGGACGCACCTGCCCCGGCACCGTCGGGGTGGC
>CAZNDO010000038.1:0-19211 GCA_964571855.1 uncultured Gemmatimonadota bacterium
TTCATCCCATCTCGAACGCCCGCGAGAGGGGCACCGGGGCGCCCGACCCGTCCGGTGCGGCCGCCGCAGAGCGGACGCACTGCCGCGGCGATCCCGGGGCGCGTTGCCGGATCGGTGCTCCCGCGGGTGGAAGGGGCGACGGTGCGTGGACGGCGGCGCGACGCACCGCTAGTCTCGCGTCCCCCGCGAGGTGCGGCGGGTGGTCCGGGCGCGGCGGACGGGTCGGGAGCCCCGGTGCCCCTCGCGCGGGCGTTCGAGCATGCGCGCCACGCGCCCGAAGGGCGCGGTGCGCTCACGCGCAGAGGCCCGCGCGAGGGGTACCGGGGCTCCCGGCCCATCCGCCGCGCCCGGACCACCCGCCGCACCTCGCCTGCGCGCGTTGACCAGGGGTCCCGATGCCGTCCCATCCACTCCACCGCCGCCTCCTCCCCGCCGCGGCGATCGCGATCGCGTTCGCGGCGACGGCCTGCGGGCCAGGGCCGGAGCGGCGGGATGTCGTCCTGCTCACGCTCGACACGACGCGGGCGGACCGGCTGGGCATCTACGGGCGGCCGGATGCGCGCACGCCGTTCCTGGACCGGCTCGGGCGACAGGGCGCCGTGGTGGAAGACGCGCTGTGCGACGTCCCCGTCACGCTGCCCAGCCACACGACGATGATGACGGGCGTGCCCGCGCTCGGGCACGGCGTGCGCTACAACGCGGACTTCAAGGTGACGGACGACGCGCGCACGCTGGCGGAGGCGCTGCGGGACGGCGGGTGGGACACCGCGGCGTTCGTGTCCGCGCTCGTGCTGGACCGGCGCTTCGGCCTGGATCAGGGGTTCCGGGTCTTCGACGACTCGCTCACGCCGGGGTACGTGAAGCACGACGAGTCCATCTACCCGAAGGAGACGCACTGGCTCCCGAAGGCGGACCGGCGCGCCGACGCCACGGTGGATGCCGCGCTGCGGTGGCTGGGCGGCGCCCGCTCCCCGTTCCTCCTCTGGGTGCACGTGTACGACCCGCACTTCCCCTTCGATCCGCCCCCGCCGTGGAGCCGCACCGCATCCGAGCGCTATCTCGCCGAGATCCAGTGGACCGACCGCCAGATCGGGCGGCTGCTGCGCGCGCTCGAGGCACGGGACGCGGCCGATCCCGTCGTGCTCGCCACCGCGGATCACGGCGAAGGCCTGGACCAGCATCGCGAGGACGGACACGGCATCTTCGTCTACGACGACACGATGCGCATCCCCTTCCTCCTCCGCGCGCCGCATGCGGTGCCGGCGGGCGTCGTGCGGCCTGGCCCCGCGCGCACGATGGACTACGCGCCCACGCTGCTCGCGCTCGCCGGCCGCCCCGGCCCCTTCGGCCTCGGCGGCAACCTCGTCCCCGGCCTGCGCGGCGACGGGGCGCTCCCCGACACCGTGGCGTATCTCGAGTCCATCAAGACCAAGCTGTTCTACGGCGGCACGGGGCTGAAGGCGCTGCGGTCGCGCGACGCGAAGTTCGTGTGGGCGCCCGCCCCCGAGCTCTACGACCTGCGCGTCGATCCCGGCGAGACGCGCAACCTGGCCGCGTCGCGCCCGGGCGAGGTGGACGCCTGGCGCGCCGCGCTCGACGGCGCGGTCAAGGACATCCTCGCGGAGGACCTCGCGAGCGTGGAGGCGTACCACGCGGACCCGACGACGCTGGAGGAGCTGCGCGCGCTGGGATACCTCGGCGGCAGCGGCGCCGCCGCCGGCCCGCTCCCGTTCGAGGAGGAGATGCGCCTCGCCGGCAACGACCCGAAGGACCTCGTCGACGTGTCGATGGGCGCGCGCGAGATCCAGAACGGCTTCCTGGAGAACGGCGAGGCGAAGCTCCTGCGCTTCCTGCGCACCGCGCGCCCGGCCGCGAGCGATCCCGCGATGGCGCGCCTGCACGCCGCCGCGCACCTGAACCTGGCGAAGGTGAGCATGGCGCGGCGGGACTGGGCCGGGGCGGCGGAGCGCTACCGGCTCTCCCTCGTCGCGGACCCGTCGTACGAGCCCGCGCGCTGGAGTCGCGTGTACGCGCTGAATCTCGCCGGCCGGCCGGCGGAGGCCGCGGCGGAGGCGGAGGCGTTCCTGCGCGAAGGGGCGCCCTCCGACCGCGTGATGCTGCACGCGGGGCTGGCGCGGGCGCTCCTGGGTCAGACGGACGAGGCGCGCGCCCTGCTGCGGCGCGTGGCGAGCGAGGGCGAGGCGGGGCAGTTCCCCTCCGAGAGCGCGGCGTGGTACCTGGAGCGTCTCGGGGGTCCCCGGGAGAAGGCGGCGCTCACCGCCTACCTGGAGCGGAACGCGTCCGCCGCCTCCTCCGGGGAATCCGATGGAGCGTGAGGGCCGGCCGACGGGCGCGGCCCGTCCGGGTCAGTTCTCGGCCTCCTCGTCGGAGCCGACGGCCCAACCCAGCTCGCTCTCGTCCTCCTCCTCGTCCTCCTCCTCGAAGTCCGAGTCGTCGGGGTCCCAGTCCTCGTCGTCCTCGTCCTCGTCGAAGTCGCTGTCGATGTCGTCGTCGCTCTCCTCCTCGTCGCTCTCCCAATCGTTCTCTTCGTCCTCGGGATAACCGGCGAGGCGGAGTTCATCTTCCGACAACCACATGGCGTGGCCGCTCCTCTGGACTATTCCGGCGAGTTCCGCCGGGTGGAGTCCGCGCGAACCCCGCGCGGACCGGTTGACGTGGGGGAGGATCCGATCCTCCCGGCGATGCCTTGACGAGGCCCGGCGGTTCAGCCGCCGGCAACCGGACGAACCAACTCCAGCCGATCCCCCTCCGCGAGTCTCACGACCCCGAAGCGTTCGCGGCCCAGCGGCTCGCCGTTCAACTCGGCGACGACCCATCGCGGGTCGAGCCGAAGCTGGCGGAGAAGGTCCGCCAACGTCGTGCCCGGAGTCAACTCCCGAGCGGCGCCGTTGACCACGATCTCAGCCATGGAGCACGGCCTCCCAGTCCTTCCACACGGGATCCAGCCCGTTCTGCCGAATGGCTCCCGCCACCTCCTCGGGCGCTCGCCCGTCCTCGATCTCGAACTGCCGGCCGGACTCCGCGGGCTGCGAGTACCCGCCCGGCTCGGTGCGCGAACCCGCGCTCATGTGCGTGATGCCCAGACGGAGCATACCATCCCGGAACGTGGCGCTCTCGCGCGTGGACAGGACCAACCCCGCATCCGGGAGCAGGATCCGCAGCGCGCACACGAGCTGCGCGAGCTGCGCGTCCGACACCGGCGACCGCACCCGGGTGTCCGCGTGCTCCGCGGGCCGGAGCCGGGGGAACGACACCGTGACCTGGCTACGCCAGAAGCGTCGCGCAAGATACCGCGCGTGCGCCGCGAGGTGGAGGGCCTCCCGGCGCCAGTCCGCCAGCCCGAGCAGCGCGCCGATCCCGAGTCGCCGCATCCCCGCCGCCGCGCCGCGTTCCGGCGTTCCCAGCCGCCAGTCGTAGTCCTTCTTCTTCCCCGCCAGGTGCACGGAGGCGTACACCTCCCGGTCGTACGTCTCCTGGTAGACCACGAGGCCGTCGCAGCCCGCGGCCACCCAGCGGCGATAGGCCTCCTCCGTCTGCGGCTGCACCTCCACCGACAGGCTGGGGAACCGTCCGGAGAGGGACTGCAGGATGCCCTCCAGGTACTCCACGGAGACGTGTCGCGGGTGCTCGCCGGACACGAGCAGCAGGTGCCGGAATCCGCGCGCGCGCAGCAGGTCCGCCTCCGCGATCGCCTCGTCGCGCGTGAGCGTGCGCCGCGCGATGGGATTCGGCCGCGAGAACGCGCAGTACGTGCACGTCTCCACGCACTCGTTGGAGACGTACAGCGGCGCGTACAGCTGGATCGTCCTGCCGAAGCGCCGGTCCGTGATCCGACGGGACGCTCGGGCCAGCTCCTCCAGCCGCTCCGCCGCCGCCGCCGAGAGCAGCGCGGCGAAATCCTGCAGGTCCGGCCGCTCGGCCGCCAGCGCGCGATCCACCGCCGCCCGGCCCGCGTCGCGGGCGGCCGCCTCCAGCGCCGCCATCGGCAGCCCGTCCAGGTGCTCGCGGAACGTCATGTGGTCTTCCCGAGGAAACCGGTCAACGGGCTCGAGGCCTCCGCCTCGCGGTGCTCCATGGCGGCGCCGGCGAGGTACGCCGCGCGTCCGGCCTCCACGCCGAGCCGGAAGGCCCGTGCCATCGCCACCGGATCGCGCGCCACCGCGATGGCGGTGTTCACGAGCACCGCGTCCGCGCCGAGCTCCATGGCTTCCGCGGCATGCGACGGCGCGCCGAGTCCCGCATCCACGACGACCGGCACGCCGGCCTGCTCCACGATGATCGCCACCGAGTCGCGCGTCTTCAGTCCGCGGTTCGACCCGATCGGCGAGCCGAGCGGCATGACCGTGGCCACGCCCACGTCCTCCAGCCGCTTGGCCAGCACCGGGTCCGCGCCGATGTACGGAAGCACCGTGAAGCCCTCCGCCACGAGCCGCTCCGCCGCGCGCAGCGTCTCCACGGGATCCGGCAGCAGCCAGCGCGGGTCCGGCGTGACCTCGAGCTTCACCCAGTCCGGCAGCCCGGCCGCGCGCGCGAGACGCGCGAGACGCACGGCCTCGTCCGCGTTCTCCGCGCCCGACGTGTTCGGCAGCACGAGCACGCGCGATGCGTCCAGGAACTCCAGCAGGTTGGGCTCGGCGGAGTCCAGATCCACCCGACGCAGCGCGACGGTCACGATCTCCGCCGCCGACGCGTCCACGGCCTCGCGCATCGCGACCGGCGAGGGGAACTTCCCCGTGCCCACGAGGAGGCGCGAACGGAACTCGCGTCCGGCGATGCGCAGCGGATCCGACATCGGGGAGTCCTCGGGAGACGGAAGAAGCCGCCCCGAAGGTAGGGTCCGCCCCCGGGCGAGTCAATGCGCCCGCGGCGCCCGCGGGGCGCGTAGGATGGGCGCACCGGCGCGGCGCATTCCGCGCCCCGCTCCGCGGAGGCACCGTGCGCCCTTCCCCGCTCGGCCGGGTCCACCTGGTGGCCGATCTGGACTGCCTGGATTCGCTCCCCGATGCGCTGGAGCGGATCCGCGCGCTCCTGGCCGCCGGGCTGGATTCGCTTCAGCTCCGCGCCCCCGGCCGGGCGCCGGAGGAGGTGCTCGTCACCGGGCGCGCCCTGCGGGCGGCCGCCCGGGCGAGCGGCGCGTTCTTCGCGGTCAACGGCGACCCGGGGCTGGCGCTGGCCCTGGAGGCGGACGGCCTGCACCTTCCGGCGCGGGCGGAGGCGCCGCGCGACGTTCGCGCGCACCTCCCGCCGGGCATGGCCGTGGGCGCCAGCGCGCACGACCGCGCGGAGCTGGAGCGCGCCGCGGGTGCGGACTGGGTTCTCGTGTCCCCGGTGTTCCCGACGCGGTCGAAGCCCGGCGCGGCCCCGCTCGGGACCGCCGGCCTGTCCCGGCTGGCGGCGGCGTCGGAGGCGCCGGTCCACGCGCTGGGCGGCATCGAGCCGGACCGGGCGACCGCGTGCCTCGAGGCCGGCGCCGCCGGCGTCGCCGCCATCCGGGGTCTCCTCGAGGGGGACGGCGCGGAACTCATCCGTCGCGTCCACGCCTGGCGCGACCGGCGCGTGTGACACCGCGGTGACACGCCGCCGGACGGTTCAGCGCAGGAAGGGCTTCGGTCGCTTCTTTTTCGGCCGCGTCCACGCGGAGAACGGCTCGTCCGCCTTCCGCGGCGGCTCCACGCGCACGCGCCCGAGCGACCGGGTCACCGAGTCCGTGAGGTCCGCCGGACGCACGTCGAAGTCGTTCCAGGCGTTCATCCGGCGCGGCAGCAGCGTGCGGGACAGCACCTCGAGCATCAGCCAGGCCGCGGGAAACGGGAGGTCGTCGCCGGCCAGCGCCCGCGCGACGGGACCGCGCAGGAGCGCCGGGGCCGGCACGATCACCGGCGACCGGCCCAGCTCCGCGGCGAGCGCGCGCACGTAGAACCCGTTCGTGGCGAGGTCGCCGCAGCCGAGGTCGTAGGTCGCGTCGAAGCGGCGCGCGGGATCCGAGGCCTGCACGCAGTACTCCGCGAGGTCCGCGTCGAGGATGGGCTCGAAGCGGATGTCGAAGGCGGGCACGAACAGGAGCGGCCAGCGCTCCACCAGGCGTCGCCATCCCGCGTGCAGGCCGAAGCGCCCGAGCACGAGACCGTGCCGCAGCCGGACCAGATCCGCGCCCGCCTCCTCCCACGCGCACTCGGCGGCATGGTGCGCGCGCTGCAGGGCCGCGGGTGCGTCGGGCGCTGCGCCCAGCAGGGAGGCGCGAACCACCCGGGCGCCGCGCGGGAGGCCGGCCGCGAGGCGGCGCGTCCGGGCCGTCTCTTCCGCCTCCACGTCCTCCCCCCACGACGCGGGCGGAGCGCCGAGATCGAGCACGGCATCGCCGGCCGCCACGGCCGGCGGCGCCGCGCCGTCCACGCAGCGTGCCGCCGCCCCCCGCGCCTCCGCGGTCCGCCGCACGGTCTCCGCCAGGGCCGGTGCTCCGTCCACGATCCAGATCGTGCTCAATGCACCCTCCCGCCGCGCGCGGCGGCTTGCCCGGGGCGCGGGGTTCGGCGACACTGCCGCCGGAAAACGTCCCGGAGCATCGCATGCCCTCGAGACCGTTCGCCATCGTCCTCGGCACCGCGCAGGACGGCGGCTACCCGCACGTGGGCTGCGACTGCGCGGCCTGCTCGCGCGCCGTGACGGATCCGTCGCTCGCGCGGCGCGTGGCGTGCCTCGGACTCGTCCTGCGCGAGGGCACGGCGCTCGTGGACGCCACGCCGGACCTGCCCGCCCAGCTGCGCGCCCTGGCCGCCGCCGCGGGGCGTCCCGTGTCCGAGCCGCCGCGCGCCATCCTGCTCACGCACCTTCACGCCGGCCACGTGGCCGGCCTGCTCGCGCTCGGCCGCGAGGGGTGGGCCGGCAGCCGCATCGAGCTCTGGGCCACCGAGTCCTGCCTGGGCTGCCTGGAGCGCAACGAGCCGTTCGCGCGCCTCTTCTCCGAAGGGCATCTGCTCCCCCGCGTTCTCCACCTCGGCTGGGACGTGGCGCTGGACGAGCTCATGATCCAGCCGATCCTCGTGCCGCACCGCAACGAGCTGGGCGATACGGTGGCGTACCGCATCGACGGCGGCGAGCGGTCCCTCTTCTACGCGCCGGACCTGGACGCCCTCACGTCCGACGTGCTCGGCCACGTCCGCGCCTGCGACACCGCCCTGCTGGACGGGACGTTCTTCCGCCGCACGGAGCTGTCGCGCGACGACGCGAACCTCGTGCGCCACCCGGCCATCGCGGACACCATGGCGCAGGCCTCGCCGGGGGACACGCGGATCGTCTTCACCCACCTGAACCACACGAACCCCGTCCTGGATCCGTCCTCGCGCGAGCGTGCCGCGGTGCAGGCCGTGGGCATGCGCGTGGCGCACGAAGGTGACACGTTCGATCTCGCGTGACGGCGGGCGGGGCAACGCCTCAGAGGTTGCGCGAGAGGCCCAGCGCGATCCCGGAGACGAAGTCCGTATCGTCCGCCAGCAGCAGCTCGCCGCGGTACTCCACCGCGAGGCGGATCGAAGCGGCGGACGGGATCAGCGAGGCCAGGGACGCGAGCATCCCTACGCCGCCCCGCACCATGGGATCGAACGACGAGTCGCCCAGCACGGGATCCGAGTAGTAGCCCCCGCCGCCGCCGAGGAGGTAGAAGTCCCGCTGCTCGTCCGCGATCGGCGGGAACCACAGGAGGTTCCCGGCGACGCCGTAGCTCTTCGCGGATACGCCGCCGAGGGGCCAGACCCGGGCGGACGCCTCCACCTGGACCGCCATGTCCACGCCGGTGAACCATCCGATCCGGAGTTCCGGCTGGGCGCTGAACGTTCCGCCGGACGCCTCCGGGAGGACGATGCCGGCGATGCCGACCGAAAACACGAGGCCGTCGGCCGCGACTCCGACCGGCTCCGCGACTTCGGCTTCCTCCGCGCCCGGCGCGGCCTGGACCACGACCGGAGGGGGCGCCGGAGCCGGAGGGGGCTCGGGCACTTCACGGGGCGCGGGCGCGTCCTGCGCGACGGCGGGCGCGACGCCGAGGATCACGAGCATGAGGGCCCACGGCGCGGAACGGACGCGGCTCATCGAGATCTCCTCCGGGCGACCAGGCCCGCCGGTCCCGCGGGATCCCCGCGCGGACTGGATGCGGGCGGAACGGCGGCTACCTTAGCAAAGGACGGCGCGTCCCGCCTCCCCCGCCTTGACACCGGACGAAGCCCGCGCCGATGCTGGATCCACCCTGCGGAGGTCGCACCATGGCCGTGTCCACGAAGGGGAAGCGGATCCTCGTCCTCGGACGGGACTCCGACGTCATCCTCCCGCTGGTGCGCCAGGCCGGATTCCTGCTCGTCGAGGACGCCCCGGACGTGGTCATCACGTACGGCGGGGACGGATTGCTCCTCCACAGCGAGCGGGAGTGGCCGGGCGTCCCGAAGCTGCCCCTGCGCAACAGCCGGCACGGGAAGAAGTGCGAGCCGCGGACGGTGCAGGAGGCGCTGGACCGCCTGGCCCGCGGCGAACTGCTCCCGGTCCGGCAGGCGAAGGTCCGCGCGGACCTCAAGGGCGAGAGCCGCGTGGGCCTGAACGACATCATCGTGCACAACGCCCGCCCCACCGCCACCGTCCGCTGCCGCGTCCGCATCGACGGCCGCCCCTTCGGCGGCGAGGTCGTGGGCGACGGCGTGGTCGTGGCCACGCCCTTCGGCTCCACCGCGTACTACCGCTCCATCACGCGCAGCACGTTCGACGTGGGCCTCGGCGTCGCGTTCAACAACTCCACCGAGCCGGTGGACCACCTGGTCCTGCCGGAGAGCGCCCACGTCCGCGTGGTGATCACCCGCGGCCCCGCCCTCGTCGCCGCGGACAACGATCCGCACCCGCTGCCCATGGACGAAGGCGACGAGGTCCTGATCCAGCGCCACGACGCCGACGCCGTGATCCTCCGCTCGACCGAGGACTGACCGGGTCGACCGGGCGCCCATCCGTGTGACAGCTCGGCTCCGATCCGCGGCGGTGGGTTCGCTCGGTGCGGATCGCGTGCGTCCGGGGCCGGGCCTCTCTGCCGCGGACGCCTTCCCGGCGACACGACGTCGCCGGAAGGGCGTCCGCTGCGGAGAGGCCCGCCCCCGGACGCGCGCGTTCCTCGGACGAGCGGAGCCTCGGCCGCCGCGATTCGGAGCCGAGCTGTCGTGAGGTCAGCCGCGCGATCCCGAGGCCGGCGCGCGGCCTTCGAGGACGTCGGCGATCATCTCGTTCGGCGTGTCGATGGACAGGCCGTTCGCCGGGTCGGCCATCATGCGGCCGATGTCGTCGACGAGCGCCATCGTGACGGGGCCCGGCGTGCCGTCGCCCACCGGGACGCCGGCGATGGACGTGATGGGCATCACGCCGGCGCCCGTGCCGGTCATGAAGCACTCCTTGTCCGCGCCGACGAGGTCGATGGGCATCAGGTCATCCCGCACCACGACGCGGTAGCCGCGCCGCTGCGCCAGCTTCATCACGGCGCCGCGCGTGATCCCCACGAGGCAGTACTGGCTGGACGGGGTGATCAGCTCCACGCACGACGGGTCGGACTCCCAGCCCGGCCGCCGCACGACGGAGAAGATGTTGTCCACCGTGGCCTCGGCCACGAAACCCGCGGCGTTGAGCATGAGCGACTCCACGTACGGCGTGCCGCGCGTGCCCTCCTGCAGGGCCAGGACGTTGTTGAGGTAGTTGTTGCTCTTGATGTTCGGGTCCAGCGTGGAGGCGTCCGGACGGCGGATGCGGCGCGACAGCCCGAGCGGGATCCCCTTCCCGTACGCCTCGCGCGAGTACAGCCGGATCGTGCTCACGATGGCGAACACGGTGGGCGTGATGCACTTCAGCGGGTTGATCCCGAGATCCCCCATGCCGCGCGTGACCACGAGCCGGATGTAGCCGTTGCCCTCCGGGAAGTCCACGCGGCGGCAGGTCTCCAGCAGGCGCTCCGTGAGGTGGAAGCGATCGATCGGCAGCGCCACGTCGATCTTCGCGGCGGACGACTCCATCCGCTCCAGGTGCTCGCGGTACAGGAAGATGCTGCGGTTCCGGATCAGGATGCCCTCGAAGACCGCGTCCCCGTACAGGCTCACGTGGTCCAGCGGGGACAGTCCGATCTCATCGAGGCGGAAGATGCCTTCGCGCCGCCGCAGGCCGGACGGATCCGGCATGTCCGCGGCATCCGCGGAGTCCAGCAGCGAACGGGGCGTGACACCCTCGACCACCGGCATGCTCACCCAGACGCGGGCGCGGCTCGCCACGTCCCGAAGGGCCTCGATGGCGGCCTCCATTGCCTTCCGGTCACGCAAGGGTCACCTCCGCGGCGCATGGGCGAGGCCGGGGCGCAACTCGCCGGAACTCCAAGATACCCCATCCGTCCGCCCCTGCCACCCCCGGGCGGGCCGGCGGAACCTGCGGGAAGATCCCCAGGTTTGGATGCGGCTGCGCCGCCTCCATCCGCCGGATCACCGCGCGCCCGATCCCGGGCGATCCTGCGTCTTCGTCGCGGCAGTCGGCTCGGGAACTCCGCTCGCGGGTGGGACGCCGGAACGTCCGGCGCGCAGGCGCGACCGCGCGCGCGGTCCGGCATGGTGGCCGAGCCTAGGACGCGTCCCCGGGACCAGTCAACGGAAGGCGGGCGCGTCCGCCGCCGGGAGGGCGCCGTTGCGGGTCGCGCGTGGCTCCCGTACACTCGAAGTCCCTCCCGTACCGTGATCCGATTCCGAAGGGAGTCCGATGCCTCGCATCCGCCTTGCCGCCGCGCTGTTCGCCGCGGCGCTGTCCGCCGCGGGCGCCGCCCGCGGCCAGGTCCTGAAGGACCTGACCCCCGTGGAGCTGCACTACGTGATCCTGCACGGCGAGCCCTTCGCGCCGGTGGGAACGGCCGACGTGTCGTTCCGCCCCGTGGACACGCCCCGCGGCCGCCGGCTCGAGGTGAAGTCGGCCGCGTCGTACGTGATCCCGCGGGAGCCCACGCCGTTCGCGTACGAGGAGACGGCCACGCTCGTCTGCGACGCCACCGGCGTGCTGAAGTTCGACACGGAGGCGCGCGCCGAGGGCGACGAGCGCAAGAACACCGCGTTGCGTGCCGGCCGCGACTTCCAGGTCACGACCACGTTCCAGGACAAGAAGCGCACGTACACGATCACGTCGGACGTGCGCCGCACGAACTTCGGGATGTTCTGCGCCGGCTTCCTGGCCGAGCCCCTCGCCGAGGGGGACTTCTTCGCCGACTTCCCGCTGCTGTACCCGGTGGGCGGGGATCACAAGGCGCGGCAGCGGTTCCGCGAGGCCATCCTCCCCTTCCAGGCCACGCCGGCGCGCACCATCCCCACGATCATCACGCGCCTGGAGAAGCCGGACAAGACGTCGGACCGGTACTGGAACGCGGCGCACGCGCACGAGATCCTGCTGCGCCTGGAGGAGACCACGAGCTTCGGCGTCATGGTCTACCGCCTGGAGACGGTCAACGGCGAGCCCGTGGACGCGTCGAAGCTGCTGCCGTGAACGCGGCGGACCTCGCCCGCCGGCTGGACGAGCACGAGACGGCGCGCGCGGACCTGGAGCGCCGCGAGCGCGAGGCCGGCTGGAACCTGGCGCGGACGGCGGAGGAACGCTGGGAGCGCGAGGCCGCGGAGCTGTCCGCCCGCACGCGACGGCTGCTCTCGGATCCCGGCGCGTTCGCGGCGCTGTCCGCCGCGCGCGAGGCCGGCGCTCCCGCGGATGCGGACCTCGCGCGGCGGCTGGAGCTGGTGTGGCGGGACCACGCGGCGAACCAGGCGCGTCCGGAGCTTCTCGAGAAGCTGGCCGCGCTGGAGGCGAGGGCGGAGTCCACGTACTCGTCGTTCCGGCCGGAGCTGGACGGTGTCCCGGTCTCGGAGAACGAGATCCGCCGCGTCCTGCGGGAGTCGGACGACCCCGCGCGCCGGAAGCGCGCGTGGGAGGCGTCCAAGGCGCAGGGCCCGGTCGTGGCGCCGCTGGTGATGGAAATGGTGGCGCTCCGGAACCGGATCGCGGCCGAGGCCGGCGCGCGGGACTTCTTCGCCCTGGATCTGGAACGCTCCGAGATCGCGGAGGCGGAACTCCTGGACATCCTCGCCCGCGTGGAGGCGCTGACCGACGCGCCGCACGCGGAGCTCGTGCGGGAGCTGTTCGCGCGGCTGGCGAAGCGGTTCGGCATCCGTCCGGACGAGGTGCGCCCGTGGCACCTGGCGGACCCGTTCTTCCAGGAGGCGATCGCCCCGGAAGGTCTCGAGCTGACACCCTTCTACGCGGGCGTGGACCTGGAGCAGCTCGCGCGCGAGGCGCTCTCGCGCATGGGCTTCGACGTCGCCGCCATGCTCGCCCGCTCGGACCTGTACCCCCGGGAGGGGAAGAACCAGCACGCGTTCTGCACGCACGTGGACCGGATGACCGGCGATATCCGCATCCTGTGCAACCTGGCGCCGGACGAGTACTGGGCCGACACGATCCTCCACGAGCTGGGTCACGGCGTGTACGACGACGGGCTGGCCCCGGACCTCCCCTGGCGGCTGCGCGAGGCGTCGCACCTCCTGACGACCGAGGCGGTGGCGCTGCTGTTCGGCCGGCTGGCCACGAACCCGGACTGGATGATCCGCGTGCTCGGCGCGGACGCGACGGCCGTGGAGCGGATCCGGGAACCGCTGCGACGCCACGCGCGCACCCGGCAGCTCCTGTTCCCGCGCTGGGTGCTGGTGATGACGCACTTCGAGCGCGCGCTGTACGCGGGCGCGGCGGATCCCTCCACGCTGTGGTGGGATCTCGTGGAGCGCTACCAGCGCGTGCCGCGCCCGGACGGACGGCGCGCACCGGACTGGGCATGCAAGCTGCACGTGGCGCTCGCGCCCGTGTACTACCACAACTACCTGCTCGGGGATCTCGCCGCCTCGCAGCTGGATGCGTGGCTCGCGCGGGAGACCGGCACGCCGTTCTGGTTCGAGCGGCGCGAGACCGCGGAGCTGCTGCGGACGCGCCTCTTCGCGCCGGGCGCGCGCCGGGCGTGGAACGGGACCCTCCGCCACGCCACCGGCGACGGGCTGGAGCCCGCGTACTACGTGGAGCAGTTCATCGCCGGGCCGGCCTGACCGGGTGGCGCGCTCCCCCGCCATCGACGACTTCGACGCGCGCGAGGTGCTCCGCGCGCTGGCGTCGGCGCCGGGCGGCCGGCTGGGCTTCCACGAGCTGGCCGACGCGTGCGCGGTACAGCGCCGGCATCGCCCCCGCTTCCGCCGCTTCCTCACGGGAATGGTGCGCGACGGACGGCTGCGGCTCGCGAAGGGACGCGGGTACCGCGCCGGGAGCGCGCGCGCGGCGGAGGAGGCGGCCGGCGCCCGCGGCACCGTCAGCCGGCACCGCGACGGCTACGGGTTCCTCCGGCTGGGCGAGGGCGAGGACGACCTGTTCCTCTCGCGGCGCGAGATGGCGGGCCTCTTCGCCGGCGACGAGGTCCGCGCGGCGTCCGTGCCGGGCCGCTTCGGTCGCGCCGCCGGCCGCGTGACCGGCATCGTGGCGCGCCGCCGCGCTCCGGTGCCGGGCACGTTCCGCCTCGTGGGCGCAGGGCACGCGGTCTTCCCGGATCCCGAGGTGTACGACGAGCCCATCGAGCTCGTGGCCGGCGCGGTGGAGCCGCGCGACGGCGAGGTCGTGGAGGTGGAGATCCTGGAGTGGCCCGAGCGGCGGCGCGCCGCCGTGGGCCGCGTGGTGGAGATCCTCGGCGCGCGCGGCGAGCTCGGGACGATCCTGGAGCTGGTGATCCGCCGCCACGAGATCCGCCGCCGCTTCCCCGACGACGTGCTGGAGGAGGCGGGCGCCCTGCCGGAGACGCCCGGCGCGGCGGACCTCGCCGGGCGAACGGACCTGCGCGACGAGCCCACGTTCACGATCGACGGCGCGGACGCGCGCGACTTCGACGACGCCGTCTCCGTGCTGCCCGCCGCCGGCGGCGGCTTCCTGCTGAAGGTGTCCATCGCCGACGTCGCGCACTGGGTCACGGACGGCTCGGCGCTCGACCGCGAGGCGCTGGAGCGCGGCACCAGCGTGTACCTGCCGGACCGCGTGGTGCCCATGCTGCCGGAGCGGCTGTCCAACTCGCTGGCCAGCCTCGAGCCTGCGAAGGAGCGGCTCACGCTCACGGTGGAGATGGAGCTGGACGCCGCGGGCAACCGGCGCCGCACGCGGCTGTACGAGAGCGTGATCCGCTCGCACGGGCGCTGGACCTACACGAACGTGGCGCGCGTCCTGCGCGGGGAGACCGTGGAAGGCATCTCGGAGCATCGCGAGCACGTGGAGCGGATGCTCGCGCTGATGAAGCTGCGGCAGGCCGAGCGCCGCGCGCGCGGCAGCCTGGACTTCGACCTCCCGGAGCCGGACGTGATCCTCGACGCGACCGGCCACCCCGAGGACGTGGTGCGCGCGGAACGCAACGACGCGCACCGCATCATCGAGGAGCTCATGATCCTCGCGAACGAGGCGGTGGCGGACTGGTTCGTGGAGCGGCAGCGCGGCACCGTGTTCCGCGTGCACGCGCCGCCCGACCCGGCGAAGCTGCGCGGTTTCCTGGAGTTCGCGCGGAGCTGGGGCCATCTCCCCGAGTTCGGGACGCTGGCCACGAGCCGCGCGCTCGCGGAGTTCCTGGAGTCCGTGCGCGGCCTGCCGGCGGAGCGCGCCATCCACCACATCCTGCTGCGCACGATGATGCGCGCGAGCTACTCGGAGACGAACAGCGGGCACTACGGGCTCGCCTCCGAGCGCTACCTGCACTTCACGAGCCCGATCCGCCGCTACCCGGACCTGCTCGTGCACCGGCTCGTGAAGGCGGCGCTGCGCGGCCTGGGCGAGCCGGTGGACCGGGCGCGGCTGGCCCGCATCGCGGCGGTCTCGTCCGCGCGGGAGGAGACGGCCACGCGCTGCGAGTTCGACGTGCTGGACGTGATGCGCGCCTGGTTCCTCAAGGACCGGCTCGGGGAGGAGTACGAGGGCATCGTGTCCGGGGTGATCGAGGAGGGCTTCTTCGTGGAACTCCTGGACGTGTACGTGGAGGGGATGGTCCGGACGGAGGACCTGACCGACGACTCGTACCGCTTCCTGCGGGAGCCGCGCGTCCTGGTCGGACGCCGGCTGAAGCGGCGGTTCGCCATCGGCGACCCCGTCCGGGTGGCCGTGCAGGCGGTCCACACGGCGTCCGGACGGGTGGAGTTCGCCCTGGTCCGGGGCGGCGGTCGGGCGCGCCGGGCCTGAGGGGCCCTTCCGCCGGGGCCGGCCGCGGTTGCACCCGCCGGCGGCGTTTCCTATAATGGCCAAGTCCTTCGTGCAAAACCCGTTCCGGGGTTCGCCCTTGTCCCGAACCGCCCGGCTTTTTTGCGCATGCCTCCTCGTCGCCGGCGCGTGTCCGCGGGACGCCGCGCACGCGGCGCCGGCACGCGCGGAGGACCGTCGCGCCGGGACCGGCCGCGAGCTTCTCGAGGAGCTGCGCGACGTCTTCGCTCCGGGCGGCTCCCCGACGGCGCTGCGACACCCCGACGCGCCGCGCAAGTCCGTGACGATGCTGCTGCACGAGTTCGACGCGGCGCGGGCCGGACTTCCGGTGGACGCGCTTTCCGAGGTGGAGGACTGGCTCAGCCCCGGCGCGGACGCGACGAACGTGTTCGAATCGGCGCACTTCCGGTTCACCTACGCCACGACGGGGACCCACGCGGTGCCGCCCGGCGACATCGCGCCGGCGAACGGGATCCCGGACTTCGTGGAGCGCGCCGCCGCGTACGGCGAGACCGCGTGGGCGCGCCTGATGGACGACGCGGGGTTCGATGCGCCGCGGCTCTCGGCCGGGCGGGTGGACGTCGGCTTCCTCGCGATGTCCGCGTACGGGTTCACGCGCGTCGTGGACGGCGTGCCCGCGATCACGCTGCACTGCACGTTCGCCGGCTTCCCCGACAACGAGGACCCGGACGGGACGGTCGCGGGCTGCGCGAAGGTGACGATCGCGCACGAGTTCAAGCACGCCTCGCAGTTCGTCTCCGGCGGCTGGGCCGAGGGCGGGTGGCTGGAGGCCGACGCCACGTGGGCGGAGGACTTCGTCTTCGACGACACGAACGACTACCTCCGGTTCCTGGCGTCCGGCTCGCCGATCTCGAACCCGTCGAACTGGATGCCCGTGTCCTACGAGGATTGCGTGTTCCAGTCCGCGCTGGCGGAGCGCCACGGTCCGGCCGTCCTGGTGGACTTCTTCGCGCGCCGCGGGGCGGCGCCCGGCGAGGCGGTGCCCGCGTCCTGGGACGCGGTGCTGCGCGCCCGCGGATCGTCGTGGCGCGAGGCGATGGCGCAGCTCGCGCTGTGGTCCTGGTTCTGCGGCGCCAACGCGCCGGGGCGCCCGGTCGGCTTCGAGGAGGCGGATCGCTTCCCCACCCCGCCGATCGCCGCGCATCTCGAGACCACACGGCACTCGCGCCTGCGCGGCATGGGCACGGAGTACCTGCTGGCCACCGCGGTCGGCAGATCCGGCCGGCCGCACGCGTCGGTCGCCGGGGATCTGCAGGCGCCGTTCGTGGCGTGGGTCGTCACGCTGGAGCGCAACGGACGCCGCGCGTTCGTGCGCGTGCCCACCAGCGCGGCGAACGCGGGCGCGGTGGAGCTCCCGCTGGCCTGGGAGGACCTGGCCACGCTCACCGTGCTGGTCACCAACACGGCGACCGGCGGCGAGGCCCCGTACGGCGCTTCGCTGGACGGCGAGGGTGCGGTGGACGCGCCGGAACTCGCCGGAACCGCCGGGCTGGAGCTGTACCCGAACCGACCGAACCCCTTCCGCGAGTCGACCATGCTCTCGTTCTCGCTGCCCGCGCCGGCCTCGGTCCGCATCAACGTCTACGATGCCGCGGGCCGTCTCGTCCGGACGCTGGCGGCCGGGGAGACGTTCCCCGCCGGACGGCATGAGCGTGCGTGGGACGGCCGCGACGAGGCCGGGCGCGCCGCGGCCCCCGGCTTCTATGCCCTCCGCGTGGAGGCCGCCGGCCTCGCGTCCGTCCGCAAGCTCCTGATCGTGCGCTAGAGCCCTTCCGTTGCCCGCCGCCCCGCTCCGTCTCACCGAGGGGCCGATCACGCCGGCGCTGCTCCGGCTCGCGTGGCCCGTGCTGGTCTCCCGTGCGTTGCACACCCTGTACGGCGTGGTGGACACGTTCTGGGTGGGCCGCGTGGGCCCCGAGGCGATCGCGGCCGTGGCCACGAGCACGTTCGCGCTGTGGACGCTCTTCTCCATCGGGGATGTGCTGATCGCGGGCGTGGGCGCGCTCGCGTCGCAGGCCATCGGCGCGCGCCGCGACGACGATGCGGCCGGCGCCGCCCGCGCGGGGCTGGCGCTCGCGCTGGGGATGGGGATCGCCGTGGCCGCGGCGGGCTGGTGGGGCGCGCGTCCCCTGTTCGACGCCATCCTCGACGACCCGCGCGTGGTGGCCTACGGCGGCGAGTACCTGTCGCTCGTCGCGCTGCTCGCGCCCGTGTTCTTCGTGGACTTCGTGTTCGAGACGACCTACCGCTCGTGCGGCGACAGCCGCACGCCGATGCGCGTGATGCTCGGCGCGACGATCCTCAACGTCGTCCTGGATCCGCTGCTCATCCTCGGCATCGGTCCCTTCCCCGCGCTCGGCGTGCGGGGTGCCGCGCTGGCCACGGTGATCTCGCAGGTCCTGGCCGTGTGCGCGTACCTGGCACTGTGGGCCGGCGGGCGGCTGCCGCTGCGGTTGGGTCCGCGCGCGGGCCGCCCGCTCGTGACCGCGCACGAAGTCGGCGGCATCCTGCGCATCGGCGCGCCGTGGGCGGCCACCGGGATGCTCTTCTCGGCGGTGTACCTCGTGCTGTCGCGCATCGCGGGGACGTTCGGCGCCGCCACGCTCGCGGCGCTGGGCATCGTGAACCGGCTGGAGAGCCTGAGCTACGTGACCGCCAGCGCGGCGGCGATGGGCGTCTCCACGATGGTCGGGCAGAACTTCGGCGCCGGGAAGCCGGACCGCTCCGCGGAGGCCGCGGACCGCGGCGCCGTGCTCATCACATGGATCAGCGGCACCGTGGCCGTCGCCTTCCTGCTGTTCCCGGAGCGCATCGCGCGCATCTTCACGGACGATCCGGTGGCGCTCGCCGAGGCCGCCACGTTCCTCCGGATCGTGGCCATCTCGCAGCCCATGATGTGCTGGGAGATCGTCTACCAGGGCGCGTTCTCCGGCGTCGGACAGACGCTGCCGCCGATGTTCGTGTCCGTGGGCATCTCGATCCTGCGCGTGCCGCTCGCGTGGTGGACGGCGATCACGCTGGGCCACGGGCCCGACGCGCTGTGGCACGCGATCACCTGGACCGCGGTCGCCCGCGGCGTTCTCGTGACGTGGTGGTTCCGCACCGGAACGTGGCGACGCCGCGCGCCGGTGCCGCCGGACGTGCCGCCGACGACCGCGCTGGCCGGGCCGGGAGGGCCGGACGGGTAGGCGCGAAGCTCGGGCGGCGGGCGGGGCGCGGGCAGGCGTTCCGGGGAGGCGGGTGGGGCGGGGAGCGGCGGGCGGGGGAAGCCGGCGGAGGGGGTTGCGGCGGTGGCCCCGGTGGGTCCTCTCCGGCGGGCGCTCGGCCCCCGCCGTCCGGGCGGGGGCCATCGCTCCTGCGGCGACGGCCTCCGGCCCTCCAGGCCTCCGGCCGCGCCGCAGAGCCGCCGGAGAGGACCCACCGGGGCCACCGCCGCAACCCCCTCCGCCGGCTTCCCCCGCCCGCCGCTCCCCGCCCCACCCGCCTCGCCGGAACGCGAGTCCGCCCCCACCGCGGGACGGCGCTTCGCGCCCACCCGTCGGCTGGAGATGAGGGGACTGTGAAGTTGTGGCGTGCGCAAGCCCGTCGGGTTCGATCCCCGCGGAAGGCCGCGGGGAGGACTCGGCTCCCGTGGCGGTCGGGCGCGGAGTCCGCGTCGCTTGCCGCGGGCGGGAACGGCCGCGGCCGGGGCCGGGCCTCTCTGCGGCGGCGTCGCGTAGGCGCCGGGAGGCATGGATGCCGGAGGCGCCGGAGCGCCGAGCCTTCCCGGCGACAGGACGTCGCCGGGAAGGCGTCCGCGGCAGAGAGGCCCGGCCCCGGACGCGGCCGTTCCCGCCCGCGGCAAGCGACGCGGACTCCGCGCCCGACCGCCACGG
>CAZNDO010000039.1:0-16505 GCA_964571855.1 uncultured Gemmatimonadota bacterium
TCCTGGACGAGTGGTCGCGGGCGTCCGTGATCGGGAACCGGTTCCGGGGGAGCGGTAGTGCGACCAAGGAAGGCGGCGCCTCGGCGGGCTTCAAGTCGATCTTCTCCCTGCCACGGGTCGAGGGGAACACGGTGGACTGGCACCGGGACCAAGGCATCAAGCTGGAGTGGACGAAGGCGGCGTGCCTGAACACGACGGTGGAGGACACCGTGTTCGTGAGGGGGAACACGCTGACGGGCGCAGGCGAGGACAACAGCTCCTTCAACCTTGGCACGGGGCTCGCGATCGCGTGGGGCTGCGCGAAGCGGCACCTGCGCGTCGCCGAGAACACGATCACCGCGTGGTACGAGCGCGGCGCAGATCTACTTCAGTGCGCGGAGACGCGCCTCACGTGCAACGCAATCGTGGACAACCGGGAAGGCCTGCGGCACAGCCGTGACGGGAGCCAGACGGAGACTCAGCCCGTGCGTCTACGGGCCAACACCCTGCACGACAGCTTCGACGTGAACCTCTGGTTCGACGACGCGGTGAAGCTCAAGCTGTACGAGAGCGGCGGGTACGCGCGGGAAAACGCCTTCATGCCGGACTCCGCGGATGCCCAGGGCATTCTCAAGGACAATCTGGATCATGAAGACGGCGGGCTGAACGTCCTGGACGCGCGGTACACGCAGTGGCTGTCGGCAAGCGGCACGACCCTGGGAGTGGCGGACTCGGCCTACGTGCGGGGCCGGATCCGGGGCAACTCGTCGTACGTGAACATCGGGAACCCGCTGTCGAGCGAGACCATCCTCTGCGAACTGGACGGCGGAGGCGCAGGGCAGGGAGCTGAGGACGTGGTCCTGGACCGCGACCATCCCGAGGTGGTGGCGGGCAAGATCGAACTCCTGCTCTCGGACTCGGCGGGACTCGACCGCACCGTTTTCGTCCTCTCGGCCCCGCAAGGGGCGAGGGACGTCCGGATCCGCGTGTACGACGTTCGGGGTCGGTTGATCGCGACACCGCTGGAGGAGGGCGAAGTGGATGCCGGTCGCCGGTCCGTCGTCTGGAACCGGCGGGATCGGGTCGGCGTTCCGGTGGCATCCGGAGTGTACTTCGTCCGGCTCGAGACCTCGGTCGGGAGGGCCACGGCGAAAGTCGTGGTAGTCCGTTGAGGGCGCCGGTGCTCCTGGGCGCGGCGCTGCTCGCGTGGGCGTCCGCCGGGCAGGCGACCACGTACCGCGTCCCCGAGGATCAACCGACGGTGCTGGCCGCCCTGGACCTGGCCGTGGCGGGGGACTCGGTCCTCGTCGGTCCCGGCACATGGACGGAGCGGGACACGCGCTCGATCCTGATCTTCGGCGGCTTGTCGCCGGTGCGGGCCAACGGGTTCATCCGTGCTGGTGTGACCCTCGTGGGAACGGCGGGCGCGGAGCAGACGGTGCTGCAGGCGGACGCCGTGGGCGGAACGGGTGTTTTGCTGCATCTTCTGGCGCGGGCGGATCAACCGGCGAACGGAACGATCACGCTGCGGGGGCTGACCCTCCGCGGACTGGGCCAGTACTACGTTCCCATGGCGATGAAGGAATGCGATCTGGTCGTCGAAGAGTGCTGTTTCGAGCATCTGGGGTTCGGGATCATCTTCGACAACGGGGACGTGACGCTGCGCCGGACCACATTCCGGGACAACGATGCCGCGGGATGGTCCAGCCAAGTCGTGGGGCTTGAGCAATTCGAGGGCGCCGTGACGGTCGAGGACTGCCTGTTCGAGAGGAATCGAGGCTCGATGCTGTTCTCGATGACGCTTCCCGTGGCGGCCTCCGGGACGTTCCGCCGGAACACGATCCGGGGGAATTGGGCGACGGTGCTCACCGCCACCGGGGTCTACTTGTTGACCTTCGAGGACAACTTGGTGATCGGGAACGTCCCGTCTTCCTTCGGATCGCTCCTGAGCGCATACAGCAGCCAAGGCGCGATCTCCGGGAACACGTTCGCGTTCAACGCGGCTGGCTCGCCCCTCGGGATCGGTATTGTGGACACGAACTTCCGTACTGACATCGTGGGAAACACGTTCTACGGGAACGACGTGGGTTCTAGCCGGCAGGTGGTCTTCACGCGTACCAGCGAGCCGTTCCACTTCCGGGATAATGTGATCGCAGGGACAAGGAACGGCGTGGGGTACTGGAATTGGGGGCCCTTCCGCCCCACGGATGGCTGCAACGTCTTCTGGGACAACCCCGCCGGCCACTTCTCCGGCTACACCCCGCAGCCCACGGACCGCATCGCGGATCCGCTCTTCTGCGACGCCGACGCGGGCGTGTTCACCGTACGGGAGGGTTCCCCCTGCCTCCCCGGCGGTGGCCCCGGCTGCGGCCAGATCGGCGCCTGGGGGGAGGGTTGCGGGATCGTGTCGGTCCGGCCGACCTCCTGGGGCCGGATCAAGAACCTCTATCGGGAAGGAGACGCACGATGAAGCGGATCCTGAGGAGGACGGCGATGGTCGCCGGGTCGCTCCTGCTCGCGAGCGGTCCCGCCCTCTCGGCCAGCCGCGAGCTTGCGGCGAGCGGTGTCCATGCGATCCAGCGGGAGGACGGGGAGGCGCGCGTGGTGTTCCGCGTTCCCGGTCTCGCGGAGCTGACCGGACAGTTCGTGACGAGCGCCACCTTGGAGATCCCGCTCGCGCGAGCAGCCACGGAACGGGACGTGGACGTGTACCTGTTCGCCGTGTCCCAGGACTGGACGGACGGGGCGGTGAGCTGGACGTCGCCGTGGCGCATCCCGGGCGGGGAGTGGGACCTGGACCACTACGCCATCGCGAATCTCGGCCCGCGGAACGGCACCGGCGTCCTGCGCTTCGACGTCTCCACGCTGGTGCGCGCCATGGTGGACGGGGACGTTCCGGCCCACGGGTTCATCCTGACCGCGGGTCCGGCGGAGGGCGTGGGCCGCTTCCGGCCCGACGATCTCGCGGCGCTGGGCGACCTCTCGGGGGCCACGCTCTCGGTGAGCTTCCACCGGGCGAAGCGGATGCCGGACTGGGTGGGTCTCCCGGAGCGAGCCGGCTCGTGATCCACCGCGCGGGTGCGACCTCCCCCGGGCGGTCGCACCCGCTGCCCGCTGCCCGTTCGTTGACCACCCTCTCGGCCCGGTGCTACCTTCGCGGACTTTCTTCCCCGCGGACATCCGGAACGCCGGATCCCGCCGAGAGGAGCGGCCATCGAAGCGCCCGTCGCGCCCCCCGCCCGCCGCGGACTGCCCCGCTGGGCGCCGCCGTTGGCGTGGGCCGCGGTCGTGTTCGCCGCGTCGTCCTTGCCGGACCTGCAGACCCGCGTCATCGGGATCCAGATCCGGGACAAGCTGGCGCACTTCGGCGAGTACTTCATCTTCGGCTGGCTGGTGGCGCGGTCGTTCGACGGGCAGGGCTGGTCGACGCGGCGCCACTTCCTGTGGTCGCTCCTGTGCGGCGCGGTGCTGGGCACCCTGGACGAGATCTACCAGGGGTTCGTCCCCGGCCGGGAGCAGGACCTCCTGGACCTCCTGGCGGACGTGACCGGCGTGATCGCGGGTTGGTACTTCAGCCGGGAGGACGAGACCGTTGGAGATCCGGGCCCTTCGCGGAACGCGTGATCTCGTCTCGCCGGAGATCGCGCTCTGGCAGCGGATGGAGGAGACCGCCCGGCGCGTCCTCTCCGCGGCGTGCTACTCCGAGATCCGCACGCCCGTCTTCGAGCGCACGGAGCTGTTCGAGCGCGGCGTGGGCGAGGCCACGGACATCGTGGGCAAGGAGATGTACTCCTTCCTCACGCGCTCCGAGGAGCGGGTCACGCTCCGCCCCGAGAACACGGCCGGCGTGGTGCGCGCGTACCTGGAGCTGGGGCTGCGGGCGAGGATGCCCGCACCGCTGAAGCTCTGGTACGCGGGCCCGATGTTCCGCTACGAGCGCCCGCAGAAGGGGCGGCAGCGGCAGTTCCACCAGCTCGGCGTGGAGATCCTGGATTCGGCGGACCCGCGCGCGGACGCGGACGTGATCCTCGTGGCGTGCGAGTACCTGCGCGCGCTCGGGGTCGACGACCTCACGGTGGACCTGAACTCGCTGGGCGACGCGGAGGATCGCGCGCGGTACCGCGAGGCGCTGGTGGCGTACCTGCGCTCGGTGGCGGACCGGCTGGACAAGGACAGCCGGGACCGCCTGGAGCGGAACCCCCTGCGCGTGCTGGACTCCAAGGACGAGGGCACGCGCGCGGCCATCGCCGGCGCGCCGTCCATCCTGGACTTCCTGGGCGCGGACGCCGCGGCGCACTTCGCCGAGGTGCGCGCGCTCCTGGACGCGGCGGACGTGCGCACGCGTCTCGTGCCCACGCTCGTGCGCGGGCTGGACTACTACTCGCGCACGACGTTCGAGATCCAGTCCGAGAAGCTCGGCGCGCAGTCCACCGTGTGCGGCGGCGGCCGCTACGACGGGCTCGTCTCCGAGCTGGGCGGGCCGCCCACGCCGTGCGTGGGCTGGGCGCTGGGGCTGGAGCGGCTGGCCATCATCCTGGCGGAGACGTCCGGGGTGCCGGAGGCGGCCGGGCCGCTGGCGTTCGTGGTGGCCATGGGGGACGCGGCGCGCCGCGCCTCGCTCGCGCTCGCGCGCGACCTGCGGCGCGAGGGGATCCCGTGCGACGTCTCGTGCGTGGACGGCGGGTTCGGCAAGCAGTTCAAGGCGGCGGACCGCCGCGGCGCGCGCTTCGCGGTCGTGCTGGGCGAGGACGAGATGGCGAAGGGAACGGTGTCGTTGAAGGAGCTGGCCACGGGCGAGCAGGTGGAGATCCCGCGCGGGGAGCTGGCCGCCCGGCTGCTCACGGCGAAGGCGGAGGGGAACGTATGAAGCTCTCGACGCGCCTGCGCACGCACGCGTGCGGGAAGGTGGACGCGTCGCTCGCGGGGAGCGAGGTGGCGCTGTGCGGCTGGGTGCAGCGCACGCGCGACCACGGCGGCATGGTGTTCGTGGACCTGCGGGATCGCTGGGGCGTGGTGCAGCTCGTGTTCGCGGACGGCAACGCGGCGCTGCTCGCCGCGGCGCGCGACCTGCGCAACGAGACCTCCCTGCGCATCACGGGCGACGTGGTCCGGCGCGACGCCGCCACCGTGAACCCGAAGATGGCCACGGGCGAGATCGAGATCGTGGTGAAGACCCTCGAGGTGCTGAACAGCGCGCCCGTGGAGCTGCCCTTCCAGGTGGAGGGCGCGGCCGAGGCGGGCGAGGAGCTGCGCCTCAAGCACCGCTACCTGGACCTGCGCCGCACCACGCTGCAGGACACGCTGGCGCTGCGCTCGCGCGTGGCGCTGGAGACGCGGAAGTACCTGGACGCGCAGGGCTTCGTGGACATCGAGACGCCCATGCTGGTGAAGCGCACGCCGGAGGGCGCGCGGGACTACCTCGTGCCGAGCCGCGTGCACCCCGGCGAGTTCTACGCGCTGCCGCAGTCCCCGCAGCTCTACAAGCAGATCCTCATGGTCTCCGGCTTCGACCGCTACTACCAGCTCGCGCGCTGCCTGCGCGACGAGGATCTGCGCGCGGACCGGCAGCCGGAGTTCTCGCAGATCGATCTGGAGATGTCGTACGTGGAGGAGGAGGACGTCTTCGCGCTCATCGAGGGGCTGACCCGGCACCTGTGGCGCGAGGCGCTCGGCGTGGAGATCCCCGTCCCGTTCCCGCGCCTCACGTGGGCCGAGGCCATGGAGCGCTACGGCTCGGACAAGCCGGACCTGCGCGCCGGCCCCGGCTTCTTCGACGCGGGCGATCTCGCCGAGCGCTCCACGTCGGACCTGTTCAAGGGCGTGCGCGCGCGCGGCGAGCGCATGAAGGGGCTGCGCGTGGCCGGCGGCGGGGACTGGTCGCGCAAGGTCGTGGACGAGCTCGGCGTCACGGCGGCCGGCGGCGGCGCGAAGGGGCTGGCGTGGATGAAGGTGGGGGAGGGCGGCGAGCTGTCGGGCGGCGTGGCGAAGTTCTTCGCGGACGTGGCGAAGGAGCTGGTGGCGCGCGCGGAGGCGGCCCCGGGGGATCTCCTCCTCTTCGTCGCCGGGCCGGAGAAGGTGGTGAACGCGTCCCTGGATCTCGTGCGCCGCGACGTGGCGAAGCGCCGCGGCCTCGCGCAGGGGAAGCCCCCGGCGTTCCTGTGGGTGCACCGCTTCCCGTTGTTCGAGAAGGACCCGGACACGGGCGCGTGGGTGCCGTGCCACCACGTCTTCACCATGCCGCACGACGAGTTCCGCGAGACCTTCGACACGGATCCCGGCCCGGCCGTCGGCAAGCTGTACGACCTGGTGCTGGACGGGAACGAGCTGGGCTCCGGCAGCGTCCGCATCCACCGCCGCGACCTGCAGGAGCGCGCGCTGAAGGTGATAGGGATCGACGCGGCGGAGGCGGAGCGGCGCTTCGGCTTCCTGCTGCGCGCGTTCGAGTACGGCGCGCCGCCGCACGGCGGGATCGCCCTGGGCTTCGACCGCATCATCATGCTGATGACCGGCCGCTCCTCGCTCCGCGACGTGATCGCCTTCCCGAAGAACAGCCGCGCGATCTCGCCGATGGACGAGTGCCCGTCCGCTGTGGAGCCGCAGCTCCTGGACGACCTGCACATCGTGGTGCGCGCGGAGGCGAAGGCGCCCGGCGGCGCGTGAGGGCGCGAGGTTGGCCGGCTTGCGGGTGCGTGGTATGGTGCGGTCCTCGGGAGCGACGGATCGCGGAACCGGGAGGATGCCCATGATCGGCCTTCGGAAAGGGATCGTCGCGCTTGCGGGCGCGGGGATCATGACGTTCGCGGCGGGCTGCGGCGGCACGCCGCCGCCGTGCCAGACGGATCTCGCCGCGGTGGACTCCGCGCGGAAGGCCGCGGCGGAGGCGGAGGCGAAGCTCGCCGCCGCGGAGCGCGAGAGGCAGCAGCTGGAGGAGGCCATCGCCGCGGAGACCGCGCGCAAGGCGGAGCTGGAGGCGCGCAAGGCGGAGCTCGAGGCGAAGATCGCGGAGTACTCGAAATGACGGCCCCGCGCGCGTGGATCGCGCCGGCGCTGGCGCTGGCGTTCGCCGTCCCGGCGTTCGCGCAGTCCTACAACGTGCCTTCGGGGCAGTACCTCACGGAAGAGCAGTACAAGAAGCTCTCCAAGGACGAGGCGCTGGCGTACTGCCAGAAGCTGGCGCAGGAGATCGACATCCAGAACGACAACGCCGCCGCGGCGAACACGCAAATGGGGGACATCGACGCGGAGATCGCCGCGCTCAGGAACCGGCTGGCGGAGGCGAAGGCGGCGAACGAGCCGCTCGCGTCCCAGGTGGCGCAGCTGGAGGCCCGGCTGAAGGAGCTCACGGACCTGCCGCGCTCGTACACGGTCGTGTCCGGGGACTGGCTGATCAAGATCTCGGGGAAGCCGCGCATCTACAACGATCGCAAGGCGTGGCGGCGCATCTACGACGCGAACAAGGACAAGATCAAGGATCCGGACCTGATCTACCCCGACCAGATCTTCCTGATCCCGAGATAGGCAGCCGGCCGCCGGGGCGGTCCGCCGCCCCGGCAGGCCCCCCCTCCGGGGCTCCGCGCCCGGCGCCCGCTCCGCGCCCGGTTCGGCGCAAATCGTGGAAAGACAATCACTTGAGGGTCGTGCCGGGCCGGCATGAAGAATCGCATGTTCTGCACGGGACCCCTGGAAAGCCCGCCTCCGTTGGCCGATCATTGGACCAGGGTTCGGGGCACTCGGCCCCGAGGAAGCAAGGAGAGGGATTGAACGAGCAGTCCTCCCGGCGACTCGAGCTGGGTGACCTTCCCCCCGTCAGCGTCTTCGGCCAGAACGACGCGAACCTGCGGCTCATCCGCGATCTCTACGGCGCGCGCGTCGTCGCGCGCGGCACGGAGATCCTCCTGGACGGCCCGTCGGCCGAGGTCGACGCGCTCGAGCGCATCTTCGACCACCTCATGTCGGTGGCCCGGCAGGGGCGGTGGGTGAGTCCTTCCGACGTGCGATACGCGATCCGCATGGTGCGCGGCCACAACGGGCACGAGCTCGGTTCCCTGAACGGGAACGGCGCCGCGCTGCGCCCGTTCCACGGGCTGCGCAAGGACATCGGTCCGAAGACGGTGCGGCAGGCGGAGTACCTGCGCGCGCTGGAGGACTGCGACATCGTGTTCGCCATCGGCCCGGCCGGCACGGGCAAGACCTACCTGGCCATGGCGTCCGCGCTGTCCGCGCTGAACCGCAAGGAGATCGAGCGCATCCAGCTCGTGCGCCCCGCGGTGGACGCGGGCGAGAGCCTCGGCTTCCTGCCCGGGGACTTCACGGAGAAGGTGGCGCCGTACCTCCGCCCGCTGTACGACGCGCTCAACGAGATGCTCCCGCTGGATCGCGTGCAGAAGCTGCTCTCGAACGAGGTCATCGAGGTGGCGCCGCTGGCGTACATGCGCGGCCGCACGCTGAACGACTCCGTGGTGATCCTGGACGAGGCGCAGAACACCACGATCCCGCAGATGCGCATGTTCCTGACGCGCCTGGGATCGAACTCGAAGGCCATCATCACGGGCGACGACACGCAGATCGACCTGCCGCGTCGCGAGGACTCCGCGCTGCTCAAGATCCAGTATATTCTCCGCTCCATCGACGGGATCCGGTTCATCCGGTTCGGCGACGAGGACGTGGTGCGGCACCACCTGGTGCAGGAGATCGTCCAGGCCTTCGACGACTACGACGGCCGCAAGGATCGCAAGGGACGCTCCGCCTCGTCCGCGGAAGGTGGTGAGCGGCGATAGGCACGTCCGGGAAACGGAAGGTCATGCCCGACGAATCACTCGAGCCTCCAAGTCGCGAGGTCGCCATCCGCGGCCTCAGGAAGGCGCTCGGCATCGACCGGCGCCGGCTCGCGGCCGTGCTCGCGGCCACCCTGGAGGGGGAGAAGGCGCCGGACGGCGGCCTGTCCCTCGCGCTCGTCTCCGACGGCACCATGCGCCGCATGAACCGCGACTACCGCGGCAAGGACTCCACCACGGACGTCCTGTCGTTCTCGTACGTGGGGGACGAGCACACCGGCGGCCTGCTCGGCGAGGTGTTCGTGTCTCCGGCGGTGGCCGCGCGGCAGGCCCGCGAGGCCGGCTGCGCGCTGCCCGAGGAGGTGGCGCGCCTGTCCGTGCACGGCACGCTGCACGTGCTGGGCTGGGACCATGACACGGCCCCGAAGCGCCGCGCGATGCTGGCGCGGCAGGAGCGGTATGTGCGGCGCTTCTTCGGGAGGGCGGCGCGATGATGCCGGCGTCCTCGTTGATCTTCGCCGCGCTCGGGCTGCTCGTGTTCGTGGTGCTGCTGGCCGCGGTGTCCGCGGCGGAGCAGGTGTTCCTGTCCCTGACCGAGGCGCAGCTCCGCCGGCTCGGCGAGCGGCAGAACGGCCGTGGCGAGCGCATCCTGGAGTTCGTGCGGAACCCGCACCGGGTCATCCTCACCACCACCTTGTCCACCGGCGTGTTCTACGCGGGCGCCATCCTGTGCCTGCTGGCACTCGTGTCCGGCGGGAAGACCGTGGGGCTGTCGGACATCGTGGGGCCGGGCGTGCTGGGCGGGCTGGTGCTCGCGGTGCTGGCGCGGTCGCTGCCGCGGGCGCTGGCGGCGGCGCGTCCGGAGGCCTCCGCCGTGGCGCTGGTGGACGTGTTCGGAGCGGTGGACGTGGTGTTCCGGCCGCTCGGCTGGCTCGTGCGGAAGCTGATGGCGCGCGTGTCGGACGACGCGGAGGAGGAGCTGCTGGCCGCGGAGGAGTTCAAGGCCGTGGCCGAGGACGACGACGAGACGCCGCGCCTGCAGGACGAGAAGCGCGAGATCCTGCACAGCATCTTCGAGTTCGGCGGCACGACCACGCGCGAGGTGATGGTGCCGCGCATCGACGTGATCATGGCCGACGCGGACACGCCGCGCCGCGAGGTGCTCCGGCTGATCGCGGAGCACGGGCACTCGCGCATCCCGGTGTACGAGGGCTCGGTGGACCGCATCCTCGGCGCCGTTCACGTGAAGGAGCTGGTGCGGGACGGCCGTGTGGGCGGGGACGACACGCCCATCCGCGAGTTCGTCCGCCCGGTGATGTTCGTGCCGGAGACGAAGAAGATCGACGAGCTGCTGCACGAGTTCCAGGAGAAGCGCACGCACCTGGCCATCGTGGTGGACGAGTACGGCGGCACCTCGGGCATGGTCACGCTGGAGGACGTGCTGGAGGAGATCGTCGGCGAGATCGAGGACGAGTACGACCACGCGGAGCCGCTGCTGGAGGCGCTGGCGGACGGATCCTACCGGGTGGCCGGCAAGATCGACATCGACGACCTGAACGAGGAGATGAACCTGGCGCTTCCGACCGAGAACAGCGATACCCTCGGCGGGTTCATCTACGAGCTTGTGGGGAAGGTGCCGTCGCAGGGCGAGACCGTGGAGTACCAGGGCCTCCGCTTCGTGATCGACCGCGTCCACCGCCAGCGCATCGTCCGGGTCCGTATCCAGAAGGCCGAGGAGGCGCGCGCCTAGATGTTCGGCTGGTTCCGGCGCTACTTCCTCGCGGGCATCCTCGCGCTCGCGCCGGTCACGATCACGGCGTGGCTGCTGCTGAAGATCTTCCGCACCGTGGACGGCTGGCTGCGTCCGGTGTTCACCCGCGCGTTCGGCTTCGAGATCCCCGGCGTGGGCTTCGTGACCACCATCCTGCTCGTGCTTGCGGTGGGCGCGTTCGCGTCGAACGTGATCGGGCGGCAGTTCCTGGCCGTCCTGGAGAAGCTGTTCCAGCGGGTGCCGCTGGCCAGCCGGATCTACGTCGCGGTGAAGCAGATCGGCGACTCGGTGATCGGGTCGCAGAAGAACCTGTTCCAGCGGGTCGTCCTGTTCGAGTGGCCGCGGCGGGGCGTGTGGTCCATGGGCTTCGTGACCAGCCGGCACGAGGGGCCGTGGTTCCCGGGACGGCCGCACTGCCACGTGTTCCTGCCCACCACGCCCAACCCAACGTCGGGGTACCTCCTGTTCGTTCCCGAGGAGGACCTGATCGACCTCGACATGTCCGTCGAGGATGGGTTGAAATTGGTGATCTCCGGCGGAGCGGTCGCCCCCGTCGGAGGCAACTGGGGGGTCCCGCGGGGGGCCGCCGGAACGTCCACCGTACGGAGCGCTGCGGCCGAAGTCGCGGACTGACGTCCGCGTCCCCTCGGCCCCGGAGGGGAGCATGGTCCGGGCCGAGGAGTTCGCGCTCGAGCTTGCCGCCGCCCTGAAGAGTGCCGACGCGGCCGTGCTGCCGCGCGTGCTCGAGGGTGTGCTACCCGCCGACATCGCCGACGCCGCCGGGCACCTCGAGGAGGACGAGGTCGTCGCGCTCCTCAAGCGGCTGTCCGAGGAGCAGACCGCCGAGATCCTGCCGCTCCTGGACGACGACGTGCGCGAGCACGTGCTGGAGGCGTTCACGCCGCGCGAGATCGCCGGCGCGGTGGAGGAGATGGCCTCCGACGACGCCGCGGACATGCTGGCGGAGCTGGCGGACGAGAAGGTCGTGGAGGTCGTGGACCTCCTCCCGGAGGAGGAGCGCCGCGAGGTCACGAAGCTCCTGTCGTACCCGGAGGATTCCGCCGGCGGCATCATGCAGCTGGAGGTGGTGTGGGTCCGCGAGGACCGCACGGCCGCGCGCGCGATCGAGAAGATCCGCGAGGCGTACGGGGACTTCGAGGAGGACTTCCACGAGGTCTTCGTGACCACGAAGGACCGCAGGCTCGTGGGCAAGATCCCGGTGGCGCGGCTCATCCTGGCGCGGCCGGACGCGCCGGTGACCTCGCTCATGGATCCGGACACGCACCCGGTGCCCGCGGAGACGGACCAGGAGGAGGTGGCGCAGCTCTTCGAGAAGTACGACGTGCTGACCGTCCCGGTGGTGGACGCGAACGGCGTGCTGCTCGGGCGCATCACCGTGGACGACATCGTGGACGTGATCCACGAGGAGGCCGGGGAGGACTACTCGCTGCTCGCCGGCACGGGCGACGAGGACGTGACCGAGGAGGGCATCTTCCGCAAGGCCGCCATCCGGCTGCCGTGGCTCGTGACCGGGCTCGGCGGCGGCATCCTCTCCGCGCTCGTGCTGTCGCGCTTCGAGGCGGACCTGAGCGCGCTGATCACGCTGGCGTTCTTCGTGCCGGTGATCACCGCGATGGGCGGCAACGTGGCCATCCAGTCCAGCGCCGTGATGGTCCGCGGCCTCGCCACCGGCGAGGTGACGGCGTCGGGCGCCGCGGGGCGCCTGCTCCGCGAGGTCGGCGTGTCGATCATCACGGGCATCGTGTGCGCCACGGCGATCTTCCTGGTCGCGTGGCTGTGGCGCGGGGACATGCGGCTGGGCACGGTGGTCGCGGGGGCCATGCTGTGCGTCGTCTTCGTGGCCACGAGCGTCGGCGCGTTCGTTCCCCTCGTGCTGAACCGCCTGAACGTGGACCCGGCGCTGGCCACCGGCCCCTTCGTGACCACGTCCAACGACATCGTCGGGATCCTCATCTACCTCACGATGGCCAGCGCGGTGTACCGCCAGGGCTGAGGGGAACGGCTCAGCGGCCCAGGGGAAGGAAGACCGTGGAGCCGGCGGCTGGGCCGGCGAACCGCCGGTCACGTGGCGATGGAGGTCGCGGCGGCGGCTCCGTGGGGTTCCCTTCGGCGGCTCTGCGGCGCGGCCGGAGCCCTGGACGGGCGGAGGCCGTCGCCGCAGGAGCGAAGGCCGGAGCCGGGACGGCGGAGGCCGAGCGCCCGCCGAAGGGAACCCCACGGGGCCGCCGCCGCAACCTCCCATCGCCGCGTGACCGGCGGTTTGCCGGCCCGGCCGCCGGCTCCACCCGGAGCCGCCCCGTGGCGCCCCCGAGGGCTTCCCCTCGTCCCGGCCCTCGCGGAGGCCGCCTCGTGGGGGGATAGTGGAGGTGCGTCACTCTTTACCCGTGAGGTGGTCGACATGAAGCCCAGAATCGGTCGGTCCGCCGCGTCGGTCGCGGCGGCCGTTGTGCTCTTCCTGCCCGCGGCGGTCCGGGCCACGGATCTGCCCACCCGCCCCAGCAACCCGTCGTTCGAGTACTGGGAATCGGATCCCTGGCGGCCGGATGTCGGGCCGCCGGATCGCAACGCCACGATCCAGATGAACCAGGCCGAGGCGGACGCGGACAAGGTGGCCGAGCGGCAGCCGGTCAACCGCAGCGAGCGCTGGACCCGCATCGTGCTGCGCTACCTCCTGGCGTTCCTGACGGGAGGCGCGCGATGACCTGGATGCCCGCTTCCTTCGAACGCTTCCGCGAGACCGTGCGGCGGGGGGATGCCGCGCGGGAGGCGGGGCGGTTCCGGGACGCGGTGGACGCCTATTCCGCAGCGCTCGCCGTCCGCGGGGACGACGTGCAGCTCGCGGAGGAACTCGACGTCCGCCTGCGCGCGGCGGAGTGCTTCCTGGAGCTCGGCGAGCTCCCGGCGGCCGAGGCCGCGCTCGAGTCCCTCGAGAACAGAGATCTGACGGAAGTCGAGCCCGTGACGCGCGGTGGGCTTCGCACCGTGCACGCGCGGCTCGCGCTGTATCGTGGCCGGGCGGCGGATGCCGCGGCGGCGGCCGGCGAGGCGTGGGAGCTGCTGCGCGGAACGGACGCGCACTCCCGCGTGGCGCGGGCGCTGGCCGTGCGCGGTCACGCGCACCGGCAGCTCGGTCGCATCGACGACGCGCGCGAAAGCTACCTGGACGCCCTGGCGGCGGCGCGGCGCGCCGACGACCGGCACGAGGCGGCGCTCGCGTCCGCGAACCTCGGCAGCCTGCTCTGGCTGTCCGGGCGCTACCACGAGGCCCGCACGTACCACCGGCGCGCCGTGGAGATCCACGAGGCGCTCGACAAGGACGTGCACCTCGCGCGCGAGCTGTTCGCGCTGGCGGTGGACGAGTTCCACGCCGGCGAGTGGACCGAGGCCACGGCGCTCCTGGACCGCTGCGCCGAGGTGGCGGAGCGCGTGGCGGACGCGTGGCTGGCGTCCACGGTGCGCATCGCGAAGGCGCGTCTCGAGCTCGTGCGCGGACAGGATCCGCGTGCGGCGCTGGCGGACGCGCGCAAGCACGCCGCCGCGAACGGGCACGATCACGATCTCGTCGTGATCGACCAGCTCCTGGCGGAGTGCAGCATCGTCCGCGGCGAGTGGTCGCGGGCGCGCACCACGCTCCTGGACGCGCTCGCGCGGGCCCGCAAGGCGTCCGCCGAGAGCGAGCCGGTGGCGGATCTGCTCGTGCGGCTCGCGCGGGCGGAGGATGCGCTGGGCGATCCGGACGGCCGCGTGCGCGACCTGCTGGAGACCGCGCTGCGCATCGCCGCGGCGCGCGAGTTCCGCGTGGTGGAGGGGCTGGCGCTGCGGGCGCAGGGCGAGTTCCTCGCGCGGCGGGACCGCGGCGTGGAGGCCGTGGTCGCGCTGGAGAAGTCCGTGGCCGTCTTCCGCGAGCTGCGCATGCCGTACGAGACCGGCCGGAGCCTGGCCGTGCTCGGCGCGCTGCGGCAGGACGCGGGGGAGATGGCGCGGGGCGAGACGGAGATCCGCGAGGCGGCGGCGGCGTTCCGCGCGCTGGGCGCGTCGCGCGACGCGGCCCGTGCCGAGGACGAGCTGGCGCGCTCCGGCGGGTCGGCCGTGGCTCCGGCGGCGGCGCCGGGCGCGGATCCCTTCGCGGAGCTCGTGACCGTGTCCGCGGCGATGGAGAACGCCATCGGCCGGGCGCGGCGCATCGCGCGGTCGGACTTGCCCGTGCTCGTCCTGGGCGACACCGGGACCGGCAAGGAGCTGTTCGCGAAGGCCATCCACCGGGCGAGCGCGCGGGCGCAGCGTCCGTGCCTGGCCGTGAACTGCGCGGCGCTCTCGGAGACGCTGCTCGAGTCCGAGCTGTTCGGGCACGAGAAGGGCGCCTTCACCGGCGCGGCGAGCCGGCGCGCCGGCATCTTCGAGGCGGCGGCGGGCGGCACCGTCTTCCTGGACGAGATCGGGAAGGCGCCGCTCTCGTTGCAGGCGAAGCTCCTGCGCGTGCTGGACACCGGGGAGGTGCGGCGCGTCGGCGGCGTGGAGGCCATCCACGTCGGCGTGCGCATCGTGGCCGCAACGAACCGGGACCTGGACGAGCTGGTGCGCGAGGGCACGTTCCTGCCGGATCTCGTGTACCGCCTGCGCGGGTTCGAGATCCGCATCCCGGCGTTGAAGGAGCGGCCGGAGGACGTGGCGCTGCTCTTCGAGACGTTCGCGGGGCGGCCGGCCTCGGCGGCGGCGCGGGAGATCCTGGAAGCCCACGACTGGCCCGGCAACGTGCGCGAGCTGCGCAACCTCGCGGAGAGCGCGGCGTTCCTGGCGAGCGGCCGCGGCCCGATCCCGTGCGACGCGCTCCCGGAGTGGATCCGGCGCGCCGTCACGGCGAGGGCGGCGGAGCAGGCCAGCCTGGCCGAGTCCGAGCGCGACGCGATCGAGGAGGCGCTGGCGACCGCCGGCGGCAACCGGTCGCGCGCGGCGCGGGCGCTGGGGATCTCGCGGCAGACGTTGTACACGAAGATGACGAAGCACGGCATCGCCACCTGCAACAACAGGAGCGCGGACGCCGCCTGACGCAACGGCCGACGCCCGAAAGGGGGCGCGGTGCGGGACCCGGGATCGACCACCCCCGGGCCCGCCCGCGCCCCTCCTGTTTTCGGACGGCGGGGCCGCCTTGGCTGCGCCTTCCGGTCGGATGTAGGATGTCACGGAACCCGACACTCCCCATGTGCGCGGGAGGAAGACCATGTTCGCTCTGTTCGTCTCGGCGGTTGTGATTGGGATGGCTGGTGGCCCGGCGCCTGAAGGTCATTCCGGGCTCCCGGTTGGCTACTGGACGCTGAGTGCGAATCCGAGCGACCCCGGCGAGGTCGGCTCGGAGCCTTGGCTGGGCGCCCGTGATCTCTACCTCTGGTTCGACTGCTGGTACGGGGAAGTCGGCCTGAGTCGCTTCCATATGACGCTGGAAACCGCGGGCCTGGAACTGAACTCGTTCACGCCGATGAACGGCTTCGCGAGCTCCGGCACGCTCCCATCCATCGAACTGGCGCACGATTCATGCCCCACCGGCTTCGTCCTGGCCGGAGTCCTCTCCGTCACGGATCCCACAGGCCAAGGGGGGACGATCTGCCCCGGTCCCGGCCGCATCGTGGAGGATTGCCAGGTGCCTCCGTTGGCGACCGACGCCGCGGTCGTCGGCTTCACCTCGCTCTTCCCTCACCCCTGCAGCTTCGAGTTCTGTCCGGTGGACTTGATCCTGCCGGACCACTGGGGTCAGGTGAAGGCCAAGTATCGCTGATATCGCATGACTGGCGCCGTGTCCCGAGGGGCGTACCCGCCCCCTCGAATCCGGACGGCAGCCTGCGGCGACCGAATCCTGGCGGACCGGCCAGAGTGGGGGGCCCGCGGCGGAGCCCCTTGAGGGCACTAAGCCTGAGCCGCCCCCGTTCTTCGTACCACCTTCTATGAGAGCCCCGTCGTGAGCGAGG
>CAZNDO010000040.1:0-15375 GCA_964571855.1 uncultured Gemmatimonadota bacterium
GGCGGGGCCGCTTCATAGAAGCACGCACGCCACGCGCCCGAAGGGCGCGGCGCGTTCGCGCGCAGAGGCCCGCGAGAGGGGTACCGGGGCGCCCGGCCCATCCGCCGGAATGTCCGGGCGGCTTGCTCGCCCGACCTCCGGCCAAGTGGCGCTAGTACAGCAACTCCACCCACCGCCCCCCCGCGATGAGCTCGGCCTTCCGCCGCGCCCACGCCTCGGGACTCCCCGCGACCGACGCGAACACCTTGTCCAGCTCCTCCCGCATGCGCGAAAGCCCCGCCACGTACACGTGCGTGCGCGGGGAGGCCAGCATGTCCCACAGCTCGTCGGAGCGCTGCGCGATCACGTGGTCCCAGGCGATGGGATCGGACCAGTGCGGCCGCGGGCTCAGCGCGCGGAAGGCCTCGAAGGTCTCGCGGTCGTAGTACTGGGTGAAGTCGTTCTGCTCGTCGTTCATGTACAGGAGCTCCAGGCCCGAACGCGCCCCGTAGAAGAGCCACACCCGCCCCTGCCACTCCGGCCGGTTCCGGTACACGTGCTTCACGAACGCGCGGAACGGCGCGATCCCGGTGCCCGTGCCGATGAGGATCAACGTGGAGTCCACCTCGTCCGGCACGTCGAACACCACGCCGAACGGGCCGGCGATCAGGATCCGGTCCCCGGGCTTCCGGTCGCACAGGTAGTTCGACGCCACGCCCGGATACTCCTCGCCGCTGTACTCGTCCACGTACCGGCAGCGCTTCACGCAGATCTTGATGCGCGGGTGGCCGTCGTCGCTGCGCTCGGGCAGGTCCGCCACGCTGTACAGCCGCACGTGGTGCTCCTGCCCGAACTCCTTCGAGCCCGGCGCGAACACCGCGATGCTCTGCCCCACGCCGTACGGGAAGTCCGGACGGTGCACGTCCAGCACGATCTCGCGCACTTCCTCGGGGGAGGACTCGGGCGTGATGCGGCGCGTGGACACCACGGTGGCCTGGTAGCGCACCTTGGTGTCGTAGTCCGACAGGTGCATGACAGCCTCTTTCATGACGGATCCTCCCCCTTCTCGCAATTCGTTTCGTCGGTCAACGCGCATTCGGCCGCGTGCTCGCACCCCGAACAGCCGCGGCGCTCCGCGAGCACGTCGGGGTCCGCGAACGCGCGCGGGAAGGACCGCCGCCAGCCCCGCTGCACGGCCACCCAGGCCACGCCCAGCGCGGGGGGAACGGCGATCGCGACGAGGTACGTGGACAGCTCGCTCATCCGGACAACCCCGCGAAGCCCATGAAGGACACGGACAACAGCCCCGCCAGCATCAGCGCCAGCGCGGTGCCCTGCACGACGTCCGGCACCTCGGCCAGCCCCAGCTTCTCCCGCAGCCCGCCCATGAGCACGAGGGCCAGCGTGAAGCCGGTGCCCGCCGCCACCGCGTAAACGAGGCAGCGCACGAGGTCGTAGCCCTTGTTCGTCTGGAACAGCGCCAGCGCCAGGATGGCGCAGTTCGTGGTGATGAGCGGCAGGAAGATCCCCAGCGCGCGGAAGAGCGCCGGGCTGACCTTCTTGATGAACATCTCCACGAGCTGCACCGTGGCGGCGATCGCGGCGATGTACGAGATCAGCCGCAGGAACGGCATGTCCAGCCGCACCAGGAGCGCGTTGATCCCGTACGCGCACGCCGAGCTGACCACCATCACGAACGTGGTGGCCCCGCCCATGCGCAGCGCGGTGTCCATCTTCCCGGAAACGCCCAGGAACGGGCAGATCCCGAGGAAGTACGCCAGGACGAAGTTGTTGATGAGCGCGGTGTTGATGAAGATGGTGCCCAGGGAGTCGTTCATCGCGCGCCCTCCGCCGCCAGGGCCGGCCGCGCCTTCGTGCGCTCCCGGCGCTGCTCGTTCCAGCGGAAGAACATCAGCCAAGCCGCCAGCGTGAAGAACCCGCCGGAGGGAAGGATCATCATCACCCAGGGCTCGAAGTCCGCCGGCAGCACGCGGACGCCGAACAGGGCGCCGGTGCCGAGGATCTCGCGCACGCTGCCCAGGCACAGGAGCGCGAAGGTGAAGCCGACCCCCATGCCCAGCCCGTCCAGCACGGACCGGCCCACGCCGTTCTTCGACGCGAACGCCTCCGCCCGCCCCAGGATGATGCAGTTCACGACGATCAGCGCGATGAACGCGCCCAGCGCCTTGTGCAGGTCCAGGCTGATGGCCTGGATGGCGTAGTCCACGATCGTCACGAACGTGGCGATCACCAGGATGAACGTGGCGATGCGGACCTCCTTCGGCACGAACTTCCGGATGGAGGAGATCACCGCGTTCGAGAGCGTGAGCACGAACAGCGTGGCCGCGCCCATGGCCAGCGCGTTCATCGCCGAGTTCGATACGGCCAGCGTGGGACACATCCCGAGAACCTGGATGAACACCGGATTCTCCTTCCAGAGCCCCTTCAGGAACTCGTCCGCGGGGCTCTTCCCCGCCTTCTTCTCCGCTGTCGCGGTCATTGCCCGCTCCCTTCCGCCGCGAAGTCCGCCATCCGCTCCTTCAGCCGCGGCGCCCACGTGGACGCGCTGCCGTTCAGGATGGCCGCCACCGCCTTGGACGAGATGGTGGCGCCGGTGATCCCGTCCACCTGCCAGGCGCCGGTCTTCTCGCCGTGCTTCACGGCCACGATGGGGTTCGCGAGCGCGGTGCCCTCCGCGTCCAGGGAGACGTCCAGGGCCTCGAAGTTCGCGAGGAACGTGGGATCGAACCCGATCTTGTCGCCCAGCCCGGGCGTCTCGCGGCTCTCGAGGATCTGCATTCCCACGATCGCGGAGCGCTCCGGCGCGTAGCCGTACAGCAGCGAGATGACATCCTGGTAGCCCATCCCCTGCGCCTCCAGCGCGAAGCCCACGAGCTTCCCGGAGTCGTCGTAGCCGGCGTGCACCACCGGGCCGGCGGCCGGCCCCGGACCGGCGACGGCATAGCTGCCGTCCGGCTGCTGGGTGAACGTGCGCCGGGACTTCGCGTCCGGGAGCACACGGAAGATGGCGCGCTCGAGCGCGGCGGCCCGGTTCCTCTCGATCACCGGCTTCGTTCCGACGTACGCGCCCACGATCGCCAGCCCGCACACGAGCCCCACGCCCACCATGGCGCGGTACATCGTCCACGCCCCCGCGCCCTTGACCGCCGGCACGGCGGCGGACGCAGCCGGCGCCGCGGGGCCGGACACGGCGGGCGCGGCCTGGGCCGCCGCCACGGGGTTCCCGTTCCCGCTCACTTCGCCTTCCTCCCCCGCGAGGTCCCGTACACGCGCGGCCGGATCATCCGGTCCAGCTGCGGCGAGACGGCGTTGCCCAGCAGGATGGCGTACATGACGCCCTCCGGCATGCCGCCCCACACGCGGATCACGACCACGAGCACCCCGATCAGCGCGCCGTAGATCCATGCGCCCAGCGACGTCAGCGGCGACGCCACCATGTCCGTGGCCATGAACACGGCCCCGAGCATGAGCCCGCCGGAGAACAGCATGAAGCCGGGCCCGGCGTACCGCCCGGGGTCCACCGCGTGCAGGATGCCGCTGAACGCGGCCACCGTGCCGAGGACGGCCACGGGGATGCGCCAGTTCATCATGTTGCGCGCCACGAGGTACGCGCCGCCCAGCAGGATGAGCAGCGCGGCCGTCTCGCCCGTGGACCCGGAGGTGAACCCGAGCGCCAGCTCCCGCGTCCCGGTCATCTCGTGGCCGAACTTCCAGGCGGACAGCGGCGTGGCGCCGGACACCGCGTCGTACGCCGGCTTCCCGAAGGGGAGCGCCAGGAGCGACGACACCGGCTTCACGAACCGGTCCGGCGCGAAGGGCGCCACCCAGGTGGTCATGGACACGGGGAAGGCCGCCTGCAGCACCGCGCGCCCCACCAGCGCCGGGTTGAACGGGTTCTTGCCCAGCCCGCCGAAGAGGGCCTTCCCCAGCCCGACGGCCACGAAGCCGCCGACCGCGTTCATCCACAGCGGAAGGCCCGGCGGCAGCGTCATCCCGTACAGGAGCCCGGTGATGATCACCGACCCGTCCGCCACCGTGGTGCGCCGTCCGTTCGCGCGGCAGATCAGGTGCTCCGCCAGCACGCACGACGCCGTGGACACGAGCAGCGTGAGCGCGCCGCTGATGCCGAACGCGATCACGCCGAACGCGGCCGTGGGCAGCAGCGCCCAGACCACGTTGAACATGATGCTGTCCACGCTGTAGCCGCTCACCACGTGCGGCGAGGTGCGGATCTCCAGGGTCTTCGCCGGCGCGCTCATCGCTGCACCTTCGGCTTGCGCACGGCGGCCTTGGCCATGCGGAAGTGCTGCACCAGCGGGATGTGCGACGGGCACACGAAGGAGCAGGAACCGCACTCGAAGCAGTCCATGAGGTGGTGTCCGTTCGCCATCTCGTCGAAGAGCTGGTTCCGCGCCAGCAGGCCCAGCATGGAGGGGTTCAGGAACATCGGGCACGCCTCCACACAGTAGCCGCAGCGGATGCACGGGTACACCGTGGAGTGCGTGGCCGCCGCGTCCGCGTCCGTGAACGCCACCACGCCGGACGTGCCCTTCGTGATCGGGATGTCCAGGCTGGAGGCCGCCTGCCCCATCATGGGCCCGCCCAGGAACACGCGGTTCACGTCCGGTGCCACGCCCACGTGGTCCAGGAGGAAGCGCAAGGGCGTCCCGATCGGGATGCGGTAGTTGCCCTTCCGCTTCACCGCGGGGCCGGTCACCGTGATCACGCGCTCCTGGATCCCGCGGCCCTCGGGCAAGAGCCGCCCGATCTCCGCGGCGGTGGCCACGTTGATGCACAGCGCGTGCACGTCCAGCGGCAGCTTGCCGGACGGCACCTCGCGGCCGAGCAGCGCCGAGATGAGCACCTTCTCCGCGCCCTGCGGGTACTTCACGCGGAGCACCTCCACCCGGACCGGGAGATCCTTCGGCAGCCCCATCCGCAGGTGCGCCGCGGCGTCCGCCTTGTTCTCCTCCACGCCGATGAGGACGTCCTTCACGCCCGTCACCTTCACGAGGTACCGGATGCCGGCGAAGATGTCCTCGCGCTGCTCCAGCATCACGCGGTGGTCCGTGGTGAGGAACGGCTCGCACTCCGCGCCGTTCACGATGAGCGTGTCCGCGAACTTCCCGTCCGGGATCTTCAGCTTCACGTGCGTGGGGAAGGCGGCGCCGCCGAGGCCCACGATGCCCGCGTCCTGGATGGCCGCGAGGATCTCGTCGGGCGAGGCGTCGAGCGGGCACGGCCGGCCCTCCGCGATCTCCTGCGTGGACCCGGGGAACGGCTCGAGGTAGACGCCCAGGACCATCCTTCCCGCGGAGGAGGGCACGAGCCCGATCCGCCGCACGATGCCCGAGGCCGGCGCGTGCATGGACACGGAGACGAACCCGTCCGCCTTGGCGATCCGCTGCCCGCGCACGACCTCCTGCCCTTCCCGCACCAGCGGGATGGCCGGCTTGCCGGCGTGCTGGGACAGCGGCACCACCAGGACCGGGGCGAACGGGAACTGCCGGATCGGCAGGTCGCGCGTCTCGTCCTTCGCCTCCGGCGGGTGCACCCCGTGCCGGAAGGTCTTCGGGGCCAGGAGCGGCATTCCGCGTCCCCCGTCAGTTGAACTTCCCGCCGCGCGCGATCCACGCGGCGATGTCCTTCGCGCTGCGGTCGCGCGGCAACCCCGGATGGATCACGCGCGCCGTGCACTTCTCCGCCGCCTTCACCAGGTCCCGGTACGGACCGCCCTCCGGGTTCCTGATGACGGCCTTCTTCGAGGCGTCGTACTCGAAGATCTTCCCGTTGATCTTGATGCATTCGTCGCAGCTCGTGCACTGCGGCGTGTCGATCCACGGCGCCATGTAGTCGCCGTCCGCCGCGCCCGCGACCGCCGCCCCGCCGGAGGGCGCCGGCGACACCGCGATCGGCGCCGCCGTGAGCCCGGCCAGGGCCGAGGCCCCGCCGCCCGCGGCGAGCTGCATGAGGCTCGTGGCCAGCTTCCCGGCCAGCTCCGCGCGCACCTGGCCCTCGATCTCCGCGCGCGAGATCTCCTTCCGGTCCATCCCGGCCAGCGCCTTGAGCATCGTCCAGAACTGCTTCCGGTCCTCGCAGGACTCCACGATCACCTTGCTCACGAGCAGCCGGCTCAGGCGGTTCTTCCGGTCCACGGACCAGACGTACGGGAACTTCCCGTCCTTGTCGTCCGCCGCCAGGTCCAGGAACTCGTGCAGCGGGACCATGTTGTCGTTCCACGTGTCCGGCGGCGCGATGCGGAAGTGCTTGCGGAACCGCGTCTCCGTCACGGCGAAGTCGGCGAAGGTCATGGGCACGGTCATCTCGCGCTCGACGCCGCCGTCCTTGTAACGGATCGTGTACTCGGGCCAGTCCGCGTCCATCGCCGGGTTGCCGTCCAGGTCGAAGCACTCCGCCGGCGTCGTCCCGCGCTCCGGGTCGTACCGGAACAGCGGGTAGGCGCGCGACTCGACGGCCAGCTTGCCCTGCTGCGAGCTCAGGTCGTCGCCGATCCCGTGCTCCGGCTGGCAGGAGGAGTACAGGTTGAACAGCGCCGGCCGCCGCTCCTTCAGGCCCTTGATGAAGCCCTCGATCATGTGGCTCGGGTACGCGATCGTGCTCTGCAGCACGAACGTGTTCCGGTGCGCCATGCCGACGAGCCCGATCTCCTTGCGCGGCTCCTGCTTGCCCTGGATGGCCTTGCCGTACTGCGCCATGTCGGAGACCTGGCCCAGGAAGCCCGACGTGCAGGCCTGACCGCCGGTGTTCGAGTACACCTGCGTGTCGAGCACCAGCACCTTGATGGGCTTCCCGGACGCCAGCGCGCGGGAGAGGTTCTGGAAGCCGATGTCGTACATCGCGCCGTCGCCGCCCACGGCCACCACCGGCGGGCACAGCTCCCACTCCTCGTCCGTGAACTTCGTCCAGTTGAAGTACGTGAACTCCTCGTCGTGCTTGCCCGGCTCCCACTTGCCCGCCAGCTCCAGCTCCGCCGCCCGGATCGCCTTGAAGCCGTCGGCCATCTTCGCCATGTGCCCCTCGAAGACGCCCATGGCCATGGAGGCCGGATCCTGGAAGAGGTGGTTCGCCCACGGGAACGGGTACGGGTTGAACGGGTACGTGCTGCCCCACACCGACGTGCATCCGGTGGCGTTCAGGAAGCCCATGCGCGAGCGGCCGTTCCCCGTGATGCCCTCCAGGTAGCGCGTGCGCAGGCTCTTGAGGTCCGCCGCCAGCCGCGTGACGCGCTTCAGCCAGTCCTGGTCGATCGGAGCCGCCTCGCCCTGTCCCTCGAGCCGCCCGGCGAGATCCGCCAGCGTCAGGTCCTGGTTCCGGAAGTCGTCCACGATCTTCGCCATGGGATCGCCGACCGGCAGGCCCTCCACCAGCTTGAGCTGCACGTGCCTCTCCAGCTTCTCGATCAGCTCGGAGAGCCGCGCCACGTGCTTCGCCACGCGCGGCTGCATGAGCGCCTCCACCGTGGCCACGAAGAGGTGGATCACCGTCTTCTCCCCGCAGCCCAGGCACGCGCCCTCGCCGGACGCGAAGGCGAGGTAGTTCGCCTTGTCCAGGAGGATGGTCTCGAGCGCGCCGATCCCCTGCTCCAGGTCGTCCACGCGGATGTACTTCCTCGGCGTGGTGGGCAGGTCGAGCCAGAAGTCCCACTCGCGCTGGAGCTTCTTGACCGACGCCTCGTTCTGCGGCACGGCGCGCAGCGCGTCGTCGTCGCAGACCTGCACGCACTCCATGCAGCCCTTGCAGGTGTAGGGGTTCACCGTGATCGACAGCAGGCCGCCGGAGCCCGGCTGCTGCTTCTCGTGCAGCGTCCAGTACGGCCGGGACAGGGCGAAGGCGAAGCCGCCCAGCTCGTCCTCGAAGAGTTCCAGCTCCTTCGCCAGCCGCTCCTTCTCCTCGCCGGTCGCCGTGCTCTCCTTCAGGGTCTTCTCCACCGCGGCCTTCAGCATCACCGCGACGGAGTCCGTCTCCTTCGCTGCCGCGCAGGAGGCGCGCAGGTGCTTCTCCACCGTGCGCGCGGCGCGGGACAGGTGCTTCAGGTCGTGCCCGGCCTTGCGCAGCCGCGACACGACCGTGTCCATGACCTGGCCGATCTCGTTCACGAGGCCGGGGATGGCGGTGTCCGGGCATACCGTCCAGCACTTGCCGCAGGCCGTGCAGTTCTCCGCGATCCACTCCGGATGCTCGAAGCGGATCTGCGTCATGTCGCGGAACAGCGACGTGGACGCCGGCATCACGCCCAGCCCGATGAAGGGATCGGTGAGGTTGTCGTTGCCGAGCCCGCGCGCGTAGAAGTTCCCGGTCTGCTCCCAGAAGCGGTGGAGGTCGCTCATGGGGGCCTTGCTCTGCGGGATCCGCTTCATCATCACGGGCATCGGCGGCTCGCCGGGGACGGTGCGGGCGCGGGCCGCGGCGTCCGAGAGCGCGCCGGGCTTCACCTCGAACACCTCGTCCCAGCCGCGCTTCACGACGCGCATGTTGTCCTCGACCACGCGCGCGCCCTTGGAGCCGAACTTCTCCTGCAGCTGGGCCCGGATGGCCTCCAGGAGCCGCGCGTCGTCCAGCCCGGCGTTCTTGGCCACCGGCGAGGCGGCGAAGAACGCGCCCTGGAACGCGATCCCCTGCATGCGGAGCTGCAGTTCGGAGTCCGACGCCTCCGCCCGCGCGATCTTGAACGCGTCCAGCGCGAACACGCGGATCTTCTTGTCCACGATGATCCGCTGGAACGCCGGCGGGATGCTCTCCCACACCTTGTCCGGCGTGCCGGCATCGCTCTGCCAGATGAACACGCCGCCCTCCTTCAGGCCGGCCAGCGCGTTCGTGTGGTGGAAGACGTTCGGGTCCGGGGACAGCACCACGTCCACGTAGAAGTACTCGCAGTTCACGCGGATGGGCTCCGGCGCGGCCGAGAGGTAGTACGTGGTGGGCTGGCCCTTCTTCTCCGAGCCGTACTTCGGGTTGGCCTTGATGTGCCAGCCGAGCAGGTCGAACAGCGTCATCGCCAGGTTCTTGCCCGTGGTGATGGCGCCCCAGCCGCCGACGGAGTGGAACCGCACCGTGATGGCGCCTTCCGGCATGAGGTTCGGGTTCTCCGAGCCCTTCACCGCCAGCTCGCGCACGTGCGGGTACGCCGCCTCGATCGTCTGCTGGTACATCTCCTGCTTGGGCGTCAGCGCGTCCTCGCGCAGGAAGTCGATGGACAGGTAGAACAGCTTCTTGCGCTTCCCGTCCGGCAGCATGTTCTCGACCGCGCCGATCACGCCCTCGGGCTGCAGGTCGCGGCTGCCCATGCCGAACGATCCGGAGTACAGCGGCGGCAGGTCCGCCGCGTCCCGGTACGCCGGCAGCTCCGGGTACGGCGGACTCTTCCGGTCCCGGCCGTTCTCCACGCACTTGCTGAGCGTGGCGCGGATCTCGCGCATGAGCGGCAGGTCCGCGGCCAGCGGCTGGTCCAGCCGCTCCAGCACGGTCACGCCCTTGCGGCCCTGCAGGATGCGACCCACCAGGTCCGCCGGGAACGGGCGGAACATCACCATGTCCACCACGCCCACCTTCAGCCCGCGGGACTCCCGCAGGTAGTCCGCCACCACCTCGGCGGTGGGGATCACGCTGCCCTGGCCCACGAGCAGCCAGTCCGCGTCGTCCGTGCGGTAGGTCATCACGCGGTCGTACCGGCGGTTCGTGAGCTTCGCGAACTCCTCGAACGCGCGGTCCGACAGCTCCTGCACGTGGTCGAAGAAGAACGGCCGCTGCGCGGCCACGCTCTGCATGTACGAGTCCTGGTTCTGCACCAGGCCCGCCATCATGGGGTTGTCCACGTCCCACAGCACCGGGATGCGGCGCCGCGTCTCGCCGTACAGGATCCGCTGCGCCGGCGTGGGCGTCTCGATGATGTCGTCCGGCTTGCCCAGGTACTCCTCGATCAGCGCGCGCTCCGGCACGCGCATGGACTCGATCAGGTGCGTGGTGAGGAAGCCGTCCTGGGCGAGCGCGCCCGGCGTGAGCGACAGCTCCGCGATCCGGTGCGCGATGATGTTCAGGTCCGCCGCGGCCTGCGCGTCCTTGGCGAAGAGCTGGAAGAACCCGGTGTCGTCGATGCAGTGGTAGTCGTCGTGGCCGGCGTGCACGTTCAGCGTGGCCTTCGTCATCGCGCGCGCGCCGATGTTCAGCACGTACGTCAGCCGCTTGCCCACGGCCGCGTACAGCGACTCGTGCATGTACGCGATGCCCTGCCCGGACGAGAAGTTCGCCGCGCGCAGCCCGGTCATCGCCATGCCGGCGGTGACGGCCGCGGCCGCGTGCTCGCCCTCGGGCTCCACGAAGATCAGCGGGCGCCCGGACACGTTCACGTGCCCGGCGGCGGCCGCCTCCGCCCAGTACTCGCCCATCTGGGTGGACGGCGTGATCGGGTAGGCGCCCGCGGCGTCCGACGACTCGCGTTCGCACATGATGACGGCGGTGTTGCCGTCCATCGCGGCGCGGACTCCGGGGTACTTGGCCTCCCCGCGCCGTTCCTCCTTCGCTCCGAACAGCTTCCGACCGGGCGTCAGTACCGACATTCCAGAACCCCCATCCAGTCCGTGCAACTTGCGGGCGTGCGCCGGGACTCCCCCTCTACGTGGGAGCGTCGCGGCGAGCGCCCTGGCGAATGATCCTCCTCGCGGCGGGACCCTTCTGCGGGCCTTCCACCGGATCGATCCACACGATGGCCCCGGTGGGGCACCGCTGGATCGGCGTGCGCGTGGCGTGCTGCCTCGTGTAGTCCACCACGGGCAGGTTGTTCTGCATGGTGATCAACGCCGGCGCGTCCATCGCGCAGCGCGCGCAGGCCGTGCAGGCCACCTCGCAGTCCGTCAGGATCTCGTCGCCGGCCTCGAGCGAGCGGCAGGCGACCCACAGCCGGCGGTCCGCGGGCTGCAGCGAGAACAGGTCCTTCGGGCAGGCGTCCACGCAGTCGCCGCAACCCGTGCACTTCTTCTCGTCCACGACGGGCAGGCCGTGCCGGTCCATGGTGATGGCGTCGAAGTCGCAGGCGACCTCGCAGTCGGCCAGCCCCAGGCAGCCCCAGAAGCACCCCTTGCCGCCGCCCGCCACCTGGGCCGCCGCCGCGCAGGACGCCAGCCCGTCGTACCGCGCGCGGTTGCGGGCCACGTGCGCCCCGCCCGCGCAGGCCAGACGCGCCACGATCTTCGTGACCTCGCCGACATCCACGCCGAGGAACGCCGCGATCGCCGCGCGGTCGTCGTCCGAGCCCACGGAGCACTTCCCCGGCTGGGTCTTCCCCGCCACGAGGGCCTCGGCGAACGGCCGACACCCCGGGAAGCCGCACGCCCCGCAGTTCGCGTGCGGCAGCATGTCGTCCACGGTGTCGATCCGCGGATCCTCGAAGACCTTCAACCGGCGGTTGGCGAGGACCAGAAGCGACGTGAGGGCGAAGGTGAGGCCCCCGAGCGCCAGGGCCGCCTGGACGACGATCATTCCCTGCCCTCCCCGCACCCGGGATCGGACGAACCTGGCGGGAGGCGGCGGGACGTGCGCGGACCATTCCGCGCGATCCGGTTCCGGGGGCACCTCGTCGCGTCGTTCATCCGGGCTTCGTTCGACACCCCGGCCCCTTTCCGGTAGGCTCGGCAGGACCGGCCGGGGGGAAGGTTCCGCCGAGGGTGTCCCGGGACTGGTCCCGGGAGTCACGTTCGGCCCAATATACGACCCGGCACTCAAAAAACGAGGGTCGGACCGCCGTGAGCCCAGAAACCCGCCCCGGAACCCCGGAGAGGCCCCTCAGGGTGGCCGTCGTGGGCTCCGGGCCGTCCGGGTTCTACGCCGCCGAGGCCCTTTTCCGCACCCCCGGCCTCGCCGTGGCCGTGGACATCCTGGACCGGCTTCCCGCCCCGTACGGCCTGGTCCGGTACGGCGTGGCCCCGGACCACCAGAAGATGAAGTCCGTCATCCGGATGTACGAGAAGACCGCGGCCAACCCGGCCTTCCGGTTCTTCGGGAACGTGCGGCTGGGCCGGGACGTCACGGTCGCCGAGCTGCGCGGCATGTACGACCAGATCGTCTACGCCATGGGCTGCGAGACGGACCGTCGCCTCGGCGTCCCCGGCGAGGACCTCCGCGGCAGCCACAGCGCCACGGAATTCGTGGGCTGGTACAACGGCCACCCGGACCACCGGCACGGCGCGTACGACCTCGGCGTGGAGAGCGCCGTGGTCTTCGGCATCGGCAACGTGGCCATGGACGTGGCGCGCGTCCTCGCGCGCGACCCCGACGAGCTGGCGCCCACGGACATCGCGGGCTACGCGCTGGACGCGCTGCGCGCGAGCCGCGTGCGCGACGTGTGGGTGATCGGCCGGCGCGGCGTGGCCCAGGCCGCGTTCTCCCCGAAGGAGATCGAGGAGCTGGGCACGCTGACGGGCGTGGACCTCGTCGTGGATCCGGCGCAGCTGCAGCTGGACGACGCCACGCGCGCCGAGGTCGAGGACGACACGAACGCGCGCAAGAACGTGGAGTACCTCGTGGAGAAGGCCGAGATGGGGCCCGCCGGCCACGACCGCCGCATCCACCTGCTGTTCCAGGCGTCGCCCGTGCGGCTCCTGGGCGAGGGCCGCGTGGAGGGCGTGGAGATCGAGCGCAACGCGCTCGTGCGCGACGAGCGCGGCGCCGTGAAGGCCCGCGGCACCGGCGCGACGGAGGTCATCCCCGCCGGCCTCGTGTTCCGCGCCATCGGCTACCACGGCATCCCCGTGGAAGGCGTGCCCTTCGACGCGAAGCGCGGCATCGTCCCGAACGACGACGGCCGCGTGCTGGATCCGGCCGGCAAGCCCATCCCCGGCGAGTACGTCGTGGGGTGGGCGAAGCGCGGGCCGTCCGGCCTGATCGGCACGAACCGCGGCTGCTCCGCCGCCACGGCCGCGCACATGGTGGAGGACCTGCCGGGCGGCGTCACCGGCGCCGCGGCGCGGCCGGACGCGCTGGCCCCACTCCTGGACGGGCGCGGCGTGCGCGCCGTGACGTTCGACGAGTGGAAGCGGCTGGACCGCCTGGAGGAGGAGCGCGGCAGGCCCCTGGGCAAGATCCGCGAGCGGTTCCTGTCCGTGGACGACATGATCGCGGCGCTCGCCGCGGACGACGCGGCCGCGCCGCGCCCCTGACCGAGTCCCCGGGAGCCCCGCTTGCTCGACATCGTCCTCGTCGGCGTGATCGTGGTCGCCACCCTCGTGCTGTTCGGACTGGAGAAGCTGCGCGCGGACTTCGTGGCCATCCTCGTGCTGGTCACGCTGATGATCCTGGGGTTGTTCCGTCCGGCGTTCCCGGACGTGGCGGAGACGCTCTCCGGCTTCAGCCATCCCGCCACCGTCACGATCGCCGCCATGTACGTGCTGGGCGGCGGCCTCGTCCGCACCGGCGTCGTGAACCGTCTGACCCGGGCCATCGTCAGCCTGGCCGGCGGGGACCCGCGCCGCGCCATCCCGCTCCTGTTCCTCACCGTGGGCATCGTGTCCGCGTTCGTGAGCAACACCGCCACGGTGGCCGTTTTCCTCCCGATCACGCTGGCGCTGTCCCGGGAGTGCGGCGTCTCGCCGTCCCGCACGCTGATCCCGCTCTCCTACGTGGCCATGGCGGGCGGCGTGTGCACGCTGGTGGGAACGTCCACGAACATCGTGGTGAGCACGTACGCGGCGTCGCGCGGGCTGGGCGAGCTGCCGATGTTCGCGCAGACGCCGCTCGGCACCGTGTTCCTGGCCATCACGCTGCTGTACGTGATCCTCGTGGCGCCGCGCCTCCTCCCGTCGGGGAGCGACGGCGGGATCTCGCTCGAGCAGAAGTACCGCCTGTCGAACTACCTCTCCACGCTCGTCGTGCGCGACACCTCGCCCCTGATCGGCTCCTCGCCGGTGGAGGCGCGGTTGCGCGAGCGCCACCGGATCGACGTGCTGCGCATCGCCCGCGACGGCGAGGAGCGCTGGTTCGGCATCCGCGACACGCACCTGCGCGCCGGCGACCGCCTCCTCGTGCGCGGCGACGCGGAGGAGATCCTGAAGCTGCGCGACCTGGGCCTGGTCCCGCACGGCGAGCGCCGCCTCGCCGACCGCGAGCTCTCCTCCGAGGCCACCGCGATCTCCGAGGCCGTGGTCACGCCGCGCTCGGAGCTGGTGGGCTCGACCATCCGCGGCGCGGACTTCCGCCGCCGGTACGGCCTGTTCGTGCTCGCGCTGCGCAAGCACGGCAAGACGCTGACGTCCGGCATCTCGGACACCGCGCTGGAGCCGGGCGACACCCTGCTCCTGCAGGGACGCCGCGCGGTGCTGGAAGGCTACGCGGACCACCCGGACTTCCTGATCCTGCGCGAGGTCAGCTTCACGGAGCCGCGGCGCGGGCGCGCGCTGCACGCGGCGCTGATCATGATCGCGGTGGTCGTCTCGACCGCGCTGGGCCTGGTGCCCATCCTGCCCGCCGCGCTGCTCGGCGGGATCCTCATGGTGCTCACCGGCTGCCTGCAGGTGAAGGAGGCGCACGAGTCCATCGACTGGATGGTGCTGTTCCTCCTGGCCGGCCTCTTCCCCCTCGGCACCGCGATGGAGAAGACCGGCGCGGACACGCTCGTGGCCGGCTGGATCGGCCACCTGGGCCAGACCGCGGGACCGGGCGCCGCCGTGACGGCGTTCCTGGTCGGCTCCGTGCTGCTCACGTCGCTGGTGTCCAACACGGCCACCGCGATCCTGCTCTGCCCGATCGCCTTCGCCGTGGCCGGCCAACTCGCCGTGAGCCCGTGGCCGCTCCTGATGGCCATCGCCTTCGGCGCCTCCACCGACTTCGCGACCCCGATGGGCTACCAGACCAACCTGATGGTCTACGGCGCCGGCGGCTACCGCTTCCTGGACTTCGTCCGCGCGGGCCTCCCCCTCACGATCCTCGTGGCGATCGCGGGGACGATCCTGATCCCGGTGTTCTTCCCTTTGTACCCGTGACCCGCCCCCCGACGTCGAAGCGGAGGGGTCCGGCGCTCATCGCCATCGCCATCGCGACCGCGATCGGGATCCTGATCGGTTGGGCCGACACCCGTCCCGCGTGGGACGACACGGGAGTGACGGCGGGAGCGCTCCTGCTGGCCGCCCTGGTGCTGTCATGGATCAGACCCGGCAGTGCCTTCCCGATCGCCGCGGCGCTCGGCCTGCCGTCGCCGCTGATGCACGCGATCACGCACCGCAGCCCCGGCTCGATCTTCGCCGTGGCACTCAGCACGGCCGGCGCCGCCATCGGCCACGTCATCGGTCACGCGATGGGCCGCGCTCGCGGCACCTGACGCGATCGCCGCCGTTCGGACCCCCCGCGGGGCGTCGGGCGGAGCGCGCGGCG
>CAZNDO010000041.1:0-15019 GCA_964571855.1 uncultured Gemmatimonadota bacterium
CGCGAGGGCGGCCGCACGGTCGGCGCCGGCGTCGTCACCGAGATCGTGGAGTAGCACGGCGGGTCTTCCGCGCGGCGCGGGGAGACATCCGCGCCGCGCTCGACGGACGGAGGCGTGTAGCTCAATTGGTAGAGCACCGGTCTCCAAAACCGGGGGTTGCGGGTTCGAGTCCTGCCACGCCTGCCAGCCCGTCGATTCGCAGGGGCAATGACGGCCGCGCGAGCCGCGGCCGGGACGGGGAATGATGATCGAGAAGGCGAAGCAGTTCGTGGCCGACGTGGTCGTCGAGATGAAGAAGGTGAGCTGGCCGACCGTGCCGGAGCTGCGCGGCTCCACCACGGTGGTCATCGTGACCGTGTTCCTCGTGGCCATCTTCATCGGCCTCGTGGACCGGATCCTGTCCCTCGGACTGAAGCAGGTCCTCCGATAGTGCCCGACGTGCAGGAGAGGCTCATGTCGATGAAGTGGTACGCCATCCACACGTACTCGGGACACGAGAACAAGGTCCGCTCGAACCTGGAGCGCGCCATCGCCGGGTCCGGGATGTCGGATCGGTTCGGCCGGATCCTCGTGCCCACGCAGGTGGTCACGGAGATGAAGCAGGGGAAGAAGACGCAGACCACGCGGAAGTTCTTCCCCAGCTACATCCTCATCGAGATGGACCTGGACGACGAGACGTGGCACGTCGTGCGGGACTGCCCGGGCGTGAGCCGCTTCGTCGGCTCGGACATGGCGAAGCCCGATCCGCTGCGCGCGGCGGAGGTGGACCGGATCCTGGGACAGGTGGAGGGCGCGAAGGAGAAGGCCATCCCCGAGATCCCGTTCCACGCGGGCGAGCACGTGAAGGTGGTGGACGGGCCGTTCTCGGACTTCACCGGGGTCGTGGAAGAGGTGAATCCGGAGCGCGGCAAGCTCAAGGTCATGGTGTCGATCTTCGGCCGGGCCACCCCGGTGGAGCTCGACTTCCTGCAGGTGCAGTCGGTCTGATAGGGAAGGAAGGCGAACGTGGCTCCTCCGAAGCGCGAAACCGCCAAGGTCAAGCTGCAGATCCCCGCCGGGGCGGCCAACCCGTCGCCGCCGGTCGGGCCGTCGCTGGGCCAGCACGGCGTCAACATCATGGACTTCTGCCGCCAGTTCAACGAGAAGACGAAGAACCTGGGCGGCATCGTCACGCCGGTCGTCATCACGATCTACCAGGACCGCTCCTTCACGTTCATCACGAAGACGCCGCCGGCGTCCGTGCTGCTGAAGAAGGCGCTCGGCGTGGAGAAGGGCTCGGGCGAGCCGAACCGCAACAAGATCGGCAAGGTCACGCAGGCGCAGCTCCGCGAGATCGCCACCGTGAAGATGCCGGACCTGAACGCGAACGACGTGGAGGCGGCCATGCTCATGGTGGCCGGCACCGCGCGCAGCATGGGGATCGACGTCGAGTAGGCGGAACCGCCGGACGTCCGGGTCCCCGGGGGAGGACCACGCCCCGGGAAACGTGGGAGAAGGCCGACAGGCCCTTCGAGGAGATGGCCCATGAAGCACAGCCGGCGTTATCGCACGGGGGAGGCCACGCGGGATCCGCTCAAGCGGTATTCCGTGGACGAGGCCGTGACCCTCGTGAAGAAGAACGCCACCGCGAAGTTCGACGAGACCGTCGAGGTCGCCGCCCGTCTGGGCGTGGATCCGCGGCACGCGGACCAGCAGGTCCGCGGCACCGTCGTCCTGCCGCACGGCACCGGACGCACCGTCCGGGTGCTCGTGCTCACGCAGGGGGACAAGGTGAAGGAGGCCGAGGAGGCCGGCGCGGACCATGTGGGATCGGACGAGTGGATCCAGAAGCTCGAGGGCGGCTGGACGGACGTGGACGTCATCATCACCACCCCGGACATGATGGGGCGGGTGGGCCGCCTGGGCCGGATCCTCGGTCCGCGCGGGCTCATGCCGAACCCCAAGGCCGGGACGGTGACCCAGGACGTCGCGAAAGCGGTGCGCGAAGTGAAGGCCGGTAAGATCGAGTACCGGGTGGACAAGACCGGCAACGTGCAGGTGCCGGTGGGGAAGGCGTCCTTCGGCGAGAAGCAGCTGGCGGAGAACGTGCGCATGTTCCTCTCGGAACTGCAGCGCGTGAAGCCCGCCGCGGCCAAGGGCGTCTACTTCAGGAACTTCACCGTGAGCTCGACCATGGGTCCAGGCGTCCGCGTGGATGTCCAGGCCGAGCTCCTCGCGCTGGTCTAGGAGGGGGAGATGCCTACCACCGAGAAGACCGCGGTCATCGAGGAGCTCCGGCAGACGTTCGACGGCGCCGCCGCCATCTTCCTGGCGGACTTCACGGGTCTGGACGTGGAGTCGCTGACGAAGCTCCGGCGCAAGTGCCGCGAGAACGGGGTGAAGATCGGGGTCGTGAAGAACACGCTGGCGATCAAGGCCGCGAAGTCGCTCCAGCTGGACACGCTGGCGCCGCACTTCAAGGGCCCCACGGCCGTCGCGGTCCACGACGAGGATCCCACCTCCCCGGCCCGGGTGTTGACGGACTTCCGGAAGGACAACGAGAAGCTCCAGGTCAAACTCGGGTTCGTGGAAGGTCGGGTGCTGAACCCCCAGGAGGTCAAGGCCCTCGCGACGCTGCCCACGCGGGATCAGCTGATCTCGCAGGTCATGCAGCTCTCGATGGCTCCGACCCAGAACCTGTTGTGGGCGATCCAGGACACCGTCGGCCGCCTCGTCCGCACCGTGGACGCGGTCCGCGACGGGATGGAGAAGGGAACGATCCCGTCGAAGGGGTCCTGAGCCAGGACGCGGGCGGACCGCCCGCGTCACGAAACCGGCGGGCGGCCCGGCCGTCCGCGCCAACTTCGGGAACGACTCGCAAATCGTCGGAGGAGAGAAGGAAATGGCCAGCGAGAACATCACCAAGCTCGTGGACGCGATCGGCAACCTCACGGTGCTGGAGGTCGCGGACCTCGTGAAGGAGATGGAGGAGAAGTTCGGCGTCACGGCGGCCGCCCCGATGGCGGCCATGCCCATGGGCATGATGCCCGGCGCGGCCGCGGCCCCGGCCGAGGAGAAGACGGAGTTCGACGTCGTCCTCGCGTCCGGCGGCGACAAGAAGATCCAGGTGATCAAGGTCGTCCGCCAGCTGACCGGCCTGGGTCTGAAGGAGGCCAAGGACCTCGTGGACGGCGCGCCCAAGACCGTGAAGGAGGGCGTGGCGAAGGCGGAGGCCGAGGACATGAAGAAGCAGATCGAGGAGGCCGGCGGGACCGTCGAGCTGAAGTAGCTCCGTCCGCCATCGGGCCGCGAGGAACGGGCGGAACGCGGCCCCCGAAACGGCGCGCCGGCCGGGCGGAATGCCCGGCCGGCCGTGTCGCCTCCGCCGCCGGGTGCAGGACCCCACCCCTTCGAAGGAGTCGGGCTTCGTGATCAAGAGCAGAGACGCCGCGGGCACCCCGAGGACGCGTTACGACTTCTCGAAGCTGCGCTCCGTGATGGAGATCCCGAATCTCCTCGCGGTGCAGCTCGATTCGTTCCGGGACTTCCTCCAGCTCGACGCCGCTCCCGAGCGGCGCGACAAGAAGGGACTCCAGGCCGTCTTCCACGACATCTTCCCGATCTCCGACGCGCGGGGGAACTTCTCGCTGGAGTTCGTCTCGTACAAGATCGGCAACCCGAAGTACACCACCGACGAGTGCCAGGAGCGGGACCTCACGTTCGCCGTCCCGCTGAAGGCCACGCTGCGCCTCATCGTCTGGGACAACACGGGCGAGGAGCGCAAGCCGAAGAACATCATCGAGCAGGAGGTGTACCTCGGCGAGCTGCCGTTCATCACCGACGGCGGCACGTTCATCATCAACGGCGCGGAGCGCGTGATCGTCAGCCAGCTGCACCGCTCGCCCGGCGTGTTCTTCGACGAGGAGATCCACCCGAACGGCAAGCGGCTGTTCTCGGCGCGCATCATCCCGTACCGCGGCTCGTGGGTGGAGTTCAGCCTCGACATCAACGACATCATGTACGTGCACATCGACCGCCGCCGGAAGATCCCGGTGACCGTCCTGCTGCGCGCGCTGGGGTACGTGTCGGACGCGGACATCCTGAAGCTGTTCTACGAGACGGAGACGCTCAAGCTCACGAAGACCGCCTCCCCGAAGGACGAGGACCTGGTGGGCCGCATCCTGGCCGCGGACCTCGTGAACCCGGACACCGGCGAGATCGTGGGCGAGGCGAACGCGGACTTCACGCAGGACATGCTGTCCGAGGCGCGGGACGCCGGGATCCGCGAGATCCCCTTCCTGAAGAAGGGCAAGGGCGTCCAGGACACGGACATCATCGTCAAGACGCTGCGGAAGGACCGCTCCAAGAGCCAGGAGGACGCGCTCGCGAAGATCTACAACCTCCTGCGCCCGGGCGATCCGCCCAGCGCGGAGACCACGAAGGGCCTCCTGGACAAGCTGTTCTTCACGGCGCGCCGGTACGACCTGGCGAACGTGGGACGGTACAAGCTGAACCAGCGGCTGAACCTGAACGTGCCCATCGACGTGGTCACGCTGACGCACGAGGACTTCCTGGCGATCATCCGCTACCTCGTGGACCTGCGCGCGGGGAACGGGTACACGGACGACATCGACCACCTGGGCAACCGCCGCATCCGCTCCGTGGGCGAGCTGCTGGCGAACCAGTTCTCGGTGGGCCTGTCCCGCATGGCGCGCATCATCCGGGAGCGGATGAGCCTGCAGGACGCGGACCAGATCACGCCGTACGACCTGATCAACGCTCGGACCATCAGCGCGGTGATCAAGACGTTCTTCGGGTCCAGCCAGCTGTCGCAGTTCATGGACCAGACGAACCCGCTGGCGGAGCTGACGCACAAGCGCCGCCTGTCCGCGCTCGGGCCGGGCGGCCTCACGCGGGAGCGCGCGGGCTTCGAGGTCCGCGACGTGCACTACACGCACTACGGCCGGATCTGCCCGATCGAGACGCCGGAAGGCCCGAACATCGGCCTCATCTCCAGCCTGGCCACGTTCGCGCGCGTGAACGAGTACGGGTTCCTGGAGACGCCGTACCGGCGCGTGACCGACGGCCGGGTGGGCGAGGAGCTCACGTACCTGGCGGCGGACGCCGAGGACCGCGCCATCATGGCGCAGGCGAACGAGCCGCTGGACAAGAACAACCGGATCCGCATGGACCGGATCATCGGCCGGCAGCGCGGCGACTTCCCGATCGTGGAGCCGGACCGCGTGGAGTACATGGACGTGTCGCCGAAGCAGATCGTGTCGGCGGCGGCCGCGCTGATCCCGTTCCTGGAGCACGACGACGCGAACCGCGCGCTCATGGGTTCCAACATGCAGCGCCAGAGCGTGCCGCTCCTCCGCACCGAGGCGCCGCTGGTCGGCACCGGGCTGGAGGAGAAGGTGGCGCGGGACTCGGGCGCCGTGGTCGTGGCGCGCCGGGGCGGCATCGTGGACTCGGTGACCGCGAACGCCATCTACGTGCGGCACTTCGGCAAGAAGGTGGAGGAGGAGGACTTCACGGGCTTCGGCGGGCTGGACGTGTACCGGCTCACGAAGTTCCGCCGGTCCAACCAGGACACGTGCATCAACCAGCGCCCGCTGGTGTACCCGGGCGACCGGGTGGCCCCCGGGCAGATCATCGCCGACGGCCCGGCCACGTCCGAGGGCGAGCTCGCGCTCGGCGTGAACGCGCTGGCGGCCTTCATGCCGTGGGAAGGGTACAACTTCGAGGACGCCATCCTGATCTCGGAGCGCCTCATCCGGGAGGACAAGTTCACGTCCATCCACATCGAGGAGCTCGAGATCCAGGTCCGCGACACGAAGCGCGGGCCGGAGGAGATCACGAAGGAGATCCCGAACGTCGGCGAGGAGGCGCTGAAGAACCTCGACGAGGACGGCATCGTCCGCATCGGGGCGCGCGTGCGCGCCGGCGACATCCTGGTGGGCAAGGTCACGCCGAAGGGCGAGACCGAGCTGTCCCCGGAGGAGCGGCTGCTCCGCGCGATCTTCGGCGAGAAGGCCGGCGACGTGCGGGACGCCTCCCTCAAGGCGCCCCCGGGCATGGACGGCGTGGTCATCGACGTGAAGGTGTTCTCGCGCCGCGAGCGCGACGAGCGCGGCAAGCGGGAGGAGAAGAAGAAGGTCGACCGCATCCGCCGGGACGAGCGCAAGCAGCTCAAGTCCGTGGAGGACCTGCGCAACGAGCGCGTCGTGAAGATCCTGGACGGCCTGAACACGAAGCGCGTGGACGACCCGATGTCCGGCGCCATGGTGTTCCGCTCCGGCCGGAAGATCTCCGCCAAGCTGTTCGAGGAGATCAATTGGGACACGCTGCCCTGGAGCGAGGGCATCTCGGAGGACGAGGACGCGAACTCCCGCGTCTTCCGCGTCTGGGAGGCCGCGCGGCGCGTGATCGAGGACATCCGGATGCAGGCGGAGAAGGAGGTCGAGCGCCTCACCCGCGGCGACGAGCTGCCCCCGGGCGTCGTGAAGCTCGTGAAGGTGTACATCGCGCGGAAGCGCAAGCTGTCCGTGGGCGACAAGATGGCCGGCCGGCACGGGAACAAGGGCGTGGTGGCGAAGATCATGGCGGAGGAGGACATGCCGTACCTCCCCGACGGGACGCCCATCGAGATCATCCTGAACCCGCTCGGCGTGCCGTCGCGAATGAACCTGGGCCAGATCCTGGAGACGCACCTCGGCTGGGCGGCCAAGAAGCTGGACCAGCCCATGGCCACGCCGGTGTTCGACGGCGCGTCCATCGAGGAGATCAAGGGGAAGCTCAAGGAGGCGGGCCTGCCGTCGAACGGCAAGTCGACGCTGTACGACGGGCGCACCGGCGAGGCGTTCAACCACGAGGTCACGGTGGGCTACATGTACATGCTGAAGCTCAGCCACCTCGTCGACGACAAGATCCACGCGCGCTCCATCGGTCCGTACTCGCTCGTCACCCAGCAGCCGCTGGGCGGCAAGGCGCAGTTCGGCGGGCAGCGCTTCGGGGAGATGGAGGTGTGGGCGCTCGAGGCGTACGGCGCCGCGCACACCCTGCAGGAGCTGCTGACCGTGAAGTCGGACGACGTGGCGGGCCGGTCCCGCGTGTACGAGGCGATCGTCAAGGGGGAGAACCCGCCGAAGCCCGGCATCCCCGAGTCCTTCAACGTGCTGGTCAAGGAGCTCCAGGCGCTCGCGCTCGACGTGCAGCTCGACGAGACGGAATAGGCGGAGGAACGGATCGACCCGGCCGCGCGGCCCCCGGAGCGGGGCCGCGGCGGCGGCCGGCAGCCGTCCGACCCCCCATCGAGGAGGGACCGAGTGTTCGGATTCGCGGAACCCCGGGAGAAGAAGCAGGTCACGTACGGCGCGATGCGCGTGCAGCTCGCGTCCCCGGAGACCATTCGCGCCGCCTCGCACGGCGAGGTGACGAAGCCGGAGACCATCAACTACCGCACGTTCAAGCCGGAGAAGGACGGCCTGTTCTGCGAGAAGATCTTCGGCCCGGTGAAGGACTGGGAGTGCAACTGCGGCAAGTACAAGCGCATCCGCTACCGCGGCGTGATCTGCGACCGCTGCGGCGTGGAGGTGACCCAGGCGAAGGTGCGGCGCGAGCGGATGGGGCACATCGAGCTCGCGGTGCCCGTGTCGCACATCTGGTACTTCAAGGGCGTGCCCAGCCGCATCGGCTACATGCTGGACATGTCGGTGCGGGACCTGGAGCGGGTCCTGTACTACGAGTCGTACATCGTCATCGATCCGGGTGACACGCCGCTGAAGGAGAAGCAGCTCATCAGCGAGGACGAGTACCTGGAGCACCAGGAGGAGTACGGCGACGCGTTCGTGGCCGAGATGGGCGCGGGCGCGGTGAAGAAGCTCCTGGCCGCCATCGACGTGGAGGAGCTCTCCGCGGAGCTGCGCGCGCACGCGAAGGTGGAGACCTCCGTGCAGCGCAAGAAGGAGATCCTGAAGCGGCTCAAGGTGGTGGAGGCCTTCCGGCACTCCAAGAACCGCCCGGACTGGATGGTGCTGGACGTGATCCCGGTGCTGCCGCCGGACCTGCGTCCGCTCGTCCCGCTGGAGGGCGGCCGCTTCGCCACGTCGGACCTGAACGACCTGTACCGGCGCGTGATCAACCGCACGAACCGCCTCAAGAAGCTCATGGACATCAAGGCGCCGGAGGTCATCCTCCGGAACGAGAAGCGGATGCTGCAGGAGGCGGTGGACGCGCTGTTCGACAACGGGCGGCGCTCGCGCGCCGTGCGCGGCCCGGGAAACCGGCCGCTGAAGTCGCTGTCGGACATGCTGAAGGGCAAGCAGGGCCGGTTCCGCCAGAACCTGCTCGGCAAGCGCGTGGACTACTCCGGCCGCTCGGTGATCGTGGTGGGCCCGGACCTGAAGGTCCACCAGTGCGGCCTGCCCAAGTCCATGGCGCTGGAGCTGTTCAAGCCCTTCATCATCAAGCGCCTGGAGGACAAGGGCTACGTCCAGACGGTGAAGAGCGCGAAGAAGCTGGTGGAGCGCGAGAAGCCCGAGGTGTGGGACATCCTGGAGGAGATCATCCAGGACCACTGCGTCATGCTGAACCGCGCGCCCACGCTGCACCGCCTGGGCATCCAGGCGTTCCAGCCCGTGCTGGTGGAGGGGAAGGCCATCCGGCTGCACCCGCTCGTCTGCACGGCGTTCAACGCGGACTTCGACGGCGACCAGATGGCCGTGCACCTGCCGCTGAGCTTCGAGGCCCAGCTGGAGGCGCGCGTGCTCATGCTGGCGTCGAACAACATCCTGTCCACCGCGTCCGGACGGCCCATCATGTCGGCGTCGCAGGACATGGTGCTCGGGTGCTACTACCTCACCATGGGGCTGCGTCCGGAGGAGGAGCCGAAGAAGAAGCGGGTCTTCACCGGGCGCAACGAGGTGATGATGGCGGTGGCCGACAAGGCCGTGTCGCTGCACGAGACCGTCATCTGCCGCGTGGACGGGAAGACGCTGGAGACCACGCCGGGGCGCGTGATCTTCAACGAGATCGTGCCGGAGGGCGTGCCGTACGTGAACCGCGCGCTCGGCAAGAAGCCGCTGGAGGACCTCGTGCACGAGGTCTACAAGCGCAAGGGCCGGCACGCCACCAGCATCTTCCTGGACGAGATGAAGCGCACGGGCTTCCACTACGCCACGGTCGCCGGCGTCACGGTCGGCATCGACGACGTGCGCATCCCGGACGAGAAGAAGGACCTGATCGAGCGCACCCGCAAGGACGTGGCGAAGATCCTGAACGACTACGGGAAGGGCGCCATCACCGCCACGGAGCGCTACAACAAGCTCATCGACACCTGGACGCAGACAACGAACGCCGTGTCCGAGGTGATGTTCAACGGGATGGCCAAGGACCAGCGCGGCTTCAACCCGGTGTACATGATGGCGGTGTCCGGCGCGCGAGGCTCGCGCGAGCAGATCCGCCAGCTCGCCGGGATGCGCGGCCTCATGGCGAAGCCGCAGAAGAAGCTGACGGGGTCGGTGGGCGAGATCATCGAGCAGCCCATCATCTCGAACTTCCGCGAGGGCCTCACCGTGCTCGAGTACTTCATCTCGACGCACGGCGCGCGCAAGGGCCTGGCGGACACGGCGCTCAAGACCGCGGACGCCGGCTACCTCACGCGGCGCCTCGTGGACATCGCGCAGGACGTGATCATCTCGGAGATGGACTGCGGGACGATCATGGGCATCGAGACGCGCTCCCTGAAGGACGGCGAGGAGGTCATCGAGCCGGTGGGGGACCGCGTGCTCGGCCGCGTGCTGGCGGAGGACGTGGTGGATCCCATCTCCGACGAGCTGGTGTTCGAGGCCGGCACGCTGGTGGACGAGGCCGAGGCGGAGCGGATCCAGCAGCTGGCGGACGAGCGCGGGCTGGAGTCCGTGGTCATCCGCTCCGTGCTGACCTGCGAGAGCCGCCGCGGCGTGTGCGCGAAGTGCTACGGCCGGAACCTGGCCAGCTCCCGCATCGTGAACGTGGGCGAGGCGGTGGGCGTGATCGCCGCGCAGTCCATCGGCGAGCCGGGCACGCAGCTCACGCTCCGCACGTTCCACATCGGCGGCACCGCCATGCGGCTCGCCGAGCAGTCGATCGTGGAGGCGAAGACCGCCGGCGTCGTGAAGTTCGTCCAGATGAAGACCATCAAGGACGAGAACGGCGCGGTGGTGGCCACCGGGCACCACGGCGAGATCGAGGTGCGGGACGAGATGGATCGGGTCCGGGCCCGCTACACGGTGCCGTACGGCGCGCGCGTCGTGGTGGCCGAGAACGCCGAGGTGGCGCCGGGCGCCCCGCTGTTCGAGTGGGACCCGTACGCGTCGCCCATCCTCTCGGACCGCACCGGCGTCGTGCAGTTCGTCGACATCGTCGACGAGGTCACGGTGCGGGACGAGCTGGACGAGAAGACCGGCCTGCGCCAGCGCGTGATCATCGAGCACAAGGAGAAGTCGCTGCACCCGCACATCCACGTGCTGAACAAGGCCGGCGCGGTGATGGTGAAGTACCCCATCCCCACCGGGGCGCGGATCCTCGTGAACGACGGGGACCACGTGTCGGCGGCCACGGTGCTGGCGAAGATCCCGCGCGAGATCTCGAAGACGCGCGACATCACCGGCGGCCTGCCGCGGGTGGCGGAGCTGTTCGAGGCGCGCAAGCCGAAGGACGCGGCGGTCGTGTCGGAGATCGACGGCGACGTGTCGTTCGGCGGCGTGTCGCGCGGGTTCCGGAAGATCCTGGTGAAGGGCGAGGGCATCGAGCACGAGTACCTCGTGCCGCAGGGCAAGCACCTGCTGGTGCACGAGGGCGACCACGTGCGCGCGGGCGACCGGCTGTGCGAGGGCCGGATCAACCCGCACGACATCCTCAAGATCAAGGGCATCAACGCCGTGCAGGAGTACCTGCTGAACGAGATCCAGGAGGTCTACCGGCTGCAGGGCGTGCAGATCAACGACAAGCACATCGAGGTGATCGTCCGCCAGATGCTCCAGAAGGTGCGCGTGGAGGATCCGGGCGACACGAACTTCCTCGAGGGCGACATGGTGGACAAGGCGCAGGTCCGCGACGAGAACGACCGCGTCGAGGTGGAGGGCGGCTCGCCGAGCACGTACCAGCCGCTGCTCCTGGGCATCACGAAGGCCAGCCTGTCCACCGAGAGCTTCATCTCCGCGGCCTCCTTCCAGGAGACCACCCGCGTGCTGACCGAGGCGGCCATCAACGGCGCCACGGACCGGCTGGGCGGCCTGAAGGAGAACGTGATCATGGGGAACCTGATCCCGGCGGGCACGGGAGTCACGCGCCTGAAGAAGGTCAGGATTCACCGCGAGGAGGATGAGGCGACCGCGGGCGAGGGCGGGGGCTCCGAGGAGGCCCTGCCCATGGAGAAGGTGGAGAGCCAGGGCAGCTGAGCCGTCGGGAGGCGGGCGGCGGCGCATACGCGCCGCCCGTCTTGACACGGCCTCGCGCGGCCACGTACATTGTCCGCCCTGTTTGCCCCGGTCCGGAAAGGGCCGGAAGGCGGAACGCAAGGGTCCGAAGGAGAGAACTTGCCCACGATCAACCAGCTGGTGCGGAAGGGGCGGCGGCCGGAGCGCACGAAGACGGCGTCCCCGGCGCTCAAGTCCTGCCCCCAGAAGCGCGGCGTGTGCACCCGCGTGTACACCACGACCCCGAAGAAGCCGAACTCGGCGCTCCGGAAGGTCGCGCGCGTCCGCCTGACGAACGGGATCGAGGTGACCGCGTACGTCCCGGGCGAGGGGCACAACCTGCAGGAGCACAGCATCGTGCTCATCCGCGGGGGCCGCGTGAAGGACCTCCCCGGCGTGCGCTACCACATCATCCGGGGTGCGCTGGACTCCTCCGGTGTGGACGCGCGGCGGCAGGGTCGTTCGAAGTACGGGGCGAAGAGGCCCAAGAGCTAGGTCAGCCTGGCGCAATCCGCCCCCGGGATCCGGGGGCCCGTCGTGGAGAGGAAATGCCCAGACGTCGAGACGTGCCGAAGCGGGAGACGCCGCCCGATCCCCGCCACGGTTCCACGATGGCCGCGAAGTTCATCAGCTCGATCATGCGCGACGGCAAGAAGAGCACGGCGGAGCGCATCTTCTACGCGGCCATGGATTCGATCGAGCAGAAGAGCGGGCAGTCCGGCCTCACCGTCTTCAAGCAGGCGGTGGCGAACGTGAAGCCGGTCGTCGAGGTGAAGTCCCGCCGCGTGGGCGGCGCGAACTACCAGGTGCCCGTGGAGGTGCGCCCGGAGCGTCGGCAGGCACTGGCCTTCCGGTGGCTCCTGACGTTCTCGCGGGCGCGGAACGAGAAGTCGTTCTCGGAGAAGCTCGCCGCGGAGCTCCTGGCCGCGTCGAAGAACGAGGGGGCGTCGATCCGGAAGAAGGACGAGACGCACCGCATGGCCGAGGCGAACAAGGCCTTCGCGCACTACCGCTGGTAGGCGGCCCGCCGCCCCACCGGTAGCGAGTCCGGCGCCGTTCGCGGCGCCGGTCCGAGCTCCTTCCCGGGTGAGGCGTCCGCGCCTCCCCGCCTCCGGAGCCCGGCGAGGAGGGCCCGCCCGGCCACGCATCGCGTCGTGGCGACGGAGAGGTCCTGCTCGACCGCCGGGGATCCGGAGCGCTCGAACCACGTCGAGCTTCCGGTTTCGACCGCGCTGAACCGACCCCGGACGCGGGTGCGCCCGGGGCCCTTCCACGCCGCGAGGCGGAGGAACCCGATGGCACGCAGCCACACGTTGGACAGGGTCCGCAACATCGGCATCATGGCGCACATCGATGCCGGCAAGACCACCACCACGGAGCGCATCCTGTACTACACGGGACGCGTGCACCGCATGGGCGAGGTCCACGACGGCGCGGCCACGATGGACTGGATGGAGCAGGAGAAGGAGCGCGGCATCACCATCACCGCCGCGGCCATCAGCACCGAGTGGAAGGACCACAAGGTCAACATCATCGACACGCCGGGCCACGTGGACTTCACCGTCGAGGTGGAGCGGTCCCTGCGCGTGCTGGACGGCGCGGTCGCGGTGTTCTGCGCCGTGGGCGGCGTGGAGCCGCAGTCCGAGACGGTGTGGCGCCAGGCGGACAAGTACGGCGTGCCGCGCATCGCCTTCGTCAACAAGATGGACCGGGTGGGCGCGGACTTCCGCACCGTGGTGAACGCCATCCGCGAGCGGCTCGGCGCGAACCCGGTGCCGCTGTACCTGCCCATGGGCCAGGGCGAGCTGTTCACGGGCATCATCGACCTGCTGGCGATGAAGTCCTACGTGTACCACGAGGAGAGCCACGGGATGACGTTCGACGAGATGGACATCCCGGATTCCCTGCGCGACGCCGCGAAGGACGCGCGCACGGAACTCATCGAGGCCATCGCGGACCACAGCGACGACCTCCTGGAGCGGTACCTGAACGGCCAGGAGATCACGGTCCCGGAGATCAAGGCCGTGCTGCGGAAGGCCACGTGCGACCTGTCGGTCGTGCCGGTGATCTGCGGTTCCGCGTTCAAGAACAAGGGCGTGCAGCGGCTGCTGGACGCCGTGGTGGACTACCTCCCCTCCCCGCTGGACATCCCGCCCGTGGAAGGCCACGAGATGGGGAAGGCCGGCGAGGGCAAGGTGCTGCGGTACCCGAAGGACGACGAGCCCATCGCGGCGCTCGCTTTCAAGATCATGACCGACCCCTACGTGGGGCGGCTCACGTTCTTCCGCGTGTACTCCGGCGTGGTGAAGCAGGGCCAGTCCATGCTGAACACGAACGTGGACAAGCGCGAGCGCATCGGCCGCCTCCTGGAGATGCACGCGAACAAGCGCGTGGAGATCGACGAGGTGCCGGCCGGCGGGATCGCGGCCGCCGTGGGCCTCAAGTACACGAAGACCGGCCACACGCTGTGCGACGAGGACCACCCGCTGCTCCTGGAGTCCATGAGCTTCCCGGACCCGGTGATCGCGGTGGCCATCGAGCCGGCCTCCAAGGCGGACTCGGACAAGCTGGGCCTGTCGCTCACGAAGCTGGCCGAGGAGGACCCCACCTTCCGGATCCGGCAGGACGAGGAGACCGGGCAGACCATCATCTCGGGGATGGGGGAGCTGCACCTCGAGATCATCGTCGACCGGCTCATCCGGGAGTTCAAGGTGGAGGCGAAGGTGGGCCGGCCCCAGGTCGCCTACCGGGAGACCCTCCGGAAGACCACGTCCATCAACCACCGGTTCGTCAAGCAGACCGGCGGCAAGGGCCAGTTCGCGCACGTGGTCATGGACGTCGGCCCGTCCGAGCCGGGCAAGGGCCTGGAGTTCGTGAACGAGATCCACGGCGGCGTGATCCCGAACGAGTACATCCCGGCGGTGGAGAAGGGCGTGCGGGACGCCACGCAGGGTGGCGTGCTGGCCGGGTACCCGGTGGTGGACGTGCGGGTCGTCCTGAAGGACGGCTCCTACCACGACGTGGACTCCAGCGAGATGGCGTTCCGCATCTGCGCCTCCCAGGCGTTCCGGGAGGTCGCCCGGAAGTGCGACCCGGCGATCCTGGAACCTCTTATGGATGTTGAAGTTGTGGTCCCTTCCGAGTACGTGGGCGACGTGATCGGCGACCTGAACGCGCGCCGCGGGCACATCGCCGGGACGGTCCTGCGGGCCGACGCCCAGGTCGTGGCGGCCCAGGTGCCCCTGTCCAACATGTTCGGGTACGCCACCTCCCTGCGGTCGGCCACCCAGGGCCGGGCCATCTACTCCATGCAGTTCGCCCGGTACGTGGAGCTGCCGCGGAAGATCGCGGAGGAGATCATCCAGAAGGTGACAGGAGGGGCCAAGGTCGCGTAGACTGGCCACCCTTTTGCGGCCGGCCCGTGTCGGCCCGATCGGCCGGCCCGCGTGGCCGCCCCGATCCGGCGGACCCGGGATGACGTCGACGGAAACGTGAGCCACCCCGTGCGGGGCGAGGAAAGGTAGAGATGGCGAAGGAGAAGTTCCAGCGGACGAAGCCGCACGTGAACGTGGGGACGATCG
>CAZNDO010000042.1:0-14451 GCA_964571855.1 uncultured Gemmatimonadota bacterium
ACCGGACGGACCGGACGGGCCGGGTGCCCCGGTGCCTCGCTCGCGGGCGTTCGAGCACGCACGCACGCGGCCGCAGGCCGCGGCGCGTACGCGCGCAGAGGCCCGCGAGCGAGGCACCGGGGCGCCCGGCCCATCCGGCCCGTCCGCACCCCGTCTCGACGCCCCGCCCGCGGGCCTCGCCCGCCTCGCGCCGACCGCTCCCTTCGCCGCCTACCCCACCGCCTGCCGCAAAGCGTCCACGCGGTTGCGCTGCTCCCACGGGAACCCGTCCTCCTCGCGGCCGAAGTGGCCGTAGGCGGCGGTCTTCGCGTAGAGGGGGCGGCGGAGGTCGAGGGACTTCATGATGCCGTTCGGCGTGAGGTCGAAGGCGCCGCGGATCATCTTCACGATCTCGCCGTCGGCCATAGAGCCCGTGCCGAACGTGTCGACGTGGACGGACACGGGCTCGGCGACGCCGATCGCGTACGCGAGCTGCAGCTCGCAGCGGCGGGCCAGACCCGCGGCCACCACGTTCTTCGCCACGTGCCGCGCCGCATACGCCGCGGAGCGGTCCACCTTCGTGGGGTCCTTCCCCGAGAAGGCGCCGCCGCCGTGGCGGGCGGAGCCGCCGTAGGTGTCCACGATGATCTTGCGGCCGGTGAGGCCGGAGTCCCCGCGCGGGCCGCCCACGACGAAGCGGCCGGTGGGGTTCACGTGGTAGGTGATGGGACGCTTCGGGTCCACGAGGTCCGCGGGGAGCAGCGGCTTCACGACCGTCTCGATGATCGCCTCGCGGATGCGCGCCTGCGTGACGTCCTCGTGGTGCTGCGTGGACACCACGACCGTGTCGATCCGCACCGGGCGGTCCCCGTCGTACTCCAGCGTCACCTGGGACTTGCCGTCCGGGCGCAGGAAGTCCAGCTCCCGCGACTTCCGCACCTCGGCCAGGCGCCGGCAGATGCGGTGCGCAAGCGAGATGGGGAGCGGCATCAGGTCCGGCGACTCGTCCGTGGCGTAGCCGAACATCATGCCCTGGTCGCCGGCGCCGCCGGTGTCCACGCCCATGGCGATGTCCGGGCTCTGCCGGTCGATGGACGTGACCACCGCGCAGGTCTCCCAGTCGATCCCGTACGCGGCGTTGTCGTAGCCGATGCGGCGCAGCGTCTCCCGGACCACGTCCGGGACGTGCACGTACGCCTGCGTGGTGATCTCGCCCGCCACGAGCGCCAGGCCGGTCGTCACGAGGGTCTCGCAGGCCACGCGGCTGAGCGGATCCTGCGCCAGGAGGGCGTCCAGGACGCCGTCGGAGATCTGGTCCGCGACCTTGTCGGGGTGGCCTTCGGTGACGGACTCGGACGTGAAGAGGTACCGGCTCATGCAGGACTCCCGGGATCGGACGGGTTGCGCGGAAGCGCCGGGGCGCGCTCGGGGCGCCTCGGGAGGGCCTTCCGCAAGGACCTTGCGAATCGGCCTGCCAGGGTAGCGCGCCCCGCGCGCGATCACCAGGGGTTTCGGCCGGCCACCGGCTCAGGCCAGCGCCGCCTTCAGGCGGTCGATCGCCGCCACCGGAGTGGGGTCCACGCCCCCCGCCTCCGCGACGTACAGGCTGGCCAGATCCCCCAGCGCCGCGAGCGAGAACAGGCGTGCGGCGAGTCCGCTTCCCTCCGGCGCGAAGCGGCGGACCGGGGCGCCCGCCCGGGCGCACGCGTCCGCCACGAGCTCCAGGCGACGCCGCACCCTCGTGTGGACGGCCGGATCGTCCAGGAGCACCACGCGGGCCGCACGCGTGGCCGCGGCGTCGCGCTCCCAGGGCACGATCTCGTTGTGGTTCTGCTCCGGGAGCAGCGCCGCGTGGGCCAGCGTCTTGCCGTTCTCGTTCAGCTGCCCGGTCCACCGCGTGGCGGTGGCGCGGTGCGGGCGCTCCGCGGCGTACACCACCGGCCACCCGGCCGCGGCCTCGGCCGCCCAGGCGCGCATCCCCTCCGCCTCGGGACCGCCGGGACCGTGGCGCGCCAGCATCCGCTCCGCCGCGGCCGCCGCCTCCTCCAGACCGTCCGCGTCCAGCGGCAGCACGCCGGCACCACCCAGCGCGTGCAGGACGGGAACGCACGTCCAGCCGAGCGCCGCGCGCGGCGGCGAGCCGCCCGGGATCCGCAGCACGGGGACGCCCTCCGCGGCGGCGCGCCGCGCCAGCTCCCCCCCGCTCGTGACCGCGGCGCGGCCGACGCGCCGGCGACCGGCGTCCTCCCACGCGGCCAGCGTCTCCTCGGTGTTCCCCGAGTAGCTCACGAAGAACGCGAAGTGGTCCGGCCCCGCCGGCGACGGCATCTCGTACCCGCGCACGACGTCCACCGAGGCCGTGCCGCCCTCCTCCGCGAGCGCGCGCACGAACTCCCCGCCGATGGCGCTCCCGCCCATCCCGACGACCCAGTAGCGGCGCGCCCCGCCCGCCGGCAACAGCGCCGGGCCGGCGGCGGCGAGCTGCCACGCCTCGCGCAGCTGGGCCGGCAGCCCCAGCACACGCGCGGTCATGTCCGAGGGATCGTTCCCGATCCGCACGGCGGCGGCCCGGCTCACGCGTCCGTCCCGTTCTCGCCGAACCCGTCCTCGACGAGTCCCACGAGTTCGTCCATGGCCGCCTGCTCGTCCGCGCCGCTCGTCTCGATCACGATGTCCGTGCCGAACGGCGCCGCGAGCATCATGAGGCCCATGATGCTCTTCCCGTTCACCTTGAGCCCGCCGCGCACCACCTGGACGGACGCGCCGAAACGGCTGGCCGCGTCCGCGAACACGTTCGCGGCGCGCATGTGCAGCCCCAGCCGGTTCGCGATCTTCACCGTGCGCCGGATCACTGCCGCCGCCCCCGCGTGACCCGGTTCAATCCGAATCCCCCGCGTCCGACGCCGGGTACGGCGCGCCCGAGGCCATCAGCTCCTTGAGCCGCGCGTCCAGTGCCACCGCCGCGTTCCGGCCGGACGACTTGATCAGGTGGTTCATGGCCACGACCTCCGCCAGCACGGCCACGTTCTTCCCCGGCACGAGCGGGATGCTCACGTACGGGATGCGCACGCCGAGGATGGACGTGGTGCGTTCCTCCAGACCCAGCCGCTCGTACGGCGCCTCCGGGTCCCAGCGCACGAGGCGCACCTCCACCTCGACCTGCTTCTTCAGCCGCGTGGCGCGCACCCCGAACATCTCCCGGATGTCCACGATGCCGACACCGCGGATCTCCATGCGGTGCCCCAGCAGCTCGTTCGCGCTGCCCACGAGCCCCGCGGGCGGCCGGCGGCTCACGATCACGATGTCGTCCGCGACCAGCCGGTGCCCGCGCTCCACGAGGTCCAGCGCGGTCTCGCTCTTGCCGATCCCGCTCTCCCCCGCGAAGAGCAGGCCCACGCCGTAGACGTCCACCAGCGAGCCGTGCAGCGTGATGCGCGGCGCGAACACGTCGTTCAGGTACGCCGTGAGCTGGTGGATGAACGGCGTGGTGGACATGCGCGTCCGCAGCAGCGGCACGCTCCGCTCCTCGCACCGCTGCCGCAGGTACGGATCCACCGGAAGGCCCTTCGACACGATGATGCACGGGAGATCCCGCTCGAACAGCCGGCTGAGCCCCTTGCGGCGGTCCGCGTCCCCCAGCGTGTCCAGGTACAGCGTCTCCGTCTCCCCGAGGATCTGGATGCGCTCGTACAGGAAGTTCTCCGTGAACCCGGCCAGGGCCAGCCCCGGTCGGTTGACGTCGCTCACGGTGATGGGCAGCCGGGCGTCCTTGGCCTCGACGATGATCTCGAGGTCCAGCTCCGCCCGGCGCTCCTCGACCAGCTGCTTCGCGGAAATCCCCTGCAAGGCCCCTCCGCCGTCAGCTCGCGATGTCGATCAGCTTCATGGTGCCGTCCGGACGACGGTACACCACCCGGGTGGCGCCGGTGTCGGTGTCCGAGAAGACGACGATCTCCTCGCCCTCCTCCACGCGCGTGGTGGCCTCCTCCACGGACATCATCTCGCGGCTCACCTGCTGGGCCTCGATGCGGGTGCTCCCCATGATCCGATCCTCCTTCGCGTCGTCCCGCGGCCTGCTCATGCGCGCATGCCGGCGGATCTGCTTCTCCACCTTCTCCACGGCGTCGTCGATCGAGAGGAACATGTCCGCGGTTTCCGCCTTCCCGGCGAAGTTGCCGTTGCCCCCGTGCACGGAGACCTCGGCGATCTGCCGGTACTTCTCCACGTCGAGCACGACGTTCGCATGGAGGAGGTCGGACGCGAACTTCTTGAGACGTTCCAACCGGGACTCCGCATGCTCCTTCAGATCCGGTGTGAGATCGAAGTGCCGCGCGGTGATGGAGACTTGCATGGCTCCCTCCAGGGACACGATTGGACTCAGAACTCCTTGCGGTACCGGGCCGGGAGGATCTCCATCCGCTCCCGGTACTTCGCCACCGTCCGGCGGGCGACGATCAGCCCCTCCTTTCGCAACAGCTCCGCGATGCGCTGGTCCGAGAGCGGCTTCCGCTTGTCCTCCGCCGCGATCAGGTCCTTGATGCGGCCCATGGCGGTCTTCGAGGACACGTTCTCGCCGGACTCGGTCTCCAGCCCGCTCGAGAAGAAGTGCCGCAGCGGGAACACCCCGCGCGGGGTCTGCACGTACTTGTTCGTGGTCACGCGGCTCACCGTGGACTCGTGCATGCCGATGCGCTCGGCCACGTCCTGCAGCGTGAGCGGCCGCAGCGCCTGCGGGCCGCGCTCGAAGAAGTCCGCCTGCGCCTCCACGATGGCCTCCATGACCCGGATCATGGTGCGGCGGCGCTGCTCGATGGTCTGGATGAGCCAGCTGGCGGACTTCAGCTTCTCCTGGACGAACTTCACCTCCTCCTCCGCCGTGGTGGCGCGCGCCGCCTCCGCCGGGGTGGGGTCCTCCTTCCCGTTCCGGGACTTCCGCTCCAGGATGTGCCGGTACTGGCGGCTCACGCGCAGCCGCGGCACGCTCCCGTCCGCCAGGGACACGACGTATTGGCCGTCCACCTTCTCCACCACGAGATCCGGCACGACGTAGCGCGCGTCCTCCAGCGCCAGCTCCGCGCCGGGCCGCGGGTTCAGCGACGCGATCTCCCGCGTGGCCTCCTGCACGTCCCCCGGGGTCACCTTCAGCGCCCGCGCGATCTCCTGGAACTGCCGCTGCTTGAAGGCCTCGAAGTGCCCCGCCACGATGCGCATGGCCAGGGAGTCCTCCCGGTCCGCCTCCCGGAGCTGGATGACGAGGGACTCCGGCAGGTCCCGCGCGCCGATGCCCGGCGGATCCAGCGCCTGCACGTGCTTCAGCGCCGCCAGCACGGTGTCCTCCGGCACGCCGAGCGCGGAAGCCACCTCCGGGACCGGCACGCCGAGGAAGCCGCCGTCGTCCAGGCAGCCCACCAGGTACTCCGCGATCCGCAGGGTCTCCTCGTCCAGGTCCAGCAGGTGCAGCTGCTCGATGAGGCTGTCCGCGAGCGTGGTGCGGCCCACCGGCACCTTCTCGTGGAACTCCGTCTCCTCCCGCTCGCTGCGGCCGCCTTCCGCGTACTCGAAGCCGTCGTCGAAGTACTCCGACCAGTCCGTCTTGTCGTCCGGGGCGTCCAGCTCCTTCTCCTCGGGGGGCTTCGCCTCCGTGGGCGCCTCCTCCGCCTCGGCGGGCGCGTCCGGCGCCTCCTCGTCCACCTCCAGCAGGGGATTCGTGAGGAGTTCCTGCTCGATGTGCTGCGACAGCTCCAGCGCCGGCATCTGCAGCAGCTTCAGCGCCTGCTGGAGCCGCGGCGTCATGACGAGCTTGAGCGTCTGCTTCTGCGACAGGGTGAGCTTGAACTCCATCCTCTCCCCTACAACCGGAACCGTTCGCCCAGGTAGATGGCCCGCGCCTCGGGGTTCTCCGCCAGCTCCTGCGCGGTCCCGGAGATGAGCACGCGGCCCTTGAACAGAATGTACGCCCGGTTCGTGATGTGCAAAGTCTCCCGCACGTTGTGGTCCGTGATGAGGACCCCCAGACCGCGGCTCGCCAGCCCCGCCACGATCTCCTGGATGTCGTTCACCGCGATCGGGTCGATGCCCGTGAACGGCTCGTCCAGCAGGAGGAACGCGGGCTCCGTGGCCAGGCTGCGCGCGATCTCCACCCGGCGCCGCTCGCCGCCGGACAGCGTGTGGGCCCGCTGCGAGGCCACGCCGGTCAGGCGGAGCTCCGTGAGCAGCGCGTCCAGGCGCGCCGCCTGCTCGGCCTTCGTCTTCCGCGTGGTCTCCAGCACGGCGCGCAGGTTCTCGGTCACGGTCAGCCCGCGGAAGATGGACGTCTCCTGCGGCAGGTAGCCGATCCCCAGCCGCGCGTGCCGGTACATCGGGAGGCGGGTGACGTCGCGGCCGTCCACGGACACGCGCCCGCCCTCCGGCCGCACGAGGCCGGTCACCATGTAGAACGTGGTGGTCTTGCCCGCGCCGTTCGGCCCGAGGAGACCCACGACCTCGCCGCGGCGCACGTCCACATCCACCTCGTCCACGACGCGGTGGCCGCGGTAGCTCTTCACGAGCCCGCGCCCGGCCAGCCCCTCGCGATCGGTGGCGACCGCCTCGAATCCCATCACGCGCCGTCCCGCGGGAGGAGGGTCTCCGGATCGGACCGGACGCTGCCGCGCACCCGGCGCTTCAGGTCCACCTGGTCCAGCCCGGGATCGGCTTCCATGCCGATGCCCCGGATCACGTCGTCGCCGCGCGTGATCTCCACCGGCTCGTCCGTGTGGATGCGCGCCGCCTGGTGGTCCCAGAAGAGCACCTCGGTGCGGAGCACGGCGCCGTCCTCGGCCACGACCTGCACGTTGCCGCGCGCCTCCAGGTCGTCCGTGGACTGCAGCAGCACGCCGCGGTCCGCGGTCAGGGTGGACACGTGCCGGTCGCCGTCGAGGAAGTCGATGGTCACGCGCTCCGTCTCCACCCGTTTCCGGTCCCGGAACACCGACGCCGAGTCCGCGCGGAGGACCCAGCGCGTGTCCCCCTCCTGGAAGTTCCGCAGGTTGACCCCGCGCATGCCCTCGCTCGGCGGCGGGGCATCGTTCTCCGCGACCGGCACGTTCTCCGAGCCGCCGCGGCAGCCCGCCAGCGCGAGGACCAGGGCCATCCCGAGAATCCGGACTCCTTCTCCTCTACTCATCGACCTCCCGAAGCCTCCCATGAAGCCGCCACGGGCGCGGAATCCGCGAAGGTCGACCGCCGGACGCCGAGATCGGTCACCGTGGCCAGGGGTCGCGTGCGCCACCGCCGGTGGTGCCAGACCCACTGCTCGGGACAGGAGCGGATGGCGGCCTCCAGGCGCCGGTGCCACGCCTCGGCGTCCGCCGCGAGCGCGGCCGGGCCGGAGCCCGCGCCGGCGCGGATCTCGGGCTCGATGCGCGCCACGTGCACTCCGGAGGGATCCAGGCGGATCCACATCGGGACCAGCGCGGCCCCGGTGCGCCGGGCGAGCACGAACGGCGAGCGCGGGGTGCGCGCCGGCCTCCCGAAGAACGACGCGAACAGCGAAGGCCCCGGCGTGTCCTGGTCCACGAGCATCCCGACCACGTGCCCGTCGCGCAGCGCGCGCAGCACGCCGTCGAGGCCCGCGCCGCGCCGGTGCACGGTGATGCCCGCGCGGCGCCGCCACGCGGCCAGCATGCGGTCGCTTCCCTTCTCGAACACCTTCTGCGCCACCACGTGGACGGGCACGCCGCTCGCGGCGAGCGCGGCCCCGAGCACCTCCCAGTTCCCGAGGTGCGCGGACAGGGCGACCACGCCGCGCCCGCCGCGCCGCGCGGCCTCCAGGTGCTCCAGCCCCTCGAAGCGGACGAGCGCCGCGGCGCGCGCGGGATCGGACGGGAACGGGCGCAGGACGTCCACGAGGTTGCGTCCGGTCTGCGCGAACATCGCGCGCACCATCCGTCGGTGCGCGTCCGGCGGGTCGGACGGGCCGAACGCGATCTCGAGGTGCCGGAGCGAGCGGCGCACGGCCGGCCGATCGACGAGGTGCACGATCCCGGCGATGTGCGCGAAGACGCGGAGCGCGAGGGCGCGCGGAAGCCCCCGCGCGAGACCCTGCAGGCCGCGGACCGCAAGATGGAAGAGAACCCGCTTGGTCCTGCGGAACCGACCTCTCACCGAACCCTCCCCTGCGCGGAATCTAGAGAGGTCGGTGCGGCGCGTCAAGCAAGAGGAGTGCCAAGCGGCGAAACCCGTTGCGGCGGGTGCGGTTCCGGGACCGGGCGAAGTCCCGTCTGCAGGCAGTCGTGGAGGTGCAGGACCCCCACGGCGCGGCCTTCCTCCGCCACCACGAGCGCGGTGATGCGGCGCTCCGGCCGCTCCATGATCTCGATGGCGCGCGCCACCAGCTCGTCGGGTCCGATCGTGCGCGGGTCCCGCGTCATGTGTCCGGACACGGGCCGGTGCAGGGCGTCCGCATCGTCGAGCAGAGCGCGGCGCACGTCGCCGTCGGTGAGCACCCCCGCCAGGCGACCCGACGCGTCGGTCACCACCGCCAGTCCCAGCCGCTTGTCGGAGATCACCTGGAGCACGTCGAGCAGCGTCCGGTCGCCGGTCACGAGCGGCAGCCCGGCGCCCGCGCGCATCAGGTCGCGCACGCGCAGCGTGAGGCGGCGCCCGAGCAGGCCGCCGGGGTGCAGCCGCGCGAAGTCGTCACGGGTGAGCCCGCGCGCGCGGAACAGCGCCAGCGCCGCCGCGTCGCCCAGCGCGATGGCCGCGGCGGTCGACGCCGTGGGCACGATGTCGTCCGGATCCGCCTCCGGGCCGACCGAGAGCGGCACCACCAGGTCCGCCGCGCGCGCGAGCGCGGAGTCCTCCCGCTGCGTCCACGCGATCACCGGCACCGACAGCCGCTCCGCCGCGGCCACGACCGCGCCGAGCTCGTCCAGATCGCCGCTGCGCGAGATCGCCACGAGCGCGTCGCCCGCGGTCACCAGCCCGAGGTCCCCGTGCGCCGCCTCGCCCGGGTGCAGGAACACGGCCGGGGCCCCGGTGGAGCGCAGCGTGGCCGCCGCCTTGCGCGCGGCCAGCCCGGACTTGCCCATGCCGGACACGAGGATGCGCCCGCCGCGATCCACGGTGCGCGCGAGGATCCGCACGGTCTCCGCGAAGCGCGCGTCCAGCGACGACGCGAGCGCGTGCAGCGCGTCCGCTTCCCGCTCCACGACGTCCCGGCCCCAGCGCAGGAGCGCGGCGTCGTCCGGGAGGCCGTGCCCGGGGGCGGTCATCGTCCCGCGGGGGCGGCGGCGCGCTCCGCGAGCGCGGCCCGGACCGCGGTCAGACCGCCGAGGATGCCTTCGAGACGGTCCAGGGCCACCATGCTGCGCGCGTCGCACAGCGCCGAGGGCGGATCCGGGTGCGTCTCGAGGAACACGGCATCCGCGCCCGCCGCGACGCCCGCGCGCGCGAGCGTCTCGATCATCTCCGGCTCGCCTCCCGCGGCCGCGGCGGACGACACGCCGTACTTCCGCACCGCGTGCCCCGCGTCCATCACCACCGGCGCGCCGAGCGCCCGCATCTTCGGCAGCGAGCACATGTCCACGACGAGGTTGCGGTACCCGAAGGAGCTGCCGCGCTCCGTGAGGAGGATCCGCTCGTTCCCGGCGCGCCGGATCTTCCCGAGCGCCTGCGCCATGTCCTCCGGCGCCATGAACTGCCCCTTCTTCACGTTCACCGCGCGCCCCGTGCGCGCCACCGCGAGGAGCAGGCGCGTCTGCTGGCACAGGTACGCGGGCACCTGCAGCACGTCCAGCACCTCGCCGGACGCGGGCACATCCGAAAGGTCATGCACGTCCGACAGCACGGGCAGCCCGGTCTCCGCCCGGACCTTCTCCAGGATGCGCAGCCCCTTCTCGAGGCCCGGGCCCTGGAAGCTCTGCTCCGAGGAGCGATTGTCCTTCAGGAACGAGCTCTTGAACACGATGCCCACGCCCGTGCGTTGCGCGATGCGCGCGAGCGCCGCCCCGACCGCGAGGCACAGCTCCTCGCTCTCGATGACGCACGGCCCGCAGATGGCGGCGAGCGGGGCCCCCGGTCCGAACGTGACCGGCCCCACCGCCACGGGCTTCGGAGCGCTCACGTGCGGTCCCCCGCGCCCACGACGGTGCGCGGGCGCGCCGGCGCCGGGGACGGCTCGTCCTCGTCGTCGTCCGCGTCGCGCGCCGCCTGCGCCACCGCCGCCCCCACGAAGCCCGCGAACAGCGGGTGCGGCTTGCCCGGGCGGGACCGGAACTCCGGGTGGAACTGGCACGCCACGAACCAGGGGTGCGCGGGGATCTCCAGGATCTCCACGAGACCCTTCTCCGGCCAGCGCCCGCTGAACACCACGCCCGCGCGCTCGAACGCGGGCTCGTACTTCTTGTTGAACTCGTACCGGTGGCGGTGCCGCTCGAACACCGCGGGCACGCCGTACAGCTCCGCCGCGCGCGTGCCGGGCTTCAGCTCGCAGTTGTACGCGCCGAGCCGCATCGTGGCGCCCTTGTCCACGACGGCCCGCTGCTCCGGCAGCAGGTGGATCACCGGCTCCGCGCACTCCGGCTCGAACTCCGAGGAGCCGGCCTCCTCGAGGCCGAGCACGTTGCGCGCGAACTCCATCGCCGCCACCTGCAGCCCGAGGCAGATCCCGAGGTACGGGATGCGATGCTCCCGCGCGTGGCGCGCCGCCGCCACCTTCCCCTCGATCCCCCGCGAGCCGAAGCCGCCCGGCACGAGGATGCCGTCCACGCCGGCGAGGATCTCCTCCGGCCCGTCGGTGGCCAGCACCTCGGAGTCCACCCACTGGATATCCACGCGCGCGTCGTGCTCCACGCCGGCCAGCATGAGGGACTCCGCCACGGACTTGTACGCGTCCTTCAGCTCGACGTACTTCCCGCACAGGGCGATGCGGACGCGCTTCGCCGGCCGGCGGCTGCGCTCCAGGAACGCCTCCCAGTCCGACAGGTCCAGGTCCCGCGCGGGCAGCCCCAGCTTCTCCCCGACGATCCGGTGCAGCCCCGCGTGCTTCAGGTTCACCGGCACCTCGTAGATGCTCTTCACGTCCGGCGCCGCGATGACCGCCTCGGTCTCCACGTTGCAGTACAGGCCGATCTTCTCCTTGATCCCCTGCGGGATCGGCCGGTCCGTGCGGCACACGAGCACGTCCGGCTGGATGCCGATCTGGCGCAGGTCCCGCACGGAGTGCTGCGTGGGCTTCGTCTTCAGCTCGTCCGCCGCCGCGATGAACGGCAGCAGCGTGACATGCAGGAACAGCAGGTTGCGCGAGCCCACCTCCAGCCGCAGCTGGCGCACGGCCTCCAGGAACGGGAGGCTCTCGATGTCGCCCACCGTGCCGCCGACCTCCACGATGACCACGTCGCGGCGGTCCCCGTCCGACAGCTTGCGGATGCGGTCCTTGATCTCGTCCGTGATGTGCGGGATGACCTGCACGGTGCCGCCGAGGTAGTCCCCGCGCCGCTCCATGGAGATCACGTGGTGGTAGATCTGCCCCGCGGTCACGTTGTTGTCCCGGCCGTGCGACTGGTCCAGGAAGCGCTCGTAGTGCCCGAGATCCAGGTCCGTCTCGGCGCCGTCGTCGGTGACGAAGACCTCGCCGTGCTGGAACGGGTTCATCGTGCCGGGATCCACGTTGATGTAGGGATCCAGCTTCAGGAGCGCCACCGAGAACCCCTGCGACTTCAACAGCCGGCCCAGGGACGCGGCCGCCACACCCTTGCCGAGGGACGAGACGACGCCGCCCGTCACGATCACGTACCTGGTCATCGGGTCACTCCCCCGCTCCGGGCCCGGAGCAACTCCTCCACACGGTTGACGTCCTCGGGCCGATCGACGCACACGGGCTCGTCCTCGACCTCGACGACACGGATCTTCCACCCCATCTCCAGCGCGCGCAACTGCTCGAGATCCTCGATCGCCTCGATGGTCCCGCGCGGCGCGGCGGCGAACTCGAGCAGCGCGTCGCGGCGGAACGCGTACGTCCCGACGTGCTTGAAGACCGCCGGATCCCGGCCGGCGGGGACCGTGGCCGTCCTCGCGTAGCGGTAGGGCAGCGGACCGCGGGAGAACAGGAGCGCGTCCCCGTTCCGGTCCACCAGGATCTTCGCGACGTGCGGCTCCGCCCGCTCCGCCTCGGTCACGCCCCGCACGGCCAGCGTGGCCATCCGGACCGCCGGGTCCTCCATGGCCGCCGCCAGCCGGTCCACCGCCTCGGGCCGCAGCATCGGCTCGTCCCCCTGCAGGTTCAGGATCACGTCCGCGGGCAGGTCCCGCACGGCCTCCGCGGCGCGGTCCGTGCCCGTGGCGTGGTCCGGCCGGGTCATGCGCACCTCCGCGCCGGCGGCGGCGCCCGCCGCGGCGATCCGCTCGTCGTCCGTGGCCACGAGCACGCGCTCCACGCGCCGCGCGGCGCGCGCCGCCTCCACCACCCACGCGATCATGGGCTTCCCCAGGATCGGAACGAGCGGCTTGCCGGGGAAGCGCGTGGAGGCGAAGCGCGCGGGGACCACGGCGATCGCGGTCATCGCGGCGCCTCCCCGCAGCCGGCGGGACGCCCATCGGCCTGCCAAAGAGGGGAGGCCGCCCCATCCCCGCCTCGGGGGCGGGAACGAAGCGGCCTCCGCGGCCGACCGTCCTGTCGGATGCCTTCCCTCAGAGCGGCGCACCCTCCATGAACTCCATCGTGCTCTTCACCTCGGCGATGGACTTCGCGAGCAGCGCCTGCTCCGCATCGGTGAGCTTCAGCTCCAGGATGCGCTCCACGCCCTTGCGCCCGAGGACGCACGGGACGCCGAGGTAGATCCCCTTCTGCCCGTATTGCCCTTCCAGGTACGCCGAGCACGGCACCAGGTCCTTCCGGTCCTGCAGCACGGACTGCACCATGCGCGCCGCGGCGCGGCCCGGCGAGTAGTACGCGGACCCGGTCTTCAACAGGCCCACGATCTCCGCGCCGGCGTTGCGCGTGCGGTTGGCCAGCTTCTCGATGGTGGCGGCATCCATCAGCTCCGGGAGCGGGATGCCGTTCACGGACGTGAAGCGCGGCAGGGGCACCATGGTGTCCCCGTGCCCGCCCAGCACCATGGCGTTCACGCGCGAGATGGACACGCCGAGCTCGGCGGCGATGAACGCCTCGAAGCGGGCGGAGTCCAGCACGCCGGCCATGCCGATGACGCGACGCGGCTCGAATCCCGTGGTCTTGAGGGCCACGTGGGACATCACGTCCAGCGGGTTCGTGACCATGATGATGATGGCGTCCGGCGCGAGCTTCTTCACGTGCTGCGCGCACGACCCGACGATGTCCGCGTTCGTCTTCAGCAGGTCCGCGCGCGACATGCCCGGCTTGCGCGCGATGCCCGCGGTCACCACGACCACGTCCGCGCCCTCGAGCGCGGCGAAGTCCGTGGTGCCCGTGACCTTGACGTCCGAGTCCAGGAGCGGCGTGGTCTCGAGCATGTCGAGCGCCTTGCCGGCCGCGACCCCGTCCACCACGTCGATGAGGACGCAGTCCCCCAGCGAGTTCTGGACGCAATACAGCGCGCACGTGGCGCCGACGTTGCCGGCGCCCACGAAGGCGATCTTCGGGCGGCTCATGGCTACTGCCCGTCCGTGACGGGGTCCACCGCGACGCGCCGGCGGTTCCCCTCGAACCGCTCGAACTTCACGCGGCCGTCCACGAGCGCGAACAGCGTGTGGTCCTTGCCGACGCCCACGTTGCGCGCGGCGCGCGTGGGGGTGCCGCGCTGCCGGACGAGGATGGAGCCGGCGGTGACGAACTGCCCGTCCCCCACCTTCACGCCCAGGCGCTTGCTCTGCGAGTCACGCCCGTTCTTGGTCGAGCCGCCTGCTTTCTTGTGCGCCATGATCTACCCCTTCCGGGCACGGAATGCCGAGCCGATCGGCGGAATCAGCCGACGATCTTCCGGACGCGGATCTCGGTGAAGGGCTGCCGGTGCCCGTTCTTCTTCTGGTAGCGCTTGCGACGGCGCTTGTGGAACACGATGATCTTCTCTTCGCGACCCTGGCCGACCACCTCGGCCACGACCTTCGCGCCCTGCACGACGGGCCGGCCGAGCTTGGTGCCGGCATCTCCCTGCACCATGAGCACGTGATCCAGCTCCACCTGGGAGCCGACCGCCGCCTCCAGCTTGGGGATCCTCAGGGTCTCCTCCGGGGCCATGCGGAACTGCCGGCCTCCGGTCTGCACGATGGCGTACACCCACGCCTCCCGGGTTTCGTTTGCCCAAAAACCTGGCCAGTTAACGGGATCCGCGGCCGCCTGTCAAGGGCGGGGCGGTCGGGGTGACAGCGGGCCGGCTGGTGGGCGGGGCGGGACCGACCGGAGGAGGCGCCGAGCGGTCCGGGCGAGGCGGGCCGGATGGGCCGGGCCCCCGGTGCCCCTCTCGCGGGCCTCTGCGCGCGAACGCACCGCGCCCTTCGGGCGCGTGGCGTGCGTGC
>CAZNDO010000043.1:0-9565 GCA_964571855.1 uncultured Gemmatimonadota bacterium
GCCGCGAAGCGGTTGTTGGAAGGGGGCGTGCGCAGCGTGCGTTCCCGTGCGGCTCCGGCCCCTTCCCCGTCGTGGCCCGTCCGCGCGCTCCTCGTCCCGCGACCCTCGCCTTGACACCTCGCGCGTCGCGCCCGGAAGATCCGCGGTCTCGCCGGGAGGGTGACGTGCTTCGTTCCTCGGGTTTCGGCGCGCGCCGCGTGCGCGCGGTGGTCTCGGCCATGATCGCCGCGTTCCTGCTCGGCGCGTGCGCGCCGCGCGAGGGGGAGCGGGACGCGGCGCCCGCGGTGGAGCCGTTCCGGGTGGCGGTGCTGCTCACCGGGCCCATCTCGGACGACGGTTGGAACCAGAGCGCGTGGGAGGGCGTGCAGCGGATCGGGGAGGAGCTCGGCGCGCGGACCGCGAAGGTGGAGAGCCTGGACAAGTCCGCGTTCGAGGAGAGCTTCCGCCAGTTCGCCGCCGAAGGTTACGACCTCGTGTTCGGGCACGCGTACGAGTTCCAGGATGCCGCGCTGCGCGTCGCGCCGGACTACCCGCGGACGACGTTCGTCGTCATCGCCGGGAACACGGCCGCCGCGAACGTGGGCGCCGTGCACTTCAAGCTGGAGGACGCCACGTACGTGCTCGGCGCGCTGGCGGCCACGCTGTCGGACACGAAGGTGGCGGGGATGATCGGCGGCGAGGAGATCCCCTCGTTGAAGCCCGGCTTCGACGGCTTCGTGAACGGCGCGCGCAGCGTCGATCCCGCCTTCCGCGTCGTCACGAAGTACGTCGGCAGCTGGAACGACGTGGCGCTGGGCCGGGAGCATGCCGAGGCGTTGATCGAGCAGGGCGCCCGCTTCCTCTTCCAGAACGCGGACAAGGCGGGGCTCGGCGTGTTCCAGGCGGCGGCCGCGCACGAGGGCGTGTGGGCGTTCGGCTCGAACAAGGACCAGAACGAGGTCGTTCCGGGCGCCGTGTTCGCCAGCGCCGTGCTCGACGTTCCCGCGGCGTACCTGTCCATCGCGCGCCGCGTGCAGGACGGGACGTACGTGCCGGCGGCAATCGCGATGGGGGCGGCCGACGGCGTGGTGTCGGTGGCCCTGCGACCCGAGCAGGCCGCGGCGCTTCCGCCCGCGGCCGCCGCGCTCGTCCGCGATCTCGAGGCCAGGATCTCCTCCGGGGAGATCGACCCGACCGTCGCCGTGCCTTGAGCCCGCCGCTGCTCGCCGCCCGCGCGCTGACGAAGCGGTTCGGCGCCGTCACCGCGCTGGCGGGCGTGGATCTCGACGTCCGCGCCGGCGAGGTCCACGCCGTGCTCGGCGAGAACGGCGCCGGCAAGTCCACGCTGATGAACGTCCTGTTCGGGCGGCTCGCGCCGGATGCCGGGCGCCTGGAGTGGCGCGGCGCGCCGGTGACCTTCGCCTCGCCGCGCGATCCGCTCGCGCTGGGCATCGGAATGGTCCACCAGCACTTCATGCTGGTGGATGCGCTTCCGGTCGCCGCGAATCTGGCGCTCGCCGACCCGCGGCAGGCGGGCTTCGCGCTGGATCCGGCGCTCTCCCGCGCCCGCGTGGAGGAGTTGGCGGCCCGGCACCGGCTCGCGCTGGATCCGGACGCGCGCTGCGGCGACCTGCCCGTGGGCGCGCGCCAGCGCGTGGAGATCGCGAAGGCCCTGGCGCGGGACGTGGCGCTCCTCATCCTCGACGAGCCGACCGCGGTGCTCGCGCCCGCCGAGGTGGAGGAGCTGTTCGCCACGATCCGACGACTCGTCGCGGGCGGGACCGCGGTGCTCTTCATCAGCCACAAGCTGGACGAGGTGCTCGCGCTCGCGGACCGGATCACCGTGCTGCGCGGCGGGCGCGTGGCGGCGCGCGTGGCGCGGGGGGAGGCGGACGCGGCGTCGCTCGCCCGCGCGATCGTGGGCGAGGATGCCGCCGCCGGCGGGGCGGCGCGCCCCGCGGCGCGGGCGGGAGGCATCGCGCTCGAGGCGCGCGGCATCCTCCGCCGCGCACCCGGCGAGGCGCCGCTGCGCGACGTGTCGTTCGTGCTGCGCGCGGGGGAGATCCTCGGCGTCGCCGGAGTGGACGGCAACGGGCAGGACGAGCTGGTCGCGGTCCTCGCGGGCGTGGCGCAGGCGGAGACCGGGGCCGTGCTGCTCGACGGGAAGGACGTGACGGGGAGCGGTGTGGCCGAGCGCTGGCGGCGGGGGCTGTCCGTGCTGCCGTCGGACCGTGGGCGCGACGGGCTGGTGGCCGACGCGACGCTGTGGGAGAACCTCGCGCTGCGCGAGTTCGATGCCCCGTGGGCGCGGACCCCGTTCGGCGTGAGCACCGGCCGGCACGAGCGCCGGGCCGCGGCCCTGCTCGAACGGTTCGACGTGCGCGCGCCCGGCCCGCGGGCGCCGGCGCGCACGCTGTCGGGAGGCAACCAGCAGAAGCTCCTGCTCGCGCGCGAACTGGCGCACGATCCGCGCGTGCTCGTGCTCGCGAATCCCACCCGCGGCCTGGACGTGGGCGCCGCGAACTCGCTGCTCCGCCTCCTCGCCGCGCGGCGCGACCAGGGGTGCGCCGTGCTCCTGGCTTCCACGGAGCTGGAGGAGCTGCTGCAGCACGCCGACCGCATCGCCGTGATGTACCGCGGCCGGTGGATCGAGGCGCCGTCCCGGGATCGCGCGACGGTGGGCGCGCTGATGCTGGGGGCGACGCCGTGACCGGCGCGCGCGTGCGGGAGGCGGGCGCGGCGGCGGCGTTCGCCGCGCTGGCGGCGGGGCTGTGCGCGCTGCTCGTGGCGGCGTCCGGTCGCGATCCCGCGGTGGCGCTGGGCGCGCTGCTCGAGGGAGCGGCCGGATCGACCTACGGGATCCTGCACGTGGGGACGAAGGCCACGCCGCTGCTCTTCACCGGGCTGGCCGTCCTGATCGCGTTCCGCGCGGGATTCTGGAACATCGGGGCGGAAGGGCAGTTCGCGCTCGGGGCGATCGCGGCGGCGTGGCTGGGCACGCTGCCCGGGATTCCCGCGCCCGTCCACGTGCCGGTCGTCCTCGCGGGATCGTTCGTGGCGGGCGCGGCGTGGTGCCTCGCGGCGGCGTGGCTGAAGGTGCGGCGCGGCGCGCTCGAGGTCATCTCCACCATCATGCTGAACTTCGTGGCGATGTACCTGCTCTCGTGGCTCGTGCACGGGCCGCTGCAGCAGGCGTCCGGGGCGCAGCCCATCGGCGACCCGGTCGCGGCGAGCGCGGCGCTGCCCCGTCTCTTCGGGCGCGGCACCACGCTGCACGCCGGGTTCCTGCTGGCCATCGGCGCGGTGCTCGCCGTGCGGTTCCTTCTCGCGCGCACCGCGTGGGGATTCGGCGTCCGCATGATCGGCGGCAACCCGCGCGCCGCGGCGTGGGCCGGGATCCGCGCGGACCGGACGCTCCTGTCGGCCGCGGCCGTGTCCGGCGGGCTCGCCGGGATCGGCGGCGCGGTGGAGATCCTGGGCGTCCTCGGCCGGCTGTTCGACAAGGTGTCCCCCGGGTACGGCTACACGGGCATCGCGGTGGCGTTGCTGGCGCGGCTCCATCCGCTGGCGCTCGTGCCGGCGGCCCTGTTCTTCGGCGCGCTCGAGGCGGGCTCGGCGCGGATGCAGCAGGAGGCCGACGTGTCGCGCGTGCTCGTGCTCGTGATCCAGGCCGTGGTGATCCTCGCGTCGATCGCGACCGGCGCGATCCGCCCCGGGAGGCGCGCATGACCGAGCTCGCCGCCGGGCTGCTGGAGGCCGCGGTGCGGATCTCCGTGCCCATCCTGCTCGCCGTGATCGGGGAGATCGTCGCGGAGCGGGCCGGCGTCCTGAATCTCGGCATCGAGGGCATGATGCTGGCCGGGGCGTTCGGCGCGTTCGCGACGGCGTCGGTCACGGGCTCGCCGGAGCTGGGCGTGCTCTCCGGCGTCCTGGCGGCGGCGGCGCTGGCCGCGGTGTTCGCCGTCCTCGTCGTGCGGCTAGCGCTCGATCCCGTGGTGACGGGCGTCGCCGTGAACGTGTTCGCGCTCGGCGCGACCGGCGTCCTCTTCCGGGCGATGGACGCGGGGCCCGCCGGGTTCGTTCCCATGCTGCCGGTGTTCGATCCGCCCTTCGCCGATCAACTGCCCGCGATCGGCCGCGCACTCCTCGGGCAGAACGCGCTCGCCTTCGGCGCGGTGGCGCTGGTGGCCGGCGTCGCCCTGTTCCTGGATCGCACGCGCCCGGGCCTCCTCCTGCGGGCGGCGGGGGAGAACCCCGAGGCGGTGGAGACGGCGGGAGCCTCGGTCCGGCGGCTGCGTGCGGCGGCCGCCGTGTTCGGCGGCGCTTGCGCCGGCGCGGGCGGGGCCTATCTTGCCGTGGGATACTCCAACACGTTCGTCGAGGGGATGTCCGCCGGGCGCGGCTTCGTGGCGCTGGCCATCGTGGTGTTCGCGCGCTGGAGCCCGTGGGGCGCGGTGGGCGGCGCGCTGCTGTTCGGGGCGGCCATGGCGCTGCAGGTCCGGCTGCAAGGACGGGCCGTCCTGGGGGTGGAGATCCCCTACCAGTTCTTCCAGGCGCTGCCGTACGCTCTCACCCTGGTCGTGCTCGCTCGCCCGCGATCCGGGAGCGCGGGCGCCCCGGCGGCGCTGGGCCGGCCGTACCTGAGGGAGCGGTGATGCTGGTCACGCGTCGGGAGAGGCTGGACGCGCTCGCCGCCGCCGGGGACGGGCGGTTCGCCGTGCTCGCGACCGCGGTGGAGGTGTCCGTCGAGGACGAGCCGGACGCGCGATCCGGCATGGTCGTGAACCTCGCGACCATGAAGGAGGAACTGCGCCGGCGCGTGGTGGCGCCGCTCTCGGGTCGGGTGGCCGGCAGTGCGGGCGTGCCGGTGCGTACGCTCGAGGAGCTTGCGCGCGGCATCTGGAACCTGCTGGACGGCATGCTCGCGGGGCGGCCGCTGGCGCGGATCCGCCTGGACGGAGGGGACTCGACCGTGGAGTACCGCGGAGGAGAGGACGTGGACGTCACCCGCACCTACGAGTTCTCGGCATCGCACCGGCTGCACGCGGCGTCGCTGCCGGACGAGGAGAACCGGCGCGTCTTCGGCAAGTGCAACAACCCGGCGGACCACGGGCACAACTACGTGCTGGAGGTCACGCTGCGCGGCCGGCCCGGCGCGGACGGCGCGGTCGTGCGGGCCGCGGACGTGGACCGCGTGGTGGGCGAGGCGGTCGTGGATCGCTGGGACCACCGGCACCTGAACGCGGACCTCCCGGAGTTCGCCGCGGTGAACCCCACGGCGGAGGAGATCGCGCGCGTGGCGTGGGAGCGGCTCGAAGCGCCCCTGGCCGCGGTGGGCGCGCGCCTCGCGCGGATCAAGCTGCGCGAGACGGCGCGCAACCACGTGGAGTACTCGGGCCCGGCCGCCGGGGCGCGGCCGTGACCGGCGCGGCCCGCTTCGACCACGGCGCGCGCGCGCGCCTGCTCGTGCGCGGCGCGGACCGGAAGGACTTCCTGGACCGTCTCGCCACGAACGCGCTCGCCGCGCTCGCCCCGGGGCAGGGCGCGCCCACGTTCTTCCTCGAGCGCACCGGCCGTGTCGTGGACCGGGTGATCGTGCTGGAGCGGGGCGAGGACGCGCTGCTGCTCGGGAGCGAAGGGCGCGCGGAAGCGCTGGCGGAGTGGCTGACGCGGTACGTGATCGCGGACGACGTGGAAGTGGCGGACCTCGGACCCGGCACGGTGCGGCATACCGTGCTCGGCCCGGCGGCGGCGGGCGCGCTGGCGGCGGGGCTCGGCGTGGACGCGGCGGCGCTCGCGCCGTGGGCGCACGCCCCGTCGTCCGTGGCCGGTGCGGTCGTGGCGCGCGTGGACGACGTGGGCGGCCGGGCGTTCGCCGTGATCGCGCCGCGGGAGGCCGCGGGCGCCGTGGAGGCCGCGCTCGCGGCACTGCCGGCGGGGGATGCCACGGCCTGGCGCCGGCTGCGCGTGGAGGCCGGCGTCCCGGAGTTCGGCGCGGACTTCACGGACCGGACCATCCCGCTGGAGACCGGCCGCCTGGACCACTTCAGCTTCACGAAGGGGTGCTACGTGGGCCAGGAGGTGATCGCGCGCCTGCACAACTACAAGCGCGTGAAGCGCGCGCTCGTGCGACTGCGCGTGGAGGGCGCCGCGGCGCCCGCCGCGGACGCCGGGCTGTACGACGGGGACGAGGAGGTCGGCCGCGTCACGAGCGCCGCGTCGGGCGAGTCCGCCGCGATCGCCCTGGGCTACGTGGCCACGGAGCACGCCGGCGCCGGTCGCAAGCTCGTCCTGCACGACGGCGCGTCGCGCCGCGACGCCGAGATCCTGCCCCTCTTGCCGCGAGGAGACCACGCATGACGACCATCGCCGCCGTGGAATCGCTGGTCACCGCCGAGGAGCGCGCCGAGATGGTGCGCCTGCGCCGGGACTTCCACCGCCACCCGGAGCTCGGGTTCGCCGAGGTGCGCACGTCCGGCATCGTGGCCGCGCGGCTCCGGGAGCTGGGCTACGAGGTCCGCACGGGACTCGGCGGCACCGGCGTGACCGGCCAGCGGGGCGGGGGCGGGAGGACCCTGTTCGTGCGCGCGGACATGGACGCGCTCCCGATCCGGGAGGAGAACCGCGCGGAGTACCGGAGCGCGAACGACGGCGTGATGCACGCGTGCGGCCACGACGCGCACACCGCGGTCGCGCTGGCGGCGGCCGGACGCTTCGCCCGCGCCACGTTCCCGGGCACGGTCCGCTTCGGCTTCCAGCCCGCCGAGGAGGTGGGGCAGGGCGCGGACCGGATGATCGCGGACGGCGCGCTGGAGGGGGTGGATGCCGCGCTCGGGCTGCACGTGTGGAACTCCATGCCGGTGGGGAAGGTCGGCGTGACCGAGGGCGCGGCCATGGCGTCGGTGGACGACTTCGACATCGTCGTGCACGGGCGGGGCGGCCACGCGGCGGCGCCGCACGAGGCCGACGACCCGGTCGTGAAGGCCGCCGCCATCGTGCAGGACGTGCAATCCATCGTGTCGCGCAACACGGATCCCATGAAGGCGGCCGTCCTGTCCGTGACCTGGATCGAGGGCGGCTCCGCGTACAACGTGATCCCGGAGAGCGTGACCCTGCGGGGCACGATCCGCACGTTCGACGAGGGCGTGAAGCGGCGCATCCACGCGCGGCTGCGCGAGGTCGTCGGCGCGCGCGGCACCGTGGAGCTGCGGTCCATGACCCGGGTCCTCGTGAACGACCCGCGCATGTGCCGCATCGTGCACGCCGCGGCGGCCTCGGTGGTCGGCGAGGCGAACGTGATCACGGACGAACGAACGATGGGCGGCGAGGACTTCGCCTCGATGCTCGCGGCGGTCCCCGGCTGCTTCTTCTTCGTGGGCTCGGCGTCCGGCGAGGCCTGGCCGCACCACCATCCGCGCTTCGACGTGGACGAGCGCTCGCTCGCGATCGGCCTCGAGATCATGACCCGCGCCGCGCGCGCCTACCTGGAGCGCGGGTTCGCGTGAGGTGGTCGTGAGGGAGCGGCATTGCGTCCTCTGCGGCGGGCTGCTCGCCGGCGAGCCGCCGGCGTGCGGCCGCTGCGGCCACGTGCACTGGCGCGATCCCAAGGTGGCGGCCTGCGTGATCTTCCCGTGGGACGGCGGCGTCTTCCTGATGCGTCGCGCCATCGAGCCCGGCTACGGGCGCTGGACGTACCCCGGGGGCTACGTGGACCGCGGGGAGACCGTGGAGGCGGCCGCGGTGCGCGAGACCCGCGAGGAGGCGGGGTGCGAGGTGGCCCTGGACGACCTGCTCGGGCTGTACAGCTATCCCGGCCAGACCGCCATCATCGTGGTGTACCGGGGGCGGGTGGTCGCCGGAGAGCCGCACGCGCTGTCCGAGAGCCTGGAGGCGCGGTCGTTCCCGGAGGGCCGGATCCCCTGGAGCGAGCTGGCGTTCCACAGCACGCACGAAGCGCTGCGGGATTGGCTGGCGACGGCGCGGGATCCCTCGCGGCGCGGGCGGTCCCGGAACCTCGCCTGAGGGGCGCCCGCTTCCGGCGGGCCCGTCCGGGGTGGTAGCGTGCGGCGCCGGCCCGGACCGCAACCCCGGTCACGGCGCCGTCCTCCAAGGCATAACCGGGATGCATGACCGGGGCGATCGGTCCGGCCCGCGGCGGGCCGGCGGAGCGAGTCCACGAGGAGGGGTGCGATGCGCGTGTCGATGTGGGTCGGGGCGTGTCTCCTGCCGGCGCTGCCGGCCGCGGCGGCCGTCCACCAGGTTCCGGGGGACTTCGCCACGATCAGCGCGGCGATCGCAGCCGCCTCGCCCGGGGATGTGATCCAGGTGGCGGCGGGCATCCACGCGGCGTCGACGAGCGGCGAGACGTTCCCGCTGACCGTGACGAAGGACAACCTGGTGCTGCAGGGCGCCGGGATGGGGGTCAGCGTCCTGGACGCGGAGGGGCTGGCTCGCGTCGTCAACTGGGAGGCCTCGACCGGGGGACGCCTCACGGGCTTCACGATCCGGGGCGGGCTCCACGACGTGGGCGGCGGGTTGCGCGTGGGGAACGGCGCGCCGGAGGTGGATCGCAACCTGTTCGTGGACAACGGTGCCGGCGTGCGCGGCGCGGCGATCTTCGTGGTGCGCGCGGCCCCGCCCGTCGCGTCGCCGTGGATCCACCACAACGTGTTCTGGAACAACTACGACTCGACGCCGGCCGATGCCGTGGACACGCACGGGGTCATCCACCAGGGGGATGCGGCGGGCGTGTTCGAGCACAACCTCGTGGGCCGGACGGACGGGAACGGACTGCTCACGGCGTCGAACGCCGCGCCGATCGTTCGCCACAACATCTTCCTGGAGAACGGGATTCCCGGCCCGCCGCCGCGCGGCCGCGGCATCTGCTGGCTCGCGAGCACGCCCGCCGCGATCTCCCACAACCTGTTCCACGCGAACACGATCGCCGCGATCCTGTGGCCGGCGTCGGCGGGGTCGAACTTCAGCGGCGCCGCCGCGAACGCGGTGGACTCCACGGATGCGGTGTTCGGCAACCTGGACGGCGATCCGCTGCTGACGGATCCCGACGCCCTCGACTTCACCCTGACCGCCGGCAGCCCGGCGATCGATGCCGGGGATCCGGCGCTCCCGCTCGACCCGGACGGCACCATCGCCGATCTCGGCCCCTTCTACTTCGACCAGGGCGGCGTGTCGGATGCGCCCGCCGTGGACGCGGGCCGCGGATCCCTCGCGCTGCGCGCGGGCCCGAACCCCTTCCGCGCCGGCACGACGCTCGCGTTCTCGCGCCCGCCCGGAGCGCGCGAGGCGCTGGACGTCCGCATCGTGGATGCGGCCGGACGCGTCGTGCGCCGCCTGTCACCGTCCACGGCCGCCGCCGGCAGCATCGCCTGGGACGGCCGCGACGACGCCGGCCACCCCGTGGCGTCGGGCGTCTACCTCTTCGTCGTCCGGGCGGACAGCGAGCTGCGCTCCGTCCCGGTGGTGCGCCTGCGCTGACGAGTCTCGTGTGACGGTGGGTGTGCCCGCAGAGTCACGACGAGGCGACGGAGGCGAGGCGGCGGTCGACGGCCCGGTTGCGGGGTGGGCC
>CAZNDO010000044.1:0-9299 GCA_964571855.1 uncultured Gemmatimonadota bacterium
CTTCATCCCATCTCGAACGCCCGCGACAGGGGCACCGGGGCGCCCGACCCGTCCGCCGCACGCCGGCGGACGCTCGGGCTCGCCGTCCGGATCGCGGCCGCCCGCGTCCCCATCGGCGCCGGCCCGGGCGCACCCTCACGGTCCGCCTTCGCTGGGAGGGTGCGGACACTGCCGACGAGATGAGGGGAGGGCGGAGCGGCGGGCGCCCGCGGGCGTCGCGATGCGAAGCCGTGGCGAGGGTGGAGCGCGGCGGGAGTCGTCGGGGAGCAGGGTCGGACGGGTCGGGCGCCCCGGTGCCCCTCTCGCGGGCGTTCGAGCATGCACGCCACGCGCCCGAAGGGCGCGGTGCGTTCACGCGCAGAGGCCCGCGAGAGGGGCACCGGGGCGACCGGCCCATCCGCCCTGCTCCCCGACGACTCCCGCCGCGCTCCGCCCTGCCTGCGGCTTCGCCCGTCGCGCCCCCGCCGCGCCCCGTCGCTACGCCATCGCCTCTTCGAGGAGGTAGCGTTCGAACGGGCCCTTGTCGATGGCGTGCTCGTAGGCCTCTTCGCCCGTGATGAGTTCCTTGCGGACGAGATCCTGCAACCCGGCGTCGAGGGAGCACATGCCTGCCCGCGTGCCGGCCTGGATCACGGAGGCGAGCTGGTGGGTCCGGCCCTTGCGGATCATCGAGGCGGACGCCTGCGTGTTCAGCAGGACCTCCGGGACCGCGATGCGGCCCGTGCCGTCCGCCTTCCGGACCAGTTGCTGGGAGACGATCATGCGCAGCGAGTCCGCGAGCACGGAGCGCACCTGCTCGTGCACGCGGGCGGGGAAGACGCTGATGAGACGGTCGATGGAGCGGACGGCGCCGGTCGTGTGCAGCGTGCCGAGCACCTGGATGCCGGTTTCGGCGGCGGTGAGCGCCAGCTGGATCGTCTCCAGGTCCCGCATCTCGCCCACGAGGACGACGTCCGGGTCCTCGCGCACGGCATCGCGGAGCGCGTCGGCGAACGTGGGCGCATGCGCCCCGATTTCCCGCTGGGTCACGACGCACTGGCGGTACGGGTGGATGAACTCCACCGGGTCCTCGATCGTGATGATGTGGCCCTTCCGCGTCTGATTGATGTGGTTCACCATCGCGGCCAGCGTGGTGGACTTGCCCGACCCGGTGGGGCCGGTCACGAGCGTGAGCCCGCGCGGCGTGGACACGCTGCTGCCCAGCACGGCGGGCAGGCCCATGCCGGACAGCTCCGGCACGTTCGTGGGAATCACGCGGAACACCGCGGCCACGCCGCTCACGTGCCGGTACACGTTCACGCGGAAGCGCCCGAGGCCCTCCACCAGGTAGGCGAAGTCCACGGAGAGGTCCCGGTCCAGGCGGTCGCGCTGCTCCTTCGACATGAACTCCGAGAGGATCTTGAGGATCTCCTCGGAGGACAGCTCGCGGAAGCGGATCGGCTCCAGCACGCCGTGGATCCGGACGCGCGGGGTGAGCCCGGCCACCACGTGCAGGTCCGATCCGGACTGCTTCACGGTCAGCTCGAGGAAGCTGTTGATGCGGCTCACGACGCGTCCCCCGCGGCCGGCGGCCCCACGAGATCCAGGAGCTCCATCCGCGTGACGAACGGGATGAACTCCTTCTTGTCGAAGGCCTTGATGAACGCCTCGTCCGGATCCACCTCGCCGAGCCGCACGAGGTCCAGCAGCGCCTGGTCGAGCTGCTGCATGCCCTGGCGGCGCCCGGTGGCGATGGCGGACGGGAGCTGGAACGTCTTGCCCTCGCGGATCAGCTGCGCCACCGCCGGCGTGACCACCAGGATCTCGCACACGGCGCGCCGCCCGCGGCCGTCGGCCGTGCGCACGAGATCCTGCGCCACCACCGCCTTCAGGTTGTCGGCCAGCGTGGTGCGGACCTGGGTCTGCGCGTCCGGCGGGAAGGAGTCCACGATGCGGTCCACCGCCTGCGCCGCGCCGCGCGTGTGCAGCGTGGCCAGCACGAGGTGCCCGGTCTCGGAGGCCTCGATGGCGAGCTGGATCGTCTCCAGGTCGCGCAGCTCGCCCACCAGGATCACGTCCGGGTCCTCGCGCAGCGAGGCGCGCAGGCCGTCGCGGAACGTCGGCACGTGGTGGCCCACCTCGCGCTGCACGATCAGGGACTGCCGGCTCTCGTACACGATCTCCACCGGGTCCTCGAGCGTGATGATGTTCAGCGCGCGCTCCCGGTTGATGTCCTCGATCATGGCCGCCAGCGTGGTGGACTTCCCGGTGCCGGCGGAGCCCGTCACGAGCACCAGACCGGAGTTCAGCTTCGTGAACCGGTGCACCACCTTCGGCAGGCCCAGATCGGCCAGCTTGGGCGCGCGCATGGGGACCACCCGGCAGATGGCGGCGATGCCGCCCACGTGCCGGCACACGTTGATGCGGAAGCGGCCGAGCGCCTCGGACGCGTAGGAGAGGTCCACGGAGCCGCGCGCGTCGAACGCCGCGCGCTGCTCGTGGTCCATGATCTCGTCCACCAGGCTCCGGGTCTCGTCCGTGGTCAGCTCGCGGTACTTCAGGGGCACGAGGTCCCCGTCGAGGCGCGCCATCGGCGGCAGGCCCACGGTGAAATGGAGGTCCGAGCACCCCTGCTCGCGCGCCAGCTGGAGGAACGCGTCGATCCGGGGCATGGAGTCTCCTAGACGGCGAGGGCGCGCAGGGACCGGGCGAGATCGTCCGCGGAGGGCGGCCGCTCCGTGCGGTCCACCGCCATCGTCCGCATGACGAGATCCGAAAGATCGTCGGGCACGGAGCACAGCTCCTTGAGCGGCGGCGCGTCCCCGTCGAGGTGCCGGAACAGCACGTTCATCGGGTTGTCCCCGTCGTAGGGGAGGTTCCCGGAGAAGATCTCGTACATCATGATGCCGAGCGAGTAGAGGTCGGCGCGCACGTCGATCTCCTCCCCGCGGATGACCTCCGGCGCCATGTAGTGCGGCGTGCCCACGAGGTGGCCGGTGCGGGTGAGGCGGTTCTCGGCCTCCCGCGTGGCGGCGGCCAGGCCGAAGTCCACGATCTTCACCCGGTCGTCCGCGCCCACCAGGACGTTGGCCGGCTTGATGTCGCGGTGGATGATCTTCTCGGCGTGCGCGGCGGCCAGCCCCTCGCAGATCTGGGCGAGGATCGGGATCCCGCGCTCCGGCGGCAGCGTGCGGCACTCGTCCAGCACGCGTCCCAGGTCCTGCCCGGGGAAGTACTCCATGGAGATCCCGCGCTCGCGCCCGATCTCCAGCAGGTCGTGGATGCGGATCACGTTCGGGTGCGAGATCTTGCGCGCCAGCTTCAGCTCCTGGACGAACCGCGCCATGCTGTTCTCGTCCAGCGACAGGTGGTGGCTCAGGATCTTGATGATCACCTGGTCGGCGATCTTCATGTCCTCCACCAGGAACACGGTGCTGAACCCGCCGCTGCCGATGCGCGCGAGGACCTTGTAGCGGTCCAGGAGCACCGCGCCCTCCTGGATGTCCTCCGCGCGGATCTCCGCGGGCACCGGCGTGGCCGTGGGCGTGGCGGCCGCGGGCGGCGCGGGGGACTTCTCCTTCGGCACGAGCGGCGTGGTCTGCGTCACCGGCCGGCTGCGCGCGCCCGCCTGCTTGACCTCCATCGGGCGCAGCCGCGTCTTCTCCACGCGGAAGCCCTCGGCGCGCAGCGCGTCCTCCAGGATCTGCTGGTCCGTCCCGGAGGCGGTCCGTTTCTTCGCGATCTCCTGCAGCGCGGCCACCACCTCGCGGTGCAGCTCCTCGGAGGGCCCGCGCTCCAGCGCGTCCGCCAGCGGCACGATGGCGGCGGGATCGCCGATCACCCCGAGCGCCTTGGCGGCCAGCGGCGCGGCGTCGGGGTCGATCACGAGCAGCTTCGCGAGCGGCTCGATCGCGCGGGGATCGGCGGTGCGCCCCAGCGCGTCGATGGAACGCTCGCGCACCCACCAGTCCTCGTCGCCGAGCGCCTTCAGCAGCGACTCCACGGACCGGCCGTCCGGGATCGTGTTCAGGATCTCCACCGCGTAGCGGCGGATGTGGACGTCCTCGTCGTCCATGAGCGACAGGATCGCGTTCACCACCTTGTCGCCGCCGATCGTGCCCAGCGCGTCGGCCGCGCGCACGCGGACCCACCAGTCGGCGTCGCGCAGGGCGGACACCAGGTCCTGGATCGCCTCCGTCGTCGCCACCTCGTTCAGCACCTCGACCGCGCCGCGGCGGCACTGCTCGGACTCGTCCTTGAGCACCTCCACGAGGTGCGGCACCGCGGCGGGGTCGTTGATCTCGATGAGCGCGTCGATGGCGGCGGCCTGGACGGTGAGGTCGCCGTCGCGCAGCACGTTCGTGAGGGCCGGGACCGCGGACTTCGCCTTCAGCGTCTCCAGCGCCTTCACCGCGGCCATGCGCACGCTCTTGTTCGGGTCGGTCAGGATCCCGGCCAGCCCCTTCTCGGACTCCTCGCCGGGGATCCGCGCCAGGAGCTTCGCCATGTGCGCGCGGACCCACCAGTCCTTGTGGACCAGGTACCGCAACGTCTCCGGCAGGAGGGCGGCATCCACGCGCCCCTCGAGCAGGCGGAACGCGATGGTCCGCGCCTCGCGCTCCAGGTCCGGGAGCATCGTGAGGAGGTCCGGCGCGGGGAGGTCGGCCTCCCGCGCGACGAGCACCGGCTCCAGCCGGCTCTTGGGGACGTCCTTCTCCGAGAGGTACGGCAGGAGGTCCTTCGGCTGGTAGTTCCGGCCCTTCGCCATCGCCTCGGCCACCCCGCCGGAGATCCGGCGGTCGGCCGAGGCCAGCGCCTCCACGAAGGACGGGAGGGTGTCGGTGGTGAGGATGCGCTCCAGGATCTCGAGCGCCGGCTCCCGCGCGCCGGGGTGCGTGAGGCACTCGAACAGGGACTCGAGCGCGCCGGATCCCATCTCGACCAGGGCGTTCTTCGCCTCGGCCAGCGCCTCCGGGGGCGCGGTCTGGGACGCGCGCAGCGTCCGCAGGAGACGGGAGGTCCGGAAGCGGTCGACGAGTCCCATGCGGGGCGGCTCAGCCTCCCAGCAAGCGCAGCGCGAGCGTTCCCACGAAGGCCCCCACGCAGAAGGCGGCGACCACCACGAGCCACATCCACGGCTTCACGGGCCGGTCCAGGCCCACGGCGGGCCGCTTGCGCGGCGGCAGGGGGGGCAGGGTCTCCGTCTTGGACTTGCGCTGCATCTCCAGGAGGGAGTCCGGGTCCAGCACCACGGTCCCCTCGTACGCGGCCGGCGTGGACAGCGCGTCGCCGCTGGTCTTCTCGCGGCGGTCGGTCTCCACGCCCACCCACAGGGCGAACTTCCCGATCTGGACGACGTCATCGTGCCCGACGAACTCGCGGCGGACCGGCTGATCGTTCAGGAACGTGCCGTTCGCGCTCCCGAGGTCCTCCAGGACGTAGCCGCCCGGCGTGCGCTCGATCCGCGCGTGCTGGCGCGAGATCCCGGCGTTGTCCAGGCAGATGTCGCAGGTGGGGTCGCGCCCGATGGACACATCCTTCTTCTCGAACGTGAACGTCTTGATGGGGCGGCCCTTCAGGGACAGCCGCACCCGCAGGAGATTCGGCATTCTTCGACCTCGCTGGCCCCGCGGCGGCGCAGGGCAGGGATGCACGTTTCCCGTATCGGCCGGGGCGGTCGCGAGGTTTCGCGCTTTTTGTCTTCGCTGGGATTCCCGGGGTTCCTGGCGGCACGCGCGGGGAGGCGTGCCGGCGCCCGGACGGGGCCGCGTCCCGGGTCAGCCCCGGCCGGCGACGCCCTCGATGGCGGCCACGGCCGCGTCCCGGGCGGCCAGGATCTCGGCCTCGGTGCCGGCCAGCCACATCCGCCCGAACCGCCCCACCGAGGAGATGTGGACGAGCTTGATGTTCGCCCCCTTCTCCGCCTCGTTCGCTGCCAGGTTGATGTAGGCCGCCGGGGCCACCTCGAGGACGAGCATCGTCTCGCCGGGGACGATCATCGAACCGCGGCGGAACCGGTTCAGGAGCTGGGCCTGGTAGGGGTCCACGTTCGTGATGACCTGGAGGGACGCGATCGACGGGCGCGTGCGGTCCGTGGCCGCCAGTCCCAGGCGGTCCAGGACGGCCTGCCCCGCCTGCAGCACATCGGCCTGCGAGGGGGCGTGGACCTCGAACATCCCGAACTCGCGTTCCACGATCTGGGCGCCGGGGCGGGCGCGCGTGCCCTTCACGGCCACGTCCACCACCCGGAAGACCTCGTTGCCGGGGGCCATCTCGACGTACAGGGAGGCCATCCCCTCGACCGGGAGGTCCCCCTGGGTGATGGTGCCCACGAAGGAGGCGAACTGCGGCTGCATGCTGTCGAGGAACACGTACGCGCGGAGCTCGAACCCGGCTCGATCCATCGGACCCCTCCCCCGGACGGCGGATCCTCGCACGCGATCCCGCCCTCGTCCAGCCGACGCCCGCGCCGGACGCGGCGCCGGGAGCGCCGGGACGCGGGGAGGCGCGGCGCCGCGCGGGGTCCGGAGTCGGGGGCGCGCGGAAGGCAACTCCCGCGCGGGATTCCGCGGCGTCCCCGCAACAAAATCCTTGTCTTCCGCTCGAACCCGCGCCACCTTTCGCTTCCGTCGGTCGCGTGTTCGTCGGTCAGGAACCTGTGATGAGGAGGTAGCTGCGGTGGCGAAGGCCAAGTCCCGGTCGAAGGCGAAGAAGTCCAAGACCACGGCGAAGAAGGCGAAGCGGACGTCGAAGGCCCGGCCGAAGAGCAAGGCCAAGTCGAAGTCCAAGGCGAAGTCCAAGGTCAAGAAGGCCAAGCCGAAGGCGAAGCCCAAGGCCAAGGCGAAGCCGAAGGCCAAGTCGAAGCGGAAGCCGAATCCCGCGTTCATGAAGCCGCTCACGCCGGATGCGGCGCTGGCGGAGATCGTGGGCTCCAGCCCGCTGCCGCGCACCGAGATCACGAAGAAGCTGTGGGCCTACATCAAGAAGAACGGGCTCCAGGACTCGGTGAACAAGCGGAACATCAACGCCGACGAGAAGCTGAAGAAGGTCTTCGGCGGCAAGAGCACGGTCTCGATGTTCGAGATGACGAAGCTCGTCTCGACCCATCTCTCCTGACGACGCAACCGATACGCGACCGAAAGCGGCGAGGGCCCCGGATCCGGGGCCCTCGTTTCGTTTCGCGGGCCGGCCGCCGCGGCGACAGGACGCGCGTCCGGTCTCACGCGCCGGTGAACTCCGGCCGGCGCTTCCCGAGGGAGGACAGCCCCTCGTAGGCGTCGCGGGACCGGAACACCTCCTCCAGGTGCGACAGCTCCTGCGCCAACCCCTCGTCCAGCGTCCACCCGGCGCTCTCCCGCACGAGCCGGTCCGCGAGCCGCGTGGCCAGCGGCGCCTTGTGCCGCACGCGCCCGGCCTCCTTCGCCACGCGCCCTTCGGGCGCGGCGAGCCGCCCGGCCAGCAGCGCGTCCACATCCGCCGTGGCGAAGAACTCGGCGAGAGCCGCGAGGTCGCCGTCGACCGCGCGCTTCCCGCGCTCCGGCGCGCGCCCCGCCGCGTGCAGCTCGCGGATGCGCGCGGCCATCCGCTCCACCGGCACCACCTCGTCCACCAGACCCATCGCGTGCGCCTCCCGCGCGCCGATCGTCGTCCCGGTCAGCACGAGCCAGCGGGCCAGCGGGACGCCGGCGCGCCGCGCGGAGCGCTGCGTGCCGCCCAGGCCGGGGTAGATGCCCAGCCCCGTCTCGGGGAAGCCCATCGTGCCTTTCTCCGTGGCGAGGATCACGTCGCCGCACAGCGCCAGCTCCGAGCCGCCGCCGAGCGACAGCCCGTCGAGGCGGACGATCACGAGCTTCGCGCTCCCGTCGATGCGCCGGAAGAGCGCCTGCGCCCTCTCGGTGAAGCGGCGGATCTCGTCCAGCTTGCCCGCGTCCAGGCGCCGCACGAAGCTCTTCACGTCGGCGCCGGCCACGAAGGCCTTGCCCGAGCCGCGCAGCACGATCGTGCGCACGTCCGTGCGGGACTCCGCCTCGTCGAACGCCTGCTCCAGCTGCGCCACGACCGCGTCGTCCAGAGCGTTCAGCGCGTCCGGGCGGTTCATCACGATCTCCGCGATCCCGTCCGCGACCTCCAGCTTCACGAGCCGCAGGACGAACGGCGCGTCGCCGCGGCCGGCGAGCAGGCGGGGGAGGGGCAGGCCGAACGGGGCCACGACCTCCCGGGCCATCGCCCGCGCCTCGTCCATCCCCGTGCGGTTCGCCAGCTCGAACGGGCCGCGCGCCCAGCGCAGCCCCACGCGCGCGCCGAGGTCCACGTCCTCGATCGACCCCACACCCTCGTCCACGAGCGAGGCGGCCACCCAGAACGCGGCGCCGAGCAGCCGCCGCCGCACCGCCTCGAACCGCGCCGGGTCGGGTGTGCCGGCCACGACCCAGGGCTTGCCGGTGGCCACCTGCGCCGCGAGCGCCGGGTCCGGGACGTAGAACGGCCCGAGGCGCTCCCCGAGCGTGGTGGCCGCGTGCAGCGCGATAGGCGGGCCGGTCACGTTCATCAGCTCGAACGGTCCGAGCCCGATGCGGAACGCCTCCTTCGCGGCGGCCTCGATCGTGGCGATGTCCGCGACGCCCTGGGCCAGACACCGCACCGCCTCGTTCACCCACGGCACGAAGTACCGGTTCACGACGAATCCCGGCGCGTCCGCGCAGCGGATCGGGGTCTTGCCCGAGCTCTCCGCGAACGTCCACGCCGCCTCGAACGCGGCCGGCGCGGTCCGCGGCCCCGCGATCACCTCGAGCAGCCGGTTCTTCGCCGGGTGGTAGAAGTAGTGCAGCCCCACCACGCGCTCGGGCCGGGACGCGGCCTGCGCGACGTCGTCCACCGTGAAGCTGGACGTGTTCGTGGCCAGCACGGTCCCCGGCGGGCAGGCGGCATCCAACCGCCGGAACAGGTCCCGCTTCACCGCGAGGTCCTCGAACACCGCCTCGACGACCAGCGAAGCGCCGGCCAGTGCGCCGAGGTCCGCCGTGGGCCGGATCCGCCCGAGGATCGCGTCCACGTCCGCCGGCCGGAACAGCTTCCGCTCGACCGCCTCGCCGAGCAGCGTCCGGATCCGCTCGACTCCCCGCGCCGCCGCCGCCTCGTCGACATCGACGAGGATGACCTCGAAGCCCTCGGTCGCCGTCTTCTGCGCGATCCCGCTGCCCATGTTCCCGGCGCCGACGACGCCCACGGTACGCCCTGCCATGTCACCTTCCTCGAACGGGGATGGGTTGGAAGCGAAGCGGCGAGGGTAGCCACCCGTCACCGACCGGGCAAGCGTGCGC
>CAZNDO010000045.1:0-7547 GCA_964571855.1 uncultured Gemmatimonadota bacterium
ACAGCGGTTTACAACCCGAAGGCCTTCATCCCGCACGCGGCGTCGCTCGGTCAGGGTTGCCCCCATTGCCGAAGCCTCTCGACTGCTGCCTCCCGTAGGAGTCTGGGCCGTATCTCAGTCCCAGTGTGGCCGGTCATCCTCTCAGATCGGCTACCCATCGTCGCCTTGGTGGGCCGTTACCCCGCCAACTAGCTAATGGGACGCGGGCTCCTCCTCGAGCGGTAGGCCCCGAAGGGTCCCCACCTTTAGCCGTTTCGCCATGCGACAAAACGGCGCCATGCGGAATTAGCCACTCGTTGGAATGGTTATTCCCCACTCGAGGGTAGATTGCCCACGCGTTACTCACCCGTTCGCCACTCTACCGGTCGGACCGAAGCCCGACTTTCGCGTTCGACTTGCATGCCTAATCCACGCCGCCAACGTTCGTTCTGAGCCAGGATCAAACTCTCCGTGGTTTTCATCTCGAGCCGCTACGCACGAGGCGTAACGACAAAAAGACCCGTGCCGTCCGACCCCCGAGGGGATCGTCGGCCCACGGATATCAGGAATCGTAGTCCGACCATCACCCCGAAGGGCTGCTCCGCGGCGCCTCCTTGCGGAGCCGCACCCCTTGCGGGGCCCCTTGCGGGGACGTGGAACGGATGGCCGGGCCCGCCCGAATTCCTCGTTCAGGACGGTGTACATCTCTCGATTTTCGAAGACCGTGCGCCGAATTTCCGGATCAGCGCGGACGGGAATCTAGCAGCGGCCGGGGGCCGAGTCAACACCCCGGAGCCGGGTTTTCGAGATTTTTTTGCGGAGCCCCCAAGTCGCTTCGCATCAAGCGGTTAGAAGGCCACTCCTGCCGCCCCGGCGCCGTCCGGGGCTCGAAAAAGACGGGCAGGATCCACCACGATTGCCAACAGGACGTCACTTCCCGCCCTGGCCCCCGTCGCCCGGGGCCACCACGACGCGCGCGAATCGCCGCTTCCCGACCCGTACCCGGTACGCGGACCCCGGCCTCCCGCCGAGCTCCGTCTCCGCAGCCGTCACCTTCTCCCCGTCCACGAGCACGCCCCCGGACTCGATCAGCCGGCGCGCCTCGCTGGTGGACGGCGCCAGCCCCGCCTCCCGCAGGAGCCGGGGGAGCCACAGCGTCTCCCCCCAGGAGGCCACGCGGACCTCGGGGATCTCGTCCGGCTCCTCCTTGCGACGAACCACGCGGTCGAAGTGGGCGCGCGCCGCCTCCGCGGCCGCGTCCCCGTGGAAGCGGGCCACGAGGTGCCCCGCCAGGTCCGCCTTCCATGCCATGGGATCCCGCCGCTCCGCGAGCGCCCGCGCCGCCTCCGCCTTCCGCTCCGCACTCCAGCCGGCCAGGCGCTCCACATACACGGGCGTCAACTCGTCCGGGATGGACATGAGCTTCCCGTACATCTCCTCGGGCGCCTCCGCGATGCCCACGTAGTTCCCGAGCGATTTCGACATCCGGCGGACGCCGTCCACGCCCGGCAGCACCGGGAACGTGAGCGCCACCTGCGGCTCCTGCCCGTGGTCCCGCTGCAGGGAACGCGCCGCCAGCAGGTTGAACGTCTGCTCGGTGGCGCCGATCTCCACATCGGCCCGGATCACCACGGAGTCGTACCCCTGCATGAGCGGGTACAGGAACTCGTGCAGCCCGATCGGCACGTTCTCGCGGAAGCGCTTGTCGAAGTCCTCGCGCTCCAGCATCTGCGCCACCGTGAACCGCCCCGTGAGTTCCAGCACCTCGGCGAACGTCATCTTCGCGAACCACTCGCCGTTGAAGCGGACCTCCGTCCCCTGGCGCGCGAGTACCTTGAAGAACTGGTCCTGGTACGTGCGGGCATGCTCCAGGATGGTGTCCCGCGAGAGCCGCGGCCGCGTGGCGCTGCGCCCGGACGGATCCCCCACCAGGGCCGTGTAGTCGCCCACGATCAGGACGATCACGTGCCCGAGTTCCTGGAAGCGGCGCAGGATCTCCAGCCCCACCGTGTGGCCGAGATGGATGTCCGGCGCCGTCGGGTCGAAGCCCTGCTTCACCCGCAGGGGTTGCCCCGTGGCGCGCGAGCGCTCCAGCTTCGCCCGGAGCTCCTCCTCCGAGTAGATCCCCTCGAGCCCGGGGCGGAGGATCTCCATCTGCTCGTCGACGGTCCGGAATCGCGGCATCGGCGCACCTCGGAGGACGGATCGACGATGGTATCCGCTCGCCGCGCCCGCGACGAGGGCTTCGTCGCAGGCGCGCCCGCCCGCCGCCCCGCTCCGGGTCGCGCCTCGCGCCCGACGCCCGGCGGGCCGCGCGTTTGACCGGCGGCAGCTCCGCGTCCTACGATCGGTCCAGCGTCCCGCCCCCGGGCGTGGCCCTCCTCAACTCCGGGAGTCCCGCATGTTCCGCAACCCCGCCCTGCTGCTGGGCAGCCTGCTCCTGGCATGGCTCCCCGCCGCCGCCACCGCCGAGATCGCGCTCGTCCGGGCGCATGTCACCTTCCCGGACAAGGCCCACAGGAGCCGGGCGCTCGCCGAGGGGCTGGACCTGGAGAGGGTCCGCGGCCTCGAGGCCGACGCCTACGTCACGCCCGCCCGGCTGGAAGGACTGCGCGCCGACGGCTGCGCCGTGGAGGTGCTCGCCGAGTACCCGGCCCCGGGGCCGGAGCGCTCCGTGGCCGCCACGCCCGAGTTCCTCCCGCAGTACTACACCTACGCCGAGGCGGTCGCGAAGCTGAACGCGCTGGCGTCCGCCCACCCGTCGCTCACGAGCCTGGAGAACCTCGGATCGAGCATCGAGGGGCGATCCATCCTGGCCTTGAAGATCTCCGACAACGCGGCGGTGGACGAGGACGAGCCCGAGGTCCTGGTGATGGGCTGCCACCACTCCCGCGAGGCGATCTCCGTGATCGTCCCGCTGGCGCTGGCGGACAGCCTGCTGGCGAACTACGGCTCGAACCCGCAGTTCACGCAGTGGGTGGACGAGCGCGAGATCTGGGTCCTCCCCGTGGTGAACCCGGACGGGCTCGTGCACTGCGAGAACGTCTACTACTTCTGGCGCAAGAACCGGCGCGGCGGCTACGGCGTGGACCTGAACCGGAACTATGCCTACGAGTGGGCGCACGACAACGTCGGCTCCAGCGGGAGCACGAGCAACGACACCTACCGCGGCGCCTCGCCGGCCTCCGAGCCCGAGGTGCAGGCCATCCAGTCCTTCGTGGACTCGCGGCAGTTCGTCTTCAGCCTGTCCTTCCACAGCTACGGCGACTGGCTGCTCTGGGGCCCGGGGTACAAGCCGGGGCTCACCGAGGACGAGGACGTCTTCCGCGGGTACGGCGACCTCGTGGCGCCGGTGAACGGGTTCGAGCCCGGCAACCCTGCGTCCTCCACGATCTACTCCACGAACGGCAGCTCGGACGACTGGCTGTACAACGCGCTCTCGCACGCGAAGGTGTTCGCGATGACCCCGGAGGTCGGGACGAGCGGGTTCAATCCGCCGGCGGCGGAGATCCCCGCGCTCACGATCGACGGCCTCGCCTGCATCTGGCCGGCGCTGGAGCACGCGGACCGTCCCACGCGCCTCGCTCCGCCGGGACCGCCCGCGCTGGACACCCTGCCGGTGGACGGCGACGGCGCGTACGACGTCGCGTGGACCGCGCCCGCGATCGCCGACACGGAGCCGGTGACCTACGAGCTGGTCGAGAAAACGGGCCCCGTGGTCCTCACCGACGGGTTCGAGTCCGGCGCCGGGAACTTCGTGACCGGCGGCTTCGCCACGTCCACCGTCCGGAAGTACGCCGGCTCGTTCAGCCTCTTCTCCGGCAGCGGGAACGCCGTGGACCGGATCTGCTGGTCGAAGGAGACGTACACCGTCCAGCCGGGGGACTCCTTCACGTTCCGCGCGTGGTGGGATCTGGAGTCCGCGTGGGACTACTGGTATGTCGTGCTGTCCACGGACGGCGGGCGGTCCTTCGTCCCGCTGCCGGGCAGCTTCACGACGATGTCGGACCCGAACAGCCGCAACGCCGACAACGGCATCACCGGCACCAGCTCCGGGGTCTTCCAGGCCATGAGCTTCAGCCTGGCCGCGTGGGAAGGGCAGGCCGTCCGGCTGGGCTTCCGGTTCAACGCGGACGAGGCCGTGACCAGCGCCGGCGTGTACGTGGACGAGGTCGCGCCGGTGCGGGCGTTCACCACGTCCACCACGCTCTCCTCCGCCGTGTCGGGCACGTCGTTCGCGGTCGCGGGCCGCGGCGATGGCGTGTACCACTACGCGGTCCGCGGCCTCGACGCCGAGGGCGACTGGGGCTACTGGTCCGACGACGTGCCGGTGACCGTGGACCTCGCCACCGGCGTCGAGATCGCCGGGGCGGCGCCCGCGTTCCGCCTGGCGGCCGCGGCGCCCACGCCGTTCGTCGACCGCACGGAGCTCCGGTTCTCCCTCGCCGCCCGCGGCGAGCATTCCCTGACCGTGTACGACGTGGGCGGGCGCCGGGTGCGCCGCCTCGCGCAGGGCATCGCGGAGGCCGGACCGCATGCGGTGGTCTGGGACGGTCGCGACGACGAGGGCCGCGTGGTCCCGGCCGGCGTGTACTTCCTCGCGCTGCGCTCGGAGCGCGGGGAGCTCCGGCAGCGGACGGTGCGCCTGAACTGACGCGCCGGACGGCGCAGGGACCCCGGGATCCTCCCCCTCGGGGGGGATCCCGGGGGCGGTGGTCGGGTTGTAGGCGGCGGAGGGATCCCTTGGGACGACAGGGTTCGGGCGGCACCCCGCCGCTGCGCGGCACGCGGCTGATCCAGACGTGGCTCGCGCTGACCGTGGGCTTCGTGGGGCTCGCCGCCGGCGGCTTCGTGGCCGCGCTGTTGCGCTTCCAGGACGAACTCCCGTCCACGGCGCATCTCGAGAAGATCGAGATGCCTTCCAACACGCGCATCTTCGACCGCAACGGCACGCCGCTCGGCGACCTGTTCGCGGAGGACCGCCTCCCCGTGCGCCTCCTGGACGTGCCGCCGGCGCTGGTGAACGCCGTGATCGCCACGGAGGATCGCGGCTTCTTCGAGCACTGGGGCATCCAGCCCACGGGGCTCCTGCGCGCCGTGTTCGCGAACCTCCGGCGCGGCCGCGTCTCCGAGGGCGGCAGCACGATCACGCAGCAGCTCGCGCGGAACCTGTTCCTCACGCACGAGCGCACGGTCACGCGCAAGATCAAGGAGGCGCTGCTCACCATCCGTCTCGAGCGGATCTACTCGAAGGACGAGATCCTCGGGATGTACTTCAACCACATCTACTACGGCAACGGCGCGTACGGCGTGCGGTCCGCGGCGCGCGAGTACTTCGACAAGGATCTCCGCGATCTCTCCCTCGCCGAATGCGCATTCCTCGCCGGCATCCCCGCGAACCCCACGTACTTCGACCCGCGGCGCCGCCCGGAGAACACGAAGCGGCGGCAGGAGCTCGTGCTCGCCAGCATGGCGGAGGTCGGCACGCTCGATCGCGCGGCGGCGGAGGCCGCGGCGGCGGAGCCGCTGACCCTCGTGCCGCGCGAGGGGCCGTCCATGCGCGCCCCCTACTTCGTGGAGGAGGTGCGCCAGGAGCTCGTGGCGCGCTACGGCGCCGAGAAGCTGTACGAGGACGGCCTGCAGGTCACGACCACGCTGGACTGGGACATCCAGGAGCGCGCCGAGGCCGAGCTGGAGAAGCACCTGCGGTGGCTGGAGCGCGTGAACCGCTACGATGTCGTGCGGGACTCGTCCTGGACGCCGCCGGAGAAGCCGTTCGTGACCTCGCCGTACCTGCAGGGGGCGCTGGTGATGCTGGACACCGCCACCGGCGAAGTCGTCGCGATGGTCGGCGGGCGCAGCTACTGGGAGAGCAAGTTCAACCGCGCGGTGCAGGCGCGGCGGCAGCCGGGCAGCGCCTTCAAGCCCTTCGTGTACACGGCCGCGATCGAGCGCGGCATCGGGCCGTCCACGATCCTGCTGGACGAGCCGCTCGTCGTGCCGATGCCGAACGGGAAGGACTACAAGCCGGAGAACACGAAGCGCGACTTCAAGGGACCGGTCACCATGCGGACGGCGCTGTCGAGGTCCATCAACGTGCCCGCGGTGCGCCTCATCCTCATGGTCGGGCCGCCGGCGGCGGTGGACGTCGCGCGGCGCTGCGGGATCTCGGGCACGCTGTACGCGTACCCCTCCACGGCGCTCGGCGCGTCCGAGGTGACGCTGCTGGACCTCACCGCGGCCTACACCGTGTTCCCGAACCTGGGCGTGCTGCACCGGCCGTGGATGATCCGCGAGGTGCGGGACCGGGACGGCGCCGTGCTCGAGCGCGGGCGCCCCGGCAGCGAGGAGGTGCTGGCGGCCCCGGTGGCCTCGGTGATGTCGTCCCTCCTGGAGGACGTCATGGACAAGGGGACCGGCGTGTCCGCGCGCGCGCGCGGGCTGCGGTGCGCCGCCGGCGGCAAGACCGGCACCATGGACGACTACATGGACGCCGCCTTCGTGGGCTACACGTCCGTGTACACGGCGGGCGTCTGGGTGGGCTTCGACGTCAAGAGGACCCTGGGGCGGGACATGACCGGCTCCGTGGCCGCGCTGCCCGTGTGGACCGAGGTCATGCTGGCGGCCCTGGACGGCAAAGACCCGCAGCCGTTCGAGATCCCCCCCGGCGTCACCTGGCGGCAGGTCTGCGCGGACTCCGGGGAGCTTGCCGTGGAGGACTGCCCGAACCCCTACCGCGAGGTCTTCGTGGCGGGACAGGCCCCTGTGGAGCTCTGCCCCATGCACCACCGCGGCCGGGCCCTGGACCCCTGGCGGGACGACACGCTGTTCGAGGACCTGGACCGCCAGCAGCGCGACCGGGCGGACAGCGGGCCCTGACGGGCGGTTCGGGCAGCCCAGGCGATCCGGGCCGCCCGGCCGGCCCGCCGGTCCCTGCCGGCGCCCCGGAACGACCCCAAGTCCGGCCTTGCTCCCTCCGCCCCCCCTCCGTATACTCGCCGGTCTTTCTGCCCGAAGGGGGGAATCCCGTGGCCAAGGCGAACCGCGAGAAGATCCGCCTCGTGTCCAGCGCGGGGACCGGGTACTTCTACACGACCACGAAGAACCGGCGGACCCATCCGGACAAGGTCAAGTGCATGAAGTACGACCCGAAGGCCCGGAAGCACGTGGAGTTCGTCGAACAGAAGATGAAGTAGGCCGGCGCGTCGCGCCGCACGGAGGACGATCGTGAGCCGAATCTGCCAGGTCACCGGGGTGCGCACCCGGTACGGCAACAACGTCAGCCACGCGAACAACAAGACGCGTCGCCGCTGGCAGCCGAACCTGACGTCGAAGCGCTTCTGGTTCGAGGAGGAGAACCGCTGGATCCGCCTCCGGATCTCCGCGAAGGGGATCAAGGAAGTGGACAAGCGGGGTCTGGCCGTGGTGGTGCGCGAGATGCGCCAGCGCGGTGTGAAGGTCTGAGGGAAGCGCGATACTGGGACGCGGCGGAGGGGCAGGTCGGGGTCCCTTCCGCGGGCCTCTGCGCGTGAACGCACCGCGCCCTTCGGGCGCGTGGCGTGCATGCT
>CAZNDO010000046.1:0-7091 GCA_964571855.1 uncultured Gemmatimonadota bacterium
CCGCGAAGGCCGACCCGCGAAAGGCCGCACCGCTTCCGGGAGGCAGGCCTAGCGGGACGAGACCCTGGTCGCGCGGCGGGCCAGCACCTTCTGCACCAGCCCGAGCAGCTTCTCCATCTCGAACGGCTTGTTGAGCACGGCGTCGATGCCGTACTCCTGCACGCGGTCCGACGACAGCGTGGCGCCCCAGCCGGTCAGGAGCACGATGCCCATCGCGTTGTCCTGCGCGCGCACCGCGCTCACCACCTCCCACCCGGACATCTCGCGCATGCCGAGGTCGCAGAACATGATGTCGTAGCGCGCGTCGCGCAGGCGCTGCAGCGCCGCCGGACCGCTGGACACCGTGTCCACCTGATGGCCGGCGGTCTGCAGGATGTCCGACACGAGCTCCAGGATGTCCGGCTCGTCGTCCACGGCCAGGATCCGCGCGGTCTGCACGACGGCCTGCGGGCCCTCGCCGGACGGCGCGTCCGTCGCGGCGGCGGCGGCCGGCATCCGGATCGTGAACGTGGTGCCGCGCCCCGGCTCCGAGTCCACGTGGATGCTCCCGTTGTGCCGCTCGACGATGCCGTACACCACCGACATGCCGAGCCCCATCCCGTTCGCGCCCTTCGTCGTGAAGAACGGGTCGAAGATGCGGGCGCGCACGTGCGGCTCCATGCCGCTGCCGGTGTCGCGCACCCCCACCACGACCGTGTCGTCCTCCATCCGGCTGGTGAACGTGATGGAGCCGCCGGAGGGCATGGCGTCCACGGCGTTGAACACCAGGTTCGTGTACACCTCGCGCAGCTCCGCGCCGTTCCCCAGGACGGGCCGCACCTCGCCGAGGTCCATCCGCACGTCGATGCGCACGTTCCGCACCTCCGCCTGGTCGCGCCAGCGCGTCCTGGTGATCTCCACGACCTCCGAGAGCAGGGCGTTCACGTCCAGCGCCTGGAAGTTCTGCTCCGTGCGGGCCCGCGCGAAGTCCTGGATGCGGCGCACGGTCTCGCCGCCGTCCTGCGCGGCGCGCTCGATGGTCTTGAGGCCGCGGACCATCTCCGGGTCGGCCACGCGCCCCTGCAGGAGCTGCGCGCGGCCCAGGATGATCCCGAGGATGTTGTTGAAGTCGTGCGCCACGCCGCTGGACAGCTCCCCGAGCGCGCGCAGCTTCTCGTGCTGCAGCAGGTGCTCCTGCAGCGCCTTCTTCTCCGTGGTGTCCAGGAGGATGAGCTCCACGGCCGGTGCGCCCACGTAGCTGATGCGCATGCCGCGCATCTCGAACACGCGCGCCTCCCCGGTGCGGGTGATCCCGCGGAACTCCGCCGCTTCCGCCTCGCGACCGTCGGCGAGGTCGTCCAGCATCGCGGAGGCGCGGTCCCGATCCTCCGGCCGGAACAGGTCGAGCATCCGCAGGCGCCCGGACAGCGCCTCCTCCCGCGCGTACCCGAAGAGTTGCCCGAACGCGGGGTTCACGAACCGGATCACGCCGTCCTGCACGATCAGGATCGGATCGGGGGAGCTCTCGACCAGGATGCGGTACTTCTCCTCGGAGGCGAGGAACTCCTCGGTGCGGCGCTGCACCTCGTCCTCCAGGGTGGCGTTGAGCACCTCCAGCTCCCGCTTCGCCACCGCGATCTCGTCCCGCTGCCGCTTCACGTGCTCGGTCATCCGGTTGAAGTGGTCCGCGAGGACCTCGATCTCGTCGCCGGTGCGGACGTTCAGCCGGTGATCCAGGTTGCCGTGCGAGACGGCGATCGTGCCGTCGACCAGGTCGTCGATGGAGCGCGTGATGCGCCCCGCGATGAGGCGCGTGCCCGCCAGGGCCAGGAGAACGCCGCCCAGGCCGATGACCAGCAGGATCAGGCGCACCCGCGCGATCCCGCGGTGCATGGCGGTCAGGTCCAGTCCGATGCGGACCGCGCCCCATTGCACGTCGCCGCCCTGCAGGTACACGGGGTACACCACGTCCAGCACATCGAGCGCGCCGTCCCCGGTGTCCAGGCTCGCCTGGCCGAGCCGCGGCACCGCGCGCGGGAGCTCCGGCGTCAGCAGGCGCGGGGGCGCGGGCGGCATGGGCAGGGCCACGTTCACGAGGTCGCGGCGCTCCGCGTGCGCGGCCACCTCGCCTTCCTTGTCCAGGATGACCACGTACGCGATGCCGCCCTCCTGGGCGGCCTCCTCCGCGGCCTGGGCCAGGGAGACGTAGTCGTAGTTCAGGAGGGCGTTCGTCGTCGTCGCGCCGATGGAGTGCGCGATGGCGGTGGCGCGCGCGCGGTTCTCGCGCAGGAGCAGGCTGACCAGGCGGTCGTGAACGGCGAACGAGACCACGGCCATGACGAGCACGAGCAGCGCGCCCACGGACAGCATGAAGCGCGACTGCAGGGACTTGGGCAGGGGGATGGCGCGTCGGGACATGGCCGGCCTCAACTGGCGGGGATGTCGAGCCAGATGCGCTCGGCGCAGAGGTTGCCCAGGCCGAAGGGCGTGATCGAGAGACCCCGCACCTCGGAGCGGACCGCGAACGTGTTCTCGATGTTGTAGAGCGGGATCACCGGGACGTCGTCCAGGATGATCCGCTCCGCGCGCCGGTACAGGTCCGCGCGGTCCACGGATCCCCGCGCGCGCGAGCCGGCCGCGAGCAGCGAGTCCACCTGCGGGTTCGAGTACGAGAACATGTTGTACGCGCCGCCCGAGAGGAACAGCGACGCGAGGAACGAGTCCGGGTCCGGCAGGTCGGCCACCCAGGACAGGCCCAGGCTGGGCAGCCGGTGCGCGTCGATGTCCGCCGAGAACCGGTCCCAGTCCGGATAGCGGAAGTCGATCCGGATGCCCACGGACTCGAGGTTCTCCCGGAGCACGGCATCGGAGGCGCGGCCGGCCACGCCGCGGTTCGCCTGGTGGTACTCCAGCGGCGGCAGGCCCGCGCCGTCCGGATACCCGGCCGCGGCCAGCAGCGCCCGGGCCCGCGCCGGGTCGTAGGCCAGCGCCTTGTCGTCCGGCGTGTAGCCCAGCATGCCGGGCGGCAGGATGCCGACGGCCGCGATCCGGCCGAAGGGGTCGATGGACGCGATCCGCCGCCGGTCGATGGCGTGCGCCACGGCGCGCCGCACGCGGGCGTCGTCGAAGGGGGCGCGCCCGACGTCGAAGCCGATGAACGAGAAGGACAGCTCGGGGCGCTGCACGATACGGAAGCGCGGGTCCGCGCCGATGCGCTGGCGCCACGCGCCCGGCATGTCGCACAGCGTCACGCGATCCTCGAACAGGGCCTGCGCGCCCATGTCCACGTCGTAGTCCTTCGGGACGTGGAAGACGATCTCGTCCAGGTACGGGCGTCCGGACCGGAAATGCTCGTTCGCCCGCAGCACGATCCTCCGGTCGTCCCCCACCTGCACCATCTCCTGCCACATGAAGGGTCCCGTCCCCACGGGGTGCAGGTCGTAGTCCGCGCCGCGCGCCTCGATCTCCTCCCGCGCCACCACCTTCGTCTGGTCCATCGCGAGCGCGGACAGGAACGACCCGTACGGCGCCCCCAGCCGGATCGCCAGCGTCGTGTCGTCCACCGCGCGCAGGCCGCGGATGCCCGGAGCGCGCCCGGCGACATAGTCCTCCACGCCGTCGATCTTCCGCAGGAACGGGCCGCCGATCCCGAAGTCGGACTTCCCGGGATCGAAGATCCGCGTGAACGACCAGACGAAGTCCTCTGCGACGACCTTGCGCCCGTTGTGGAACCGGACGTCGTTGCGGAGCCGGAAGACGTACTCCAGGCCGTCGCGCGAGACGCTCCACTCGCGCGCGATGGCCGGGACGGGGTTCAGGTTGACGTCGAACTCCAGCAGGCCGTCGTACAGCTGGTTGATGATGCACGCCTCGTACACGTCGTCCGCCATCGGCGGATCGAACGTGCCCGGCGGTTCCACCATCAGGTGGAACGAGCCGCCGAGGCGCGGCACCGGGGCCTCGCGCCCGTCGAGGACCGTGGAATCGGCCTCGCCGGTGCAACCGGTCATCCCGCGCGCGAACAGCGCCAGCGCGACGAGCGGAGCGAGGCGACGAAGCGTGCCCACAGGCTGCCTGCGCATGGATCTCCCGTCCGGGGAAGGGGAGCACGGGTTCGTTCGGGAATCGTCCACTCGTGTGCCGGCCTTGAGACGGCGCCGGGCCGCGCTTGCACATCATGGCGTTCCTTGGCGCGGCCGGCGGCCCGTCTCCGGCGGATGCGGCGCCATCCCGGGGGGGCTGCCGTTCGTCCCCCCCGCCTTCCCCGCCGGCGCGCTTTCGGGAACCGTGGTCCGACCCAACGGGAGGTCCCGATGCGTCACGCGCTCCGACCGCTGCTCCTGCTCGCCGGCCTCGCGCCGCCCGCCCACGCCCAGGCCCCGCCGGCCGGGCCGCCGCCGCTCGCGATCGAGCACGTGACCGTGCTCACGATGGTCGGGGACGAGGCCCTGGCCGACCGCACGGTCGTCGTGGAGGGGCGGCGGATCCTGTCCGTCGCGCCGTCCACGACCGCCGTCGTGCCTGACGGGGCGGTGCGCATCGACGGGGCGGGGCGCTTCCTCATGCCGGGGCTCGCCGAGATGCACGCGCACCCGCCCACCGCGCAGTGGTCGGACGCGGCCGAGCGGCGCTTCCTGGAGTTGAACGTGGCCGCCGGCGTCACGACCGTGCGCGGCATGCTGGGGGATCCGCGCCAGCTCGCGCTGCGCACGCAGGTCGCCGCCGGCGAGCGCCTCGGGCCCCGCCTGTTCCTGTCGGCGCCGTCGCTGAACGGGAACTCGGTCCGCTCCGCCGCGGAGGCGTCGGAGCAGATCACGCGGTACTCGGCGCAGCGGTACGACTTCCTGAAGGTGCACCCCGGGCTGTCGCGGGATCTGTTCGACGCGATCGTGGCGACGGCCCGCCGCGAGGGATTGCGCGTGGCCGGCCACATCCCCGAGGACGTCGGGCTCGTGCACGCGCTGGAGTCCGGGTTCGCCTCGGTGGAACACCTGGACGGCTTCGTGGAGGCCGCGCAGCGCGCCGACGCGCCGGATGCCGAGAGCGCGTTCTTCGGCATCAACCGGATGCGCACGGTGGACGAGTCCCGCATCCCCGCGCTGGTGGAGGCCGCGCGCCGGTCCGGCGCGTGGATGACCCCCACGCAGTCCCTGTTCGAGAACTTCCTCGGCGAACTCTCCCCGGAGGCGCTGGCCGCGCGCCCCGAGATGCGCGGCTGGACGGCCGAGGGGGTGGCGCAGTGGACGGAGCAGCTGACCGGGTTCCGCCAGGCGATCGCCGAGGCCGGCGACGACCCCCGCGCGATGCTCGCTTTCCGCGCGAAGCTGATCCCCGCGCTGCGCGACGCGGGGGTGCCGTTCCTGCTCGGCGCCGACGCGCCGCAGATCTTCAACGTCCCCGGTTTCGCCACGCTGCGCGAGCTGGAGGCGGTGGTCGCGGCCGGGCTGACGCCGGCGGAGGCGCTGGCGTCGGGCACGGTGAACGCCGCGCGCTTCCTGGGCGTGGAGGCGTCCGCGGGCACGGTGGAGGCGGGGAAGCGCGCGGACCTGCTCCTGCTGGACGCGGATCCCCGCGCGGACGTCCGCGCGGTGTGGGAGCGAGCGGGCGTGGTGCTGGCGGGCGATTGGCTTCCGCGCGAGCGCCTGGACGCGATCGTGGCGGCGTTCGCGGCCGAGTCGTGACGGTCAGCGCATCCCGCGGAACTGCCGGATGAGCTCCCGGTCCGGGAGGGTCTCCTCGCTGCGTCGCCCGAGGAAATAGAAGCCCGCCGCCGCGTCCAGGGCCGCGTCGTTGCGCAGCAGGGCGCGGTCCACGTACTTCAGCCAGAACGACGTGAGACGGCCGAAGACCCGGAGGAACGCGCGCACGGCGCGCCGACGCGACAGCGCGAGCAGGAACCCGGTGTATCCCAGCGCCAGGGCGACGCCCGGACCCACCGCGGCGCCGGCCGCCTCCTCGCGGAAGCGCCGGAACAGCCGGCGGTGGCCGAGGAACGTGAACCGCGTGAAGTCGAACGGCCCGCCGTGCCGCCGGTACAGGAACGGCGTCTCCGCGTACACCAGCCCGTCGGGCCGCAGCACGCGGTGGATCTCCTCCACGCACGCCCACGGGTCGAGCACGTGCTCCAGGACCGCCTGGATGACCAGGCCGTCGAAGGAACCGTCGGCGAACGGCAGCTGGTGCGCGTCGCACACGAGGCGCGTCCGGGGGCCGAAGTCGATGTCGGTCTCCACCAGCTCGATGCCGCGCGTCTCCAGCAGCGCCTGCATCCCCTGCCCCACCTCGCGCCCGCCGACGACGAGGACGCGCGGCGCGCCACCGCGGGCCGCGAGCGCGGACGCGAACCGCGCGTAGTTCGCCGAGGACGCCGGGTTGTCCGCGACGTCCGGGATCATCCCGTACAGCCGCGCCGCGAGCGCCCGCCAGCCCGACCGCCGCGCGTCCCCATCCGCCACGAGCACGCGCTCCCGGTCCCGGTAATCCGCGATGCGCAGCAGGCTGCGCGACTCGTCCACGAGGACGGGCACGCCCTGCACGACGGGATACTCCCGCCCGCAGGCCGCGCCGGTACACGCGAACCCGTCCGGCCGCGACGCGAGCGGCGCGCCGCAGGCCGGGCATCGCAGGGACGCGACGACGTCCGCGCTCAGGGATGACTGCGGCATTCGTCTCGCGACTCCTGGGAAGGGCGAGCGAGTATAGCGCGACAGGGGGGTGCGCGCTCGGGGGGCGGCGACGACGGAGGGGTCGGGCGGCCCGGTGGCCCTTGCGCGGGCCTCTGCGCGTGAACGCACCGCGCCCTTCGGGCGCGTGGCGTGCATGCTCGAACGCCCGCGCAAGGGCCACCGGGCCGCCCGACCCGTCCGTTGTCGCCGCCCCCGGGGCGATCCCGTCCCTGGTCGGCATCCTCGTTCGCAGGGGAAATGCAACGGATCACCGCGGGGCTGCCCCACGCTGCGCGGCGTTCACGTCACCGCCCGGTCACCCCTCTTCCCAAGGTGCGGGGAGGCGCGTCCCGTGCCCGGCGACAGCGGACGGGTCGGGCGGCCCGGTGCCTCTCTCGCGGGCGTTCGAGATGGGATGAAGCGGCTGACCTCCAGGCCATACGTGCT
>CAZNDO010000047.1:0-5494 GCA_964571855.1 uncultured Gemmatimonadota bacterium
CCTCGCTCACGACGGGGCTCTCATAGAAGGTGGTACGAAGAACGGGGGCGGCTCAACCGTACTCGTGAATTGCGAGGCCACGGGTCTGCACCGGACCTCGCTTGTGTAGCACGGGATACACCTGAGCGCCGTTTGGACTCGCGATAGTGTACGTCGCGCTGTCGCTTGTCACTGTGGTGCTGGCTGCCACGTTCAGGCTGGACTCGCCAGTGATTCCGCTGCTGATCATGCCGCCGTTGGCGCTGTACACCTGCCGATAGCACAGGAACACGAAGTCGATGACGTGATCTCCATTGCCGTCATAGTCGTCCCAGTCGAGCACGCTGTCGGGTAGGGCATCAAGGCGACTGATGAGGTCCGCGTTGGCGTGTACCAAGGGTGCCCCGCCCATTGCTCGATAGGTCTTTATGCTGTCGAGCACCACAACGCTGTCCCAGACGGCTCCCGTCAAGAGATGTTCGCCCCCGGACATCAGCCAATAGAAGTGGGTGAGGGAGCCCTCAGTCATCTCCTGGGGATCAGTCGTGTCATCCAAGAGCATCTCGGCCCAGGCTGGCACAAGCGTGGCCGAGGCTGGCCAAGGATCCGGGCTGCACGACTCATTCTGGGTTTCGTCCGGGAACCGCGCAAAGACGAACAACGCCCTCGTCTCTTGGCTGAGATCGAGTCCCTGCGGCGCTTCATGTTCAAGAACAACATGAGCACAGGCCGTGGAGTCTTGCGCTCCGGCGCGCGCGGGGCACACGACAGAACAGATGAACATGAGGAGGAGCGAGTGCACCTTACGCCGAGTCATCGTCGGGCCTCCTTGTCTTGGACCGTCGATACTGTGTGCCCACATCGAGCGAAAGCAAGAGTACTGCTCTGCTGGCTTTGGAATCCAGTGTCGATTTGCGATCTGGGCCTCACGAAGAACCGGTTGTGCCTGCGATTGACGAGGTTTGGAAATGTTATGTTCTGCCACTCCTCGCTCTATGGGCCCGGGGAGCCGAGCCGGGCGGCTCCAGGGCCCGGACCGGCTGTCTGGCGGCCTCGGCGGTGTCGTCGCACGATGTCGCCGCATTCGGGGTGGCCGCTGCCCCGGCACTCTGCCGTGCGAGCCCTGCGGGCATCGCACGCGAGGACCTTGCTCATCCCGAAAGAAGTACGTGGACCGACTGAGCCTCCGGACCGCTGCGCCGCCGCGGGCCGCGGAGGCCGGTGTCCCCGGTCGGCCCCGGGTTTACCCCGCTGACTTCCGCGCCCGGGCGGAGCCGGCCGCCTTGCGGTATCCTCGCGAGGGTCCAAGGACACGGAGGGTTGCTGCGGTTGGTGTCCCCTACAATCTCGGAGCGACTCCACCGCCTCAAGCGGGCTCCGCCAGGGCCTTGCGAAGGATGTCGCCGCGCTCGATGAGGAGATCGCGGCACTGGAGGCGGAGCTTCGCGCGGTCGGGTTCAAGCCGCGCAAGGAGCGCGTCCGACCGCACGCATCGCGATTCAATGAGATCACGGTGGGCGACGCCGCGGAGAAGGTGCTCCGGCGGCGAGGCGGACCCATGCGGCTCACCGAGATCGTGACCGCGATCGAGGAGAAGGGGCTCTACCGGACGAACAGCGTCCACCTCAGGGCGACGGTAGCGACCGCGCTGAAGCGGGAGAAGCGTTTCGAGAAGGTTGGACACGGGCTGTACCGGTGGGTCGGGGACAAGGCGCGTCGATCGTGGCGCGCTCGGTAGCCAAGCCTGGGCGTCGCGGGCTGAGCCGCTGCGCGCCACGGCGAGAGTCCTGCGATCGCCGCGCGTGATCGGTGAGCGTTGGCGGGCTCAGCCGTCCCCCGCTCCTTCTCCCCGGACCGAGACTGGCATCGCGAGCGGCTGCCGCAGTAGGATCTCGCCCGGGGTCCGGTCTCTGGCGCTTGCACCCGCGGGGGAGTCCAAGGGCCAGCCCCGTCCCGAGCCGGATCCCACCTTCGCCCTTCGGGCCTGCCCGCGAGCGCGGCTGAAGGGCGCTGGGCACGGCGGCCTCAGTGGTACGATCGCAGTCGCGCGGCCGGGAGGAACTCCGGAGCCCCCGGGGCTTGGCGTCTCGCTCACGGGCTACCCCCCCGGATCCCGGTCGCGCGCAGAGTCGGACAGCGGCCGGGGAGTTCCGAACGGTGCCCGGGCCTTACCTCGCCTCGGGCTGCCCCCCCGGCCCCCGGCCGCCCATCCGGCGCTCGACACCCGCCGTCCCAGGCCGTCACGTCCTGGGGCAGCTGGGCTCCGTATGGCCCCCCTGGGGCCGCGGTTATCCACGATCGCGCCACACAAGCCCCGCTCTCCGGGCACGTTGCCGATGGCGCGCGACTCCGGGCGCGCCCGGACCTCGTCCCTGCTCTTGGGCCGCACCACGGCCACGACTGTGGTCGGGGAGACGTCCGAAGTGCGGAGGCAGTGGCGCGCGAGTGTCCGGTGGGCTTGGAGATGGTGCGCAAGTGGCCCAGCCCTCGCGAACGCTCGAGTCGTGCATCCTCGTTCATTGGCAATGTCGCGCTTACCTGGGTGTCACATGGTTACCTGACGTCCGTGCATCACGCTGGTCTTGCGCCGATGGCCATGCTATAACGACTGCGTCCCCAGAAAGGGCGGTTCCAATGATTTCGTTCTTCGTGATCGCTTTGGTCGCTGGCCTCGTGTCCGACCACGGGAGCGCACCCGAGCTTCCAAGAGAAGGCGACCAGCAGAGCGCCGCGGTTGCCACCATTTCTGCATGCGCGTCTGACGACTGTGTCGGACACGTTGTGAAGACTCTCGGGAGTCCAATCATCCAAAAGTACGACGGCGACGTCGATGCATCGTATGGTGACGTCGGCTTTGGAACCTGGAAGATGCGGGCATATGCGGTTTGGGAGCTGTCCGCAATGCCGCCGGGGGCCGTGATCACGCGGGTGCGCATCCGTACGTATATCTGGCCACCAAGTGATAGCGACCACACGACCGAGTACCGCCGGCTCACGTGCGATCCGCGCAGCACGGGAGGTGGGGCCTTGTGGACCTGCTTGCAGGGCGTGCAGTACACATGGTTCTCGACAGGAACTTCCGACGGCTACCGGACCACGACGCTCGGCGGGAGCGCCATCGCTGACTTGCAGGGGGCGCTTGCCTCCGGGTGGTTTGCTGTGGCCATCACTGAGGCCGGTGACTCCGACGGCGAGGCCAAGATCGCGGGCTGGACGCAGGGGATGCCTCAGCTTCTCGTCGACTACATGCCCGCCTCACCCGTGGACCCCACGTCGTGGGGCAGGATGAAGGCGATGTACCGGTAGGGAGTTCGCTTCGTTGCGCAGAGACGCCCGGCCGCGGGTGTCGCGCCAAGGCGTCCGCGGATCACCACGTCGGACGTGGACCCCAGTTGGCTTCGGACTTGGGGCACGACTGGTCCGCCCGGCAGGGTTCGTCGGCCATCCGGCCGCCCTGGGGGGCGGCCGCGCTTGCCCGCGATCGCGCCACACAGGCCCGTTTCCGGCCGCGCAGCGCGGCGCTGGACCAGGGCCGGGGCCGGAAGCCGGGGACCGAGCCGGAGACCGGGGCGAAGGCTAGGCCGCGAGCGAACGGCCCCGGCTGGCGCAGATTCGCCTTCATCTCCGCGCCCACCCGAGCGTCTATCGGCCTCCCCCGTCCTGGAGGCCGCCCATGACGCTCCGCACCGCCCTCGCCCGGCTCCTCGTCCAGATGGAGGCCGACGGCAAGTCGCCCCTGACCGTTGCGGTCTACCGCACCGAACTCGCCCGCTTCGTCGCCTGGGCCAAGCCCGGCACCGACGCCCGCCGCATCCGCCCCGACACCCTCGCCCGGTACTTCGCCGGTGTGTCACCGATGGTGACAGCGGCCGGGGCTCCCCGAAGCCCCCGCACCGTGAACCGGGCCAAGGCCGCGATCCGGCTCCTCTTCCGCTACCTCGCCGACACCGGGGCCATCCCCCGGGATCCCTCCCGAGTGCTGAAGAACGCGCGCACCGACCGCCCGATCCCCACGGTGCTGAGCGAGGCCGAGGCCCGGGCCTTCGCCAAGGCGCTGGCCGAGCGCGCCGTCGATGCGCGGGGCAAGCGCGATCAGGTGCTCTTCACGCTGCTCCTGCGCTCGGGGATGCGCCTTGGCGCGGCGCTGGCGCTGGACGTGGCTTACCTGGACCTGCGCCAGGGCACCGCCCGGTCCCGCGGCAAGCACGCGCGCGAGCAGCTCGTCTACCTGCCGCCCGACGTCGTGAAGCTGCTCCGCCGGCACGTGCGCGAGGCTGGTGTCACCGAAGGTGCCATCTTCCGGGGAGCCCGCGGCCGGCTCTCGCCCAGGCAAGCGCAGTACCGGTTCCGGCAGGCCGTGGCGGCGGCGGGCATCAAGCGGGCCGTGACCGTGCATTCGCTCCGGCACACTTTCGCGACGCGGCTGCGCGAGCGCACGGGCGATCTGCGGCTGGTCCAGGCGGCGCTGGGGCATCGGCAGATCGCGACAACGGAGGTCTACGCGGCGGTCACGGGCCAGGACCTGCGGCGAGCGATCAACGCCTGATCTGGACGCCGCGACCGCAGTCGCCCTAGTCTGCCCGCGGGGCGGTTCGGGGTTCGGCGAAGCGGGGGCCACCTCTGCGAAGGGAGTCTCAAGCGTTGGCGGCAATCGTCTACTTCGACACGAACGTCTACGACCACATCCGCAAGGGCATCAACATCGATGCGAGGGCTCTGCGGGCGCTAACGGACCGGCTTCGAGGCGGTACGATGTCGCTCCGTCTCAGCGTCCACAACGTTGAGGAGGTAGCGGCCCTCTACTCCCGGGATCCGGATGAAGCCAGGGAGCAGATCCGTTTGATGATGGAGTTGGCTGACCTTCGTTGGTTCTTTCGCGAACCTCGCGAACTGGTCTTGGAGGCCATCGTGGCTGCGACGGCCGGCGTCGCGCCCCCTTCGCCGTATGTCTCGGACGCTGTTCGGCTTCGCGCAGCTCTTGGCCAGATGGCGATAGGGGAGATTGAGGACCTTCCGAGTACCATCGAGGCCACAGCGGAGCAGATTCAGGCATTCCGCGACGCCATGAACGCGGGACGGGACAAGTGGGAGGAGATCCGGAAGCAATTCCCTGCCTCGGACCGCACAATTCCGTTCCAGGAGTACTTCGCTCGCTCGCGCGTGCTGCTCGCGGAAGACATGTTCAAGCGTCTGGCCCTTCCCCCGGTAGCCCCAGGGGAGGCGGAAGGCCTTCTGAGGATTCCGTACACTCGGGCGTACATCGACGCGAGCGCCTCCCTTCTCTACGCTTACTCGTTTGAGGGGCGGCACGCTGATCAAGGAGACTCACGCGACCTGATGCACGCTGCCGTGGCCGCGTACGCGGACCTCTTTGTCCTCAACGACGCCAGATTCTTCAGAGTCCTCAAGCGCATTCCAGACCGCCCCTTCGAGGTCGCGACTCTGGCGGAGTTTCTCGAGGTGAGCCGCCCCCGTTCTTCGTACCACCTTCTATGAGAGCCCCGTCGTGAGCGAG
>CAZNDO010000048.1:0-4895 GCA_964571855.1 uncultured Gemmatimonadota bacterium
TGCGCTCGCCCGTCACGACCAGCGTGGGGACGCGGATCCTGTGCAGCAGCTCGCATGTGGGCGGGTCGGCGGGCAGCGCGGGATCCGCGTGGACCCAGTGCCATCCGCCGGATCCGCCTGCGCGAGGATCCGGAGAACGAGCCGCCGGTGTCGCGGCTGGGCTTCGACCCGCTGCTGTCGCCGCCGGCGCCGGCGGAGTTGACGCGGGCGCTCCGCGCGCGCGCGGCGCCGGTGAAGGCGGTGCTCCTGGACCAGGGGTTCGCGGCCGGCGTGGGCAACTGGATCGCGGACGAGGTGCTCTACCAGTCCCGCATCGATCCGCGCCGCCGCGCGTCCGCGCTGACGGCAACCGAGGCCCGCCGGCTGCGCACGATGCTCCTGCGCGTGATCCGCCGCGCGGTGGCGGTGGACGCGGACAAGTCCCGCTTCCCGCGCGCGTGGCTCTTCCACCACCGCTGGGGACGCGCCGCCGACGCGCGGACGGCGCGGGGGGAGCGCATCACGTTCCTGGAGGTCGCGGGACGGACGACGGCGTTCGTGGCGGCGGTGCAGCGGTGAAAGGCGTGTGATGGGAGACGGATCGCTGTCCCTTGCGAGGCAACATCTTGTGGCTATTCGGCCGCGTGGCGGCCAGGCGCGAACTGACGGATATCATGTTCGATGTCTCCGGATTCGCTTGAAAAGACCCCCCCCCCTGGCCATACAAAGTTGACACGGGGCAAGCAAGCTGCCCGGCAAGAGGGTCTTGCGGGAAGCGCAACTTGCCGCCGTGCCGCGGAACGCGACGCATTCCGGCGCCGGAACGTCGCGCCCCGCCGGGAGGGACTGGAAGATGAGATCGAATCTCGGTCGCCTCGCGTGTCTTGCCTGTACTCTGCCGCTCCTGATCCCGTGCGGGGTCCGGGCCGGTTACGACCTCACGCTCAGCATGAGCGACTCCGATCCCCACGCGAACGTCTCCATGACGCCCGTGGGCATCGACACGTTGTACTTGTGGCTCAACTGCTCGGAGCAGGGCGCCTCCGCCCTCGACGCGACGCTCGAGGGCGACATCGTCGCCTTCGGCTTCTCGCCGGCAAGCGGCATCGTCAACGCGGGGACGTTCCCGCGGTTGCTGCTTGGGATCGGAGGCTGCCCTGCAGGGGAGGACGTCGATGTCCTCCTTGGCACGATCACCGTCTGGGACTCTTCCGCGTCTGGCGGCGGGCTCCACCTTGAGGCCTCATCCGGGCTGGATGATGTCGTCATTGTGTCTTGCGACTCCACGCTCTACAGCTACGAGTTCATTCCGCGTGCCGCCGGCTTTGCGTCAGGCGGAGCCGCTCCAGACACGACCGGATCGGAGCACGGCTGCGGCGTCTTCCCGAGCATGAACCGGGAGCCAGTCAGCTCACTCGCCTACGAGTGGTCCCCGGACTACGACGAGCCCGGCGTCGGCGAGGGCGCGGATGCGCCCATCACCCTGATCCGTACGTTGTCCGCAAACCCCAATACGCTCATCGTGGGGGGGCAGTTCTCGCAAGTGGATGCCCTATCGGTTCCAAACCTCGCGCGTCTCACGTTGACCCGAGCCGGCGGTGCTGTGTCAACAGCGTGGGACCTCCCCGCCGCCTGGGGCGGTCTGTCACCGCTCGCCACTTCGTACGCCTACCTTGGAGCGGATCAAGACCCTTCCGATGGGTCACTCCTCGTCGGAAGCGACGATCCTGCCCAGCCGCTGGCTGTAGTCACGAGCAGTGGAGTGTGGACAGACGCTCCTCCCATGCATGGGACTCTGTACTCACGTCAGGTCCGGGCGATCGAGCACTGGAGTGGGAACGGGAAGTTCCTCGTGGCAGGGGATTTTCAGTCCTCGGGGTCCTTCCTCGGGTCCGGCGACTTTCACGGGCTTGCGCAGTATGACCCCGACTCCGGACCGCTGTTCGGCTGGGAGCCGTTCGGCTATCCGATCTCGTCGGACTTCTGGTATGTGGAGAACGACGGCTTTTCGGCAGGCGCCGTGGACGCGCTGCACGAGGTGCGCGCTCCTGGCCGTGCGCTCGACGGCGCGATCCTCGTCGGCGGGCGATTCCGCTACGTGTTCGGAGCCTCCGCAGGTCCGATCTACGCCGCCAACTGTGCGTGGCTGGATCCGTCAGACGGGTCCTTCGACGGCCTCTTCGTCGACGCCCCGGTCTACACGATGGCTCAGTCTCCTGAGATGGCCGTCGACGGCGGCCTCGTTGTCTACTTCGCGGGCGACTTCGGAACGGTGGAGGGCAGCGAGGGCTTGGAGAGGGCATCCGTCTTGATGTCAGACTTCAGCGGTACCGCTCCGGGCGCACTGACACCAATCACCCCGGGGTCGTTCCCGTATCCCGGTCCCTTCACCGACGATGCCTTTACGTCGGCCATGATCTACAAGCTGGTGGCGACGCGGGATCATCTGTACGCGATTGGAGACTTCGATCGTGTGCTGCCGGCGCGGGGCTCATTCGCACAGCTCGCTGATGGCTTCGCGAGATTCTCTTTCGACACCGGAAGGTGGGAGTCCCTCGGCTGGCCGGTGTTCAACGAGGTTCCGCGCACGGCCGCAGTAGCTTGGCCGGCGGTGCTCGTCGGTGGCGACTTCACTGCGGTTCACGATGTGGCGTGGAAGGACTCGTACCGTGTCGGACTGGCGGACTTCGGTGGCGGCGCGACAGACGTGCGCGCAACGGACCCCGGTCTTCCCAGGGGGCTCCGTCTCGTGACGGCGCCGAACCCCTTTGGACCGGGGCGCGGCATCCAATTGACCTACACTGTCCCCCGCGAGACCCGCGTCAAGATCTCGGTCCACGATGTTGCGGGTCGCGAGGTGCTACCCCTGTTCCAGGGACTCGTAGCGAGTGGACCGCACACGGCCACCTGGGCCGGCAAAGATCTAGCGGGCCGTGCCTGTCCGGGCGGCGTCTACTTCGTGCGCCTCACTGACGGACTCCAAACAGAGTCAAGAAAGGTGACGCTAGTTCGCTGAGGTCACGCTGGGCGTCGTCGTCCCGGCCAGCCGCGACCCAGCCAAGCCTGCCGCCGAGGGGATCAAGGGATGGGTGTCGGCACGAAGTCAAAGTGGTTTTGGCGCGGACTGCCCATGCTCTTGGCCTGCGGTTCGGATGCACTAGCGCGGGAGTGGGTCGTTCATCCGGATGGGAGCGGCGATGCCGGTAGCATACAGCAGGCGGTGGATGTGGCGTCCAGCGGCGACATCATCCTCCTCGGAAACGGCCGATTCGGAGGGCAAGGAAACCAAGATGTCGTTGTCGCCGGGAAGGCGGTCGCCATTCGGTCTCTATCAGGGGATGCCACACGGTGCATCATTGACTGTGGTGGCGAGAGCCGCGCTCTGTTTTTCCGCTGGGCCGACGGAAGGAGCGAAGTGTCCGGAGTCACCGTGGAGCGGGGCGGCGGCGCGGACCTGGGTGGCGCCATCGTCTTCTGGGGGAGCGGCGGAAGTGTGAGGGACTGCCAGTTCCGGCTGTGCCTCGCGCAGGGTGGTGGCGCGGTCTTCGTGCAGGACTGCAGCATAGACGTTGCCAGCACGGTGTTCGCTCACAACGGGGCGACCCACTACGGGGGAGGGGCGGTCTCAGTAGTGAGAGGCGAGGTCGCGGTGCGGGGGTGTACGTTCTACGGGAACGGCGCTGAAGGACCGGCCCAGGGGTCGAGTATCGCCTTGGACTCCGGAGCCTATGCGAGTGTCGAGAACACCATCATGGCTTCCGGCGTGTTTCGAGAGCCAGTGTGGGCCGACAGCAGCAGCTCTGTGCGGGTCGCTTGCACGGACGCGTACGGCAACGACGTGGGGGACTGGGTTGGCACGCTGTCGGGTCTTGGGGGTCAGGATGGGAACATCTCTGCGGATCCTCTTCTTTGTGATCCTGCCGGTGGGGTATTCACGCTGAAGACCGGTTCACCATGTGGGCCGGACGGCCCGTGCGGGCTGATTGGCGCGCTGCCGGTGGAGTGCGACGAGGCTGATCCCATACCGGTCCTGCAAGTCACGACGCTCGGTCCTCCGCTGCCGAATCCAACGAGTGACGGCGTGACGCTGAGCCTGGACGTGGCCGTCGGCGCGGTCGGCTCGTACCAGCTGCGCGTGTACGACGTCGCGGGGCGGCACATCTTGGCGCGTGTCATCCAAGTGCCGACGCCAACCTCCTACGCGGTGGCGTGGGACGGTCGGGATGGGCGCGGGCAAGCCACGCCTGCAGGGGTGTACTTCCTTCGGTTGGAGGGGCCAGGCCTCGGTGAGACGCGGCGAGTCGTGCGGCTTCACTGAAGCCTTGGCAGGGACGGCTCGCCGGCATCGTCCGGCGTGTATTTCATCCGGGCGAGGGCCTCATGGATCCGAACGAGACCGCGCGCGCGTGCGAGATCCTCGCCGACGATCTCCTCCGCGCGCTTTGAGCGACCAGGTGCCCCCCCTCAGAACCCCACCGCGCAGCCGCCCTTGCGCGAGTCCGACGCGCCTTCCCACACGTCGCCCACGCAGCGGATGATCTGCGCGCCGCCGAAGGGGGCGGCCGAGCGTTCGATGCGCACGGGATGTCCGAGCTGGCGGAGCCCCTCCTCGGCGGGAAGCGGGATGCCGTGCTCCAGGAGGACGGTGCCGTCGGACTCCACGAAGAAGCGCGGCGCGTCCGAGGCGGCCTGGGGATCCTGGCCGTAGGCGTACACGCGCGTGAGCAGTTGCACGTGACCCTGCGGCTGCATGGCCCCGCCCATCACGCCGAACGCCATGTCCGCGGCGCCGGCGCGGGTCACGAAGCCGGGCAGGATGGTGTGGAAGGGGCGCTTCGCGGGGCCGACGCGGTTCGGGTGCCCGGGCAGCGGAAGACCTCGCCCGCGCGCGGCGCGCGTCCCTCCGGCAGGAACAC
>CAZNDO010000049.1:0-4401 GCA_964571855.1 uncultured Gemmatimonadota bacterium
GTGTTCCTGCCGGAGGGACGCGCGCCGCGCGCGGGCGAGGTCTTCCGCTGCCCGGAGCTGGCGGAGACCTTGCGCACGATCGCGGCGTCGAAGGGGCAGGACTTCTACCGGGGGGACCTGGCGGACCGGATCGCGGCCGCGTCCGAGGCGGAGGGCGGCGCGCTCACGAAGGCGGACCTCGCGGCGCACGAGGGGCTGGACGTGGAGCCGCTCTCCGTGATGTTCCGCGACGTGTCGGTGCACGAGCTGCCGCCGAACGGCCAGGGCTTCGCGGCGCTCATCGCGCTCGGCGTGCTGGAGCGGCTGCCGCTCGAGGTGCACGACGTGGACTCGGCGGAGGCGCTGCACCTGCAGATCGAGGCCGTGAAGCTGGGCATCGCCGAGGCGCGGCGCTGGGTGGCGGATCCGGACGCGGTGCCGATGCCGCCGAAGCTCCTGCTCGGCGAGGCGCGGCTGGACACGCTGGCCAGCCGCGTGGATCCCGGGCGCGCGCAGCCGCTGCGCGACGTGCTCCCCACGGAGCGCGGCACCGTCCTGCTCGTGGCCGCGGACGCGGACGGGCGGCTCGTGTCGTTCATCCAGTCGAACTACCGCGGCTTCGGCTCCGGGATCGTGGTGCCCGGCACCGGGATCGCCCTGCAGAACCGCGGCTCGGGGTTCTCGCTGGAGGAGGGCCACCCGAACCGCGTCGGCCCCGCGAAGCGCCCCTTCCACACCATCCTGCCCGGCTTCGTGACCCGCGCCGGCGCCGCGGACATGGCGTTCGGCGTGATGGGCGGGGCCATGCAGCCGCAGGGTCACGTGCAACTGCTCACGCGCGTGTACGCCTACGGCCAGGATCCCCAGGCCGCCTCGGACGCGCCGCGCTTCTTCGTGGAGTCCGACGGCACCGTCCTCCTGGAGCACGGCATCCCGCTTCCCGCCGAGGAGGGGCTCCGCCAGCTCGGACATCCCGTGCGCATCGAACGCTCGGCCGCCCCCTTCGGCGGCGCGCAGATCATCCGCCGCGCGGGCGACGTGTGGGAAGGCGCGTCGGACTCGCGCAAGGACGGATGCGCGGTGGGGTTCTGAGGGGGGCACCTGGTCGCCCAAAGCGCGCGGAGGAGATCGTCGGCGAAGAATCTCGCACGCGGGCGCGGTCTCGTTCGGATCCATGAGGGCCTCGGTGGCTCACAACAACACGTCGAGTGCCCTGATCACCACCGCTGCCCACGTCGGGCAACATGGCGAGACTAGGCAACTTGACAACCTTGCCCCACGGCCCAACCGCTGGCGCCGCCACGAACGCCGTTGTCGTGGGCGGAACCAGCCGACAGGACGAGCGGCTCGACGCCAGGGAGTTCGTCAGGGGAGACGAACCACACGCCGCGCGTCGGTGAGGCCCGGCCCGTCCAGCCGCAGGAAGTACACGCCGGCCGGCGTGGCCCGCCCGCCCGCGTCCCGACCGTCCCAGCCGACCGCGTAGGACGCCGGCGCCGGAGCCTGGATGACCCTCTCCAGGATGCGGCGCCCCGCCAGGTCGTACACGCGGAGCCGGTAGGCCCCCACTGCACCCGAGGCCACATCCAGGGTCAGCGTGACCCCATCGCTCGTGGGGTTCGGCAGCGGCGGGCCGAGAACCGTCGCCGGCGGCGGCGGGGTCGGCTCGGGCACCTCGCACTCCACGGGCAGCGCCCCGATCAACCCGCACGGACCGTCCGGGCCGCACGGCGAGCCGGGCTGCAGCGTGTAGACTCCCTCCGGCGGGGGGACGCAGAAGAGCGGGTCCGCGGAGAAGTTCCCGTCGATGCCTTCCATCCCGGCCAACGGACCCACCCAGTCGCCGCCGGGATTGCCGAAGATGTTCGAGCACGTGATCGTGATCGGCGACGGTGGTTCGCAGTCGATCGCGTTCCCGAATCGAGAGAACGCGAAGACGCAGCGGTCGATCGTCAAGGGACCGCTCCAACTCATGAAGATGGCCGCCCCCCTTCCATCGGAAGGGGCGCCATTGTCGACGAAGGTGCAGCCGACGAGCGCGAGCTCTCCCTGTTGTGTCACTGTGATCCCACCACCGTGTGCATAGGTCGCGACGTTGCCGACGAACGACGATGCAAGCACAGTCACGCTGCACTTCTGCACTGCCATGGCTGCACCAGACCAGGCTTCGCTACTCTCAAACGTACATCTCTCGACATGGCCATCGGCTGCCCAGAAGGCGACGCCTCCAGCCAACCTCGTGCCGCCCCGCCGAAACCCGAGGCCGACTACACGCGACACACCGGCGATGTACTCGAATCGCAGACCCTGTCGCTCTCCCTGGCCATCGAGGATACAGGCCTCCGGGTTCCCTGACTCGGAGCGCACCGTGAGGGCCTTGGCGAGTATCAGGACGTTCGTATTCCCGGAGCCACGGAAGACGCCGTCGGTGAGGACGATCTCGTCCCCATCAGACGCCGCATCCACCGCTTCCTGGACCGTGAAGTACGGACCGGTATAGTCCGGGTGCACCATCAGGACACCCGCCCGCGAGATCGCGGGAGCGGCAAGAGCGAGCGCAAGGGAGTGCAGCAGGGCACCTGCCATCAGCCACACGCCTCGCGCTCTGCTCATGCGTCGTTCCGCCTACTTCACGACGATCGACTTGACGGTCGCGACATCGGATCCGGCCGAGGCGCGGACGAAGTACACTCCTGACGACACACGTGAACCGTCAGTCTCGAGACCATCCCATGGCACCGCGTGTTGTCCACTTGTCATCGCTCCGTACGCGAGCTTCCGGACGACGCGACCTGCGGCGTCATACACCGCAACAAGCACGTGAGCATCGGCCGACAGGGAGAAGTGGATGACCGCACCGTGCTTCATCGGATTCGGGCGCGGTGACCGCAGGTCGAGGGCCGCCCGCGATCGCTGGGCAGCTGTTTCGATGACACCTGTCGAGGCAGGGAAGTCCGCCTCGGCTATGTGGAACGACTCCACGCCATCGCCCACCTGCTCAAACGTACCTCCGACGAAGACTGCCGGCCACGCCGCCGTCCCGGCCATACCGACGCCCTCAAGCCCCTCTCCCATACCCTCCCACCGTCCGGTCGTGAAGGAGTACCGAGCGAAGCCGCGCGAGAAATCGAGGTCTTCGCCGCGCGCTGGCAGCACCTGGTCGAAGTCCCCGATCGCGTACAGGTGATCCCGCGTGGCGATCAGCTGATGGATCACGGGGCTGGTCACTTGGCTCTCGGTCGTGGGCCCGGGATGAGGATACGGCCCAGGAACCAGAGGGCCCCATCCGCCCGGAGCGCTGCCGCCCACGTACGAGACGATCACCGGGGACTCCTCGTACCCCTGCCCGTCCTCGGTGCCGAAGTCGCCTGCCGCGTACACGATCAATCCCTGATCCAGGGCCATCGCGTCGTTGGTCTGCACCATAGTGTACACTGGCGCGCCCACCGGAAGGCCTTCGAACGAGCCGTCCGAGGGGTCCAGCCACGCGCAGTTCTGCACGTCGAAGGCATCCGACGGGTTGAAGAGGTAGCGGAACCGGCCACCTACGAGAACCGCTCCCTCGAGCGGCCGGCCCGGCGCCTTCACCTCCAGAATGGCGTCCACTGCGCCCTGCGAGAAGCCGTCCTGCTCGACGTACCAGACCTCCGACGTGATCGGGTACCCGAACGGCTGCCACCGCTCGTTGAACTGCGCCGAGGGGTCGTACTGCGCGAGGCCGTGCAGGTCGCCGTTGCCGGGAGTCCCCGTACCGCGGAAGTCGCCGGCCACGAGGAACTTGCCGTTCTCGCTCCAGTGCTCGACGGCGCGAACCTCCATCGCATACGGGTTCGTCACTGGTGGTGCGTCCGCGTACGCGCTGGAGCTCGTCACGACGGCCAGTGGCTGGCTCGCGTCATCGCCTCCCACCAGGAGCGTTCCGGTGGACGCGTCCTGGTCGGCGGCGAGGTACGACTTCGACGCCGAGAGCGCCGAGAGGGAGTTCCACAGGGTGGGAATGTCCCACGCCGTGCTCAGTGCCCCGCTGCCTCGCGAGATCGTCAGCCGCGCAAGGTTCGGCACGGTCAGGCCATCCACCGCGGAGAACGCACCGCCTACGATCAGCGTGTTGGGACTCGATGCGAGCGCTCGGATCAGCGTGACGTTCCCGTTCGCGCCCTTGCCGGAGGGCGGTTCGTCATAGTCTTCCGACCACTCGAACGCTGGGCTGCCTGCGGGCTCGCCCGGGACCATCTTCGGGGCCACGCCGCACCCGAACGACGCACCGGTCGTGTCGGGGTCGCTCCCGTTCGACGAGAACCCCGCGACACGGGGAACGAACTCGTACGTGTACGCCGTCGTGTCGCAGGAGACGAGGACGATCTCGCCCATCCCGTCCGACGGGCCCAGGTAGAGGTGGCCTCCCGAGCCCGCCGAGTCCCA